>NZ_CATYWO010000001.1:0-1411995 GCF_958405655.1 Ralstonia condita | reverse complement strand
GGGGAGGGGAAGGAGCCAAACTCGCTGCGCTCAGACAAGGCTCCTTCCTTTTTCCTCCCCGCAACAAAAATCCAAGGCGCCATCTAGGGCAGGAACGTCAAAGGCCACACCGACGGTGTGCTGGCCTGGGTGGTAGTTATTTTTGCTGGTGTTGCTCGCCTTGCTTCGCGTTGTGCTGTTGGTGCCTGCTGCACGGGTGATCGATGGTTTGGCCTTTGACTTTCCTGCCCTATGCGGCGCCTTGAATTTCTGTTGCAAGGAGGAAAAAGGAAGGGAAACTGTCTGAGCGAAGCGAGTTTTTCCCTTCCCCTCCTTGCGACATAAATTCAAGGAGGGGTTCGCCGCATCGGGCGCGCCTTTCTTTGCTTACTTTCTTTGGCAAGACAAAGAAAGTGAGTCAGCCCCGGCAGGGGATGAAACAAGGGATGGACCACAAGAAACAATCCAAACCAAAAGCCCAAACAACCAAAACCAAAAACCCTTACGCCACCGCCTTAGCCGCAGCCCGCCCCCGCAACCACTCAAACGTCAACAGCAGCCCCGTCGAGAACACAATCAGAATCGTCGCCAGCGCTGCAATCGTCGGCGAGATGTTCTCGCGGATGCCCGTGAACATCTGGCGCGGCAGCGTCACCTGATCGGCCCCCGCCAGGAAGAGCGTCACCACCACCTCATCGAACGACGTGGCAAACGCAAACAGCGCGCCGGAAATCACGCCCGGTGCGATGACGGGCAAGGTGATGCGGAAGAACGTCATAACTGGGTTGGCACCCAGCGACAGGCTCGCCCGCACGAGGTTGTGATTGAAGCCCTGCAGCGTCGCCAGCACGGTCGTCACCACAAACGGCACGCCCAGCGCCGCATGCGCGAGGATCAGCCCGATATACGTGTTGGCCAGCCCCAGCGGCGCGAAGAACAGGTACATGCCCACGCCGACCACCACCACCGGCACGATCATCGGCGACACCAGCACCGCCATCAGCAGGCCCTTGCCGCGGAAGTCCGCCTTGTTCAGCCCGATGGCGGCCAGGGTGCCGAGCGCTGTTGCGACGATCGTGGCGGCGGGGGCGACGATGAAGCTGTTCTTGGCCGCCATGCGCCATTCGTCAGACGTGACGAGGTTCTGGTACCAGCGCAGCGAATAGCTCGGAATCGGATACGAGAGGAACGTGCTCGACGAGAACGACAGCGGCACGATCACCAGCACCGGCAGCACGAGGTAGAGCAGCGTGAGCACGGCCAGGCCGCGCAGCGCGAAGTACCACATGCGCTCGACGAGCGAGGTGTGCGGGGCGAACATCGGTTTGGCGAGTTTCATTGTCGATGGGCTCCGTTCAACCAACGCGGACCTTGGGCCGCGTGAAGCGTCCATACACGGCGTACAGCACCAGCGTCGCCAGCAACAGCAGCGCACCCAGCGCGCACGCCATGCCCCAGTTGATCGTGACGTTGGTGAAGTAGGCCACGTAGTAGCTGACCATCTGGTCGTTCGGCCCGCCCAGCAGCGCGGGGGTGATGTAGTAACCGAGGGCCAGGATGAACACCAGCAGCGCGCCGGCGCCGATGCCCGGATACGTCTGCGGCACATACACGCGCCAGAACGCGGCAAACGGATGGCTGCCCAGCGACACGGCCGCGCGCTGGTACGTGGGCGGGATCGACTTCATCACGCTGTACAGCGGCAGGATCATGAACGGCAGCAGGATGTGCGTCATCGAGATGTACACGCCCACGCGGTTGAACAGCAGCGCCAGCGGCTCCTTGATGATGCCGAGGTCCATCAGCCCGTGGTTGATCAGGCCTTCGGTCTGCAGTAGCACGATCCACGCCGCCACGCGCACGAGGATGGACGTCCAGAACGGGATCAGCACCATCACCATGACGAGGTTGGCGCGGCGCTCCGGCAGCGAGGCAATCCAGTACGAGAGTGGATAGCCCAGCAGCAGGGCGAACAGCGTCACCATCGCGCTGATGACGAAGGTGCGGATGAACACCGTCACGTAGATCTGCTCGTCGGGGTCGGTCGCTTCGATATGGCCGAAGGCATCTTGCCGGTGGTCCAGCGCGGCCAGCAGGTAGAACGGCGACGTGCGGCTGCTGTTCTTGGCAATGGCCTGCCAATACGTGACATCGCCCCAGCGCTCGTCGAGTTCGAGCAGCTTGGCGCGGGTCTGGCCGGGCGTCAGCGTCAGTGCCTTGCCCTGGTCATCGGCCAGCGGCATCGCGCGAGCGGTCTTGGCAACCAGCGAGCGGAAGCCCGGGATTTCAGTGTTGAGGCGGCGGGCCAGTGCGCCCATCGCTTCGCCTTCGCTCACGATGGTGAGGTCTGCGGCGAGCGCGGCGTAGGCGGCGTCGGCCGGCGGGCTCTTGCGGTCCCAGTCCTTCAGGGCGATGACCGTCTTGGGCAGCGCGTCGGCCACCTCGGGGTTCTGCACGGCGCGCGTGAGCAGGGCGCCGATCGGCACGACAAAGATGAGCAGCAGGAAGATGGCGAGCGGCGCCACCAGCGCCAGGGCCATGGCACGCCTGCGCGCCTCAGCGCTCTTCAATTCGCGTTTGAGTTTGGCCGTCGAATCAGGAACCGATTCAGCCGCGATCGTCATGGTGTTCAATGCTGCCTCGCCATCGCTACGGGAATTCGTCCGCGCGGTTGCCTTGCCAAGCCGGCAGGGCACCGCGCGGTCACTGCGTTACACCGCTATGCGGTTACTTCGACGCCCACGAGGCGAAGCGCTGTTCCAGTTCGTCGCCGTGGTCGGTCCAGAACTGCAGGTTCTGCAGCACGGCGTTCTTGGCGTTCTCCGGCGAGTTCGGCATGTTCGCCTGCGTCTTGGCGTCCAGCGCCTTGATGGCCGCTACGTTGGCCGGGCCGTAGGCGATGTGCTTGGCGTACTCCTGCTGCGGCTTTTGCGACAGCGTGTAGGCGATGTACTGCTCGGCCAGCGCCTTGTTCGGCGTGCCCTTGGGGATGGCCCAGTAGTCCAGGTCGTAGATGCTGCCGTTCCAGACCACCTTCAGGTTCTTGCCTTCGCGCTGGGCTGCGTCGATGCGGCCGTTGAAGGCGGTGGACATCACCACGTCACCCGCCACCAGGAATTGCGGCGGCTGCGCGCCGGCTTCCCACCACTGGATGTTCGGCTTGAGCTGGTCGAGCTTCTTGAACGCGCGGTTCTGGCCGTCCTTGGTGGCCAGCACCTTGTACACGTCCTTGACGGGCACGCCGTCGGCCATCAGCGCGAATTCCAGGTTGCCGCGCGCACCCTTGCGCATGCCGCGCTTGCCCGGGAATTTCTTCACGTCCCAGAAATCGGCCCAGCCGGTCGGGGCGGTCTTGAGCTTGTCGGCGTTGTACGCCATCGCGGTCGACCACACGAAGAAGCCCACGCCGCAGGTGCTCGGCGACTCGGGGATCAGATCGGTCTTCTTGGCGATCTTGCTCCAGTCGAGCTTCTCGAACAGGCCTTCATCGCAGCCGCGGCCGATGTCGCCCGATTCCACTTCCACCACGTCCCAGTTGACGTGCTTGGCTTCGACCATGGCCTTGATCTTGGCCTGCTCGCCGTTGTACTCGACCACGGTGACCTTGTTGCCGGTCTGCGCCTCGAACGGCTTGTTGAAGGCCGCCTTCTGCGCGTCGCCATTGGCGCCGCCGAAGTTGACGACGGTGATTTCCGATGCGTGCGCGCCGAATGCAATGGCGAACGCACCGGCAAGCACGGACAGACGCGTCTTTGTGATGTGTTTCATTCCTGGCTCCTCTTATTGGCGTGTGGGTACAACGTGTGGTCGTGGCATGCGGGCAGGGTTGCCCGCGTGCGTCATGCAAAAACGCGCAGGTGTTCGGGTGCGAACTCAAGCTGGATCGGTGCGCCGGGTGCGAAGCCTTCGAGCGCGCGCGTGCCCAGCGGCACCTTCACGAAACATTCGGGTTGATCGGGCAGGGCACAGCGCATGCGCACGTGGTCGCCAAAGTAGACGAGGCCCCGCGTCTGCCCCGTGATGGCGTTGCCGGCAGCGGAGGCACCCTCGGCCAGGCGCATGCGCTCGGGGCGGATGCAGCCGGTGGCGGTGGCCCCCACGTTGGCGCCGGCGATGTTGCGGCCCATGATGCGGGCGCCGTCGTTGAGCTGCAGTTCGCAGTAGTCGCCGTCGACGCGGGTGACGGTGCCGCGCAGCGTGTTGCTGTCGCCGATGAAGTTGGCGACGAACTCGTTGCAGGGGCGTTCGTAGAGGCTGTCCACGGTGTCGAGCTGCTGCACGATGCCTTTGTCGAACACGGCCACGCGGTCGGACATGGTGAGTGCCTCGCCCTGGTCGTGCGTCACGTAGACGAAGGTCACGCCGAGCTTTTCGTGCAGCGATTTCAGCTCGTACTGCATGTGTTCGCGCAGTTGCTTGTCGAGTGCGCCCAGCGGTTCGTCCATCAGCACGAGCTTGGGCTCGAACACCAGCGCGCGGGCCAGCGCAATACGCTGCTGCTGGCCGCCCGAGAGCTGCGCGGGGTAGCGCTTGGCAAAGCCTTCCATGCGGACCATCTGCAGGGCCTTGTGCACGCGGTCTGCACGCTCGCTGGCGGGAATCTTGCGCACCGTCAGCGGGTATTCCACGTTTTGCGCGACCGTCAGGTGCGGAAACAGCGCGTAGTTCTGGAACACCATGCCGATGTTGCGCTTGTGCGGCGGCACATTGTTGAGCAGCGCGCCTTCCAGGCGGATCTCACCGCCGGTCGGGAATTCGAACCCGGCCAGCATCATCAGGCACGTGGTCTTGCCCGACCCGGAGGGGCCCAGCAGGGTCAGGAATTCGCCCTGGTAGATGTCCAGGTCCAGATGCTTGACCACGAGGGTCTCGCCGTCATACGTCTTGCGTACACCGCGAAAGCTGACGATCACGTCGTCGGTCTTCATTGCTGCCTCCTGCCGTTCTCCGATCCTTTCGGGTCGGTCAACATGCCGTGTTGTGACGAATTGTTGATGGACTATAGCGGCTCATTGTTCTGCAAAGTGGACCCAATCCTGGTTATTTGATGGAGCCATTTTTAGCGACACCTCAGGCGCGGCCTACGGGCGTGCGGGCCGCGGCACCACAATAGGGAAAACCCCGGATGCCTTGCCCGAGCAAGCTCGGCGGCCGATCGTGTGGTGGTTGCGATGTGTTTGAGTTTAGGTCGTGCGCCAGCCCACGTGCGGCGGGCATAACAGCGCGCGGATGGAACCAATTTTGGCGGAACAGCGGGCCGGGTCAGGGCGCGTGGAATTGGTGCGCCGCGTCGTCACGCAAATGGTGCACGGCGTTGGGCAGGTGTGTGGAGCGCTAGGAAGACGATGTTGTCGTGCAGCAACCCGCGTTCAGGCGGGCGTGTCCTCAGCCAACGCCAGGGCCAGGTAGACGCTCACGGTCAGGCCCCCACCGGGTGTTTCAGACAGCGCGACCGTGCCGCCGTGCAGGCGAGCGATCTCGCGGACGATCGCCAGCCCCAGCCCGCTGCCGTCGTGGCCTTCCGATGCGGCACCGCGATAGAAACGGCCGAACACAGCATCGCGCTCGGGCACGGCAATGCCGGGGCCATCGTCTTCCACTTGCAGCACGGCCTGCTCGCCGAGCATCGCCATCGCCTGCCGCTTGACCCGCAGCGTGACGCGCGCGCCGTTTCCGGCGTAGAGGATGGCGTTGTCGAGCAGGTTGCTGATCAGCTCCTGCAGCCATTGGGATTCGCCCGCGATCGTCACGGGTTCGCCTTCAAAGCCGAGGTCGACGCCGGATCGGCGCGCAACGGGCGCCAGTTCCAGCGCGACATCGCCGGCCAGTGTGTCCAGGCGCAGCGGCTGGAGCTGCGGTGCGTAGCCGCTGTCGGTCTCCAGGCGCGAGAGCGACAGCAGTTGCTGCACGCCCCGCGCGGCCTGGCGCACGGTGCCGTGCAGCGGCTCAAGGTGGCGGCGGATGCGTTCTCCATCGGGCTCGCGCAGCGCGAGTTCGGACTGCGCCTGGATCACGGCCAGCGGCGTCTTCAATTGATGTGCGGCATCGGCAAAGAAGCGCTTGCGGGCTTGCACCATGCGCAGCAGGCGCGCCACATATTGATTGATGGCCTCGACCAGCGGAGCCACTTCCGCCGGTAAGCCTTGCTGCGGTAGCGGGGCAAGCTCATCGGTACCGCGTCCGGTAACGGTCTCGCTCAGTTGGCGCAGTGGTCGCAGACCCCGCCTGATACCCAGCCAGACAATGCCGACCGCCAGCACCACGAGCAGGCCCTCTTGCTGGAGGGAGCCCGCCAGGATCTCGTGCGCCAGCGCCTCGCGCGGCTCCAAGGTCTCACCCACCAACAGCCACACGAGCTGGATCTGGGCAGACTGGGCGTCGCGTACGGGCACGGCTTGCGCAGCCAGGCGCACGGGCATGCCCTGGAATTCGCTGTCGTAAAAGACGGAGCGATAGGGCGCCGGCCGCCGCCCGGTCGGCATGGGCAGATCGTCATAACCGGTCAGCGTCTTGCCGTTGGCATCAGTCAGGCGATAGAAGACGCTGCTGCCGGTTTCCGATTGCAGAACGTCCAGCGCGAGGTAGGGCAGGTCGATGGCGAACTGCTTGTCGCGAAGGCGCACGCCCTCACGCATGGCCTTGAGCGACGCTTCGAGCGTACGGTCGAACGCGGCGTTTGCAGCCGTCATGGCCCGCGCGTACGTAAGCCACGCGTCGAGCGCGAGCAGCCCCATGAGCGGCAGCAGCAGCCAGAACGAAAGCTGTCGGCGCAGGGTGGGCGGGCTCATCGGCCTGCGGTCGCGGTCGTGCTGGGCGTGGCTTCCAGCAGATAGCCGAGACCGCGCAGCATGACGATGGCCACGCCGCTGCCGTCGAGTTTTTTGCGCAGGCGGTGCACGTAGATCTCGATGGCATCGGCGTTGACCGATTCGTTGATGCTGAAGATCTTTTCCGAGATGGCGGCCTTGTTGACAGCGCGGCCATCGCGCAGCATCAGCACCTCCAGCACGGCGCGCTCGCGGCCGGTGAGGGCGAGCAGTTCGCCATGAAGCGTGAAGGCCCCGCTGATGCCGTCGTAGTGCAGCGGGCCGCATTGCAGCTGCGTGCTCTCGTGCCCGTGGCTGCGGCGGATGAGCGCCCGGGCGCGGGCCTCCACTTCGGTCAGGTCGAACGGTTTCGCAAGGTAATCGTCAGCCCCGAGGTTCAGGCCGCGCACGCGTTCTTCCACGGCGCCATGTGCGGTCAGGATCATCACGGGCAGCGGGTTCTTGCGGGCGCGCAGGCGGCGCAGCACTTCCAGTCCGTCCAGGCGCGGCAGGCCAATGTCGAGAATGGCCAGGGCGTAGTCCTGCGTGGTGAGCAGCAAGTCGGCCGCGTGGCCGTCATGCACGCAATCGACCGTGAAGCCGGCCTGGCCGAGGGCTTCTTCCAGCGTGCTGGCCAGCTTCAGGTTGTCTTCCACCAACAGGATGCGCATATCGGACGTCTCTCAATCAGCCGCAGAGGAATACAGACATCGCCGCATGTTTTGAAGCTAGGGAAACCCCCGAGAACACCGCGACACACACCGGCAATTTCCCGCCAATCGAAAGTGAACTGAAAGTGCGCCCCTCATACGATCCGTCCCGCCCAAAGCCCCTGTGACCGGGGCTCTTGCGCAAGGACAACGAATAAGGGAGACCTGATGAACAAGACTTCGATGGCGCTGGCCGTGGTTGCGCTTGCCACCGCCACCACGGCCGGCACGGCCGCCGCACAATCCTCCAACGTGACCCTGTACGGGATCATGGATTCGGGTATCGAGTACGTGAACCACGCCGGCCCGAACGGCGGCAGCGCCACGCGCCTCGTCTCGGGGGGCAAGAACACGTCGCGCTGGGGCATGCGCGGCACGGAAGACCTGGGCGGCGGCCTGAAGGCCGTGTTCAACCTGGAAAGCGGCATCGCCATCGACACCGGCAAGCTCGACACCGACAACACGCTGTTCGACCGCCGCGCGGTGGTTGGTCTGGCGGGCGGCTTCGGGCAAGTGGTGGCAGGTCGCACCTTCACGACCACGTACGACTTCATGCTGCCGTACGACCCGATGGGCTACGCGCCGAACTACTCGTGGGCAACGTCGTCCACGGCCACGGGCGATCGCAAGGACGGCCTGTTCTCGCGCGCCTCCAACGCTGTGCGCTATGACGGCAAGTTTGGCGGTCTGAAGCTGGGTGCCACCGTGGGCTTTGGCGAGGCGGCCGGCAACTTCAAGAGCAGCTCGAAGTACGACCTTGGGGTCGGCTACAGCGTGGGCGGCTTCTCGGCCGCAGTCACGTGGGATCGCCAGAACGGGGCGGGCACCAGCACCACGCCGGCAGACACGACCGATTACATCCAGGGCATCCATGCCGGTGCCAGCTACGATTTCGGTGCACTGAAGCTGTTTGCGGGCTACCGCAACTACAAGCGCGCCTTTACCACGGCCGCTGCCAGCCTGCGCAGCGACATGTACTGGGCGGGTGCCAGCTATGACGTGACGCCGGCTTTCACACTGTACGGCGCGGTGTACAAGCAGAACATCAAGGACGGCACGGATGCCGATCCGATCCTGTTCTCCGTGCGCGGCCAGTACGCACTGTCCAAGCGCACGACGGCGTATCTGTCTGCCGGTTATGCCAAGGCCAAGAACGGCCAGAACGTGAGCCTGTCGCGCGACGTGATCGGCTACGCCAACAACCAGGTTGGCGTGACGATGGGCCTGCAGCACCGCTTCTGATCGGCCAATCGAACGATCGCTGTAAAGAACACGGGCACCTTCGGGTGCCCGTTCTGTTGGATCGGTGCGCAGCTCAACAGGCCATCAGTCGAGCACTGGGCGGGATTTCAGCATGCGCCGCACGTCTTTGAAATCGTCAAAGGCGGCAAGGTCCTGCTCGATATTGCGGACGTGTTGGCGCAGCGCTGCGATGTCGATATCGAGCTTTTGCAAGATGGCGTCCGGCGGAAGTGCCCCGAACCGCTGATACCCGTATGTGTACCGAAACGTCGTCTCGACACGATGGATTTGCCGGTCCAGCTCGCGCACCTGGTCTTTCAGGATCTGGTTGTAATGCGTCAGCCGCGTTTCGCTGATCTGGTTGATCGAGCGCTGGTCGATGTGCTCCAGCTCAAGTTGCAACTCCAGCAGTTGCAGCAGGTTGTTCTTGTCGTAAGCCTCGTTGACGCGCTGCATGAGCCGCGTCTTCCGGTCGCGCTCCTGCGGACCGCTCTCTCGGTCGGGGTGCAGGGCGCTGGCGAGCTTGCGATAGACCTCGCGGATGGAGATGCTGATCTGCGCCTGTTCGTCTTCCTCCCGCGCTTCTGCCGCAAGTTGCTTCGGAGATTTCTTTCGCGCGGCCCGGCGGGCTTCACGCCTGGTTGCGGCGGCGGCCTTTTTCGCGGCGCGTTGCTCGATGTGCGCGCGGGCGCGTTGCAGTAGCGCTTCCTCTGAATGGACATCCGCGTCGTCGCCCAGGTCGACGCCGAGGGCGGCCTTCAGCCTTGCCTTCATCTCTGCAGCTTGCAGCGCGGCTTCCCGGTCGAAGTCCGTGCCGCTGTACTTGTTGTAAAGCGCCTTCAGGCTTGTGTCTTCATCGATCAGATCGCGTGTCAGATCGATGATGAGGGCGGATATCTTGCGGCGCTCGGCCTTGGTGAAGGCCTCGTGCTCGTAGATCTGGTCCAGGCTGCGCACAAAGCGGATTTGCAATGCGATGCGGCTGCGCTCCAGCGGCAGGAACTCGCCGGCATATCGGCTCTGGAACTGAACGGTGGACGTCTCCCAATCCGCCAGCCGCTTGCGCCGATTCTCGATCTGCTTGATCAGCGCGTTGAATGCTTTCTGGCCTTTTGTCAGCGCTGATGAGTCGTCCGCATGCTGATCGGGCGCGATGCTGATGGCAGGGCGGTGGGCCTTGGTCATGGAGCGGAAATGTCGCGGGCTCCGCTAAGGGAGCCCGGTCTGTGTGTGATGTGCCCTGAGCGTCGTGTTGACGCCCAGGAACGGGATCAGCCCAGCAACAGCGCGTCGTCGTCCACCTTGGCGCCGCGCGTTTCCTCGAACTTCTGCAGCAGGTGCGGCACGTCCAGGCCGCGGCGTTCCTCGCCTTGCACGTCGAGGATCACGTTGCCCTGGTGCAGCATCACCGTGCGATCGCCGTAGTCGAGCGCCTGGCGCATGGAGTGCGTCACCATCATCGTCGTCAGCTTGCTCTCCGAGACGATCTTGGCGGTCAGCTCCAGCACGAAGGCGGCCGTTTTCGGGTCCAGCGCGGCGGTGTGCTCGTCCAGCAGCAGGATGCGCGAGGGCTGCAGCGAGGCCATCAACAGACTCACGGCCTGGCGCTGGCCGCCCGAGAGCAGGCCGATGCGATCGGTCAGGCGGTTTTCCAGGCCCAAGTCCAGCCGGCGCAGTTGCTCGCGGAAGATCTCACGCCACTTGCGGTTGGTGGCGAACGAGAAACCGCGACGCTGCCCGCGGCACATGGCCAACGACATGTTCTCTTCGATGGTCAGGTTTTCGCAGGTGCCGGCCATCGGGTCCTGGAACACGCGGGCGACCATGTTGGCGCGCTGCCAGGCGGTTTTGCGCGTGACATCGACACCGTCGATGGTGATGCGGCCGGAGTCGACCAGTTGGTCGCCGCTGATGGAGTTCAGGAACGTCGACTTGCCGGCACCGTTCGAGCCGATCACGGCCACGAACTGGCCTGACGGAATCTCCAGCGACAAGCCGCGCAGCGCGCGCGTCTCGATGGGCGTGCCGGGGTTGAAGGTGAGGGTGAGTCCTTGTGCGCTCAGCATGTCAGTTCCCCTTGGTACCGGTCTTGGCCAGCTTGCCGAACACCTTGCGACGCATGCCGGGCAGCACCAGGGCGATCACCACCAGCGCAGCGGTCACCATGTTCAGATCCTGCGCCTGCAGGCCGATGAAATCGCTGTTGAGCGCAAGGGCGATGAAGAAGCGATACAGGATCGCGCCGACCACCACGGCCAGCGTGGTCAGCACCAGGCGGCGGGCCGGCAGCACGGTCTCGCCGATGATGACGGCGGCCAGGCCAATGACGATGGTGCCGATGCCCATCGATACATCAGCGCCGCCTTGCGTCTGTGCATATAGCGCGCCGGCAAGCGCCACCAGTGCATTGGAGAGCGCCATGCCGGCCAGCGTCGCCGCGCCGGTGGCGATGCCCTGTGCACGCGCCATGCGCGGGTTCGCGCCAGTGGCGCGCAGCGACAGGCCGATCTGCGTGGAGAAGAACCAGTCCACCAGCAGCTTGACCACTACCACCACGACGGCCAGCAGCACGGGGCGGAACACGTAGTCGGGCATCCAATCCGGCTGCAGCAGCGAGAAGACGGTCGGCTCGGTGATGAGCGGCACGTTCGGCTTGCCCATGATGCGCAGGTTGACCGAGTACAGCGCGATCATCATCAGGATACTGGCGAGCAGATCCATGATCTTCAGGCGCACGTTCAGCCAGCCCGTAATGAAGCCGGCAACTGCGCCGGCCAGCGTGCCACCCAGCGTCGCCATGAACGGATCGTGTCCGCCCGCGATCAACGTGGCTGCGACTGCGCCGCCCATTGGGAAGCTGCCGTCAACAGTGAGGTCAGGGAAGTTGAGGATGCGGAAGGAAATCAGCACCCCAAGCGCCACGAGACTGAAGATCAGACCGATCTCCAGGGCGCCGAGCAATGAAAACAGTGACATGACAGAGTAGGGCGCGATGGTTGGGCACCGGCCTGTGTGCAATGAACGGGGACGCTTGTGGGTAGCAGCGTAAGCGCCCGGCCATTATGCGGCGGATAGCCGCGTTGGGGCTCGGGCTGCCAGACCCGCGCCAGGCCGGCTCCGTCAGGCGGAAGCCGACCCGGCGCCTTGCGAGTTACTTGATGACTTCCTTGGCGTCCTTCAGCAGGTCCGCCGACAGGGTCGCACCTTGCTTCTTGGCCGCGCCTTCGTTCACGAACAGTTCCAGGTCGGAGCTGCCGGCCGACGCAATCGCACCCGGCTTCTCACCCTTCAGGATGCGGGCGACGACCTTGCCGGTCTGCTGGCCCAGCTTGTAGTAGTTGATGCCCAGCGCAGCGATGGCGCCACGCTTCACGCTGTCAGTGTCGCCGGCAACCAGCGGAATCTTCGCTTCGTTGGCCACCTTCACCAGCGATTCGTACGCCGACACCACGTTGTTGTCGGTGTTCGTGTAGATCACGTCGACCTTGCCGATCAGGTTCTTGGCCGCCGGCGCGATGTCCACGGTACGCGGTGCAGCTGATTCCACCAGCGTCATGCCCTGCGCCGGCAGCAGCTTCTTCAGCTCGTTGACGACCACCACGGAGTTGGCTTCGCCCGGGTTGTAAACCATGCCCACGCGCTTGGCATTCGGCACCACACGCTTGATCAGCGCAATCTGCTTGTCCAGCGGCAGTTTGTCGGATACGCCCGTCACGTTGGTGCCGGTCGGCGCCCAGCTCTTGACCAGTTGCGCGGCAACCGGATCGGTCACGCCCGAGTACACCACCGGGATCGTCTTGGTGGCAGCCACGACAGCCTGCGCCGACGGGGTGGCGATCGCGATGATGGCGTCCGGCTTGTCGCCGATGAACTTGCGGGCGATCTGCGCGGCCGTGGCGGGGCTGCCTTGGGCGCTCTGGTATTCCCACTTCAGGTTCTTGCCTGCGTCAAAGCCTTCGGCCTTGAGCTGTTCCTTGGCGCCATCGCGGATGGCGTCGAGCGCGGGGTGCTCAACGATGGCCAGCACTTCGACCGACTTCGTGGCCTGTGCAAGCGCTGGCGTGGCCTGCAACAGCGCCACCGGAATGGCAGCGAGCGCGGCAATACGGAAAGCGTTCTTGAAGCTGGACATAAGGATCTCCTGTTTCCTTTTGGGTGGTTTCGCTCGAGCCGCGGGCGGGGTAGGCCCGGGCCGGCGTGGTTGGATTTCAGACGTTCTTGGGCGCACCGAAGCAGTGCAACGCCGGCGCACGTGGCCGCACATTATGAGACAAATGACGCTGCTTTTCAGCAAACGCTTCAAACGGGGCGTGGCTGCGCCAAAACGTCCGGCGAGGCGCAGCGTGCGCCAGGTCATGAAATCAAAAAGGGGCACACGGCCCCTTTTCTTGACTGCCCCAGCGGGCCGATGCTTACTGGATCTTCGCCTTTTCGCGCAGGTCCTTCAGCATGGCCTGGAACTTGGCACGCTGCCAGTTCTGATCGCCCATCATCATCTCGAGCAGTTGCGGCTTGACGTCTTCGTACGACGGGATCTTCGCATCGCGCGTGTCGTCCAGGCGGATCACGTGCCAGCCGAACTGCGTCTTGACCGGCGTCTGGGTGATTTCACCCTTTTTTAGCGCGGTAAGCGCCGCCGAGAATTCCGGCACGTAGGTGCTCGGGTTGGCCCAGTCCAGATCACCGCCATTGGCGCCCGATCCCTTGTCCTTCGATTGCGCCTTGGCGATGTCTTCAAACTTGGCGCCGGCCTTCAGCTTGGCGATGATGGCCTTCGCGTCGGCTTCCTTGTCCACCAGGATGTGGTGGGCGTGATATTCCTTGCCGTTGCCGAACTGCGACTTGATCTTGTCGTACTGCTTGTGCAGTTCGTCTTCGGTGGCGGGGCTGTTCTTGACGTAGTCCTCGAACTCGGCGGCCACCAGGACGTTCAGGCGGGCCTGTGCGAGCTGTTCCTGCACGTCATCGCGTTCGAGCAGGCCGCGCTTGGTGGCGTCCTGTTCGATCAACTCGCGGTCGATCAGCATGTCGCGGGCGCGGTTGCGCAGCTCCGGCGATTCGGGCTGGCCCGACTTCTTGATCAGCGCGTCCACCTTGGCGCTCGGGATGGCTTTGCCGTTGACTACGGCGGCGTTCTGGGCCAGGGCCGGTGCGGCGGTCGCAGCAAGGGCAACAGCCAGCAGGCTGGCGGTGAGGCTGGAAATCTTCATGGGATTGCGTTCGAGGGAAGGACGAGTGAGCGAGGAAGGCGCTTACGTGTTTTCTTCGGGAGTGACCGCGCGGATCGCCAGGGCATGAATGGCTGCGGGCCACAGCGTGCGCAGCGCATCATACACCATGCGATGACGCGCCAAACGGTTCTTGCCGGCAAAGGCCGTACTGACAATATCGACGTTGTAGTGCCCCCCGCCGGACGCAGCGCCAGCGTGCCCGGCGTGCTTGGCGCTGTCGTCCTCGACGACAAGGTGGGTGGGCTGGAAGGCCTCGCGCAGCAGGCGTTCGATTTCGCGCGGGTCAGCGGCCATCAGCGGTCTTCCTGAGCGTTGGAGTCATTGGCAGCATTGGCCGGACGTTCCTGCATGTGGCGCGCCAGCCAGATGCTCTGCACGATGATGAACATCACCATCAGGCCCATCGAGCCGAACAGCTTGAAGTTGACCCAGACGTCCGTGTCGAAGTGATACGCCACGTACAGGTTCAGGCCGCCCATGGCGAGGAAGAATGCCGCCCACACCAGGTTCAGACGGGCCCAGAGCGGATCGGGCAGCGAAACCTGCTGCTCCATCATGGCGCGGATGAGGTTCTTGCGAACGAACACCACGCTGCCCAGCAGCACCACGCCGAACAGCCAGTACAGCACTGTCGGCTTCCACTTGATGAAGGTTTCGTTGTGGAAGATGAGCGTCGCGCCGCCAAACACACCGATGATGAGCAGCGACAGCCACTGCATGGCGTCGACCTTGCGGTGCCGGAACCACACCCAGGCGATCTGCAGCACGGTGGCGACCATCGCGACGGTGGTCGCCACGTAAATGCCGGCCACCTTGAAGGCAGCAAAGAACAGGATGACCGGGAACAGATCGAACAGGAATTTCATGCGGGAACGCGCTTGTGCGGGCCTATGCGGAGGATCAATCGCCGAATTTTAGCGCAGCCGAGTTGATGCAATACCGCAGGCCGGTCGGAGCGGGGCCATCTTCGAAGACGTGACCCAGGTGCGCGCCGCAGTTTTTGCACTGCACCTCGATGCGCACCATGCCGTGCGAGTAGTCGGTCTTTTCGGCGATCACCTCGCCATTGATCGGCTGGAAATAGCTCGGCCAGCCGCAACCGGCGTCGAACTTGGTCGACGATTCAAACAGCGGCGTGCCGCAGCAGACGCAGTTGTAGATACCGCGATCCCAGTGATCCCAGTACTTGCCGGTAAAGGGGCGTTCGGTGGCGGCTTCGCGGGTGACGCGGTATTCGATGTCGGAGAGTTGGTCGCGCCACTCGGCGTCGGTTTTCTTGACGGTCATGGTGATGAGACTCCTGGTTGGTATCACCGGCGGCCTCGTGGGCGCCGGTCTGTGTTGGTCGTGCCGGGGTGTGGATCCTGACAGGCGCGGATGAGCGCACGGCATCGACTGGGCGGTTACGACGAGCAGCTCACTTCGAGCGACGCCGCCCAATCGGGCGCCGGTTGCGCGTAATGCTCAAAGCCAGCGTGCTCGTCAAACGGGCGGGCCAGCACGGCCCGCAGGTTTTCGACCTCGGAAAAGTCCTTCTCCCTCGCGCGCCGGATGGCGATTTCCGCCAGGTGGTTGCGCAGCACATATTTCGGGTTCACCCGGGACATGGCGGCAGCGCGCGCGTCGTCCGGTTGCGGTTCGGCCTGGAGGCGCTGGCGGTAGGCGCTCAGCCAGACGTCGGCGGCGGCGCGGTCGAAGAAGAAGTCGCGGACGGTGCGCGCTTGTGCCGCAGCAGGCGTATCGTCGCGACGCACCTCGGCCAGGTGGCGGAAGAAGAGCGTGTAGTCGGTGCGCTGGGCGTGCAGCAGCTTGAAGAGGTCACCGAAGAGGGTTTCGTCCTCGTCCCGCGCGGTGGTCAGCCCCAGCTTGGCCCGGTAGCGCGCGTAGAAGGCGGCACCGTAGGCATCGCGGTACGTCAGCAGGGTGTCTTGTGCGGCGTCGATGGCGGGCTGCGCCTGGGCTTCGTCGCTCAGATCGATAAAGGCGCCCGGATCGTCGCCAAACAGCGGCAGCAGGGCCTGCGCCAGGCAGAACAGATTCCAGTAGCCCATCTGCGGCTGCTGGGCGTAGGCGTAACGACCGCTGGTGTCCGAGTGGTTGCAGATGTGGTTGGCGTTGAAGCCATCGAGGAAGCCGAACGGGCCGTAGTCGAGCGTGAGGCCGAGGATCGACATGTTGTCGGTGTTCATCACGCCGTGGCAGAAGCCGACGGCCTGCCAGTCGGCCATGAGTTCTGCCGTGCGGCGGGCCACCTCGCGCAGCAGCGCGAGATAAGGCTGCACCTCGCTGCGGCAGGCGGGATAGAAGCGGTCGATGACGTAGTCGGCCAGCGCGCGCAACTGGGGCAACTGCTCGCTGGCGGAGAAATGTTCGAAGTGACCGAAACGCACGAAGGATGGGGCAAGCCGCGTCACCACGGCGGCGGTTTCGATCTCTTCACGACGCACCGGCGCGTCGCTGCCGGTGACGCACAGTGCACGCGTGGTCGGGATTCCCAGACCCGCCATCGCTTCGGAACAGAGGAATTCGCGGATGGACGAGCGCAGGACGGCACGTCCGTCGCCCATCCGCGAATACGGCGTCCGGCCTGCGCCCTTGAGCTGGATTTCGCAAGGCCCATCTGTCGTCTGGAGTTCTGCCAGCAGCAGCGCGCGCCCGTCGCCCAACTGGCCTGCCCACACCCCGAACTGATGGCCTGAATAGACGGTAGCGAGGGGCGTGCTCCAGGCGGGGACGGCGTTGCCGGTAAACGCATCCAGGCCGGCAGGCGTATCGAGTTCCGCGCGCGCAATGCCTAGCGAAGCTGCTGCTTCGGGCGAAAAGCCGACCAGATACGGCGCGCTTCCCGTCGGCATGGGCATGGGCCGCAGGCGCGTCAGGAAGCGCTCGCCCAGTGCGGAAAAGCCGGGCGTGGCGGGCGGCCGGCCGGCCCAGTCGAAGGGGCTCGCAAGGGAATCGTCAGGTTGGGCGGCAGTGGAGGGGGGCATAGGTCGAGGCGGCTGATTAGCACAGGAAACGGCGCAAAAACAGTGCCGAACCCTCAAATTTTGTGTGCTGCGCGGGGCGTTGGACCACGCGCTGCGTAGGGGAAAACGCCATGTTGAGATGCAACAAGACTATCGCGTATTGTACTTGCGAGTAAAAAAAGCTGCAGCCTGCCAACCGTTGCACCATAAGGGTTCGCAGGATTTTTTAGATGGCCGGGTAAACGTGGGGGCCGATGCCGCAGCGCACAACAACATCCCGTTGACGCGTCAGACGATCACGGGAACAATCGGCCAAAAAATAGAACGGTTGTTCAGTTTTTCTAGGAGACACCATGGCCCTGATGGGACAAATGATGAGCGCACCCTTGCTCATCTCGACCATCATCGAACACGCCGCGCGGAATTCCGGTTCGACCGAGGTCGTGTCGCGCCGGGTTGAGGGCGATATCCATCGCACCACGTACCGGCAAGTGCGAGACCGCTCGAAGCAGCTGGCAAATGCGCTGGCCGCGCTGGGCGTGCAGCCCGGCGAACGCATTGGGACGCTGGCCTGGAATGGCTATCGTCATCTCGAGATCTACTACGGCGTGTCCGGTTCGGGGTCGGTGTGCCACACCATCAACCCGCGGTTGTTTCCCGACCAGATCGCCTACATCGTCAACCACGCCGACGATCAGTACGTCTTCTTCGATCTGACGTTCGTACCGCTGGTTGAAGGCATTGCCGCGCATTGCCCGAACGTGAAGGGTTGGGTGGCGATGACCGATCGCGCGCATATGCCGGCCTCCAGCGTGCCGATGCTCTGCTACGAAGAGCTGCTCGATGCGCAGAGTGCCGAGTACACGTGGCCGCAGTTCGACGAGAACACCGCCGCCGGTCTCTGCTACACGTCGGGCACGACCGGCAACCCGAAGGGCGCGCTGTATTCGCATCGCTCCACGGTGCTGCATTCGTACGCGTCCGCGTTGCCGGATGCGCTCGGATGCTCGGCGCAGGACGTGATCCTGCCGGTGGTGCCGATGTTCCATGTCAATGCCTGGGGTCTGCCGTATTCGGTGCCGCTGGTCGGTGCCAAGCTGGTCTTCCCGGGGCCGAAGCTGGACGGCGCCTCGCTGTACGAGCTGTTCGAGCAGGAACAGGTGAGCTTCTCGGCTGGCGTGCCGACCGTATGGCTCGGGCTGCTGCAGCACGTGCAGGCCAACAAGCTGAAGTTCTCGACGTTCCGCAAGACGGTCATCGGTGGCTCCGCGGCGCCGCCGGCCATGATCCGTACGCTCAAGGAACTCGATGTGGAAGTGATCCACGCCTGGGGCATGACGGAGATGTCACCGCTGGGCACGACGTGCAGGCTGATGGGCAAGCATGCAGGCCTGTCCGATGACGCCAAGCAGCATGTGCTCGAGCGCCAGGGCCGCGCCATCTATGGTGTCGAGATGAAGATCGTCGACTCGGAGGGCCAAGAGCTGCCCTGGGATGGCAAGGCCTTTGGCGACCTCTACGTCCGTGGGCCATGGACCATCCAGAGTTACTACCGCAACGACAAGTCGCCGCTGGTCGACGGTTGGTTCCCGACCGGCGACGTGGCCAATATCGATGCCGACGGCTACATGCAGATCACCGATCGCAGCAAGGACGTGATCAAGTCGGGCGGCGAGTGGATCTCGTCCATCGACATTGAAAACGTGGCTGCTGCGCACCCCGCGGTGCACATGGCAGCCTGCATCTCCTGCTATCACCCCAAGTGGGATGAACGGCCGCTGCTGGTGGTGATGAAGAAGCCCGGTGCAGAAGTCACGCGTGAAGAGATGCTGAAGTTCTTCGAGGGCAAGGTGGCCAAGTGGTGGATTCCCGACGACGTCGTGTTCGTCTCCGAGATTCCGCTCACGGCCACCGGCAAGATGCAGAAGCTCAAGTTGCGGGAGCAGTTCAAGGATTACCGGTTCCCCTCCACGCAAGGTTAGACACAAGGCAGAAACCGCCGCCCGTGCCCCGGCAGCAGGCCAAGCACACGGACGGCGGACGTAAGACAACCGGATCAGGGCCGGCCACTGCGCAGCGATGCTGCTGACGCAGCGGGATGAAGCCCGGGCGCGTTGCAACCTGGAGACGCAAGCAGCCGACGTGCTCGACAACGGCACGCGGAGAGTGACTCGCAGGCGCTCCACCACATGAAGGAGACACGCATGACGAAGTTCCGTCCGTTGGTTGTGGCTGTCGCATGTGTCGCGGCAATTGGTGGTGCAGCCCTGCCCACCGGAGCATCTGCCGCCGAAACCGTCAAGATCGCCTGGATCGACCCGCTGTCGGGTCTGATGGGCGCGCTGGGCCAGAACCAGCTGCGCAGCTGGCAGTACATCGCCGACATGGCGACACAGAAGAACTGGGCTGGCGACGGCACCAAGTTCGAGGTGGTGGGCTTTGACAACAAGCTCTCGCCGCAGGAAAGCCTGACCGTGCTCAAGCAGGTGGCCGACCAGGGTATCCACTACATCGTGCAGGGCAATGGCTCGAGTGTTGGCATGGCGCTGGAGGAGGCCGTGGCCAAGTACAACGAGCGCAATCCGGGCAAGGAAATCGTCTACCTGAACTACGCGGCGGTAGACCCCGACATGACCAACAGCAAGTGCAACTACTGGCACTTCCGCCTGGACGCCAACTCCGACATGAAGATGGAGGCACTGACCAGCTATCTGGCCAAGGATCCGAAGGTCAAGAAGGTCTACCTCATCAACCAGAATTATTCGTTCGGCCACCAGGTGGCGCGTGCGGCCAAGGAATATCTCAAGCGCAAGCGTCCGGATATCGAGATTGTCGGCGAAGACCTGCATCCGCTGGCGCAGGTGAAAGACTTCTCGCCTTATGTCTCGAAGATCAAGGCTTCGGGAGCCGACACGGTCATCACCGGCAACTGGGGAAGTGACCTGGCGCTGCTCATCAAAGCGAGCAAAGACGGCGGCCTGAACGCCAACTTCTATACCTACTACGCCTCGACCACCGGCGTGCCGACAGCGATGGGCGCCGCAGGTGCCGATCATGTCAAGTACGTGGGGTACTGGAACGTCAATAACGATGGCTACAAGGGCGCTGACATCGTCGAGGGCTTCAAGAAGAAGTACAACGATGACTTCTACCTGATGGCCTCGTACACGGGCATTGCCATGCTGGCCAAGGCTGTCAAGCAGGCCAAGTCCGCCGAGCCTGCCAAGGTTGCCAAGGCCTTTGAAGGGATGAAGGTCGACAGCCTGAACGGCACGTTCGAGATGCGCGCGTCTGACCACCAGGGCCAGCAACCGCTCTACATCGCCACCTGGGAGAAAACCAACGGCAATACCGTCAAGTTCGACCAGGAAAACACCGGCTACGGTTGGAAGACCAACGCCGTACTCGACGCGTATGTGGCGTCGCAGCCGACGTCCTGCCAGATGAAGCGTCCCCAATAACGCTGGTCGTTTAACGGCAGGTGGAACGCCGAAGGGCTGCCCGATGCTATCGTGCGGCGATGTTTTAAACGGGGCATGGGCCGATGCATTCGGCCCATGCCCCGCCGAAAGGGCTGTAGCGTGGAATTCCTAGTCATCAATCTGTTGAACGGCGTCAGCTATGGGCTGCTGCTGTTCATGTTGTCTTCGGGCCTGACGCTGATTTTCAGCATGATGGGCGTGCTGAACTTCGCGCACGCCAGCTTCTACATGCTGGGCGCGTATTTCGCCTATGTCGTCAGCGGCCATCTTGGCTTCTGGGCTGCACTGATCGTGGCGCCGCTGCTCGTCGGCACGCTGGGCGCGGTGGTGGAGCGCTTTTGCCTGCGCACAGTGCACCGCTATGGCCACGTCGCGGAACTGTTGTTCACCTTCGGTCTGGCCTACCTGATTGAAGAGGGCGTGAAGCTGGTGTGGGGCCTGCCAGCCGTCCCCTATCGCGTGCCGGATGTACTGGACGGGCCGCTGTTCACGTTGTTCACCTCGTCGTTCCCGAAGTACCGCGCTTTCATGATGCTGGTATCGCTGCTGATGCTGGTGGGCATCTTCCTGCTGCTCACGCGCACCCGCATCGGCCTTGTCATCCAGGCGGCGCTCACGCATCCGGACATGGTGGAGGCGCTGGGCCACAACGTGCCGCGTGTGTTCATGCTGGTGTTCGGCGGCGGCTGTGCGCTGGCCGGGCTGGCGGGCGTGATCGGCGGCAATGCCTTCGTCACCGAGCCGTCGATGGCGGCCGCGGTCGGCTCGATCGTATTTGTGGTGGCGGTGGTCGGGGGGATGGGCTCGCTCGTGGGCGCCTTCATCGCGTCGCTGCTGATCGGTTGCATCCAGACCTTTGCTGTCACCTTGGATATCTCGGTGACGAGCGTGCTGGAAAAGATCGGCGTCACGCTCAGTCCCGATGTGCCGCTCAGCTCGGTCTGGAACCTGACGATTGCGCAAGTTGCACCGGTGCTGCCTTACCTGCTGCTGGTGTTGATGTTGATTTTCCGCCCGCGCGGGCTGATGGGTACGCGGGAGAGCTAAATGGAACGCGTCATGCAACAACAACAAACGCTGCCGACCAACGATCGCTCGCGCACGATGAAGTTCAGGCCGGTCAACCTCACCCGGTGGCTGATCTGGGGTATCACGGCGCTGGTGATGATCGTGCTGCCGCTCATCTGGTCGCAGGGCTTTGCAATCACGCTGCTCTCGCAGATGGGCATCATGATCATCTTCGCGCTGTCATACAACATGCTGCTGGGGCAATCGGGCATGCTGTCGTTCGGCCACGCGGTATATGCGGGTCTGGGCGCCTTCATGGCCGTCCATCTGCTCAACAAGATCGGCGCGATCCAGGCAGTTGGTATTGCAGGGCCGCTGACAGTCGCACTGCTGCCCATCGCTGGTGGCCTGGGCGGTGCGCTGTTCGGCGTGATCTTCGGCTACGTCACCACCAAGAAATCGGGTACGACGTTCGCCATGATCACGCTGGGTATCGGCGAGATGGTTTTCGCCAGCGCCCTGATGTTCCCGGACTTCTTCGGCGGCGAGGGCGGTGTCTCCACCAACCGAAGCATCGGCGATGCGTTGATGGGGGTGACGTTCGGTCCGGCGCGCCAGGTGTATTACCTGATCGCCGCCTGGTGCCTGATCTCGATGGCGCTGATGTACGCCTGGACGCAGACTCCGCTGGGCCGTATCGCCAACGCGGTGCGCGATAACCCGGAACGTGTCGAATTCATTGGCTACAACACGCAGCGCGTGCGGTTCCTGGTGGTGATCCTGTCGGCGTTCTTTGCCGGCATTGCCGGTGCGCTGTCGTGCATCAACTTCGAGATCGTCACGGCGGAAAACGTCTCTGCGGTGCGCTCCGGCTCGGTTCTGCTGGCGACGTTCATTGGCGGCATGGGGAGCTTCTTCGGGCCGATCATCGGTGCGGTGCTCACCGTGTTTTTTACAGTGGCGCTGTCGGGCATCACCAAGGCGTGGCTGCTGTATCTGGGCCTGTTCTTCGTGCTGATGGTGATGTACGCGCCGGGTGGCATTGCCAGCCTCCTTGTCATGCATCTGCCCATCATTCGCCGCGGTAAGTTCATGAGGCTCGTGCCCGCGTATGCGGTAGCGATTGTGCCGGCCGCCGTGCTGCTGGTTGCGCTGATCTCCACGGTCGAGATGATCTACGCCATACAGGACGAAAGCTCGGGCGGCGTCGCCACGCTGTTCGGGATGTCGTTTGAACCGGCAACGTGGATGCCGTGGGCGGTGGCTGCCGCTCTGTGGCTGGTGGGGGCCATCGGTCTGCGCGTCGCAGGCAGCAAGCTGCGCGCCGCCTGGGACAACGCTTTGCAGGAGCCGTAATCATGAGCCAAACCACTTCCGGGCCGATCCCCGCGCTCGAGTTGCGTGATGTACGCAAGCGCTTTGGCGCCACAGAAATTATCCGCGGCGTCAATCTCACCGTCGGTAAGGGTGAGCGGCATGCGCTCATTGGCCCTAACGGCGCGGGCAAGTCGACGACGTTCAATCTGATCTCGGGCAGGTTCCCCGCCAGTTCGGGCAGTGTGCGACTGAACGGTGATGAGATCAGCGGCCTTGCGCCGTTCGAGATCAATCGCAAGGGCCTGTCGCGCAGCTTCCAGATCACCAACATCTTTCACCGGCTGTCGGTGTTCGAGAACCTGCGCTGCGCGGTGCTCTGGTCGCTGGGCTACAAGTACTCCTTCTGGCACAAGCTGGCCGAGCTGCGCGATGCGCGTGAACGTGCAGAGGAGGTGCTGGAGCAGATCGGTATGACGCACCGGCGCGATGCCCCTGCTGGCATGCTGACCTATGCCGAACAGCGTGCGCTGGAAATCGGTATCACCATCGCGGGTGGGGCGGACGTGATCCTGCTGGATGAGCCCACTGCCGGCATGAGCCGCTCGGAATCGGACCACGCAGTCGACCTCATCCGCAAGGTGACGGTAGGCAAGACGCTGGTGATGGTCGAGCACGACATGAGCGTCGTGTTCGGCCTGGCTGATCGCATCTCCGTGCTGGTCTATGGCGAAGTGATCGCCACCGATACGCCTGAAGCCATTCGCAATAACCGCCGCGTGAAAGAAGCCTACCTCGGCACCACGCTGGACGAACCCGCAGGAGCGCATTGATGGCGACAAACACTCCCATGCTCGAAGTGCGCGGCCTGCATGCGTACTACGGCAAGAGCCACATCCTGCACGGCGTCGATATGCACGTGGGCGAGGGCGAGATCGTTGCCCTGCTCGGGCGCAACGGGGTGGGCCGCTCGACCCTGGCCAAGTCCATCATGGGCATGGTCAGGCATGAGGGCGAGATCCTGCTGCGCGGCAAGAACGTCAGCGGCCTGCGCACCTTCGAGGTGGCGCATCAGGGCATCGGCTACGTTCCCGAGAACCGCGACATCTTTCCGACATTGACGGTGCGCCAGAACCTGCTGCTGGGCGAAAAGCGCAATCCCAGCCAGCCCAAGCGGCGGTGGCAGCTGGAGGACATGTACCAGATGTTCCCGCGCCTGAAGGAGCGCGAGAACACGGCTGCTGGTGTGCTGTCCGGCGGGGAGCAGCAGATGCTGACGCTGTGCCGCACGCTGATGGGCGATCCCGATTTCATCATTATCGACGAGCCGACCGAAGGTCTTGCGCCGCTGATCGTGACACTCGTGGGCGAGTATCTCAAGACGCTCAAGGAGCGCGGAATCTCCGTACTGCTGGTGGAGCAGAAGCTGGCTATCGCCCTGGACATTTCACAACGCGTGTATGTGATGGGCCACGGCCAGATCGTGTTTGAGGGAACGCCCCAGCAGTTGAAGGCGGATGCGAAGGTCCGGCAGGAGTGGCTGGAGGTTTAAACGCCGCAGGTCGATCCACGGCGTACAGATGGCCCGCATGGACAACCGTGCGGGCTTTTTTCTGGCAGTCAGTTGACGGCTGTGCCCGCCGCAGAGGCTTCCGTGGTCGCCTTGGCTTGCTGGAGATGCTCGGCGCTGAACTGCATCTCCGAATACTTCACAAAGCGCGTCTTGAACTTCCAGCGGTAAGCCAGCCAGATCACCACGAACAGGATCACGCCGCAATACGTTGCGATGAAGGCGCCAAAGTTGTCGACGGGTGCAAACAGCGCCTTGGTGTTCTGCCCAAGAATGATCACCACGCACAGGATCGCCACCATGATCGGCCCGAAAGGGAAGAACGGCGACCGATACGCCAGTTGCGCCACGGAATGCCCCTGGCTCGTGAACCCCTTGCGGAACCGGTAGTGCGCCAGCGCAATGCCGAACCAGGCGATGAAGCACGTGACCGCAGACGTATTCAGCAGCCACAGGTAGACCACCTGGTCGCCAAACAGCGAACTGAAGAAGCACAGTGCGCCAACCGCCGACGTGGCCAGCAGCGCGCGATGCGGCACTCCATTGGCCGACACCTTGGCAAACCAGCGCGGCGCCTGGTTCTCGAGCGCAAGGTCATACAGAATCCGCGTCGATACGTACAGGCTCGACGTACCGGACGACAGCAGCGCGGTCAGCACCACCGCATTCATCATCCCAGCCGCAAACGCAAGGCCCGCATGCTGGAACACCAGCGCAAACGGGCTGACGCCGACGTCGGTCGCTTCATTGCGCAGCAGGTTCGGGTCGGTGTATGGCAGCAGCACGCCGATGATCAGGATCGCCAGCACATAGAACAGCAGGATGCGCCAGAACGTCTGGCGGATGGCGCGCGGGATCGTGCGGGAGGGGTTCTCCGCCTCGCCGGCAGCCACGCCAATCGTCTCGACGCCCTGGAACGAGAACCCGGCGATCATCGCCACGCCGACCATGGCCGGCACGCCGCCCACGAACGGCGCATCGCCCACGGTGAAGTTCTGCCAACCCGACTGCGGCCCGCCGTGCATGATGCCGAAGATCATCGCCAGGCCGATCAGCAGGAACACGACGATGGTCACCACCTTGATCATCGAGAACCAGTATTCCGCCTCGCCAAAACCGCGCACGGAGAAGGCGTTGAGGCCAAACATCAGCAGCAGGAATGCGGCGCTCCAGACCATGCCCGACACGCCTGGGAACCAGTACTTCATCACGAGTTGCGCGGCAGCCAGTTCCACGGCTACGGACACGGCCAGCGCAAACCAGTAGTTCCATCCGAGCGCAAAACCGAAGCCTTCTTCGACATACAGGCGGCTGTAAGTCACGAACGAGCCCGAGACGGGCAGATGCACCGCCAGTTCGCCAAGACTCGTCATCAGGCAATAGACCATCACGCCGATCAGCGTGTAGGTGAGCAGGGCGCCGCCGGGCCCCGCCTGCGCGATGGACGCGCCGGACGCAACGAATAGCCCCGTGCCGATGGCGCCGCCCAGGGCAATCATCATCAGGTGGCGCGAGCGCAGGCGTCGGCGCAGTTCGGATTGGGCTTCGAGGCCGGTGGGGGTGATGGATGTATGCATAGCCGGTGGCGCCTGAGCGGGCGCCCCAATAAAAACGCCCGCCGGACGCTGTGCAAACGGCTGGCGGAGCGGGAGTGATTACTGCGTACGGTTCGCGACGGTCGGCAATTCGGGGCCAGGGTCTTGGCCGGCCAGCGAATCGCGCAGCACGGGCGGGCGCGGGAAGTGCATATCTTGATAACGGACGATGCCGCCCCCGCGCACCAGCCGGTAGCCGATCCAGATCAGGAAGAAGACCGGGATGCCGATGTACGTGGCGATCACCGCTGGCCAATCGACGGTGCCGGTGGTGAATGCCTGGTAGTTCTGGCCGAGCGTGATGACCAGGCACAGTCCAAACGCGAACAAAGGGCCATATGGAAAGAACTTGGAGCGGTACGGCAACTGCGCCGGATCATGCCCCTGCGCCACAAGACCCTTGCGGAACCGATAGTGGCTGATGGCAATGCCAAGCCATGCCACGAAGCCGGTCATGCCCGAGGTGTTCAGCAGCCACAGGTAGACCGTCTTGTCGCCATACAACGAACTCAAGAAGCAGAGCGCGCCGACGGCGGTCGTGGCCAGTAGCGCATTGCGTGGCACACCGTTCCGGGTGAGTTGCGCAAAGATGCGCGGCGCGCGGCCCTCGGTGGCCAGGTTGTAGAGCATCCGCGTGGATGCATACATGCCCGAGTTACCGGCCGACAGCACGGCGGTCAGGATCACCGCGTTCATCAGGCCGGCGGCAAACGCAAGGCCTGCGTGCTTGAAAACGAGCGTGAAGGGGCTCACGCCAATGTTCGTCACTTCCGTCGACAGCAGATTGGGATCGGTGTACGGCACCAGCGCGCCAATGATGAAGATCGCCAGCACGTAGAACAGCAGGATCCGCCAGAACACTTGTTTGACCGCACGCGGAATGGTGCGCGCCGGGTCGGCCGATTCGCCGGCCGCCACGCCAATCAGCTCCGTCCCCTGGAACGAGAATCCCGCGATCATCGCCACGCCGATCATCGCCGGCAACCCGCCGACGAACGGCGCATCACCGATCGTCAGATTCTGCAGGCCCGATTGCGGACCGCCCTTCATGATCCCGAAGATCATCGCCAGGCCAATGCCGATAAAGAAGATGACGGTGACGACCTTGATGAGTGCGAACCAGTATTCCGCCTCGCCAAAGCCGCGCACCGAGATGGCGTTGAGCAGAAACATGATGGCAAGGAACGCGGCACTCCATAAGACGCCGGGCACATCGGGAAACCAGTAATGCATGACGAGCTGCGCGGCCGCCAGCTCAACGGCAATCGTCACGGCCCAGTTGTACCAGTAGTTCCAGCCAAGCGCGAAGCCGAAGCCTTCGTCCACATACAGCGCGCCGTAGGTGGCAAACGATCCGGAAACGGGCATATAGGCGGCAAGCTCGCCCAGGCTGGTCATCAGGAAATAGACCATTGCCCCGATGAGGATATAGGCGGCGAGCGCGCCTCCGGGGCCCGCTTGCGAGACCGAGGCGCCGGAGGCGACGAAAAGCCCGGTGCCGATCGAACCGCCGATGGCGATCATGGTGAGATGGCGCGCGCGCAGGGTACGTCGCAAGCCAGGTGTCTCGGAAGACGGGGTGGCGTATTCGGACATGGAGACAGAGTGGGCGATTTTGCTCGGATCGCGAGCGAAATCAACAAAATGTGACGAGACATTCCCCGCACCTGTTGGGCGCCGGCGAACGAAATGCGCGACTCTATCAAAACCGTCTGGTGGGCTGCAAAAAATCGATGCTGCCGCACCCGCCATCGTGCCTGCTATTGCTTGCCGGATCGCCCTTCGGAGGGCCCCGTGCAGCGCAAAAATAAAAATTGAACGACCGTGCTATTTTGTGTATTCTGTGTCGAGTCGCGGGCCCGCCGCGCGCAGAAAAAAGACATTTGAGAGACAGTTCAACCGCGAGGCACGGCGCGTCGTTTCAGCCGGCCCTCGCATCACCAAAGGAACAAGCATGACAGCGGAGTACAAGGTCCAGGACGGCGTTGCCGTCATCACGCTCAACAACCCGCCGGTCAATGGTCTTGGCCACTCCACGCGGCTGGGCATTGTCGAAGGCATGGTGAAGGCAGGCGATGATCCGAGCGTCAAGGCCATCGTCATCACTGGCGCGGGCAAGGCCTTCTCGGGCGGTGCCGACATCCGCGAGTTCAACACCCCCAAGGCGACGCAAGAGCCGACGCTGCACGCCGTCATCAAGGCGGTCGAGTCGAGCACCAAGCCGGTCGTGGCCGCCATCCATTCGGTGGCGATGGGTGGTGGGCTCGAATTGGCGATGGGCTGTCACTTCCGCGTCGCTGCACCGGGTGCGCAGATCGCGCTGCCGGAAGTGAAGCTGGGCATCCTGCCGGGCGCAGGCGGCACGCAGCGTCTGCCGCGCGCCATTGGCCTGGAGCCGGCGCTGAACATGATCGTTTCCGGCAACGCCATTCCGTCGGAAAAGCTGGCCAAGAGCGGCCTGTTCGACCAGATGATCGAAGGCGACCTGATGGCTGGCGCCATTGACTTCGCGCTGAAGGCTGCTGCCGAAGGCAAGCTGCCGAAGCTGCGCGATCGCAAGGTCGAGCACGACAATCCGCAAGGTTTCCTGCAATTCGCCCGTAACACGGTGGCTGCTGTCGCCAAGAATTTCCCGGCGCCAGGCAAGTGCGTCGATGCCGTGCAGGCCGCGGTGGAAAAGCGCTTTGACGACGGTATCAAGTTCGAGCGCGAGCTGTTCATTGAGCTGGTGAATACGCCGGAATCGCGCGCCCTGCGTCATGCGTTCTTCGGCGAACGCGCAGCGAGCAAGATTCCGGACGTGCCGGAAGCCACGCCGGTGCGCAAGGTGGAGAAGGTTGCCGTGATCGGCGCCGGCACGATGGGCGGCGGTATCTCGATGAACTTCCTGAACGCGGGCATTCCGGTCACGATGCTGGAAACCAAACAGGAAGCGCTGGACCGCGGCGTGGCCACCATCCGCAAAAATTACGAAAACAGCGCCAAGAAGGGCAAGCTCACGCAAGAGAAGGTCGAGCAGCGCATGGCCCTGCTGACCCCGACGCTGTCCTACGACGACATCAAGGACGCCGACCTCGTCATCGAGGCCGTGTTCGAAGAAATGGGCGTCAAGGAAGTCGTGTTCAAGAAGCTGGACGAAGTCGTCAAGCAGGGCGCGATCCTGGCGTCGAACACGTCCACGCTGGACGTCGACAAGATCGCCAGCTTCACCAAGCGTCCGCAGGACGTGGTCGGCATGCACTTCTTCAGCCCGGCCAACGTGATGAAGCTGCTGGAAGTCGTGCGCGGCAAAGAGACGGCCAAGGACGTGCTGGCTACCGTCATGAAGCTGGCCAAGGCCATCAAGAAGACGGCGGTCGTGTCCGGCGTGTGCGATGGCTTCATCGGTAACCGCATGATCGAGCAATACAGCCGCCAGGCCGGCTACCTGCTGGACGAAGGCGCGCTGCCGGAGCAGGTCGACAAGGCCATCGAAAAGTTCGGCTTTGCGATGGGCCCGTTCCGCATGGGCGATCTGGCCGGCAACGACATCGGCTGGGCCATCCGCAAGCGCCGCGCTGTGGACAAACCGGACATCGTCTATTCGAAGACCGCCGATCTGCTGTGCGAGATGGGCCGCTTTGGCCAGAAGACCGGCGGCGGCTGGTACGACTACAAGGCGGGTGACCGCAAGCCGTATCCGAACCAGCAGGTCAACGACATGATCGTCCAGCACTCGAAGGATCTGGGCATCACCCGCCGCAAGATTTCGGACGAAGAAATCGTCGAGCGCCTGGTGTTCGCGCTGGTCAACGAAGGCGCGAAGATCCTGGAAGAGGGCATTGCCTCCAAGGCGTCGGATATCGACATGGTCTACCTGACCGGCTACGGCTTCCCGCTGTTCCGCGGTGGCCCGATGCTCTACGCAGACACCGTCGGCCTGTACAACGTTGCGCAAGCCATGCACCGCTATAGCAAGGGCTACCACGGGGAAGCCTGGAAGGTCGCGCCGCTGCTGCAGAAGCTGGCCGACGAAGGCAAGGGCTTCAACGGCTGATGCGCGGCTAACGGACCAAGCGACTAAGCAACCGCCATGCAACTCACGCCCACCGATTGCCTGCTGATCATCGACGTGCAGAACGACTTTCTGCCCGGCGGTGCGCTGGCGGTGCCGGACGGCGACCAGGTCATTCCGGTCGTCAACCGGCTCGCCCAGGCGTTCGGTCGCGTGGTGCTGACGCAGGACTGGCACCCGCGCGAGCACGTGTCGTTCGCAGCCAACCATGCAGGAACGCAGCCGTTCGGCACGATCGATCTGCCGTACGGCCAGCAGGTGCTGTGGCCGGTGCACTGCGTGCAGCACAGCACCGGCGCCGCGCTGGCCGATGGTCTGGAGGCACCGCATGCGCAGTTGATCATCCGCAAGGGCTATCACCCGCATATCGACAGCTACTCCGCCTTCTTTGAAGCGGATCGCAAGACGCCGACGGGCCTGCTGGGCTATCTGCGCGAGCTTGGCGTTAAGCGCGTGTTCTGCGTTGGGCTGGCCACGGATTTTTGCGTGGCGTGGTCGGCACTGGATGCGCGTGCCGCAGGGCTGGAGGTTGCTGTCATCGAGGATGCGTGCCGGGCGATCGACCTGAGCGGGTCGCTTGCCCAGGCGTGGCAGCGCATGACGGATGCAGGCATTGCACGGTTGCAGTCGTGCGACGTCTTGAACGGATAACGAAATACCTGGCGCGGAACGGAAACCGCGCCTCCACCAGATACGAGGAGCAACACCATGACCGAAGCAGTCATCGTTTCCACCGCACGTACCGGCCTGGCAAAGAGCTGGAAAGGCGCTTTCAACATGACGCACGGCGCCACGCTGGGCGGCCACGCCGTGCAGCACGCCATTGCCCGCGCCAAGATCGAAGCGGGCGAAGTGGAGGACGTGCTGATGGGCTGCGCCAACCCGGAAGGCGCGACAGGCGCCAACATCGCTCGCCAGATCGCCCTGCGCGCCGGCTGCCCCGTGACCGTGCCGGGCGCAACCGTCAACCGCTTCTGCTCGTCGGGCCTGCAGACGATTGCCATGGCCGCGCAGCGTGTGATTGCCGATGAAGGCGACATCTTCGTGGCGGGCGGCGTCGAATCCATCTCGTGCGTGCAGCAGGAGATGAACCGTCACATGATGACCGAAGGCTGGCTGAACAAGCACAAGCCCGAGATCTACTGGAGCATGCTCCAGACCGCCGAGAACGTCGCCAAGCGCTACAACATCGGCAAGGATCGCCAGGATGAATACGGCGTGCAGAGCCAGCAGCGCGCCGCCGCTGCCGCCGCTGCCGGCAAGTTCAACGACGAAATCGTCCCGATGACGACCGTGATGGGCGTGGCCGATCCCAAGACCGGCCAGCTCATGACGCGCGAAGTCACGATCTCCGCCGACGAAGGCATCCGTGCCGACACGACGCTCGAAGGCGTGTCGAAGATCCGCACCGCCATGCCGGGTGGCGTAGTTACGGCAGGTAATGCCAGCCAGTTCTCCGATGGTGCCTCGGCAGTCGTGGTGATGAACGGCAAGGTGGCCGCTGCCAAGGGCCTGCAGCCGCTGGGCGTATTCCGCGGCTTTGCTGTGGCTGGCTGCGAGCCGGATGAAATGGGTATCGGCCCGGTGTTTGCCGTGCCCAAGCTGCTGAAGAAGGCCGGCCTGAAGGTCGAAGACATCGGCCTGTGGGAACTGAACGAAGCGTTTGCCGTGCAGGTGCTGTACTGCGCAGACAAGCTGGGCATCCCGATGGACCGCCTGAACGTCAACGGCGGTGCCATCGCCGTGGGCCACCCGTACGGCGTGTCGGGTGCACGCCTGGTCGGCCACGCGCTGATCGAAGGCAAGCGCCGCGGCGTCAAGTACGTGGTCGTGACCATGTGCATCGGCGGCGGCCAAGGCGCAGCCGGCCTGTTCGAGGTGCTCTAAACAGACAGGCTCCCGCTCAAAACGGGAGCCTGTTTGTTTGTGCCAAAACTGGCTTGATCGCTAGCGCATGCACCCCAGACGGTTTGGCCGTTGACGTTCCTGCCCTAGATGGCGCCTTGAATTTTCGTCAGCGGGCGGAAGCAAGACGGGAAACTGTCTGAGCGAAGCGAGTTTTTCCCGTCTCCGCCCGGTGGCGAAAATTCAAGGGGTGGGTCGCCATCTCGGGCGCGCCTTTCTTTGCTTACTTTCTTTGGCAAGACAAAGAAAGTGAGTCGGGCCCGGCAGGGCACGAAACAAGGGGTTGACCCAAGGCCCTCGCCCAGGCAGGGCACGAAACACAGGATGCACCACCAACATCATGTCCTCGAAACTGCTATCCCGCCGCGACCTCAGCTTCCTGCTCTACGAATGGCTCAACGTCGAATCGCTCACACGCATTCCACGTTACGCAGACCACTCCCGCGAAACCTTCGACGCTGCACTCGATACCTGCGAGCGCATCGCAACGGACCTGTTCGCCCCGCACAACAAGAAAAACGATCAGGAAGAACCGCACTTCGACGGCAACAAGGTCCACATCATCCCCGAAGTGAAGGTCGCGCTGGACGCCTTCAACAAAGCCGGCCTGATGGCTGCTGGGCAAGACTTTGAACGCGGCGGCATGCAGCTGCCGACCGTGGTCGAAAAAGCCGGCTTCGGCTTCTTCAAGGCCGCCAACGTCGGCACCAGCTCATACCCGTTCCTCACCATCGGCAATGCCAATCTGTTGCTTGCGCACGGCACGCCCGCGCAAATCGAGACCTTCGTGCAGCCCGAGATGGAAGGCCGCTTCTACGGCACGATGTGCCTGTCGGAGCCGCAGGCAGGCTCGTCGCTGTCGGACATCGTCACGCGGGCCGAATATGAAGGCGAGTCGCCGCTTGGCGCGCAATATCGCCTGACCGGCAACAAGATGTGGATCTCTGCCGGCGAGCACGAACTGTCGGACAACATCGTCCACCTCGTGCTGGCGAAGATTCCCGGCCCGGACGGCAAGCTGATTCCGGGAGTGAAGGGTATTTCGCTCTTCATCGTGCCGAAGTTCCTCGTCAATACCGATGGCACGCTCGGCGAGCGCAACGACGTCGTGCTGGCCGGCCTGAACCACAAGATGGGCTATCGCGGCACGACCAACTGCCTGCTGAATTTTGGCGAGGGTACGCAGTTCCGCCCGAAGGGCGCAGACGGGCAGCCCCGCGCGGGCGCCATCGGCTACCTCGTCGGCGAGCCGCACAAGGGCCTCGCGTGCATGTTCCACATGATGAACGAGGCGCGCATCGGCGTCGGCATGGGCGCGACGATGCTCGGCTACACAGGTTACCTGCATGCGGTGGACTACGCGCGCAATCGTCCGCAGGGGCGTCCGGTCGGGCCGTCGGGCAAGGATGCGGCATCCCCGCAAATCCGCATCGTCGATCACGCCGACGTGCGCCGCATGCTGCTGGCGCAGAAGGCCTACGTGGAAGGCGCGCTGGGCCTGAATCTGTATTGCGCCAAGCTCGTGGATGAGGAACGTGGCGAGACCGACGCCGCCAAGCGTGCCAAGCTCGGCCTGCTGCTCGACATCCTCACGCCGATTGCGAAAAGCTGGCCGTCGCAGTGGTGCCTGGAGGCCAACAGCCTGGCGATCCAGGTACATGGCGGCTACGGCTACACCCGCGAATACAACGTCGAACAGTTCTACCGCGATAACCGCCTGAACCCGATCCACGAGGGCACGCACGGCATCCAGGGTCTGGACCTGCTGGGGCGGAAGGTCGTGATGCAGGATGGTGCGGCCTTTGCCGCACTGGGCGAACGCGTGCAGGCCACTGTCGGCCGTGCGCTGGAGACCGACAACGAATCGCTGGTCGGCTATGGCCGGGCGCTCGGCATGGCGACGCAAAAGCTCGCCAAGGTCACGCAGACGCTGTGGGCGGCTGGTGACCCGCGCGTGACGTTGGCCAATGCATCGGTTTATCTCGAAGCCTTCGGCCATGTCGTCATCGCGTGGGTCTGGCTGGAGCAGGCCCTGGCTGCGGCCGAGGCATTGCCTGCCGCGCAGGGCGACGATGCGGATTTCTATCGCGGCAAGCTGCAGGCTGCGCGCTACTTCTTCCAGTGGGAGCTGCCGAAGATCGACCCGCAGATCGCACTGCTGGGTTCGCTCGACACCACGACGCTGGACATGCAGGACGCTTGGTTCTAATTACGACAACGACACTGGAGACACCATGGGTACGCTCAAGCATCTGTTCGATCTTTCCGGCAAGACGGCGCTGATCACCGGCGGCTCGCGCGGCCTCGGCCTGCAGATTGCCGAAGCACTGGGCGAACAGGGCGCACGCATTGTTTTGTCTGCCCGCAAGGCCGATGAGTTGAAGGAAGCGCAGGCGCATCTGAAGTCGCTTGGCATCGAGGCCGACTGGATTGCTGCCGACGGCGCCGTCGAAGCCGACATCCAGCGCCTGGCCGATGAGGCGCTGGCCAAGCTCGGCCACGTCGACATCCTCGTCAACAACGCGGGCGCGACGTGGGGTGCGCCGGCGGAAGACCACCCGGTCGAAGCGTGGGACAAGGTGATGAACCTGAACATCCGCGGCCTGTTCCTGCTCACGCAGCAGATCGGCAAGCGATCGATGATCCCGCGCAAGTACGGCAAGATCGTCAACGTGGCATCGATTGCCGGTCTGAAGGGGAATGCGCCCGGAACGCTCGACACGATCGCCTACAACACGAGCAAGGGTGCGGTCGTGAACTTCACCCGTGCACTGGCCGGCGAATGGGGCGAGCACAACATCACGGTCAACGCCATCGCGCCGGGTTTCTTCCCATCGAAGATGACGCGCGGCTCCCTCGAAAAACTTGGCGTCGAGAAGCTTTCGGCACGCACGCCGTTGCACCGCATTGGCGACGAAGAAGACCTCAAGGGCGTGGCAGCGCTGTTTGCGTCGGATGCTTCCAAGCACATCACGGGCCAGATCCTGGCCGTGGATGGCGGCGTGAGCGTGGTCTAATTCCGGCTGGCTTTCACTCCATTGAACGCAGCCTTCCAAACGAGCATGAACGCAGACACCAACGGTTTTCCGATCAACATCCCCTTCCTGCAATGGCTGGGCATGCGCTGCCTGAAGGCGGCGGACGGCGAGGGCATCGTCGAGCTGGCACTCGAAGATCGCCACATGAACAGCTGGGAAATGGCCCACGGTGGCGTCACCATGACGATGCTCGACGTGGCGATGGCCATGGCCGGACGCTCGGCGGATGCCCATGGCCGCGGCGTGGTGACGATTGAGATGAAAACGGCGTTCATGCGGCCCGGGCGTGGCACGCTCAAGGCCAGCGCGCACTGCGTGCACCAGTCCACCACCATGGCCTTCTGCGAAGGTGAGGTGAGGGACGAGGATGGCAAGCTGGTGGCGCGCGGCTCAGGCACGTTCAAGTTCGTCAAGCGCATGCCGCCGCCGCGCACCCCGGAGCCGGGTGCTGACGGCTGAACGTACGCATCGCAGTTGCAGTTTGGCCGTGCCCCGTTTGCCCGCCGGGCAGAGCCCGGTCTACCAGAAGTGCAATCACGGAGACGACCATGCGACAACCCGCGCGGCAGGCAGTATCTGCCCTTGCCATCACGTTGCTTTGCACGACAGGACTCACCATGACCCTGGAAGGATGCGCCTCGAACTCCGCGCCGGCTGCGGCACCCGCGACCACCGCGTCGGCAACGGTGCAGCCGCCGTCGGCGCCCAACCCGCCGATGCAAAAGCCGCTCACGGCGGACGAGTCCGACCCGAACAGGATGGGGTGGATGCAGGGCTTCCCGCCGCCGGCGGATCGGATCATTCGCTTTGATCTGGCGGGCAACATCTTCCCGCGCACGCGCTACGGCTACAGCCACGTGCGGGAATTCGTCCCCACCCGCGTTGTCTGGCGCGGCGATGGCCCGGTGAGCAAGCTGCCGCGCGCCGAGCGCGACATCAGCGGTGTCCTCTTTACCGATGCCGACGGCACGCGCCGCACCTTTGCCGAAGCGCTGAAGCTGACCTACACCGATGGCATCCTCGTCATGCACAAGGGCAAGGTGGTGTACGAGCGCTACTTTGGCGCGCTCGATGCGCACACGCAGCACATCGCCATGTCGGTGACGAAATCGTTTGTCGGCACGCTGGCCGCCATGCTGGTGGCCGACGGCAAGCTCGATCCGTCCGCGCCGGTCACGCAATACGTGCCTGAACTCAAGGACAGCGCCTACGGCGATGCTACCGTGCGCCAGGTCATGGACATGACGGTGGGTGTGCATTACTCCGAGAACTACGCCGATCCGAACGCCGATGTCTGGGCCTACGCGCGCGCGGGCGGCATGCTGCCGCGCCCGGTTGGCTACCAAGGGCCGGACAACTTCTATGACTACCTGAAAACGGTGCGCAAGGAAGGGGCGCACGACGCCGAGTTCTCGTACAAGACCGTCAACGCGGAAGCGCTGGCGTGGATCGTACGCCGCGCCTCGAACAAGTCGCTGGCTGCGCTGCTGTCCGAGCGTATCTGGCAGCCGATGGGCGCGCAGGACGATGCCTACTTCCAGGTCGACAGCATCGGCACCGAATCGGGCGGCGGTGGCTTGAACACCACGCTGCGCGATCTGGCGCGCTTCGGAGAAATGATCCGCAACGAGGGGCGCTTCAACGGCAAGCAGATCGTTCCCAAGAGCGTGATTGCCGACATTCGCCGCGGCGGTGACCCGGTCAAATTTGCCAAGGCAGGCTACACGACGCTGCCGGGCTATTCGTATCGCAACATGTGGTGGGTCTCGAGTAACGAGCACCACACGTTCGAGGCGCGCGGCATCCACGGCCAGCGCATCTATATTGATCCGGTAGCCCAGATGACGATCGTGCGGTACGCCTCGCACCCGATTGCCGCCAATGCCGCGAACGATCCGGTGACGCACCGCGCGTATGCGGCGCTCGCCGAGTATTTCATGCAACACAAGTAACCCCGACCCTTACACCGACATCCGACATTCAGGAGCGATATTCATGTCGAAGACCTATCAGCGCATCGTCCTGGCATCCCGCCCGCAAGGGCCCGTCACGCCCGAGAACTTCCGCCTGGAGACAGCGGAGATTCCCGAGCTGCAAGATGGCCAGGTCCTGGTGCGCAATCATTTCCTGTCGCTGGACCCGTACATGCGCGGGCGCATGAACGAGAGCAAGTCGTATGCAGAACCGCAGCCGCTGAACGAAGTGATGATTGGCGGCACCGTGGGCGTGGTGGAAGCCTCCAAGAACCCTTCGTTTGCCGTCGGCGATAGCGTGGTCGGCATGTTCGGCTGGCAAGAGGTGGGCGTGTCGGACGGGCGCGGTATCCAGAAGGTGGATACGCGCCACATTCCGCTGTCGGCGTACCTGGGCTCGGTTGGCATGCCCGGCGTGACGGCTTGGTATGGGCTGAACAAGATCATGCAGCCGAAGCCCGGCCAGACCGTTGCGGTGAGCGCCGCTTCGGGCGCCGTCGGCAGCGTGGTCGGCCAGCTCGCCAAGCTCAAGGGCTGCCGCGTGGTGGGCTTTGCCGGCGGCAAGGACAAGTGCGACTACGTGGTCAACGAGTTGGGCTTTGACGCCTGCATCGACTACAAGGCCGCCAAGGACCCGAAAGAGCTGTACAAGATGCTCAAGGAAGCCACGCCCGACGGCATCGACTCGTACTTCGAGAACGTGGGCGGCACGATTCTGGATGCGGTGCTCTCGCGCATGAACGCGTTTGGCCGCATCGCCATGTGCGGCATGATCGCCGGCTATGACGGCCAGCCGCTGCCGCTGCAGAATCCGCAACTGATCCTGGTGTCGCGCCTGACGATCGAGGGCTTCATCGTCTCCGAACACATGGACGTGTGGCCCGAAGCCCTGCGCGAGCTGGGCGGTTTCGTGGCGCAAGGCAAGCTGAAGTTCCGCGAGAGCGTGGCACAGGGCTTGGCTAGCGCACCGGAAGCGTTCATGGGCCTGCTGAAAGGCAAGAACTTCGGCAAGCAACTCGTCAAGCTGGTCTGAGCTGCGCCGCAGCGTACGGACTGTCAATGGTTTGACAGTTCGCCGGGTGAGGGCCGCCACAGAATGGCCCCACCCACAACAAACGCGTGAAGGAGACACCATGAACGCACCCGAAACCGCCCACGCCAAGCGGCCCGACAGCATGACGGCCAACCTCAGTCCCGAGGCCGCCGCCCGCTACCGCAACCTGCCGCGCCCGCCGCAATTCGCCACGGTTGAAGAGGAGCGCCTGCACCGCAAGCAGCGGTTGGCTGCGGCCTTCCGGCTGTTTTCCAAGTTCGGCTTTGACGAGGGGGTGGCGGGGCACATTACTGCACGTGACCCGGAGCACCAGGACAGCTTCTGGGTCAACCCATTCGGTGTGCATTTCAGCCAGGTGAAGGTGTCGAACCTGATCCGCTGCGATCACCACGGCAACGTGGTCGAGGGCGATTACCCGGTCAACGCGGCGGCGTTCGCCATTCACTCGCGCGTGCACCAGGCGCGGCCCGACGCGGTGGCGGCTGCGCATTCGCACAGCACCTACGGTCGCGCTTGGTCGACACTTAGTCGCAAGCTCGATCCGCTCACGCAGGACGTGTGCGCCTTCTACGAAGACCATGCCGTGTATGACGATTTCGGCGGCGTCGTGGTCGAACTGGACGAGGGGCAGCGCATTGCCGAATCGCTCGGCGACAACAAGGCCGCGATCTTGCAGAACCACGGTCTGCTGACCGTCGGCAAGACCGTCGACGAGGCGGCGTGGTGGTTCATCACGATGGAGCGTTCGTGCCAGGTTCAACTGCTGGCCGAGGCGGCTGCCGCGCGAACGGGCGAGGCGCCTCGCTGCATCTCGGATGCGGCTGCGCGGCAGGCCTATTCCATCGTTGGCTCTGCGCAGGCCGGCTGGTTCCAGTTCCAGCCGCTGTACGCGCGCATCGTCAAGGAACAGCCGGATCTGCTCGACTGATCCGCCCCCCTTTTTCTGGAGCATCCATGACGGACCTGATCCTGCATCACTACGCCACCTCGCCGTTCTCGGAGAAAGTGCGGTTGATCCTCGGCTACAAGGATCAGCCGTGGAAGTCCGTCACGGTTCCCGTGATCCTGCCCAAGCCCGATGTGATGCCGCTGACAGGCGGTTACCGCCGCACGCCGTTCCTGCAGATCGGCGCGGACATCTACTGCGATACCGCGCTGATCGCGCAGGTGCTGGAATCGATTCATCCGGCCCCGACGCTCTATCCGGCAGATCACGCCGCAGCGGTGTTTTCGATGGCGCAATGGGCCGATACGACGCTGTTCTATGCGTCGGCCTCCTTCGTCATGCAGCCGGCGGGCTTCCAGAGCCTGTTTGGCAGCATGCCGGAGACCTTCGTCAAAGCGTTCGTTGAAGATCGGAAGGCGATGCGCTCGGGGGGCACCGGCCTACGCATGCCGCTCGAGGAAGCGACGTCTACGCTGCATGTGTTCCTTGCGCAGCTCGAACGCCAGTTAGCCACCGGGGAGCGCATCCTCCTGTTTGGCGAGCAGCCGACCGTGGCGGATTTTTCCGTCTATCACTGCCTGTGGTTCATCCGCCGCGCAACGGGTGTCGCGGGCATTCTCGACGCACATCCCGAGGTCGTGGCCTGGATGCATCGGATTGCTGCATTCGGTCATTCGCAGGCGCAACCCATGACACCCGGCGAAGCCCTCGACCTTGCCCGCGCAGCCACACCGCGCGCGCTGACCGAGGCGAATGCCGCCTTCGATGTTCGTGATGGCCTGGCCAAGGGCACGCGAGTGACGGTGGCGGCGGTCGATTACGGTACCGATCCGGTCGAGGGGGAACTGGTCGTCTCCACGCGAGACGCGGTGGGTGTGTTGCGCGAAGACCCGCGCGTCGGCCAGGTGGTGGTGCATTTTCCGCGCGTGGGTTACGCCGTGCGCAAGGTCGAGGCAGCCGGCTGATACAGCGTTGCCACGTCGATCGCATTTCATGACTACAACACGAGAGAGACACATATGAAGCAATTCGCAGGCGGCGTGGCCGTCATCACGGGTGGCGCGTCGGGCTTCGGCAAGGAATTCGCCAAGATCGGTGCGGGGTTGGGCATGAAGCTCGTGCTGGCCGATATCCAGCAGGACGCGCTCGATGCCGCCTTGGCCGAATTCAAGGCGCAGGGCGCGGATGTGGTCGGCCTGCGCGTCGATGTGTCTAAGGTGGAAGACGTACAGGCGTTGGCTGATCTGGCCGTCAAGACGTTCGGCAAGGTCAACCTGCTGTTCAACAACGCCGGTGTCGGTTCCGGCGGCCTGATCTGGGAAAACACCGAGCGCGACTGGGACTGGGTGCTCGGCGTGAACCTGCACGGCGTGATCCACGGCGTGCGCATCTTCACGCCCCTGATGCTGGAAGCGGCCAAGAAAGATCCGTCGTACGAGGGCCATATCGTCAATACGGCTTCGATGGCGGGGCTGCTGAATGCGCCGGCCATGGGCATCTACAACGTGTCCAAGCACGCAGTGGTCGCACTGTCCGAATCGCTGTACCAGGACCTGAGCCTGGTGACCGAGCAGGTGCATTGCTCGGTGCTGTGCCCGTACTTCGTGCCGACCGGCATTACGCAGTCGGACCGCAACCGCCCGCAGGACCTGGCCAACACGGCGCCGCCCACCAAGTCGCAGTTGGTTTCGCGTGCCATGTCGGAAAAGGCTGTCAGCTCCGGCAAGGTCACCGCCGAGCAGGTCGGCCAGATGACCTTCGACGCCATCCGCAACGCGGGCTTCTACATCTACTCGCACCCGCACGCGCTGGCGCCCGTGCAGCATCGCTTTGAAGACATCATCTCGCAGCGCAATCCGTCCGATCCGTTCGAAGGCAAACCGGACGTGCGTGCGCGCCTGGTGGATGCGCTGCGCGGGTAATCCCACTTCCACGACTCCGGAATCGACATGAACACTGCCACTGCCGCCGCCATCACGGAATCGCAATTCGCCGATCTGCCCAACGGTACACGGCTGCATTACGCCAGCGCGGGCAAGCGCGGTGCACCGCTGATGCTGTTCGTTCACGGCTTTCCGGAGTTTTGGTACGAATGGGAAGCGCAACTCGCTGCGTTTGGCGATACGCACTTTGCCGTGGCGCCCGACATGCGCGGCTACAACCTCTCCAGCAAGCCGGCGGCGGTCGAAGCGTACCGCCCGAAGCTGCTGGTGCAGGATCTTGAGCAGTTCATCACGTCGCTTGGCTACGAGCGTGCCATCGTGGTCGCGCATGACTGGGGTGGGGCGATCTGCTGGAACCTGGCGATCCAGCATCCGGAGCGCGTGGAGCGGCTGGTGATCATCAATTCGCCGCATCCGTGGGTATTCGCCAACGCGCTGCTGACCGATTCTGCGCAGCAGGCTTCGTCGGCCTACATGAACTGGCTGCGGCAGCCGGGTTCAGAGGAGGCCCTCGCTGCCAATGACTTCGAGAAGCTCGAAGGCTTCTTTCACGGCATGGGCCAGCCCGTGGCCGACTGGTTCACGCCCGATGTACGGGCGCGGTACCACGCAGCCTGGAGCCAGCCGGGCGAGGGTGGCTCGCATGGCCTGACAGGCGGTGTGAACTACTACCGCGCCTCGCCATTGCACCCGCCTGCAGAAGGCACGGCGCCGTTGCGCATCGACCAGATGCCGCCCGAAGCCTTTGTGGTGAAGGTGCCCACGCTCGTGATCTGGGGCGAGAAGGATATGGCGCTGCCCAAGAGCCTGCTCAACGGGCTGGAGCGCTTCATTCCGGACCTGCAGCTTGAGCGCATTCCCGAGGGTACGCACTGGGTGGTGCACGAACAGCCGGACCACATCACTGCGGTGATCCGGCCGTTCGTTTCATAGCGCAGCCGCGTTACATCGATTCCGCCAGCATGCGGCGGTAATCGTCCGCCGTGGCCATACGCGGGTTCGTCTTGTGGCAGTGATCGAGCAGGGCACCTTCCACGACATGCTCCAGTGCGTCTTCCGGCACGCCCATCTGGCGCAGACCGGTCGGCAGACCCAGCCGCGCAGTGAGGTCATGCACGGCCTGGGCGAGGTCGGCTCCGGCGGGCAGGTTCATCACGCGGCGCATGCGCGCGTAGCGGTTGTCCCGCACAACGGACTCCGCCGTCTCGTTGAAGCGCAGGACTGCTGGCAACACCACCGCATTGAGCGTGCCGTGGTGCAGCCCAGTCTTGCCGTTCACCTTCACGCCGCCCAGCGGGTGCGACAGTGAATGCACGCAGCCCAGCCCTTTCTGGAACGCCATCGCGCCCTGCATCGATGCGCTCATCATGTTCAACCGGGCGTCCCGGTCCGAGCCATCGCGCGTCGCGCGCTCGATGTTGGCCCAGGCGCGCTCGAGGCCGTCGAGCGCGATGCCATCGGCGGGCGGGTTGAAGGCCGGCGCGAGGAACGTCTCGATGCAATGGGCGATGGCGTCCATGCCGGTGGCGGCCGTCAGCGCGGGCGGCAGGCCGAGCGTCAGCTCGGCATCGCAGATGGCCGACTTGGGCAGCAGGTGCCACGAGTGGAAGCCGAGCTTGCGGCCATCCTCGAGGATGATGATGGCGCCGCGCGCGACTTCGCTGCCGGTGCCCGCCGTGGTGGGAACGGCGATCAGCGGAGCCGCCGCTTCTGTGATCTTGCCGCTGCCGCCTTCGATCGTGGCGTAGGTGGTGAGCGGCTCCGGATGCGTTGCCGCAATGGCAATGCCCTTGGCGAGATCAATCGAAGAGCCGCCCCCGATGGCAATCAACCCATCGCAGCCGGCTTCCTTGTACTGCGCGGTAGCCTTCAGCACCATGGCTTCAGTGGGGTTGGACGGCGTCTCGTCAAAGACCGTCACGGGCAGGCCGCCCGTCGCGTCGATGGCGCGCTGTGCGAGGCCAGCCGCAGCCACGCCCTTGTCGGTCACGATCATGGGCCGGCGGATGCCGACGCGGGCGCATTCGCTTTTCAGTTCGTTGATCGTGCCGAAGCCGAGGTGAACGTGGGTCAGGTAAAAGATCAGGGCCATGCGTTGTCTCCGGTGGTGTCGTGTGCGGCGCCCGTCTTGTCTCGCGGGCGTGGTTCAATGGATACTCCGATGATAGCCAAATTAGAACGATCGTTCAGTTCTCGCCCTCATGCAGTCCCCGTCTCTCGACCCGCACGTCGCCCAGTTGCTCGAACTGGTGGCGCGTGCCAAGCGTCCGCCGCTGAATGCGCTCGATCCGGCCGACGCCAAGATCGCCTACGAAAAGAGCAGCCCCATTGTCGACATCCCACCCATTGCCCTGGAATCCGTACATGACCTGACGGTGACCGCGCGCGACGGCCATGCGATTCCCATTCGGACGTATGCCGCGCGCGAGGCGAGCTGGGCCGATCCGCTGCCGTTGCTCGTGTACTTTCATGGCGGCGGCTTCACGGTCGGCAGCGTCAAGACGCATGACCAGCTCTGCCGCTCGCTGGCCGCCAAATCCGGCGCGATGGTGCTCTCGGTCGATTACCGCCTCGGGCCCGACTGGAAGTTCCCGACCGCCGTCAACGACGCCTTCGACGTGCTGCAGTGGGTCTTCGACGAAGCCGCCACGATTGGCGCGGATGCCTCACGCATCGCCTTTGGCGGTGACAGTGCCGGGGGCACGCTCGCGGCGGTGTCTGCCATCGAAGCGCGCAACCGCGGGCTGTCGCCCGTGCTGCAACTGCTGATCTACCCGGGTACCACCGCGCGCGAGACCACGCCGTCGCACCGCGCATTTGCCGAAGGCTATCTGCTCACGCACGAGATGATCCGCTGGTTCTTCTCGCAATACCTGCGCTCCGACGCCGACCGCGACGACTGGCGTTTTGCCCCGCTGGATGCTGGCGGCCATGGCGCGGACGTGCGGGGCGTGTGTCCGGCGTGGATCGCCGTGGCGGGCTTCGACCCGATCCGTGACGCGGGCATCGGCTACGCCAACAAGCTGCGCGCAGCGGAGGTGCCCGTCGAGCTGAAACTGTACCAAGGCATGATCCACGATTTTTTCAAGATCGGCCGCTTCGTACCCGCCGTCGAAGATGCGCACTGGGACGCCGCCAACGCGCTGCGTCGCGCCTTCGGCACCGAAACCGAATAAGCCTGGACCAGGGAGACCGCATGGCGATCGAGGATTTCCGCCACAGCACGCCGCTGCGCGTGCGCTGGGCTGAAGTCGATGCACAGGGCATCGTCTTCAATGGCCACTACCTGATGTACGTCGATGTGTGCACCACCGAATACTGGCGCAGCATCGGCGTGCGGTATCCCACCGAAGTGGTGGATGTGCTTGGCGTTGATTTCTACGTGGTCAAATCCACGCTCGAATACCACGCGTCTGCGCGCTTTGACGACGAACTGGACCTGCGCTGCCGCGTGGCGCGCCTGGGCCGCTCTAGCATGCGCTTCATCATCGAGATGTATCGTGCGCAAGAACACCTCGTCACCGGCGAAGTCATCTACGCCTGCGCCGATCCTGCCACCCAAAGCGCGGCGCCGATACCCGACGCGCTGCGCGAGCGCATCCTCAATTTTGAAGTTCTGAAGCCTGAAACATGACTGCTCCTGAATCTGTCCGCCCGCTCGGCGACGTTGAAATCAGCCGCTGGGACGCCGTACGCGAAGACGCCCGCGCGATCCGTTACGACGTGTTCGTCATCGAGCAGAACGTGCCCGTCGAACTCGAATGGGATGCATGGGACGACCAATGCTGGCATGCGCTGGCACGTGACACTGCTGGCCGGCCCGTCGCCACGGGGCGCCTGCTGCCAGACGGCCATATCGGCCGCATGGCGGTGCGCAAGGAGGCGCGCGGCACCGGTGTGGGCGCGCGCGTACTGGAAGCACTGATCGGCAAGGCGCAGTCGCTCGGCTACCCGCAGCTGATCCTCAACGCGCAAACCCACGCGATGCCGTTCTACGCACGCGCCGGCTTCGCGCCCGAGGGGGAGGCGTTTGAGGAGGCCGGTATCCCCCACCGGACCATGCGACGGGTGCTCACACGTTGATCGCTTGGGCGGCCCGCGCGATGGCAGCGATGGCCGCCTGCGCCGCCGGCGAGGCGGTTCTTCCGCGCAGCCGTACGATGCCCGTAATGGAGGGCGGCGACAGCCAGCCCTTCACCGAAAGCCGCACGAGTGCACCAGACTCCAGCTCTTCGCGCACGGCGGCATCCGTTGCGCCCAACACCGTGTCCGTGGTCAGTGCCACCGTCTTGAGCACCCCGTAGTTATCGCATTCCAGCGCGATGCTGGCCTCCTGGCCAGCCGGCAAGCCCAGCAGGGTGGCCAGCTCCAGCTTGGACGGGCTGAGCAGCTTCGGAACCGCAATGCCGTATTCCCACACCTCGCGCGGCGTATGCCGACGCGTTGTCAGGGGATGGCCTGCGCGCGCATACAGGTGTGGCGGCTGTCCGCCGATCGGCTGGATGTCGAGCGCTGCGTCGCTGGGCATGTCTCGTACATCGGCGGCAAAGAACTCGATGCTCTCGCTGCGCAGGCTGTCGAGCAGTTGCACCCAGTTGCCAACCTCCATGCGCAGCGCCACCTTTGGATGCTGCTGGCGTAGTTCGCGCAGGGCTTGCGGCATGAGCGTGGCCGTCAGCAGCGGGCCAACGCCGAACGCGGTATCACCAAGCTGGCTGTCGCGGTAAAGATCGACGTCGCGTTGCAGGCAACGTGCCTCGAACAGTAGCTTGCGCCCCCGTGCGATGACGAATTCCCCAGCCGCGGTCGGGCGTACGCCGCCAATGTCCCGGTCGAACAGGCGAATGCCAAGCTCGTCCTCGATCGCTTGAATGCTGCGGCTGAAGGCAGGCTGGCTCAGGTGCACGAGTTCAGCGGCCCGCGCGAAGTGCAGGGTGTCGGCCAAGGCAACGACGTGACTCAGGCGGCGTAGATCCATCGTATTGCGTAAATTGCATCAAATAAATGCTAATTATGCATTGGACGCATTGAGTGGGCACTCCTAGGCTTGTCATCACAACCAAAAGGAGGAGACGTTCGATGAGTTCGCAACTGGAGCACGCCCTGATCGCAGCCTGCATCCTCGGCTTTGGCGCGATGGAATTCATCAGCCGGCGCTACCAGGCCAATGTACGTGGCCGCGCCACTGCCAACGATGCCTGGCTCGAGGTGCTCATGTTCATCAGCCTGGTTGCCGTCACGCAGCCGATCGCGCTGCTGGGCAGCAACGCATTGTGCAAGTGGCTGATTCCCGCCCAGCACGATGCCTGGGCGGATCTGCCATGGTGGGCCATGACGGGCCTGCTGTTGATCGGCGACGACCTCACGCAGTACCTGTGGCATCGCGCCTCGCACACGCCGCTGCTGTGGCCGTTGCACCGCGCGCATCACAGCGCGTCGTACATGAGCGTGCGCGTCACGTACCGGAACAACTTCTTCTATTACCTGATGATGCCGGGGCTGTGGATCGGCGGCGTGGCGGTGTATCTGGGCTTCGGCGAGGTGTATGCGGCATACCTGGTGGTGAAGCTCGCCGTCATTGTCGGGGCGCATTGCGCCTGGCCGTGGGATGCGCCGCTCTATCGCATTCGTGCATTGCGTCCGCTGATGTGGCTGGTCGAGCGCACCATCTCCACGCCGGCCACGCACTGGGCACACCACGCGCTCACCAATGCAGACGGCATTGGTCACTACAAGGGCAACTTCGGCAACCTGCTGTTCTTCTGGGATGTGCTGTTCGGCACGGCACACATCACACGCAAGTACCCGGCGCAGGTCGGCCTGCAGGATGATGTGCTGTTCGGCCCCGAGGCCTGGAAGGTGCAGATGTTCTATCCGCTCGTGCGATCCGGCCGCGAGCATTCGGCGCTGCGGCCCGGCGGCGCGGCGGTCACTGAAATGGACATGCAGAAGGAGCTGCTCTCTGACACTCACCGCGAAGCGGCATAAGCCGCCTTGCGCTCAGGTATCGGCGTGCGTGACGGTGTCGAGCACGCCGAGGTAGCGCGTCTCGCCAATCTGGCCCTGGGCGTCGAAACGGCGTTCGGTCACGTCGAAGCAGCCGTCATGGCGGATGCGCAGCACAGTCGTCGCACGTGTGCCGTAGCGCGGTGAACGGATGAAGGCCGCGGAAAGCAGCCGCTCCCAATCCGGCGCGACGCCGGTGGCGGGCAGGGCGCTGACGGGCGCCTCCCGCGTCTCGGCCATCAGATCGAGATAACGGGCCACATCGCCCGCATTGCCGTGCCGGCCCGTATCGGCGGCCAGCGCTTCGGCAAAGGCAGCCATGCGATGCCGCACCTTGAACCATGGTGTGTCGAGCAACGCATTCGAGAGCCCGTACACACCCGGAGAAAGCTTGCGGGGAGCCTCGGCGCGATTGCTGGCCCACCAGAGCTCGTCCCGTGTGGCCGTCAGCAGGTTGTAACCGTTGTACGCGCCGTTGCGTGCGGTGAGGCTATCCAGGTACGTCGGGATCGACGTGTCTTCCGCCCTGAGAAAATTGGAAACCAGCTCGCCGCGCGAACGCGCATCGGGCCGGCGCTCCGACGGCGCGCGGTAATTGGTGAGCGCGGCAAAACGGCCGTCGCGCGTCATGCCCATCCATGTGCCGGCATGGCCGACTACCTCGGCAAGGTCACGGCCCGCGAGCACGTGGGGCGCGTCGCTCCACCACGCCAGCGGCGCGGCAGGGCGGTCATAGAATTCGTCCCGGTTGGCGGCCACCACAAGTGCGTAGGCGGGGTGGGCGTGCCAGGCCGTGAGAATCAAACACATGAGCACTTCCTTTGAACATGCCGCGCAACGGACGGCCAATGGTCAATGTGACGACCTGTGTCGCGCGGGCTTCGGCCAAGCATAGCAGCCTGCCGGATGTTTGCGTTGGCGATCATGCCGGCCGAAATGGCCAGCGGCGCCGTCAACCGTTTTCGATGTCGGCGAACAGTTCTGCGTGGCGCTCGCCGGCGACGAATTCACGTGGGCCGCTGGTATCCCACAGCCCCGCAAGCGTGGCGGCGAAGGCTGGCGGCACATCGTGGTAGCACTCCATCCAGGTTGCCTGGCCGTCGCGCAGTTCGGGGCGGCGCATCAACATGCCGCTCACGCCGGTCGCCTCTTCCACGGTCTCTAGCCAACGCTGCCAGCGCGGCACGGCGGCCCCGGCATCACGCTCCGCGATGCGAAAGTAGACGAACAGGTGGTCGGCCATGATGGTTGCGCGTTGTCAGGCGTCTTGCGTCAGGGGGATCGCGTACGGCAGCTTCTGTAACGTCAGGAGCGGGCCGTCCGCCGTGGCGAGGTGGATGGCGGAGCCAAGCGCATCCAGCTTCAGTTCGACCAGGAGATCCGTGCCGCCGTCCGGCGCCATGGCGGCATTGACCACCATGCCGCACGGCTGGTTCGGATCGGACTCACTGTAGACCTCGGCGCCAGCGGAGGTGGGCGCATCGACGTGCGCGCGCTGCATGCGCCGCTTGAGCGTACCGCGATACTGGCTGCGCGCCACGACTTCCTGTCCCGGATAGCAGCCCTTGCGGAAGTCGACCCCGCCCACGAGCTCGAGGTTCACCATCTGCGGCACGAACTGGTCTTGCGTCGGCAGCGTGATCTGCGGCACACCTGCCTGCAGGGCCATCCAGTCCCATACCTCGGTGCCAACCAGCGACAGGCGGGACGACAGCGTCTTCCACGCGTGCTGGAAATGCTCGGCATGGACGATCCATTGGTAGCGCGCTCGGCCGTCGGCGTCCGGCAACCGGACCACGGCCCCGACCTGCTGCCCGACCGTCGCTGGCTGCTGCGCCACCGCGTACACCGCATCCTGCTCGGGCAGCACGGCGCCGGCATCGCGCAGCGCCTGCGCCGCTTCCGGACCGGCGACACCGATGGCGATGAATTCGTCCATCGGGCGCAGCTTGGCCTTGGCACGCAGCACGAACATCGACAGCCGCTTGGTCAGCGCGGGCGCGACGAGCTTGTCGGTCTGCAGCACGATGGTATCGGCCTGACGCCACACGAGCAGCGAGGCAAGCAATCGGCCCTTGGGCGAGCAGTAGCCTGCCACGCGCGCCTGGTTCAGGCCCAGACCGGTGACAGCATTGGTCAACTGGTTGTGAAGGAATTCAGCCGCATCCGCGCCTTCTACGGCGATGCGTGCGAGGTCGGTCGGTGCACACAGCACGCTGCCGCGGGTGGCGGCGTCAAACTGCACGTCGAGCGGCGGAAAGCTGAGCGTATCGACGAAATCCTGAAAAACGTCATTCATGGTGTGCGGGCTGCCGGAGGTTGACCCGGTATTATATTGGGCTGTCTGAAGGGCCGTTTATGCGCCTTCAATCCATTCCAAGAGTGCGGGCAAGGTCGATCGTTGACTGCCCCGCGCGCAGATTCACAACGCAATGCTCTCATTTCTCAAGCGCTTGACTCTGCTGGCGATCCTGATGGCGCTGGCGGCAGCAGGTGGCGTGGCCTGGTGGGCCCAGCAACCGGTGAGCCTGACGGCGTCGCCGCTGGAAGTGGTGATCAAGCCAAACTCGAGCGTGATCTCGGTCGCCAGGCAACTTACCAGTGCCGGCGTGGGTGTGCAGCCGCAATTGTTCTCGCTGGTCGCGCGTGCCACGGGTCATGCCAAGAGCCTCAAGGCAGGCGGCTATGCCCTGGAAGCGGGCGCCACACCACTTTCCATTCTCGACAAGATGGCGCGCGGCGACGTCACCCATTACGTCGTGACCATCATCGAAGGCTGGAACATGCGCCAGATGCGCGCGGTCATTGATGCCGAGCCTGCGCTCAAGCACGAGACCGCTGGGCTGAGCGATGCCGACCTCATGCGCAGGATCGGCGCACCCGAGGCCAACCCCGAGGGGCTGTTCTTCCCGGACACCTACCTTTTCGCACGCGGCAGCAGTGACGTGGAGCTGTACCGCCACGCCTACCAGGCCATGCAGAAACGCCTGAACGATGCCTGGGCCAAGCGTGCGCTCGATCTGCCGTACAAGACGCCGTACGAAGCGCTGACCATGGCCTCCATCATCGAGAAGGAGACCGGCCAGAAGCTCGAACGTCCGATGATTGCCGCCGTCTTCGTCAATCGCCTGCGCAAGAACATGCTGCTGCAGACGGACCCGACGGTCATCTACGGGATCGGCGCTGGTTTTGACGGCAACTTGCGCAAGCGTGATCTGCTGACCGACACGCCTTACAACACCTACACTCGCACCGGCCTGCCTCCCACGCCGATCGCCCTGCCGGGCATGGCATCGCTGCAGGCGGCGCTGAACCCGGCGCCCTCCGACGCGCTGTATTTCGTGGCGCGCGGCGACGGCAGCAGCCAGTTTTCGACCAACCTGACGGACCACAACCGGGCCGTCAACAAATACCAGCGCGGCCAACCATGACCGGCAAGTTCATCACATTCGAGGGTATCGACGGCGCGGGCAAGAGCACGCACCTGGCATGGTTCGCCCAGCAGTTGCAGGACCGGCTTGCGCCTCAGGGGAAACAGGTGGTCGTGACGCGGGAGCCGGGCGGCACGCCGCTCGGCGAACGCCTGCGCGAGCTGCTCCTGCACGAGCCCATGCACCTGGAAACCGAGGCGCTGCTGATGTTCGCCGGGCGCCGCGAGCACATTGCCGAGGTGATTCAGCCTGCGCTTGCGCGTGGTGACTGGGTGATTTCCGATCGCTTCACCGACGCGACGTTCGCGTATCAGGGCGGGGGCAGGGGCTTGGCCATCGACCGGCTCGAAGCCCTGGAACGGTGGGTGCAACAGGGCCTGCAGCCGGACAGGACCATCCTGTTCGATCTGGCCCCCGAGATTGCCGCCGCGCGCCTGGCTGATGCCCGTACCCCCGACAAATTCGAGGCCGAGTCCACCCAGTTCTTCGTGCGCACCCGCGCTGAATACCTGCGCCGCGCAGCGGCCGACCCCGGCCGGTTTGCTGTGCTGGACGCCAACCGCGAACGCGGCGACATCCAGAAAGATCTCGAGAAACTGCTTGCAACACTCTGATTCGGCTGGCAATTTCGGTTACTGGAATAATCGTTTCACGACAATAATCCGCATCAACAATCTGACGTAACTCATTGATTCATGATGCTTTATCCATGGCAATCCGCTGACTGGACGCGCCTGCAAGCCATGCGCGGCAAGCTGCCGCACGCGATCCTTCTCAACGGCCAGTCCGGCACCGGCAAGCGCGATTTCGCCATGCACTTCGCGCAAGGCTTGCTGTGCGACTCGCCTGCCGCCGACGGCCAGCCTTGCGGGACCTGTGCAGCGTGCAATTGGTTTGCCCAGGGCAACCACCCCGACTTCCACCTCGTGCGGCCCGAGGCCATGGAAGAGGCGCCCGAGACAGAGAAAGACGCCGACGGCAAGAAAAAGGCGCCCAGCAAGATCATCCGCATGGAGCAGGTGCGCAACCTGATCGAGGCCGTCGGCGTGGGAACGCACCGGGCGGGGTTGCGCGTGGTGGTGCTGTATCCGTTGGACGCCCTGCAGACCGAGGGTGCGAACGCGCTGCTCAAGACGCTGGAAGAGCCGCCACAGGACACCATCTTCCTGCTCGTGACCGACCGCATCGACCGCATCCTGCCGACGATCCTGTCGCGCTGCCGGCAATTCCCCCTGCAACCCCCGCAGCCCGAGGCCGCGCGCCAGTGGCTGGAGCAGCAGGGCGTGCCGCATGCACAACACCTGCTGGCCGAATTCGGCAACGCGCCGCTGGCCGCCCTCGCTGCGGCGGAGTCCGAAGACCGGCCGCTGCTCCAGTTCCTGCTTGAACAGCTCGGCCAGGGCGCGAAACTCGACGCGCTGGCCACGGCAGACCATTTACAGAAATTGTCGGTACCTGCCGTTCTCAGTACCATGCACCGATGGGTGTTTGACCTCATGGCATCCCGGCTGGCGGGACGGCCGCGTTACTTTCCCGCGCAACGTGATGCGCTGCGGCGCTGCGCAAACGCCATTCCCCTGGACCGTCTGGAACGTTTTGCGCGTGCCTTGCCGGGACGCCGCCGCACCGAGCTGCACCCGCTGGCGGCACGGCTGGTCATCGAAAGCCTTTTGCTGGATTACAGGCAGCTGTTTGCGGCCGCCTGACACTGAACCTCTGGAATCTCTGTGAGCACAGCACCTCTTCGCACGCCGGGCACACCGGTGCCCCCCGGTACACCGGCTCCTGGCATGGCTGCAGGCGCGCCGACACGTCCCGGCATTGTCTCCCTCGCCATCAAGGACGAGGCCGGCCTGCACGCGGCGTACATGCCGTTTCTGAAGAATGGCGGCATTTTTGTTCCGACGCAGCGCCCATACCGGATCGGCGAGGACGTCTTCCTTGTCTTGTCGCTGCTGGATCGTCCGCAGAAGTACCAGGTGGCCGGCAAGGTGGCCTGGATCACGCCGGTCGGCACGCCCAACAAGACGCCCGGTATCGGCGTACATTTCGGCGAAGATGAACCCTGCAGCGTTTTGCGTCGCGTGATCGAGGAGTTGCTCGGCAAGCAGATCAACTCGCAGCGACCGACGCAAACGCTCTGATGTTTTTTCTGCTGCAGCACATGAAACCTGTGCTGTAACTTTCTGATTATTCGATGTTTGTCGACTCCCACTGCCATATCAATTTCCCCGATCTGCGCGCGCGCCTGCCTGAACTGCTCACGCGCATGAAGGAAAACCGCGTCACGCACGCGCTGTGCATTTCCGTCACCCTGGAAGACTTCCCGAGTGTGTTGGAGATCGCCGAGCAGCAGCCGAACGTGTACGCCACGGTGGGCGTGCACCCCGATGCAGAAGCCGACATTGACGAAGGCACCCGTATCGAAGAGCCGACGCTCGAGCGCCTGCTGGCGCTGGCGGATCATCCGCGCGTGGTCGGCATCGGCGAGACGGGGCTCGATTACTACCGCCTGAACGGGCGCTCCGTTGCAGACATGGAATGGCAGCGCGATCGCTTCCGCACGCATATCCGCGCCTCGAAGCAGACCGGCAAGCCGTTGGTGATCCACACCCGGTCGGCGGCGGATGACACGCTCGCCATCATGCGCGAGGAAGGCGCAGAGGCCGCGCGCGGCGTCATGCATTGCTTTACCGAGACGTGGGACGTGGCAAAGGCCGCGCTGGACCTCGGTTTCTACATCTCGTTCTCAGGCATCGTCACCTTCAAGAACGCGGTAGACCTGCAGGAAACCGCCAAGAAGGTGCCACTGGATCGCATGCTGATCGAGACCGATTCGCCGTATCTGGCACCGGTACCGTTCCGCGGCAAGACGAACGAGCCCGCCTATGTGCGCCATGTGGGCGAGTTCCTGGCGACCTTGCGTGGCGAACCGCTGGACCGTATCGCTGGCGCTACCACGGATAACTTCTTCAATCTTTTCAAGGCAATACCGCGATAACTTGAAGCGCTCTATGAAAAAAACCGCAGTAGCCGCAGGGCTCGTGATGGCGCTGTCTGGCGTCGCATTCGCCACGCCGCAAGACGACCTGCGGGAGGCGGTTGAGTACAACCGGCCGGCGCTGGTGCAGAAATATGTCGCCCAGGGCGTCAACCCCAACCTGAACACGCGCGACGGCACGCCGCTACTGGTGGATGCGCTCAAGGACAAGAACATCGAGGTGGCCGAGGCGCTCATCCGCGCCAAGAACATCGATTTCGAGCGCACCAACGCTGCCGGCGAAAACGCGCTGATGATGGCCGCCTACCAGGGCCTGCTGCCCATGGTGAAGCTGCTGGTGGAAACCTACGACGTGGAGGTCAACAAGACCGGCTGGACCGCGCTGCATTACGCCGCCACCAACGGGTATGACGACATCGTCAAATACCTGCTCGACCACGCGGCCTATATCGATGCGGAAAGCCCCAACGCGACCACGCCGCTGATGATGGCAGCCATGGGCGGGCACATCACCACCGTCAAGCTGCTGCTGGACGAGGGCGCGGACATGAACCTGCGCAACCAGCAGAAGATGGACGTGATCGACTTCGCCAAGCGGTATCACCAGGATGAGATTGCGGCGGGGTTGGAATCGCGTCGCCGCAAGCTGGCAGCGCAGGCGGGCAAACCCGCTCCGGTGGCGTCGCCCGCAGCGGCAGTCTCGCAGCCTGCCCAGGCAAGCGCGCCTGACGCGCCAGCGCCGATGCCGGCAGTCAAACGGGACACCGTCGCTCCTCGCCCGGCGGGCCAGGACACGATCGGCACCCCAACCAACATGCTGTTTGACAGCAACCGCTAGACGCAACGCAACTACCGGGCGTGGCGCCTCACGCCCGCCGCGCCAGCCGCACTCCGGTGAATTGCCACCGCTGGTGCGGGTAGAAGAAGTTGCGATACGTCGCCCGCAGATGCCCCTCTGGCGACACGCACGACCCGCCACGCAGCACCATCTGGCTGCACATGAACTTCCCGTTGTATTCGCCCACGGCCCCCTCGGCTGGCTCAAAGCCCGGGTAGGGGCCATAAGGGCTGGCGGTCCATTCCCATACATCACCGAACAGTTGACGCAGGCTGCTAGCCTCGGCGATGTCGTGGTCGGGCAACGGGCGTAGTGCGCCCCGGCCGGCAAAGTTGCCTTGCACGGGGAGGCCTTCTGCGGCGTGCTCCCATTCGGCTTCCGTCGGCAGGCGGGCGCCGGCCCAGCGGGCATAGGCATCGGCCTCGTAAAAGCTGACGTGCGTGACCGGCGCCTCCAGATCCACCGGCTGCAGGCCGTGCAGCGACATCTGCTGCCAACCTTCGGCCTCGTCCATGCCGGCGCGCCAGTAGAGCGGGGCGTCAATGCCTTCGCGCTGCACCCATGCCCAGCCGTCGGAGAGCCACAACGTTGGCTGCCGGTAACCGCCGTCCTGCATGAAGGCAAGCCACTCGCGGTTGGTGACCGGGTGCGTGGCCAATGCATAGGGCTCCAGCCAGACCGTGTGGCGCGGGCCTTCGCAATCGAACATGAAACCGGCATCGGACTCGGTTTTGCCGATCTGCACTGCGCCGCCCTGGAAGCTCACCCAGCCCGGTTGCGCGGGCGCCGCATGCACGCGTGGCGGCGGCGTTTCTGCATAGGCCGGGCATAGCGGATTCTGTGCAAACAAGTGGAGCAGATCGGTCAACAGCAGTTCCTGATGCTGCTGCTCGTGGTGCAGACCAAGCGTAATCAGGCGCGCCAGGTCATCCGTTACGCCGTCGGCCAGCAAGCGCTGCATGGCCGCATCGACATGGGCCCGATAGGCACGCACTTCGTCGAGCGTGGGGCGGGTGAGCATGCCACGGCGCGGGCGCGGGTGCCGCGCACCCACGGTCTCGTAATACGAATTGAACAGGTAGCGGTAGCGTGCGTCCGGCGAGCGGTAGCCCGGCACGTTCGGGCCCAGGATGAATTCTTCAAAAAACCACGTCGTATGGGCCAGATGCCATTTGGCGGGGCTGGCGTCGTCCATGGATTGGACGGTGGCATCGGCGTCGGACAGGGGCGCGGCCAGGGCCAGCGATTGCGCTCGCACGACGCCGTAGTGCTGCATCAGCGCGGGCAGGGCGGTAGTTGGCACATCAAAAACGGGCGATACGCGCATGGGGTCTCCAGAGCAGGCAGCGAGAACAGCACAGCAGCAAGTGGGCCATGCCGCTGCGCGCGCGTTGGCGCACGCCGCTTGCCCATTTTCGTAAGAAGCATATGCGAGCTTTGTAACTTTGCCATGCACAACCCTGGCGATGCTGCGTTGCGGCGATGACTGCACTGCAGCATCGATTGTCATGAAATAGTCATTGCGCGCACCTAGGATGTAAACGTTTACACTTTTCAAGGGGCCCGCAGTGGGCAGCAGCATCAAGGACGTGGCGACGCATGCCGGCATTTCGATTGCCACGGTGTCGCGGGCGGTCAATACGCCGGAGCGGGTGAGCGCGTCGACGCTGGCCCGTGTGCAGGCCGCCATGGATGCGCTTCACTACCGCCCGAACGCGCTGGGCCGCCAGCTGCGCGCCGAGCGCACGGGCTTGCTGGGCGTGGTGCTGCCATCACTGGCCAACCCCGTGTTTGCCGAATGCATGCAGGGCATCGAGGAGGCTGCGTCCATCACAGGCCAGCGCGTGATGCTCATGACCACCGCCTACGACCGAGAGCGTGAAGCCCGCGCCATCGAGACCATGCTCGAGCAGCGCGTCGACGGCCTGATCCTGACCGTGGCCGATGCCGCCGCCAATCCGCACCTCGATCGCCTCGACGCCGAGCATGTGCCTTATGTGCTGGTCTACAACGACACGGTCGGCCAGGCGCGCATTCCTGCACGCTGCTGTGTGACCGTCGACAACCGGGCGGCCGCCCGCGACGCCATCCGCGCGTTGCTCGCACAGGGCCACCGCCAGATCCGCATGCTCACCGGCACGCTGGCGGCGTCGGACCGTGCGGCGCTGCGCCACGACGGCTACCGCGAAGCGCTGGAAGCGGCCGGCATTGCGCCGCAGCCGCCGGTCGAAATTGACTTCAATGCCGACGCCATGCTGCCAGCCGAGCTGGCCCGCCTGCTGGCGCCGCCGCGGCCGACCGCCATTTTCTGCAGCAACGACCGCCTTGCGTTGCTCACCATCCGCTCGCTGCGCGAGATGGGCCTGCGCGTGCCAGAAGACGTCAGCGTCGTCGGCTTCGATGGCCTGGCGATGGGGCAGTGGCTTTCGCCCACGCTGGCGACGGTGGCGCAGCCGCATCGCAGGATCGGCACCGATGCAGCCATGGCGCTGGCCCGCCGCATCACTGGCGAGGCGGTGCCCTCGATTACGTTGCCGCACCGCCTGCTGGCGGGCGGCACGCTGGCCCGTGCGCCGGCTGAAGCGTCTCTCTCCGTTGTTTCTTCCCTCACGTCTGATACGCAAGGAGCGTCTCGATGAAACGTCTCGTTCAATGGCTGCGCGCGTGCGGCCTCGTGGCAGCCGGCGCATTTGCCCTGGCTGCGCCGGTGCAGGCTCAACCTGCTGGCCAGCAAGTCGCGATCTGCTACAACTGCCCGCCCGAGTGGGCCGACTGGGCCAGCCAGATCAAGGCCATCAAGGAAAAGACCGGCATCACTGTGCCGTTCGACAACAAGAATTCCGGCCAGGCCATCGCACAGATGCTGGCCGAGAAATCGCACCCCGTGGCTGACGTGGCCTACCTGGGTATCACGTCCGCGTATCAGGCCAAGGAAAAGGGCCTGGTCGCCAACTACAAGCCCAAGCATTGGGAAGACATTCCGGCCGGCATGAAAGACCCGGATGGCGCGTTCTTCTCGATCCACTCCGGCACGCTGGGCTTCTTCGTCAACAAGGACGCGCTGGAAGGCAAGCCCGTGCCGCGCTCGTGGAAGGATCTGCTCAAGCCCGAATACAAGGGCATGGTCGGCTATCTGGACCCGAGCAGCGCCTTTGTCGGCTACGTGGGCGCCGTGGCGGTCAACCAGGCGCTGGGTGGCACGCTCGACAACTTCGGCCCGGCCATCGAGTGGTTCAAGCAGTTGAAGAAGAACGCCCCGATCGTGCCGAAGCAGACGGCCTACGCGCGCGTCGTGGCAGGCGAAATCCCCATCCTGCTGGACTATGACTTCAACGCCTATCGCGCCAAGTACAAGGATCACGCCAACGTGGAGTTTGTGATTCCGCAGGAAGGCACGATTGCCGTGCCGTACGTGATGAGCCTGACCGCTGGTGCGCCGCATGCCGAGAATGCCAAGAAGGTGCTGGATTTCGTGCTGTCGGACGAAGGTCAGACGCTGTGGGCCAACGCCTACCTGCGCCCGGTGCGCGCCAGCGCCATGAGCAAGGAAGCCGCCTCGCGCTTCCTGCCGGCCAGCGAATACGCCCGCGCAAAGACGGTCGACTTCAACAAGATGGCAGCCGGCCAGCAGGCGTTTGGCACGCGCTACCTGAACGAGGTCCGCTGAGCATGAGCACCGTCACCCGAACCACCTTGCCCGACGATGCGGTGTTGCCCGCACGGTGGCGGGTGGCGTTGCTGGCACCGGCCGTCGCGCTGTTCTGCGCGTTCTGGCTGCTGCCGATGGCCGCGCTGCTGCGTGTGAGCGGCAGCGAAGGGCTGGTCGCCACGTACACGGCGGCGCTCACCACACCGCGCTACCTGGGCAGTCTGTTCTCGACGGTGGTGCTGTCCGCGGCGGTGACGCTGGCGACGCTCATTCTCTCGACCATCGCCGGGTTGTTTCTGGTGCGCCACAACGTGCCGGGCAAGCGGATGATTACCGCCATGCTGACGTTTCCGCTGGCGTTTCCCGGCGTGGTGGTCGGCTTCATGGTGATCCTGCTGGCCGGGCGCCAGGGCCTGCTGGGTGACCTCACGCACAAGCTCGTCGGCGAGAAATGGGTCTTCGCCTATTCCATCGGCGGGCTGTTTCTCGGCTACCTGTATTTCTCGATTCCGCGCGTGGTGCTGACGGTCATGGCAGCGGCGGAAAAGCTCGATCGTTCATTGGAAGAGGCGGCACGCTCGCTGGGTGCATCGTCGTGGCAGGTGACGCGCGATGTGCTGGTGCCCGGGCTCGCGCCCGCCCTGATCGCCTCGGGGGCCATCTGCTTTGCCACGTCGATGGGCGCGTTCGGCACCGCCTTTACGCTCGCCACCGATATCGACGTGTTGCCGATGACGATCTATACCGAGTTCACGCTCAACGCCGGGATTGCGATGGCGGCGGCGCTGTCTGTGGTGCTGGGCGTGGTGACGTGGCTGGTGCTGGCGATTGCGCGCACGGCGGCTGGCGGACAAGCGGGGGCGGCAGCATGAAGCGCGCCTTGTCTGCTGCCCAGTGGGGTATCACGCTGCTGCTGTGCCTGTTCCTGATCGTCCCGGTCATCCTGTCGATGGCCGTGGGCCTGACACGTAACTACATCCGCGGATTCAAGAGCGGTTGGACGCTCGATTGGGTCGCCCAGGTCTGGGATATGTATCAGGCGTCGATCTGGATGTCACTGCTGGTGGCGCTGTGCACGCTGGTGATCGTGCTCGCGGCCGGCGTGCCTGCGGGCTATGTACTGGCGCGGCGTCAGAGCCGTGCAAGCCGCCTGATCGAAGAATTCCTGACGCTGCCCGTGGCGCTGCCCGGCTTGGCGACGGCGCTGGGGTTGATCGTGGCCTATGGCGGCTTTGGCGGTTTTCGCGAGAGCCTGTGGTTCATCGTCGTCGGGCATGTGGTCTTTACGCTGCCGTTCATGGTGCGCTCGGTTGCAGCCGTGGCGGCAGGCCAGAACCTGAAGACGCTGGAGGAGGGCGCCGCCAGCCTGGGCGCGTCGTTCTGGCAGCGCTTTCGCACCATCGTTCTGCCCAACGTGCAGCCCGGCATCCTGGCCGGGGCATTGACAGTGGTGACGCTCTCGGTGGGCGAATTCAACCTCACCTGGATGCTGCACACACCGGAAACCAAAACCCTGCCGGTCGGCCTGGCCGATACCTATGCGTCGATGCGCCTGGAGATTGCCAGCGCCTACACGCTGATCTTCTTCGTCATGATCGTGCCGCTGTTGGTGCTGATGCAGCGCTTTGGCGGCCTGCGGGTGAACAACGGAAAGGCTTCCCGATGAGTACCGAACCTCTACATCTCGCGCCCGTGCCGATCCGGCTGCGTGGCTGCGGAAAACACTTCGGCGGCCAGCGCGTGCTGGAGTCGATGGACCTCGACATCGCGGCGGGCGAGACCGTCGTGCTGCTCGGCCCCTCGGGCTGCGGAAAGACCACCACGCTGCGCATCGTCGCGGGGCTGGAAGCGCCGGACGCCGGCGGCACCGTGCACTTTGGCGACGAAGACGTCACCGCACGCCCGATCGAGCGCCGCCGCGTCGGCATGGTGTTCCAGAGCTACGCGCTATTTCCCAACCTGAGCGTGCGCGGCAATGTGGAATACGGCCTGCGCATCCAGCGCCGGCAGAACGGTTTGTCCGACACGCAGATCAGCGCCCGGGCGAACACGCTGCTGGAGATGATGCACCTCACGCCGTATGCAGACCGCGGTGTGGATCAGCTCTCCGGCGGGCAGCGCCAACGCGTGGCCCTGGCGCGCGCGCTGGCGCCCGAGCCGCGCGTGCTGCTGCTTGATGAACCCCTCACGGCGCTCGACGCCAAGCTGCGGGAATCCGTGCGCGCCGAGATGGACCGCCTGCTGCGCAGCCTCGGCATCACGACCATCTACGTGACACACGACCAGGAAGAGGCGATGGCGCTGGCCGATCGCATCGTAGTCATGGAAGCCGGCCGCATTGCGCAGATCGGCACGCCGCGCGAAATCTACTTCCAGCCGGCCAACCGGCACGTGGCGGATTTCATCGGCGTCATGAACCGTCTAGATGGTAGGCGCGAGGACGGCGCATTCGTCTGCGCAGGCGGCCGCTTGCCCGTGCCAGCGGGCGAAGGCGACGCCGTGTTCTTCCGCCCCGAAGATGCCGTGCTGGTGGATCCGGCGCACGCCGCCCTCAAGGGCAAGGTCGAATCAACGGTGTTTCTCGGCTTCCGCACCCGCGTCCGCGTGGCGGGCATGTCAGCCACGCCGTTATTCATCGACGTCCCCGGCCGGCAACTCTTTACGCCTGGCCATGCGATCGGCTTTGATGTTCCGGCCGAGCGCCTCCTGACCTTGCAGGCCTGATGCCGATGCATTTCCTGCAACTGACCGACCTTCACATCAAGCGCCCGGGGCGACTCGCGTATCGGCGCGTGGATTCGGCGGCCTATTTGGCGCGCTGCGTGGCGCATATCCTGGCCCAGCCCGAGAAACCGGACGCCATCGTGCTGACCGGCGATCTCGTGGACGCTGGCGCGCCGGAGGAGTACGCGCACTTGCGCGCCGTACTGGCGCCGCTCGATGCGGCTGGCATCCGCATGCTGCCCGTACTGGGCAACCACGACGGCCGCGAGGCCGCCCGCGAAGCGTTTGCCGATTGGCTTGCGCCCATTCCGGCCACCGCGCAAGACACACGCGGTTTCCAGTACTGGACGGACATTGGCGACGCTCGCCTGATCGTGCTCGATACGCTGGACACCGGCCATCCGGGTGGCCGCCTGGGCGTGCAGCGCCTGGATTGGCTGGCCGAAGCGCTGGCGTATGAAACGCAACGCCCGACCGTCATCGCGATGCATCACCCGCCGTTCGCCACCGGCATCGGCCACATGGACGTGCAATCGCTGGCCGAGGAAGACATCCCGGCCTTCGCACAGATCGTGCGTGCCGCCGGCAACGTCGAGCGCATCATCTGCGGGCATCTGCATCGCTCCATTGACGTGCGCTTTGCCGGCACGGTGGCATCGACGTGCCCCTCACCGGCGCATCAGGTCGCGTTCGACTTGGACCCCGACGCGACGCCCGGCTTCGTGATGGAGCCGCCCGCGTACAAGGTCCACGCGTGGGTGCCGGGCCAGGGGCTGGTGAGCCACCTCGCGTACGTGGGCGAGTTTGACGGCCCACACCCGTTCTTCGAGGCGGATGGCCGGCTGATCGACTAGGCCGCTTCCGCGGCGGCGGCCATGCGATCAGCGCGGCACTGGCCGGACAGGGCGAGATTCTGACGAACCTGCCCTTGGTGCGAGACGCATTGCAGGCGGGCACGCTGGCACAGCCGTTCGAGGGACCCGTGATCCGCCGGTATGTGTTCTGGGCGGTGAGCCCCACCGCACGCATTGAAGATGCGGGCATGCGCGCCGTATGAAACTGGCTGCAGCTGTGTCGCGCTGAGATGACAGCGGCGCGAACGACCGCCAGTTGAGCGCCGCGTCGTAGCGTGCAGCGGTCATCGCCGACCCGCAGGCTCGCGAGGGGATCAGCCCAGGAGTGGCGATCTCCGCTGCGCTGGCGCGAATGCCTCGTGCCAGGCGGCCGCGAGCTGCAGCAAGGCGAATTCCGACCGCGGCGGCGCAATGACCTGCAGGCCAAGCGGCAGACCGTCTGCCGTGAAGCCCGACGGCAGGCTGGCAGCCGGCACGCCGGCAAGTGTCGGGCCAATCACCACCTCCATCCAGCGGTGATAGGTGTCCATGGCGCGGCCAGCCACTGTCTTGGGCCAGGGTTCTTCTGCGGGAAACGGAGCGACCTGGCTGCACGGCAGGACAAGAAAGTCGTAGTGTGCAAACTGGGCCAGCAGCGCCTGGTACCAGCGCGATCGCGTGGCCGTCGCACGGCTGATGTCGGCTGCACTGCGGCGCTGACCTTGTTCGACTTCCCAGATGGCTTCGGGCTTGAGCAGCTCCCGTGTCTGCGCGTTGGCGTACAGCGGTCCCAGATTGCCGGACACCATCCACGAGCGCAGCGTGCACCAGCACTCCCACAGCGCGTCCATCGGGAAGAAGGGGGATACCGCGTCAACGTGGCAACCCAGGGTGTGGAACGTCTCCAAGGCCCGGGTGTTGACGGCCATCACTTCGGGCTCGATGGCGAGGTAGCCGCCCAAGTCGCCCAGCCAACCGATGCGGGTCTGGCGAAAGTCGCGTTGCAGCGGCTGGGTGAAGCACGAGGGATCGTCCCCCAGCGAGAGCGGCGCGCGCGGATCGTATCCGGCCAGCGTGGCAAGCAACCACGCGAGGTCTTGCGGGTTGCGTGCCATGGGGCCTTCCGTGCCGAGCTGCTGGAAGAACACGTCGGCGGTCGGACCATAAGGGACGCGGCCGAGGCTGGGCCGCAGCCCGTAAATATTGTTCCAGGCTGCGGGATTGCGAAGTGAACCCATCATGTCGCTGCCGTCGGCCACGGGCAGCATGTTCAGGGCCACCGCGACGGCCGTGCCGCCGCTGCTGCCGCCGGCCGAGCGGGCAGGGGCCCAGGCGTTGCCCGTGGTGCCATAGACGCGGTTATAGGTATGGGAGCCCAGGCCGAACTCGGGCGTGTTTGTCTTGCCGACCAGCACCGTCCCCTGGCGGCGCAGGCGCTCCACAACGATGCTGTCGTGCGTCGGCACGTGGTTCGCCAGGGCCAGGCTGCCCATGGTCGTGACGAGGCCCGCTGTGGCGGCAAGGTCCTTGGGCGCCTGCGGAAAACCGTGCATCCAGCCGCCAGACCGCCCCTGCGACAGTTGCGCATCACGCATGCGGGCCTGTTCGAGCGCCGCTTCGGCGTCGACCCGCGCGACGATGGCGTTGACCGCCGGGTTCAGGCGGTCGATCTGTGCCAGGAAAGCTTCCATCACTTCGACGCAGGACACATCGCGTCTGTGGATGCGCGTGGACAGCTCGATTGCGCTCCACTGAACGATGTCCTGGTTGGCTGTGGCAGAGAGGTCGGCGTACATGGCAGTGGTCAGCCCTTCAGGAAAGCTTGCGTCAGTCGCACCCAGCAGGCCGCGCCCAGTGGCAGGACCTGATCGTTGAAGTCATATCCCGGATTGTGAACCATGCAGCCGCCGAATTCCCCCTCGCCGTTGCCCAGGATGAGGTAGCAGCCGGGCACTTCATTGAGCATCCAGGCAAAGTCCTCGCTGCCATTGAGCCCCTTGGGCGCCTGCGTGACCACGTTGTCCGATCCGACCAGTTCGGTGCAAACCTGTTGCGCCAGCTGGGTTTCGGCCTCGGTGTTGACCATGGGAGGCGTCAGTTGCCGGTAGTCGACCTGTGCTTCCACGCCGTGCGCCTGCGCCGTCAGGCTGACGATCTCGCGGATGCGCTGCTCCACCAAGGCACGCGTTTCAGGCCGCGCCGCGCGCACATTGAGACCGATTGTGACCGCTTCCGGAATCACGTTGTGCGTGGCGCCGCCACGAATGAACCCGACCGACACCACGGCGGTATCGTCGGGAGCCACGTTGCGTGCGACCACCGTCTGCAACGCGGTAACGATCGCTGCCGACGCTGCGATCGGGTCGCGCGCGCGGTGCGGCATTGCACCGTGCCCGCCCACCCCTTTGACGATCACGTCCGCCACATCGGATGACAGGCTCACCGGCCCCGGCAATACGCGGAAGCTGCCAGCCGGCACGCCCGGCATGTTGTGCAGGGCGAAGACGGCATCGCAGGGAAAACGCTCGAACAGTCCGTCCTCGATCATGGCGCGAGCGCCGCAGAGGTTCTCTTCGTCGGGCTGAAAGATCAGATTCAGCGTGCCGTCGAAGCTGCGGCTGTCGGCCAGCGCCTTGGCGGCCGCCAGGAGGATGGCGGTATGGCCGTCGTGGCCACAGGCGTGCATCTTGCCGTGGTTGCGGCTCGCATAGGGCAGGCCGGTGGCTTCGATGATGGGCAGCGCGTCCATGTCGGCACGGATGCCCAGCCTGCGCGTGCCGTTGCCCACCTTCAGTTGGCCGACCACGCCGCTCTTGCCGATGCCGGTATGGACCTCGTAGCCCCAGCTTTTCAGCAGGTCTGCAACGAGCGTGCTGGTCGCGCCGACCTCAAAGCCCAGTTCCGGTTGCGCGTGGATCTGGCGGCGGATGTTGACGAAGGTTTCGGCGTCGATCTGCACCGGGGGCAGCAGATGCGGCAATAGCTGGAAGGGCGTGAGCGTGGGCGCTTTGGTCATGTCTGGGGCTCCTTGCGGGATGGTGTTTATTGGTGGGACTCGCGCGTTTCGCGCAAGCTCAGCACGGTCAGCAGCGTCACGGCACTGCACGCCATCATGTAAAAGGCGGGCGAGAGCGGGTTGCCCGTGCGGGCCAGCAGCCACGTCACGACAAACTGGCAGGAACCACCAAACACCGTCACGCCCACCGCGTAGATCACCGACAGGCCACTGGCGCGGACCTTGGTCGGCAGCATCTCCATCATCATCAGCAGCATTGGCGTGGTGCCCAGATACAGGCCGCCGGTCAGCAGGGCCGACAGCGCCAGCACAAGCGGCACGCTCGGGTAATGCGTCATCAGCCAGAAGGCCGGATACAGCGCCGCCACCGTGAACAGCGTCGCGCCCACCACGAGCGGCTTGCGGCGCGGCAGGCGGTCGGCCAGCCAGCCGGACACCAACGACGCGGTAAAACTCGTCAGCCCGGTCACGCAGCCCGCGAGCAGCGACAGCGACGGCGGCAGATGCAGCTCGCGGATCATGTAGGTCGGCATGAAATAGATCACCAGATACGTGCCAACCGTGCCGCCAATGATGGTGAGCACGCCTTTGACAACGAGGTCACCATGCGCGCGGAAGAGGGTACCCAGGGGGCTCGACGCATGCGGTTGCGCGGTATGGGTTTCATCCAGGTGCGCGCGGATGTAAAAGCCCACCGGAGCGATCAGCAGCCCCAGAAAGAAGGGCACGCGCCAGCCCCAGCCCTGCAGTGCCTCGGGCGACAGGCTGCCGTACAGCACCGCAGCCGTCAGGGCCCCGCAAAGCGCGGCGATGCCCTGGCTGCCCAACTGCCAGCTCACGCGAAAACCGCGCCCCTTGATGCCGCCGGACTCCATCAGCATGGCCGTGGAGGCACCAATCTCGCCGCCGAGTGAAAAACCCTGCAGCAAGCGCCCGGCCACGACCACCAGCGGACCGAGCACGCCTGCCGTGGCATACGTCGGCGCCACGGCCAGGCACAGCGTCCCGATGACCATCAGCCCAATGGTCAGCGTCATCGCGGCCTTGCGCCCGCGGCGGTCGGCATAGTTGCCGATCACGAAACCGCCCAGCGGGCGCATCACGAAGCCGATGCCGAACGTCGCGACCGCCAGCAGCAGTGAGCCATAGGCACTATCCGACGGGAAGAACAGCTTGCCGATCATCAACGCGAAGAAGCTGTAGACGGTGAAGTCGTACATCTCGAGCGCATTGCCGATCGAGCACGCGGCGATCAGGCGCGCCTGGCTCGCAGGCTTGGGGGTGGCAGCCGCGGACACGGGTGTCAGGGCAGGCTGCAGGGTGGCGTCATTCATTCGGGTCTCCGTCCATCGTGTTGAAAAGGGGTTTCTCTGAACCCTCGCGATGCAGTATTCCGGTAAGCCGCGCCATGAAAAAATCGTAAATATTCATCGCGATAACCAAATAGAATCACCGTCATAACCGGCGCGCATCCGCCATCGGGGAAAGCCCGGTGCAGCGCCGACACGCGATGCGAATTCCACGACACGCGCACCGGAGGAGGGCAGAGCACGGTGAAACTGCACCAATTGCGCATCCTGCTGGCTGTGGCCCAGCACGGCAGCATCCACGAGGCGTCGCGCGCGCTGCATATCTCGCAGCCTGCGCTGTCCAAAGCCATTGCAGAACTGGAGCGCGAGCTTGGCGTCACGCTGCTGTCGCGGTCCGTGCGGGGCGTGAGCCTGACGGCCTACGGCATGGCGGTGGTGAAGCGTGCCAGCGTCGTCGAACAGGAGCTTCGCCACGCGCTGGAAGACATCGAAACCATCCGCGGGCACGCCGAAGCCGAGCTCAACATCGGCTTTACCGCCGTGGCCTCCAGCGGGCCGCTGCCCGACGCAATGGCTGCGCTGCGCAAGCGCTTTCCGAATGTCGCCTTGCGCTGCTTCGAACAGCGTCCACAGCAGATCCTGGAAGGCCTGCGCGAGGGGCGTCTCGATCTGGGGCTGATCTCCAGCAACAGCGGGCCAGGCACAAGCAGCTTCCAGTGGGAGCCGCTGTTTTCCGTGCCGATGCGCCTGGCCGTGCGGCCAGGTCATCCGCTGCGCCGCGCGCGCCGCTTGCGCCCGCTGCTGGATGCGGACTGGCTGGTGCTGGACCCGCTCGACGACCCAGGCAGCCCTCTGGTCAGCCTGATGCGGCTGCATCGGCTCGAGATGCCGCGCCGTATCGTGCAGAGCGGTTCCAATCTGCTCGGGCTGCAGTTGGCCACCAAGACCGATCTCATCAGCATGTGGTCGGATTTCGTCTTCAGTGGCACCGGCGGCCCGCTGCGTATGGTCCCGGGTTCGCTGGATGTGCTGCCCATGGAAGACGAGTTGCCCGAATTCAGCGCCTATCTGGTCTATCGGTCAGCCGATCTGATGACGCATGCGTGCGCGGAGTTTTGCAAGGAAATCCGGCACTTTGCGCAGAGCTACCTGACCAAATAGCCGCATAATTTGCAGTATTTCAGCGGCTCAACTCCGCTCGCCCTCCTTCCCCCCGTCCAGCTCCGTGAGGGCCCGCACTTGCTGAGCAAGCTGCGGCAAGCCCGCTACGATGGCCTGTAGGGCTATCTGAGACTCCGTCATACCAAGAGCTTCCGCTGCTGCGCGCAAACCACACCTGAGCTGATACGAGATGCTGAGGTTCAGTCTTTCACGAGCGCTTTCACCCCCAAGGGTTCGCATTGGTTCAATTACCCCGTTTTCCCGAACGGTAACCGATGGGGTGATCCCGTGTGGTTCTGGGGTAGTTTGACTTTCCCCCCGTGTTACAGGTCGGGGGGCATCGGTTTGGGCACGCGCTGGCGACCATTCGGTTTCCGAACCGCTCACTTTTTGCATCAAGGCTTTTCTCTTAGCTTCACCCATTGGTTACACCTGTCACCGATCCGTTACCTATTGGTTACTTCAAGCGTAGCGGATAGAAGGGAGCCACGCAAGCCCGCCACCCCGTGTGTGATGGGGCCACCGCGCCCCGCTGCGCGTGTCACAGCGGCCCCAACCCCCACGGATACACCGGTGCAGCCACCAGAAACGACAGCGATACATGCGGCTGGCAAAGGGGTAGGGAGCGTGACGCGGCGCAAAGACGGGCGAGGGCGGTCATACCCGCTACTCGGCCCCGCCAGCCGCGCTGGAAGCGCGTCAAAGGCCCAGAGCACCGGAATCCTCTCCATGCCCCCGAAGGGGCCCCCCTGCGGCTTCGTTTGCGGCGCGGGCACTCCCGACGCTAGACGCTGGCGACAGGGAAACGAGCGCAGAGGTCGCGGGAACATCGTTGCGGGGATCAGGGCGACCAAGCTGGCGAAGGTAGCCAGCGGATTCGAGCCTTTGCAAGCGCAGAACCTGAGGGGCCCAGTGCGGGACAGGGCGCAGGCCAGTATCCCAAGAGGTGATCGTTCTCTTGTGCGTCTTGAGCTTGCGGGTAAGGGCTTTCATGGGCAAGCCCTGGCGCTCATAGCACCACTCGGCGTGAGTCGCCCACTTGCGAGAGGGATTATTAGCCATTGGCCACCCCCGGCGCACAGGAAATTTTTTCCACCCGGGCATCCTCGAGAGCATCACGAGCACTACCCACGCCAGCCGCTAAGTGGCAAAAAACTAACGAGACATGCTCCAGCCAGGTATAGCTGGGAGGGTTGGTTGTTGAAACTATTTGAACGAAAGAATCGAGCGCCCAAACGGCATCGTTAAGACGCTCCCATGCTTGGGAGCTAGAATCGGCAAGAGCCATTATCAACCTCTTGTGCAGATTGATTGTGGTTAGGGGCCGGCCTGTGTTGGCGCACGCGCCGGCCCCGCTTTTGTACTACGAGATACGCATAATTTGCATTATGTTAAATAAAGCGCGCAGGGACAGCCGCAAGCGTCATCCCTCGTTCTGCTAGGCCTTCTTCAAAAACTCCGGCTTGAGCAGATAGCTCACGCCATCGATCTTGCAATCGATCGGATGGTCACCCGAGACCAGCCGGATGTTCTTGACCTTGGTGCCCGCCTTGAGCGTGCCCGAACTGCCCTTGAGCTTGAGATCCTTGATGAGGATGGCCGCGTCTCCGGTGCTCAGCAGATTCCCGTTGCTGTCCTTGATGACCGGCTCGGCTTCCGTTTCGTCTGACGGTGCTCGCGGGTCCCATTCGTGGGCGCAGTCAGGGCAAATGAAGAACTCGCCATCCTGATAGGTATGCTCGGAGGCGCATTCTGGACAAGCTGGAATCGTAGACATATCGGGTGGCATGCAGGCGGCTGAATCGGGGCCGGCACTATACCAGCCGGAAGCGCGTCGATGGCTTGACGATTGTCATGCCGACCCGAAACTCGCCAGCGCGAAAACGGGCCCGCGATCAACGGTGGCCCGTTTCCATCTCCCCTGACGGCGCCCTTCGCGGTGCCGTCGGAGGCTGCGGTGCTCAGTTGCCGAACAGGCTCTCCAGCGCGCTGATGGTGGTCGAGATGGTCGCCGTCACCGTGCCTGTCTTTCCTGCATCGATAGCCAGTGTGACGTCGCCCGTGGAAGCGAAGGATGCGCTCGCCTGATCCTCCGTCGTGGCAAATGCCACAGCGCCGCCACTCGGCACGCCCGTGGCGCCCACGATCAACGGTGAACTCGTGGTGAGCAGCAGGTTTTCGTTACCGGAGGGGGTTGTGAAGTTCAGGTTGCCAGAAAGACTGACCTGGTCCGTGAACGTCAGCAGCGAGAGCGCATCATCCAGACGCCAGCCCGCCAGCACAATGGAATCCTGAACGCCATTGATATTGCGATTGACGGTCGCATCATTGGATGTCGCGATATATCTGAGCGTGCTGTCGGGTTGCGGAATCGATTTGGAAATGGTCATCGTTCCGTTGAATGTCATGGAGGCAGTCCCTGCCTGGGCACTCAGGTTGTTGGCCGTAGCGGCTGCAACAAACGAGAAATCCTGCAGGTTTGCAGTTGGACCGGACGCCGCATTGATGACGAATGACATTCCGCCATTCAGCGTGGTCAATAATGTTGCGCCGGCAAGCTCAACATTCTCCTGACAATTCGCGAAGGTCATGCTGGCGGTGTCGCCCGCCGTGATGCTGTTCGACCCATCGCGATCGTTAAACGTAATGGATGCCGTGCCGCCGCCCGTGCAATTGGTCGAGACCGTTCCCGGGCCCGCCTGGCTTGCGGCGATAATGACCGAGAACAGGCTGATTGCGTAGAGGCTGTAGGTATCGCGCGAGCCGAAGTACGTGTAGGCGGCAGCGGTTTGCGCATTCAGGTAGCCGTTGGCCGGGTCTGCCAGTCTGATGGACGAAGGTTGCTGCGGCGCGGGCGGCACGATCCCCCCGCCATCATCCCCGCCGCCACACGCAGCCAATGAAACCGCCATCGCGGTGATCAATGTCGTCTGTAGCCATGTCTTCACAGCAACCTCCTTATTCTTTTTAAGGTGATTCAAAAATCTGTGCTGGAGACATCAGCTTATGCAGCGTGAATTCAATTGCCTTTGACGATTAAAAGTTCATTGATCCACCGCAATACACTGCGCGCGTCAAAATCATCTGACAAAGCAGAATCTGCCTGCGCTTTCATTGCAATCCAATATCTGAATATCCGGCAATCTCATGCGCGCCCCCTCACCTTCGCGTGTCATTCCCCATCGCTTATTTGCATCACCACCCGCGCATTCAACGTGCGTGCCTTCGAGGAAGACTCGTCCGACCGTCAGGCGCGCGAGCGTCGCCCGCGGCGTCAACAGCGCGACACGCCCCTGTCTTCGTTCTATGATCCAGCCTTCAATGATGGTTGCTGAACAGGAGAAGACCATGGGCGAAGCCAAACGACGCGGCACGCAAGCCGAACGCATGTCCCAGGCGCAGAGCCGGCTGGAAGCGCTGCGCCCCGACAAGTTGGTCTGCGGCGCCTGCCAGACCGGCTTTACCGAATTCGAAGGCATGGAGCCGCGCGACATGCCGGGCATCCGTGCCATCTTCGGCGGCGAATGCCCGAACTGCGGCCAAAGCGTCATTTCGTTCAATGGCGAGCCCGAGGCGGTCGCCGCAGCCATGCTCGCGTATCAAGATGCGATGGAAAACGCCAAGCTCGGCGCACAGACCCAGGAAGGCAAGCACGTGCCGTACGTGGACGAAGATGACAAGCCCACGCACCACTGAGTTGCAGACCATGGAAAATCGCCCCGCGACACGCCGCTACCGCCACTACAAGGGCGGCGAGTACGAATGGCTTTGCGAAGCAACGTACGAGCCCGATCCGGCGATCAAGATGACGGTCTATCGGGCCGCCAACGGCACCATCTGGACGCGCCCTTCCACCATGTTCCACGAACTGGTAGAGGTCGAAGGCCGGCAGGTGCCGCGCTTCGCGCCGATCGACTGAGGCAGGTTCGCGCCCCGTTGCGCAGCCGTCTTGGGTCGCCATTTTGGGTGATTCCGCACACGCGGCTGGCTGTATTGCGCCGGCATCCGCCGGTTGAGCGCGATCAGCCCGTCGCATGCGTGCGTTGCAATTCACCGGCTGCCGGTACACGGCGCTCGAACGTGACGCGGACACGGCGCGAGAACTGCAGGTAGACGCCACACGTGGCCACCATAGCCACGGCGACCGCCACGCCATCGATGAGGGTGCCACGCGCGCCCGGCACGCCACCCGCCACCAGCATCAGTCCGATGAGCGGCGGCAGCAACGCCATATGCACGATCGTGGCGCGCCGAAACGCGCTGTCGTGCGTGGTGGCCAGCACCAGCACGGTCACGCACGAGATCAGATAAAGCAGTGTTGTCAGGTTGATGGTCCCGCTGCCCGGCGTATCCGCGTTGAAAAGGTCAGCGCCCGCCAGCCGCACGGCGTCGACCGACAGGCCCTGCCAGAACACCCAGGTCGGTCCGGCAATCGCCACCGCAAGCACCCACGGCAGCCACCCGGCTATGCCGTACAGCGGATGATGTTCCGCTTCAGACGGGTCGATGTCGACCCAGCGATGCGTCAGCATGAGGCACCCCCTGGCTTGGTTTCCTGCTCTGCGGGCGGGTTGTTCCGGCGCATGCCCTGAGGCACGTGCTTCCCCTATTGCTCAGCTTAGGTCGTGGGCCGGCACGCGCAATGCGGGAGGAACCCCAAGCGCACAAACGGGTTGCGCCACATCAATCACCGCCGGAAGAGGCGCGGACGGTCGGGGTCGTACAGCGGGTCGGGCGTGATCTGCGTCAGTTGCAGCACGCCGGCCGGGTCGAAATAGAAGTGCATCAGCGAGGGCCAGACGTCGTCCGACTTGAAGCGATATGACCACACCAGCCGATCCATGCGCGGGAAGTACGCCGTCTCCACTGGCCTGCCGAAATGGCGAAGTACGTCGTCCTTCGTCCAGACCCCGACCTTGGCCTGGGCAAACTCCAGGCTGCTCAGGACCTGTTTGAATGCGATGAGTCTGCCGCTGGCGTCAAAGTCGGCTGCATAGGTGAACTGCCCGTAGGGTTGGGTCGGGTACAGCCAGCGCGTGCCGCCGTTCAGCGGATAGGTTTCGCGCGGCGGTCCGAATTGCGCCTGCACCGCGGATGCGTCGCCGCCGACGAGACGCTGCCCTTTCGTCACCGGGGATTCCAGTGCCGCACATCCCGCCATTGCCGCGACCATCGTCGCTGCCGCCAGCCAACGCGTCACGCGCATGACAGCCGTCTCCATCCGACCATTGAACCCTGACAGTGTAGCGCCGCCTGGGCCTTCATCATGCGAGCAACGGCGTGATGTCCAGGTGTGAGGCAGCAAGGCGGGCATCGGCGGCGGGCAGGCGCGGGACCGTGCCGAGGTGCGGTGCGTCGATCCAGCGGCGCAGGGTCGCGACATTGTCGTCAAGCCCGGCCATGCCGGCGTCGACCACATTGCCAACCCAGCCAGCCAGGCGCAGCCCGCGTGCGGCAATGGCTTCCGCCGTCAATGCGGCGTGGTTCAGGCAACCCAGCCGCAGGCCGACCACCAGGACCACCGGCAAGCCCAGCGCGACAGCCAGCTGCGCCGTATCGAAATCGTCCGATAGCGGCACGCGAAAGCCGCCCACGCCCTCCACGACAACAGCATCGGCCAGCGATTTCGCCTGACTGAGCGCGTCGAGGATCGGCGGCAGGGTGATGGTCACGCCCTCGCGGGCCGCGGCCAGGTGCGGCGACATCGGCGCCTCCAGCAGCCAGGGGCAGATCGTCTGCAGCGGCAGGTCAACCGATGCGGCAGCCCGCAATTGCTCGACGTCTTCATTGGTGCGCTCGGACGATCCGGGCAGCGTGCCTGCGGCAATCGGCTTGAGACCGGCTGCACATAAACCGGCGTCAGCCAGCTTGACCAGCAGGGCCGAGCTGACCAGCGTCTTGCCGATCTCGGTATCGGTGCCTGTGACGAAGCAGGCGAAGCGGGCTTGCGTCATGTCAGGCCGCCTTGGCAGTCGGATGCAGCGATTCGCCCGCCGCCTCCAGCGCCCGCGCCAGGCGCTCGATATCGTCGTCCGTGTGCGCTGCCGAAAGCGTAATGCGCAGCCGGGCCGTGCCAGCCGGCACCGTCGGCGGGCGGATGGCGGCGATGCGGATGCCCTCGCGCTCCAGTGCCGCGGCCAATGCCAGTGCCGGCGCGTTTTCACCGATCACCAGCGGCTGGATCGCCGTGGGCGACGGCAACCATTGCCAGCCGAAACGGGCCGCCAGGCGCTGCGCATGCTGCGTCCAGGCTGCGATATGGCAGTTCAGCCGGGCGCGCCGCTGGCGGCCCTCCTCGCCTGCGATGACATCCAGCGCCGCCTCCACTGCACAGGCGATCGCGGGCGGCGCTGCCGTCGTGAAGATGTACGTCCGCGCCCGCTGGATCAACCAGTCGATGACCAGGCGGTGCGCAACGATCGCGGCCCCCGAGCCGCCCGGCGCCTTGCCGAACGTGCCGACGTAGACGAGGCGCTCCGAATGCAGCCCGAGGTGCGACAGCACGCCCGCGCCGTTCTCGCCGAGCACGCCCAGGCCATGGGCATCGTCCACGATCAGCCAGGCGTCATAGCGCTCGGCCAGAACCAGCAGCTCGGGCAGCGGCGCAATATCGCCATCCATGCTGAACACGCCATCGGTGACGATCAGCTTGTTGCGGCTTGTGCTGGCGGCCAGTTGCGCTTCCAGTGCGGCCAGGTCGACATGTGGATACACCTTGATCGGCGCCCGTGACAGCCGCGCGCCGTCAATGAGCGAAGCGTGATTCAGCGCATCGGAAAAGATGGTGCACTCCCCCGCCGGTCGCACGCCACCTGCCTGCGCCATGGCGCTGACCACGGCCAGGTTGGCCATGTAGCCGGTGCAGAAGAACAGCGCATCCGCCTCGGGAATGTGGGCAGCCTGCAAGGCCGCCATGCGCGCTTCCAGCCGCGCATGGGCAATCGAATGGCCGCTCACCAAATGCGACGCGCCACTGCCGAAGCCATATTCGCGCACGCCGGCGGCCGCGGCTTGCACCAATGCCGGATGGGCTGCCAGGCCGAGGTAGTCGTTGCCGCAGAAACCAAGAATCTCGCGCGGTTCACTGCCGGGCATGCTGATGCGCTGGCTGCGATCGGTCGGGCTGTACGCGGTGCGGCGCACGCGGCGCAGGTGGGCGGCGTCGATGGCGTCGAGCCCTGCCTGCAGGTCGTCAAGCAATCGCATAGGTTTCTCCTTCTTGCGCGCCGGTCGCTTGGGCGAGCGTGTCTTCCAGCGTCAGCAGCGTGCGTTCGACGAGTGTGTCGGTCTCGGCATCGCTCAGCACATAAGGCGGTAGCAGATAGACGGTGTTGCCGATCGGGCGCAGCAGCAGTCCATGCGTCCGGGCGGTGAGCGCAAAGCGCTCGGCAAAGCGCGCGCCGGCCACTTCCGGATGCACGTCGAACGCGGTGATCATGCCGGTCTGCCGCAGGTGCGCGAAGCGCGCGTCGTGCGACAGCGGCGCGAGCCCCTGCGCGATGCGCGCGGCCGTCACGCGGTTGCGCGCAAATACGTCTTCTTCGGCAAACAGGTCCAGCGTGGCAAGCGCTGCGCGGCACGCCAGCGGGTTGCCGGTGTAGGAATGCGAATGCAGGAAGCTGCGTACCGGCGCATCGTCGTTGAAGGCGTTGTAGATAGCGTCGCGCGAAAGCACGATCGACAGGGGCAGGTACCCTCCGCTGATGCCCTTGGACAGGCACAGCAGATCCGGCCACACGCCTGCCTGCTCGCAGGCAAAGAAAGTACCCGTGCGCCCGCAGCCGACGGCAATCTCGTCAGCAATCCAATGGACGCCAAACGCGTCGCACAGGGCGCGCACGCCGCGCAGATAACTCACATCGTGCATGGCCATGCCGGCCGCGCATTGCACCAGCGGCTCGGTGATGACGGCTGCGATGGCACCCGCATGGTTGGCAAGGCACGCGCGCAGTGCCTCGAGCGCGCGTTCAGCGACGTCGGCCGGGGTTTCTCCTGGCGCAGCCTGGCGGGCATCCGGCGATGCGACGCGGTGCGATTGCAGGATCAGTGGGTCATAGGCATCACGAAAGATCGCTACATCGGTCACGCCCAGCGCGCCAAGCGTTTCGCCGTGGTAGCCCTGCTCCAGACAGAGGAAGCGGTCGCGCGCGCCCTGTCCCGCATTGCGATGGGCATGGAAGCTCATCTTCAGCGCGATCTCCACGGCGGACGCGCCATCGGAGCCGAAGAAGCTATGTCCGAGCGCGCCGCCTGTCAGGCCGATCAGGCGTTCAGCCAGCTCGACTGCCGGGCGATGCGTGGCGCCGGCCAGCATGACGTGCTCGAGCGAGTCGAGTTGCGATTTGAGGGCGGCATTGATATGCGGATTGGCATGGCCGAACAGGTTCACCCACCACGAACTCGTGCCGTCGAGATAGCGTTTGCCGTCGAAGTCGATCAGCCATGGCCCCTGTCCGCGTGCGATCGGCAGCGGCGGCATGGCGTCGAGCCGCGCATTCTGCGTGCACGGATGCCAGACAGCCGCACGGCTGCGCGCCTGCCACGCCGCGTTGGCATGGGGCGCGCCGTCGACCGGCACAGGGATGGGGGGATACGCCATACAAACCTCCAGGTGACAACGCCGACCTCGAGGCATCAACCTCGGCGGCCGGCACATGGCGGCGTATGGTAGGCGGCTTCTCCGCAAAACAACAAGCGAACAGATCGATCAATTTTAGAGGAAAATTAGCCGACAAAGACAGACAAAGTGCTATTTTCTTGCCGAAAATGAGGCGTCCTGCCGGCTTCTCTTCGCAAAAAAAATTCTTAGCGCAAGGCTTTGGGTGCACTTTTATTCACTTATTTGGGTGCACCGCTGGCAGGCGTGGCATCAAGGCTGGGTGATATTCACAATGTACCGGCAGTATCGGCTCCAGCGTTGCCCAACCCTAGGGATAACCCTATACTCGGAAAAACCCTAGAGAGAGCCTATCATGATCCAGCAAAGCTATTTCACCCCGAAGTTTGCCGCTGAAGCCCAAGTCCAAGCCGCCGCGCGCACGCCGGTTGCACTGATGCGCGAAGCGCTGAATTATTTTCGCCAGGGCTGGCAAGCCAACCTGATCAATGCCAAGGTGGTCGGTCAATCGGGGTCGTACATCGGCTGAGGGCTCGAGCCACGCGATGACAAACGGCGCATCCGCGCCGTTTTTGTTTTGGATGAGGCCGTCAGCGTCGCGTTGCGCTCAGCACCAGTGAGGCGCCCGAGCCGATGACGACACCCCAGAAGGCCGAGCCCAGCCCGAAGAGCGTCAGCCCAGACGCAGTCGCCAGAAAAGTGATGACCGCGGCCTCACGGTGGGCTTCATCCTGAATCGCGCCCATCACGTTCGATGCAATCGCTCCGATCAGGGCAAGTCCGGCCAGGATGGCGACAAAGGGCTTGGGCAGCGCGACAAACAGCATCACGATGGCGCCAGCGAAGGTGCCTCCCAGCAAGTAGAAGATGCCGTTGGCGATGCCCGCCACGTAGCGTTTGGCTGGGTCGTCATGCGCATCCTTGCCCGTGCACAGCGCCGCCGTGATTGCCGCGATCACGATGGTGATGCCGCCAAAAAACGCGACGGCAATCGACGCGAGACCGGTCGCCGTCATGATCGGACGGGCCGGGGTGTCGTAGCCCGAGCCCCGCAATACGGCCATGCCCGGAAGAAACTGCCCTGTCAGGCTGACAATGACGAGCGGAATGGCCAGGCTCAGCGTTGAGTTCAGCGTCCAGCGCGGTGCAATGAAGACCGGATGCGTCAATTGCAGCGACACCCCATTGAAATGGGTCTGCCCCAGCGCCATCGCCAGCGCAACACCGGTCAACAGGACCACCACGATGCAGTAGCGCGGCCACCATCGCCGGCCCAATACGTACGCGGCGATCATGGAAAACGCCAGCACCGGTGTGGCCGCGGCAGCCGCGAACGCGTGGGTGCCGAACTGGAACAGAATGCCGGCCATCATGCCCGCGGCGATGCCCCTGGGAATCAACCGCATCAGCCTGTCGAAGGTACCCGACACGCCGATCAGCAGAATGATCGTGGCTGCCGTGATGTACGCGCCTACCGCCTCGTTGAGCGACAAGCCAGGAAACAGCGACACCAGCAACGCCGTGCCCGGCGCGGACCACGCCGTCACCACCGGTGCCTTCCACCGCCAGCTTGCATAGATGCCGGACACTGCTGCGCCGATGGAGATCCCCCACACCCATGACGCCACCATCGCATCGGACACGTGCGCGGCCTGGGCTGCCTGGAAGAAGATGACGAGCGGCCCTGCGTACGAAATCAGCACGGCAAGGAACCCGGCCGCAACGGCGGAGACCGACCCGTCCGCAAGCAGGCTGCGTGGGGCGGCGTCCGCGCCTGCCAATGCCGCGTCGGCGGAGCCGCGCGTCAACCGAGGTCTCCGCCGCCGACCGGCAATACCGTTCCCGTGATGTACGAGGCGTCGTCGGATGCGAGGAAGAGAATCGCCCGCACCTGCTCATCAATGGTGCCGTAACGGTGCATGAGGCTGCTGGAGAGGGTTTGATCGACGATGCCCTGGTACCAGAGGGTTTCCTGCTCGGACATGGGTGCCGCGTTGCGCGGAATCCTGCGCGGCGGTGCTTCCGTGCCGCCCGTGGCGACCGCATTGACACGAATGTTGTCTTCCGCATGCTCGAACGCCAGGCTGGCCGTAAGCGCATTGACGCCGCCCTTGGCGGCCGAATATGGAATCCGGTAGATGCCGCGCGTCGCAATCGACGACACGTTGACGATCACGCCCCGCTTGGATTCCACCATGTGCGGCAACACCGCCCGGCAGCACCACAGCGTGGGGAACAGCGAGCGACGGATCTCCGCTTCGATCTGCGCTTCTTCGTAATGTTGATACGGCTTCGCCCAGATCGTGCCGCCAACGTTGTTGATGAGCACGTCAATGCGGCCGAAGGCATCCAGCGCTGTCTGCACGGCGCGCTGCGCGCCGGCGTAAGTTTCCAGGTCGGCTGTGACGGCGTTGGCGTTGCCCCCGGCTGCAGCGATTTCAGCCTGCACCTCGTGGACCAGCTCTGCGCGATCCACCAGCAGCAGCTGCGCGCCCTCTTCTGCCGCCGCGATGGCCACGCCGCGCCCGATACCCTGCGCCGCGCCCGTCACGACGACGACCTTGCCTGCAAATCGAAGCATGCTCATGCCGCCTTCGGGAGAACGTTCGGGGTGAATTTTTCGTAGTGGAAGCTGTGCGGCTTCACACCCTCATCGTCAAAGTACTTGCGCACGGCATCGACCATCGGCGGCGGCCCGCACAGGTAGACATCCACGTCGCCCTCGTTCAGGGCGTCGGCCGGAATGTGCTGCGTCACCCAACCCTTGCGCGGATGATCGGACGCCGCGTCGGCGACGACGGTGGCGTAGCTGAAATTCGGCAGCCGGGCTGCATACCCCTCGAGCGCATCGACCTGAACCAGGTCGAGATCACGCGTCACGCCATAGATGAGGTGCACTTTCTGCTGCGGGTTGGTGCGCGCCAGCACCTCGAGCATCGACAGGAACGGAGCGAGCCCCGTGCCGCCGGCAAGGAACAACAGCGGCCGCTGCACGTCACGCAGATAGAAGCTGCCCAGCGGCCCGTGCAGATCGAGTTTGTCACCAGGCTGCGCGGTTTCCAGCCAACGGCTCATCACGCCGCCGGGAATCTTCTTGATGAGGAAGCTGATCTTCCCTTCCCCGGGCGCGGATGAGAACGAATACGAGCGTTGCTGGCCGCTGCCGGGCACAGCGATGTTGACGTACTGGCCGGGCAGGAACACCGGCGCGGTGGCATCGACATCCAGTTCGAGCACGACCGCCGCATCGTTGTGCAGTTCGACCTTCGACAAGGTTGCACCGAATTGACTCTGGCCGGTCTTGCAGCTGGTCGACGTGGTCGGCACGGCGATCACGCAGTCGCTTTGCGGCACCATCTGGCACGTCAGGACGAGGCCGGCGTTCTTCTCGTCTTCGGTCAACGCTTCGTCGATGTAATCGTCGCCGAGGTCGTAGCTGCCGCTCTCCGCGCGGCACTTGCACGTTCCGCAGACGCCATCGGAGCAATCCATCGGCAGGTTGATCTTGGCGCGGAAGGCGGCATCGAGCACCTTCTCACCGGCCTTGCAATCGATGAAACGGGTAACGCCGTCCTCGAAATTGAGTGCAACTTTGAAACTGGACATGGAAGCCTCCACTGCCTTTGGTACGCGAGCTCGGCGTCAGACGTGATAGACGTCGAGCACCTGCCGGATGTAGTCGTTCTTCAGGACGATCTTCTTGCGTGCGATGCGCAACCCATCACCCGCCCTGCGCAAGGTCACGAACATCGTGCCGAAGAACTGGTCGGTGCTCTTGTACCGATGACTCAGCGTGTGGAAGTTGTAGCGCACGTCGACTTCATCGTCGCGCTCGGCCAGGACTTCCACGTTGGCGATGTTGTGGCTGGTTCGCGGCTCCGGTGTGGAGGCCCCGCTGCGCTCGGTCTTGATGCGGAATACGCGGTCTTCAAGCCCGCACCGATCGGGGTAATACATCAGCGAGATCTGGCTCTGCGGGTCGTCGGTGAGCTGATCGTCGTCATCCCAGGCCGGCATCCAGTAAGAGACGTCTTCTGCATAGCACTCCAGCCACGCGTCCCACTGACGGTCATCGAGCAGCCGCGCTTCGCGGTACAGGGCGGCGCAGATGTTCTGGTAATCGAAGCTCATGCCGCCACCCCTTCGCATTCCTTCTTCAGTGCATCGCGCATGACCTGCACCCAGTATTCGTGCTGGCAGACGAACAGGCCTTCATCTTCGCTGCGTTCGCCGGAAATCAGCGGCCTGAGCCCCATCTTGTCCGCGTTTTCATCGGGGCCATGAACCCACAGCGGCGCACCGCGTGACAGGTCGTTCCACAACGCGGTGGTGCCGGCATAGCCGTTCTGGCACGCGCGGAATTCTTCCAGGTCGTCGGCGGTGCCCATGCCCGACACGTTGAAGAAGTCCTCGTACTGGCGGATGCGCAGCGCCCGGTCGGTTGCGTTCTCACCCTTCGGCGCGAAACAGAAGATCGAGACTTCCGTCTTGTCGACGCTGATCGGCCGCACCACCCGGATCTGCGTGCTGAACTGGTCCATCAGGAACACGTTCGGATACACGCACAGGTTGCGGGTCTGATTGACGATGAAGTCCGTCTTGATTTCGCCCACACGCGCCTTGATCTCATCGCGGTGTGCATATACGGGCCGCACCTCGGGGTTCATCGTCTGCGTCCACAGCAGGATGTGGCCGTGCTCGAACCCATAGACGCCCGCTACCGACTTGCTCCAGCTGTTCGCATCCACGGCTTGCGTGCCGCCTTCCTTGCGCCGCCCCATCGTTGCGGCGTAGTTCCAGTGCACGGTGCTGACGTGGTAGCCGTCGCAGCCGTTCTCCATCTGCATCTTCCAGTTGCCGTCGTAGACATAGGAAGAATTGCCGCGCAGCACTTCCAGGCCATCGGGTGCCTGATCGACGATCTGGTCGATGATCACCCGCGCCTCTCCAAGGTAGGCCTCGAGCGGCTGTACGTCGGCATTGAGACTGCCGAACAGGAAGCCACGATAGTTCTCGAACCGCGCGACCTTCTTCAGGTCGTGCGACCCGTGCGTGTTGAACTGCACCGGGTACTCGGTCGTCTTTTCATCCTTCACCTTGAGCAGCTTGCCGGTGTTGGAGAACGTCCAGCCGTGGAACGGGCAGGTGAAACTGCCCTTGTTGCCATGCTTGCGACGACACAGCATCGCGCCCTTGTGCGCACAGGCGTTGATGACCGCATGCAGCTCCCCGGTCTTGTCGCGGGTGATGACGATCGGCTGGCGGCCGATCCACGTAGTGTAGTAGTCGTTGTTGTTCGGGATCTGGCTTTCGTGAGCCAGGTATACCCAGTTGCTCTCGAAGATGTGCTTCATCTCCAGTTCGAACAGATCCGGGTTGGTGAAGATATCCCGACGGCAACGGAAAATACCGGCCTCTTTGTCATCCACCACCGCGGTCGATAGCAGGTGATCCAGTTCGCGGGCTTTGTCGATCAAGGCGGACATGTGGCTCTCCATCAGCGCGAGACGGTCGTTACACCGCCGCCGAAGCGCGAGGGCGGTTCACGATCTGGTTATCCTTGCCCTGCACCAGCGGCGTGAGGACAACATTGAATTCAATGTCTTTGTACGCATCGGCCTTCAATCCGAATGCGCCGCCACCGGCCTTTTCAACCACATGCGGAATGAGCTCTTCCCGCGTGGCGTAGGCGAAGTCGTCCCAGATCAGCGGATCGCCTTCGATATTGAATTGCGTCGTCAGCTTGCGGTGTCCGTTGCTCGTGACGAAGAAGTGCACGTGCGCGGGCCGGTTGCCATGGCGCGCAAGCCCGTTCAGCAGTTGCTGGGTCGCGCCCTGCGGCGGGCAGCCGTAGCCGACCGGCATGAGCGTGCGGAACTCGTATTTGCCATCGGCGCCTGTCTTGACCGCGCCACGCAGGTTGAACGCGCTCTGCTTGCCGGTCGGATCGAAGTGCGAGTAGAAGCCGTTCGAGTTCGCGTGCCAGCATTCGACCAGCGCGCCGGCCAGCGGCTTGCCGTCCTCACCCGTGACCGTGCCGTGAATGACCAGCGGGCCAGCGGCGGGATCCGCGTCGATGTCGATGCGGGATACACCATCGCGCACGGGCGCGCCGGCAACGTACAGCGGACCTTCGATCGTGCGCGGCGTGCCGCCCTCGATGCCGATCGCCTTGTCCGCGGCGTCCATGCGGATATCGAGGTACTTCTCGAGGCCGACGCCCGCGGCCAGCAGCGCGGCCTCGCCGTCCTGCCCAAGCTTGTTCAGGTAGTTGATGCCGGCCCAGACTTCATCCGGGGTGATGTCGAGATCGTCGATGGCCTTGAACAGATCGGCCAGCAGGCGGTGCACGACCAGCTTCAGGCGGGGGTTGCCCTCAGCGCCTTCCAGGTTGGTGGCTGCCTTCAGCAGATCCTGCACTTCTTTCGTTTGGAATACCTTTACGCTCATGATGCGTGTCTCCTTTGGCTTTTAGGGAAATGTCCGCGGCGCGTTCGCCGCCCTTCAATATGCAGACCCGTTGGCCTCAGGCGTCGCTCTCTCGGATCGATGACGGGTGTCGGCACAGCGGCTGCACTTCAATCGTCATGTACGGAAAGAGCGGCAGCGTGGAGACCAGCGTGTGCAGCTCGTCGACGCTATCCACATCGAAGATGCTGACGTTGGCGTACTGCCCCGCGATGCGCCACAGGTGACGCCACTTGCCTTCGGCCTGCAGCGCTTGCGCACGTGCCTTCTCGGTCGCCTTGAGCGCAGCGGCTTCCTGCTCGGGCATGGAAGGCGGCAGACGGACATCCATTCGTACGTGGAACAGCATCGTGGTCTCCTTGATGAGTGTCTTTGGTGTCATGGGCGGCGCAGGCGCGCCAGCTTGTCGCGATCGATCTGGATGCCGAGGCCGGGGCCGGTGGGCACCTGCAGCATAAAATCGCGGTACTGCAGCGGCTCGGTCAGCAGCTCCTGCGTGAGCAGCAGCGGCCCGAACAGCTCGGTGCCGAACTGCAGGTCGCCGAACGTGGAAAACACATGGGCCGAGGCTGCCGTGCCGACCGCGCCTTCGAGCATCGTTCCGCCGTAGAGGCCGATGCCCGCAAGCTGCGCAATGGCCGCAACCTGCATGGCGGGAATGAGGCCGCCGGACTGCGCGATCTTCACGGCAAACACGTCGGCGCTGGCGGTGGTCGCCATCTCGAAGGCATCCAGCGGGCCGTGCAGCGCCTCGTCGGCCATCATCGGCACGGCGAACTGGCGTGCCAGCCGCTGCAGCGCGCCACGGCTTTCTGCGCGTACCGGCTGCTCGATCAGGTCGACCCCACCGGCTTCCAATGCAGCGATGCCATTAGCGGCATCCAATTCGCTCCAGGCCTGGTTGACGTCCACGCGCACGCTCACGGCATCCCCCAGCGCGCGCTTGATCGCCAGCACATGGGCCACGTCATCGGCCACCGGGCGCAGGCCGATCTTCAACTTGAAGATGCGGTGGCGCCGCTCGGCCAGCATTACCTCTGCCTCGGCAATGTCTTTCTTCGTGTCGCCGCTGGCGAGCGTCCAGGCCACGGGCAATGCATCGCGCAGACGGCCACCGAGCAGTTCCGACAGCGGCACGTTCAGCCGGCGCGCCTGGGCATCGAGCAGCGCCGTCTCGAGTGCGCACTTGGCGAAGCGGTTGCCCTGGATGGTCTTGCGTACCTTTGCCATGGCAGCCGCCACGTTGCGCGCATCCATGCCGATCAGCAGGGGCGCAATGTGCGTGTCGATATTGACCTTGATGCTCTCGGGGCTCTCCTCGCCGTAGTTGAGGCCACCGATGGTGGTGGCCTCGCCCCAGCCTTCGATGCCGTCTTCGCAGCGCACGTGCACGAGAACGAGCGTCTGCGTGTGCATGGTGGCAACGGACAGCTTGTGCGGACGGATGGTGGGCACATCCACTAGAATGGCCTCGATCGAGCGAATCATGTTTTCCAGGTATCAGATTGACAAAGATCAACTTGGAAATGAGATTACGCACCACGATTTATTGCGTCCAACACCGATTTAGTATCGGCTCTATACCTCAAAGGTTGGATATGGAACTGCGTCACCTGCGCTACTTCATCGCCGTCGCCGAGGAGCTGAACTTCACGCGCGCGGCGGAACGGCTGCACATTGCCCAGCCGCCGCTCTCGCGGCAGATCCAGCAACTCGAGGAGGAGATCGGCGTGCTGCTGTTCGAGCGTGGCAGCCGCCCGCTCAGGCTGACGGAAGCAGGCCGCTTCTTCCATGCACATGCGCGGCAGTTGCTCGCGCAGACGGCGGAACTCGCCTCGATGACGCAACGCGTGGGGCAGATCGAGCGACGCCTGTCGATCGGCTTCGTGGCTTCCACGCTGTACGGGATGTTGCCGAAAGTCATCCGGCGCTTTCGGGCGGAATACCCGATGGTCGACCTGGCGATGCACGAGATGACGACGATGGATCAGATCCAGGCGCTCAAGGACGGCCGCATCGACGTCGGCTTCGGCCGCATCCGCTATGAAGACCCAAACGTGCGGCGGATCCTGCTGCGCGATGAACGGCTGATCGTCGCCCTGCCGTCCGGCCACCCGCTGCTGGGCGCCAAGCCCGCCGCGTCCTTGCGCGACCTCGTGGGCGACACGCTCATCATTTACCCGCGCGCCCCGCGCCCGAGCTATGCCGACCAGGTTCTGGCGCTGTTTCACGATCGCGCGCTCGAACCGACAAAGATCTACGAGGCACGGGAATTGCAAATCGCACTGGGGCTGGTCGCGGCAGGGGAAGGCGTGTCAGTGGTGCCGCGCAGCGTGGCGGGGCTCAAGCGCGAGGATGTCGAATACATGGAACTGGATGATCCACAACTGGTCTCCCCCATTATCCTGAGCACGCGGCTGCTGGATGAGTCTGAAGATATCCAGGCCATCCTGGCACTGACCTACCGCCTCTACGACGAGCAGCACATCCCGTATTACGCACCGTCGTAAAGCTTGCAACAGCGGGCCCGAAGTGACACGGCGCTGGACACGACGGCGGCGTGGGCTAGATTGAAACCAGGCGCGCGTTCGCCTGCGATTGGAGCGTAGCAAGTGACAAGAATACGGCGCCCCGTCAAATTGGCCCTGATTGCAGCGCTCGTGCTTGCGATGGCCGCATGGCTCGTCGTCCGCGAGTTCCACAGCTCCGCATGGCAGGCGCACTATTTCGCACAGCTTGCCCGATCGCAAACCTTTACGGTCAAGCCGGGGCCCAATGCTTCCGCCCGATACCCGAACTCCGGGCCGTATGACAAGCGGCTCGGGTATCACGATCTCCCCACGTACTTGGATCGCTTGCGTACACGCGGCTACGTCGTCGCGCAGCAGGCCGTGCCGTCGCAGGACATGCTGTCGCTGATGGATCGCGGCCTGAACGCGCCTTACCGGGAGAAAGATCAGGCCGGGCTCGAGCTGCTCGATGCCGATGGCCATCCGATCTATCGCGTGCGCCACCCGGAGCGGGTGTATGACGGGTTCGAAGCGGTTCCTCCGCTGCTCGTCGATTCGCTGCTGGCCATCGAAAACCGAACGCTTCTCCAGACCGAATATCCCAAGCGCAATCCTGCCGTTGAATGGACGCGCCTCGCACGCGCGGTATGGGATCGCGCCCTCCATACCGTCAATGCCGAGCATGAATCGCCCGGCGGCAGCACGCTTGCCACGCAGATCGAAAAGTATCGCCATTCGCCCGAAGGCCGTACCGATTCCCCTAGCGAAAAGCTTCGCCAGATGGTGTCGGCGTCGATCCGCGCCTACCTGAGCGGCGAAGACACCACTGCCACGCGCCACCAGCTCGTGGTCGATTACCTGAACACCGTGCCATTGGGCGCGCGCGCCGGGTTCGGGGAGATACTCGGTATCGGCGATGCGCTTCGCGTCTGGTACGGACGGGATTTTGCGCAGGTGAATGCGCTGCTGTCGGCCGGATCAACCGCGCCCCTGGCGGACCGCGCACTCGCCTACAAGGAGGCGCTGAGCCTGCTGGTATCGCAGCGCCGGCCGTCGTACTACCTCGACAACCTCGATGAACTGGAGGCGCTGACGAACGCCTACCTGCGCGTGCTTACCGCGTCCGGCGTGATTCCGCCCGCGCTGCGCGACGCGGCCATTGCGCAATCGCTCAAGCAGCAGGCGCTCGGCACGCGCGTACCGCCTCCGCCCGCCGAGCACAAGGGCACGAATGCCGTGCGCGTGAACCTGGCGGGCATGCTCGGTATCTCGCGCATGTACGCGCTGGACCGGCTCGACCTGACCGCCAGCAGCACGCTCGATGCGCCCTTGCAGCACCAGATCACCACCGAGCTGCGCAAGCTGCAAGACCCGGCACACGCCAAGGCCGCCGGCCTCGTGGGCGACATGATGCTGCAACACGGCGATCCACGCGGCGTGACTTACAGCTTCACCCTCTATGAACGCGCCCCAGGCGGCAATCGCGTGCTGGTGCAGGCCGACACATTCGACCAACCGTTCGACATCAACGAGGGCGTCAAGCTGGATCTGGGCTCGACGGCCAAGCTGCGCACGCTGGTGACATATTTGCAAATCGTGGCCGAGCTGCACCAACGCTATGCGGGGCAACCCGCGGCGGCGCTGCGCAAGCTCAACATTCCGGTGCAGAACCCGATCGAGCGCTGGGCCGTCGATTATCTCGCCCATGCGCAAGACCGCTCGCTCACCCCGATGCTCAATGCAGCAATGGAGCGCAAGTACTCCGGTAACGCCGGCGAATGGTTTGCAACCGGCGGCGGCATGCAGCACTTCGAGAATTTCGAAAAATGGGAAGGCACCCAGCAGTTCACGGTGCGCGAGGGGCTCAAGCACTCGGTCAACCTCGTCTTCGTGCGGATCATGCGCGATATCTCGCGCTACTTTCAGCACCAGTTGCCCAGCGCGGGTGCACAGGCCCTGACCGATCCGAACTCCCCCGAGCGGCAGGTCTACCTGCAACGGTTTGCCGATCGCGAAGGCAAGCTCTTCATGGGCCGCTTCTACACCAAGTACCGAGGCAAAACGCTCCAGGAGCAGGAAGCCACCCTCGTCCAGAGCACGCATGCAACGCCGGTGCGGCTGGCCGCCATCTTCCGCAGCATCGACCCGCAGGCCGGCCCCGACAAGCTGGCCGCCTTCCTGCGCACGTACCTGCCGGGCGCCAGGCTTGACGACGCAGCGCTTGCCAAGCTCTACAACAACTATTCGGTGCAGCGGTTCGACCTGGCGGACCGGGGCTACATCGCGCGGCTGCATCCGCTGGAGCTGTGGCTCGTGGCGTATCTGCGCGAGCATCCGCAGGCAACGCTCGCGCAGGTCAACGAGGCCAGCGCCACGGAACGACTCGCAGTCTACAAATGGCTACTGCAGTCGCACCGCAAGGGCGCGCAGGACAAGCGCATCAAACAGATGCTCGAGATCGAGGCTTTCCAGCAGATCCATGCCATGTGGAAGCGACTGGGGTATCCGTTCGAATCCCTGGTGCCGTCGTATGGCACGGCCATCGGCGCGTCGGCGGACCGCCCTGCCTCGCTGGCGGAGCTGATGGGTATCATCGAGAACGATGGCGTCCGCCTGCCCAGCGTGCGCATCGATCGCCTGCACTTTGCCGCCGGCACACCTTACGAGGCCATGCTTTGCAGAGACCCCAGCGCCGGAGAGCGCGTGCTGCCGCCGGAGATTCCGCCAGTGGTCAAAGCCGCGCTGGCGGGAGTCGTGGAAGGCGGCACCGCCAGGCGGCTCTCGGGGACGTTCATGGACAACGACGGCACGCCCGTCGCCGTGGGCGGCAAGACCGGCACCGGCGACAACCGTTTCAAGACCTTCAGCCGCGGCGGCGGGCTCCTCTCCGAGCGGGTGGTGAGTCGATCCGGCGCGTTCGTGTTCTATCTGGGAGACCGCTACTTCGGCACCGTCGTCGCCTACGTCGCCGGGGCGGACGCGGCCAGGTACAAGTTCACGAGTGCGCTGACCGTGCAGGTGCTCAAGGTGCTGGCGCCGACGCTGATGGCGTATCTGGACCTGCAGGACGCCGCGCCCGCATTCCGTTGCAACGTACCGCAGGCGACTGCGCCCGCGCAGAAGCTGGATTGATGCTCAGCGCAGATGGCGCTGCAGCCAGATCGCGCCCGCGCACAGCAGCGCAATCAACGCGCCCCAGGCAAGCAGATCGCTGGCGGCCAGCAGCGTGGCCTGGCGGTCGATCTCCGCCGACAGTCGAATCAGCTCGGCGCCCTGCAGCGGATGCGGCCATTGCCACGCCGGCGTGAGCGCCGTCACGTGGCCGACCAGGTCCGTGCGGTGCTGTGCTTGACCACGCTGCAGCAGCAACGTGGCGCCCATCGTGCCAAAGGCCTGCGCCCAGGCGCGCATGATGCCCTTGAACTGATAGGCGTGGCCGAAATCCCGGGCGGGCATGTCGACGTAGGTCAGCCCCGCGACCTGGATCACCACGAACATCCCCACCGTGCCTTCGATCATGAACCCTGGTGCGACGGCTGCCACCGAGGCGCCCGGCATGGCCACGTGTGCCAGCCACAGCAACGCGGTGGCCATGAGGACGAAACCGATGGAGATCAGCACCCGCTTGGGCGGCAGCAGGCTGGTCAACTGGAAATTCAGAAAGCCCAGCACGACGGTCACGAGACCGCCCAGGCTCATCAACTGGGCCGTGGTCTCGTAGCGAAAGCCCAGGCCGTTCTGGAGCAGGCTGGAGGAAAGAAAGCCCCACGCGCTGGCAAACATGTAATAGATGGCGTAGAAGACCATTCCCGTGAGGAAGCGCCGCTGCAGCGTGGCGCGCAGGTCAACCCAGGGCAGCGGATGGCCCGCCTGGCGGATGCCGACCCAGGCGATCAGCGCCGCCACCGCGATGATCGGCAACACCTGTGCGGGCGAACCATCCGGGTGAACGAAGCGTGCCTGCTGGAAGCCATGCAGGGCAATCAGGGCGGCCAGCCCGAAAGCGACGGCCGAGGGCCAGTCGAGCGACGCAAAATCGCCCTTGCGCTCATGCATTCTCGGGTGCGGATAGAACGCCGCCACCAGCACGCAGACGACCACCGCCACGAGCAGCTGGGCCACGAAAATGGCGCGCCAGCCAAATTGCTCCGTGAGCGCGGCCGACAGCATCGGCGACACGCAGCTCAACCCGAAGATGCCGTAGATCATCCCCTTCATCAGCGTGCGGCGTTCCTGTACAGGGCTGTGCTGCACGAAAATGCGCGAGGTGGAGAGCATCGGCCCGCCGCCAAAGCCCTGCACGGCCCGGCCAACGATGAGCATCGTGCCGCCATCGGCCGCCGCGCACATCACGGTGCCGGCGATGAACACCAGCAACGACAGCAGCGTGTGCCTGCGGTACGTCATGTGATCCGCCAGCCGCCCCATCACCAGGATCGCGAGGCTGGCCGCCGCTGCATACGAGGTGACGGCCCATAGATAGACGTCCCGGGAAGCCAGCACCCCGCCCTCGATATGCGGCCCGGCAATCGAGAACATCAGGTTTGCCATGTAATCCACGCCCGTCGCCAGCCCGATCACCATGCCGACCATGCGCAGCTCGAGCCGGCTACCGACAGTCGACTCCCCGCGCCCAGGGCGTGGCGCGGGGGCGGGTGACAGGCTGGGATGCGTGCTTGGCGTGTTCATGCCGGGATGGTAATTTGCCTGAAAACCGCCGGAAATCAGCCTTCAACAAATTCATTGTTCAACCATGCGAACGACGGACTGGAACGATTGGGATACTTTCTGCACCGTGGCCACGCTGGGCAGCTTCACCCGTGCGGCCGATCGTCTGGGGTTGCCCAAATCGTCCGTCAGCACCGCGGTATCGCGGCTGGAAGGAAAACTGGGCGTGCGCCTGTTCGAGCGCAGCACCCGCCGCCTGCGGCTGACGGATGCCGGCGAGGCCCTGCTTCGCGATGCCGGCCCATTGTTCCAGCGCCTGCGTGAAGTCTCGGAAGACGCGGCGGCGACGTTCCAGTCACCGGCCGGCACGCTCCGTATCGCCATGCCATACGAATTTGCAGCGCGCCAGTTTGCCGAGGTGGTGCTGGAAGTCATGCGCGAGCACGCCGGCCTGCGCATCGAAGTGGACGTGGCGCCACGCGAGATCGACCCGCTCGCCCAGGGCTACGACATCATGCTGACCGTGCCCCGCGGGCCGCTGCCCGATTCCGGCCTGGTTGCCCAGCGCGTGTTCGACCTGCGGCGCGCGGTGGTGGTCGCCCCGCAGCTTCTGCAGCAGCGCGGGCCGCTCACGCACCCGGATCAACTCGCCGACTGGCCGTGCCTGGGCCTCTCCAACGAAACCGAGTGGCAGTTCCGCACGCCCGGCGGCGAAACCATCAACCTGCCGCTCGACTTTCGCATGCGCACGTCCAACAGCGAGTTGCGCATGCAGGCCGCCATTGCCGGGCTGGGTGTGGCGCGAATCACGTCGGTGTTCGCCACCGATCTGGTTGCCTCGGGTGCGCTGGCCGAGGTGCTGACGGATTTCCAATCGACGCCGATGCGGGTGTACGCCGTCTTCCCCGGCCGCCGCCTCATGCCGGCCAAAGTCAAAGTCTTCATGGACACCCTGCACCGCCGCATCGAACACGCCCGCCAGGCCGCGGATGTCCGGCCAACCTTCTTGGACGATGCCGCCGCGCCATGGCCGCCTGAATCGCTTCTCTGATGTCTTCCCACATGCTTTCTCTTACCGACCACCCGAGCACCATGCGCCCGTTTGTCCGCTTTCCCACGCTTCTTGCCCTGCTCGCGCTGAGCACGGCTGCCTGCTCCCGCGCCGAAGACATCGGCAGCGTCAGCACGAACTTCCGCATCACCGGCTCCGACAAGATCGTCGTTGAAGCCTTCGACGACCCGCTCGTGCAGGGTGTCACCTGCTATGTGTCACGCGCCCGCACCGGCGGCATCAAGGGCACGCTCGGCGTGGCCGAAGACGTGAGCGAGGCCGCCGTGGCATGCCGCCAGGTCGGCCCCATCAGCTTCACGAAGCCACTGCCACAGCAGGACGACATGTTCACGCAGCGCCTGTCGCTCGTCTTCAAAACGCTGCACGTCGTGCGCGTGGTCGATACCAGGCGCAATGTGCTGGTCTATCTGACCTACTCCGACAAGGTCATCTCGGGTAGCCCCAAGAACAGCGTCACCGCCGTACCGATACCCGCGGGGCAGCCGATTCCTGTCAAATGAGATCGGCAAGTGCGCAGCGCACCGCATTGGTGCGTTCCGGCGCAACCGTGGTGGCCGCACAACGTCAGGTGGTGCATACGTAAGCTTACGTATGGTGCATTGCATCATCTGATGTATGATTAGGGTATTCCCTAAGCGGGAATTCCCTAAGAGGCCAATCATGCAAAACACGAACGACCTGAAGCTGACCGATCAACTCGAACGCGAACTGATCGAGCGCGAAATGTCCGAAGGTATCTACTACTATCGCCGTCCTGGCGGCCAAGCGTTCTCGTTTGCCCAGTTCTTCTCGGCAATCGCGCACCTGTTCAGCACGCACCGCACCGCCAAGGCCTAAGCCGCCGTTATCGTTGATGGGCGTGTGCCCAGGCTAGCTGATCTGTAGTACCCGATACACCGCAGTTCCGTGCGCCGGCCGTGCTTCGCAGCACCTGCCGCCACACCCGCTAGGTCATGACCGCCTGGTGCCAATCGAGGGCCGGATTCCGGCCCTTTGTCACGTCTGCGGCACGGTCTTTCCGTGCCGGGGCAGCCCCCTTTTCTGCTTTGCCCCCATCCGCGCCGCGGTTGTCTTCTCCGTCGCCTGTGCTTTACTGAGTAAAGCCGCGATCACCGAAATGCAGAACCCGCGCGCATCTTCACTGCGACGCGGGCACACGGCGACCATTCCCCCAAGGAGACTCCTATGGCGATCAGCCTCAAGCTGTCGGTCAACGGTGCGCCTGTCACCGTCAATGTCGAACCCCATACCCTGTTGGTCCAATTGCTGCGCGAACACCTGCGCCTGACCGGCACGCACGTCGGCTGCGACACGGCCCAGTGCGGCGCCTGCACCGTCCACCTGGACGGCCGGGCGGTGAAGTCGTGCAACATCCTGGCCGTACAGGCCGACGGCGCCGAAGTGACCACGATTGAAGGCTTGTCGCAGCAAGGAGCGCTGCATCCGATGCAGGAGGCGTTCCGTGACTGCCACGGCCTGCAATGCGGCTTCTGCACACCCGGCATGGTGATGGCGGCCACTGCCCTGGTGGCGCAGTGCCCGCATCCGGATGAACGCCAGGTGCGCGAGCAGCTCGACGGCAACCTGTGTCGCTGCACCGGATACCACAACATCGTGCGCGCCGTGATGAAGGGTGCCGACGCCATGGCGGCAGCCGAGGGCGACGATGCCTCGCTGCAAAGCCTGGCCGCCGCGCGCGCCCAAGCCGCCTGACCGAGCGAGGAGACGACCATGAATGCTCCCGCAGAAGCCAACAACCACCTGATCGGCGCCTCCGTCAAACGCAAGGAAGACTTCCGTTTCCTGACGGGCGCCGGCCAATACACCGACGACGTCGTCCAGGCCCACCAGTCGTATGCGGTGTTCCTGCGCTCGCCGTATGCGCATGCCCGCATCAAGCATATCCATGCGGATGCAGCGCGCGCGCACCCGGGGGTGCTCGCCGTGCTGACCGGCGACGACCTGGCCGCGGACAAGGTCAACGGCCTGCCATGCGGCTGGCTGATCCACAGCATCGACGGTACGCCGATGAAGGAACCGCCCCACCCCGTGCTGGCGCAGGGCAAGGTGCGCCACGTGGGCGACCAGGTAGCGCTGGTGGTGGCGGAGTCGGTGAAGATCGCCAAGGACGCCGCCGAGATGATCGACGTCGAGTATGAAGAGCTGCCCGCTGTCGTCGACCCCGCCAAAGCGGCAACCGCCGGTACGGCCGTGCATGACGATGTGCCGGATAACACCTGCTACATCTGGGGCCACGGCGACAAGGCGGCCACCGATGCCGCCTTTGCCAAGGCGGCGCACGTCACGCAACTTCACATCGTCAACAATCGGTTGATCCCGAACGCCATCGAGCCGCGCGCCGTCAACGCCAGCTATTCCCGCCAGGACGACAGCTACACGCTCTACGTCGCCAACCAGAACCCGCACGTCGAGCGGCTGCTGATGTCGGCCTTCGTGCTGGGCCTGGCCGAAGCCAAGGTGCGCGTGATCGCCCCGGATGTCGGCGGCGGTTTCGGCTCGAAGATCTTCCTGTACCCGGAAGACGTAGCGCTCACGTGGGCATCGAAGAAGGTCGGCCGGCCGATCAAGTGGACGGCGGAACGCTCCGAATCCTTCCTCACCGACGCACACGGGCGTGACCACGTGACGCAGGCCGAGCTGGCCATGGATGCGCAGGGCAACTTCCTCGCCATGCGCGTGCATACGACGGCGAACATGGGCGCGTACCTGTCCACGTTTGCCAGCAGCGTGCCGACAATTCTGTACGCGACGCTCCTGGCGGGTCAGTACAAGACGCCGGCCATCTATGCCGAGGTCAAGGCGGTGTTCACCAACACCGCGCCGGTTGACGCCTATCGTGGCGCCGGGCGACCGGAGGCGACCTACGTGGTCGAGCGCATTGTGGAAGCGGCCGCGCGTGAACTCCAGATGGACCCCGCCGAACTGCGCCGCCGCAATTTCATCCGCACGTTCCCGTACGCCACGCCGGTTGGCCTGACCTACGACACGGGCGACTACGAGCCTTGCCTGGACCGCGCCATCGAGTTGGCCGACGTAAAGGGCTTTGCCGCCCGTCGCGATGCCTCGCGCGCCAAGGGACGCCTGCGCGGCATGGGCTATTCCTGCTACATCGAGGCCTGCGGGCTGGCGCCGTCGAACATCGCCGGGGCACTGGGCGCACGCGCCGGGCTGTTTGAGGCGGGCGAGATTCGCGTGCATCCGACCGGCTCCGTCACCGTGTTCACCGGTTCGCACAGCCACGGCCAGGGCCACGAGACGACGTTCGCACAGGTGGTGGCCGATCGGCTGGGCGTGCCGATTGAAAACGTCGACATCGTGCACGGCGACACGGGCCGCATCCCGTTCGGCATGGGCACGTACGGTTCGCGCTCGATCGCCGTGGGCGGCTCGGCCATCATGAAGGCGCTCGACAAGATCGAGGCCAAGGCCAAGAAGATCGCGGCGCACCTGCTCGAAGCCTCGGCGGAGGACATCGAGTTCAAGGACGGTGTGTTCCGGGTGGCTGGCACCGACCGCACCAAGACCTTCGGCGAAATCGCGCTGACGGCCTATGTGCCGCACAACTATCCGCTCGACAAACTGGAGCCGGGCCTGGACGAAAACGCCTTCTACGACCCGACCAACTTCACCTATCCGTCAGGCGCGTACATCTGCGAGGTGGAGGTCGATCCCGACACCGGCGAGGTCCACATCGACCGGTTTGTCGCCGTGGATGACTTCGGCAACATCATCAACCCGATGATCGTCGAGGGACAGGTGCACGGCGGGCTCGGCCAGGGGATCGGCCAGGCGATGATGGAGCGCTGCGTGTACGACGAAAGCGGCCAGTTGCTGACCGGCTCCTACATGGACTACGCCATGCCGCGCGCGGACAACCTGCCGAGCTTCACGGTGGAAACCGCAAAGGGCACGCCGTGCACGCACAACCCGCTAGGCGTGAAGGGCTGCGGTGAAGCGGGAGCCATCGGCTCGCCACCGGCGCTCATCAACGCGATCGTCGATGCGCTGGCCCCCCTGGGCGTGAAGGACATCCAGATGCCCGCCACCCCGCACCGCGTGTGGCAGACCATTCAAGCGGCGAAGGCCTAGGAGCAGAACATGTACGACTTCGAGTACCAGAAAGCCACCGATGCCCAGACCGCTGTCACGGCGCTCAAGACGCAGTCGGATGCGAAGTACCTCGGCGGCGGCCAGAGCCTGCTGGCAGCCATGAAGCTACGCCTGGCGCAGCCCTCCACGCTGGTGGATGTCACGCGCATTCCCGGCATGGCAGGCATCCGCTCGCAGCCCGGTGTGATCACCGTGGGTGCCGCCACGCGCCATGCGGATGTTGCGGAAAACGACGAGGTGCGCCGCATGCTCCCTGCGCTGGCCGAGTTGGCCGGCGGCATCGGCGACAGGCAGGTGCGCGCCATGGGCACGCTTGGCGGGTCGCTGGCCAACAACGACCCGGCCGCGTGTTACCCGGCAGCCGTGCTCGGGCTGAACGCGACCGTCGTCACCGAACGCCGCAACATCGCCGCGGACGACTTCTTCCTCGGCATGTATGAGACCGCGCTGGCAGCGGACGAGCTCATCACCGAGGTGCAGTTTCCGGTGCCGGATCAGGCGGCCTACGTCAAGTTCCGCAACCCCGCGTCGCGTTTCGCACTGGTCGGTGTATTTATCAGCCGCAAGGGCAACAACGTGCGTGTGGCCGTGACGGGTGCGGCGCCATGCGTGTTTCGCAGCACGCCGCTGGAGCAGGCGCTGTCGGCCAGCTTCACGGCGGAAGCCGCGCGCAAGGTGGTGGTGCCAGCCGATGATCTGGTGGGCGATCTTCATGCCTCGCCGGAGTATCGCGCGCACCTGATTCCGGTGCTGACGGCACGCGCGGTGGAGCAGGCCCTGGCAAGACACCACTAGACGTATCCCTCAGAGAGCCGCATGCCCGTCGACTCCATTGATGATTGCCTCTCGCAACTGCAGGGACAGGGCTATTTCGCCAGCCGCGAGCTGGCAACTGCCCTGTTCCTCGCGTTGCGCATGCAACGACCGTTGTTCCTGGAAGGCGAACCCGGCGTCGGCAAGACCGAGCTGGCGAAGGCGGCGGCCGGGCTGCTCGGCACGCCGCTGCTGCGGCTGCAGTGCTACGAGGGATTGGACACCGCCAGTGCGCTGTACGAATGGGACTACCCGCGCCAGATCATGGCACTGCGCCTGGCCGAAGCTGCCGGGGAAAAACCACGCGCCGACACGCTGTACCGTGATGAGTTTCTGCTCAAGCGGCCGCTGCTGCAGGCGCTGCTGCCCGATCCGGCTCACCCTGACACACCGCGTGTCCTGCTGATCGACGAGATCGACCGCGCCGACGAGCCGTTCGAAGCCTTCCTGCTGGAACTGCTATCGGATTTTCAGGTGTCGATTCCGGAGTTCGGCACCGTGCGCGCACACGTCATTCCGCTCGTCATCATGACGTCGAACCGCACGCGCGAGGTGCACGACGCGCTCAAGCGGCGCTGCCTGTATCAGTGGATCGGTTATCCGGACAAGGCGCGCGAGCTGCAGATCGTGGCGCAGCGGGCGCCCGAGGCTGCCGCCCGCCTGCAACAGCGTGCGGTGGATTTCGTGCACCGGCTGCGCGGCATCGACCTCTTCAAGGCACCCGGCATCGCCGAGGCCATCGACTGGTGCCGCGCGCTGGCCGCGCTCAACGTCACGGAGCTCGATCCGCAATCGGTGCAGGACACACTGGGCGTGCTGCTCAAATACCAGGACGACCTGGCCCGAGTCGATGCGCCGACCATCCACGAATTGCTGGCCGCGCCCGCGCTGCCGGAGTAGGCGATGCACGCGACGCTGCCGATGTTCGCCCGCAACGTGACGCACTTCGTGCGCCTGCTGCGCAATGCCGGCATGGCGCTCGCGCCGTCCCGCGCCGTCGATGCGATCGAAGCCCTGGCCTATGTCGACATCGGCCGGCGCGAGGACGTCAAGGGCGCGCTGGCCTCCCTGCTCGTCTCACACCCCGACGAGCGCATCCTGTTCGATGCTGCCTTCAATGTGTTCTGGCGCGATCCGGACTGGGAGTCCAAGCTGCGCGCGCTGCTGCTGCCCAAGGTGCGGGGCGGCATCCCGCCCACGCGAAGCAACCGCCTGGCCGATGCGTTGCGCGCGCAGCCCTCCTCCAGCCTGCCGCCAGGCCCCTCACCCGACGGGGAGCGCCATGACATCGTGGCGCCATTGGCGTTTTCCGCGCACGAGGCGCTGCGCACACGCGACTTCGATACGCTCAGCGCGGCGGAATGGCGCACGCTGCAGCACGTGATCCGCCAGCGGCGTGTGCATCTGGCGCAGGAGCGCACGCGCCGGCTGAGCGCTGCATCGCGCGGGCGGCATCCTGACCTGCGCGCCACCGCCCGCCAGGCCGTGCGCGCCGGCGGCGAATGGACGGAATGGAGGTATCGCCAACCCGTGGAGCGCACACCGCCGCTTGTTCTGCTGCTGGATATCTCAGGCTCGATGAGCCGCTATTCACGCGCGGTCCTGTATTACTGCCATGCGCTGGTGCAATCGCGCGAACGCATCCAGGCGTTCCTCTTCGGCACGCGGCTGACCAATGTGTCGCGGCAACTCAGGGAACGCGACCCGGATGTCGCCGTACAGGCCATTGCCCAGCTCGTGCCGGACTGGTCGGGTGGCACGCGCATCGGCGGCGCGCTCGCAGAATTCAACCGCCACTGGGCACGACGCACGCTGTCGGGCCGCGCCACCGTGCTGCTCGTGACCGACGGGCTCGACCACGAACACATCGAGTTGCTGGACGCCGAGATGGCGCGCCTGGCGCGCTTCGCCCACCGCATCCTGTGGCTCAACCCGCTGCTGCGCTTCGCCGGCTTCGAGCCGCGGGCACGGGGGGTGCGAGCCATCCTGCCGCACGTCGACGCGATGCTGCCGGCCCACCACTTCGACAGCCTGACGGCACTGGAGCTGGAATTGGCGCATGCTCGGCGCACGCGCGCTCCACGTCCCCACCCTATTCACGCCCCCGCCACCGCACCATGGAACTGACCCAGACCCACCTCCTGCCCGTGCCCTTGCAGACCGCCTGGGATGCCCTGAACGACCCCGCCGTGCTGCAACGCTGCATACCCGGCTGCGAAAGTCTCACGGCCGCCGGCGATGACGCTTACGAAATCGCCATGCAAGCGGCGGTTGGGCCCGTCAAGGCCCGCTTCAAGGGGCGCATGCAGCTGTCCGACATCACGCCCCCACGCAGCTATTCGCTGCACTTCGACGGCCAGGGCGGCGCGGCGGGCTTCGGCAAGGGCAGCGCACAGGTGCAGCTCACCCCCGAGGGGCCGACCGTCACGCGGCTGTCCTACACCGCCACGGCGCAGGTGGGGGGCAAGCTCGCGCAGATCGGCTCCCGGCTCATCGACGGTGCCGCGCGCAAGCTGGCAGACGAATTCTTCCAGCGCTTTGCGGCGGAATTCGGCTCAACCGATGAAGCCACGGCCGCGGTGGACGGCATGCCCGCTGGGCAAGCCATTCCCGATCTGGCGACTGGCCAGCTCCAGGCTCACGGCGCGCCGCAAGGCACCCCGGCGATCAGCCCGGCGGTGCAGCCGCGCAATCCGTGGCCGTGGATCATCGTCGCCATTGTGGCCGTGGCGGCGGCATACCTGTTTTTGCATCACGGGGCATAATCGGCCCTCCTCTTCGCACAGGCGCCAAAGCGCAGGAAACGCATCATGGACAGCGTCGATCTTGAAGTCTTGAAAACCAGCGCGCGCTGGCTGGAACAGGGGCGGCGCGTGCTGCTGGTCACCGTGGTCAAAACCTGGGGATCGTCCCCGCGGCCCGAGGGCGCAATGCTTGCGCTGCGCGACGATGGCGTCGTCGTGGGCTCGGTGTCGGGCGGCTGCATTGAAGACGACCTCATCGATCGCGTGCGCCGTGAGGGTCTTCAGCAGACCCGGCCCGAGGCGGTCAAATATGGGATCAGCGCGGAAGAGGCGCACCGCTTTGGCCTACCCTGCGGCGGCACCTTGCAACTGGTGCTCGAACCGCTGACGGCTTCCAGTGGCATCGATGCCCTGCTGCACGCGGTGGAAGCCGGCCAGCTCGTCGCGCGGACACTCGACATGGCAACCGGCGCAACCACGCTCGATCATGCCAACGTGACCGACGGTCTCGCGTTCGACGAGCAGCGCCTGGTGACGATCCATGGGCCGCGCTACCGCATGCTGCTGATCGGCGCGGGGCAGCTCTCCCGCTACCTTTGCCAGATCGCTGTCGGGTTGGACTACCAGGTGACGGTGTGCGACCCACGCGAGGAATACAGCGAAGACTGGTCGATCCCGGGAGTGACCATGGTTCGCACCATGCCGGACGACACCGTGCTGGCCATGAAGCTCGACGAGCGCAGCGCCGTGATCGCCCTCACGCACGATCCGAAGCTGGACGACCTTGCGCTCATGGAGGCGCTCAAGACGCCCGCCTTCTACGTAGGCGCACTGGGCAGCCGCCGCAATAACGCCAACCGCCGCGAGCGCCTGAAGGAATTCGACCTCAGCGATGCCGAACTGGCTCGACTGCACGGCCCGGTCGGCATCTACATCGGCAGCCGCACACCACCGGAAATCGCGATTTCCATTCTGGCCGAGGTTACGGCCGCCAAGAATGGCGTGTCGCTGCCCACCATCCTGCAGGTGGAAGGCGCGAAGGCCGCGCGAGAAATTGCCGCAAACGCCACATCCAGTTGCGTCGTGCCGCATACCTGAGTCAATTCCCGCATCAAAAGGGGATGCTGAAAGGCGCCTGAAAGGTTACATTCTTATAACTCGCTGACTCTGCTCAGCGTTCGGCCGTGCTGTCTCGGCGAAGCCATCCGGCCCCGTGAACCCTGTTTCGCGTGCGCGGCTGCCTCTGGCGCCACCGCCTGCCCCTGCCCCGGGCGCACCGTCACTGTGCGCGTTCGCCGGTATGGCAGCAGGCAGATTGTTCGCAAGCCGGCGAGTTGCCGGCTTTGCCACCCAAGGAATTCGAGTTTTCTCGCATGAGTATTCTGCTGACCGGCGCGACCGGTTTTGTGGGCGGCGCCATTGCCGCAAACCTGGCAACCAAAGGTTTGCTGGCCGACACGCGCTTTGCCGTGCGCGGCCATACGCCCGCCGAAGGATTGGAACGACTGCGCAGTAATCTGCGTCGCTTCGAGTTTGCTCAAGCCACGTTGGACGGCATCACCGAGTCGCAGATCGTGCCGTTCGACCTGCGCGAGGCCGGTGCCGCCAACCTGGGCGACCCGGAGGTCATCATCAACTGCGCAGCGCTGGCGACGTTCTCGAACCATCCCTCGCTGTGGGAGACCAACGTTGGCGGCGTGCTCGCGCTCGGCCGCCTGGCGTCGCAGGGCAAGCGGCTCAAGCGGTTCGTGCAGATCGGCACGGCCATGTCGTGCGGCCAGCTGGCGGATCGCCACGTCAGCGAAAGCTGGGATGTGCCGCCGCTGGAGCAGCACGCCGTGCCGTACACGTATTCCAAGGGGATGGCGGAGCTGAAGCTGCGCGAACACGTGCCCGAACTCCCGTTGGTGGTGGTGCGGCCGTCCATCGTCGTGGGCCATAGCACGCTGGGTTGCGAGCCGTCGGGCAGCATCTTCTGGATGCTGCGCATGGTCGCGATGCTGGAGACATTCAGCTGCCGCCTGAGCGACCGCGTCGACATCCTTCCTGTGGATGACTGCGCCGAAGCCATCGTGCGGCTGGCGACCAAGGCCACGCTGGCGCACGACCTGTATCACATCAGTGCCGGTGACGCGCATTCGGAGCGCATCGAGACGCTCTACCCGCGCTTCAAGCGCTGCAAGACGCCGGAAGAAGATGCCCAGGCCGTGGCCGGCTATGTGTATCAGCAGAAGATCGAAGAGAAAGCGCTGGCACGCAAGTTCCTGCGCATGACGGGCGATGGCAACGTGCGACTGGTTGCGCGCTGCATCCACCTGTATGCCAAGTTCGCCAGCATGAGCTACGTGTTCGACAACACGCGGCTCGTGCAGGAGACCGGCTTCCAGCCGCGTTCCCTGCTCGCCTACCTTGACCGCTGCCTCGAAACGTCGGACGCCGTGTCGATTACCGAGCAGATGCAGTGGGACTATAAGTAGCCGTCAGCCTCTCCGGCTCGCACGGCGTGTCATGGCGCCGTGTTATAAGCATCGGCGCCCAATCCAGCACCAGAGCAAGACTCCGGTCGTTACAACAAGGAGCCGCCGATGACGCCACAAGCACTCGTCCATCTCAATATCCCCACGCTGGTGGATTCATTCATCAGCCTGGCCTCCGCCTTTGCGCTCGGCTCGCTGATCGGCTTCGAACGGCAGGTCAGGCAGCGTACCGCGGGCTTGCGCACCAACGCGCTGGTGGCCGTGGCGGCCGCAGCCTTTGTCGATATGGCTGCGCAGGTCGGCACGGCTTCCGACACCACCCGCGTGATCGCCTATGTGGTGTCGGGCGTCGGCTTCCTGGGCGCCGGCACCATCATGAAGGAAGGGTTGAACGTGCGCGGGCTGAACACGGCCGCCACGCTGTGGGGGTCGGCGGCCGTGGGCGCGGCGGCGGGCTCCGACCTCGTCGGCCAGGCCCTGATGATTTCCCTGTTCGTCCTGGCCTCGAACATCCTGCTGCGCCCGGTCGTGGATCGTATCAACCGCACGCCGCTCGACAATCAGGCCAGTGAAGTCACGTACACGATGTGCGTCATCTCCACCAGCAACCGCCAGAAAGAGGCCCTGGCCGATCTGGAGCGCCTGCTGGAAGAGGCCAGCTATCCGATCAGCGACCTGTCGGTCGAGCCCTTTGGGGAAGACCACGTGGAAATCGAAGCGATGCTCATGTCGACCGCCGCGAACGCTGCCGAGCTCGATCGCATCGTCAGTGCGCTGCAGGCGCAGCCGCATATCGCCCAGGCCTTCTGGAATCCGAGCACGACGGAGTGAAGCGCCGCACCCGGCGGCAGGCCTGACTCAGGCCAGGCGAAAAGCTGCGATGGCAGCTTTCAGCGCCTGCGCTCGCTCTTCCAGCGATTCAGCGGCAGCCGCCGCTTGCTCCACCAGCGCGGCGCTCTGCTGCGTAGCTTCGTCCATCAGCGTGACTGCCTTGTTGACCTGCTCGATACCAGCGCTTTACGCACCCCGCCAGCGCTCGTCACTGATACTCCATCAGCACCGACATGGCGCCATTCACGGTGCCGGGCGTGATGTTGGCTTCGGTCTGAACATACGACACCCGCATCGGGATCGAGAAAGAACCGCCCGTGTCCTTGTCGTAAGCATCGACGGCGATCGACGTATCAAATGCAGCCGCCGCGCCCGCGTTGTCGGTCACCTTGATCTTCACGCCCTTTGCGGTGGAATCAGCGGAAAGCGGCAACACACCCGGTGCATTCTCAATGGTGCCGCCCTCCGGCGTGAGCCTGTAAAGAACCTTGTTGAATCCCTTGGGGCAGTTGTTGATTTGAATCTGGAAACTGCGCTCGCCGGCCGTCGTCCCGATGCCGGTTAAGCTCCCTGCCCGCGTGGATGGCAGCACTACCGTCTGACTCGGCACCGAGCAGCTCTCTTCGACCCAGGTCACGCTCGTGTTGAGATGGATGTACCTTCCGATCGAGTCTCCTGGACCTGCTGAGAAAAGCGTGAACTGAAGATGGTTCTTGGCCACTGAATTAGCCATTTCATATTTGTTTCTCAGCAACTGAATTTCGATGGGGGAGGAAAATTCCACTGACTTACCTCCAAAAAACTTCCCCAGAGGTTCTCCATTGACCACGATCTGCATATCCAAGCCTCTAAGTTCTGTGCCAGCGCGTGGCCCATCTGCGAACCAGATCCACTGGTTGCCGCGGAGACTGTAGATATCAAATGCGATTAACGTGCAGGTGGCTTTACCACATATCTGTTGAGGCGTCCTATATGCCCTCGCCACAACCCTATCAGTCGGAGTATTTTTCGGTAGTGTAATCGGAGCAGGAAAAGGGTTGATATCGCGGCCCTCATCAGCCAAAGCCGGCTTTGCCACAGGCAAAATCAGGGCCGCCAATACTGTGCATCCAATCCTGCGCATGGCTTGCGCACTCGGTCGATTTGTCATCATTAAGTCGTTCCAGAAATAGTGATCGCAGCGGTCGGGCAGACTCATTTCACGCATCGCGTTATCCATATTCAAATCAACCCTAATTCCTAGGCGTATCTCCGTTTAATTGGGAGAGGCCCCGGAAGCGCTGCCCGTACGGTGAACAGCACGCTGCCAATTGACTTCGCCAGCTATTGCAATGCAATGCCTGGTCGGATTCTGGATGTTGGGCGACGCCAGATATGTAAGAGCAGTCTGAAATGCAGCTCAATGCAGGCACCCAACGCACCAAGCGAACACCAAATGTGATTTGGGAAGAGACCAGCCGACGCGATAGGTCGGTGCCTGGACGATGTGGGCGGGATGCCTGCTCGCAAGACAAGACCAAGCTGCACGCGAGTGTGCATCCGACTGGCAGTCATTGAATGGACTAAAGAAACGCCGACCGACGTCGGCGATCGGTACAAGGCGGCAAAAGCAGAATCCACCGTCCTTATCTGACCCGTCGTACGAATACGCGCGCCGATGCCGCACCGCCTCGGCCAGTACGTCGAGCACGGGCTCAGTCTGCGTCCAGCTCAGGCGCGCCTGTGATCGACGCGCCGTACTGGAGCGGCACGCCCGGTTTCAGGTCGTGGCGGCCCGCTTCGAGATTGCTTTCGACCATCACGCCGATGATGCGGCGCTCCCCCTGCGACATTTACCGTGCGAGACCCCGCGCCGCGTGGAGTTATCGAGGTTCTTCATGGTGCGCTCAGGGCGACTTCAAACAGGCGCCGAGCGCCGGAGGCCAATGGCCGCCCTCGCGCACTCAGCGGGCCTTGTCACCGCGCGCCTGGCGGTAATCCTCGGCAAACTCGGCCCATTGCCGTAGCGACACGTCACGCCCATGTGCTGCCAGCTTGAGCGCCGACTTGCGCCACGCCGTGCCGGCCGCGTAGTCCTGCACCCGTTCGACCAGATCGGTTCCATGCCGGCCGCACCCGCGCAGATGGCACCACGCCGCAACGCGGGCCATGGTCTGCAGTGCATCGTCCAGGTTGGCGACGACGTTTTTGCCGGAGCCCAGCGCCACGCGGTCAGCGGTCGGCTGCAGGCTCTTGACCACGTATGACTTTGGCGCCTCACCCTTGGCCCCGTACACCACGCCGCGCAGCAGCGCCGGTGAGATCGCCTGGGAGATGCGCTGGATGCCAACCACCCGCACAGCCTCGCTGCGCCAGGGCGCCACGCTCCCCGCATGGCCCAGCGCAGCGGCCCACACACTCGGGACAGCGAGCTTGATGTCGATCAGGCGCAGCGTGGCGGGATCGTCCTGGGGGCGCGCCAGCACCGAATAGCGCTCCAGCCCCAGGCTGCCCGTACCGGCAATGCGCCGCGCCACGTCGATCGCGATAAAACGCTGGCCATCGCCCTGCTCCCCATACGCTTCCAGGATGCGGCGCGCGCGCCGGGCCTCGTCCTTGCTGGCACGCAATGTGCGGCGTCCATCGATACGCAGGCTGACGCGGTTGCCGTCGCGCTCCGTGCGGTCGGCCAGGTAGGCTGCGCGGTTGCGCTTGCGCAGGCCGCGCAACAGGTCGTACACGATGCCCGTGGCCGTGGCGCGTTCGACCCAACGTGGCTTGCCATCGACCAGCGCAGCGGCATACGTGTCAAGGAAGCGGTGGCAGAGGTTGCGTGCGTCTTCGTCCGCCAGTTTCCAGCAGCGCGCGGCCACCTGAAGGCTTGACAGCACGCGGACGAGATCGACGGTGAACGGTGCGGCCAGGGCCTCGTCGAAATCGTTCATGTCGAAATAGACGAGGCCGTTATCGCCCTTGAAGCTGCCGAAATTCTCGAGATGCAGGTCTCCGCAGACAAGCGTGCACGGGGCATCATGCAGCAGCGGGGCATCGGCCAGCGAGGCCGCGTACAGGTTGTTGGTACCGCGAAAGAACGAGAACGGATCGGCAGCGATGGCGGCGAGCTTGCGGGTGAGCCGCTCCGGGTCGCGCCCGGCGTTGTATTCGAGAATGGTGCGGGTGCTATCGTGCATGGTCACGGCCTCGTCGGTCACTTGGAGTGGAGTGCAATGCCCTCGAAGATCGAAGATTATGCCCTGATAGGCGATTGTGAAACCGCTGCACTGGTCTCGCGCAACGGGTCGGTCGACTGGCTGTGCTGGCCCCGGTTCGATTCGGGCGCATGCTTTGCCGCGCTGCTCGGCACCCCCGACCACGGACGCTGGCGCATCGCCCCGCAAGGTGGCGTGCGCCGCGTGCACCGCCGCTACCTGCCGGGCACGCTGGTGCTCGAGACGGTGTTTGAAACCGACACCGGCGTCGTCAGCCTGACAGACCTGATGACTTTGCGCCTGCCCGGCACCAGCGCCAGGCGAGACGACACGTCGGACCTCATCCGCATCGTGCGCGGCATCTCCGGAACGGTGACCATGCGCATGGACCTCACCCTGCGCTTCGATTACGGCGCCTCCGTGCCCTGGGTGAGCCGCGTTTCGGAAGCTACCGGTACCACGGCCGACGGCCCATGCGACACGCCCAACTGCGTATTGCGCGCCGTCGCGGGGCCCAACATGACGACCCTGCGCACGCCCGCCCCCATCCGGGGCGAAAACCTCTCCACCGTGGCCGATTTTGTCGTCGCCGAGAGTGAGGCCGTGCCGTTCGTGCTGACGCATTCCCCATCGCATCTGCCGCTGCCGGAGTCCATCGACGCGCTCGAAGCACAAGTCGACATCGAGGCACGCTGGCGCGCGTGGTCCGACCGCTGCCAGGGTGCAGGCGAATGGACGGAAGCCGTCACGCGCTCGCTCATCACGCTCAAGGCGCTCACTTACCACCGTACCGGCGGCGTCGTGGCGGCCCCCACCACCTCGTTGCCCGAGCAGCTCGGCGGCGTGCGTAACTGGGACTACCGCTACTGCTGGCTGCGCGACGCCACCCTGACCCTGCTCGCCCTCATGAACGCCGGCTACTACAACGAAGCCCGGGCCTGGCGCGAATGGCTGGAGCGCGCCATTGCGGGCAGCCCTTCGCAGGTGCAGATCATGTACGGCATTGCAGGCGAGCGCCGCCTGGGCGAATGGACCGTACCGTGGCTCCCCGGCTACGAAGGCGCGCAGCCCGTGCGCGTCGGCAATGCTGCCGCCATGCAGCTGCAGCTCGACGTCTATGGCGAACTGATGGATGCGCTCTACATCGCCCGCAAGGGCGGCCTCGATGGCGACGAAGCGTCCTGGCAGTTGCAGGTTGCGCTGATGACGCATCTGGAAGGTGTCTGGCAATCGCCGGATCGAGGCATCTGGGAGGTACGCGGCCCGTCGCGGCATTTCACGTATTCCAAGGTGATGGCGTGGGTGGCATTCGACCGAGCCGTCAAGACGATCGAGCAATTCAATCTGGCCGGCCCCGTCGAGCGCTGGCGCGGCGTGCGCGAGCGCATCCACGCCGAGGTCTGCACACACGGCTACAACGCCAGGCGCGGCTGCTTCGTGCAGAGCTACGGCAGCGACGAGATGGATGCTGCGTTGCTGATGCTGCCGCTGGTCGGCTTCCTGCCTGCGGCAGATCCGCGCATCCAGGCGACTGTGCGGGCCGTCGAAGAAGACCTGCTCGTCGACGGCCTCGTGCGTCGCTACCGTACCGAAGCCGTGGCCGACGGCTTGCCCCAGGGCGAGGGGGTCTTCCTCGCGTGCAGCTTCTGGTATGTCGACAACCTCGCCTTGCAGGGGCGGCATGACGAAGCGCGTGCGCTATTTGCCAGGCTGCTTGCGCTGCGCAACGACGTGGGGCTGCTGGCGGAGGAATACGACCCGCGCGCAGGCCGCCTTGTCGGCAATTTCCCGCAGGCGTTTTCGCACATTGCGCTGGTGAATTCGGCCTTGACCCTGTGCGCCGCCGCCGACCACGTAAGCCAACGCGCGGGGCACGCAAGCCCCACGCCGAAGCCGGTAAAATAGGCGCTCATGTCTCAACCCTCCGCCCTCAGCCCCATGTCCGACGAAGAGACCAGTGCGTCTTCCGGCAGCACCCTGCTCGGCCGCCCCGACAGCCCATGCATCGGCATCTGCTCGACCCTCTTCGACGAGGTCTGCCAAGGTTGCGGGCGCACCGCGCTGGAAGTCAGCAATTGGGTGTTCATGACCGACGACGAGCGCGACGCTGTCTGGACCCGCATCCTTGCCGACGGGACTGCCCAGGGATACCACCCCGACGGCAGCCGGAAGTAAGCGCCGCCAGCCGCAATCAAAAAAATCCCCGGCGAAAGCCGGGGTTTTTCGTAGGTGCCGCAGAGAGGTCAGGCGGTCTGCGCGGGCTTGAGCTGGAGCGCCTTGTACTCCAGAAACTCCTCCAGCCCGTACTTGCCGTTCTCACGCCCGTTGCCGGATTGCTTGTAGCCGCCAAACGGCGCCTGCATGTTGAACGGCCCGCCGTTGATGTCGACCTGCCCCGTACGGATGCGCCGCGCGACGCGAATCGCCCGCGCCTCGTCGCCCGACCAGACGCCGCCGCCCAGACCGTAGATGCTGTCGTTGGCAATGCGGACGGCCTCGTCCTCATCGTCGTAGCAGATCACGCTGAGCACCGGTCCGAAGATCTCCTCGCGCGCCACCGTGTCGGTGGTCTTTACGTTGCCAAGCACGGTGGGCTTGACGAAGAACCCCTTCGGCAGGCCTTCCGGCGCTTCCGGCCCGCCGGCAATCAGATCGGCGCCCTCTTCCAGACCCTTGCGGATATAGCCGAGCACACGTTCGCGCTGGACGGCGGAGATCAGTGGACCGAGGCGCGTGGTTTCCTGGGACGGGTCACCCGGCACGTAGCCGGCAGCAAACTGTGCGGCAAGCGCTTTCACTTCTTCGTACCTGGCGCGCGGCACCAACATGCGGGTATGCGCCGAGCAGGTCTGTCCGGAATTGAGGAAGCAGGCCGACAGCGTGCCCTTGACCGCAGCGGCCAGGTCCGCGTCATCCAGGATCACCGAGGCGGACTTGCCGCCCAGCTCCAGCGCCACCCGCTTGACCGATTGCGATGCCAGTTCAGCCACACGCTTGCCGGCACGCGTGGACCCCGTGAACGACACCATGTCCACTTCCGGATGGCTCGCCAGCACCTCGCCCACCACGGGCCCGTAGCCGGTGACGAGATTGAACACGCCGGGCGGCAGGCCGGCTTCTTCGATCACTTCGGCCAGCACGAAGGCATTGAGCGGGGCCACTTCCGACGGCTTGAGTACGACCGTGCAACCGGCCGCCAGCGCGGGCGCGACCTTCAGGGTGATCTGGTTGAGCGGGTAGTTCCACGGCGTGATCGCGCCCACCACACCCACCGGTTCGCGCACGACCAGCGAGTTGCCGACCTGCTCTTCAAACTCGAACTTGCCGAGCAGCTTGGCGAAATTGCCCCAGTTGTAGACCGGGCCACCGACCTGGATGGCGCGTGCCAGCTTGATGGGCATGCCGACTTCACCGGCGATGAGTTGCGCCAGCTCCTCGCTGCGGGCCTTCAGGCCATCGGCGATCTTCTGGATGTATTCGGCGCGCTTGGCCACCGGCGTGGCGGCCCAACTGTCGAAGGCGGCGCGGGCAGCCGCCACGGCTGCTTCGGCGTCGGCGACGCTGCCTTCAGGAATCGTCGCCATCACGGCTTCGGTGGCCGAATGAATCACTTCAATCACGCCCTTGCCCTGCGGGGTGACCCATTTGCCGTTGATGAAAAGCTTGTCGCGTTGCTGCATCGTTGCTTGTCTCGCTCTGGTGGATGCGCGATGTGCGCGTTGTGCTATCCGGGTTGCGACTGAGGCCAGCATCGCCCCCGGGCGGTTATGATCGGGCTATTGTAGAGCCAGTCGAGCGCGCACTGCAGACGCGCCGGACGAGGGAGACCGCATGACCACCACCATCTACCAGAAGACCGAAAAGGGGCAGGACGAGATCCGCACCCGCGCGAATCGTCTCGGCCAGCGTCACCGCGCGCTCCTTCTGATGATCAATGGCGAGAAAACCTGCGACGACATCCTCGTTCAGCTTGAGCCGCTGGGCATGACATCTGCCGTGTTCGATGAGCTCGAACAAGCTGGCTACATTCGCGTGCATGTGCCTGGTGCGTTGCCGGTCAACAGCGCCCTGCCCGGTAGGTCGCCTGCCGCAGTGGAGGGCGCGGATACGCCCAAGCCGCCGCCCAGCGAGGAAGGCATCGAGAGGTACCAGCGCCTCTACCGTTTCTATACGGAAACCATCAGCCGCTACCTGGGCCTGCGTGGCTACCTGCTGGAAATGAAGGTGGAAAAGGCTGGCAACATCACCGAGCTCATCGCGCTGCGCGAAACGCTCAGGGACGCGCTGGCCAAGGCACGCGGGGAGCCCGACGCCAGCAACGTGATCGCCCAGCTCGATCTGCTGATTGACGAGGCAACCAGCTAGGCCATCCCCCTGCCGACACTGATAACGAGGCGGCCTCTCCGGCCGCTTCCGTTGCGTCTGCGCGTATCCCTCAAGCGCTTGCGCCAAGTCGCCGCCTCGGGATGCTGGCGCGGAATCGTTTGGTCAGCCGTCCCCTCTGGCGTGGGAAAGACGGCGGTGGAACCCATGCGCCGCGGAATGGAAAAACCTCATTACTATTGCGTATTCCATTCGCCTGCTTCATGGCAGAGGTCCGCCCGTGTCCATCGATATCCGAGCCCTCCGTTACTTCGTTGAAACCGCGCGGCTGCAGAGCTTCACCCGGGCGGCAAGCTCGCTGTCGGTCACGCAGTCCACCATCAGCAAGATGGTTCGTCAGCTGGAAAACGAAATCGGCCAGCCGCTGCTGATCCGCGAAGGCAGGCAGGTGCGCCTGACAGACGTAGGACGGGTCGTCTATGCACGCGGCCAGGAAACGCTTGGCGTGGTGCATCGGCTGACGCTTGAGGTTGCCGACCTGTCTTCGCTTGGGCGCGGTGAACTCACGGTCGGCATCCCGCCGATGGTGAACCTGTTCTTCTCGCCGGTCGTGAGCGCGTTTCGCCAGCGTTATCCCAACCTGGTGCTGAACCTGGCCGAATATGGCGGGCTGACCGTGGAGCAGCAGGTCGCCAGCGGTGAACTGGAGGTGGGCGCCACCGTACTGCCCGGCGACAGCGGCCTCGAACTCGCTACGCGGGCGTTCGCCAAGTATCCGATCTGGGTGGTGGGGCCGCGTAAGGCGAAGTGGGCGAAGGGCAAGACCGTCACCCTCGCGGCACTGCGCGACGAACCGCTGCTACTGCTTGCCGAAGACTTTTCGCTGACGCGCAAGCTGCGCCAAGCCTTTATCGAAGCCCGCTTCGAGCCGCACATCGCGGCACAAAGCGGGCACTGGGAATTCCTCGCCTCCATGGCGGCTGCCGGACTGGGCACGACTTTTTTGCCACAGCCGTTGGTGGCCAACCTTGCCAACCGCGACAAGCTGGCCGTGGCACGCCTGACCGCTCCGGACATGGATTGGGCGCTTGCGCACCTGTGGTCGCCGGGCCGGTACCTGTCCCACGCCGCTCGCGCGTGGCTTGCGACGTGCGAGGAAGTGCTGGGCGCCTGAGCAGCGGCGCCCACGCATCAAGCGCTGAGAGCGGGTTCCGGACGCTGGCTCTCATCCATAGAACCTGCCGGGGCCATCGAGCCCTGATCACGGAAACGGACATGCCAGGCGAGCGCCTCCTCCAGCAGATGGGGCGTGTGGCCGCCGCGTCGCTGGGCGCGCACAACGTAGTCGCGCAGCAGCTCGCGGTAGCGAGGGTCCGCGCAGTGGCTGATGATCTGCACGGCACGCTCGCGCGGCGCCAGCCCGCGCAAGTCGGCCAACCCATGTTCGGTGACGATGATGTCGACGTCGTGCTCGGTGTGGTCCACATGCGAGACCATCGGGACGATGCTCGAAATATCGCCGTCCTTGGCCAACGACTTGGTCACGAAGACCGACAGATGCGCATTGCGCGCAAAGTCGCCCGAGCCGCCGATGCCGTTCATCATGTGCGTGCCGCCCACGTGCGTCGAATTCACGTTGCCGTAAATGTCGCATTCCAGCGCGGTATTGATGGTGATCAGACCCAGCCGGCGGATCACCTCCGGGTGGTTGCTGATCTCCTGCGGCCGCAACACCACCCGCGACTTGTAGCGCTCCAGTTCTGTCAGGAACCGCTTGTACACCGGGCGGGACAGCGTGATCGACGAAGCCGAGGCAAACGCCAGCTTGCCCGAGTCGAGCAGCTCGATGGAGCTGTCCTGCAGCACCTCCGAATACATCTTCAGGTCATGGAACGGCGAGTCGATGAAGCCGTGCAGGACCGCGTTGGAAATCGTCCCGATACCCGCCTGCAGCGGCTGCAGCGTGGGTGACAGGCGGCCCGAGCGCACCTCGTGTGCCAGGAACGCATTCAGGTGCCCGGCGATGGCGTTGGTCTCCGCATCGGGCGGCAGCACGTTGGAGGGGCTATCGTCCTGCCCGGTGATCACGATGGCCGCGATCTTGCGCGGATCGATCGGGATATACGGCAGACCGATGCGCTGCTCCGCCGAAATGAGCGGAATCGGTTGGCGATAAGGCCGCTGCACTGGAAAGAAGATATCGTGCAGCCCCTCGAGGTTGGCGGGCATGTTCAGGTTGATCTCGACGATCACCTGTTTGGCCAGTACCGCGAAGCTGGCGGAATTGCCCACCGACGTGGTCGGTACGATGCCGCCGTTTTCCGTGATGGCCGTGGCTTCGACAACCGCCACATCGAGCGGTGCGATCTGCCGCGAGCGCAGTTGCTCAACGGTCTCCGACAGATGCTGGTCAATGAACATGACCTCGCCTGCGTTGATCTTGCGCCGGAGCGTGGCGTCCGCTTGAAACGGGAGGCGGCGGGCGATCACATCGGCTTCGGCCAACACCTTGTCGATGTCGTTGCCGAGCGAGGCGCCGGTCATCAGGGTGATGCGCAACGGCTCGTGCGCGGCACGCCGGGCCAGCGCGAACGGCACCGCCTTGCAGTCACCTGCGCGGGTAAAACCGCTCATGCCGACCGACATGCCATCACGGATCAGGGTCGCGGCTTCGTCCGCAGACACCACTTTGTCCAGCAGGGATTGCAGGCGAATGCGGCCGCCAATATCGGGTGTCATCTCGTCTCCTTGGTACGTCGAGGGGCTGCGGTTGGCGCTTCTTATGCTGATATGCGACGCCTTGTACGCAGCCCTGGCTTGTTCACAGTGATGTGCGGACCAAGTGTAGCGATGGCAACGGATTCCGATGGCGATAAAAAATCATAGTATCCAGTCGGTTTTTTCATAGACTTGGCCGAGGCAGCTCGCCTTCGCCCCGGGCAGCGCCCAAAGAGAAAGGGGCCGCACATTGGCGGCCCCTTGGCGACAGCAAATGGTCAGCGCTCAGATGGCAACGTTCTGGCTCCCCAGGTACGTCAACACGCCGCCCTTACAGAGCGCCACGGCGATCACGGCTCCGGAAAACGCGCGAGCTTCGCGGCGTTCTTCGGCACCGCGTATTGCGCCACGTTCATCTCCATGGCAAGCAGCGTGTAATAGCCGCAGATGCCGGTCATGTCTACGATCCCCTTATTGCCGAACCGCTTTTCCGCCCGGGCATAGGTATCGTCGGACACCCGCTTGTTGCGGATGAGCTCGGTCGTGAAGTCATAGACGATCTGCTCATCCTCGCTCATGCCGGCGGGGCGGCGGCCGTCCGCGATCGCATCGGCAATGCTGGGTTTGATCCCGACCTTCAGGGCGATCGGATGGTGCACGTACCACTCGTAATCCTGGCTCCACTCTCGCGCGGTAACGAGGATGACCAGTTCGCTCAACGTGTTGCCAAGGGCCGAGTGGTATCGCAGGTAGTCGCCCATGGCACGCGCCTGGCTCATCACCTCCGGGCTATGCATCAGTGGCTCGAAGGGTCCGAAAACCGGAACCTTGCGCGCAGCCAGAAAATCTTGCGCGGCCTTGACCTGCTCTGCGTCGTATTTGTCTGGCGGAATGGTCGGCAGGCGGTCCGCCGCGTGTGCAGACGTCATCAGCACCAGTGCAGCTGTCGACAGGAACGTCAGTACGTTTTTCAACGTGAGTCTCCTCATATGTCTTGATTGTTCTTTGCTGGCGCTGAACGCCGCGGCTGAGATGCCGGTGCGGCGTTCGGCCAGGGCATTCTGGAATCAGGCGGAGGCACTGTCAACGAGCCTTGGCGGGCGGCACGTCGCGGGTCGGTCGGTCCCAACGGGACAAGGCACGCTCACCTTGCGGGGAACGCTGCCCCCAAAAAAAGGAGGCCGCACATCGGCGGCCCCTGGGTGACGGTGAACGATCGACGTTCAGACTTCCACGCCCTGGCTCTGCAGGTATTCGTCGTAGGTGCCGAGGTAGTCGGTGAGCGTGCCGTCGGTGCGAATTTCAATGATGCGCGTGGCCAGACCGCTCACGAACTCGCGGTCGTGCGACACGAAGATCAGCGTGCCCTCGAACTTGTCCAGCGCGATCTGCAGCGACTCGATCGACTCCATGTCCATGTGGTTGGTCGGCTCGTCCAGCGCCAGCACGTTGTGGCGGCCGAGCATGAGCTTGCCCCAGATCATGCGGCCCTTCTCGCCACCAGAGAGCACCTTCACGCTCTTCTTGATGTCGTCGGCGGAGAACAGCAGACGGCCCATCGTGCCGCGCAGCGACTGGTCGTCGTCGCCGGCCTGCGTCCACTGGCTCATCCAGTCCATCAGGTCGCGGTCTTCCGGGAATTCTTCGTAGGTGTCCTGCGGCATGTAGCCGACGTTGGCGTGTTCGGCCCACTTGACGGTGCCACCGTCGACCTCGATGCCGCGCTGTACGCCGGTCTTGACGGCGCCGTTCAGCAGGCAGCGCAGCAGCGTGGTCTTGCCGGCGCCGTTCTCACCGATGATGGCAATCCGCTCGCCCGCGCGTACGGCCATGGTCAGGCCGTCGAAAATCTTGCGGTCGTACGTCTTGCGCGCGTTGTCGGTTTCCACCGCCAGGTTGTGCAGCTTCTTTTCGAACTCGAAGCGGATGAACGGGTTCTGACGCGACGACGGCTTGATGTCTTCCACCTTGATCTTGTCGATCATCTTCAGGCGCGACGTAGCCTGGCGCGCCTTGGACTTGTTGGCCGAGAAGCGGCGCACGAAGTCCTGCAGGTCGGAGATACGCTCCTTGGCCCGCGCGTTGGCAGCCTGCAGGCGTTCGCGCGCCTGCATGGAGGCTTCCATGTAGTCGTCGTAATTGCCCGGGTAGACCTTGAGCGTGCCGTAGTCCATATCAGCCATGTGCGTGCAGACCGAATTCAGGAAGTGGCGATCGTGGGAGATGATGATCATGGTGGAATTGCGCTCGTTGAGCACCGATTCCAGCCAGCGGATCGTGTTGATGTCGAGGTTGTTGGTCGGCTCGTCCAGCAGCAGCACGTCCGGGTTCGAGAACAGCGCCTGGGCCAGCAGCACGCGCAGCTTCCAGCCGGGCGCGACGTTGCTCATCGGGCCGCTGTGCTGGTCGGTCGGGATGCCCACGCCGAGCAGCAGCTCGCCCGCGCGGGCTTCGGCGGTGTAGCCGTCGTATTCGGCGTACTTGGCCTCCAGGTCGGCGGCTTTCATGTAGTCGTCGTCGGTCGCGTCCGGGTTGGCGTAGATGGCGTCGCGTTCCTGCGCGGCAGCCCACATTTCGGTGTGACCCATCATCACCACGTCCAGCACGCGCATGTCTTCGTAGGCGAACTGATCCTGGCGCAGCTTGCCCAGGCGCACGCCGGGTTCCAGCATCACGTTGCCCCCGCTCGGCTCGAGGTCGCCGCCCAGGATCTTCATGAACGTCGACTTGCCGCAGCCATTGGCGCCGATCAGGCCATAGCGATTGCCCTCGCCGAACTTGACCGAGATGTTCTCGAACAAGGGCTTGGGCCCGAACTGCATGGTGACATTGGCGGTGGAAAGCACGTGGGAACCTTGATTGAAAAGCAGTGAGCGGGCGCCGCAAGCACTTTGCGCGCACCGGTTGGAAAACCTGGCATTTTACCATCCGGCCATGACCCGGACGGGCGGTCGGCCTATCGGTGCAGCGTCGGATACCGCGACAGATGCAACGTAAAGCCCGCAGAGTCGAATTCCAACCCGGCCTGCGCGCCGATGGGTAACGTGGCCTTGGTGGGGCAATGGCCAAACGGCAGGCCGCTCAAGACCGGAATCGGCAAGCGCTCGGCAAGGTAGTCTCGCATGGCGTCAAAGTCATAACCCGCGTCGTACGGCGTCGTGCGGTAGCCGGAAAAATCGCCCAATACCAGCGCTTGCTGGTTCGGCAGCACGCCGGCCTGCTCCAGTTGCAGCAGCATGCGCTCGACCCGGTACGGGTGCTCGTTGATGTCTTCAACGAAGAGAATGCCGCCCTCGATCTTCGGCAGATAGGGAGTGCCAATCAGGCTGCAGAGCATGGCCAGGTTGCCGCCCCACAGCTTGCCGGTGATGCGCCCGCCCTGGCCTGCAGCCTGCGGCGCCTCGACGCGCAGCCGGTACGCGGGCTCACGCAGGATGCCCCAGAAATGCTCGACCATGAAGGCATCCACCTCAGCCAGGCCGAAATCGGAGCACAGATGCGGCCCCGCGAAGCTCACTCCGCCCGTGGCAGCCAGATAAGCCAGCGAGAACGCCGTGAAATCACTATGGCCGACGATAATGGTATCGGTAGCCTGCGCGCGCTGGTGGATGGCCGCAAAATCGATGCGGTCCAGCAGCCGGGTCAGCCCATAGCCACCGCGGACGGCCATCGCGATCTCCTGGCCGGCGCCGGTGCCGATCTGGTGCAGGTCCGCCAGCCGCGCCTCGTCGTCGCCGGCAAAGCGTTGATGCTGGCGCGCGAGGCATGCCTCGTTGACGAACTCGCAGCCTTGCGCACGCAGCGTCGCAATGCCTCGGCTGGCAATTTCCGCGTCATTCGGGTAGCCGGAAGGAGCGATCAGGCGAACGGTGATCATGGGGCGCAGTCGTCGGATTCGATGGCAGCAAGCCGCGCAGCACGTTGGCTCGCACGGCGCTCGGCAAAGAAGGCGCGCAGCATGTCGCCGCATTCCTGCGCAAGCACGCTGCCGGTGATGGCAGTCTGGTGGTTCAGCCGCGTCTCGGCAAACAGGTCGAGAATGCTGCCGGCGGCGCCCGTCTTTGGGTCCGGCGCGCCATACACGACCCGCGCCACGCGGGCATGCAGCATGGCGCCGGCGCACATCACGCACGGCTCCAGGGTCACAAAGACTTCGCAGTCGGGCAGGCGGTAGTTGCCGAGCTTTTCGGCGGCCTGGCGCAGGGCGCGCATTTCGGCATGCGCGGATGGATCGTGCGTGCCGATCGGGGCGTTGTAGCCGACGCCGACGATCTCGTTGCCGCGCACGACCACGGCACCCACAGGCACCTCGCCCTGCCCCCATGCGAACCTGGCCTGCACGAGCGCCTGCTGCATCCAGTAGCCGTCTCGCTCGTGGGTGCTCATGCCGGCAGGCGGTGTCAGAACGTGCGGCGACGTCATGCGAAGGGATTCAGTCCTGCTCGTGCGGGCGTGCGAGCTTCACGTCGGCCCAGCAGTTCGGGGTTTCGTACAGCACGAGCTTGGACAGACGCAGATGGTGCCCAAACGTGTTGCGAAACACTGGCTCGAGAATGTCGAACGCAATCTGCGCGAGGTTCTCGACGGTGGGGACGTCATTCAGCACGACGGTCTTGTGACCGCCTTCCATATCGTTCAGGAATTCGACCAGCTTGGTATCGCCGCGATAGACGAGGAAGGCGTGATCCCAGAGGTCGACGAGGTGCTTGTTGGCGAGCTGCTTGACGTCGCCGAAGTCGAGAATCATCCCGTCGTCGGCAGCCTTGTCGTTGTGCAGGACAACGCCTTCGAGCGTGAGTTCGAGTTGGTAGCGGTGGCCGTGCAGATTGCGGCACTGGCCCGCATGGCCCGGGATGCGATGGCCGGCGTCGAATTCGAGCCGGCGCGTGATGGAAACGGTCTTGGTCATGGAGCAAGGTGGCGGCAGCAGGCGCCGCGAAACGGCTGGAACCGGCAGAAAACCGGGGACAAAGTGCTGCGGCCCGCCTTAGCGGATGCCCAGCATCTTATGGGTTTGCAGCGACAGGCGCCAGCGCGGCCGGCGCTGGCACAGCGCAACGGCTGCCGCCGTATTCTGCCGGGCAAGCGGGCCGTCCATGGCCTGCAGGAAGAAATGCTGGAAATCCAGCCGTTCGTATGCGTCGAGGTCCTGCCCGTCTTGCGGGATCACCACCTTCAGCTCGTCGCCGCGCGTGACGACGAGTTCGGAACCCATCTTGGGGCTCACGCACACCCAGTCGATGCCTTCCGGCACGGCGATGGTGCCGTTGGTCTCGATGGCGATTTCGAAGCCGCGTGCGTGCAGCGCGTCGATCAGCGGCGTGTCGAGTTGCAGCAGCGGCTCGCCGCCGGTGCAGATGACGAGCGGTTTGCCGCCGCTGGTGCTGTCCGGCCATTCGGCGGCGACGGTATCGGCAAGTGCGTCGGCAGTGGGGTATTTGCCGCCTTGCGTACCGTCCGTGCCGACGAAGTCGGTGTCACAGAACTGGCAGATGGCGGTGGCGCGATCGGCTTCGCGCCCACTCCAGAGATTGCAGCCGGCAAAGCGGCAGAAGACTGCTGCGCGGCCGGTGTTGGCACCCTCGCCTTGCAGCGTGTAGAAAATTTCCTTGACGGCGTAAGTCATGTCTGAACGGTGGCATTCACAGGAGAACGACGCAAAAGCGGCGTAATTCCCGCGCAAACCGTACCAGTGCCCACTAGTGATTAACCCGATATTGTTTCATAAATCCGGCTTATGCGCAGAAAAACGCCAACGTCACAAGCGAAAATGCACGCCTCCGGCGTGAGCCACGCCAGGAAAACAGCGACGGCATCCGCCACCACGTGCGCCAACGCCGCCCATCGCTTGGTTTGCGCCTTCATACTGCCGCTATGAGGTTCGACACGGCTGGCCGCCGCAGGATGGAGCCACGCGGAGCCGGATGCCCCCTATGCATCCGCACTGGCCGGAAAGGCGCTTGCGCGCCCTCCGACGCGATAGCCTTGATATCGTCCAGGAGCGATATCGCAAAATAATCACCCCTGAGCGATATATTGCAATTATCGCTTAAAGCCGATAAGCTACCGTTATCGTCTTGAGGTGATCATCATGGATACGCAACTGTCTTCCGCACCACAGCTGTCGGCGCATCTGAAGTCGCTGCGCAAGGCACGCGGACTGACGCAGGCGCAACTCGGCGCCCTGCTCGGCGTGAGCCAGAACCGCATCGCCGACATCGAGAAAGACCCAGGGGCCGTCAGCTTCGAGCAACTACTGCGCATCCTGCATGCGTTGGGCGCGCAACTGGCGGTGCGCACAGTCCCGCCAGCCGCCGACACGCCGGCTGACTGGTAAGCCATGGCTCATCCCGAACTCCACCTGTGGATGAACGGCGAGCATGTCGGCGTCTGGACGGCCAGCCGTGCCGGCGTGCCAATCCTGCGTTATGACGAGGCGTGGTTGCGCTCGCCCAACGCACGCCCGTTGTCACTGTCTCTGCCCATTCCGGCCGGTGTGCCCGAACTGCGCGGGCAAGTGGTCGACGATTACTTTGACAACCTGCTGCCCGACGCTCAGTCCATTCGCGAGCGCGTGAGACGTCGCTTCGGCCTGGCCTCCACCCACGCAGCCGACTTGCTGGCCGCCATCGGACGCGATTGCGTGGGCGCAGTGCAACTCCTGCCACCGGGCATGGCGCCCACCGGCTACGACCGCATCGACAGCGAGCCCCTCACCGAGGCTCGGGTCGATGCGTTGCTGCAGAACCTGACCGCCACGCCTGCACTGGGCGAGGACGCTGACGACCCTGATGCCTTCCGGATCTCGATTGCCGGCGCGCAGGAGAAGACTGCCCTGCTGCGCATCGGCAACACATGGCATCGGCCGCTGGGCGCCACGCCCACCACGCATATCCTCAAGCTGCCGCTGGGCCTGATCGGCAACATTCGCGCGGACATGCAGGACTCCGTCGACAACGAATGGCTGTGTGCGCAGTTGCTGGCGGCATGGGGGCTCGATGTGGCCCGGACGGAAATGGCGCGCTTCGGCGATCGCAAGGTGCTGGCCGTCGAACGCTTCGACCGCCGCTGGATGCCGGGCAACACGTGGATCGCGCGCCTGCCGCAAGAGGATTTCTGCCAGGCTACTGGCACACCCGCGCACCGCAAGTACGAAAACGACGGCGGCCCGGGCATGCGCGCGTGCCTTGGCTTGCTGTCCGCCTCCGAACACGCTGTCGACGACAAGCGCCGCTTCGTACTGGCGCAGCTTGCCTTCTGGCTGCTGGCGGCCACGGACGGGCATGCAAAGAACTTCTCGCTGGCCATCGCGCGAGGCGGACGTTTCCGCATGACGCCGCTGTACGACGTGCTCTCTGTCTGGCCAATCATGGGCGACGGGCCGAACCAGCTCTCGCCGTATCGGGCTCGCTTGGCGATGGCGCTTCGCGGCAAGAATGTGCACGCCCGCCTGGCCGATATTCACGTGCGACACTGGCAAACCCTGGCAGCACAATCGGGGGTTCCGGATGCGTTTGCGCAGATGCAGGCCCTTGTCGAGCGTGCACCCGCGGGGCTGGACCGCGTCGAGGCCATCCTGCCCCACGACTTTTCCGCACGGGTGTGGGAGGCCGTGCGCGCCGGAGTCCGATCGCAAGTCCAACGCTTTCAAACCGAACTCGCCTCCACGCCATGACCCCTACCCCGCGCCCAAGCGTCCTGCGTCAGATTCCATCCGGCATCTGGGTACTCGGCTTCGTCAGCCTGCTGATGGACATCGCCTCGGAGATGATCCACAGCTTGCTGCCGTTGTTCATGGTGTCGGTGCTGGGGGCGAGCGCGCTCACCGTGGGCGTGATCGAAGGGGCGGCGGAATCGACCGCGCTGATCGTCAAGATCTTCTCCGGCGCGCTGAGCGACTACCTCGGCAGGCGCAAGGGTTTGGCGATATTCGGTTATGCGCTGGGCGCTTTCACGAAGCCGCTCTTCGCCATCGCACCCACGGCGGGCATCGTGCTGACAGCGCGCCTGCTGGACCGTGTCGGCAAGGGCGTGCGTGGCGCACCGCGCGATGCGCTGGTCGCTGACATCACGCCGCCCGAATTGCGCGGGGCGGCGTTCGGGCTGCGGCAATCGCTCGATACGGTAGGGGCATTCCTGGGCCCTCTGCTTGCTGCCGGCCTGATGCTGCTGTGGGCGGACGATTTCCGGGCGGTGTTCTGGGTGGCCGTGGTGCCGGGGCTGCTCTCGGTGGCGTTGCTGACGCTAGGCCTGCGCGAGCCGCATGCGCACGCGGGCCCCCATCGCACCAACCCGATCCGCCGCAGCAACCTCAAACGGCTGGACCCGGCGTACTGGTGGGTGGTGGTGATTGGCGCCGTGTTTACGCTAGCGCGCTTTTCGGAGGCCTTCCTGGTGTTGCGTGCCCAGCAAGGAGGCATCCCCGTCGCGCTGGTGCCGCTGGTGATGGTGGCAATGAACGTGGTCTACGCGCTGACGGCGTATCCGTTCGGCAAGCTGTCGGATCGCGTAAGCCATACCGCGCTGCTGGCGCTTGGCCTCGCGGTGCTGATTGCCGCCGATCTCATCCTCGGGATGTTTGGCCACTGGGGCGTGGTCATCGCGGGCGTGGTGCTGTGGGGCATTCATATGGGGATCACGCAAGGTCTCCTGGCGACCATGGTGGCCGATACCGCTCCCGCGGATCTGCGTGGCACCGCCTACGGCATGTTCAACCTGGTGAGCGGACTGGCCATGCTGATAGCCAGCGCCCTGGCCGGGCTGCTCTGGGACAGGGCAGGCCCTGCCGCCACATTCCACGCCGGCGCTGTGTTCTGCGTACTGGCCCTGGGTCTGCTGGGCGCCCGCCGAGCCGCTGCAGGCAGACCGTGACGCCCTGCCCGCGGACCGATCGCGAACCGCGGGGCCAGGCGTCAACTAACCCGTGAGCGACCAGCGCCCCAGCTCGTCGTACCGTGTCTTGCCGAGCCAACTGTGGATCAGCATGAAGTCACGTACCGTCCAGGTCACGGGTTCGACCGGCTTCGATGCGAAACCGCCGCGGTCATACAGGAGCGTGACGTGCGGCTTGAACTGGCCCCCGGGCAGCGGGACGCCCGCCTCCTGCAGCGCTTCGCCCAGGGCCGACTGGAATGCCATCAGGGGTGCGACCTCATCGCTGCCCACCAGGACAAAAGGCCGCTTGTCGCGGCGGCCATGCAAGCTCACCACGCGGTCAAACGTGACGCTGAATGGCGGCATGACCAGCGCCTCGGCGGCACCGCGTATCCGCGCAATGAGGTCCTCCGGGGGCGGTTGGACGAAATCCCCGAGGTAATACAGCGTGACATGCAAGCGGTGCGCATGCAGCGCCTTGCCCTTGAAGCCGACCGCGGGCCGCAATAGTTCCACCAGCCGCCCGATGTGCTCTGCCGTTGCGGAATCCGGCTTGATTGCCAGAAACAGGCGATGCGCGGGCACCTGCGGGATGGCTTCGAAGCCAGGAAGGGAGAGTTGGGTCACGGCGATGGCGGCGGGTGCAAATCATGGATCAACCCCGCCATTATCGGCATGTGCGTGACGTCTTGCGGGCTGCGCGCGGAAAAAAAAGACGCCCGGCAGCGTCAAGTGCCGGGCGTGGTTCCCTGTGATGCGGCGATCAGATATCGAAGAAGACCGTCTCGGCGCCGCCGTCGGGCGTGTCCTGCAGGCGCACGTCGAACGTATAGACCACCTCGCCGTTACGCTCGCTGCGCTGGGCGATCAGCGTCTTGCGGCGCACTTCCCATTCGATGCCGCCGAGTACCGGGTCGGTGCCGTTGGCGCCGGTCTCATCGCTGAAGTACACACGCGTGTGCAGGCCCAGGTTGATGCCGCGCGCGAACAGAATCATGCAGATATGCGGCGCCTGCACCGATGCCCCGCGCCCGGCCACCGCGCCCGGCTTGATGGTTTCGAAACGGTACACGCCGGTATCGAAATCCGCGCCCGCGCGGCCCCAGCCGCGAAATGCCGGGTCGACCGGCTTGTCCTGGCGGTCCGCCGGATGGGCGTACTTGCCATCGGCATTGGCCTGCCAGATTTCGATCAGCACATCGCGCACGAGCGAGCCGGAACCATCGAAGACACGGCCTTCCAGCGCGATGCGCTCACCGCGCGTGTCCGGCGTCGTCAGCACGTTGCCGAACTCTTTCTCGTAGATGTCGAAACCCGCCTGACGCGGCGCAAGCCCGATGTGTACGTAAGGGCCGCCCGTCTGCGAAGCGGTCTCATTGAAATGCGCGAACGGCGGCGTTGTCGCCATGGATGTTGCCTCGTCGCGCTCGAGCGATTGACGAAGCGTGGTCATGGTCATCACTTGGCTCCTTGCACGGCGTTTTCAAAATGCGTGGCGCGGCGGCCCCGCAGCGTGATGTCAAAGCGATAGCAACGCGCGTCAAGCGGCACGTGGTTGGCGGTGTCGTGCAGCGCGATCAGCCCGCGCACCTGCTCCTCGCTCGGGATGGTCTTGATGATCGGGCACTGCGCGATCAGCGGATCGCCTTCGAAGTACATCTGGGTGATGAGGCGCTGCGCCCAGCCGTCACCCGAGAGCGAGTAATGGATGTGCGACGGACGCCAATCGTTGATGCGGTTGCGCCACGGATACGGGCCAGGCTTGATGGTGCGATAGACGTAGTAGCCGTTGGCGTCGGTCAGCATGCGGCCGCAACCGCCGAAGTTCGGATCGATCGGCGCGATGTACTGGTCCTTCTTGTGGCGGTAGCGACCGCCGGCATTCGCCTGCCAGACCTCCACCAGTGCGTTCGGCACGGGGCGGCCGAATTCGTCGCGCACGTAGCCGTGGACGATGATGCGCTCGCCGATGGGCAGGCCTTCCTTGGCGTAGTTGAGGATGAGGTCATTGTCGAGCGGGCCGAGGTCGTCGGCATGGAACACCGGCGCGGTGGTTTCCGAGAGCGTGTTCAGCGTCGAGATGAGCGCATTGCGCGGCGAGCGCAGCACGCTCGTTTTATAGACAGGGGTCAGTGCGGGCGGATGCTGGGCGGTGTCGCGCTGCGCGAATTCACCGGTGCCGGAAAGCGGCAAGGTCATGGGGCGTCTCCTGTTGAAATCGTGAGACGACTGTATCGCTGCTAAAAAGTGAAGTAAATTGACTTCTGATCGAAAAATCAATAACCCTTGGTTATGGAAAATATCCCGTCTGGCGATTTGTCTTCGCGCATCCGCTTCCGGCATCTGAGCTGCTTTGTCGCCATCGCCCAGGAGCGCAACCTGCGGCGCGCCGCCGAACGGCTGCACCTGAGCCAGCCGGCGGTCTCCAAGACGTTGGGGGAGCTTGAGTCGCTGGCCGGTATGCAACTCGTGGAGCGCGGGCGGCACGGCGCCAGGCTCACCGCCGCCGGGGAGCAATTCCTGCGGCATGCGGTGGGGGTCTCGCAGGCGCTGGAAGCGGCGACGGCCGCCCTGATGGGCTCCAGCGACGCTGCCGCGCCGATCGTGCAGATAGGCGCCCTGCCGACCGTCGCCAGCAGCCTGCTGCCCCAGGCGATCGCACGCCTGCACGCGCAGCGCCCGCATGCGGGGGTGCGCCTGCGCACAGGCACCAACATCGAGCTGCTGTCGGCGCTCAAAGCAGGAGAGCTCGACTTCATCGTTGCACGCATGGCGGAGCCGGATGCCATGCAAGGGCTGTCGTTCGAACTGCTCTATGCCGAGCCACTCGCGCTGGTGGTACGTCCCGGGCATCCGTTGCTGGCGCAGCCGGGGGCATCGGCCTCGTTGCAGGCGGTGCTGGATTACCCGTTGGTCGTCGCGGCCCCTGGCACCGTGCCGAGGCACCACACCGATGCCCTGTTCCAGACGCACGGATTGCGCGTGCCGACCGGCGTGACGGAAACGCTGTCCGTATCCGTCGCGCGCCTGTTGGCATGCCGGTCCGACGCTGTGTGGATCACGCCTGAGCGGGCCGCCCGTGATGACCTTGAGCACGGCGCATTGGCACGCCTTGACATCGCCACCTCCGGCACGAAGGAGCCCGTCGGCCTGCTGCGCCGAAGCGCCAGCGCGCCCAGCGAACTGGCTGGCGCATTCATGGACATGCTGATTGAACTCGCCCAGGCGCACTAACCCGGCACGAGCGCTCGCACGACCAGAAAGGCGCCGCTTCCCAAGGCCGCTGCGCCGACAAGCCTTGCCGCCCGGTCGCCAAACGGCGCGAGCCGCTCGAGGGTGATGGCAGCCGAAACCGCCGCCATTGCCCACAGATCCATGGCACCGGCCACCAGCAGGATCGACGTCAGGGCTGCGCACGAGCCGACGCACTGGATGCCCAGGCGCGCACCGTATCGCAAGGCGTGACGAGGGCCGGCACGCAGCATCCCGCCAGAGGCCGGCACCGTGCGGCAGCCTGCAAGCTGACGGGCCTTCCACGCACTCAATTGCACCGCGCCCGCGGCGAGGACAATCGCGCCCGTCGCAGCCGGAACACCACGCACCACGCGCGGCCAGACCATTTCGAGCACGGCAAGTCCAGCCTGCCCCGCAAGCACTGCCGCCCCGACACCAACCCAGACCGCCAGGTAAGCCACGCCCACCAGCACGGTCAGTGCATCCAGTTGCGCCTGCCTGACAACCGGCACGCCCCGGCGATAACGCTGCAGCATCGGCACCAATGACGGCAGCATCATCGCCGCCATCATCACCGTCCACATGCCAAGGAACGATGCGGGCTGCGTGGTCCACCGCCGCCCGCACAATGGCATCCACATTGGCATATCGGCCACGGCCCGCATCGACTCACACCACGCCACCGTCGCGCCCGCACTGATGAAAAATACCAGCGCCGACACGGCGAGAAAACGGCGCTCACCCGATGTGGCTGCGCGCGGTTCATCCACGCGGTGCGTACTCGTCATGGCGACGCCACCAGACTCCGGCCTCGTTGCGGCCCAGCGGCGCGCGATCGAGCCATTGGTATGCGCCCCACAGCCCATCCAGCCCGCGCGCGTAGGTGGAGTACGTGTGATACACGACGCCGTCCTGCATCACGAATGCGCTCATGCCGGGCCGATCCCGCACATAGGTTGGGCCATCGGTACCGCACATGGTCGCAAACTGCACGACGGGCGCGGGCAGGTCGGATGCGTCCATCACGTGGCTGCCGCGCACGTAGTTGTAATCAGCCGTGCCGTCGCGCTGTTGCGCTTCGGAAATCGACACGTTGAAGTCATAGTTGAAATCGCTGCTGGCCGAAGATACCCACGGGAACGACCATCCCATGCGGTCCTTGTATGCCTGCAGCTTGGCAAGCGGCGCGCGCGACACCGCCATCAGCGTGACATCATGGTTGGCCAGATGCGTCACGAAGCCATCGAAGCCGTCCGCAATCATGGAGCAGGACGGGCACCCGGCCTTGTAATCGGGGCCGAACATGAAGTGATACACGAGCAGTTGCGAACGATTGCCGAACAGGTCAGCCAGCGTGAGGCTGCCAGCCTCGGTTTCAAACTGGTAGGTTTTGTCGATGCGGACCCACGGAAGTGCCTGGCGCCGGCGCGCCAGCTCGTCGCTGCGCCGGGTCAGTTCCTTCTCGGCCTTGAGCAGTTCGAGCCGCTCGGCAAGCCAGGCTTCGCGTGTTCCGATGGGATGTCCTGCGCTCATGCTTGTCTCCGTTCAGGTAAGGGGTCGTGCTAGATTAGGCGGCGAACCAGAACGGCGGGAGTGACAAGTGTGGCGGGATTTGGATGGATTCCTTGATCACGGCGGCGGCGCGCGCGCTCGCGGCCGGTGACCCCTTCGGTGCCCTCAACCGCGTCGCCCTGCGCGACGATGCGTCCGCACTCGCACTGCGCGGCATCGCCATCGCACAACTCGGTGACCTCGCGCGCGCCAAGCATCTGTTGCGCCGCGCCGCACGCGCATTCGGCGCCAAGGAAGCCCTGGCACGCGCCCGCTGCGTCGTCGCAGAAGCAGAGGTCGCCCTAGCCTCACGCGATCTCGGCTGGCCCGCCAGGACGCTGGACGCCGCACGCGTCACGCTCGAGGCGCATGGCGACCCTGTCAACGCGGCCCATGCGCGGTATCTGGCCATCCGCAAGCTGCTCCTGATCGGCCGCCTTGACGAGGCCGACCGCGCGTTGACCGCAATGACACCGTCGCGCCTGCCGCCTGCGCTGCGTGCGGCGCATGCGCTGGTCGTCGCGGGCATCGCCATGCGCCGCTTGCAGACCGCTGCGGCACGCAGCGCGCTGGTCCAGGCGAGCGAAGCTGCCCGGCAAGCCGGCATTTCAACGTTGACGGCGGAAGTCGAGCGTGCCGCCCGCATCCTGCAGGCTCCGGCAGCCAAGTTGATCGCGCGTGGTGCTGAACGCGTCGTGCGCCTGGAAGACGTGGAGGCGCTGTTCGCATCGGATGCATTGGTTGTCGATGCCTGCCGGCTCTCGGTGCGGCACACCGACACGGTCATCTCGCTGGCCACCCGCCCCGTGCTGTTCATGCTCGCTCGCCTGTTGGCCGAAGCCTGGCCAGCCGATGTGCCCAGAGACACGCTGATCGCCCGCGCGTTCCGCACCCGGCACGCAGACGAATCGCACCGTGTACGCCTACGCGTCGAGATGGGCCGACTGCGCACCGCATTGGGTGCAGCGGCAACGATCAAGGCGACTCGGCACGGATTCGGGCTTCAGCCACGTCGCGCTGCGGAGGTCGTTGTGCTCGCGCAGCCTGTTGAAGAACGGTACGCCGCCGTGCTCGCCTGCCTGGCCGATGGGGAATCGTGGTCGAGCTCGTCCCTGGCGCTTGCCCTGGGGGCCAGCCAGCGCACTGTACAGCGCGCGCTCGATGCGTTGGCGGTATCGGGCAAGGTGCAATCCTTCGGCCACGGGCGTGCACGCCGCTGGGTGACGCCGCCTGTCCCCGGATTCGCGACCACCTTGTTACTCCCCGCGCCGCTGCCGAGTGACTAGCATGGAAGCTCGACAACCGAACGCACAGGACAAGAACATGAAACGATCCGCCGCAGACATCGTGCGCGAATATGGCCCGTTCCCGGAGGCCGACAGCGTCGGCGGCGTCACGTATGACGGCCAGAGCATCTGGTTTGCCGCCGGCGGGCGGTTGCAGCAAATCGACCCGGCGAGCGGACAACCACTGCGGTCGATCGACGTAGCCGCCCATGCCGGCACGGCATTCGACGGCCAGCACCTGTTCCAGATTGCCGAAGACCGTATCCAGAAGATCGACCCGCAAACGGGTCAGGTGCTTGCGACGATCCCCGCGCCCGGGGCCGGTGGGGACTCGGGCCTCGCCTGGGCCGAGGGCACGCTGTGGGTCGGGCAGTATCGCGACAAGAAGATCCACCAGATCGATCCTGAGACCGGCACCGTGCTGCGCACCATCGAGTCGAACCGCTTCGTCACCGGCGTCACCTGGGTCGATGGCGAACTCTGGCACGCCACCTGGGAAGGCGATACGAGCGACCTGCGGCACATCGATCCGCAGACCGGAGAAGTGCTTGAGCTGCTCGAGATGCCCCCGGGCGTGGGAGTCTCCGGACTGGAGTCGAATGGCGCGGATCAGTTCTTCTGCGGTGGCGGCAACAGCAGCAGGATCCGCGCCGTACGCCGGCCTGGCAAGACGGTCAAGACGGACGCGGCTGCAGACTGACCGCGATGGTCGGCCTCATGAAAAAGCCCGCCGTGCAGGCGGGCTTTTTGCTGGCTTTGCGGGAAGTCACTCCCACTCGATCGTCGCAGGCGGCTTGCCGGACACGTCATATACGACCCGGTTCAAACCACGCACTTCGTTGATGATGCGGTTCGACACGCGTGTGAAAGCCTTGTCCGGTGCGGGTTCTTGCGGTTTTAGCCCGTCCCTGTCCAAGCTCTGTCCAAAAGGGTCAGAGCAAATGAGTATCCGTCTACGTGGGAGCCGATTTCAGGTCCGTGTCACTGTTAATGGTCATACAGCCGCACAAAGCTTCGACACCCTAGCTGAAGCGCAGCGCTGGGAAGCGCACCAGAAGATCCTGCTCGAGCATGGTGTAGCTGGGCGAAGCAAGCCCGTAGCGCCAACGGTCAAGATCTCGCTGGCCGATGCTATCGATCGGTACAGCATTGAGGTTCTCCCCGAGAAACGGGGGTGTCGGTCGGAGCAGTACCTGTTGCGGTACTGGCGAAACTCATCTCTTGGGGGGCGTCTGGTAAGCGAGATTTGTAGACAGGATCTGGTTACGGCCCGAGACGAGCTTCAGGAGTCTGTGCCGAAGCCTTCCTCCAGAACGATCTTTGTCAGAAGTGCCCCAAAGAGGCCCCAGACGACCACGAGCTTCACACACGTGATTGCGATATTGGACTTTGTTTGACCCTGCACACCCATCCCCTTTTGTTCCCTGAGCGTTGGTTAGTGAGCCTTATTGCCTGCAACACCAGACGCCCGCCAAACCTTGAACACGTAGTTGCCGTCCTGCTGCTGCCGGGACTCGTAGTGCCGTTGCACGACGAGATCGAAACCCTGCTCGGCAGCAAGGAGCCGCAAATGGAGTTCCGCTTCTTCCTGCGTATCGAAGAAACCTGACTGAAGCGTTGCCGTACCCCAGCTTTTGTCCAACCCAGTCTTGCCTTCGTACCTCGCCGAAAACACGTCCATCGCCTCGGCCCTGGTCACGAGTTTGTTAGCCTCAACCGAGCACGTCGGACAAAGACATACCGTCCGAGACCATGCGGACCCCGGAAACGCGTTGCTTAGCGGATTGGAATGCCGGCAAGCCTTGCAAATCGAGGTATTGCACTTGGCACACGTCGACAAGCCATGTCTCGCATCATGGACAAGAATTTGCCCTTCGCAGCAGGAGCAAGTCCCGACCGGCTGAGCGTTGCGCCATCTCGAATAGAAATAGGTTCCAACGGCTGTCGAAGCAGCTGCAATAGCAAGCGCCAAGGCTCGGGCAGCGCCACGCCCCATCACGTCATCTTCAACTGAGTCAGCCACATCTATCCCCGATCGCAGTCCGTCAACTGGTAAGCATAAACCACATGAAATTAATGTAAAACCATTTGGTTTCCTGGCGCTAGCGTAGCTCTTCGAAACTTCGGGCATGCCCAGCCCGGAAGAAAAACTAGCCTTTGCCGAACGCCTGAAGCAGGCCCTGACCCGCAGCTCGAAGAAGATCGAGTCGGCGGGCGAACTTGCCTTGCAGTTCAATCTCCGACACCCGAGCGAACCGGTTTCAGTTCAGGCGGCCCACAAGTGGCTCATCGGCAAGGCAATGCCGACCGTCGACAAGATGGAGACGCTGGCCCTATGGCTGGACGTTCCACTGCAATGGCTTCGGTATGGGATTCCGGAATCAGGGGGTAAGCCCAGGAAGAAGAAAGCGAAAGCGAGCGAACTGGGCACCCTGGCAGCAGACGAGGCAGAGCTGATCGTGCGGCTCAGGGCGATGCCGGAGGTTCGCCGCAAGCTCGTCTTGGACTTGGCGGAACAGCTCTCGCTCGACGGCGAGATGTGGGCCAACTAGTCGGGTCTATGCCGTGACTGCTGTGACAAGGCCGTGACGACCGCCGAAGGCCGAAAAGCCTTGCCAATACTGGGCTGTGACACTGTGACAGTTGTGACAGTAGAAAACACATAGCCCAGACTGCGCATTGCTCCCGACTCACGAGGAAAGCATTCCATGGAGTGGAGGCCGCCCCATCCCCCCCTTTCACCTGCCGCTGACACGTTCGTCACAACGTCACAAGCCAGGCGTCATGCGGATTTTGTGGTGTCACGGGGCGATCTCGGCACCGTCACGGCTGTCACGCCAGGCGGTCACGGGCCGGATGCACGACTATACGACGCCATAGCCTCAACTGGCCCAGCCACGAAATCGCTTCCGTCACTGACCACGGCCTAGCATGGCCTGTGTACGAGCCAACATGGCTGCCTTGATGTGGTCTCGCTGGTGGTCATCTTCCGCTAGCGACGCAAGGTATTTGTCTCGCAAGCGCACTGCGTGGCCGTGCCGCTGGTAAACCTGTACCAGATCTGATTCCAATTCTTGATGGCCAGCGGAATCCCAGTTGGCATCAGCGTCCGGTAGCTCACCGCCCCAACCACGGGCTAAGGCATCGTCCTTTTCCCACTCACCTGTCCAGTGCTGTAGCGCTCCGGAACCGAGCATCCCAGTGGCAGATGAGACGGCAGTACGAGAGGCTTTCGCCCGCCCCAAGAGAGCAGGAAGCTCCCGAACGAGGGCGCAGTAGTCAACTTGGGCTCTGCGCAGTTCCAGGCGCAGATCTAACGCCTTCATCTCCCCGGAGCGTCTGTAGCTGATGTAGCCCATCACAGCCCCTGCGCTCCCGGTAACCGCACCGATCACGCCTGTTGTGGCCCCAAGGTAGATCAACCAGTTTGGATCGGACAATTTTTCACCTGTCTATGGATGGGCGACCTCTAGGGATATTAGGCCCCTTGCAAGGACTCGGGCGAAATGGCTAACGGACACACCCCAGAGCGCTCATCCGGCAAGCGTGTGTCAGCCGAGCGGCCGAAAGCGGATTTGCCAACGCCAATAAGTCGACGCGCTTTCCCCGCCCTGAGGGGATCGGGTCCGGCACAGCCCTCATCCGCTTCACTAAAAAGTTTGTTCAAACTAAATTTTTAGAATAAACTACGTAAATTGACGGAGGGGTTATGGAGAAGCGACACGACGACGTTCTTAACGCACGCCTTGAGTCCGTGATGACTGCAGGGGTAGCGCACGTGCTATGGAGTGAACTGTATCTGTGGTACGGGGTGCAGAAGATTGCGGCTCGTACGATTCGTGACCTGATCGAGCGCTGGGAGGAAATCTCGCAGGGCGAGCATGGTCGCTTGATGCAAATCCCGGGGTCTGGTGGTGTCTTTTTGGTTGCCGAAAAGAACATCGAACCCGTGGTGGACCCAAAAGCGTAGCACCAGGCAGGACCATGGTGCGGGGAGAAGTTGCAGAACGCCAGGCTAGACGAATGGAGAAGAATAATGGCCCAACGAGAGCCAAAATCTGTCACACGCACTGTCATCAAAGTCACCGGACGTACCGGTGACAAGAAAGGCTCGCTGGAGCTCACCTCCGGCAATGTTAGCTATACGCGCAGCAATGCGGATTCGCCTGTGCTTACGCTCACCTACCTTCTACTCACGTGATATGGCGATTGGACAGGCTTGGATTCAAGCCCACTCCGCACTCAGCTTCTCGGCCTGCTGCAGGACAGTCTGCACGGCTTCTTCTTGCTGATCAGGCGGGTATTTGTACTTCCGCAGGATGCGCTTCACCATTAGTCGCAGCTTGGCCCGCACACTCTCTCGCTTCTCCCAGTCGACGCTGACGTTCTGTCGGAGGTTTTCGGTCAGCTCATGGGCGATTTTCCTCAGTGTTTCGTCACCCAACAGACGGACGGACGCCTCATTGTTCGCCAAGGCGTCGTAGAAACGCAGCTCGTCCTCGTTCAGCCCCAACTGCTCGCCCCGGCTTGCCGCCTCCCGAAACTTCTTCGCCATCTCGATCAGTTCTTCGATGACCTGGGCTGTTTCGATAGACCGGTTTTGATAGCGAGTGATGACGTTGGACAGGAGCTCCGAGAACTTCTTCTCCTGGACGACATTGCCACCGAAGCGACTCTTGATCTCGCCCTCCAGCAGTCGCTCCAGCAACTCCACCGCAAGGTTCCGCTCTGGCAAGTTTTGAACCTCAGCCAGGAACTCGTCATCAAGGATGCCGATGTTCGGCTTGTCCAGACCAACCGACTCAAAGATGTCGACAACGTCTTCTGACACGACAGCAGATCCAATGATCTGCCGGATGGCCAGTTCCCGTTCCTCGTCGGTACGTTTCTTCTGGCTGATGTCTCGCTTGGTCAGTAGCACCTTCACGGCCTGGAAGAAGGCAACCTCCTCACGTACAGCCTTCGCCTCATCCAGAGTGCAGCAGAGCGTGAACGCCTTGCTCATGGCGAGGGCGGTGTCAGCAAAGCGCTTCTTGCCGTCCTTCAGGCCGAGCACGAAGTTCGCTGCACCAGCCAGCAACTTGTGTCCACCGGTCAGGAAGCCGCTGTAGTCGAAGCCGTGCATCATGTCTCGCAACACATCCAACTTCTCTTCCAGCACAGCATAGGCTTCGTGTGCATCTACGGTTGGCCGTCCTCGGCCATTGCTGGCTGTGTATTCCTTGAGGGCCTGCTTGAGATCGTTGGCGATGCCAATGTAGTCGACCACCAAGCCGCCCTGTTTGTCTCGGAATACTCGGTTGACTCGGGCGATGGCCTGCATCAGGTTGTGGCCCTTCATCGGCTTGTCCACATACAGCGTGTGGACGCAAGGGGCATCGAAGCCCGTCAACCACATGTCTCGAACGATGACGAGGCGCAGCGGGTCCGCCGGGTCCTTGAATCGCTTCTCCAGCCGTTTCTTGACCTGCTTCGAGTAGATGTGGGGACGCAGCAATGCCTTGTCGGAGGCCGAGCCCGTCATGACGATCTTGATCGCCCCTTTCTCCGGGTCGGCATCGTGCCAATCCGGTCGCAGCTTGACGATCTCGTCGTAGAGGTGAACGCAGATCTCCCGGCTCATAGCAACGACCATAGCCTTGCCCGGCATCGCCTTGTTGCGCTCTTCGAAGTGGGCGACTAGATCGGCAGCCACGCTCTTGATTCGTGGATCAGCGCCAACGATCTTCTCAAGCGCTGCCCATCGGGTCTTCAGCTTGGACTGCTCATCGCTTTCCTCGTCCTCCGCCAGTTCGTCGACCTCCGCGTCAATCTCCGGCAGAGTCTCCTCTTTGAGCCCCAGCTTAGCCAAACGGGATTCGTAGTAGATCGGCACCGTGGCCCCGTCATCCCGGGCCTGCTGCATGTCATAGACATGGATGTAGTTACCGAATACAGCCCGAGTGTCTCGGTCTTCACTGGAGACCGGCGTGCCGGTGAAGGCAACGAACGTCGCGTTGGGCAGAGCATCCCGCAAGTGCTGGGCGTAGCCGACCTGATAGCCCTTGCTATCACCTTTGAATTTCGCTTCGAAACCGTATTGCGTTCGATGGGCTTCATCTGCGATCACGACGATGTTGTGCCGGTCGGAGAGCACCGGGAAGGTGTCTTCGTCCTCGCCAGGCATAAACTTCTGGATGGTGGCAAAGACAATGCCACCCGAAGGCCGGTTCGCCAGCTTGGCACGGAGGTCTTGCCGAGTGTCAGCTTGCACTGGCTGTTCACGCAACAGGTCTTGCGACAGCGAGAACACGCCGAAGAGTTGGCCGTCGAGATCATTGCGGTCCGTGATGACAACAATGGTCGGGTTCTCCATGGCCGCCTCACGCATGACCCGAGCGGCAAAACACGTCATGGTGATGCTCTTGCCACTGCCTTGGGTGTGCCAGACAACGCCGCCCTTATTGCTTCCGCCAGGTCGAGACGCTGCTACGACTTGGTTGATAGCTGCACGTACGGCATGGAACTGGTGATAGCCAGCGATCTTCTTGACCAGCGTGCCGTCATCTTCAAACAACACGAAGAAACGCAGGTAGTCGAGCAGATAGCTCGGCGAGAGCACGCCCCGAATGAGCGTCTCCAGCTCGTTGAACTGCCCCAGTGGATCGAGCGTTTGGCCGTCGATGGTGCGCCAAGCTTGGAAGCGCTCCGAATTGGCGGATAGAGAACCCATCCGAGCTTCGCTGCCGTCCGAGATGATCAGGATTTCGTTGTACTGGAAAACGTCGGGGATCTGCTCTTTGTACGTCTCGATCTGGTCGTACGCTTTCCAGATGTCAGCGTTCTCGTCGGCTGGGTTCTTCAGCTCCAGAAGGACCAATGGCAGGCCGTTGATGAATAGAATGATGTCCGGACGCCGGGTGTGCTTCGGCCCCTTGATGCTGAACTGGTTGATTGCAAGCCACTCATTGGCAGATTCGTTCGTGAAGTCGATGAGCCTCACGAAATCACCACGGGTCTCTCCATCTTTCTGGTACTCGACCGGCACCCCGTTGACCAACAGATTGTGGAACAGCCGATTGACGGACAACAGAACAGGCGTGTCCAGATTCACGACCTGACGCAACGCGTCCTCTCTTGCTTCAAGCGGGATCGTTGGATTCAGCCGGCTGACGGCACTCCGCAAACGATCGATGAGCACCACCCGGCGATAGTCGGATCGTTCTGGCGATTCGCCGTCAGGGCCAATGTCTGGACCGTAAAGCTGGCTGTAACCGACATCCGTCAGCCAATCGAGCGCTTCTTGTTCTAGTTGGTCTTCGGTCATCGCCCCGTCACTCCTCCGGGTTGGCAACAGTCCAAATCCGCTTCAACGGCAGTTCCGCCCGAATGTCTTGGTCGATCTTGTCGTAATTCTCAAGGAGTTGTTCGATGAGGTCGTCACGGTTCCAGATGCGAACCTTGAAAAACTGCGTTGGCAGCTCCTTGAGAACCGTCGCTTTGAACCCCGACCAAGACACGAACAAGCCTTGGTCTGCGCTAACGCCTTGCATCGCGCCGATGAGCTGTGTGAACTCTGGTCTATCCGATGGCGCATCGCCAGACTTCACCTGGACACAGATACGAGGCCTATCGAAACCGAACGCCCCGCCTGCAGCGAGTATGTCGACGCCTTTATCTGGCCCCTCCGGACTCAGATATGTTGTGAACCCTTGAGCTTTCAGGATGGCTTCGACCAAGCGGGCCATCCCGTGACCCTTGAATTTCTGGATAATCACCTTGGCGATAGCATCCCGGCCGACCTGTTCGAGGTCCACCGCAGCGTCATCGGTTGCGAGTCCGTCACCTTGTTCAACAGCAACGGCAGTGGGTGGGGTCGCCGGCATAGTCCCCCATCCTTTCTTGGCCATAGCACGGACGCGCTTTTCAGCATCATTCCGCTTTATCTCGCAGACAGTCAGGAACGCACCAAAGGAGAAGAGGAGGTCCTGATCGAATACACTTCGGGGAACATCGGTGTTGAACCATTGCACCTTGCGATAGTGCCGATACATGGCTTCGGCCGTCGGAGCAAATTCGTAGCCGCTTTGGACCTCGCCGATAGCAATACTCCCGCTGTGCTTTCTGGGCACGATTACCCAATCGTCCGGTTGTATGCCGAGAGCAAAAGCCCACACCTGCCCGGACCAGTTGATGACACGCTTTACTGGTTCATTGGGATAGTGCTCCAGCATCAGTGCCTTGATAGCAGCGTAGTCGGATGCAACGGAGAGGTTAGTTTCTGTCAGTGCATCCCACGTCAGGTAGATGCGCTTGTCGTCGAAGAACCGTTGCTCGTGTTCTCCATACCTGCCTGCACGGACGAGCCAGAGGGCCATAGCGTTGCTGTGTTGTTAGACGGTTTCGAGTGCATCAGCAGCTTCGGAAATGCGAAGCTGGCCTGAGATCAGGCGAGGTAGGAGGGTGTCCCTGAGGGGGGTCAATATTGACAAGGTCCTGCAGTTGTTGATCTGCGATTCCATCAGGGGGCCTACGGCATCGACAAAGGACTTAGTGGCGAGGGATTCCGGTACAACAAGACGCATGCCGCCAAGAAGCTTGGTGGTCAGACTACCTCGACTACTGTGAGAGTCCGAGATGTTACGCATCTCGTCGTAACGTCGTGATAGATTGTGGAATAGCCACAGAGAATGGCAAGCACTTGGTTCGGCACGGATGGCGACGACAGATTGATTTATGTACGTCTCTACAGCGCTATAGGACGTCTGCCCTCTCGTGTGTCCCTGTCCCGCAGAGGCAATAAGAATGTCCCCGGGTATCGCAAGCCTCGTGGATGAGTTTTCTACGGCCAATGCATTAATCCGCTTTTCACAATCGACGATGACTCGGTGCCTCGTCTCTCCCGACGAGAACCAGCGTAGCGGGCCAACCCAGTATTCGGCCTTACGGGTATCTGGCGTTCCACCGCTGAATACGTTTGACGAGACCTCCGCAACTGAACGCACACGCCATCCCCTCGGCACCAGCCCCAGCTCCGATGCCTCGAAGCTATCCGGGAACAGCGCAGCCGTGTCCGAGTCCATCCCTTCCGGCTCACGGCCCTCAGCCTTGGCTCGAACCGGGTCGAAGTCAACGAACCAGGACTTGAATAGAGCTTGGGCGATGGCTTCGAGGGTGGCATTGGTTTCCCGAAGCAGGGCGATGCGGTCGTCGAGGGTGGAAATCACTCGGGCAATCTCGTCCCGCTCACCCTTGGGCGGAATCGGGATCGGCAGTGCTCGAACGTCCTTTAAGTTGATCGTCGTTTGTACCGTGGTATTCGCTCGACTAATTAGCAGGCTTTGCGACGCTGGTGAGCGTAGGCACGCAGAAATCCACTCCGGTCCAATCTCAGAAATTGGGTGTATGACGCCAACAGCCCTCGCCACGTTGAAGCCCGCCAGGGATTCTGGAACCATGGCCACTTGGCCGACAGATCCAACCAGCGTGAGGAGGACTTCCCCACCCTTCAGCCGGGTACGGGAGTACTTGGACTCTACGTCCGACGAGATCTTCATGAGATCGGTTAGGTCGAGCTGCCCCTCACGAAAATTGTTAACCCGAACCAACGGAATTCCTTCAGGTTGTGCCGTGCCGGGCTGCACTACGCCATAGGTAATTGACCCATCTAAAGCGCACTCATTGAGCGGGCGATATTCCCAGCCATCTGGCAGATTGGGAAGGTCAAAACTCATACCCGAGCCCTCCCAGCTTTTGGCGAATCAGCGCATCCAGCTCAGCCCCCTTCGCCATCTGCTCGCCCAGCTTTTCAGTCAGCTTTTGCATCTTCTCGGCAAACGCCTCGTCGTCATCTTCGACCTCTTCTGCGCCCACATAGCGGCCCGGTGTCAGGACGTGACCATGCTCGGCAATCTCAGCCAGTTTCACGCTACGGCAGAAGCCAGGAATATCTGCATAGGTTGTCGTCGCTTCGCCATCGCCTCGCCATGCGTAGACAGTCTCAGCGATCTTGCCGATGTCTTTATCGGCCAGTTCAATTTGTACACGGGTAACAGACCGTCCGAGCTTCCGGGCGTCGATGAACAACACTTCGCCTTTGCGGGATGCCTTCTGCTTGGTCAGGAACCACAAGCAGGCTGGAATCTGCGTGTTGAAGAACAACTGGCCGGGCAAGGCGATCATGCATTCGACAACATCAGCCTCGACCATCGCAGCACGAATGTCACCCTCGCTGTTCTGGCTAGAACTCATAGAACCGTTCGCCAACACAATGCCAGCACGGCCCGATGACTTCAGGTGATACAGCATGTGCTGCAACCAAGCATAGTTGGCATTCCCTTGGGGCGGCGTACCGTAGACCCAGCGAGGATCGCCCTCCAGGCTCCCGTGCCACCAATCGGAGACGTTGAATGGTGGATTGGCCAGCACGAAATCAGCACGTAGGTCGCTGTGCTGGTTCCGGATGAAGGTGTCGGTTGGCTCCTTGCCCAGATTGAAGTCGATGCCTCGAATGGCCAAGTTCATTGCGGCCAGCCGCCAAGTGGTCGGGTTGGATTCCTGGCCGTAAATCGACACGTCCCCGAGCTTGCCCCCGTGGGCTTCGATGAATTTCTCAGACTGAACGAACATCCCGCCAGACCCGCAGCATGGGTCGTACACCTTGCCGTGGTGGGGAGCCAGAACGGCCACCAGGGTCTTCACGATGCTGGCAGGCGTATAGAACTGTCCGCCTTTTTTTCCTTCAGCGCTGGCAAACTGGCCGAGAAAGTATTCGTAGACCTGCCCGAGAATGTCCTTGGCCTTGCTGGTATCGTCGCCAAAACCGATCGTCGAGATCAGATCCACGAGCTCTCCAAGCTTGCCGTCCGGCAACTGGGCACGAGCATAGCGCTTGTCGAGGATGCCCTTGAGCTTCGGGTTCTCAGCCTCGATGGCTGCCAGCGCCTCATCGATGCGCTTGCCGATATCCGCCTGTTTAGCTTGTGAACGGAGGCTTTCCCATCGTGCTGCCTCGGGAACCCAAAACGCATTCACTTCCCGGTAGTAGTCCCGGTCCTCTAGCTCCTCAGCGAGCAACTCATCGTCGCTGTCGTACAGGAAATAATCGTCGTTGGGATCAAGGAAGCGCCGGGTCAGTTCTGCTCGCCGAGCTTGGAAAGCGTCTGAGATGTATTTCAGGAAAATGAGGCCAAGCACGATGTGCTTGTACTCGGCGGCGTCCATGTTGGCACGGAGCTTGTCGGCCGTGGCCCACAGGGTTTTCTTGATGTCTTCGATCATCTGGGAGGCGTGTTCTGTTCGCAAGAATGGCGCAGCAGCCGTTATTATGAAGCGGTTTTGTAAGATTTTTCCTACATTCCGTCGCCAGGTACGCTCGAATAATCCATACCCGAGCCACGTTTGGCGTTGGAGCCCAGATTTTGAGAAACAAGGGAAAAGCAGTATGCAGACGGTCGCTGTTCTGGACTTTGAAACTACAGGGCTGTCACCGAGCCAAGGCGACCGAGCCACGGAAATCGCCATCATCCTGCTGCGAGAAGGGCAGATCGTCGACCGCTATCAAAGCTTGATGAATGCGGGACGGCGCATTCCCTCGAACGTCGTCAGCCTTACTGGCATCACGAACGAGATGATTGCATCTGCGCCGGCAGTGTCGACGGTGATGCGAGAAGCATCCCAGTTTGTCGGCAAGCATCCGGTAGTGGCGCACAACGCCTCATTTGACAAGCAGTTTTGGCGGGCTGAGCTTGCACTGCTGGGGACCACGGCAGACCAGTCGTTTGCCTGTACGCTGCTTGCGTCAAGGCGCATCTACCCGCATGCTCTGAATCACAGGCTTTCGACGCTGGCAGACATGCTACGGTTGCCCAAGGCCGGGCGTGCTCACAGAGCGATGGCCGATGCTGAGGTGACCAGCCACCTATGGTGCCGACTGCAACAAGATATCGCTCAGACCTACGGGGTGAGTCGAGTCGATTACGACCTCATGGCCCGTGTACAGGCCACCAGCAAAGCTCAGGTTCCGGCGCTGCTGCGCAAGTTAGGCGGAGGCTAGACACAAATCAAGTTGTGATCCGAGCCTGGAAGAGTGAGCGGCTCGGCTCGGCCGATGGCCTTCTCTCTGCTGATGTTTTCTCTCTCTCTATATATATATTAGGAAATGCTCGACGCCGGAACGCCGGCATTGACATAGCTTTCCGGCGCTAGATCGCCCACGAGTTTTTGAGTTTCGTGGGCGAAACACCACCGGGAATGACTCCGGTCCAGCACGTATCCAATGACGTCATAGTCCATGACTGCCTCCTTCGGAGTCTGCTAGCGTCGCCAGTTCCTGGGCTGTGGACCAGAACGTTCTCCATGGCTTCGATCACCGCCCACAGTGCCTTCCTGTTATTCGCGTTGATGCTCATCATGAACTCCATGGTCGGCGGTTGGGAATCGCCTGAGACCATGAAGTCGGCAGGACAGTTGGTTGCACCAACCAGTTGTCTGGATCGTGAGCGAGCCATGAGTTGCCAACTGTTGGTGGCTCTGCGTGGCACGCAAGAAAACGCAATGGAGCCAATCATGAACCGTGAATCTCAGAAAGACGCCGGCGAAATCAATGCGTATCTTCGCCAGTTTGATAGAGAACAGCTACTTGAGCTTGGAGCCAAGTTGTACGAAATGGCAAAAAAGCAATGCCAGACTGGATTTGATGACCGTGGTCAACCAGTAACGCAAGAGCACTTCAGAACGCTAAACGAGATGCGAAAAATCCTCAACGACCGAGGTGCATCATAGTTCGTGGCGGCTCCCTCGTGTCCATGCCGACCCCATTTCATGGGCTGCCGGCGACAGGGCCTGCTTGATGTTCTCCATCATTGCTGGGAGGGGTTTCGTCCATGCCGGGGCTAGTCGTGCTATGGCCCCGAGCTTTGGGGGAGCAGACGGTTCGGCCGGGCAGTTGGCCTGCTCTCTGTTGATGTTTTCTATATATATAGTAGGAAATGCTCGCAGCCGAACAGCAAACAATGGTGCGGCTTTCCTGCGCTGAGTCGCCCACGAATTTTCAAAATTGGTGGGCGGACCACCAGCCGGTCAGCGCAACATCAGTTCGATCTTGATGGGCTTGAATGCGTCGCAGCGTTTGCCGACAGCATCGAAGGTCGAACTTTGCCAGTCTGTTTGACGCCCCACGCAACAAGCGTTCTGATGAAAGAACTTGCAGCCCTCGCAGACTTGGCGAGGCATCGCAGGCTCTCCCAGCGGCAGCACCTCCGCAACCGGCACCGTCTGTCCTTTGGGCAACGCCCGCAGTCGAGCTGCCTGACGTTTCAGGATCAGAATCATCTCCGGAAAGTCCCAGTTTGGCGGCACGATGGGCTTGGTGATATCCGTCACCTTCCGGCCCCTGTCCTGCTTTTTGCCGTAACTGACACCCAACGGCCCAAGCAGTTCGCACAGCAGTTCGAGGCCGTCCTCATGGGCTGAGGCTCGCTGAGCGTTTCCGCCCTTGCCCCTCAGTTTTTCTCGAACCTTCGTCAGCCGATCAATCTTTCGCCCAATGGACTGGAACTCCATGTCGCTCCCCGCCAGGGCTTGGAACGCCTCTCCAAGCTGACCGTTTCGGGTCAGCGCCGCCGACAGATCTTCCGCATTGATCCGTCCAGCCTTGAGGTCCTCCAGCTTTTCCAGCAACACGACAATCTTGTCTGTCTTCTCGGCCTCGACCTTGGCCCAGTCGGGGTGACGATCCCGAGCATACTGGTTCGAAATCCACGGCGAAATTTCACCGATCAAGCGCAAGACCTTGCCTCCATCGACCTTTTGAGCCACCGTCGGGTCTGCAATGCCGAAGCCTGTCATCACGATGCCAGCCTCTTCGTTTTGCAACTCACGCTCAAGACGAGGTTCGTCATGCTTCCAGCCGTTCCTGCGCTCGTCTCGTAGTGCTGTCAGCTTGGCCGCTGCACCGAGCGGACCATGCCTGGGAACCAACGCGGCTGCTTCGACAACTGCCTGACGATAGGCCAAGCGTGCCTCTTTGCGAGCCTCCTTGACAGGGGCAGCAACACTGCGCTCAACCACGGCATCCGTTCGCACAACAACGTCATAGTTCTGGATGGCGTTGTCCCGCACCAGCACGCTCAGCGCAACCTGGCTGTTCTGCTCGGCCTCACGCAAGCTTTTGTACAGCACCCGGTCGAGCTGGAAGTGTTCTTCAAGCAAGCCAGCAAGGGACGCTTCGCCCTGCATACGCTCAGCGATTTCCTGGCGCAGCATGACACCGTTGGGCAAAGCAAATCTCACGTCAGGCTGAACGTTGCCGTAGATGCGCACTTCGCACTGCACTTGGCCACGATTGGCACGGTTCACCGTCTGGATGATCTGATTGGTGTCGGCCTTCACATGATCGAAGCGAGCCCACAGGATGTCTGGTTCCCGCACGAAATTGAGCCCCAGGCCAAACAACGGACTGGCGATAAGGATGGGCAGCGTGCTCGTTCTTGCAGCTTCGATTTCCGCTTCAGTGCTCTCAGGACGAGACACGACCATGGCGTGCCCTGTTAGGCCGTACCGCTGCACCAAGAGGCGATACATGCCCAGCCTGGAGGTATCGAGCATCAACACCAGGCGTGGCAAGGGCTCGCCGTTGTCCAGCTTGGCTTTGAAGCCCTCGAACAACACAGCGAGGTCCGAGTCAAACTGCCCACTGGGTACAACTTCCAACGGATTGGCCTTGGCCGATGCAAATTCGTAGCAGCAGTAGAGATCTTCTGTCAGGCCCCCCAATGATTGCTTGCAGACCTCAGTCACAGCAGTTCGTTGAACGTCCGTCAGCGTGCCTGTCAGCATCAGTGTCTGGCGAGCCTTGCCGAGAGCAGATTCCAAGGCAGCCAGGCGATTGGCCTTGCCCATGTAATGGTCCAGACCTTGATGAATTTCATCGAGAATCAGGACATGGGGCAGCCCCAGGTTATAGGCACTCTTCAGGAGCTTCGGCAAAGACTTGTAGGTGGTGACAACCACGCCACCTCTGGGCAAGTTCGGTCCCCACGCGTCCTTGTAGTACACAGGGTTGAGACCGGCTGCTGTCAGGTCGCCCCGCATCTGATCCACCAAGGCAATCGTCGGCCCGGCATAGAAAACAGTCCGACGCTGTTGGATTTGTTCTCCAATCCAGCCGATCGTTGCTGTGGTCTTGCCTGAACCCGTCGGCGAGTAAACCAACGACACCTTGGCTGTGGCAAAACTCGTCAACGCTGGAAGATAGCCGTCAACCAGATCCAAATGATGGTGCGGCACCTCTGAAAACCAACCAAGCTCATCTCGCACATAGGCATGCGCACCGGGCGACAGCTCCTTGAGCAGAAAAGTCTCAGCGTCACCGTGACGAATACCAAGCTGGGGGCGCTGCTTGCTGACATACCAGGAGCCAGGTGAGCCCTCGTCGGCGAAGTACAGCGTCAGATAGTTCCCATCGCCGCTAAGCTTGGTGCGGACCAAGGTGCGGCCGACGCGGGCGGGCTGACCGGCACGGTTTGGTGCAGCGCTATACCGGGTGTTGGCGATCCTGCCCTCAACGTGGGTCAAGGCGGTTCGAGCCGTGTAGCCGTGGGCACGCTTGTACTCGTTGACGAGCTGCTCCTTGAGTGTTCTGGCCTGACGTTCCACGGCCTTGTCCAACGCTGGCACCGAGACCGATTGAACGTCCTTACGGATCAAGCCTTGACGGCTCTCGGGCAAGAGCTGGCACACAACCCCATCACCAATCGTCGGCGCTGCAATGTAGTGGGCCTGAACTGGGTTATACAGCAATGCTGGATCAATACCAGGGACCAACGCCACAACGCCGCCCTTGTTCTCGCCCAGCTTGTAGAAGCCGGTCTGCATACAGTGCAACGACAGATAGGCAACAAGCTGCTTGCCGGGGATACGACGATCCAGCCAGAAGAACAGATGGACGTTCAAGCCAGACTTGAGCGGAACTCCGTCTGCGCCCAGGATGCCGGCACTGGCGCTGAACTGAAAGAAGTACGTCGCGTTGCGGAACTCAGCCGGGAGCCGGGCAATCACCCACTCGATAGCCTCATGTGACAGCGGGTCCATACCTTCCGGCAGCTCGATGTCGTCGAAGTCGAGCATCGCCCATGGGGTGCCAGCCGGATGTTCGCAGAAGTTTTCTTTCGTCCTGCGTACCCACGTACGGGAGGTGCTAACCGGTAGGTCACGGATCAGGATGCACTGACGATTGGCGCTGTGCGATTCGACGATCCCGGCAAGGTCTTCGATCCCGTTGGCTGGGACCATTTTCGCCACGTACCCGAACGCATTTTGGTAGCTTGTTTTCCGCACATCGCCCGCTTCGTCCTTGTTGTAGCACTTGTTGACGGGGGCATCCAGCGAGGTCAGTACCGTCACATACGACCCGCTAGTTGCAGCGGTGACGGTGGCCGGAACGTTTGGAGCAGATTTTTGTTGGAAGGAAATGCTTGTCTGTAACGGAATTCCCTCCATGAAGATGGAGTTAAAATACATATATCAATTGTTTTTTATTATTCGGGCTCGGTCGAATTCTCACTTCGCCGAGCTCTTGTTTTTGGAACGGTGGGAACGAAACCTACACATCTCCACCGGTAGTGCTGTCAGATGGCCTTCCGCAGTGTTGCCACAGACACACCGACAAGCGTTGCAAGCCTTTGTGCGCAGTCATACTTGGGGACGTATCCTTTGTTCTGCCAAGTCTTGACCGCCCGACTCGACACACGCAGCTCTGCTGCTACTCTGCTGGGTCCACCGGCATTGCGCACGGCGGAAATTACGTTATTCTCTGTGTTCATGATTAATTGCATGCGCTGAAAAATTGCAGCACAAATTCCTTATTCGTATTTTAACTTTAAAAGTACTTATTTCAATATTTTTTAAAAAATTAAGAAAGAACTGCTCAAGGCAGGCGGACCGTCTAGAGGCATCGCCCAGGAGCGGCAGGAGCCGTGCAGAGGAGGAGCGTGGATTTGTTTGAAGGGCATAATCCCATCCTCCCAACGCCCGTCGGATCGTGGGTTGGCGAGAGTCACCCAGGGGAAGATGGGGAGGTACAGAAACGAAAAATCCCCGCTTTTGTCGGCGATCAGGTGATACTCAGGATGGCTGCCTGTTGAATTTACTCGTGCGATGAGATGCTGCCCGAGAGCCGGCCTCAACGACAGACCCGCTCTCGTCAATTCTCAAGAACTGCCCCGGAGGCGGACACAACTCCCCCAACTCTAGCCTTACCCTTTCCGCAACGTCATGCGGAGAGACCGTCTTGCGATCAAAAAAAGGCCAGATTCCGGCATTTTGATAAGACGTAACTGGGAACTCATCCACCGACTTCCGTTTCTCCTTGACAACAAACAAGCTGTACCACACTCGCCCAAATCTAGGTGGCAAATTCGCCCCGAGATATTTCAACGCATATCCGGCAAACACCAAGCCCTTGTTGGTATTGCTTAACCGGCCAAACGCCGCCCGAGCATAGTTTGCCGATAGTTCGTGGTAGAGCCTCTCCAGCCAATCGAGCGCCTCCCTTGCAGGAGTCAAGGCAAGCGCAATGTAGAGCACCTCCTCATAGGCATCTTTCGGAAAGATGTCATCTGATCTCAGGAGCACATTTGCCCGATACACCGCCCTGCTCGGAACCGGTGGGAGCGTAGCGCAGAACTTCTGAAATGGATTCGGGCCAGCATTATTGGTCATGGTGCCCTCCTTCGTAGGCAAGAGCCCCATGCAGTTTGCGCTGGGTGCAATCCCAGGTTGCCAAGGTGTTCGACTGAACGCCCATGTAGGCGGCGGCTTCCGCCCAATCAATATCTGAAGCGCTCGCTGAAGAGGCAATACCAGTGCGGGCAAAGGTGGGAGCCCCAAAGCTCCGACCGCCGCCAGCGGGTCACGGTCCAACATTTCGAGGTCCAGCCATTCAAACGGCCTCTGCTCGACTGGCGAAGTGCTCATATCCATGAAATCTGTTGCGTAGAGCCATCTCGTTACCACTCAGCCCATTGGTACAGCATGGGGCTGGAATGAGAGGGCGGCGTTCGATTGGTGAGGATGGGGCAATATCCCAAACGGCGATCGATGGAAGTGCTGGTTGAAGCATCGCCCTCGCCTGCTTACGCCCTTCGCCGATCCACCAGCGTTGGCAAAAGCCTTAGAATGCAAAAACGGCTTGGCAATCACCAAGCCGTTCTTGTCCAAATCTTGTCCAAATTTGAGCTTGGACAGAGGACGAACTGAACCAAAAACCCTGTGCCGGGCGATTTGGGCGCCACTGAATGTTGGGCTAGACAGGTGGCTTAACCCATTGATTTATCGGAGTTTTCACTCCCACTCGATCGTCGCAGGCGGCTTGCCCGACACGTCATACACGACACGGCTCAAACCACGCACCTCGTTGATGATGCGGTTGGACACGCGACCCAGCAGCGCATACGGCAAGTGTGCCCAGTGCGCAGTCATGAAGTCGGTCGTCTGCACGGCGCGCAATGCCGTCACGTAGTCGTACGTGCGGCCATCGCCCATCACGCCGACGGATTTGACCGGCAGGAACACGGCAAACGCCTGGCTGGTCAGGTCGTACCAGCTCTTGCCAACGTCGCCCTCGGCGCAAAGGCCGGCAGCGGCGTCCTGTGCCGTTGCCTTGGTGCCGCGCAATTCCTCGATGAAGATCGCATCGGCACGGCGCAGCAGGTCTGCGTATTCTCGCTTGACCTCACCCAGAATCCGCACGCCCAGGCCAGGCCCCGGGAACGGATGGCGATACACCATCTCGTGCGGCAGGCCCAGCGCCACGCCCAGCTCGCGCACTTCGTCCTTGAACAGGTCGCGCAGCGGCTCGAGCAACTTCAGGCCGAGCGTTTCCGGCAGGCCGCCCACGTTGTGGTGGCTCTTGATGGTCGTTGCCTTCTTCGTCTTGGCGCCGCCCGATTCGATGACGTCCGGATAGATCGTGCCCTGCGCCAGCCACTTGGCATTGCTCAGCTTCTTGGCTTCGGCCTGGAACACTTCAACGAATTCGCGGCCGATGATCTTGCGCTTGGCTTCCGGGTCGGTCACGCCGGCCAGGTGGCCAAGGAACTGCTCGGAGGCATCCACGTGCACAACCTTCGCGTGCAGGCGGCCGGCGAACATGTCCATCACCATCTTGCCCTCGTCCAGGCGTAGCAGGCCGTGGTCGACGAACACGCAGGTGAGCTGGTCGCCGATCGCGCGATGAATGAGCGCCGCTGCCACCGACGAATCGACGCCACCCGACAGGCCGAGGATCACCTCTTCATCGCCTACCTGCTCGCGGATGGCCTTGACGGCTTCCTCGATGTGGTCGCGCATGACCCAGTCGGGCTTGGCACCGGCAATTTCCAGCACGAAGCGCTCGAGCAGCGCACGGCCCTGCACGGTATGCGTGACTTCCGGGTGGAACTGCACGGCGTAATAGCCGCGCGCCTCATCGGCCATGCCGGCAACAGGGCAGCTCGGCGTTGACGCCATCAGCTTGAAGCCGGGCGGCAGTTCCGTGACCTTGTCGCCGTGGCTCATCCAGACCTTGAGCATGCCGTGGCCTTCCGGCGTGGCGAAGTCCTGGATGTCCTTGAGCAGGCGGGTGTGACCATGCGCGCGCACTTCGGCGTAACCGAATTCGCGGTGGTCGCTCCACTCCACCTTGCCGCCCAGTTGCACGGCCATGGTCTGCATGCCGTAGCAGATGCCGAGCACCGGCACGCCCAGGTCCCACACGGCCTGCGGGGCGCGCAGCTGGTGGTCTTCGTACGTGCTGGCGTGGCTGCCGGACAGGATGACGGCCTTGGGCGCGAACTCGCGCACGAAGGCGTCGGACACGTCGTTCGGGTGAATCTCGCAATAGACGTGTGCTTCACGCACGCGCCGCGCAATCAGTTGCGTGACCTGCGAGCCGAAATCAAGGATGAGGACTTTGTCGTGCATGTTGTGGAGGAATGGAATCGGCAATCGTGTCGACCTCAGTGCCGGGGCCGTAGCCCGGGGGCGGCATGTAGGCGGGTTCGCGGCGCTCGGCGTCGACACGCTGGCGCTCGCGCGCGGCGGCGGCTTCATCGCGCGCCTTCTGTGCGCGCTCGCGCTCGTTGGTGCGCACGCGACGCGAAGCGGGAATCTGCACAGCGGAAAACGCTGCCAGCACGGCGGCGAAGGTTGGCAGCCAGATGCGGCCCGCGCCTTCCACCGGCAGGTGGAAGAACAGCAGCCAGGCAATCACCAGCACCGCCACGGCCAGGTTCACATGGCCGATCACCTGCGCCACGGCGGTGGTCAGTTGCCCATTGACGGTGGCGTGCCACAGCAGCCACGCCAGGCCGATCAGCGTCACGCCGAGGAGTTGACCGTACAGGGCCGGCTCCGGCTGCGGCAATTGCAGCGCGCCGAAGATGGACGTCAACGGCGAAGCCAGCAGGACGAGACCGACGCACAGCGCGACAGCCGCATCCAGAAACAGAACGAGTCGCAAAAGCGCTTTCATCTTCGTCTCCAGTTGCGGGTGGCCGCCCGTGCTTCGGCCACCGGTTGAATCAGCCGGAACGCCCGCGCGCCCCGGCGGCAGTACTGCTCACCTTCTATCTTGTGTACGGTGATCGGGGCAGCCGATCAGTCGAGGTGATAGTTCGGCGCTTCCTTCGTGATCTGCACGTCGTGCACGTGCGATTCGCGCATGCCGGCGGCGGTGATCTGAACAAACTGGCTCTTGTCGTGCCATTCGTCAATCGACGCGCAGCCGCAGTAGCCCATCGACGAACGAATACCGCCCGTGAGCTGGTGCACGATCGGCAGCACCGAGCCCTTGTAGGGCACGCGACCCTCAATGCCTTCCGGCACGAGCTTGTCGACGTTGGCGGTGTTGTCTTCCTGGAAGTAGCGGTCAGCCGCACCGTCCTTCATGGCGCCTACCGAGCCCATGCCACGGTAGCTCTTGTACGAGCGACCCTGATACAGGAACACTTCGCCCGGCGCCTCTTCCGTGCCGGCGAACATGCCGCCCATCATCACGGTGTGCGCGCCTGCAGCCAGCGCCTTGGCGATATCGCCCGAGTAGCGGACGCCGCCATCAGCAATGAGCGGCACGCCGGTGTGCTTGAGCGCTTCGGCCACGTTGGACACGGCCGTGATTTGCGGCACGCCCACGCCTGCGACGATCCGCGTCGTGCAGATCGAGCCTGGGCCGATACCGACCTTGACCCCATCTGCGCCGTGGTCGACCAGTGCCTTGGCGGCTTCGGCCGTGGCGATGTTGCCGCCAACGACTTGCACATGCGGGTATTTATCCTTGATCCAGCGCACGCGATTGAGCACGCCCTGGCTGTGACCGTGCGCCGTGTCGACGACGATCACGTCCACGCCGGCCTTGGCCAGCAGCTCGACGCGCAGATCGTTGTCCGGACCCACGCCCACTGCCGCGCCCACACGCAGCGAACCCTGCGCATCCTTGGAGGCAAGCGGGTACTCGGTGGCCTTCTGGATGTCCTTCACGGTAATGAGGCCGCGCAACTCAAAGTCGTCCCCGACTACCAGCACGCGCTCCAGGCGGTGCTTGTTCATCAGGCGCTTGGCCTCTTCCAGCGAGGCGCCTTCCTTGACGGTGACCAGCTTCTCGCTCGGCGTCATCTTGGCGCGCACCGGGGCGTCCAGCTCTTCTTCAAAGCGCAGATCGCGGTTGGTGATGATGCCCACCACCTTCTTGCCTTCCAGCACCGGGAAGCCCGAAATGCCATGCTGGGCCGACAGGACCATCACGTCGCGTATCTTCATCTCCGGGCCGATGGTGATCGGATCGCGCAGCACGCCCGATTCGAAGCGCTTGACCTTGGCGACTTCGCGCGCCTGTTCTTCCGGCTTCAGATTCTTGTGGACGATACCGATACCACCCTGCTGGGCCATGGCGATGGCCAGCCGCGCTTCCGTGACCGTATCCATGGCGGCGGACACGAGCGGAATGGCGAGTTCGATCGAACGGGTGAGCTTGGTGCGAAGGGACGTATCGCGGGGCAGGACGGCCGAGTAAGCCGGGACGAGCAGCACATCATCGAACGTGAGTGCTTTCTGGACAAGACGCATAGCAATTTCCTCTAGGCGCAAAATCGGATTATACGGGAAATCGCCCCACGGTTGTAACGACCCGTGCTATGCTCGATAAATTTTTCTTCGCGCACGCACCTCCAGCGCCCTGCGCCGCCAGCAGCCGCGCAGAATCAGCCTCGCGAGTGTTCGAATGGGAATTGGCGTATTGTGCGCCCTGCTGGCCGGGGCGATGTGGGGCATGGTGTTTATTGCGCCCCGCGCGCTGCCCGCGTTTTCACCGTGGGAACTGACCCTCGGCCGCTATCTCGCCTACGGCGTCATCGCAGCCGTTGCCGCTGCCCCGATCCTTCCCCGCATTGCCCGCAAGATTACCCGCGCCGATTGCCTAGCGCTGGTCATGCAATCCTGCAGCGGCAATCTTGTTTACTTCGTTTTCGTGGCGTTTGGCGTGCAACTGGCTGGCGTTGCACCCACCTCCCTCATCGTCGGCATCCTGCCCATCACAGTGACGATGCTTGGCCGGCGCGATCACGGCGCCGTGCCGCTCTCCCGGCTGATCTGGCCGCTACTGGTTGTCGCTGCGGGCATCGCCTGCATCAACGTCGACCTGTTCGGCCATGAATCGGCAACGGCAGCCACCAACGTCCGGCCGGTCTGGCAACGCATTGCCGGCATCGCTTGTGCCGTGGGCGCGCTTTGCAGCTGGACTTGGTACGCCGTGGACAATGCCCGCTACCTGCAGCGCAATCCGCATTTCTCCAGCAACGAATGGTCTGCGTTGTACGGCATTTCCAGCGGCATTCTGTCGGCGGCCTTGACCTTGGTGGCCCTGCTCGCGGTTGGTACGAGCTGGATGCATGCCGGCGGGCGCGTCTGGGGCACGTTCTGGGCGGTCAATGCCGCCGTGGCACTCGGCGCGTCGCTGATCGGCAACAACCTGTGGAACATCGCCTCCCGACGGCTACCGCTCACGCTGTCGGGCCAGATGATCGTGTTCGAGACGCTGTTCGCGCTGGCATATGGCTTCGTGTACGACGGCCGCTGGCCGCGTCCGCTTGAGATCGCCGCAATCGCCTTGCTGATTGCGGGTGTCGGCTGGTCGGTCCGCTTGCACGCCAACGACAAGTCTGCATAAACTGGGCGCCTTGCCGGGGGGCGAGTCGACAGGCCAAGCCAGGCCGTCGGCCTAAATTGGCGAGTGGCGATCACGCCACCGGGCTCCCGTGCGCGTCGAGGGGCCGTCGTCGGGTCGGCCAGCGCGCCGTCGGCAGTCCACGAACGAGAACTTCATGAAACGACTGCACGTCCTGTTACCTGCCACCGCTGCCCTGATCGCCCTTGCCTGCCCGGTTGCCCAGGCGCAATGGGCCTGGCAATGGCGCGATGACAAGGGCCACATGGTCTACAGCGACGCCGCACCGCCGCCGTCAGTGCCGCCCAGCCGCATCATCCGCAACCCGAACAGCCGTACGGCTACTGCGTATGAAGCCCTTTCTGCGCCGGCCTCTGGCGTTAAAGCGGTGGACGCGAACGGGGCAGCCAAACCCGGCCAGCCAGCCTCGGGCGTCGCGGCATCCAACCCCGATGAAGAGCTGCGCAAACGTCTGTCCGATCGCGCCAAGAAAGAACAGGACGAAGCCAGGCAGGCAGAGGCTGCCCAGCGCAAACAAGCCGAATGCGCACGCCTGCGCAACGAAACCACGTATATGCAGGATGGCCGCCGCGTCGGCTCAGTGCAGGCCGACGGCTCGATCGCCTATATGGATGACAACCAGCGCGCCGCAGCCGTCCAGCGCAACCAAGCTGCCCTGAGCGCCAACTGCAACTGATTGCCCGTTACTCGAGGACGTCGTCTTTGGGCGGCGCCTCGTTGCGCAGCCACTTCAGCCCCTCGCGCGTGCCAGTGGCTCGCACCTTCTGCACGCGCCGCCGGCGTGCGGTTTTTGGATCGGCGATCAGCGGTCCCAGTATTTCTATGCGGTCACGTGCGTGCAACGGTGCATCGGGCGTCTTGCGCTTGCCGTAGATCCCCAGGCGGCAGCTATCGATCGTCAGTTCCAAGCCATCGAGCAGACCAGAGGCACGCACAGCGTCAGCCACCGTCGCCTGCGCCGCCACCTGCACGTTGACAAGCCGCGGCGGCGTGACCGTCGCCAGGCAGACCATCACGTCGATCACGTTGTCGGACTCAGGATTCGCCATACACCGTCTCAGCGCGTTTGACGAACGAATCGACGAAGGTGTTGGCAATCATGCTGAACACCGGCCCGATCAGCTTTTCCAGAATCACGCTGGAAAATTCGTAATGCAGGTGGAAGTTGATCTTGCAGGCGTCCGCGCGCAGCGGCGTGAAGATCCAGAAACCGGTAAACGACTTGAAAGGCCCGTCTGCGAACGTCATATCAATGCGGGTGGGCCGCGTTTGCACGTTACGCGTGCGAAAGAACTGGTGGATGCCCTTGAAGGCAATATCCACGCGGGCGTCGAGTGACGTTTCGGTCTGCTCGTAGATTTCCACGCCGCCGCACCACGGCAGGAAGTTCGGATAGTCCTTGACGTCGGTGACCAGGTCGAACATCTGCTCGGCCGAGTAGCCAATCAACACGGTTTTTTCAACGTCTGCCATGCGTCATCCGAAAGCTTTGCGCGCCGCGTCCCGGTTTGGATTGCGGCGGATTTGTTAAACTCGCCATTTTATCGCAGCGCATGCAGGGATCGTCACCCCAAGGCGCGCACCGCATATTCCAACGTATGACCATCGCCGACAACAAGAAGGCCTTTTTCGATTACTTCATCGAAGAGCGCTACGAGGCAGGCATGGCTCTCGAGGGCTGGGAGGTGAAAGCCATCCGGGCCAACCGTGCGCAGATCAAGGAAGGCTACGTCGTCATCCGTAACGCCGAGCTGTTCCTGATCGGGGCCCATATCAGCCCGCTGCAATCGGCCTCCACGCATGTCCATCCAGACCCCGTGCGCACCCGCAAACTGCTGCTGCACGCCGAAGAGATCAAGAAGCTCATCGGCAAGGTCGAGCAGCGCGGCTACACGCTCGTGCCCATCAACCTGCACTACACGCGCGGCCGCGTGAAGTGCGAAATCGGTCTCGCCAAAGGCAAGAAGCAGTTCGACAAGCGCGAAACCGAAAAGAACCGCGACTGGCAGCGCGAAAAAGCCCGCCTCATGCGCGAGAAGGCTTGAGCCCTTTCGCTCGCCGAGCTTTTACGCGCTCGGCCGCTGCTGCTTCACAATCGTCAACGCTGACGCAATCATCGTGCTCAGGTCGCCCATGTTGCCCGGTACGATGAGCGTGTTGCCCTGCTTGGCCAGGTTGCCGAACGCACTCACATACTCTTCCGCCACTTTCAGGTTGACGGCATCGACACCGCCCTCGGTGCGAATGGCCTGACCGATCTTCTGGATCGCTTGGGCGTTGGCTTCAGCCACCGCCAGAATCGCCGCCGCTTCGCCCTGCGCCTTGTTGATGGCGGCCTGCTTTTCCCCTTCCGATTTCTGGATGGCCGCCTCGCGCGCACCGGATGCCAGGTTGATCTGCTCTTGGCGCTTGCCTTCGGATGCGGCGATCAGCGCACGCTTTTCGCGCTCTGCCGTGATCTGCGCCTGCATGGCGTGCAGGATTTCCTTCGGCGGCGTCAGATCCTTGATCTCGTAGCGCAGCACCTTCACGCCCCAGTTCGATGCCGCCTCATCCAACGCATTGACCACGCTGTGGTTGATGAAGTCGCGTTCTTCAAACGTCTTGTCCAGTTCCAGTTTGCCGACCACCGAGCGCAGCGTCGTCTGCGCCAACTGGGTAATGGCGATCACGAAATTGCTGGAGCCATACGAGGCCCGCATCGGATCGGTCACCTGGAAGTACAGAATGCCGTCCACCTGCAGCTGCGTGTTGTCCTTGGTGATGCAGATCTGGCTCGGCACGTCGAGAGGAATTTCCTTGAGCACGTGCTTGTACGCCACCCGATCGACAAAGGGCAGCACGATATTGAGCCCGGGCGAAAGCGTCGCGTGATACTTGCCCAGCCGCTCGAGAATCCAGGCGTGCTGTTGCGGCACGATCTTGATGCCTTGTGCGATCAGCACAATGGCGGCAAACAGGACGATGATCGCGAGAGTCCCCAGCTCGAACATAGAACCTCCGTGGTTGAGCTTGTTGGTTGTTTTGGATGCTATTTGCGTGCTATTTGGGTGCGACGACGAGCACGTTGCCGCGCACTTCGACGATGCGGAATTCACCGCCCGTAGCCGGCGCATGCGGTGCCAGTTCGACATCCCATGCAGCGCCGCGATACTGCACGCGCGCGCGGCGCTCTGGCGACCAGGCATCGACACGCAAAGTCTCGCCGATATCCAGATTGACGTTGCGATTGCGGGCGGCATTCTCGCGCGTGGTCCGCCCGTAGCGCGTGCGCCGCAGCCCGACGATGCCGAACACCGCCACAATCGCGGCCACGATGGCCTGGGCGGGAAACGTAAGGCCGATCAGCGCGCCAAGTCCGCCGGCGACCAAGCCGATGGCCACCATCAGCAGATAGAACGTCCCCGTCATCAGCTCGCCGATGACGAGCAGCACGGCCAGAGAAAACCAGACGGTCTGAGCCGACATACTCCCTCTCCCGAAATCCCATAAAAAAACCCCCGCGACGCTGCACGTCTGCGGGGGCATGTCGCTCGGCCCCCGCCAGCGTTGGGCGCCGCCGGGCACTTCGCGTTCTTGTTGGCGCATACCCGTCAGGATACGCGCCGCGTCTTACGACACTCTAGGCCGGCATTAAACCGAACCGAGCTTCTGCCACGTGTCGATCACCGAATCCGGGTTCAGCGAGATCGACGAGATGCCTTCCTTGGCCAGCCATTCGGCAAAATCCGGATGGTCGGACGGGCCCTGGCCGCAGATACCGACGTACTTGTTCATCGACAGGGCCGTGGAAATGGCACGCTGCAGCATGAACTTGACCGCCGGATCGCGCTCGTCGAAGTCCTTGGCCAGCAGCTCCATGCCGGAGTCGCGGTCCAGACCCAGCGTGAGCTGCGTCAGGTCGTTCGAACCGATCGAGAAACCGTCGAAATGCTGCAGGAACTGCTCGGCCAGGATCGCATTGGACGGCACTTCGCACATCATGATCAGACGCAGCCCGTTCTCGCCGCGCTTCAGGCCGTACTTGGCCAGCAGCTCGACAACCTTCTCGGCCTGGCCGAGCGTGCGCACGAACGGCACCATCACTTCGACGTTGGTCAGGCCCATTTCGTCGCGTACGCGCTTCATGGCGCGGCATTCCATCTCGAAGGCTTCAGCAAAGTCCTCTGCGATGTAGCGCGAGGCGCCACGGAAGCCCAGCATCGGGTTTTCTTCGTCCGGCTCGTAGCGCGAACCGCCGATCAGCTTCTTGTACTCGTTGGACTTGAAGTCCGACAGGCGCACGATCACGGGCTTCGGATAGAACGCCGCCGCGATGGTGGCGATGCCCTCGGCCAGCTTGTCGACGTAGAAAGCACGCGGGCTGGCATGGCCGCGGGCCACGCTTTCCACGGCCTTCTTCAGGTCGCTGTCGACCTGCGGGTAGTCGAGGATCGCCTTCGGATGAACACCGATGTTGTTGTTGATGATGAATTCAAGGCGGGCCAAGCCCACGCCGCCGTTCGGGATCTGGCAGAAATCGAACGCCAGTTGCGGATTACCGACGTTCATCATGATCTTGGTGCTGATCGTCGGCATTTCGCCGCGCTGGACTTCCGTGATTTCGGTTTCCAGCAGGCCGTCGTAGATCTTGCCTTCGTCGCCTTCGGCGCACGAGACCGTCACCAGCGTCCCGTCCTTCAGCAGGTCGGTCGCATCGCCGCAGCCAACGACCGCCGGCACACCCAGTTCACGCGCGATGATGGCTGCGTGGCAGGTACGGCCGCCACGATTGGTGACGATGGCCGAGGCACGCTTCATCACCGGTTCCCAGTTCGGGTCGGTCATGTCGGCAACCAGCACGTCGCCTGGCTGCACGCGCTCCATTTCAGCCGGGTCGTTGATGACGCGCACCGGGCCCGTACCGATCTTCTGGCCGATGGCGCGACCGGTGGTCAGCACCGGCGCCGAACCCTTCAGGCGGAAGCGCTGCTCGACCTTGCCGTGCGCCTGGCTCTTCACCGTCTCCGGGCGGGCCTGCAGGATGTAGATCTTGCCGTCCTTGCCGTCCTTGCCCCACTCGATATCCATCGGGCGGCCGTAGTGCTTTTCAATGATGACGGCGTACTTCGCCAGCTCTGCCACGTCGGCATCGTTGATGGAGTAGCGGTTGCGGAGTTCGCCCGGCACGTCGACGGTCTTCACGCGGCCTTCTTCGCCCGGCGCGGTGAATTCCATCTTGATCAGCTTGGAGCCGATCGAGCGGCGGATGATCGGGTACTTGCCGGCGGCCAGCGTCGGCTTGAAGACGTAGAACTCGTCCGGGTTGACCGCGCCCTGCACCACCGTTTCGCCCAGGCCGTAGCTGGAGGTGATGAAGACAACCTCCTGGAAGCCCGATTCGGTGTCGATCGTGAACATCACGCCCGAGGCGCCGCAGTCCGAGCGCACCATGCGCTGGATGCCTGCCGACAACGCCACCACGTCATGGGCGAAGCCCTTGTGCACGCGGTACGAAATCGCGCGGTCGTTGTACAGCGAGGCGAACACGTGCTTGATCTTGTCGAGTACGTCGTCAATGCCGGAGACGTTGAGGTAACTTTCCTGCTGGCCGGCGAACGAGGCGTCGGGCAAATCCTCGGCCGTGGCCGACGAACGCACCGCGAACGAGGCCTCGGCCCCTTCACGCTTGGAGACACGCTCGAAGTGCTCGCGGATCTCCTGCTCCAGACGCGGCTGGAACGGCGCAGTGGCGACCCACTCGCGGATCTCCTTGCCGGCGGCAGCCAGCGCCTTGACGTCGTCGACATCCAGGCTGGCCAGACGCTGGGAGATGCGCTCGGTCAGGTTGTTGTGTGCAAGGAAATCGCGGAATGCCAGTGCCGTGGTGGCAAAACCGCCCGGAACGCGCACGCCGGCGCCATCCAGCTGGGAGATCATCTCGCCCAGCGAAGCGTTTTTACCGCCGACGACTTCAACATCCGTCATCCGCAATTGCTCGAACGGCAGCACATAGGCGCCGTCTTGCGACTGGTTAGTCATACAAACCCCTAAACTAAGTGAAAAACCGGTCGGATGCGTGCAGGACTTTGTTCTTGTCGTCTCGCTGCACGAATCGCTTGGCTAAACCATCCGGAACCTGGCCCCAATTGGCACACTGGCGGCGCCGGGCGGGCGGCCTCCCCGAATTGCTTAGCTAAACGATCGCCGCTATTCTACCGTGCCGCAGCACGATTTCCTGCCGGCGTGCTGGAAAAAACCCCTCGTTTTCGATGACCGACCTCGCCGCCGCATCTCCCAACCGCGCGCCCGTCCGCACTGTTTTCATCGTGTCGGATGGCACCGGGATCACCGCAGAAACCTTCAGCCACTCGATCCTCGCCCAGTTCGAGATGAAATTCCGCCAGGTGCGGATTCCGTTTGTCGACACGCTCGACAAGGCACATGTGGCCGTCGCGAAAATCAACGAGGCATTCCACACCGAAGGGGTGAGGCCGATTGTCTTCACCACGCTGGTGGATGCCGAGGCCAACGAGATCGTCCATCGGGCCAAGGCAACCATCCTGGACATGTTCCAGACCTTCATCGAGCCGCTCGAGAAGGAACTGAACCTCAAGTCCACCCACGCCATCGGCCGCTTCCATCAGAATGCGGATACCGAGGCTTACAAGAACCGCATCGAAGCGATCAACTTTTCGCTCGCGCATGATGACGGCCAATCGCACAAGAATCTGGCTGAAGCCGATGTGATCCTGGTGGGCGTGTCGCGCAGCGGCAAGACGCCGACCAGTCTCTATCTGGCCATGCAATACGGCGTGAAATCGGCCAATTACCCGCTGATTCCGGACGATTTCGAGCGCGGCAAGCTTCCCACGGTGCTGTACGACTACAAGGCGAAGATCTTCGGCCTGTCGATCGATCCGCAGCGCCTGTCCGAGATCCGGAACGAACGTCGCCCAGGCAGCAAATATGCGGCACTGGAAAATTGTCGCTACGAGGTGAACGAGGCTGAATCCTTGATGCGGCGAGAGGGCATCAAGTGGCTATCGTCCACGCACAAGTCGATCGAGGAGATCGCCACGACGATCCTGCAGGACGTCAAGATGGATCACAACAACGACTAGGGTCCTCGTCGCTGCACAGCAAACGGCCGGCTTCGCACCGGCCGTTTTGCTTGCTGGAAGCCCGCTCAGGCAGCGTCCCGCACCCAGTTGCCGCCGTGGGCAGCGGCTTGCGCCGCAGGGGAAGTTGCAAGATAGGCCAGTGCCTGCTCCGTCGAGCCTTCGTGATGGGGCGTGTAGCTTGGCCGGAAATAGCGCAGGGCTGCTCCCAGCATCTTCCAGAACGACGGCAGGCAAGCGCGCCGCGAACCGTGCCACCAGCCCCGGATGAAACCTGGAAAGCGTCCAGCCCCCGGATCTCGCCTGTACATGAAGCGGAAGCCTGTGACGAGAAAGTACAGCAGCAGCAAGATCGTGGTCAGCATGTGGAAGCAGCGCTCCGCATAGGTGCCGCCCATGTGGCGGAAGATGTCGAACGCCACCGTGCGGTGCTCGACCTCCTCTGCGCCATGCCACCGCAGCAGGTCGAGCATCACTGGGTCCGCCTGGGCGGCGTCGAGACCCTTCGCGTTGAGCACCCAGTTGCCGAGATAGCCGAAGAAGTGCTCCAGCGCTGCGATGATGCCAAGCTGCTGACGAAGCCAGAAGCGCGTGTGGCCAATCTTCAGGCCCAGCGGCTGCTCGCCGAGCACCTTCGCAAACAACCAGTCCAGCCGCCTGGTAAAGGGCTGGGTGTCGATGCCATGATCCTTGTAGTAATGCGCCAGGACCCCGTTGTGGGAGCGCGAGTGGACCGCCTCCTGACGCAGGAAGCCCTCGGCATCCGCGCGCAGTTTCGGATCGGTAATCTGCGGCAGCGCCTTGTTGTAGACACGGCAGAACCAGAGTTCGCCTGCGGGAAACAGCAGGTTCAGGATGTTGATGATGTGCGTGCTGGACGGGTCACCGGGAATCCACTGGATAGGCGTGTCCTTCCAGTCAAAGCGGACGTGGCGAGCCTTGATGTAATAGTCGGGCGCGGTCATGGTTTGTCTCCGTATCGTTGTCGTGTTGCCGCGCTCAATGCCCGGCCATGCTCACGCGCGCGATCAGTCGGCCGAGCCACTGCGCATAGCGTGAAATGAAGCGCGACGCGTGCGCCTCGATGCCGATCGTGACGACCGGCTTGTTGCGCAACACCGCGCGCAGCATGGCGCGGGCGACGGTCTCGGGCTTGAGGCCACGCAACTGATAGAGCTTCGTCGCGCGGGCGCGCAACTGGGCTTGCTGAGCCTCCGTCGTACCGGCATACACGGTAGAGGCCATGATTCCGGTTTCGGCAAAGCCGGGGCAGATGGCCGACACACCGATGCCGTATTCGGCCAGTTCACCACGCATGCATTCGGAGAGCATCAGCACGGCGGCCTTGGTGGTTGCATAGGCCGCCAGATCGCGCGATGGTGCAAACGCCGCGGCCGAGGCGGTGTTCAGGATATGTCCGCCCTGCCCGCGCGCCACCATCTGTCTGGCGAACAGGCGCGCTCCGTGGATCACGCCCCACACATTCACATGCAGGATGCGCTGCCAGTCGCGCTCCGACGTGTCGATAATGCCGCCGGCCATGCCGATGCCCGCATTGTTGACAACGATGTCAGCACCGCCGAGTTCCTTGCCGACCCAATCGACGAGCGCCTCCATGTCTCCCGCGTTGCCGACGTCAGCCGTCCGCGCCCACGCCTTGCCGCCCGTCAGGCGAATCAGCGTGGCGGTGCGCTCGGCATCTTCGGCGCGAATGTCGACAGCGACGATGGCCGCACCCTGCGCTGCAAACTCCAGCGCCGCACACCGGCCGATCCCGCTACCCGCGCCGGTAATGACAGCGAGCTTGCCGGACAGCGGCGCGTGCTCGCCGTGCTGGCGTGCCCGCTGCAAGGCTTCGGGCTCCGGCTTGCCCTCCACATAGTCGATCAGCTCACGCGCCATCTCGGCCATCTGGGTGGCGTGCGTGACCGGCAGCCAATGCCGCGCGACCACCTCGCGCCGCCAATACTGCGGCACCCAGCGCGAGAGGTCTTCGGACAAGGCCGGGCTGACGTATTTGTCCAGCATTGGGACGATGACCTGCACCGGCGCGTGCGCATTACGCTTGCGCGGCGCGAACAGGCTACGGATGAAGTTGGCGCGATAGAGCGAGACACCACGTACGCCGTCGGACGTCTGCGTGGCGCGCGGCACGATGGTGGTGTTCTCGACGCGCCGCAAAAGCCGTGGCCACGCGCGACCGAGCCACAGGCGCCACGTCAGTTCGGGCACAATCGGCAAGTGGAACAACAGCACGTACCACGAGCGCACAAGCTGCCCAAGCATCTTCCCCAATGACGCAGGCGTGGGCCGCAGCAGCCGCGCGCGCATCCAGTGCCCTACGTGGTCAAGACAGGGCCCCGAGCACGACGTGTACGACGCGATGCGTCCGCGCAGGCGCGCTTCGGTCACGAATTCCCAAGACTGGATCGAACCCCAGTCGTGTGCGATCAGGTGAACCGGCTTGCTGGGGCTCAACGTGTCGATCACAGCGATGAAATCGTCCGTCAGCCGTGCAAACGTGTAATGGCGCATGCCCCGTGGTGCACTCGATCGGCCCGCGCCGCGCACGTCGTAGGCAATGACGTAATAGTCGCGCGCGAGCATTGGGGCCATCTCGTGCCAGACCTCACTGTTGTCGGGATAGCCATGGACGAGCACGATCGTCGGGCGCGCCGGATCGCCCCACGTTTTGACCGCGAGTGTCACCTCGCCGGACTGCACGGTGCGCTCGGCGCGCGGGAAAGCGACGGCCGGTTCGAACAAGGCCAGCGGAGCCTCTTCAGGAAGCGTCTTCATGTGGGCCTCCGCACGCGTTACGCCGCACGTTGCTGCGCGAGCTGACGCTGTTGCCAGCGACGCACGTGCGGCAGATCGTCGTCGAGCCAGTAGGCGTCGTCTTCGGTGATGACGAGCAATTCTTCAAACTTGGCGCCGACGCCATGAAAGCCCAGATGCGGCTCAACGGCCCACAGGCCAGGCACCGGCGCGTGCTCGGAGCGCCGATCGATCGACCAGAGGGGCGACCACCCCTCCTGCTTGCCGCTACGCACTTGATCGAGGACCAGGTTGCGCGTGGCGTTCAAGCCGAAGCGCGCGACGAAACGTGGCTTGGACGGGCGCTCCAGCTTGGCCACGCGATGCGCCAGCACCTTGAACGGATACGCCTTGTGGCGCGGCTCCACGCCCTGCTTCATGCAGAGTTGATCGACCGCTCGCGCCACATCCGCCATCGGCCGGCGCTCGCGGATGAGGCGCACGATCAGCTCGCGATGCGCCATCAGGTCGTCCAGCAGCTGCTCCAGGATGTCGTTATGGCCAAGGCACGTGGCGTACCCGACATCGGCAATCACGCCATTGCGTACCGGCGCCACATCGAGAATGACCGGCATGTTCTCCTCCAGCCGCCGCGACGACGGGAAGAACGCCAGGTTGAAGCCAGCCATATGCGTCAGACCTGAGAAGCCCTGGAAGGCCGTGCGATCGCCAAACCAGGCAAACGGCTTGTGCAGCCAGTCGTGCACGCCACGATCGCCCAGCCATTCCGTGAGCAGCCTGGCAGCGTCCTTCTCGGTCATGCCCGGCCGCAGCATGGCGCCGACGGCCTCGACGCATTGGTAGGCGAGTTGCTGGATCTCGCGAAACTGCGCGAGTTCGTCCATGTTGACGCGCGCCAGCGTGGGATTCGGCATGGCGGTCTCCTTGAGTCTGGTTATCGGGGGCGCCGAACGGCACCTCGCTCAATGTTCCATTACTCAATGGCAAAGTCAATGCGGGACTGTTCTGGCGTTTGAAAACGCCATGTGACCTATCGCCAACAAAAACAGGTTCAGCCGGCGCGACGCTGGCGCACGGCCTCGAACAGACAGATGGCTGCAGCGGCAGCCACATTGAGCGACTCCATGCCTCCGGGCTGCGGAATGGCCACGGGGGTAGTCACCGCAGAGAGCCATTCATCAGAGACGCCCGCCCCCTCGTTGCCGAACACCCACCCCACCGGGGTCTTGAGCGGCACATCAAAGACGGCCTGCCGCGCGTGCGACGATGTCGCCAGCAACGGTATCTGCAATCGCGGATGCACGCTCTCGAACGTGCAGTGTTCGACGATGTTCAGGTGAAAATGCGCGCCCATCGCGGCACGCAGCGTCTTGGCCGACCACGCAAATGCACAACCTGCCGTCATGAACACATCGCGCACACCCGCAGCTGCCGCGCAGCGGAGGATCGAGCCTACGTTGCCGGCATCCTGAATGCCATCGAGGATCACGCAATCCGTATCGATCACCTGCGGCAGATGGCCTTCCGGCGTGTCGATCAGCGCCATCAGGTCGATGCCATTGACGACCGTGGTGAGTTGGGCGAACAGGCTGTCCGCCAGCAGGATGACGGTTTGCGGGTCGACGCGATCGAGCAACCTCGCCACCTCCGGATGCGCAACGTGCCGTTCGGAGACCAGGCACTGGGCCGGCGTGTGTCCCGCATCCAGATAAGCCGCAACCAGGTGGACGCCGTCGAGCACCGACTGCCCCGCGCGCCGACGATGTTGCGTCGAGCCCGAGAGGGCCTTGAGGTGCTTGAACACCGCGTTGTCGCGGGAGGTGATGTGTTTCACGAGGTCGTTCGCGGAGAGTCAGGCGTCCCAGGCGCTTTCGGCGGCGTCGGACGGGGTTTGGGCGTGCGTCGTCGCCAAGGCCTCAAGCACGCGGCGCACAGGCGCAAATGAACGGCGATGGTGCGGCGTCACGCCATGCAAGTCGATCGCCGCGAGATGCTGCGGTGTGCCATACCCGGCATGCACGTCGAAGCCGTAATGCGGGAACGCCTCGTGCAACGCAGCCAGTTGGCGGTCGCGCGTGACCTTGGCCAGGATCGATGCCGCCGAAATGGCCGGCACAAGCGCATCGCCCTTGACGATGGCCTCGACGGCAAACGCGATCTGCGGACAGCGGTTGCCATCCACCTGCACCAGATCAGGCGCCATGCCCTGAGCGGCTACGCCCTCCACCGCTCGGCGCATGGCCAGCATGGTCGCGTGCAAAATGTTGATGCGGTCGATCTCTTCGACGGTAGCCTCAGCCACATGCCAGGCGAGCGCCTTTTCGACGATCTCGTCGTAGAGCGCTGCGCGCTTCTTGGCGGTGAGGATCTTCGAATCCGCCAGCCCCTTGATCGGCTTGCGTGGGTTGAGAATCACGGCGGCCGCCGTCACGGGTCCGGCCAGCGGCCCGCGGCCCGCTTCGTCCACGCCGCAAAGCACGCGGCGGGCGCGCTTGCCCTCCGCTGTATCCAGAAGCGGGAGGCCGAGTTGCGAGGGATTGGAATTGCGCGGCGCCATGGCCTTACAGCTTAGCGCGGCTGCGCAGCAGGTCGACCACGACTTTCGCGCCGATCTCAGCCATGTTCTGCTTGAGCGTCAGATGCATCTGCGTGAAATGCTCGCGCAGGAACGTGGCGTTGCCGTGGTCGCTGAGTTGCAGCAGGGTTTCACGCGCCAAGGCCTCGGGCGTCGCGTCGTCTTGCAGCAACTCGGGCACGACAAAGCGACCGGACAGGATGTTCGGTAGCCCAACGTACGGCAGATAGCCCTTACGCTTCATGATCTGCGCTGTCAGCCAAGGCACCTTGTAGGTGATGACCATCGGCTTCTTGTACAGCGCGGCTTCGAGCGTGGCCGTGCCGCTGGCCAGCAGGATCACGTCGGCGGCTTCCATGGCCGCATGCGACTGCCCGTCGACGACCCACAGGTGCAGGCCCGGATGTTCAGCGTGCAGGGCGTCGATACGTTCACGCAATGTCGCGTTTGCGGCGGGCAGCACGAATGCAAGATCGGGCTCCACCAACTGCATGCGTGCCATCGCGGCAAACAGCGTTGGCCCAAGGTGCTTCACTTCGGAGTTACGGCTGCCCGGCAACACCGCCACGACCTTGCGGCCCAGCGGCAGGCCCAGCCTTGTGCGGGCCCCTTCCACGTCCGGCACGAGCGGGATTTCGTCCGCCAGCGGATGACCCACGTACGTGGCCGGAATTCCGGCCTTTGCATAGATCTCGGGCTCGAACGGAAACAGGCAAAGGATATGATCGACCGCGCGCGCGATCGTCTTGATGCGCCCCGCGCGCCACGCCCAGATGGACGGGCTGACGAAGTGCACCACCGGCACACCTGCCTGTCGCATCGCGATCTCGACGTTGAAATTGAAATCCGGCGCATCGACGCCGATAAAGGCCAGCGGCGGGTTTGCCAGCAGGTCCTGCTTCAGCGCCTTGCGAATGGCAAGGATCTCTCGCAGTTGCCCCAGCACCTCCACGTAGCCATTGACCGACAGCTTGTGCATCGGCCAGTTCGACTGGAAGCCCTGCTCGGCCATGCGGGCCCCACCGATGCCGTTGTAGGCGATGTCGGCGGGCAGCTGCGCCTGCAGTCCCTTGAGCAACAGCGAGGCCAGCAGATCGCCGGACGCCTCGCCGGCCACCATGCCGATGCGACGTGCCGGCGCTGTGCGATCGGTCAACGCACGATGCCGCGCTTGGTGGCGGCAATGAAATCAGCAAAGGCGGTGAGCGCCTCGCGGGCAGGCGCGTCGTCGGCCTGGGCAATCTGCGCGGTGATCTCAGCCTTGGCCTGATCGAAGCTCAGATCGCTCTTGTACAGCAGCTTGTAGGCCTGGCGCAGGCCGGCGATCTGACCGGCTGTGAAACCGCGCCGGCGCAGCCCTTCCACGTTGATGCCATGCGGCGCCGCCTTGTTGCCGCCCTTGTCGCTCGCGGCGATGACAAACGGGGGGACATCCTGCACGAGTGCCGACGCGCCGCCCAGCATGGCGTGCGCGCCAATGCGTACGAACTGGTGGACGCCGGACATCCCGCCAAGGATCGCCCAGTCGCCCACTTCGACGTGACCGGCGATCTGAGCGTTGCTCGAGAATATCGTGTGGTTGCCGACGCGGCAGTCGTGCGCAATATGCACGTAGGCCATGATCCAGTTGTCGTCGCCGATGGACGTAATGCCTGCATCCTGCGCCGTGCCGGTGTGGATCGTGGTGAACTCTCGGATGGTGTTGCGATCGCCAACGATCAACTGGGTCGGCTCATCGCGGTACTTCATGTCTTGCGGACGACCGCCTACCGACGCGAAATGTCCAATGCTGTTGTCTCGGCCCAGCGTGGTGTACCCCTCGACCACCGTATGGTGGCCAATGCGGGTGCCCGCCCCGATGCGCACGTTCGGGCCGACAATCGTGAAGGCGCCAATCTCGACGCTCGAGTCGAGCTCCGCCTTCGGGTCGATCTGCGCGGTCGGATGGATCTTCTGTGCTTGCGTCATGCCTCGCCCTTGGATTTGTCTTCGCGCACGGCACACATGATCTCGGCCTCCACGGCAACTTCGCCGTCAACCGTACCGTACACCTTGAACTTCCACATGCCGCTCTTCGAGCGCAGTAGCTCGGCCGTCATCACCAGCTGATCGCCGGGAATCACCTGGCGCTTGAAGCGTGCGCCGTCGATGCTGACGAACAGGTAAAGCTGGTTATCCTTGCGCTCATGGTCGGCCTCGCCGAAGGTCAACAGTGCGGCGGTCTGCGCCAGCGCTTCGAGCATCAACACGCCCGGCATCACCGGGTGACCGGGGAAGTGGCCGTTGAAGAACGGTTCATTGAACGTAACGTTCTTGATGGCCGTAATCGACTTGCGCGGCTCCAGCGAAATCACGCGATCCACGAGCAGCATCGGATAGCGATGCGGGAGCAGATCGAGAATCTTCTTGATGGTGAAATCGCTGACGAGGCTCGTCGTCGCGTTAGATGCTTCGGTCATGGTTATTGCTGCAGGTCTCTGACCTGCTGTTCCAGTTGTTGCAACCGTTCGCGCATGCGCGTCAGGCCTCGGACGATGGCCGCGTTGCGTTCCCAATCGCCATGCGGCATGAACGGGAAGACGCTGGTGAAATGGCCACCGGGTTTAGTGATGGATTTGGTGATCGATGTACCGCCCGATACCGTCACACGATCGGCGATCGTGAGGTGACCCGCAAAATTGGCCGCGCCGCCGATGATGCAATAGCGCCCGATCTTTGTGCTGCCCGAGATCGCTGCGCAGCCCGCGATGACGGTGTACGCGCCGACGTGGACGTTGTGTGCGATCTGGACCTGGTTGTCGATCTTGCAGCCTTGCTCGATCACCGTGTCCGCCATTGCGCCGCGGTCGATGGCGGTGTTCGCCCCGATCTCGACGTCATCGCCGATCATGGCACGGCCAGTTTGCGGGATCTTCACCCACTCTCCGCCCTGGGGGCCGAAATCGGGCGCAAAGCCGAAGCCGTCTGCGCCGATCACGACACCGCTGTGCACAATGCAGCGCGCACCGACGATGCAGCCGTGGTAGATCGAGACGTTGGCGTAAAGCAGCGTGTCGTCGCCGATGTGCGCGCCGGCACCGACGAAGCTGTTGCCAGCGATGCGGACGCGCTCGCCCAGCACCGCTCCGGCTTCGATCGTCACGTTCGGGCCGATCGAGCACGACGTCGGCACCACGGCACCCTCGCCCACGCTGGCGCTCGGGTGGATACCCGGTACGACCGGGCGTGCGGCCAACGCAGCATAGCGCTGAGCGACGCGCGCAAACGCAGCGTAGGGGTTGGCTGCCACGAGCCAGCTCCGGCCAGCCGCATGGCCTTGACCCTCAAGCGTTTCCAGATCGCGGGGCGACACAATGATCGCGCCCGCGCCGGACGTCACGGCTTGATTGAGGTACAGCGGATTGGAAAGAAAAGCGAGCTGATCGGCGCCGGCCTGGTCGAGCGGCGCGATCGACTTGACGATCAGGCCGGCGTCACCCTGGACGGTCGCGCCGAGCGACGCGGCAAGTTCACCAAGCGAAAACGACATGGGAACACCCTCATTTCGCAGATTGCGAAGTGTTCAGCGCCTTGAGCACATCGTCGGTGATGTCGATGCGCGGGTTCACGTACACCGCTTCCTGCACAATCAGATCGTACTTGCGCTGCTCGGCGATCGAGCGGATGACGCGATTCGCCCGCTCCAGCACCTGCGCCAGTTCCTCATTGCGACGCTGGTTCAGGTCCTCGCGGAACTCACGCTGCTTGCGCTGGAAATCACGGTCCAGATCCGACAGCTCGCGCTGGCGGCGAGTGCGATCGGAGTCGGCCAGTACTGCCGATTCCTTGTCGAGCTTGTCCGACATGGACTTGAGCTTGGACGCCATGTCCTGCAGTTCGCGATCACGCTTGGCGAACTCGGCTTCCAGCTTGGCCTGTGCAGCCTTTGCGGGCTGAGAATCGCGCAGGATACGTTCGGAGTTGACGGCCGCGATGCGGGCTTCCTGTGCAGTGGCCGGCAATGCGGTTGCCACGGCGAGCGCGGCAAAGGCTGCGGACACGCCCATGCGGGACAGCTTGATGCGCGTGGTTTTCATCATGAATGCAGTCATTAGAATGCAGTCCCGATCTGGAACTGGAACCGTTGGGTTTGATCTTCGGCCTTGCGCTTGATCGGGAAGCCCATACTGACCTTCAGCGGGCCGATCGGCGACAGCCACGACAGGCCGAAACCGGTGGAGTAGCGCATGTCGCCCAGCTTGTAAGGCTGGCCTTCTGCGAACACGTTGCCGTAGTCGAAGAATGTGAACAGACGAACCGTGCGGTCTACGCCGGACCCTGGCAGCGGGAAGATGAACTCCACGTTGCCAACGAACTTGCTCGCGCCGCCGATGGCGACACCGTTTGCATCGCGCGGGCCCAGCGTGCTGGTTTCGTAACCGCGGATCGAGCCGATACCGCCGGCGTAGTAATTCTTGAAGACCGGGAAATCCTTGTTTCCGTAGCCGTGGCCGTAACCGATCTCGTTGTTGAAGGCCATCGTGAACGACTTCGACAGCGGATAGAAGTACTGGTGCTGGTAGTACGCACGGTAGTACTGCAGGTCGCCGCCCGGGATACCGACCTCGAGGTTGGCCTGCTGATAGCGACCGCGTGTCGGCACCAGCGCGCTGTCACGCTGATCCTTCGACCAGCCGATGGTGATCGGGAAGTTGTTGGTGATCCGCCCGTTCTTGGCAACGTAGTTCTGATAAGCCAACGGCGTATTCGACGTGACGTCGATGGTCGTACGCTCGTAGCCGATGCCGAAGAAGACAGTATCGGTTTCCGAGAACGGCACGCCGAACTTGACGTTACCGCCCTGTTGCACCACACGGTAATCCTGGTCACCCGTGTAATACAGCGGCCGATATGTGCGGTAGTACAGCTCGGTCGAGCGGCTGATGCCATCCACCGTGAAGTACGGGTCGTACTGCGTGACGGCAACCGTGCGGTTCGACTTGGACGTGTTCACGTCCAGCCCCAGGCTGGTACCCGAACCGAACACGTTGTCCTGACGAATACCGGCCGACAGCACCAGCTTGTCGGTTGAAGAGAAGCCCACGCCCAGATTGATCTGGCCGGTCGGCTTCTCGGTCACATTGACGTTCACATCCACCTGATCGGACGTGCCCGGCACATCTTCGGTGGTGATGTTCGCGTCGGTGAAGTAGCCCGTGCGGTTGATGCGATTCTGCGAGAGCTGCAGTTTCTCACCATCGAACCACGAAGCTTCCATCTGGCGCATCTCGCGGCGGACGACCTCGTCGCGGGTCTTGCTGTTGCCGACCACGTTGACGCGGCGCACGTACACACGGCGGCCCGGATCCACCACCAGCGTAAGCGTAACCGTGCGATCTTTCTGATTGATCTGCGGCTGCGGGTTGATCGTCGCGAACGCGTAGCCATATGTGCCGAGCAGATCGGTGATCGCCTTGGTGGTCGCCGACAGCTTGGCGGACGAGAACACATCGCCCTGCTTCAGCTTGATGAGCTTTTCCATCTCGGCCTGCTTCGAGAGCAGCTCACCGGTCAGCTTGATATCCGACACCTTGTACTGCTCACCCTCGTGGATGTTCAGCGTGAGGTAGATATCCTTCTTGTCAGGCGTGATGGACACCTGGGTCGACTCGATAGCGAATTCGAGATAACCGCGATCGAGGTAGAACGAGCGCAGCGCTTCCAGATCGGCGGTGAGCTTTTGCTTGGAGTACAGATCGTTCTTGGTGTACCACGACAGCCAGTTGGGCGTGGACAGCTGCATCTCGTCGCGCAGGTCGCCTTCGGAGAAGGCCTTGTTGCCGACGATGTTGATCTGGCGGATCTTGGCGGTCGGACCTTCATCCACGGTGAAGGTAATCGACACGCGGTTGGCATCGACCGGCGTGACGGTGGTCGACACGTCTGCGGCATAGTAACCGCGAGCGACATACTGGCGCTTGATTTCCTGCTCAGCGCGGTCGATCAGCGATTTGTCGTAGTAGCGGGCTTCAGCCACACCCACACCGCGCAGCGTGCGACGCAGCGCTTCCTTGTCGAATTCCTTGAACCCGATGAACTCGAGTTGGGAAATCGCGGGACGCTCTTCCACGCGCACGACCAGCACGTTGCCTTCGGCGCGGATCTGCACGTCCTTGAAGAAGCCGGTGTTATAGAGCGCGCGAATCGACTCTGCGCCCTTCTCGTCGGTGAAGGTCTCACCCACCTTCACGGGGAGATAGCCGAATACGGTGCCCGGCTCGACGCGCTGCACCCCCTCCACGCGAATGTCCTTGACGACGAACGGCTCCACTGCATGAGCCTGACCGGCAGTCACGGTCAGCACGGAGGCCGCCAGCACGCTGAGCGGGAAGCGATGTTGTCTGATCAATCTAATCCCCTAATTGGATCCGGCTGGAATCCACTTCCGAGTGTTTTCAAAACCTTGGGTTGCCCGCTCACCTTCAGGGCAACGATAAGGCAGCAATACGTCTAGCCGCGAGTCAGAAACAGCCGACTCAAATCGTTGAACAAAGCGAGCGAAGTGAGAAGCAGAATGCAGGCGACGCCGATTTTTTGGAGTACTGCTTGCCAGGATTCCGGCACGGGTCGGCCTGTCAAAAATTCCACGCAATAATACAGCAAATGCCCCCCATCCAATACCGGAACGGGCAACAAGTTCAGCACACCGAGGCTGACACTGATCAGCGCGAGAAAGCCTACAAACGTCTGCCAGCCAAGGCTCGCCGCCTTGCCCGCGAAATCGGCCACCGTAATCGGGCCGCTCAGGTTCTGCAGCGATGCCTGGCCGACGATCATCTTGCCCAGCACCTCCAGCGAGAGCACCGATGTCTGCCAGACCTCGCGCGTCGCGTGGACCATGGCGGCTAGCGGCTCGTCACGGATCAGCGCCGTTTCGACCTTCTGATTCAGCTGGGCGCCGAGCTTGCCGACCTTGGGGCCGCCCGGATTCTTGGGGTCGGCATCGGCGTCCAGACGAACCGGCAGCGTCAAGGACACGCCATTGCGCAATACGTCGATCGAGGCGTTCTGCTCCGGCATCGCGCGAATCTGACGGATCAGATCGGTCGCCTGATCCGTGGATTGACCGGCGAAGCGGACGATCCGATCGCCGGCACGCAATCCGGCGCGCGCAGCGGCGCTGTTGGGCAAGACATCGACGATCGTGACAGGGCCACCCATCAGACGCAGGCCAATCTGGTCAATCACATCCGCCTGGGGTGTGCGCGCGGCGCTAGGCAGACCTTGCAAGCGGACCGTACGCTCGACCCCGTCAGCGCCACGCACCTGCATGAGCGCATCGTGCCCGCCGATACCCGCTGCGTACAAGCGCATGCGGACATCGCTCCAGCTCTGCACGGGGCTCGGCGCATCAGCCTCGGTGCCGATGGCGACCACGCGGTCCTTGGCTCGCAGATCCGCTTGGGCCGCAATGCTTCCCGGCGGCGGGGCGCCGAGAATGGGCAACGGCTCAACCGCACCCACCCACGCCAGCACCGCATACAACACGATCGCGAGCAGGAAGTTGGCGATCGGACCTGCAGCAACAATGGCGAAGCGCTTATAGACGGGCTGGTGATCGAACGTGCGCGGCAGCTCTTCGGGACGAATCGGCGGGTCTTTCTCCGGATCTCGCGAGCCCTCGCCCAGCATCTTGACGTAACCCCCCAGAGGGATGGCGCAAAGGGTCCATTCGGTGTGGTCGGGGCCGCTGCCGACCCGTCGGAACAGCACCTTGCCGAAACCGACAGAGAACCGCAGCACCTTGACGCCGCACAACCGGGCGACGCTGTAGTGCCCGAGTTCGTGAATGACGATCAACACCGCGATCGCAAAGACAAACGCTAAAACGGTCTGCAAGAACCTTCTCCGGATGCACTGAACGGTTCGCGCAGCCTAGCCGCGCGAGCGCGTTATGTTACCCGCTTGCCCTGACGGGGCACTGTTTACGCGGCGGGCGACTGCGCGCAGGCCAGCGCAATGTAGCGTTCGGCCTGCCGACGCGCCGCCGCATCCGCGGCGAAGACGGTCTCGAGCGAATCCGCCGGCACAACCGTTGTACGCGCCAGCGTATCGCCCACCACGGCGGCGATGTCCGTAAAACGGATGCGGCGCTGCAAGAATGCCTCGACCGCCACCTCGTTCGCGGCGTTCAACACAGCAGGTGCCGTACCACCGGCCCGCAATGCTTCAAAGGCCAACGCCAGGCACGGGAAGCGGTGCAGATCCGGCGCCTCGAACGTCAAGGTACCCGTTGCCGCAAGATCCAGCAGCGGCACGCCTGCCTCGATGCGCTCCGGATAAGCCAGCCCATACGCGATCGGGGTGCGCATGTCGGGATTGCCCAACTGGGCCAGTACCGAGCCATCTTCGTATCCGACCATCGAGTGGATGACGCTCTGCGGGTGAATCAGCACTTCGAGCCGCTCGACGGGCACACCAAAGAGCCAGTACGCCTCGATGACTTCCAGCCCCTTGTTCATCATGGTGGCGGAATCGACCGAGATCTTGCGCCCCATCACCCAGTTCGGATGAGCGCAGGCCTGATCGGGCGTCACATCGGCCAGTGTTTCGACGGCGCGGGTGCGGAACGGGCCGCCGGAGGCCGTCAAGACAATACGGGACACACCGCGACCAAACTGCGGCGAGTGCTGAGGCAGACTCTGGAAGATGGCGTTGTGCTCGCTGTCGATCGGCAGCACCGTAGCCCCATGCTGGCGCACCGCATCCATGAAGAGCGCACCCGACATGACCAGCGCCTCCTTGTTGGCCAAGAGCACGCGCTTGCCAGCGCGCACGGCAGCCAGGGTCGGGCGCAATCCGGCAGCGCCAACGATGGCGGCCATGACAGCGTCGCAATCAGGATGGGCAGCGGCTTCTTCCAACGCCTCGGCGCCCGAGCGAATGTCGATGCCGGCAGCGTCTGCCCCCAACTGTTCGCGCAAGGCGTCGGCTGCCGCGGGCGAGCCGAGCACGGCCATCTCCGGGCGGAACTCACGACAAAGCGCCGCAAGCTTGTTGGCCTGCGCGTTCGCGGTGAGTGCAAATACGCGATACTTGTCAGGATGACGACGCACCACGTCTAGCGTGCTGTCGCCAATGGAGCCGGTGGCGCCAAGAACGGTCAAGCGCATCATGTTCAGAAGACGCCTCAGGAAATCAGCAAAGCAGCCAGGGGGAACACCGGCAACAGTGCATCGATGCGGTCCAGGACACCGCCGTGGCCGGGAAGCAGCCGGCTGCTGTCTTTCATGCCAACCTGACGCTTGAGCAGCGACTCGAACAAATCTCCGCCGATGCTTGCCCCCACCAGCAGCAGGGTCAGCGCCAGGGCAGTGACAGCGCCGCGCTGATCGAACTGATACGAGAACCACGTCGGAGCAAACCAGTGCGTGCTACCGGCAACGGTCGCAATCACACCCACCAGCACGGCACCGCCAATCGCACCCTCCCAGGACTTGCCCGGGCTGATGGTCGGGGCCAACTTTCGCCGGCCAATCGCCTTGCCGACAAAATAAGCACCGACATCGGCCGCCCACACGAGCACCGCCACCGAAAGCAGAAAGGCAATACCGTGTGCACGCAACATGCTGACCGCATGCACAAACGCAGGGAGAATGACGCACCCCAGCAGCGCGACAACCACGCGGCGACCGCCGCTCAATCCGTGCACGCCGCCGGCCAGCAAGGCCCAAGCCACGATCCACGCCGCTGCGGCCCCGTAAAACAATGGGCGGACATCGCCACGGGGAGGAATATCGTGCCAGGCGATCGTCAACAGAATGACCACGACCGCATAGGCAACCGGCCCCCACCCGTCAGGCAAGCGGACCAGACGCCCCCACTCCCATGCGGCGAGCGCGGCAAACACCACCACCAGCCCGACCAAGCCGGCGGGCGGCGCGAAAAACAAAATGGGCAGGATGACAATCAGCAGGCAGACAGCGGTAATCACGCGAGTCAGCAGCATGTGTCAGGCTCCAGCAGACAACACAGTGGGGGCGGCGGCGTCGAGTTGCGCGCTGGTGCGACCAAATCGACGCTCGCGATTGCGATACCAAGCAAATGCGCGATCGAGCTCTGCGGCGTCGAAATCGGGCCAGAAGCGATCGGTGAAATACAGCTCGGAGTATGCGAGCTGCCACAACAGGAAGTTGCTGATGCGCTGTTCGCCGCCCGTTCGAATGAACAAGTCCGGCTCCGGCGCATAGGCCAGGGCCATGTGGGGTGCCAGCACCTCTTCGGTGATGGCCTCGGGCGCGATACCCGGCTGCGCGGCCAGCAACGCCTGCATGGCCTGGAGAATGTCCCAACGCCCGCCGTAATTGGCAAGAATGGTCACCGTCAGCCCCTTGTTGGCGGCTGTCTTGGCCTCCGCCTCGCGGATCAGCAGTTGAATGCGCGGGCTGAAGGCTGACAGATCGCCGACCACGCGCAAGCGAATGCCGTTCTCGTGAAGCTTGCTCACCTCGCGACGAAGCGCGGTCATGAACAGCTTCATCAGGAAGGTGACTTCCTCCGCCGGCCGGCGCCAGTTCTCTGAACTGAAGGCAAACAGCGTCAGGTACCCCACGCCTCGGCGGGCCGCGGCCTCGACCGTCGCCCGGACAGCATCGAGCCCGCGGCTGTGCCCCGCGACGCGCGGCAAACGACGCTCGGTCGCCCAGCGGCCGTTACCGTCCATGATGATGGCAACGTGGCGCGGGGTATCGGCGGTGTCTGGCACCGCCAGTGTGGAACTGATATGCATGAATCGGGGTTCCCGCCGCGCACGCCCAGGGCGTACGTCGCGGGAGACGGCCTTACACCGTCATGATTTCCTTGTCTTTCTCGGCAACCAGCTTGTCGATCTCGGCGACATACTTGTCGGTCAGCTTCTGCACCTCGTCACCACCGCGGCGCTCGTCGTCTTCCGAGATGGCCTTGTCCTTGACGAGCTTCTTGAGTTGCTCATTCGCATCGCGACGCAGGTTGCGCACGGCAACCTTGGCGTCTTCACCTTCGCCCTTCACAACCTTCGTGAGCTCCTTGCGGCGCTCTTCCGTCAGCGGAGGCATCGGCACCCGGATGATCTCGCCCATGGTGGCCGGGTTCAGGCCCAGGTCGGCGTCGCGGATGGCCTTTTCAATGGCCTGCACCATCTTCTTTTCCCACGGCTGCACGCTGATCGTGCGGGCGTCGGCGAGACCCACGTTAGCCACCTGGCTGATCGGCACCATCGAGCCATAGTAGTCGACCTGTACGTGATCGAGCAGACCGGTATGGGCACGGCCCGTGCGCACCTTGGCCAGATCGGCCTTGAAGGCGTCGATCGACTTCTGCATCTTCTGCTCAGCATTCTTCTTGACATCGGCGACGCTCATACTTCCTCCGAACAATAACGGCGGCCTGCCAGACACGCGTCCCGGAACACGACACAGGACGTCGGCAAGACCAACAAGACAATAGGCGATTTTACATGGAAGCCGCCCGCCAACGCCATTTGCGTGGACATGACAGCTCCCGGCAGAACAAGCGAACTGGCAACCTCAGACGTGCACCAGCGTGCCCTCGTCTTCGCCCATGATCACGCGCTTGAGCGCACCCGGCTTCTGAATCGAGAACACCTTGATCGGCAGCTTCTGGTCGCGGCACAGCGCGAATGCGGTCGCGTCCATCACCTGGAGATTGCGCGAGATGGCCTCGTCGAAGGTGATGGTCGTGTAACGGGTCGCGCTCGGGTCTTTCTTGGGGTCTGCGGTGTAGACACCATCGACCTTCGTGGCCTTGAGGACGATTTCTGCGCCGATTTCCGAGCCGCGCAGCGCGGCGGCGGTGTCGGTGGTAAAGAAAGGGTTGCCGGTGCCGGCCGCGAAGATCACGATCTTGCCCTCTTCCAACTGGCGGATAGCGCGCGGACGAATGTACGGCTCGACCACCTGATCAAGGCGCAGCGCAGATTGCACGCGGCCCTCGATATTGGCGTGGCGCATGGCATCCTGCAGCGCCAAGGCGTTCATCATGGTGGCAAGCATGCCCATGTAATCGGCCGTAGCGCGGTCCATGCCGGCCGCACCGCCAGCGACGCCGCGAAAAATATTGCCACCGCCGATCACCACAGCGACCTGCACGCCCAACCTCACGATCTCGGCAATATCGTTGACCATCCCTTCGATGGTGCTGCGATTGATGCCGAAGGCATCGTCACCCATCAGGGCTTCGCCGGAAAGTTTGAGTAGAACGCGCTTGTAGGCAGGCATGGAAATCCTCGTGACGATTCCTGGTACGGGAAACAGGAATGGAAAATAACGGCTGCGACAGGAGAAGCGGGGGTTTCGCCGATCCCACAACCTTCTTGCGTGGGCGCCATCCGGACGCGATCCCCGGCGGACGCCAGCGCAAGCAGGCTGCACCTGCAAACAGGGCACCTTGCGGTGCCCTGTCTGTTCGGCATTATATGATCGCGCCGATGGAGAAAAGTTGCCCTGTCGGCCCATACCGAAGGGCCGACCGACTGACCATCGGAAACGATCGAGACAGCATTACGCCTGTTGCTTGGCGGCCGCGACCTGTGCGGCCACTTCAGCAGCGAAGTCGTCTTGCTTCTTCTCGATGCCCTCGCCCACCACATACAGCGTGAAGCCCTTCACGGTCGTGTTGGCGGCCTTCAGCATCTGCTCGACGGTCTGCTTGTCGTTCTTCACGAACGGCTGGTTCAGCAGCGAGACTTCCTTCAGATACTTCTGCACGCTGCCTTCGACCATCTTGGCAACGATCTCAGCCGGCTTGCCCGATTCGGCGGCCTTCTGCTCGGCGATGCTGCGCTCCTTGGCGATCAGCTCGGCGGGCACTTCATCCGACGACAGCGAGACAGGCTTCATGGCGGCGGCGTGCATTGCCACGTCCTTGGCGGCCACTTCGTCGCCTTCGAACGCCACCATCACGCCGATGCGGGTGCCATGCAGGTACGAAACCAGCTTGGAGCCCTCGAAGCGCTGGAAGCGGCGGATCGTCATGTTCTCGCCGATCTTGCCGACCAAGGCCAGACGCGTGGCGTCAACGGTCGCGCCGTCCAGCTCGAGGGCGGACAGTGCAGCCACGTCGGCCGGAGCCTGCTTGGCCACCAGTTCAGCGACCTTCGCGCCGAAGGCCAGGAAATCGTCGTTCTTCGATACGAAGTCGGTTTCGCAGTTCAGCTCGACCAGCGCGCCCGTCGTGCCGTTGATGTAGGCGGCCACGATGCCTTCAGCCGTCACGCGCGAAGCAGCCTTGCTGGCCTTGTTGCCCAGCTTCACGCGAAGGATCTCTTCCGCCTTTTCCAGGTTACCTTCGGCTTCGGTCAGAGCCTTCTTGCACTCCATCATCGGCGCGTCGGTCTTCGCGCGCAGTTCTGCCACCATGCTTGCGGTAATTGCCGCCATTCTTATGCTCCTTGTTTCAGATCGTCGTCCGGTCGCAAGCGAACTCATCGCCCCGCGCCGGCCTGTCGTCCGGTTTCCATCCGGCCGCCCCACGAAATACGACGTGCGTGGGACATCCGCATGACAAATTTCAAAAAAAAGGGGCGTTTGTTACGCGCCCCTGTCTGGCCATCAGCCCCGATGCGTTGCACCAGGTGCGGCCTGGCAGCGTCCCGCGCAACCAAGCCGCGGGCGCACGCCTTCTTGTCTTTAGCCTTCTTGGACTTCGACGAAGTCGTCGCCGCCACGAGCAGCCTCGACCACTTCCTGGACCGCGTTGGCGCGGCCTTCGAGGATCGCGTCGGCCACGCCGCGCACGTACAGTGCGACAGCCTTGCTCGAGTCGTCGTTACCCGGAATGACGTAGTCGATGCCTTCCGGCGAGTGGTTCGTGTCAACCACGCCGATCACCGGAATGCCCAGCTTGGCAGCTTCCGTCACGGCAATCTTGTGGTAGCCGACGTCCACCACGAAGATGGCGTCCGGAATGCCGCCCATGTCCTTGATGCCGCCGATGGACTTTTCCAGCTTGTCCATTTCGCGCTCGAACATCAGCGCTTCTTTCTTGCTCATGGTTTCGGTCGCGCCGGCTTCCTTGGCGGCTTCCATGTCCTTCAGGCGCTTGATGGAGGTCTTGACCGTCTTGAAGTTGGTCAGCATGCCGCCGAGCCAGCGGCTGTCGACGTACGGCATGCCTGCGCGAGCGGCTTCCTCAGCCAGGATCTCACGCGACTGGCGCTTCGTGCCGACGAACAGGATGGTGCCCCGGTTGGCTGCCAGTTGGCGCACGTACTTCAGTGCGTCCAGGTACATCGGCAGCGTCTTTTCCAGGTTGATGATGTGAATCTTGTTGCGATGGCCGAAGATGAAGGGGGCCATCTTGGGGTTCCAGAAGCGGGTCTGGTGGCCAAAGTGGACACCGGCTTCCAGCATTTCGCGCATGGTCACGGACATGAAATTCTCCAGTCGGGTTAGGTCTGAAGCCGCCTCAGACATCCGTTGCATGCGTTACGACGGACACCCGCGGTGAAGCGGCTCGCGATTTCAAGCGCCACCGACCACACGGCCGGCAACTGCTTAGCCGATGATTATAGCGGCAAAAACCCAATCAACTCAAGACCTTCCATAGACGCACCCCAATCCACTCAAGACCCGGAACGCGCGCGCGGCAGCCCCGACCGGGTCGCTTTGGTGCGATAATTCAACCTTTAGCCAATACGCAGCGCATTGCGCATCTGCGTGCAGAAAAAGTCACAGTATGGCCGTTATCATTCACACCGCCGAAGACATCGCGCAGATGCGCGTGGCCTGCCGGCTGGCGTCTGAAGTTCTCGACTACATCACACCGTTCGTGAAGCCGGGCGTCACCACCGGTAAGCTGGACGCCCTGTGCCACGCCTACATGCGTGACGTTCAAGGCACGGTGCCGGCCCCTCTCAACTATGCCCCCCCGGGTTACCCGCCGTTTCCTGCGTCGATCTGCACGTCGATCAACGATGTGATCTGCCACGGCATCCCTGGCGACAAGGCGCTCAAGAGCGGCGACATCGTCAATCTGGACATCACAGTCATTACGAAGGAAGGCTATTACGGCGACACCAGCCGTACCTTCATCGTCGGCGAAGGTTCCATCCTGGCCAAGCGCCTCACGCAAGTGACGTTCGAGTGCATGTGGAAAGGCATCGTCGCGGTGCGGCCGGGCGCCCGGCTGGGTGACATCGGTCACGTGATCCAGCAGCACGCCGAGGCAGCTGGCTACAGCGTGGTCCGCGAATATTGCGGCCACGGCATCGGCAAGAATTTCCATGAGGATCCGCAGATCCTGCATTACGGCCGCCCGGGCACGGGCATGGAACTCAAGGCCGGCATGATCTTCACCATCGAACCAATGATCAACGCGGGCAAGCGCGACATCCGCACCATGCCGGACCAGTGGACCGTCAAGACTCGCGACCGCAGCCTGTCGGCGCAGTGGGAACACACCATTCTGGTGACGGAGACCGGCTACGAAGTACTGACGGTGTCGGCGCTGACGCCCCCGCCACCGGAATTCGTCCGCGAAGGCGCCCCGGCCACGGCCTGATTGAACGCGATGCGGGCGCGCCGCAGCAGTTGCGCCTGCCCCAATCCCTGCAGCGACCGGACGTCCGCGCCGGTCGCTGTTTCATTTATGCTCGATTCATGCACACCGCTGCCGCCGCCCCCGCCGAGATGTCTCCGCGCGACGCCCTGAAGGCTGAACGCGCGCACCTGTTCGCGCAATTCGAGCAGCACGCCAATGTGCATCAGTTGGTCACCAAGCTGGCCCGGGCGGTGGATCACGCGCTGATCCAGCTCTGGCAGGACGAACAGATGCCCCAAGGTTGCGCCCTGGTTGCCGTGGGCGGCTATGGGCGAGGGGAGCTGTTCCCGCATTCCGACGTCGATATCCTCCTGCTGCTGCCGCACGCCGCAGACAAGGCGCTCGAGACGCGCCTCGAAGCGTTTATCGGCCGATGCTGGGACATGGGGCTGGATATCGGGTCATCGGTGCGGACGGTCGAGGAGTGCATCAGCGAGGCCGAGCTGGACGTGACGGTGCGCACGTCCCTGCTGGAGCATCGCCGCCTGACCGGCGACGAAGACTTGTACCGTACGTTCGAGGTGCAGTACCAGCAGCACCTCGATGCTGCCGATTTCTTTCAGTCGAAGCTGCTGGAAATGCGCCAGCGGCACGCCAAGTATCAAGACACGCCCTACTCCCTCGAGCCCAATTGCAAGGAAAGCCCAGGGGGCTTGCGCGACCTGCAGGTCATCCTGTGGATGACGCGCGCAGCCGGCTTCGGATCGAGCTGGAACGAACTGCTCGCAGGCGGCCTGCTCACGCGCCGCGAGGCGCAGGAACTGACCTCCAACGAACGCCTGCTCAAGACCATCCGGGCGCGCCTGCACCTGCTGGCGGGGCGCCGCCAGGATGTGCTCGTCTTCGATCTGCAAACACAGTTGGCCGAGGCTTTCGGCTATCGCCCGACCACGGCCAAGCGGGCAAGCGAACAGATCATGCGCCGCTACTACTGGGCGGCAAAGGCGGTCTCGCAGCTCAACACCGTGGTGCTGCAGAACATCGAGGCACGCCTTTTCCCAACCGAACTTGGCATCACGCGAAAGATCAACGAACGCTTCGTCGAGCGCCAAGGCATGCTCGAAATTGCCGACCCCGATCTCTACCAGCGTGAGCCGACCGCGATCCTGGAAACCTTCCTGCTGTATGAGCAGACACGCGGCATCAAGGGATTGGCGGCCAGCACGCTGCGGGCGCTGTACAACGCCCGGACGCTGATGGACGCCAGATGGCGCCAGGACCCGGCCAACCGCGCGCTCTTCCTGTCGATCCTGCAACAGCCGCAGGGCATCACGCACGCGCTGCGACTGATGAACCAGACCAGCGTGCTGGGCCGCTACCTGATCAACTTCCGGCGCATCGTCGGACAGATGCAGCACGACCTGTTCCACGTCTACACGGTGGACCAGCACATCCTGATGGTGGTGCGCAACATCCGCCGTTTCGCCATCGTCGAGCACACGCACGAGTTCCCGTTCTGCAGCCAACTGATGGCGAACTTCGACAAGCCGTGGGTGCTGACCGTGGCCGCGCTGTTTCATGACATCGCGAAGGGGCGTGGCGGCGACCATTCCGTGCTCGGCATGTCAGACGCGCGACGCTTCTGCCGACAGCATGGCATTGCCAAAGAGGACGCAGACCTCATCGTCTGGCTCGTCGAGCATCATCTGACCATGAGCCAGGTCGCGCAGAAGCAGGACGTGGGCGACCCCGAAGTCATCCGTCGCTTTGCTGACCTGGTCGGTGGCGAACGGCGCCTCACCGCGCTTTATCTGCTGACCGTGGCCGACATCCGGGGCACCAGCCCCAAGGTGTGGAACGCCTGGAAAGGCAAGCTGCTGGAAGACCTGTACCGCATGACATTGCGCGCCTTGGGCGGCGCCACCACCGACGCGCATGCCGTGCTCGAAGGCCGCAAGGATAAGGCGCGCGCCCTGTTGCGCCTGGCTACGCTGGACGACGCCGCTTACGAAGCCTTGTGGAAGCAGCTCGACGTCGGTGTGTTCTTGCGCCACGGAGCGAGCGATATTGCCTGGTTTACGCGGCACTTCTGGAACCGCGTCAACACCACCGCCCCCATTGTGCGGGCGCGTATTTCTCCCGTGGGTGAAGGCCTTCAGGTGGCCGTGTATTCGCCGGACCGGCCTGACCTGTTTGCCCGCATCTGCGGGTATTTCGAGCGCAAGGGCCTGACCATCCTCGATGCCAAGATCCACACCACCAAGCACGGCTATGCGCTCGACACCTTCCAGGTAGCCGACCCAGGCACCGGGCTGGTGGAGCCTGGGCACTACCGCGACATCATCACGCTCGTCGAGCACGAGTTGGCCGAGCAGATCGCACTCGAAGCCGCTTTGCCTGAACCGCCGCGTGGACGCGTCTCCCGCCAGTCTCGCAGTTTCCCGATCAAGCCCCGCGTCGACCTGCGTCCGGACGAGCGCGGCCAGTATTACCTGCTGTCGATCTCGGCCACTGACCGCACCGGCCTGCTGTATGCCATTGCCCGTGTGCTCGCGCGCCACCGCGTGTCGGTGCACACCGCACGTATCAACACGCTTGGCGAGCGCGTGGAAGACATCTTCCTGGTCGACGGCACCCGCCTGACCCAGGACAACAAACTGCAGCTCGCGCTGGAAAGCGAGCTGCTCGATGCGCTCGCCATCTGAGCGCCCAGCCTTACCGGTCCAGATTCATGACTACCGACTCCGACGATTTTCCGGGCGACGACGACAAGCGCCGCTCCGACCCGACCCAGCGCGCAACCCGCCCGGGCAAGCGCACCACGCTCGGTGTGCGCCGTGACGAAACGGGCAACACGGTGCGCAGTAGCGGCAAACCGCTGCGCGCCTCTGACCTGAACCGTGACCGGCTTCCGCTGCGGCCGTCGCAACGCGCTCCCAAGCCCGAGGAAGGTCGCGACAATAAAGCCTCACAGCCACGCGCGCCGAGACGCGACGCGGATGAGCGCCCGCCGCGCAGGTTCAGCGATGACCAGCGCCCGCCACGCCGCTTCGATAACGACCAGCCGCCGCGACGCTTCGAAGACCGCCCACCGCGTCGTTTTGACGATGCGCGTCCGCCGCGCAGGCCCAGCGATGACCAGCGCCCGCCACGCCGATTCGATAACGACCAGCCGCCGCGACGCTTCGAAGACCGCCCGCCGCGCCGGTTCGATGACGAGCGTCCGCGCCGCTATGGCGATGATCAACGTGGGCCACGTCGTGACGGAGACCAACGGGCACCCAGCCGCTTTGACGAGAATCGCCCGCCACGCCGCTACGGTGACGATCAACGTCCGCCCCGACGTGCCGATGACGAGCAACGCCCACGACGCTATGGCGACGATCAGCGTCCGCCGCGACGCTTCGACGATGAGCAGCGCCCCCGCAAGTACGGCGACGACCGCGCGCCGCGACGCCTTGACAACGACCGTCCGCCACGCCGCCCCGAAGACCGGCCGCAGCGTCCGGAGCGCCAGGAGCGTGCGCCGCGCCAGGTCGAAGAGCGGGCCCCACATCAGGCAGCACCGGCTGAATCGGGCGGGCTTGTTCGCCTGTCCAAGCGCATGTCCGAACTGGGTCTGTGCTCACGCCGCGAGGCCGACGAGTGGATTCCGCGCGGTTGGGTCGTCGTCGATGGCGAGCCCGTCACCGAGCTGGGTTCGCGCGTGCGCCCGGATGCGATCATCGAGATCCACCAGGCCGCGCGGTCCGAGCAGGGCGAACGCGTGACCGTGCTGCTGCACAAGCCGGTCGGGTACGTGTCGGGCCAGGCAGAAGACGGCTACCAGCCGGCGGCCGCGCTGTTCGTGCCGGAAAACCAGTGGGAGCAGGATCCCACGCGCAAGCGCTTCGCCCCGTGGCAGCGCAAGGCGCTGGCGCCCGCAGGCCGCCTGGACATCGACTCCACCGGCTTGCTGGTGCTGACGCAGGACGGCCGCGTCGCGCGCCACCTGATCGGCGAGGATTCAACGGTCGAGAAGGAATACCTCGTGCGCGTGGTGTGGAATTCACCGCAAGGTCGCGTGGAGCACGACATCTCGAAGGTCTTCCCGGAAGAACTGCTCGAGAAGCTGCGCTTCGGCCTGTCGCTGGACGGCGAGCCCCTCAAGCCCGCCAAGGTGAGCTGGCAGAACGAGGAGCAGTTGCGTTTCGTGCTGCGCGAGGGCAAGAAGCGCCAGATCCGGCGCATGTGCGAGCAGGTCGGCCTGGACGTCGTGGGCCTGAAGCGCATCCGTATGGGACGCATCGTACTGGGTGATCTGCCGGTGGGGCAGTGGCGGTTCTTGGGGCCATTCGAGAAGTTCTGACGCCCGCTCCGCTCCAACGAAAAAAGCCGGTCGACGCCTATCGCGTGACCGGCTTTTTCCTTGGGCGCCTGGTCAAAGACGCGGTGCCTGGCAGGCGGCGCCCGTGGCGTTGGTTGATGCCGGCATACCGAACACGGCTTGCGCACCGCAGCGCGAGCCAAACATCTTCGCCTGATCGTGCCCCACGCCGACCACCTCGTGCGCCTGGTGGTTGACGTGCATGCGACCCGCCAGATGGTGCTCGTAGCGCCAGTAGTTGCGTGCGCGATCCAGACGGGTCGGGCCTTCGGCCTCGGCACCGCAGCGCTTGTCGAGCACGCGGTGATTCGGGTCGTTGTCGGCGGTGCCGGCCAGATAGGTCACGTGGCGTTGTGCGTAGCGGTGGAACAGTTGCCTGCCGCTCTTGCCGGCCGCATACGGGACCATGTCGACCATGCCGTACTTGTAGTGGTCGTAATCGGGACAGACGCTCGTGCTGTAGCGCCTGAAGCCCTTGCCGTGCGGCCGTTCGGGCGTGAAGTACAGATAGGACGACGGGTTGGCGACCACATAGTTCAGGTCAATGCCGCGCTTGCGGATACCCTCGTCGATATCGTTGAGCACCGCATAGCGCTGCACGATCTGCCCGCCACCGGAATGGCCCGCCACTGTCACGCGCTTGACGTTGGGTGCGCGCACCGGGTCGGTCACGTAAGCGATCAGGTCATCGAGCACCTTGAGCGAACTCAGCCCCGTGTAGGGGGGATTGGTCGCATTGAAGCCGCCGATCCACCCGTCGACCGACCAGACCGGCATGCCATCGAAGCCCTTGCCCGTATCGGGTGTGCCGGGAAAGTTCGGCGCAATCAGCAGAACCTCGTCGGGGTTGCGGCCGCTCGTCCTGAGCAACTCCGCGCCTGCGGCGTAATAGTCGTTGCCGTTGCGCTGCAGACCGTGCTGCACGAGCACCACTTCCCGGATGCCGCTCAGGTCGCCGTCAAGCGGATGGTTGGCATAGACAGGAAAATCGTAGGCACCGGCGTCGGCGCCCAGATGCACACGCTGCCAGACCGGGCCTTGCGGTTTTACAGCTGCCGGCGCGGCCGCGGCTGTTTCCGGAGCTTGCGGCCCCGCGCAGGCCGCCAGCCCGAGCATGGCTGTTACGGCCATTCCAAGCGCCAGTCGGCGCCAGCCCCACATCCCCTCTCCCTTCATAGCATCTCCGTGGTGGATGAAAACGCGCCCACCCGCCCCAGCGGATGCAGCGCTCCCGCCACTGCGATCAGTCGTCGTGATTGGCGGGCAATTCCGGGAACAGCACCTCAGTAAAGCCGAAGCGGGTGAAATCCTTCACACGCATCGGATACAGGACGCCCTGCAGGTGATCGCACTCGTGCTGCACGACACGGGCGTGGAAGCCCTCTGCAATGCGGTCGATCGCGTGGCCGTGCTGATCGAAGCCGGTATAGCGCAGACGGGTGTAGCGCGGCACGACGCCGCGCAGGCCGGGTACCGACAGGCAGCCTTCCCAGCCGTCTTCCATCTCGTCGGAAAGCGGTTCGATGGTGGGATTGATCAGCACGGTCTTCGGTACGGCGGGCGCATCCGGATAACGCTCGTTGCGGTCGAACCCAAAGATGACAACCTGCAGGTCCACGCCTACCTGCGGTGCCGCGAGGCCAGCGCCCCGCGCGGCATCCATCGTATCGAACAGGTCTTCGATCAGCGCAGTCAGCTCGGGCGTATGAAAGCGCTCGACCGGCTTGGCGACGCGCAGCAGACGGCTGTCGCCCATCTTCAGGATGTTTCGGATCACGCCTCGTCTCCTGGCTACTTTTTTAACAGCGCGAGCATACCCGCTTCGTCCAGAACCTTCACGCCCAGTTCTTCTGCCTTGGCGAGCTTGCTGCCGGCCTCTTCCCCGGCGACAACGTAGTCAGTCTTCTTCGAGACCGAACCCGAGACCTTCGCGCCTGCGGCTTCAAGCATCGCCTTGGCTTCATCGCGCGTCAGGTTCGGCAACGTGCCGGTGAGCACAACGGTCTTGCCCGACAGAACGCCCGCTTCCGCAGCCTCGTCCGGCATGATGGCCAACAGCTCGGCGCGCAACGCATCGAGTTGTTCCAGCTGGATGCGGTGGTCATGCGCGCCTAGCCATTCAAGCAGCGAAGCCGATACGTCTGCCGGCAGACCGGCCAGCTGATCGGCTTGCACCCGCGCCAAATGGCCAAGCGTCGGCGCCGCGGCAGCCAGTTGCCTGGCACGCGTGGCAGTCAGCTTCGGCACGCCGAGCGACGCATACAGCTGCGCGGGTTCGAGCATCTCGCGCAGCTTGGCGTTCGGGGCATGCTCGCCCTGCGGAGCGACGCCCGCATCGAGCAACGCATCCAACGCCTGCTGGTTCTTCGGCTCGGCAAAGAAGTCGGCAATGGCCTCGGCCACGACGGCACCCACGTCGGGCAGGGAAAGCAACAGCGGCGCAGGCGCACGGCGAATGACCGCCAGGCTCCCCAGCCAATCGGCCAGCGTCTTGGCAGTCGACTCGCCCACGTGGCGAATGCCGAGCGCAAACAGGAAGCGCGCCAGCGGCGGCATCTTGCTCGCCTGAATGCCTTCGAGCAGATTCTCTGCCCACTTCGTGGCGATCTTGCCGGCAGCCACCGTTTCGGGTGTCAGCCCATCCCGCTCGTCGGCGCGCCGCTTCATCTCCAGGAAGTCTTCGAGCGTGAGCTTGTACAGGTCAGCAATGCCATGCACGTAGCCCAGCTCGACGAGGTTGTCGATATAGCGCTCGCCCAGGCCTTCGATATCCATCATCCGGCGTCCGGCAAAATGGCGGATCGCCTCTTTGCGCTGCGCCGAGCAGAACAGTCCGCCCGAACACCGCGCCACCGCCTCGCCCTCCTCGCGCACGACGTGCGAGCCGCAGACCGGGCAGGTCTTGGGCAGCATGTAAGGGCCGTGCTGGGGCACCTGCTCCGCATGGAAAAGATCCCGGCCGGGCTTCTCCACCATCGGGCGACGTTCCAGCACCACGCCCACCACCTCGGGGATCACGTCACCGGCACGCCGCACGATCACGGTGTCGCCCACGCGCACGTCCTTGCGGTGCACTTCATCTTCGTTGTGCAACGTCGCATTGGTCACCGTCACGCCACCGACGAACACCGGCACGAGCCGCGCCACGGGCGTGATGGCACCCGTGCGGCCCACCTGCACATCGATTGCCTCGACCGTGGTCAGCGCCTCCTGGGCAGGATATTTGTGTGCCACGGCCCAGCGCGGCTCGCGCGTGCGGAAGCCCAGCTCGCGCTGCAACGCCAGCGCGTTGACCTTGTAGACGACCCCGTCGATATCGAACGGCAGGCTATCGCGCTTGGCCCCAATGGCAGCGTGGAAGTCAACCAGCCCATCCCCGCCTTTGACGGTCGCACGCTCCTTGCTGATCGGAAAACCAAAATCCTGCAGCGCATCGAGCAGGCCGGAATGCGTCTCGGGCATAGGCTTCCAGCCAACCACCTCGCCCAAGCCATAGGCAAAGAAAGAAAGCGGGCGCTCCGCGGCCATCTTGGGGTCGAGCTGCCGCACGGCCCCGGCAGCGGTGTTACGCGGGTTGACGAAGGTCTTCTCGCCGCGTTCACGCTGGCGTGCATTGAGCCTTTCGAAATCGTCGCGGCGCATGTAGACCTCGCCGCGCACCTCGAGTACGTCGGGCACGACGCCGCGCACTGGAGACAGCCCGAGGGGTATCTGCCGGATCGTGCGGATGTTCTGCGTCACATCTTCGCCCGTCGTGCCGTCGCCGCGCGTGGCCGCCTGCACGAGATAACCAGCCTCGTAGCGCAGGTTGATGGCGAGGCCATCGAACTTGAGTTCGGCTGCGTATTCGACGGGCGGGTCGGTCGCATCGAGGCCCAGTTCACGGCGCACGCTCGCATCAAACGCACGTGCGCCGTTTGGCGTGGTGTCGGTCTCGGTGCGGATCGACAGCATCGGAACGACGTGGCGCACCGGCGCGAACTCCGGCAGGATCGCACCGCCCACCCGCAGGGTCGGCGAATCGGGCGTCTTCAGTTCCGGGTGCTCGGCCTCGAGCGCTTCGAGCTCGCGATAGAGCCGGTCATATTCGATGTCGGGCACGCTCGGCTGATCGAGCACGTAGTACTCGTGCGCATAGCGATTCAGCGCGGCACGCAGCCATGCCGCCCGCGCCTCGGGAGTCGCTCGGGACGCAGGGTCTGCGGTCTTGCTCATCGTGGAAAGCGTCAGTGACTGAACAGGCGCACCGCAGTGCTGGAACCCGCCGGGATGCCGCGCGACTCAAGCTTGTCGTACAGCACCCGCAGATGCTTCTGGATGGCAACGAAAGACTGCTCCGTCAGCGGACGCAGGTTGTCGTCCACCACCTGTGCACCCATGCGCTGCGAGAGCGTGTAGGCATATTCGCAGACCAGCTTGAACGGTTTGGACGCCTCCTCGGCCACGGGCACGTCCAGCAGCAGCGTGATCTGACGGCCGCCCTTGACGGTCAGGTCATCGCGCAGGAAGTTGGTGTCGCCGAACTGCAGCGTGAACAAGGCGCGCTGTACGCCGTCGGCCCCTGCGTGGAAGCGTGTGAAGCGTGTGCCGTCGCGCGAGAGCACCAGACCGTCCTGCGTCGCCACCGTCTGCACATACGCTGCCGACCACGGCGCGCCGTCGGAAATCACGCTCACGCCGAGTTGCACATCGCACTCCGCGGCGAACGCATCGAGCTCGCGCGCGTTCGAGATCGTCTCGTTCATGTCCGGCAGTTCTGGTACTGCATCGGCGGCTTCCGACAGCGGATCGATGGCGCTGATGAATTCCGAAAACTCCAGCGCATTCAGCGGGCCAGTGCGGTTGGCCAGTTGCACGGCCACCTGCAAGTCGAGGTAACGCTGGCCGGCGCGAATGGCTTCCCAGGCGTTGGCCGCCGGGTTCAGGCCTTCCACGTGGATCTGCTTGGTGCCCGCGCGACGCAGCTTGGCCAGCGCGGGCAGCAGACGGTCGCCCGACACTTCGCGCTCCGGATGCAGCGGCACGATGCAATCGATCAGAGGGTCGATCACGCCGGAGGCAGGCTCAAGCGAGCCAGGCGCGGGCTCCTCGGCGGGCTCTTCCGCTTCCGCCGCCAGCAACTCGGCCTCTTCGCCACCGGGGGCGAGTTCGGCACCGATCACGCCCGCCTCGGTTTCAGCGCTGCCTGTCGACGGCTCATGCCCATCGGAGCGCAGAGCCAGCCCGGGCTCGAGACGCGGCTCGACACGGTCGATCTCGTCCAGCTGACCGCCCAGCGCAGGTTCATGCCGGTCGGCCCAGCCCTCCCCGTGCGGTGCTTCCCCTGCGAGCGGGTTATAAGCCTCGGGCCGGCGCGCCTTGCGGATCTGCCATTGGTTGTAGACCACGATCACCAGCACGAACACCACGCCGGCGCCCAACAGCGCCATCACCAGGTTGTTGTCCTGCATTTACGCGGCCTCCGCCATGGTCAGCGCGGCATCCATGTCCACCGCCACGATCCGGGACACACCCTGTTCCTGCATGGTCACACCAATGAGCTGTTGCGCCATTTCCATCGCAATCTTGTTATGAGAAATAAAAACGAATTGGGTCTTGTCGGACATGCGCTTGACCATGTTGGCGTAGCGCTCGGTGTTGGCGTCGTCCAGCGGCGCGTCCACCTCGTCGAGCAAGCAGAACGGGGCCGGGTTCAGCTGGAACATCGCAAACACCAGCGCAATCGCGGTCAGCGCTTTTTCGCCGCCCGACAGCAGGTGGATGGTCGAGTTCTTCTTGCCCGGCGGCTGCGCCATCACCTGCACGCCCGCGTCGAGAATCTCTTCGCCCGTCATGATCAGCTTGGCCTGGCCGCCGCCGAACAGCGTCGGGAACAGCTCACCGAAGTGATGGTTGACCTGGTCAAACGTGCCTTGCAGCAGAGCGCGCGTTTCCTGGTCGATCTTGCGGATAGCGTCTTCGAGCGTGTTGATGGCGTCAGTCAAGTCCGCCGACTGCGCATCGAGGAAGCCCTTGCGCTCGCGCGCTGCCGCCAGCTCGTCGAGTGCGGCCATGTTGACCGGGCCCAGTGCATTGATCGCGTTGTTGATCCGCGTGACTTCGCCCTGCAGATACGAAGGCTTGAGGTCTGCACTCAGGCGTTCCGCCAGCGCGGCTTCGTCCACGTTGGCCGTGGTGAGCTGCTCGGTGAACTGCTCCTGATTCAGGCGTGCGGCCTGCTCCTTCAACTGCAGTTCGGTGATGCGATCGCGCAGCGGCTGCTGCCCCCGTTCGGCCGTCAACCGTTGCTCGTCGAACTGGCGCAGCTGCGCGGACAACGCGTCGAGCTCCATGCGCGCCATGCCGAGCTTCTCTTCCTTCTCGGCACGACGTTCGAGCGCTTCCTGCAGGCCGGTGTGCGCGGTCTGCTCGTTGATGGTTTCCAGCTCAGCGCGCGCGTTCTCCAGCGTCAGCACGATCTGCTGGGCCTGGTCGGTGGCCACCTGAATGTTGCGCTTGAGCTCGGCGATGCGGTTGTTCAGGTTGCGCTCGGCAAAGTGCGCTTCCTGCGCGCCGCGCTCGAGGTCACGCAACGCGTTGCGAGCGTCTCCCAGGCGGGCTTCCAGGGCTTCGAAAGCCTGCTGGTTGTCTTCAAAGCGCGCCTGCATGTCGGCGAGCGCCGCATCGTGCTGCTCGAAGGTCGCTTCCGACTCGGCCCGGATGGCACGTTGTTCCTCGATCTGCGCGCGGATCTCTTCCAGCTCGCTGTCGATCTGGCCACTGCGTGCGTTGTAGCGCTCCATCGCCTGCGAAAGCTTGAGCACGTCCATCTGCAATACGTGCACACGCCGCGTGGCCTGATCGGCGCGGGCTCGCACATGCAGGAGCGCCTGGCTGGCCTGCGCGTAGGCCGCATCCGCACGCACGGCTGCGCTCTTGGCTTCGTCCGACAGCAGCGTCTGGGCGCGCACCTGCTTCTGCAGGTTCTCGATCTCCTGCGCGCGGGCCAGCATGCCGGCCTGCTCGGAATCGGGCGCGTACAACTGCACCGACGAACGGCCTACCAGGTGCCCGGCCTTGACGACAAACGTACCGCCCTCGGGCAACGTCTGGCGCGCGGTGAGCGCCGCCTGCATGTCGTCGGCGATGTACACGTCGGCCAACCAGTCCTGCAGCACGGCGCGAATGCCTGGCTCGGTCACCTGCACCAGCGACATCAGCGGACGCAGCCCCGCCGGCGCGTCAACCGGGCGCGCCGCCGCGGGCGGCGCATAGAACGCCAGCTTGGCGGGCGGTGCATCGGCCGCGAACGCCTTGATCCAGTCGAGGTTCGAAACCTCCAGCGCTGAAAGCTTCTCGCGCAGCACGGCTTCCAGCGCCGGCTCCCAGCCCTGCTCGATCTGCAGCTTCTTCCAGAAACGCGGCAACTCGCCCAGTTCATGCCTGGCAAGCCACGGCTGCACCTTGCCGTCGGTCTGTACGTTTTCCTGCAGCTGCCTGAGCGCGGCCAGGCGAGCCTCGAGGCTGGCAATGGTGGACGCTTCGGATTGCACGCGATCCTGCGCAGCGCGACGTGCGTCGTCGAGCAGCGGAAGTTGCGTCTCGGCGTCTTCAAGTGCGGCCTGCGCTTCGGTCAGCACTTCTTCCTGCTCGGCGAGTTCGGCGCGCAGCGTTTCGAGCTGCACGTCGTCCGGCTTGTCGAGGCCGCTGGCTTCCTGCGACAGGCGCTCGCGGCGCTGCTCAAGTTGCTGCAGGGCTTGATCCGCATTGCGCTGATGCGCGGCTTCGAGCTTGAGCGCCTGTTCCGACTGGAGGATGGCGGCGCGTTGCTCGTTCAGCGTGGTCTGTGCATCGCGCCACTGCGCTTCCAGGGCAGGCAGTTCGTCCGACTTGCGGGCGACTTCCTCGGCGGCCTGCGCGGCGCGTTCCTCCGCCATCGCCAGTTCTTCTTCCGCCGCAGCGAGATCCGCCTGGGCCTGCTCACCCTGGGTGCGCCATTGATCCTGCTGTGCGGTCAGCGTCGCAATCTGCTGCTGGATGCGATTGCGCGATTCCACCACGTAGCGGATCTCGGCTTCCAGGCGGCTGACCTCGGCGTTGGCTTCGTACAGGGCGCCCTGCGCGGCGTGCATGGCATCGGACGACGCGTAGTGGGCGGCACGCATCGTTTCCAGCTCCGCCTCGATGTGGCGAAGCTGCGCGGTCTGCGCTTCCAGGTCCACCTGCGCCTGCAGGATCATGCGCTGGTGGCGTTCCTGCTCGGCCTGCGCTTCGCGCTTGCGCAGCAGCCACAGCAGATGCTGCTTCTCTTCGCCTTCGGCCTGCAGCGTCTGGAACCGCTGCGCGACTTCGGCCTGCCCCTCGAGTTTTTCGAGGTTGGTGCCGAGTTCGCGCAGGATGTCTTCCACGCGGGTGAGGTTTTCGCGCGTGTCGGAAAGGCGGTTTTCGGTTTCGCGGCGGCGTTCCTTGTACTTGGAAACGCCCGCGGCCTCTTCCAGGAAGATGCGCATGTCATCGGGCTTGGCCTCGATGATGCGCGAGATCATCCCCTGCCCGATGATGGCGTAGGCGCGCGGTCCGAGGCCCGTGCCGAGGAAGATGTCCTGGATGTCGCGGCGACGCACCGCCTGGTTGTTGATGAAGTACGACGAGGTACCGTCGCGGCTCAGCACGCGCTTGACCGCCACCTCGGCGTATTGGCTCCACTGGCCGGCGGCACGGCCTTCGGCGTTGTCGAACACGAGTTCGACGCTGGCGCGACCGGCGGGCTTGCGTTGCGTGGAGCCGTTGAAAATCACGTCCTGCATCGATTCGCCGCGCAGTTCGGCCGCGCGTGATTCACCGAGCACCCAGCGCACGGCGTCGATGATGTTGGATTTACCGCAGCCGTTCGGGCCGACGATGCCGACGAGCTGGCCCGGAACGTGGAAATTGGTCGGATCGACGAAAGACTTGAAGCCTGCGAGCTTGATCGAGGAGAGGCGCACGTTGAGTTCGTCTCGAAGGGATCAGTGAGAGTAACGAAGCGAGCGCCCGAGGCTTGCACCCTGTCCATGACTCACGCACGGTGTGGCGCGTGATGGCAAGGCGCCCGCCAGGGGCGCGGATGGCGCCATCATACCACCCGCCCCCTGGGCTCCCGCCAATCAAATCGCTACAGAAATGAACGAAATTGGCCCGACCTTACGCCGGATTGCTGCGGATTTGTCAGGGGTTTCACCTGGGTGACAAATGATGTCAATCCGGCCGCCGGGCTCGCGCGTGTTCACGGGGCGCAAGCCATTCCGGCGAGCGTCTTGTGCATCGCACCAGGACTCCGAACGGGATGGGAGGCAACAGCGCCATCGCTTCGGTCGGTTGGCAGAACCGCCGCGGGCTATTTGCGCGGCGACAGCGCCGACAGCGCACCCGCCAGAATGATGCACGCGCCGCCCGCCATCTCGCGCATCGACATGCGCTCCGCGGTGAGCAGCGCCGACGACACGGCCGCCACCACGATCTCGAACAACATCAGCAGCGCGGCGCGGTTGGCGTGCAGGCGCTGCAGACCGCGCTGCACCAGCGCATTGCCACCCACGAGTACGCCGGCCATGGCAATCAACAGGAGCCAGGTACCGCCCTGTGCAAGTGCGTCAGGTGCCGAGTGCACACCATCAAACAGCAGCGCCGCAGGAAACCCGACCAGCGCGCAACCGGTGAACACAACCACGGTACGCATCTCCGGCCGCATGGTCGGATGGCGCTGCCCCGCCAAGCGCGACAGCACGTTATTGCAGGCAAAGGCCAGACCGGCGATCAGCCCAGCCCATTCCGCCGATGACCCTGGCCACGGTGTGCCCGCCTCGCCCGACCACAGCATCATCACCGCGCCCGCCAGCGCGAGCGTCAGCAGCATGCCGCCGCGCCACCCCAGCCGCTCATGCAGCCACATGCGCGCCAGCAGCGCCGTCCACACCGGGGTCAGGTAGAACAGCAGCAGCACACGCATCACCGTGCCGTGTACCGTGCCCCAGACAAAGCCGGCGTTGGTCACCCCTGCGGCCAGCCCGAGCGCCGGGATCACCCATGACCACTGAAACGTTGCGAAGTGACGGCGGAGCGCCACGGCAGCCAGTACAGCGGCGGCGGCACCCGTCAGCGACGAGGCCAGCATGCCGCCCAAGCCCCAGGCGGCCAATAATCGATACGGATACCAGGCAATGCCCCAGACCGAGGCGCCCAGCAGGATGAACATCGCGGCCGCCCATTGCGGCTCGTGGTGGGTGGCGGTATCCGCCGAGGAAGCAATCGATGTCATGTGACCAACAAAAAGCGGCGGAGAACCGCCGCATCCAGCATTGTCTTGGGGCGGCCAGCACACGTTGGCCGTATAATTTCGGGCTTCCCGGCAAGCGCCCCTGCTTAGCCCAGACCAGCCCAACACCGCCGCCCAACACCGTGAATCCGCGCCTGTCTGCCCTGCAGCCGTATCCGTTCGAGAAACTGAAAGCGCTCGTCAAGGACGTGACGCCCAGCCCTGCGCATACGCCGGTCAGCTTCGGCATCGGCGAGCCCAAGCATCCGACGCCGGCCCTGGTGAAAGACGCGTTGACGGCGGCGCTCGGCGGGCTGGCGAATTATCCCACGACGCTCGGCTCCGATGCACTGCGACAGTGCATCGCCGCATGGCTGGAGCGCCGCTACGGCTTGCCGAAGGTCGATCCGGCCACCGAGGTCATCCCGGTCAACGGCTCGCGGGAGGCACTGTTCTCGTTCGCGCAGACCGTGATCGACGGCAGCAAGCCCGGCGCCCGCGTGCTGTGCCCGAACCCGTTCTACCAGATCTACGAAGGCTCGGCGCTGCTGGCCGGCGCCACGCCGCTATTCGCCAACAGCGACCCGGCGCGCAACTACGCGCCCGATTTCGCCGCGATTACGCCCGAAGAATGGCGCAACGTGCAGCTCGTCTTTGTATGCAGCCCGGGCAACCCGACCGGCGCCGTGCTCACGCTCGAAGACTGGAAACAGCTCTTCGCGCTGTCGGACGAATATGGCTTCATCATCGCCTCGGACGAGTGCTATTCCGAGATCTATTTCGACGAGGCCAACCCGCCGCTGGGCGCGCTGCAAGCCGCGCACAAGCTGGGCCGCGGTTTTGACCGCCTGGTGATGTTCTCGAGCCTGTCCAAGCGCTCCAACGTGCCGGGCATGCGCTCCGGTTTCGTGGCCGGCGACGCCAAGCTGCTCAAGGCCTATCTGCTGTATCGCACGTATCACGGCAGCGCGATGAGCCCGTCGGTGCAATCCGCTAGCATCGCTGCGTGGAACGACGAGGCCCACGTGCGCGACAACCGCGCGCAGTACGTCAAGAAGTTCCAGCAGGTCACGCCGATGCTGGCCCAGGTGCTGGACGTGGCCCTACCCGACGCAGCCTTCTACCTGTGGGCCAACGTCAAACGCACGGGCCTGTCGGACACTGAATTCGCACGCCAGCTGCTGGCCGCTAAAAACGTCGCCGTGCTGCCAGGCAGCTACCTCGCGCGCGAGGCGCACGGCACGAATCCGGGCCAGGACTACGTGCGCATCGCGCTGGTGGCCGGCGTGGACGAATGCCTGGAAGGCGCGCGCCGGATTGTCGAATTCTGCCAGCAACGCTGATCCGTAATTTTCTCTTCTGTTTCCTCTCCGAGAGCCAACAAGACCATGACGCAACAACTGCAATCCCTGATCGATCAAGCGTGGGAAGACCGCGCCAACCTGTCGCCCAAGGCCGCTCCGGCCGATGTCCGTGAAGCCGTCGCCAACGTGATCGGCCAGCTCGACCGTGGCGCGCTGCGCGTGGCCGAGAAGAAGGACGGCGAGTGGATCGTCAATCAGTGGATCAAGAAGGCCGTGCTGCTGTCGTTCCGCCTGGAAGACAACGCGCCGATGGCTGCCGGTGGCTTCACGCAGTTCTACGACAAGGTGCCGAGCAAGTTCGCCAACTACACGGCCGAAGACTTCGCCGCGGGTGGCTTCCGCGTGGTGCCGCCGGCTGTGGCGCGCCGTGGCTCGTTCATCGCCAAGAACGCCGTGCTGATGCCGTCGTACGTGAACATCGGCGCTTACGTTGACGAAGGCACGATGGTCGACACGTGGGCCACCGTCGGTTCGTGCGCACAGATCGGCAAGAACGTTCACTTGTCGGGCGGCGTGGGCATCGGCGGCGTGCTCGAGCCGCTGCAGGCCAACCCGGTCATCATCGAAGACAACTGCTTCATCGGTGCCCGCTCGGAAGTGGTGGAAGGCGTCATCGTTGAAGAGAACTCGGTAATCTCGATGGGCGTGTACCTGGGCCAGTCGACCAAGATCTACGACCGCGAAACCGGTGAAGTCAGCTACGGCCGCATCCCGGCGGGTTCGGTGGTGGTGGCGGGCAACCTGCCGTCGAAGGACGGCACGCACAGCCTGTACTGCGCCGTGATCGTCAAGAAGGTCGACGCCAAGACGCGCGCCAAGGTTGGCCTGAACGAGCTGCTGCGCGGCGATTAAGCATCGGCGCAAGGCATGCCTGCTAGTCTTGCGGGCATGCCAACCACTTGAAGCCCAGCCATGTCCGAACGCAATGCCACCGGCACCCGCTTCGGCAAGCTGCGCCAACGCATCATGGGTCTTGATCCAAACACCATCGGGACTGTCCTGTCGCTGCTGCCCACCATCCTGGAGCAAGCGAACAAGACCATCGACAAGTTCAAGAACCGCAAGAAAACCGGGACCGAGCCTGCCCGCGGAGAGGGCGCCGCGCCCGACCCGAATACACGGATTGCCGAGCTGGAAGCGGCGATCCTGCAGCAGGCCGAGTCCGTCAAGCTGCTGGCCGAACAGCACGCCATCACCATCGACGCGTTGCGCGACGAAGCCGCGCGGCTGGAGCGCCGCCTCAAGCGCATGACGTGGCTGGCGTCCATCGGCTTTGCCTTGGCCGTTGTTGCCCTCTCGTTTGCCCTGCAAGCCTCTCGACACTGATTGCGAATCCCACCATGACGACCCTGCACGGCATCCCCAATTGCGACACCGTGAAGAAAGCCCGCACGTGGCTCGAATCGAACGGCATTGCCTACACCTTTCACGATTTCAAGAAGCAAGGCGTGAGCGCCGATATGCTGGCCGGCTGGCTCAAGCATGTGCCGCTCACCACGCTGCTCAACCGCAAGGGCACCACGTGGCGCGCGCTGTCTGACGCCGACAAGGCCCGCGCGGAAGACGAAGCCGGCGCCATCGCGCTGATGCAGGCCAACCCGTCGCTGATCAAGCGGCCAGTGCTCGTGCACGAAAAGAGCGTCAACGTAGGCTTTTCTGCCGACCAGTACGCCGCCCTGTTCTAACCACAACAACATCACCGTGACTGTCGTCATGTCGAACATGCAGCCCACGCTTGCCCTCACTGAAGACCTGATCCGCCGCCGCTCCGTCACGCCCGAAGACAAGGGTTGCCAGGACGTGCTGATCGAACGCCTGACCGCCGCCGGCTTCGAATGCGAAACCGTGATCAGCGGCCCGGACCACTTTCGGGTGACCAACCTGTGGGCCGTCAAGCGCGGCCGGGCCGGCACCGACGGCAAGCTGCTGGTTTTCGCAGGCCACACCGATGTGGTGCCCACCGGCCCCGTCGAACAATGGCACTCCGACCCGTTCGAACCCACGCACCGCGACGGCAAGCTCTACGCTCGCGGCGCGGCCGACATGAAAACGTCCATCGCCGGCTTCGTGGTCGCATCAGAAGAATTCGTCGCCAAGCACCCGGACCACGCCGGCTCGATCGGCTTTTTGATCACCAGCGACGAGGAAGGCCCGGCGCACGACGGCACCGTCAAGGTGTGCGACCTGCTGCGCGCGCGCGGCGAGCGCCTCGACTACTGCGTGGTCGGCGAGCCGACCTCCGTATCCACCCTCGGCGACATGGTCAAGAACGGGCGACGCGGTTCTTTGTCGGGCAAGCTCACGGTGAATGGCGTGCAGGGCCACATCGCCTACCCGCATCTGGCCAAGAACCCGATCCACCTGGCTGCCCCGGCGCTGGCTGAGCTGGCCGCCGCCAAGTGGGACGACGGCAATGCCTACTTCCCGCCGACCACGTGGCAGATGTCGAATATCCACGGCGGCACGGGCGCGACGAACATCATTCCCGGCCACGTCACGATCGACTTCAACTTCCGCTTCTCGACCGCAAGCACACCGGACGGCCTGAAGGCGCGCGTGCACAGCATTCTGGATGCACACGGCCTCGACTACACGCTCGACTGGACGCTGGGCGGCGAGCCCTTCCTGACCGAGCGAGGCGACCTCTCCGAAGCCCTGGCCTCCGCCATCCAGGCCGAGTGCGGCGTGACGACCGAACTGTCGACCACGGGCGGCACGTCGGACGGCCGCTTCATCGCCAAGATCTGCCCGCAGGTGATCGAGTTCGGCCCGCCGAACGCGAGCATCCACAAGATCGACGAACACGTCGAAGTGGCGTTTATCGAGCCGCTGAAAAACGTGTATCGCCGCGTCTTGGAAACGTTGATCGCCTGAGGTTGCCCCGATGGCGCGCAACGTCGAGATCAAGGCGCGTGTGCGCGATGTGGCGGCACTCATCGAGCGCGCGGCTGCCATCGCGGATTCCGGCCCCGAACGCATCGAGCAGGACGACACGTTCTTCGCCTGTGCGAACGGGCGCCTGAAGCTGCGGCAGTTCTCGCCCGAGCGCGGCGAGCTGATCCACTACTTCCGCGCCAACAGCGCCGGCCCGCGCGTGTCGGACTACCACATCGTTCCGTCCAGCGCGCCAGACGCCCTGCGCGACACGCTGGCCGCCGCCATCGGCACGGCCGGCCGTGTCATCAAGGTGCGCCAGCTGTATCTCGCCGGCCAGACGCGCATTCATGTGGATGCAGTGAAAGACCTCGGCGATTTCGCCGAACTCGAAGTCGTGCTGCACGATACGCAGTCCGAAGACGACGGCGTGAAGATCGCCCACCAACTGATGCACGCCCTCGGCATTGCCGAATCCGACCTGCTCGACGTGGCCTACGTCGACCTGCTCGCTGCCACCCAACGCTGAGCCATACCCGTCAACCATGACCACGCCTACCCTCCCCGCCTCCCACCCGTTCACCACCGTCCGCGATCTGCTGCGCTACGCCGTTTCGCGCTTCACCGCCGCCGGCCTTGTTTTCGGCCATGGCAGCGAAAACGCCTACGACGAAGCCGCTTACCTGATCCTGCACACGCTGCACCTGCCGATCGACACGCTGGAGCCGTTCATGGACGCGCGCCTGCTGCCCGAAGAAGTGGCCGCCGTGCTGAAGGTGATCGAGCGCCGTGCCGTCGACCGCGTGCCCGCCGCGTACATCACGCGCGAGGCGTTCATGCACGGCATGCGCTTCTACGTGGACGAGCGCGTGATCGTGCCGCGCAGCTTCATCGGAGAATTGCTCGAAGACGGGCTGGAACCGTGGATTGACCAGGAGGACGGCCCGACCGACGTGCTGGAGCTGTGCACCGGCTCGGGCTGCCTGTCGATCCTGGCGGCGCTGCAATGGCCCAATGCGACCATCGACGCGGTGGACCTGTCGCCGGACGCACTGGTTGTGGCCAATCGCAACGTCGCCGATTACCACCTGGAAGAGCGCATCCGCCTGCACGAAGGCGACCTGTATGCGCCGCTGCCGCCGGGCGTGCATTACGACGTGATCCTGACGAACCCGCCGTACGTGAACGAGGCGTCGATGCAGGCGCTGCCACCCGAATACCGCGCCGAGCCACGCATGGCCCTGGCCGGCGGCACCGACGGTATGGATATCGTGCGTCGCATTCTGGCCGATGCGCCACGCCATCTGAAGCCGCACGGCGTGCTAGTTGTCGAGATCGGCAACGAGCGCGAAAACGTTGAAGCGGCGTTCCCCGACCTTGACATGGTCTGGCTGCCGACCAGCGCAGGCGAAGACCAAGTATTCCTGGTCACGCGCGAGGCGCTTTGACGCCGTCAGACGCCCATCCCGATGGGCGTCACGACACCATCTCGTCGCACGCGTCCTTCACGACGCACATGGAAAAGCGCTTGTCGAACACCTGGCCGCTCGGGCAGTGGTCGAAGGCAGCGTGCGACTGCGCGTCGCAGGTGGCGTAGGCGGTTGTGCAGTTGGTCCGCACGGGCTGGTTGGGGCCGCGGTTGGTGCCATCGTCGACGAGGAAGCGGCCGGATGGGGATGGGCATTTGAACTCGGCAGCCGCCTTGGCCAGGGCGGCTGCGGCCTTTTCGGCCTTCGACGTCTGCGGCGTGGGCGGATTGGCCGGGGACGGGCGGCGGTCGCAGGCCGTTAGTGCTAGCGCACACAGCAGCATGCCGAGTGTGAGTGCGCGGGTCATGGGGGCTCCTTCGGGGTTGGGTGTCCTGAAGTTTACGCTGCGATGTGCGTTTTTGGTCTATCCCTGTTTCGTCCCCTGCCGGGGGCGACTCACTTTCTTTGTCTTGCCAAAGAAAGTAAGCAAAGAAAGGCGCGCCCGAGATGGCGACTTCCCCTTGAATTTATGTAACTGGGCGGAGACGGGGAAAACTCGCTGCGCTCAGACAGTTCCCCGTCTTTTTTCCGCCCGCTTACAAAAATTCAAGGCGCCATCTAGGGCATCAACGGCCAAACCGTCTGAGTGCGTGGGATGGCGCCATGACTTGCGCCACACCTTTCTCAGCGGAGCATCGCTGACATGGCAGAGAGGCTGTTGAGCATGCGCACGGCGTGCTCGACCGAATCGGCCGCGAAGCGCAGCATCGTGCCGTCGACGCGTTCCAAGGCGGGCCATTGGCAGAACAGGTCGGCCTGTGCGGGCGTTTGCGTTTGCAGCCGGCACACGATCGGTGCCTGCAGGCGCAGCGGCATGCTGAAGTGCCCGCGCTGTACCGTTGCCTTCACCGCCGCGTAGATGGCGTCGCACGATTGCTCAGGCGAGAGCGACGTGCCGGCGTTCTGGCCTTCGGCCTGCTTGGTCTCGACAAACGTGGTGTGCGGCAGCAGCGGCTTGGTTTCCTTGATGAACACGTCGTCGCCGCTGGCAACGGCCACCGGCACACCGCGCTCGCCGGCTAGGGCGCCGTAGAGGCCGGCTTCGCCCAGTTCCTGCTCGTTGAACCAGACGCGCGCAAACGCGAAGCTGTTGATGGTGTGTGCCAACACGCCGCGGCTGCCCGCGCGCGCGTGGTAGCCGATCATGCAGACGGCGTCGCAGCCGTCCACGCCGGCCATCATGCTGAGGTAGCGCGGCTTGCCGAGAACGAAGCGTGCGCGGCGGTCGATGGAATCGGGGATGAGGTTGCGGAAGCCGCCGTGCGAATCGTTGACGAGTACGTCAGTGGCGCCACCATCGAAGGCGCCGCGAACAGCTGCGTCGGCTTCTGCAGTCATCCAGCGGCGGGCGCGTTCGTACTCAGCGTTACCGGCACGCGTTTGCTCGGGGTGGAACACGTTGGCCACGCCTTCAATGTCGGCGGAAATCAGGATGCGCATGGAGTCAGGTCAGAGCAATTCGGTCAGGGCGCGGCGCGTGTTGCCGTCTCGGCCGGTGACGGCGGTCGCGTGGAACAGCGCGTGCACGATGGCTTGTTCGACGCTGTCGGCGGCGGCCTGGAACAGCGGGTCGAGGTGCGATTCGTGGGTCATGGCGACGGCCGGCATGGCGCGTGTGCCTTCGTGCGGCACGGTGTAGGCGGTGGAGAACGCCAGCGCGATATCGCCGCTGCCATGGCCGAAGACGGAGCCGGTACGCGCCAGGCCTGCGCCCGCGCGCAAGGCGAGGCGGCGCAACTGGCGGGCGTCCAGCGGCGCATCGGTGGCGAGCAGCATGATGATCGAGCCTTTCTCGGGCTCTGGGGCAACGGCGGCCAGCCCTTTCGCCAGCGCCTCTCCCACACCGCGTCCCGCAAGTGTCAGGTTCTGCATCACGCCAAAGTTGGACAGCACCAGCGCGCCGACCGTGCGTTGGGCGCCGTCGGCAAGCGTGACCACGCGCGACGCAGAACCGATGCCGCCCTTCACGCCGAACGATGACATCCCGCGCCCTGCCCCGACCGCGCCCTGCTCGAACGTTTGGGCTGCCGCAGCGTAGGCCGCGTCGTAGTGCACGTCCTGCACGGCAAACGCCTGCAGGTCGTTCAGATAGCCGTCATTGCATTCGAAGACGAGCGGATTGACAGTCGACCATGTGCGACCGATCTGCGGGTTGGCTGCAACGGCCTGGCGGATCTGCGCCTGCGCCACAGCGCCCACGGCGAACGTGTTGGTCAGCGCGATCGGCGTTTCCAGCACGCCCAGCTCATCCACCTGCACCAGGCCGATGCTCTTGCCGAAGCCGTTGAGCACCACGCTGGCCGCGGGCACCTTGTCGAGGAACGGGTCACCCGCATGCGGGCGCACCACGGTCACGCCGGTCTGGATGTCGCCGCCGGCAATCGTGGCGTGGCCGACGCCGACGCCCGCCACGTCGGTGATGCTGTTGCGCGCACCGGCAGGCAGCACGCCGATGTGTGGAATGGTGAGGTGCGTCATCTCAGCGACGGTCGATCTTCGGATCCAGCGCGTCGCGCAGTCCGTCGCCCAGCAGGTTGAATGCCAGCACGGTCAGGAAGATCGCCAAACTCGGGAAGATGGCCACGTGCGGTGCCGTCACCATGTCGGCGCGTGCCTCGTTGAGCATCGCGCCCCACTCCGGCGTGGGCGGTTGTGCGCCCAGGCCCAGGAACGAGAGGCTGGCGGCGGTGATGATCGAGGTGCCGATCCGCATCGAGAAGTACACGACGATGGACGAAATCGTGCCCGGCAGGATGTGCCGCATGATGATGGTCCAGTCCGACGCGCCGATGCTGCGTGCAGCTTCCACATACGTCAGGTGCTTGAGCATGAGCGTGTTGCCGCGCACCAGCCGCGCAAATGCCGGGATGCTGAACACCGCCACGGCAAAAACGACGTTCATCATGCCGTTGCCCAGGATAGCCACAATGCCGATCGCCAGCAGGATGCCCGGGAAGGCGAACAGCACGTCGGAGATGCGCATGACGATGCGGTCCCACCAGCCTTCGTAGTAACCGGCGAGCAGGCCGAGCACGGTGCCCACGATGGCGCCGATGATGACCGACACGAAGCCCGCTTCCAGCGAGATGCGCGTGCCCATCAGGATGCGGCTGAAGATGTCGCGGCCCAGCGAATCGACGCCGAACCAGTGCTGCGCCGACGGCCCCGCGTTGAGCGCGTCGTAGTCGAAATAGTTTTCCGGATCGAACGGCACGATGTGCGGCGCGAGGATGGCGATCAATACCAGCGCGATCACGAACACACCGGCGCCCATCGCCAGATGCTGCTTGCGGAACTTGCGCCAGAACTCGCTCCACGGCGTGCGGACGGGCTCTGCAGCGGTTTTCGGCGCGACCGCCACGCTTGTTGCCTGTGTCATGGCGGTCTCCTTACTTCTTGTAGCGGATGGTCGGATTGATGATCGTGTAGAGCACGTCCACCACCAGGTTGATCAGGATGAATTCCAGCGAGAACAGGAGCACCTCGGCCTGGATGACGGGGTAATCGCGCATCTCCACTGAATCCACCAGCAGCCGACCGAGGCCCGGCCAGTTGAACACCTTCTCCACCACGATCGAGCCGCCCAGCAGGAAGCCGAACTGCAGCCCCATCATGGTCACCACGGGAATCATCGCGTTGCGCAGGCAATGCTTGATGACGACCACCGTTTCGCGCACGCCCTTGGCCCGGGCGGTGCGCACAAAATCTTCCTGCAGCACTTCGACAAACGAAGCGCGAGTGAAGCGCGCCATCACGGCAGCCACCGCAGCACCCAGCGTGAGCGAAGGCAGGATGTAGTGTTTCCAGCTCTCGGCGCCGATGGACGGCAGCCAACCGAGCTGCACCGAGAACACTTCCATCAGCAGCATGCCCAGCGCGAAAGCCGGAAACGAAATCCCCGACACAGCCAGCGTCATGCCCAGGCGATCCGGCCACTTGTTGCGCCACACGGCCGAAGCAATGCCGATGGCCATCCCGAAGATCACCGCCCACACCATGCTCGCAATCGTCAGGTTCAGCGTCGGCATGAAGCGATCTCCGATCTCTTCGCTCACCGGACGCTTGGTACGGATCGAGTTGCCGAACTCGCCGCGCACGGCGTTGGCGAAGAAGCGCACGAACTGCTCGTGCATCGGCTTGTCCAGGCCCAGGTCTTTGCGCACCAAGCCAACGGTCACGTCATCGGCCTCGGGGCCGGCCGCGAGCCGGGCCGGATCACCCGGCAGCAGGTGCACGAACAGGAACACCAGCACTGCCACGATCAGCAGTGTCGGGATCACGCCCAGCACACGTTTAATGAAGTAGTTCAGCATGGCAAATCCACCGCAGGCGGCAATTCAACGGCCCGCGCAACGGCTGCGCGGGCCGGTACGGCAATGAGACTTACTGCTTGATGTCGATGTCGTCGAAGCTGAACGAGCCGTCCGGTGCCAGGTAGGCACCCGAGAGGCGCTTCGAACGCGCGTAGACGATCTTCTCGGTCACCAGGAAGGCCCAGGGCGCGTCTTCCCAGATACGCTTCTGGGCGTCGGTGTAGAACTTCGACTTCTCGGCACGATCGGTGGTGCGCAGTGCGCCGGCAATGTCGGCATCGACCTGGTCGTTCTTGTAGTACGCCGTGTTCAACGATTTGGGCGGCATCGACTCCGAAGCCAGCAGCGGACGGAGTGCCCAATCCGATTCACCCGTCGACGACGACCAGCCTGCGTAGTACATGCGCACGCCGGCGTCTTCCGGCTTGGGCACGCTTTCCACGCGCTCGACGCGCTGGCCGGCTTCCAGCGCCTGCACCTGAGCCTTGATGCCGACCTGGGCCAGTTGCTGCTGCACGAACTGGATGATCTTCTGCGCCGTCGTGTGGTTGTAGGCCGACCACAGTTGCGTCTCGAAGCCGTTCGGGTAGCCCGCTTCCTTCAGCAGCTCTTTCGCCTTGGCCGGGTTGTACGGCCACGGGCCCAGCTTGACCGCGTAATCCACGCCCTGCGGCACCACGCCGTCGGCTGGCACGGCATAACCCGAGAACGCCACCTTGGTCAGCGCATCCTTGTTGATGGCGTAGTTGATGGCCTGACGCACCTTCGGATTGTCGAACGGCTTGACGCGCGTGTTGAACGACACGTAACGCTGGATGATGGAAGGCGCGGCGATCAGGTCCACCTTCGGGCTGTTCTTAAGAACGGCCGCCTGCTCGAACGGAATGCTGAACGCGAAATCCGCCTCGCCCGTCTGCATGACGGTGGCGCGCGTGTTGTTGTCCACCACCGGCTTCCACGTGATGGTGTCGATCTTGGGCAGCCCGTGCTTCCAGTAGCCGGCGAATTTCTTGCCCTTCAGATCATCGGTCTGCTTCCACTCGACAAACTCGAACGGGCCGGTGCCGACCGGGTGGAAAGCAATGTCCTTGCCGTACTTCTTGAGTGCCGTGGGCGAAATCATCGCGGCCGACGGGTGCGCCAGCACGTTGATGAACGGCGAGAACGGCTCCTTGAGCGTCACGCGCGCGGTGTACGGGTCCACCACTTCGGTCTTGGCGACACGGTTGAACAAGGTGTAGCGCTTGAGCTTGTTGGCCGGGTCCGTCACGCGGTCCAGGTTGGCCTTGACGGCGTTGGCATCAAACGTGGTGCCGTCGTGGAACTTCACACCCTTGTGCAGCTTGAACGTGTAGACCAGGCCGTCCTTGCTGACGTCGTAGCTGTCGCACAGCACGTTGACGAGCTTCATGTCCTTGTCGAAGCCGAACAGGCCTTGATAGAACGACTTGGCGGCGCTGAACGACAGCGTGTCGTTGGCGTCGTACGGGTCCATCGTGGTGAAGGTCGAGTAGACCGCCATCACGGCGTCCTTGGCGGCAAAGGCCGGCATGGTGAATGCCGCCAGGGCCAGGCCGCTGGCAACCATGGCTGCGCGCGGGCCGAATGCGACTCGGTGGGCAAAGCGATTGAACATTTCCTTCCTCCTCATCAAAGATGACGTCTCACTGCATTCAATAAGCGCCGCCAATCGAATGGCGGGCAACAAAGTGGTCTGGCGCCACTTGCACCAACGGCTGCACCACCGGCAGGTCGCCAACGGCACGGATCGGGCTGGGAATTTCGTGCGTGGAAAGTTCACGCTTCAGGTGACGGCGCGCCGGGTCCGCAATCGGCACCGCAGACATCAGCTTCTTCGTATAGGCGTGCTGCGGGTTTTCGAAGATGGCGCGGCGCGGGCCGATCTCGACGATCTGGCCGAGGTACATCACCGCCACGCGATGGCTGATGCGCTCCACCACCGCCATGTCATGCGAGATGAACAGGAACGCAACGCCAAATTCCTTCTGCAGGTCGAGCATCAGGTTGACGATCTGCGCCTGGATCGACACGTCCAGCGCGGACACAGACTCATCGGCAATCACCACCTTCGGGTTCAACGCCAACGCGCGCGCAATGCAGATGCGCTGGCGCTGGCCACCCGAGAATTCGTGCGGATAGCGCGACGCATGTGCGGCCTGCAGGCCCACCTTGTCGAGCAGCCATTCCACGCGTTGCTGCGCCTCTTTGCCGGAGGCCACCTTGTGCACCAGCAGCGGCTCCATGATGGAGTAGCCGACCGGCACGCGCGGGTCCAGCGAGGCGAATGGGTCCTGGAAGATGAACTGGATGTTTCGGCGCAGCGTCTGGAGCGCGGGCCCCTTCAACTCGCCGATGTTCTGGCCGGCAAATTCGATGCTGCCGCTCTGGCTGTCCACCAGACGCAAGAGTGACCGTCCCGTCGTCGACTTGCCGCAGCCCGATTCGCCGACCAGCGCCAGGGTCTCACCAGGGTAGAGATCAAAACTGACCTGCTCCACCGCATGCACCCGGCGCGTGACGCGGCCGAAGATGCCCGTGGGCACGTCAAAGCGCGTGACGAGATCACGCACACGCAAAATGGGTTGCACATCGTGCGACGCCGCCGGTTGCGGTGTCGTATCCACCGCAGCAGCCGTGCCATCCACACGCAACAGCGGAAAACGCGCCGGCCCATCGGTGCCCTGCATCGAGCCCAGGCGCGGCACCGCCGACAGCAACGCACGCGTATACGGATGCGCGGGCTGCGCAAACACGGTGGCCGACGGGCCCTCTTCCACGCGATCGCCCTTGTACATCACGAGCACGCGGTCGGCGACTTCCGCCACCACACCCATGTCGTGCGTGATGAACACCACGGCCATGTGCAGCTCCTGCTGCAGCGCGCGGATCAGTTGCAGGATTTCGGCCTGGATCGTCACGTCCAGCGCGGTGGTCGGCTCATCCGCAATCAGCAGCGACGGCTTGCATGACAGCGCCATCGCAATCATCACGCGCTGGCGCATGCCGCCCGACAGTTGGTGCGGATAGCGCCCCAGCACGTTGCGCGCTTCCGGAATGCGCACCAGCTCCAGCATGCGCAGCGCCTCGGCCTTGGCCTGACTATGCGTCTTGCCCTGGTGCAGACGAATCGATTCGGCAATCTGCTCGCCCACGGTAAACACGGGGTTGAGCGAGGTCATCGGCTCCTGGAAGATCATCGCGATGTCGGCGCCGCGCACGCCGCGCATGGCAGCGGGGCTGGCGCTGGCCAGGTCCAGCACTTCGCCGTTGCGGCGGCGCAGATGCATCTGCCCGCCGATGATCTTGCCGCCGCCGTGCTCCACCAGCCGCATCAGCGCCAGCGACGTCACCGACTTGCCCGAACCCGATTCGCCCACCACGGCCAGCGTCTCACCCCGGTCGACGTGGAACGACAGGTTGCGCACCGCGTCGACCACGCGCTCGGACGTGGCAAAGCGCACACTCAGGTCTTGCACTTGCACGACGCGCTGATCGGGCATGGCAATGACGCTGCTGGCACTGGGCTGTTTGGTTGCTGTCACGACAAATCTCCTGCTGTCCGGCTTGGCGGGTTCGGCTTCTTACCGATAGATCGACACAACGGGCACCTGCGCGCCGCGTGCGAACCCGCGGTACATCCCTTCGGTGTTGAACGGCAACGCGACGTTGCCCTGCGCATCCACGGCGATCAGGCCACCGCGGCCATTGATGGCCATCAGCTTGCGCATGACCACGTCGTCGGTTGCATCGGCCAATGACTTGCCGGCGTATTCCATCTGCGCGGCAACGTCGTAGGCAGCTACGGCGCGCATGAACATCTCGCCCGTGCCCGTGCACGACACCGCCGCCACGTTGTTGGCAAAGCAGCCCGCGCCAACGATGGGCGTATCGCCCACGCGGCCGACCTTCTTGTTGGTGACGCCGCCCGTGGAGGTGGCGGCCGCCAGGCGCCCTTGCGCGTCGCATGCCACGGCGCCCACGGTGCCGAACTTGCTGTCCGGGTCGATGGGTGCGGCTTCCTTGGCCACGAGCGACGCGGCATCGTGATCGAGCAGCGCCATGCCGTCCTGCTGGCGGGCGCGCTGCCATTGGGCGTAGCGCGCTTCGGTGTGGTAGTAGTCGGACTCGACAAACTCCAGGCCCTGCGCCTGTGCGAAGGCCTCGGCGCCTTCGGAGGTGAACAACACGTGTTCGCTGCGCTCCATCACGGCGCGAGCGGCGAGGATCGGGTTGCGCAGGCGCTTGACGCAGGTGACCGCGCCGGCAGCCAGCGTGGCGCCATCCATGATCGACGCATCGAGTTCGTACGTGCCGGCGCTGGTGAGCACCGCGCCCTTGCCGGCGTTGAACAGCGGGCACTCTTCGAGCAGGCGCACCGCTTCGGTCACGGCATCCAGCGCGCTGCCGCCGTCCATGAGAATGCGCTGCCCAGCGGCCAGGATGTCATGGAGCGCTTGTTGGTAAGCGGCTTCCTTGTCGGCACTCATGGCCGTGCGGGTAATGGTGCCGGCGCCGCCGTGGATGGCGAGGATGGGCGTAGTCATGCGTGGCTCGATGTCAATCAGTTTTCAGCGGTGCGTTTGCGGCCGCGTCGGGTGGTCGTCGGTGTGCCGGGGGTGCCTGCGGCATCGTTGGCGCGGTGCGCTGGGGCGGTATGCAGCCACGGCAGCACGAATTCAGTGAGTCGCTCGGCCGATTCCAGCGAATGCGCAGAGCGATGCGCAACCGCGCCGCAGAGCGCCTCGAACAGCGCCACCGCAGCCGTGTCGGACGTGGCGGAGAACTGCCGCTCCGTGCGCGCGTACAGCGCAATGTCAGCCAGCGGAGCAAGCGGCGAAGTCGGGCTGTCGGTCAACGCCAGCACCTGGCAGCCCTGCTCGCCGGCTTGCTTGCACAGGGTGATGGTGTCGGCCGCATAGCGCGGGAATGCGATGGCGATCAGCAGATCCTTCGCGCCGATCTTGCGCAGGTGGCGCGCGGCATCGGAGGCGCCGCCGGGCTGCGAGACGGAGATCACCGTGTCGCAGTACAGGTCCAGACCGTGGCGCAGCAGGCCCGCCAGGTAACCGCTCGCCCCAAAGCCCATCACGTAGATGCGTTGCGCGCCCAAGATGGCATCGACCGCGCGCTCACACGCTGCGGGGTCGAGCATGCGGCGCGTAGCGTCGAGGTTGGCGATATCTTCGTTGAGTGAGGCGGCGAAGATCTCCGCGCTGGTGGCCGGGCGTGCCAGCTCGTGGCGCAGTTTTTCCACCGGCGCGAGCGTCGCCTCGAAGCCGCGCAGCAGCCCGGCACGGAACTGCGGATAGCCATCAAAGCCCAGCGCCAGCGCAAAGCGATTGGCCGTGGCAATCGACATGTCCACCGCGGCGGCAAACTCGTCGATGCGCATGGTGGCCGCGCGGAACGGGTTCGCCAGCACGTATTCCGCCATGCGCTGGTGCGCCGGCGTGAGCGTGGCCAGGGCCGCCCCAATGCGCTCGGAGACCGTCGCATCGTCGGCAAATGCGCCTTTCGACACATCCGTACGCTTGCTGGTGGATTTCGCCATGTTTCTGGGCCGTGAAAATTTTGTGTAAATGTATTTTCACGAATTAACCGTGTAAAGAAAAAAACTTTCATGAAGGCCTATGGTTTTCCCTAGGTCCAAGGCTCGCGCACAGATTGGGGGCGAGCGCGGCCTCGTCACGGTGCAATACACCAGTCCAAACGCCCCTAAAAGGCCCTAAGGCGCCAGGATCGTGCGACGCAGCACGCTACAATCGCACCCTTCTCCGATTTGCCTTCAAGCGCAGTTTTTCGTGATCCGATTCGACGACCTCGTCCTCCAGCGCGGCACCAAGGTGCTGTTCGACCACGCCTCCGCCACCCTCAACCCCGGTGAACGGGTCGGCCTTGTCGGCGTGAACGGCAGCGGCAAATCCACGCTGTTTTCCATGCTGCGCGGCGAGCTGCACGCCGACGGCGGCGAAGTCGCCATCCCGCCTACCTGGCAGGTCGCGCACGTGGCGCAGGAAACCCCCGCAGTCGACCGCAGCGCGCTCGACTACACGCTCGACGGCGACACCCGCCTGCGCGACATCGAACGCCGTCTCGCCGCAGCAGAAGCCGCGCACGACGGCCACGCGCAAGCTGAAGCCCACACCGCTTTCGCCGATGCCGACGGCTACACCGCACCGGCGCGCGCGCAGGCGCTGCTGCTCGGCCTCGGTTTCACGATGGCGCAGACCACGCAGCCGGTGGCGAGCTTCTCGGGCGGCTGGCGCATGCGTCTGAATCTGGCCCAGGCGCTGATGTGTCCGTCCGACCTGCTGCTGCTCGATGAGCCGACCAACCACCTGGATTTGGACGCCGTGGTCTGGCTGGAAGACTGGCTGTCGCGCTACGCCGGCACGCTGGTCATGATTTCGCACGACCGCGAATTCCTCGACGGCGTGTGCAACGTCACGCTGCATATCGAAAACCAGAAGCTCAAACGCTACGGCGGCAACTACACGCAGTTCGAGACGCAACGCCTGCAGCAGATGGCGCTGCAGGAAGCGTCGTACGCGCGGCAGCAGAAGCAGATCGCGCATCTCGAATCGTTCATCACACGCTTCAAGGCCAAAGCCAGCAAGGCCAAGCAGGCGCAGAGCCGCGTCAAGGCGCTGGAGCGCATGGAGCGCCTCGCGCCCGTGCATGCGGCGGCGGGCTTCTCGTTCGAATTTCGCGAACCTGAGGCGGCGCCCAACCCGATGCTCACGTTTGAAGGCGTCGATTGCGGCTATCCGGGCCCGAGCGCTGATGAGCCCATCACCATCCTCAAACACCTGACGTTCTCGATCCAGACGGGCCAGCGCATTGGCCTGCTGGGTGCCAACGGCCAGGGCAAGTCGACGCTGGTAAAAACGCTGGCCGAAACGCTGGCGCCCCTGTCCGGCACGATCCGGCGCGGCAAGGGCCTGCAGATCGGCTACTTTGCCCAGCACCAGCTCGAAACGCTGGACGATCACGCCTCGCCGCTGCTGCACCTGGCGCGCCTGGCGCCCGACGTGCGCGAGCAGGAACTGCGCGACTTTCTCGGCAGCTTCAACTTCCGCGGCGATATGGCGACCTCGCCCATCGAGCCGTTTTCTGGCGGCGAGAAGGCGCGCCTGGCACTCGCCCTGATCGTCTGGCAGCGCCCCAACCTGCTGCTGCTCGATGAACCGACCAACCACCTGGATCTCGACACGCGCGAAGCGTTGACGATGGCACTCGCCCAGTTCGACGGCACGCTGATCCTCGTCTCGCACGACCGGCATCTGCTGCGCGCCACGACCGACCAGTTCCTGCTCGTCGGCCAGGGCACCGTCGCCCCGTTCGATGGCGATCTGGACGACTACCGCGACTGGCTGCTCAAGCAAGCCGCTGCCAAGCGCGCAGCCGCCAGTGCACAGGCAGCTCCGGCCGATGCGGATGGTGCACCGGCCACCAACCGCCGCGATCAGAAGCGCGAAGAAGCCGCTGAACGTCAGCGCCTGAATGCGCTGCGCAAGCCGCTGCAAAAGAACGTCGACACCATCGAAAAGCGCATGGCGCCGCTGCAGAAGGAAAAGGCCGAAGTCGAAGCCTTCCTCGCCGACGGCGCCGCGTATGAAGAGGCCAACAAGGCGCGCATGATGGAAAGCCTGCGCCGCCAGGCTGAACTGAACGCCGAGCTGGAACAGTTGGAAGAACGCTGGCTCGAACTGCACGAACAACTCGAACAAATCAATTAAGGCTGGCGTGCCCGGCCGAGGAGACCTCTTTGACGACGACCCCATCGCCGGACACCGCCACGGCTAAGCACCAGCCGCTGGCGGGCGTGCGCGTGCTCGACCTGACGCGCCTGCTGCCGGGCCCCGCCGCCACGCGCCACCTGGCCGACCTCGGTGCGACTGTCATCAAGATCGAAGACCCGGGCCCTGGCGACTACGCCCGCGATATGCTGCGCTCGCCTGCCGACCGCGCGGCCGATCGGCCGAGCCTGTTCTTTCGCTCACTCAATCGCGGCAAGGCGGAACTGCGCCTCGACCTCAAGCTTGCCGAAGACCGCGAAGCCCTCATCGAACACGTGCGCCATGCCGACGTGCTCATCGAGAGCTTCCGCCCCGGCGTGATGGCGCGCCTGGGCGTAGGTTGGGAAACCCTGCGTGCGGCCAACCCTGCATTGGTGATGTGCTCCATCAGCGGCTATGGGCAGGATGGGCCGCTGGCCCAGGCCGCCGGCCACGACATCAATTACGTCGGCTATGCGGGCATGCTGGATCAGCTCACCAGCATCGACGGCACGCCCATCGTCCCCAATGTGCAGATCGGCGACCTGCTGGGCGGTGCGCTGACGGCGGTGGTCGGCATCCTCGCCGCACTCGTCGACGCGCGCGCCACCGGACGCGGCCGCTACATCGACGTGTCGATGACGGACTCGGTGTTCGCGCACAACCTGATGGCATTCTTTGCAGTCGGCACGCGCGGCCAGGCAAGCCGTGCCGGTGCTGACCTGCTCAATGGCGGCGTGCCGTGCTACGGCGTCTACCGCACCGCAGACGACCGTTTCATGGCGGTCGGCGCGCTGGAGCTGAAGTTCTGGCAGACGATGTGCGACGTGATCGACAAGCCCGAATGGAAGGACAAGCACTGGGCGTGCGGCCAGCGGGTCGGCGGAGAAGAAGCGCACGCCATGCGCGACGCGCTTGCTGCGCTGTTCCGCACAGCCACGCAAGCCGAATGGACCGCACGCTTTGCCCACGCAGACTGCTGCGTCACGCCCGTCCTTCGCATGGAAGAAGCGATGCAGCATCCGCTCTTTACCGCGCGCCACAGCGTGATCAGTGCAGCGGGAGAACCCGTGCAGCTCGCTTTGCCGCTACGCTTTACCGACTGAAGTGACGCGGTCGAGCGCGTCGAGCAAGCGGGCCGCTTCTTCCAGCTGGTGCTGGCTGAACACCCGGATGCCGTGCTGGCGCAGCAGCGCGGCCGTCACGCCCTCGCCAGGCTGCAACTGGCCGGCGAACGTTCCGTCATACACGATCGTAGAACCGCAAGATGGGCTCTGCTCGGTCAGCACAGCGATATGGACGCCCGCTGCGCGCGCGGCCGCCAGGGCGCGTTGCGCGCCCCGCACGAAGGCCTCGGTGACATCGTGGCCATGGTGCTCCACCACGCGGGCGTGGCCACGAAGGACCGCCCCACCGCCACCCTCACCGCGGATTTCCGCAGGCGGACGCGGCACCGGCAGGCCGCCAGCCATCTCCGGACACATCGGCACGACGCGCCCTTCCATCTGCCAGCGTGCGAGGATGCCCCCTTCGCTGATGACCGTGCCGCCGTCATAGCGCACCGGCTGGCCCAACAGGCATGCGCTGACGAGAACCCGTTGCACGGCAGATGGCGCAGGCTTAACGACGTTCGCGGCGGATCATCGCCACCACTAGCGTCAGGGCCAGGATCACCATCCAGACCAGCGACCAGGCGGGAATCGACAGACCCAGGATGGGCGGCGTCGGCGCCGTGCACAGGCCATCGGACTCAAACACCTGCGGCAGCCACTTCGCCGTTGGAAGCGCGTTGACCCAGTTCTCGATCGGGTCGATGCCGCACGTCGCCTTCGGGTTGAGCAGCAGCGACACGTGATACCCCGCCACGCAGATCCCGCCCAGTGCAGACAGCATGCCCAACCCGTGCCACAGCAGGCGCGTGGCCGACGACACCGCAGCCAGCAGCGAGAACACACCGATGCCGACAAATGCAAACCGCTGCAACACGCACAACGGGCAGGGCTGCAGCCCTTGCACGTGCTGCAGGTAGAGCGCATAGCCGACCAGCCCGAAGGCGATCACGGCAATCAGCAGGAAAAAGGCGCGCGAATTGGCTTGCATGGCGGCGTCGGGTCAGGAAAGAGAGATGGCGGATTATCGCATTGCAGGCGCGCCGCATTTTCAAAGCGCGTCACTGACATCGTTGCGAAAGGCTGAACACTCAGGACTCCAGTGCACGCACTCGGTCGATCGCCTGCTCGATACGCTCCACGGCGATCACATCCAACCCCTCGATGGGCTGCTTGGGCGCATTCGACTTGGGGATGACGGCAATCGAGAAACCCAGCTTGGCGGCTTCTTTCAAGCGCTCCTGGCCGCGCGGTGTCGGGCGGATCTCGCCCGCCAGGCCGATCTCGCCAAACACGACCAGCCCCCGCGGCAGCGGCTTGTTGCGCATCGACGAATGGATCGCCAGCAGCACCGCCAGATCCGCCGCCGGCTCGGTGATCTTCACCCCGCCCACGGCGTTGAGGAACACGTCCTGGTCGAAGCACGCAATGCCCGCATGGCGATGCAGCACCGCCAGCAGCATCGCGAGCCGATTCTGCTCCAGCCCGACCGCCAAGCGGCGCGGGTTCGGCACGTTGGCCGTGTCCACCAGCGCCTGAATCTCGACGAGCAGCGGCCGCGTGCCCTCTTGCGTCACCAGCACGCAGGAGCCCGGCACCACCTGTTCATGCTGTGACAGGAACAGCGCCGACGGATTGGCCACCCCCCGCAGCCCGCGCTCGGTCATTGCAAACACGCCCAGCTCGTTGACGGCCCCGAAGCGGTTCTTGAACGCGCGCACCAGCCGGTAGGCGGAATGCGTATCACCCTCGAAATACAGCACCGTATCGACGATATGCTCCAGCACCCGTGGGCCAGCCAGCGCGCCTTCCTTGGTCACGTGACCGACAAGGATCGTCGTCACGTCGAGCCGCTTGGCGATGCGCGTGAGCTGGGCCGCGCACTCGCGCACCTGCGCCACGGAGCCCGGCGCGGACGTCAACGCCTCCGAGTACAGCGTCTGGATCGAGTCGATCACGACAACTTCGGGCTTTTCCGCCTCGATGGTCGCCTGGATGCGCTCGAGCTGGATCTCGGCCAGCAGCGCGAGGTTCGGACTCTCAATGCCGAGACGCCGGGCGCGCAGCGCGATCTGCGCACCAGACTCCTCGCCGCTGACGTAGAGGACGCGGCGCGTGGCCGACAGGTTGGACAGCGCCTGCAGAAGGAGCGTCGACTTGCCGATGCCGGGATCCCCGCCGATCAGCACCACGCCGCCGCTGACCAGGCCGCCGCCCAGGACGCGGTCAAATTCGTCGATGCCGCTGGAAAAACGCGGCACGTCCACGGCGTCGATGTCGGACAGCTTGCGTACCGTCGCGCTCGATGCCAGAGACTGGAACCGCGCGCCCGCTCCGGTCGTCGGCTGCGCGACCGTCTCGACCAACGTATTCCACTGCTGGCATTGCGGGCACTGCCCCGCCCATTTCGGCGACGTGCCCCCGCACTCGGTGCACGTGTAGACCGTCTTGCTCTTGGCCAAACCACCCCCTGCTTGCGGCCGCCAGCCACACGACGGCCGCCGCTTGATGTGTGTAATGCGTATGTGACGTGATGTGCGGCCGCGCTCAGGCGGCCTTGCCGATCTCGCCAGCGTCCGCCGAGTCAACCGGCTCCACTGTCACCGGCACGCGCGGCGCCAGGGCGCACATGAGCTCATAGCCGACCGTGCCCGCGGCATGCGCCACGTCGTCGATCGGCAGGCCTTCCCCCCACAGCGTGACGGACGTGCCGACCCGTGCGTCGGGCACGTCGGTCAGGTCGACGGTGATCATGTCCATCGACACGCGGCCCACCGTGCGGGTGCGCAAGCCGCCCACCAGCACCGGCGTATGGTTGCCGTCCCAACCGGGCGCATGACGCGGGTAGCCGTCCGCATACCCGCACGCCACGATACCGATGCGCATCGGCTGTTCCACCTTGAAGCGGGAGCCGTAACCGACGGTGGCGCCGGGCTGCAGGTCCTGAATGGCAATCAGCTCGCTCTTGAGCGACATGGCAGGCATCAGTCCCGTACCTTCGATGTCGGCGGCAACGCCGGTCGGCGAGGCGCCATACATGATGATGCCGGGGCGCACCCAGTCGCGATGCGCCTTGGGATGCCACAGCGTAGCGGCGGAGTTCGACAGGCTCGCCTCACCCGGCAAACCCTGCGTGGCCTGCTCGAACGCGGCAAGCTGGTGGTCGATGCCCCGCGGGCCGTCGGCATCGGAAAAATGCGTCATGTGAACGATGGTGCCGATGCCCGAAATCGCGCGAGCGCGCTCCCACGCCGCACGATAGGCGCCGGGCGCAAAACCGAGGCGGCTCATGCCGGTGTTGATCTTGAGCTGTACGCTGATGGGGCCCTTAAGGCGGGCCAGCTCCAGCATGCGCAGTTGCTCTTCGTTGTGAACGGTGGTGGTCAAGCGGTACTGCTCGACGATGGCGAGGTCTTCGGGCTTGAAGAAGCCTTCAAGCAGCAGAATCGGCCCTTGCCAGCCAAGCTGGCGCAGGCGGACGGCCTCGTCCAGATCCAGCAGCCCGAAGCCGTCGGTCTGGCGCAGGCCTTCATAGGCGCGTTCGATGCCGTGGCCGTAGGCATTGGCCTTGACGACGGCCCAGAGGCGCGCGTTCGGCGCATAGCGGCGGGCAACCTGGAGATTGTTGGCAAGTGCACGGCCGTGGATGACGGCCTGGATGGGTCTTGGCATGACGACAAACCTGCAGAACGTTGATGCGATGCACGCTTGTGGCGCGGCGTCGATGTTGCGATGCAACAAGTATGCGCTGCGGCAGAGGGAGTGTGCCCGGCCTCGCGCGATGAGCGTTCTATTTGACCACAGGACGCCCGGTGGTTCGCGCTCCGCGGGCTCATCGCTCAAAAAGAAACTGCCGGGCCGTCACCGGAAGCGCACAAGTTTCGTGATATAAAGCCGTTCAATTTAGGCGTGGGAAAACAGACGTGATGCGTTGGCAGCATGAGGAAAGTTCGGCAGCAGCCACTTCTCTTTGCGTAGCGACGTCACGTCTGGGTTGACCATGCGAACAGGCGAAAACAAAACCTGTGCGGGGCGGAACGCAAATCCCCGACGCCTGTCACTGAAGATTCCCGCGGTTCCCCGGCGATGCGCCCAGGGCCCGCACAAGGGAACCACAGCAAGGGGAGCCCGCGCGGGCGTCGGCAGCATTGCCGCAGCCGCGCAATGGTGCGCTGCCTGGCCGGTCAGCCAGGTTGCCGCATGGCTGGCTGCCCCGGGGGAGCGCTTCCGCATGCCGGCATACCGCCGGCACGTCGCGAAGACAGAAATGGCACCGCGGTCTACGGGGACGAATTCGAAGGTATGAAGAAGGGCTTTTACACCATCATGGCGGCGCAGTTTTTTTCGTCGCTCGCCGACAATGCGCTGCTGATCGCCGCAATCGCCCTTCTCACAGAGATGCACTCCCCGCAGTGGATGACCCCGCTGCTCAAGCTGTTCTTCGTGCTCTCTTACGTTCTGCTTGCCGCCTTCGTGGGCGCGTTTGCCGACTCCATGCCCAAGGGCAAGGTGATGCTCATCACCAATGCCATCAAGCTGGTGGGTTGCGGCGTCATGCTCACCGGAATACACCCCCTGCTCGCCTATGGCGTGGTCGGCTTCGGTGCGGCGGCGTATTCGCCGGCCAAGTACGGCATCCTCACCGAACTGCTCCCTCCGGAAAAACTCGTCGCTGCCAATGGGTGGATCGAAGGGCTGACAGTCAGCTCGATCATCCTGGGCACCGTTCTGGGTGGCGCGCTCATCTCCAAGCATGTCTCGACGTGGCTCCTGTCATTCGACATACCGGGCCTCGAAGCCATCGACACCCCGGCTGAGGCCGCCATGCTCGTCATCATGGTGATCTACCTCATCGCGGCGCTGTTCAATATGCGCATTCCCGACACCGGTGCGCGCTACCCGCAGCAGGAAAAGAACCCCGTCCGGCTGATCTCGGAATTTGCCGACTGCTTCAACGCGCTGTGGCACGACAGGCTGGGGCAGATTTCCCTGGCGGTGACGACGCTGTTCTGGGGTGCGGGCGCCACGCTGCAGTTCATCGTGTTGAAGTGGGCAGAACAGTCGCTGGAGCTGAACCTCTCGCAGGGCGCCATCCTGCAGGCCGTGGTCGCCGTGGGTGTGGCAGCGGGCGCCATGGCTGCGGCCGTGAAGATCCCGCTGCGCCGCTCCCTCGACGTGCTGCCCGTGGGCGTGGCAATGGGCGTCGTCGTCATGATGATGGCGTTCTATACCAAGCACACCATTCCCGAAGTCATGTTCCACATCGGCGGCATGCATCTGCCGCTGTACATGCTGATCGCCTACCTGTTCCTGATGCTGATCGGGGCGATGTCGGGCTTTTTCGTGGTGCCGATGAATGCGCTGCTCCAGCATCGCGGGCACGTGCTGCTCTCGGCCGGCCACTCGATCGCCGTGCAGAACTTCAATGAGAACGTCTCGGTGCTGCTGATGCTGTGCCTCTACGCGCTGCTCATCAAGCTGAATGTCTCAGTCGGCGTCGTGATCGTTTCGTTCGGTATCTTCGTGTGCGCGACGATGGCGCTGGTGATGCAGCGGCATCGCCGGAACGAACGCCTCTATCACACCGCGGCCCTCATCGGCGAAGACAAGCACCACTGACCTGGGGGGCGCCGGCCTGCCGGCTCCGCCGCTTCGACGAGGAAGTTACCGGCCGCCCTGCTCCGCATAGACCTTTCGGGCCAGGCACAGGTCTTCCCATGCGCGGGACTTGTCTGTCAGGGTGCGCAGCAGATACGCCGGGTGATACGTCACCACCACCGGCACACCTTCCACCTCGTGCACCTTGCCGCGCAGCTTGCCGACCGGCGTTTGCGTCTGAAGCAGGCTCTGCGCCGCAAAGCGCCCGAGCACAACGATCACGCGCGGCTTGACCAGCGCGATCTGGCGCTTGAGATACGGATCGCACATCGCCACCTCGTCCGGCTCCGGATCGCGGTTACCAGGCGGGCGGCACTTCAGCACGTTGGCGATGAACACGCCTGTCTCGCGCGACAGGCCGATCGCTCGCAGCATGCTGTCGAGCAGCTTGCCCGCCTGACCCACGAACGGCTCGCCCTGCTTGTCTTCCTGCTCGCCGGGCGCTTCGCCGATCAGCATCCATTCGGCCTGGCGGTCGCCCACGCCAAACACGGTCTGCGTCCGGCGCTCGCACAGCTTGCACGCGGTGCACCCGGAGACGGCGGCCTCAAGCTGCGCCCAGTCGAACGCGGCAATCTGTTCGGCGCGAGGCGAGACGGCGTCCGCGCTCCCATCGGCTACGCGAGCCACCCCGGGTTCGGCGTTGGCTACGGCAGGTTCCCGGGCCACGGCAGCCGGCGCAACGGCCGCAGGCTCGGCAATGGCAACCTCGGCAGGCGCTGCCTCGATCGGTGCCGCACCGCGCAACGTCCATTCTGTGGAAACGCCCAATGCTTCCAGCAGGCGGGATCGACGATTCATGCTGCCTCCACCCCACTGGCCTCGCAGACGATGCGCATGACGACGGCATCCTCACGCGTATTGTTTTCTGCCGGGTAATAGCGTTTGCGCCGGCCGATCTCGGTAAACCCGACGCGCCGATACAGCGCAATCGCGCCGGTATTGGACGGCCGCACCTCCAGGAGCAGGCTGCCAAACCCATGCGCCAGGGTGAGCGCCACCGCCAGACGCAACAGCCACCGGCCCAGCCCCTGCCGTTGCCAGACGGGCGCCACCGTCACGTTGAGCAAGTGCATCTCATCGACCACCGGCATCAGGATCAGGTATCCGGCAACCTCGTTGCCTCCATCGCGCAACACGACACCAAGGTGGCCCGACTTGAGCGAGTCTTCAAAGTTGCCGCGTGACCAGGGAAACGCAAAAGCCGCCTGCTCGACGGCCGCCACGCCGGCGACATCGAGCGCGGACATGCGTTCAGCCCGCCAGCCGGAAGGCAACGGGGCCTGCGCGATGACGCTGGCCAACGCGTTGTCGATCACGCTCATGGATGACCACCCGCGGCCGCCTTGGCCTGCTGCACAGCGAGGCGCTCCTCGATGGTGAGCGCGACCTTGTCACGCACGTAGAGCGGCGCCGCGTCTTCCGGGCGGACCGTATGACCTGCCGCCAGCAGTCGCTGCCCGATGGCGACGATCTCACGCGCATGCGGCAAGACTTCGGGCAGCACGACAGCTGCTCCTGCCGCCACGCTCAACCGATCGCCGAACGCCGCAGCAGCATTGCCAGCCAGCCAATAGGGGCCGGATGGCGCGGCCACCGTCTGGGGCGCGCTCACCTGGATGGGGGACAGCGCGTGCCAGCCCGAGGCCTCCCGCGCCGTATCGACAGGCGCGAAGCTGGCCCAGTAGCACTCGTCCATGCGGGCGTCGAGCGCAACCGTAACCACCGTACCGGCTGGAAGCGACGCACGTGTCTGCTCCGCGCAGGCGGCAAGAGAACTGACCTGCACGATTGGCAGCTCCGCGCCAAAGGCCAGTCCTTGTGCCACGCCGCAAGACGTGCGCAACCCGGTGAACGAACCGGGCCCGGCGCCGAAGGCAATCGCTGCGCAATCGGCCAAGCGAATGCCAGCCTCGGCGAGCAGTTCTCCGGCGGCCGGCAGCACACGGCCGCTGGATCGGGCACCCGTGTGCTCGTGGCGAAACAGCGTGCGCGTGCCGTCACCAAGGGCGACGGAACAGAACTCGGTGGAGGTGTCGAAAGCAAGAATCCATGGCATGGCGGCATTGTACCGGCAGGGGTGACGCCTGAATGCGCAATCCCCCCGCGGCGCACGCGGAAAACCGAAGGCGTCCTCGAATTCAAACGGCCCTGCGGCATACCCCGGGCGCTATCATCGCGTCACGATTGTTTTCAGCCGGGAACCACCATGAGCGACCTGCAAGCCCGTTTCGACCAAGCCCAGATCGACGTCAAGGGCCTCTCCGAGCGCCCCACCAATATGACGCTGCTGCGCCTGTATGCCCTCTACAAGCAAGGCGCCGAGGGTGATGCGCACGGCGACAAGCCGGGCTTCACCGACATCGTCGGGCGCTACAAGTTTGAAGCGTGGGAGGGCCTGAAGGGCACTTCGCAGGACGAGGCCAAACAGAAGTACATCGACCTCGTCGAAGAACTGAAGAGCGGCGCGACGACCTGATCGTTCGATCGCGGCACGAAGAACCGGGCGCCACGCCCGGTTTTTTTATTGCGCGGCAGGCGCGGCGGACAGCGCCTCGCGCCGACGCATGCGCCACGCGGCTGCCACGGCCAGCGCGCACAGCGTGCCGAGAAAGATAAACGTCTCGTCGAACGCGAGGATGCGTGCTTCCGGATCGACCGCCGCCGCGTGAATCGTCTCGATCCCGCGCGAGGCGAGACGCCATTGCAGGAAGATGCCCGTCGCCGACACGCCGATCGCGCCGCCAAGCTGCCGCAGAAAATTCACCGCGCTGGAGCCCTGCGGAATCAGCGTGAAGTCAACACCGCGCATGGCGCCGAGGCTCAGCGAAGGCAGCACGAAACCGAGCCCGATCCGGCCGATGATGGCAATGGCGATCAACAGCAAATAGCTGGTGGCGCGGGTATTGGTCGCCATCAGGAAGAACGAAAGCGCTAGCGCCGTGAGCCCGAATGATACGAGGCGGAACGGCTCGACACGGTTGGTCATGCGCCCCGCCCACATGATCGTGACGGCCAGCACCAGACCGGCTGGCAGCAGCACCAGCCCGGCGCGTGACGGCGCGTAGGCGAGCGCCACCTGCATGTACACCGGCACAAGGTAGGTCGAGCCGTACAGTCCGGCGCCGTAGATGAAGGCCACCACCGCGCCCATTGCAAACTGCCGGTAGCTGAACAGCCGCAGATCAAGCAAGGGCGATTCCACCCGTCGCTGCCAGAACACGAAGCCCATCACGCACACTGTCGCCGCAAGCATCAGCGCAATGCCGTGCACCACGCTGGCATGCAACGCCACCAGCCCGTTGAGCAGCGCAACCGTCGCCGAGCCGATCAACAACAGCCCCCGCCAGTCGAGCGGCCTCGCTTCCCCTGTCATGGACGAGTTGATCGGCATGAGGCGCCGCGCCATCGCCCACCCCAGCAGCGTGAACGGCACGACGACAAAGAAGATCGACCGCCAGCCGAACAGCTCCACCAGGAAACCGCCCACGCTCGGCCCCACGGCCGGCGCCAGCACCACCCCAAAGCCAAACAGGCCGAACGCCTTGCCCTGCTCCCGCTCCGGAAACACGCGCAGGATCAGGATGTTGGGCAGCGGCTGCATGATGCCGGCGGCCATGCCTTCCACCACCCGCATGCCGATCATCACGCCGTAGTTGGGCGACAGGCCGCCCGCCAGGCCGCCCAGCCCCAACAGAAGCAACGCGCCGATGAACGTGCGCCGCAACCCAAAGCGCAGCAGCAGCCAGGGCGTGAGCAGCATGGACATGGTCATCGCCACCATGAAGCTGGCCGACACCCACTGGGCGCGCTCCTGCCCCAGCACGAAATGCCGGCTCAGGTCGGGAATCGCCACATTGACGATGGTGGCCGAAATGACGGACGACACCGCGCCCACCATCAGCGTCAACAGCACGAGCCACTTGAATCGCTCGCCGTGACGGGCGCGCAGGGCTTCCAGGGTGGGTGTGGATGTCGCCATGGTCTCGTTCTAGTGTTGTGAGACGACTTGGGGGACAAACCCGGTCCGCCGCGTCCTCCACGCGTCGGCCGGATAGGAACCGTCAGCCGAGGCGGCCGGTGGCGGCAATCTCGCGGATGCGGCGCACGGTGTCGATATCGGATTCACGATAGGCGGACTTGACGATCTCGGCGTAGCGCGTGTCGCCGGTTTCGTCGGCGTTGGGCAGCGTGGTGTCGTAGACGAAGCGGATGAACGCGGCGTTGGCGTCGTTACTCTCGATCGTCATGGTCAGCGACCCACCGGCGTGTTCGCCGGTGGCTGCGGTGGTGTAGGTCACGCGCTTGTGCGGCTCGAGCGTCACGCGATCCTGGATGCGCGCCTTTCCGAAAACAAGTTCGCGCTCGACCCAGCCGTCGCCTTCGGCGGTGATGATGCATTCGTCCAGGCTTTCGACGAATTCGGTCTGCTCGCGCACGCGCAGCACCAGCCCTTGCCAGATCTGGTTCAGGGTCAGGGTATCGAGGAGCGGGTTGAGTGGATCGTTGACTTCCACCAGGTGTTCAAAACGCAAAGCGGCCTCCGCAAAGTTTCGTGACATTATCGCGCGGCTTGACCGGCCTTGCGGCAAAAGAAAAACGCCGGCGGGTTGCCCCGGCCGGCGTTTCCTCTGCGCGCTTGAAGCGTCGCTTACCTTCAGATTTCTTCGTACAACGGCAGCGTCAGGAATTCTGCAAAGTCTTCCGACGTCGACATCTGTTCGAAGATTTCCGCAGCGCGGTCAAAGTGGCCCACCGCGCCCGTCTCCTTCACCTTGGCCAATTCTTCCGGAATCAGCTTGCGCACGAGTTCGGCCGTGACCTTGGTGCCGTCTTCCAGCTTGCCCTTCGGCGAGCGGATCCATTGCCACACCTGCGAGCGCGAGATTTCTGCCGTGGCGGCATCTTCCATCAGGTTGTGGATCGGCACGCAGCCGTTGCCGGCCAGCCAGGCACCCAGGTAGTGGATGCCGACGTTGATGTTCATGCGCAGGCCGCCTTCGGTGATCGGCGTTTCCGGCTGGAAGTCCAGCAGGTCGGCAGCCTTCACTTCCACGTCCGGGCGTTGCTTCTCGAACTGGTTCAGCTTGTCGCCCAGCACAGCCACGAATTCCTTCATGGCCGGCTCGACCAGGCCGGGGTGGGCCACCCAGCCGCCGTCATAGCCGTCGGTCGCGTCGCGCTTCTTGTCGTTGATGATGCCGGCCATGGCGATGGCGTTCTTCTCCGGATCGTTCTTGATCGGGATCAGCGCGCTCATGCCGCCGATGGCGGGCGCGCCACGCTTGTGGCAGGTCTTGAGCAGCAGCAGCGCGTAGGCGCGCATGAACGGCGAGGTCATCGTCACCTTGGCGCGGTCGGCCAGGCAGAAGTTCTTGTCGACCTTGAACTTCTTGATGCACGAGAAGATGTAGTCCCAACGGCCAGCGTTCAGGCCAGCGCTGTGCTCGCGCAGTTCGTACAGGATTTCTTCCATCTCGAACGCGGCGAGGATGGTTTCGATCAGCACGGTGGCCTTGATCGTGCCTTGCGGCAGGCCGATCTCGTTCTGCGCCATCACGAAGACGTCGTTCCACAGACGCGCTTCCAGATGGCTTTCCATCTTCGGCAGGTAGAAGAACGGGCCGGCGCCACGAGCGATCTGTTCCTTGGCGTTATGGAACAGGAACAGCGCAAAGTCGAAGATGCCGCCCGAGACGCGCTGACCATCAACCGTGACGTGCTTCTCGTCCAGGTGCCAACCGCGCGGGCGCACCTGCAGCGTGGCGATCTTGTCGTTGAGCTTGTAGGTCTTGCCGTTCTGCTCCAGCGTGAGCGTGCGGCGGATGGCAGCCTTCAGGTTGACCTGGCCCTGGATCTGGTTGTGCCAGCTGGGTGAGTTGGAATCCTCGAAGTCGGTCATGTAGCTGTCCGCGCCCGAGTTGAACGCGTTGATGACCATCTTGGCCTCAACCGGGCCGGTGATTTCCACGCGGCGGCAATGCAGTGCCGGCGGGATCGGGGCGACCTTCCAGTCGCCTTCGCGAATGGCCTTCGTTTCCGGCAGGAAATCGGGGCGCTCGCCGGCGTCAAGACGCTTGGCGCGTTCGACGCGAGCCGCCAGCAGCTCTTGGCGACGCGGCTCGAAGGTACGATGCAGCTTGGCGACCAGCGCCAGTGCTTCGGGGGTCAGAATGTCTTCATAGGCCGGAAGAATCTCGGCCTTGATCTCCATGCCTTGAGGCAGCGTGAGCGCCATGGTTGTTCTCCTGATGAGGATGTGAGGGTTGGACGGGGTCGGCCCTATGGCTGGGCCGATTGAATGCTTACGTCAGTTGCCTTGCCTGCACGAACTGCAGCAGATCGCGCATATCGTGGCCAGCCGCGGTGGGCGCCACGTCGAGTGCCTCGGGCGGATGCCCCAGGCGGTTGATCCAGAACGTTGTGAAGCCGTACCACGTCGCGCCACAGGCATCCCAGCCATTGGACGAGACAAAGAGAATCTGCTCGGCAGGCACGCCAAAGGCTTGCGGCGCCAGCGCGTAGGCTTGCGGCGCGGTCTTGTAGAGCTTGACCGCATCCGCCGACAACACGTGGTCGAACAGCCCGGCCATGCCGGCGCTTTTCACGGCAATGTCGAGCATCTGCGGGTTGCCGTTGGAGAGAATGCCCAGCGGCAGACCCAGCTCGCGCAGACGACGCAGCGCCGAGACATTTTCGGGAAAAGCCGACAGGCACGCATATTCGCGCATCAGCGTGGCTTCGTCGTGGGGGGAAAGTTCTACGCCCAGGCGGGCCGCCGCATAGCGCAGCGCATCGACGGTGATGTCCCAGAACGGCTTGTAATGCTCGCCCGAGGGACCGGCCAGCGAGCGGATGCGCGTGTAATCGATCTGTTTGTCGCGCCAGAGCACGGACAGCGCCTCGCCCTTGCCAGTAAATAGCTGCTCGGCCCGCGCGGCCACGGAATACACGTCGAACAACGTGCCATAGGCGTCGAAGACCACCGCGCGAATCGGACTCATGCATCAGCTCCACGGACTCGAAGGCCTTGCACCGCACTTTCCGCCCAGGCAGAACGCTTTGCCGACCTTCGTAACGAAGGCCATTCTAGGAAATGTGACGCGCCGCACAAAGACGGGTTCGGTCACTTGATCTTTGACTTTTATCCATTGAATAACGAGTGATAACCTTTATATTCGTCACAATCCCGCAGCGCGCTGTATAACTACCGGCCATGGACCATTTCAAGCAGCTCGAAACCTTTGTCGCCGTGGCCACACGCGGCAGCCAGTCCGCCGCCGCTGCCGCGGAAGGCGTGGCGCCGGCCATTATCGGGCGACGCATCGACGCGCTGGAGGAGCGCCTTGGCGTCAAGCTCCTGGTGCGCACCACGCGCCGCATCACCCTGACCTTCGAGGGCTCGGCGTTCCTGGAAGACTGCCAACGCATTCTCAATGACCTGCACAACGCCGAAGCCAGCGTCTCGGCGGGCGGTGTCAAGGCCAGCGGGCATCTGCGTGTCACGGCCCCGGCCGGCTTTGGCCGCCGCCACGTGGCGCCGATGGTGCCGGATTTCATTGAAGCGCATCCTGATGTGTCCATCACGCTGGACCTGGGTGACCGGGTAGTCGACCTCGTGAACGAGGGGTTCGATTGCGCCATCCGCCTGGGCGACCTGCCGGACTCCAGCCTGGTGTCGATCCGTCTCTGGGAAAACCGCCGCGTGGTGGTCGCCGCGCCGTCGTACCTGGAGCGCCACGGCGTGCCGACGCAGCTTGAGCAACTTTCCGGCCACAACTGCCTCGCGTTCGGTGCCAGCGCCAACGTGCAGCGCGGCTGGGTGTTCCAGCAAGGCAGCAAGGCCGTCACTGTCAAGGTTTCGGGAACGATGGAGTGCACCGACGGCGCCGTGCTGCGCGAATGGTGCCTGCAAGGCCATGGCCTGGCCTGGCGCTCCTGGTGGGAAGTCGGTCATGACATTGCCACCGGCAGGCTCGTGACGGTGCTCGATGCGTTCGAAGCGCCGCCCATCGGCATCCATGCCGTGTTTCCGCAGCGCAAGCACTTGCCGCTGCGCGTGCGCCTGTTCATCGATTTCCTGAAGAATACCTACGGCAATCCGGCCTACTGGCGGCGCGCCGACGCTCTCGTCGGAATGGATTAGCCATCACTCCGGGTGGGTGAAGCCGGCCGCGCAGCCTACAATCGAGACAAAGCACAGCACCTCAGGAGGCCGCATGTTCCAGCACATTCTCATCCCGACCGATGGTTCCGAATTGTCGCGCAAGGCAGTGGCCGGCGCACTCGACTTTGCCAAGACGCTGGGCGCACGCCTGACGGCCTACACCTGCCTGGAGGAATATCCGTACACGCCCTTCTCCGAGATCGTCGTGGAGACCCCGCAGGCCTTCAAGGAGCGTGTCGAAGCGCAGGCGCGTGCAGTGCTCAAGGACGTGGAAGATGCCGCGCGTGCCGCCGGCATCCCGTGCGACACCGATATGACCTGCTTTGCCGTGCCTTACATGGGCATCATCGACGCGGCCGAGCGCCACGGCTGCGATGTCATCTTCATGGCGTCGCACGGACGGCGCGGGCTGGCCGGCCTGCTGCTCGGCAGCGAGACGCAGAAAGTCCTGACCCACACAGAGATTCCGGTGATCGTCTATCGCTGAACGTCACCCGGTTGCAGGCCGCATGCAGTGCGCACGCTGCACTGCATGCGCGCAGAAAAAAACCGCGCCACTCACGGGGCGCGGTTCGAGAGACCGGAGCGTGGTCAGCACACCGGCCCAGGTGACCTGGATGCGTCAGGCTACCTTTTTGGCTTGCGCCTTTTCTTCGAAGAATTGTTCGTCTTCCGTGGAGCCCTTCAGCGCGGTGGTCGAGGCTTCGCGCTCGATGGTCTGCGTCACGGCATCGAAGTAGCCCGTGCCGACTTCGCGCTGGTGCTTGACGGCGGTGAAGCCCCGCTCGGCTGCCTTGAATTCGGCTTCCTGCAGCTCGACGAAGGCGCTCATCTGGCTGCGGGCATAGCCGTAGGCCAGGTTGAACATCGAGTAGTTCAGGGCGTGGAAGCCAGCCAGCGTGATGAACTGGAACTTGTAGCCCATCGCACCGAGTTCCTTCTGGAACTTGGCGATCGTGGCGTCATCCAGGTTCTTCTTCCAGTTGAACGACGGCGAGCAGTTGTAGGCCAGCATCTTGCCCGGGAACTTGGCGTGGATGGCTTCGGCAAACTTCTTGGCGTATTCCAGGTCCGGCTTGCCGGTTTCGCACCACACCAGATCGGCGTACTCCGCATAGGCCAGGCCGCGCGAGATGGCTTGCGCCAGGCCCGGCTTGGTGCGGTAGAACCCTTCCACGGTGCGCTCGCCGGTGCAGAACGGCGTGTCGTTTTCATCCACGTCGGCGGTCAGCAGGTCAGCGGCTTCGGCATCGGTACGGGCGATCAGCACGGTGGGCACGCCCATCACGTCGGCGGCCAGGCGGGCAGCCACCAGCTTGCTCACGGCTTCACGGGTGGGCACCAATACCTTGCCGCCCATGTGGCCGCACTTCTTCACGGCAGCCAGCTGGTCTTCAAAGTGGACGCCGGCAGCGCCCGCTTCGATCATGGCCTTCATCAACTCGAACGCGTTCAGCACGCCGCCGAAACCGGCTTCAGCGTCCGCGACGATCGGGGCGAAGAAATCGATGTCGTCCTTGCCTTCCGACCATTGGATCTGGTCGGCACGCTGAAACGTGTTGTTGATCTTCTTGACGACCTTGGGCACCGAGTCCACCGAGTACAGCGACTGGTCCGGATACATTTCGCCGTTGCTGTTGGCGTCGCCAGCCACCTGCCAGCCCGACAGGTAGATCGCCTTCAGGCCTGCCTTGACCTGCTGCATGGCCTGGTTACCCGTCAGTGCGCCCAGCGCGTTGACGAACGGCTCGTTGTTGATCAGGTTCCAGAGCTTCTCTGCGCCACGCTTGGCCAGCGTATGCTCGATCTGCAGAGAACCGCGCAGGCGCACCACGTCTTCGGCGGTGTAACCACGCTTGATGCCCTTCCAACGCGGGTTGGTCTCCCAATCCTTCTGCAGTGCTGCCACTTGCTGTTCGCGCGTCATTTGAATCTCCTGTTCGATCGCATCACTCAAATAGAAACCGGGTCACTCACGCATCGCCTCGAGCCGCTCACGCCTTCTGGGGTGCCGTTGGGCGGCCCTAGTCATATGTCTTATATAAGAGTGTAGGAAGGCGAGGTGCAGCGCAACAAGCGAAAGATCATCACAAGAAGAAGTTTTTATTCGTTATTTTTCATATACTTACAAGCATTATTCCACGATGCGAGAACACCTCCCCCATCATGAAAGATGGCGGATGGTGCCATGCGATACACGTTTTTGCGAAACAAAAAGTCTTTCCGCATCGTGAAAATGAACTACCCGATCACCGGCGCGTGCTGGCGGGCATAAAAAACGCCGCGGGTGCGGCGTCCAAGCTGAAATGGGGAGGCGCGGATGCACTCAGGACTGCCGCGCCACGTCCGACAGAACGTCCCACTGCAGCGGGTCCGGCGCCTTGCCGCCCAGCGCCGCCGTCACGAACCTATAGAGCGCGTCGATGAAACCAGCCCGGAACTCACGCGGGAGCGTGCGGGACATTCCATCGGTCTTGGAGCGCAACCGCACGGCCATGAACGGCTGGCGCGCGCGTGTCGATGTGTGTCCAGCGGAGAAACTCCTTGGCGGCGAGCGCCCCCGATTGGTATTGACGCAGGACATTCATCGCACACCCCCGCGCGGCTGGCACAGGGAGATGCAGGGCGGTGGAGAGGGATACGAAGCGGGGCGATACCTGCTTGACGCGATAGACGTGAAGTCTCCTGGACGAGGAGGCCAGCCGTTCGCCGCTAAACGAGGGTGGCGGGCCTGACGACGGCGTTAGCAGACGATGGAAAAGCACATGGGCTGCCAAACCCGGCTGTTCGAGCAAACAGCGCCGAAATCATAGCCGCGCGATGCGAGGCACTTTTTCTGAATTTTGTGAGCCTAGCGCGCCAGGCGATGCGCCACCCAGTCGCCACCCGTGATAACGGGCCGCCCCGCGATGTGCTTCGGGCTGACGGGGTAGACGATACATTCCACGGGTTCGCCGCCCAGCGTAACCGGATGGTTCTCGCGCAGGAACAGCGCGTCGCCACCCGGGTACACCTCTTCGATTTCGTCGAGCACGGGAACAAGCGCGGCATCGATGCGATACACGTCACCGCGCACAGCTGTGCCGGTGGGGTCGAGCACGAGGCCGGGGTACGCGCCAAAGTCGTACAGGCGCCCGTGCAGCATGGCCGACCCCAGGAGCTCTGGCTCCGCAATGCCACGGGCCGCGGCGGCCACCCGCAAGTCATTGGCCTCGCCCGCCCGGAGCGTACCGTAGACGAACACGTGGATGGCGTCGGCGCGGCTCATACGAGTTTGTCCTGCGAGACCAGCACGCCGTCTTCGTCGGCATAGACCCATTCGCCCGACTGGATGTACGCGCCCGGCATCTGCACACCGACCTCGCGCTGACCGGCGTTCTTTTTGATGCTCTTGCGCGGATGCACCGCGAGGGCGTGGATGCCGACATTGCACTCGACCAGCTCGCGCGTGTCGCGCACGCAGCCGTTGATCAGAATCCCTTCCCAGCCGTTCTCCTCGGCCAGCTTGCCCAGATTGCCGCCCACCAGCGCGCAGCGCAGCGAGCCGCCGCCGTCGATCACGAGCACGCGGCCGGCGCCCTGCTCTTCCAGTGCGGCGCGCACCAGGCCGTTGTCTTCAAAGACCTTGAGCGTGGAGGCCGGGCCAGCAAACGCGGCGCGCTTGCCGAAGCTGCGGAACACCGGCGTGAGCACGCGCAGGCTGCCGTACACCAGCTTGTCTTCGTGCATATCGCACAGGTCGGTTACGGGAATCATCGTCATGGCAATGGTCGGAAGGCTGTTGGAGAAAGCGGGCTTAACTGCGCGATTGCGCGCGCAGTGAATCGATGGTTGCGCGCGGGCTGATGATGTTCGGATCGGTCTGCACCTCGATCACGCTCGCCACGGGCGCAGCCAGCGCGGTCTCCACCGCCGACTGGAACCCTTCGAGCGAACGCACCGTGTGCCCTTCGGCGCCGTAGGCTCTGGCCAGCGCGGCAAAGTCGGGGTTGCGCAGCTCCGTGCCGCTCACGTGCTCGGGGTACTCGCGCTCCTGGTGCATGCGGATGGTGCCGTACATGCCGTTGTTGACCACGATAAAGATGACCGGCGCGTTGTATTGCATGGCGGTCGCCAGCTCCTGGCCGTTCATCAGGAAGCAACCGTCGCCGGCCATGCAGATGACGGGGGTGTCGGGACAGATGATCTTGGCGGCCACCGCAGCGGGTGCGCCGTAACCCATCGCCCCGCTGGTCGGTGCCAGCTGCGTGCGCGAGCCCGCGGCCAGCGAGCCATATTGGTAGAAGCGATGCAGCCACGTGGCGTAATTGCCCGCGCCATTGGTCAGGATGCTGTTGCTCGGCAGGCGCTCGCGCAGCCACCGCATCGCACGGGCCATGTCGATGCCCTTGCCGCCAAACGGGGGCGGCACGATGTTGGCGAGGTAATCGGCGTTGGCCGCTTCTGTCCAGGCGGACCAACGCGGCGGGGTCTCGGGCGAGTCGGGCGATACACCATCCAGCGCTTCCGCAATCGCGGGCATCGATGCATGAATCATCAGATCGGCCTGGTAGACACGCCCCAGCTCTTCCGCGCCCGCATGCACGTGAATGAGCGTCTGCTTCGGGCGCGGCACATCGAAGAGCGTGTAGCCGGAAGTGGTCATCTCGCCCAGGCGCGGGCCGATGGCGAGCACCACGTCGGCGTCTTTCATCCGTGCGGCCAGCTTCGGGTTGATGGCAATGCCGACGTCGCCAGCGTAGTTCGGGTGGCGGTTGTCGAACAGGTCCTGCCGGCGGAAGACGCAGCCCGCCGGCAGATTCCAGCGCTCAACAAAGGCTTGCATGCGGGCGGCAGCTTGCGGCGTCCAGCCGGAGCCGCCCAGCAGCAGCATCGGGCGCTCGGCGTTCTGCAACAGCGTCTTCAGTCGGGCCAGGTCGTGCGGGCCCGGCCAGGCCATCGCGCGCGGCATGGGCGGCACGTCGGCCACGCTGGCCACCTCGGTCAGCATGTCTTCCGGCAGGGCCAGCACCACTGGGCCCGGGCGGCCCGCCGTGGCAGTCTGGAAGGCGCGCGCGATGTATTCGGGAATGCGCTCGACGCTGTCGATCTGCGCGACCCACTTGGCCATCTGGCCGAACATGCGGCGGTAGTCGATCTCCTGGAAGGCTTCGCGGTCGACGAAGTCACGGCCCACCTGTCCGATGAACAGGATCATCGGCGTGGAATCCTGGAACGCGGTATGCACGCCAATGCTGGCGTTGGTGGCGCCCGGGCCGCGGGTGCAGAAGACGATGCCAGGACGGCCCGTGAGCTTGCCGTAGGCATCGGCCATGTTGGCGGCGCCGCCTTCCTGCCGGCAGACGATGAAGCGCGCACGATCGCGGCGCTGGTAGAAGCCTTCGAGCACCGACAGGAAGCTCTCGCCCGGTACGCCAAAGGCCATATCGACGCCGTGAGCGACCAGCGCATCGACAAGGATCTGCCCCCCGTGACGCGGCTCGTTGGCAGGGATGGCGTTGCGTGCTGCTGTCTCCATGGCGGCGGGTCTCGCTCTCGACTCGTTGACGACACAACGGATCATAGCGGAAGCCATCGCGGGCGCACACGCCCGAATCGGTCTACATCTGCCGGAACAGGTGGGCGTATTGGCGAGCCACGGGCAACGTCTCGGTGCGGCCGCGCATCTTCAGGCCCAGTCGACCCAGCGACAGCTGCACGGCGCTCGACACGTGGGCCACGTTCACCACCGTACCGCGATGCACCTGCCAGAAATGCTGCGGGTCGAGCTGCAAGAGCAACTCGCGCAGGCTCGTGCGGATGAGCGATTCGCCACTGCCTGCCACCACGTTGACGTACTTGTCCGTCGCTTCCAGATACAGCACGTCATCTACGGGAATGAAGCGCACTTCCTGTCCGACCAGCGCCTTGATGAAGCGCAGATACCCACCTTGCGGCGCGAGGCGCGTCTGCGCGGCGCCCTGCAGGCCCGCCAGGCGTTCAACCAGCTCTGCCAGCGTCTGCGTCGGGTCGGCAGCAGCCGCACCGTTCGGCTGCGACCCGATGCGCGCCTTCAGGCGTTTGACGGTGTCGGCCAGCCGCTCGGTCTGCACGGGCTTGAGGACGTAATCCACCGCAGCCTGCTCGAAAGCGTCGAGCGCGAACTGGTCATAGGCGGTCACGAACACCACCAGCGGGCGATCTTCGCGGTCCGACAATTCACGCGCCACGTCGATGCCCGAGAGGCCGGGCATGCGGATGTCGAGGAAGACCACGTGGGGCCCCTGCCCCTCGGCCGCGTCGTCAATGAAGTCGAGCGCAGCCTGCCCGTCGTGCACGGCAGGCAGCAGCGTGGCGTCGGGCCACAATGCCGCCAGCTCGGCGACGAGGTTGTCGGCCAGCGCCGGTTCGTCGTCGGCAATCAGCAAGCGAGGGGATGCGGGCATCGGTCAGGTTCCGGCGGATACGCGCGAAGCCAGCGCGGCGGTCGGGCGGGAGAAGCGGCAACGCCATTCGGGAGCGTCGGCTTGCGAGGGCGCAGGCATCGTCACGTGCGCCAACGGCAGCTCGATGGCGATCGTCACGCCGTGCGGCATGGTCTCGGTAATCGTCAGACGCGCGGCGCCATCAAACAGCCGCGACAGGCGTTCACGCACGTGGGTGAGCCCGAGGCCCGAGCCCTTGCCGCCATCGTTGCCGAAGCCGACGCCGGTATCGCGCACTTCCAGCACGAGGCGCTCGCCTTCGCGTCGGGCCGACAGTGCGATCTCGCCACCCTCGCGCGCGGGCTCGATGCCGTGCACCACGGCGTTTTCCACCAGCGGCTGGATCAGCATCGGCGGGATGACGATGTTGGCGATGGCATCGTCCAGGGCCAGCGAGAACCGCAGCCGGCCACCAAAGCGTAGCGCCTGGATGTCGAGGTACGCGTGCAGCAGCGCAAACTCCTGCGCCAGCGTGCACTGCTCGGCACGGGCATGCGAGAGCGACGTGCGCAGAAAGCCGATCAAATGCTGCAGCAGGCGCCGTGCGCCGGCGGGGTCACGGGCAATCATCACGTCAACGTGGGCCAGCACGTTGAAGAGAAAATGCGGCTCGATCTGTGCCTGCAGCGCCATGAGTTGCGCACGCACGACCTGCTTCTCGGTCTCTTCACGCTCCAGCGCATCGAGTGCAGCCTGGCGCTGCAGCGCCGCCAGCTTGCCGCGCGACCAGTAGTAGTACGTCGCGCCCAGTGCCGCGAGCATGGCGATGATGAAACTCGTGCGCAGGCTGTCGGCGTGCCAGGGTTCCGGGTTCGGGTTGTTCTGGCACAGGATCGCGCGCGCGATCCACTGCCCGAGCGGCACGCCGATCAGCACCGCGCTCACGATGACCCACGGAAACACCTTCTTGCTTGGCGGCCCGTCGCCCCAGAGCACATGGCGCGGTATGCCAATCAGTGAGTACATCGATAAACCGATCGACTGGCTGAACACGAAATCCTTCCAGAAGGTCTCTTCTGGCCGGATGCCGAACGCAAGCACGGCCGCAATCAGCGTATTGATGCCGATGATGACCGTGTAGCGGATCGCCCAGCGCTGGGCCAGGCGCAGGCAGTCTGCAAGCGAAGGGAACGACACATTGGCGAACATGCGGGCGATCTTACCGGAGGGTGCTCCAGCGTTGAAGCGTGGGGTTTCCCGCATCAACGCGGGCCGGCCGGCGTGGAACCGAAGCTGTCCGCAGTATAGGAACGACGCCCGGGCAGACGCCACGGGCGTGCGACGAATGGCGCAATTGGATGGATGAACGGCTGGCAACCGGGTCCGTCGATGCGGCAGCTACGCCGCCAGCGCCTCTCGCGCCGACACCACCGTGGACGCCACTGCCTCCGCCACCGTCTCGCGCGACAGATGCGGCGCGAACATCCCGATGAAGTCGTGCGCATAGCCGCGCAGGTACGCGCCCCGGCGCACCGCCACGCGCGTGGTATTCGGCTCGAACAGGTGATCTGCCCCAATGCAGACGAGGTTGTCGTCCTTGCGCCCGTCATACGCCATCGACGCGATGATGCCCACGCCCACATCCAGCGCCACGTAGGTCTTGATCACGTCGGCGTCCATGGCGGTCAGCACGATTTCGGGGTGCAGGCCGGCACCGGCAAATGCCGCGTCGATGTTGCGGCGGCCCGTGAAGCCCGCGTCGTACGTGATGAGGGGGTATTGCGCCACGTCTTCCAGCGTCGGGAGCGGGTTCTTGGTCAGCGGATGGTCCGGGCTGACCACCAGCACGTGACGCCAGCGGTACGCCTCGAACGACGTCAGCCCCGGCTCGTTGGCCACGGCTTCCGTGGCGATACCGATATCGGCCTGCCCCGTGAGCAGCAGCTCGACGATGTGCGAGGGCGATGCCTCCTGCAGCGCCAGCGTGACGTGCGGGTATTCCTTGCGGAACGACTGCACCACCTTCGGCAACGCATAGCGGGCCTGCGTGTGCGTGGTCGCCACGGTCAGGCGGCCGGATTGTCGGCCGGAGAATTCCTCGCCGGCCTGGCGCAGGTTTTCGGCTTCGAGCAGCAGGCGCTCGACAATGCGGACGATCTCGCGGCCCGGCTCGGTCAGGCCCGTCAGCCGCTTGCCGTAGCGCTCGAAAATCTCCACGCCAAGCTCATCCTCCAGCTCGCGAATCTGCCGCGACACGCCGGGCTGCGACGTGTACAGCGCATTGGCGACTTCGGTCAGGTTGAACTGGCGGCGCACCGCCTCGCGGATGGAACGCAGTTGCTGGAAGTTCATGGCTCGTGTCCTCTCGTATGGGTTGTCGTCGGAGCGTCGTGTTACACGGCGGCCTGCGCGACGGGCCGTGCATTGCCTTGCGCGAACACACGGATCGCGCGCGGGCGCACCACCAGCGTTTCGCCTTCACGGAAGCCCTCGATGCGGAAGCGCTCGATGGGCAGGGAGACTTCGATGATGTCGTCGGTGTCTTCGCGCTCCAGCTCCAGCTGCGCGATGGCGCCCAGCGTGAGCGCACGGCGCAGCGTCACGGGAATGCCCTCGGCGCCCGGCGCATAGCGCTCCAGATCGATCTCGTGCGGGCGCACGAAGGCCACGGCCTGATCGGCGCGCGACGAATCCACGCCGCCCGACGGCACGGCGATGGCCGAATCACCCACGTGCAGCACGCTGCCGCCCTCGCCTTCTTCCAGGCGGCCGTGGAACAGGTTCACGTTGCCGAGGAAGCCGTAGACAAACGGCGTGGCCGGCGTGTTGTAGACCGCATCGGGGCTGCCGACTTGCTCCACCTGGCCGCGGTTCATCAGCACCACGTTGTCGGCCACTTCCAGCGCCTCTTCCTGGTCGTGCGTCACGAACAGGCTCGTGACATGCAGATCGTCGTGCAGGCGGCGCAGCCAGCGGCGCAGTTCCTTGCGCACCTTGGCGTCGAGCGCGCCGAAAGGCTCGTCGAGCAGCAGCACGCGCGGCTCCACCGCCAGCGCGCGTGCCAGGGCAATCCGCTGGCGCTGTCCGCCAGACAACTGCGGCGGGTAACGATCGGCCAGCCAATCCAGCTGCACGAGTTCCAGCAGTTCCTCCACCTTCGCGCGGATCTGCGCTTCGCCCGGCCGCTGCGCGCGCGGTTTCACACGCAGGCCAAAGGCCACGTTCTCGAACACCGTCATGTGCTTGAACAGCGCGTAATGCTGGAATACGAAGCCGACCTGGCGCTCGCGCACATGCTGGTCCGATGCGTCTTCGCCGTTCAGGTGGATGCTGCCCGAATCGGCATGCTCCAGCCCCGCGATGATGCGCAGCAGCGTGGTCTTGCCGCAGCCCGACGGGCCCAGCAGCGCAGTCAGTTCGCCCTGCTTGAAGTCGAGCGAAACATCGTTGAGGACCACGAAGTTGCCAAAGCGCTTGGTGATGTGTTGAACCTGGATGCTCATGCTGCGCTCCCTTCCAGCGGAGATTGCACGGAGACGTGCGAATGCGAAATCGATGGTGACGATAACGGTGCGACGCGCCCGCCCGGGCCTTCGCCCACGCCGGCATCTGCATCAGCCAGCTCGCGGCGGCTGCGCCATTCGACCAGCGTCTTCAGCGCCAGCGTGACAAGCGCCAACAACGTCAGCAGCGACGCCACGGCAAACGCGGCCGCAAAGTTGTATTCGTTGTAGAGAATTTCCACGTGCAGCGGCATCGTGTTGGTCAGGCCGCGAATGTGGCCCGACACCACCGACACCGCGCCAAACTCGCCCATCGCCCGCGCGTTGCAGAGGATCACGCCATACAACAGGCCCCACTTGATGTTCGGCAGCGTCACGCGAAAGAACATCTGCCAGCCCGATGCGCCGAGCACGATGGCGGCCTCTTCCTCTTCGCTGCCCTGCGCCTGCATGAGCGGAATCAGCTCGCGGGCCACAAACGGAAACGTGACAAACACAGTCGCCAGCACAATGCCGGGCACCGCAAAAATGACCTTGAAATCGTGATCGGACAGGTAAGGCCCAAACCACCCCTGCGCGCCGAACAGCAGCACGTAGATCAGGCCGGCAATGACGGGCGATACCGAAAACGGCAAGTCGATCAACGTCAGCAGCAGGTTCTTGCCGCGAAACTCGAACTTGGCGATTGCCAATGCCGCCGCCACGCCAAACACCACGTTCAGCGGCACGGCAATCACCGCGACCGTCAGCGTGAGATAGATCGCCGACAGCGCGTCTGGCTCAATCAACGCTTCGAGATAGACAGCGACGCCCTTCTTGAACGCCTCGACAAACACGCTGGCCAGCGGCACGAACAGGAACAGCGCCAGGAACACGAACGAAACGAGGATCAGCGCTGCGCGCACCCAGGCAGATTCTGCGGTGGCGCCACGGCGGCCCACAGCGGGCGCCTGACCGAGTTGACGGGAGACAGTACCGGCCATGTCAGGCTCCTGCTGCCGCATGGGCGGTCGGGGGTTCTGGGGCACGCTCGATGGCGTCATTGCGATTGCCACGGCGGCGCGTCCAGGCTTGCAGCAGATTGATCACCAGCAGCAGCGTGAACGAGATGCCGAGCATGACGACGGCAATGGCAGTGGCGCCCGCGTAATCGAATTGCTCCAGCTTGGAATAGATCATCAGCGGCGTGATCTCGGAAACCATCGGCATGTTGCCGGCGATGAAGATGACCGAGCCGTACTCGCCGGTGGCACGCGCAAACGCCAGCGCAAAACCGGTCAGCAATGCGGGCAGCAAGGTCGGCAGAATCACGCGAGCGAAGGTCTGCCACCGCGTGGCGCCCAGGCTGGCTGCCGCTTCTTCCAGTTCGGCCTCCAGGTCTTCGAGCACCGGCTGCACGGTGCGCACGACAAACGGCAGGCCGATAAACGTCAGCGCCACCACGATACCCAGCGGCGTGAACGCGACCTTCAGCCCCAGCGGTTCCAGCCGCGAGCCGATCCAGCCATTCGGCGCGTACAACGCGGTGAGCGCAATGCCGGCCACCGCAGTCGGCAGCGCAAATGGCAGATCCACCAGCGCATCGATCAACCGCTTGCCCGGAAAGCGATAGCGCACCAGCACCCACGCCACGATCAGCCCGAACACGAGGTTGATCACCGCGGCAATCAATGAGGCACCGAACGTCAGCTTGTACGACGCCACCACACGCGGCGCGGTGACGGTCGTCCAGAACGCATCCCACGTCATGGTGAACGTCTTGAGGACCGTTGCCGACAGCGGGATCAGGACGATCAGCGCGAGGTACAGAAGCGAGAAGCCCAGCACCGGCCCGAAACCGGGCAGCACGTTGGCGGGCTTAGGCCGCCTGGACAAAGAAAACGCAGAAGACAGGCTCATCAGCGCACCGATAAAAATGGCCGCAGGGCAAAACACTGCGGCCGATATGCAGATGAACCGATTGTGGCGGACCGCTCTTATGACGAAAACGAATATTTGCGCATGTGCATCATCGTTTTAGATATAAGGCGTGCTGGGTAAGACATCCCACTGCGCTTGCCAGTCGGCGCCATCGCGGGTGGTGTCTTCGGCACCTGCGCGGCCGATCAGGCGGTCGAGCAAGTCCAGGCCGGCGTCCCATTCACCGAGGTTGGAATCGGCGTTGATATGGCCGGCCTCGCCGGCGTCGACGAATTCCGTGCCCCACCGCGCGGCCCAGTCGATGGCACTACCTTGCGGCATCCACGGATCGTTACGGCTGGCGACGACCGTGGCCGGGAATGGCAGCGTATGGCCGGGCAGCAGATCCCACACGCCAAACTTGTCCGGATCCGCCGGCGCGACGAGCAGCACCGCCGCCACCGCCTCCTTGGTCTGCACTGCCCAATGCAATGACGCCAGGCAGCCAAAGCTATGCGCCACCAGGATCACCGGGCGCCGGCTGCGCGTCGGCGGACGCTCGGCGACTGCCGCATCCACCGCTTCGCCCACACGGGCGGACCAGCGCGGCAGGTCAGGCGTTGACCAGTCGTTCTGTTCCACGCGACGCCACGCCGGGAAGCGCTGCTCCCAGCGCGTCTGCCAGTGGCCGGGGCCGCTGCCATGCAAGCCAGGAACGGTCAGGATGACGGCGTCTGCCGGCCACTGCCAGGCGGGTGCGTCCGATGCGGTTGCGGGTGCGCTGCGTGCCATGTCGTACTCATTGCGTCAGAGAAAGGCCGGCCGCGCTTTGCTGCTGTTGCACCAGCGGCGCCTGCGCCATCGGTACCACCATGGGCGCGGGTGCAGCCTCCGGCTCGGGTTCCGCGCCGGGCAGGATGCTGCCCTGCACATACGTGATACCTGCAGCGCGGGCCAGTTCCAGATCGCTCGGGTGTTCGCAACGCCGCAACGCCAGCGTCACGCCCAGCTCACGCGCCGAATCGGCCAGCGACACCACGTTGCGCGTGCGCCAATCGCGCCGTGCGTCGAGCTTCAGATAAGCCGGCCTGGCGTGCACGAGCAGCGCGCCCGCTTCCGCCGGGTCCGATGCCTGCACGGCCACGGCAAAACCGTTGCGCCGGTAGTTGTCCACCACGAACAGCAGCAGCCCCAGATCGTCATTGGCCGTGGACGGCACCTGGATGACGAACTGCTCGGGATGCAGCCCCAGCGCCGTCACCGCACGGTGGAACGCCTTGCCGTGGTCGGCCGCCACCGCCGCCAGCAACCGGCCATGCACATTGACGACCAGCCGCCGCGCGTCGGTGCGCGAAAAATAGTTGAGCGTATGCACCAGCCGGCACAGGCGGTCCAGCTCGACCAGCGTGCCGTCATCCGACGCCAGCGAGAACACCTTCCACGGGTTCAGGCCCAGATCGCCGTCGCGCGTCCAAGTGCGCATCAGCGCTTCGTGGCCGGCAAGCGCCAGCGTGCCATCAGCGGCCAGCTGCCAGACCGGTTCAAACAGGCTGGTCAGCGCGCAGTGGAAGAACTGGCCCTGCACGCGGCCGGCGGCGTCGCGCCACAAGTGGCGGTCCGGCGTCGGGGCGCTGGGCAGCGTGCCGAGAAATTGTGCGAGTGCGGTGGTGTGCATCAGGCTCATGGGTGAGGCTCCTTGTTGGGTCGCCGTCTCCTCCCCGTCCTTACAGTTTGGCGATCGAGACTTCAGTCGCCTTCACCAGCGCAACCACTTCGCTACCGACCGTGAGGCCGAGGCTGTCGACCGAGCGCGTGGTGATGACCGAGGTGACGATGCCGGCCGGGGTCTCCACGTCGATCTCCGAGAGCACGTCGCCCCGGATGATCTCCTTGATCTGCCCGCGAAACTGGTTGCGTACGTTAATCGCTTGGATGCTCATGATGTTCCTTCTTAGATGACAACGGCACTACGTGCCAATGAATGTTTTCAGGAGAAAGGTTTGCCGCGCCTTACACGGCCCAGCGCACGGCGGTGGCCGACACGTCAAAGGGTGATGCCCACGCCGTGTGCGAGCGCACATCGGTCACTTCGTTCGGATCGGTCTTGCGCTGCATCACGCGATTGAGGATCGCCTCTTCCAGCCGGGCAAACGCGGGCGAACCACGATGGCGCGGACGCGGCAGATCAATGCGCTCATCCAGCGCAATGCGGCCGTCTTCGATCAGCACCACGCGGTCGGCCAGCGCCACCGCCTCGGCCACATCGTGCGTGACCAGCACGGCGGTAAAGCCAAGGCGTTGCCACAGGCCTTCGATGAGGTTCTGCATGTCGATGCGGGTGAGCGCGTCGAGCGCGCCCAGCGGCTCGTCCAGCAGCAGCAGGCGGGGGCGATGCACCAATGCGCGCGCCAATGCCACACGCTGGCGCTGCCCGCCCGACAGGCGCGCGGGCCATTCCCCTGCCCGCTCGGCCAGACCGACTTGCGCGAGCACTTCAGCGGCCTGCGCGCGTCGTGTTTTCGGCAGGCCGAGCGCGACGTTGTCGAGCACCTTCTTCCACGGCAGCAGGCGGGCATCCTGGAACATCACACGAGCATCGTCGTGCAGGCCGTCTTCGGCGTCGCCGTCGCGGCGCAGGTGGCCATCGTCAATGCCTTCCAGCCCGGCAATCAACCGCAGCAGCGTGCTCTTGCCGCAGCCGCTGCGCCCGACGATGACGACAAACTCGCCCGGGGTGATGTCCAGATCGATACCGTGCAGCACTTCACGGTCGCCATAGCGTTTGACGACGTGCTCGATGTGCAGGGCGGTGCCGGCCAGCGCGGCGTGTTCGGTAGCGTTGCTTTGCATGCGTCTCTCCAATTCAGCCTCAGGCCGCGGCTTGATAACCGGGGTGCCAGCGCAGCCAGTAACGCTCCAGCCCACGCGATAGCCAATCCGCCAGCTTGCCCAGCAGCGCGTAGAGCAGAACGCCAAGCAGCACCACATCCGTCTGCAGGAACTCGCGCGCATTCATCGTCATGTAGCCGATGCCGGCCTGCGCCGAGACCGTCTCCGCCACGATCAGCGTCACCCACATCAGGCCGAGCGAGAAGCGCACGCCCACCAGGATCTGCGGCAGCGCCCCCGGCAGGATCACCTCGCGATACAACTGCGCACGCGACAGGCCGTAGCTGCGGGCCATCTCCACCAGCGCCGGATCGACCGAGCGGATGCCGTGATACGTGTTCAGGTAGATCGGGAAGAACACGCCCAGCGAGACAAGAAACAGCTTGGCCGACTCGTCGATGCCGAACCACAGGATCACCAGCGGAATCAGCGCCAGCACCGGGATGTTGCGGACCATCTGCAGCGTGGTGTCGAGCAGTGTCTCGGCGGTGCGGAAGGTGCCAGTCAGCAAGCCCAGCGCCAGCCCCAGCGAACCACCGATCGCAAAGCCCAGCAGCGCGCGCCACGTGCTCACGGCCACATGCGTCCACAGCTCGCCGGAGCGTGCCAGCGCAATAGCGGCCTTTGCCACGTCCAGCGGTGCCGGCAGGATGCGGTTCGACAGCCAGCCCCATTGGGCCGAGGCCTGCCACAGCACCAGCAGCACCAGCGGCACGATCCACGGGGCCAGGCGTTGCTGGACGGTACGCAGGAAGGTCTTCGCCTTCGGTTTCGATTCGGATGCCATTACTGTGTCCCCCGGGCTCAGCTTGCCGCCACGCGCGGCACGATGCCGGTGGCAATCACTTCGCCAAACGGGCCGTTCAGCACGTTGCCCGGCAGCTTGTCGCGCACCGAGCGCGGCAACAGCGGGAACACCAGTTCGGCAAAACGGTAGGCCTCTTCCAGATGCGGATAGCCGGACAGCACGAACGTATCGATGCCCAGCTCGGCGTATTCCTGCATGCGCGCGGCCACGGTTTGCGGATCGCCCACCAGCGCCGTGCCGGCACCGCCGCGCACCAGACCCACGCCGGCCCACAGGTTCGGGCTGATTTCCAGATCGGCGCGCGTGCGCTTGACGCCGTTGGCATGCAGCGCGGCCATGCGTTGCTGGCCGGCGGAATCCATCTTGCGGAACGCCTCTTGCGCGCGCGCCACGGTGTCGTCGTCAAGCTTGCTGATGAGCTTGTCGGCGGCAGCCCAGGCTTCTTCATCCGTCTCGCGCACGATCACGTGCAGGCGGATACCGAAGCGCACGGTGCGGCCATGCCTGGCAGCGCGCGCCCGCACGTCGGCCAGCTTCTCGGCCACAGCCGCAGGCGGTTCGCCCCAGGTGAGATACGTGTCGACCTGCTCCGCTGCGAGTTCGTGCGCCGCCTCCGACGACCCACCGAAATACACCGGCGGATGCGGCCGCTGCACCGTCGGATACAGCACCTTCGCACCCTTCACGCTGAGGTGCTTGCCGGTGTAATCCAGCGCAGCGCCTTCGTGGCTGGCCGCCAGCGTTTCGCGCCAGATGCGGATGAATTCTTCCGAGGCTTCGTAGCGTTGCGCGTGGTCCAGGAACAGGCCATCGCCGGCCAGCTCCGACGGATCACCACCGGTGACGAGGTTCACCAGCAAGCGGCCATTCGACAGACGGTCGTACGTGGCGGCCATGCGGGCGGCAAGCGTGGGCGCCATCAGCCCGGGACGCACCGCCACCAGGAAACGCAGGCGCTTGGTGACGGGAATCAGGCTCGCAGCCACGATCCACGGGTCTTCGCACGAGCGGCCGGTGGGAATCAGCACGCCCTCGTAGCCGAGCGTATCGGCGGCCACGGCCACCTGCTGCAGATAGGTGTGATCGACCTGGCGTGCGCCCTCGGCAGTGCCGAGGTAACGGCTGTCGCCGTGCGTCGGGATGAACCAGAAAACTTGCATGAAAGCTCCTCGAATCGTATTCAGCGTTAGGCGATTGCCGGTTGCGCGGGCGTCGCGGGCCGTGCGGCTTGGATATCGATCGTCATGGCAATCAGCGCGCAGCTTGTTGCGTCGTCGGTTGCCACGCAGCGTCGGCCACCTTCACCGGACGCGGAATCAGCTTCAGTGCGTGGAACGTGTCGGCAATGCGCTGCTGGTCAGCCAACGCCTCGGCGCCGACAGGCTGGATGCCGTAGGCAATGCGCGATACCGAACGCGCCACCACGGCCGGCTCCAGCCCCAGCTGCGGGCCCAGGATGGTCGCCACGTCCGTGGCGTGTGCAGCAGCCCAGGTGTCGGTCTTCTTCAGTTCATCGAGCACGATGTTCAGCACATCGGGCCGTGCGCTCGCATACCCTTTCGATGCCAGGAAATACTGTGAGTTGTTCACCACGCCCGTGCCATCGGCCAGTACGCGCGCGCCGAGCTGCTGTTCGGCTGCGGCGAAGAACGGGTCCCAGATCACCCAGGCGTCGATGGCGCCGCGCTCGAAGGCGGCACGGGCATCGGCAGGCGTGAGGTTGACGGGCTGGATGTCGCTGTAGGGCACGTTGGCCTTTTCCAGCAGCTTCACCAGCAGGTAATGGACGTTCGAGCCCTTGTTGAAGGCCACGCGCTTGCCTTTGAGATCGGCCACGCTCTTGAGCGGCGAGTTCTTCGGCACGATGATCGCCTCACCGGCCGGCGCAGGCGGCTGGTTGCCGACGTAGACCAGATGGGCACCAGCCGCCAGCGCGAAGATGGTCGGCGCCTCACCGGTGGTGCCGAAATCGATGGCGCCGACGTTCAGGCCCTCCAGCAATTGCGGTCCGGCCGGGAATTCTGTCCACTTCACCTCGATGCCCTGGGCGGCGAGGCGCTTGTCCAGTGTGCCGCGCGTCTTGAGCACGGTCAGCGTGCCGTATTTCTGGTAGCCGATGCGCAGTTGCTTCCCGGCTGTAGGCGGCGGCGCGTCGCTGTTGGCAAAGGCAGCGGATACGCCAACCGTGGCGAGAAGCGCTACGGCGATGTTCAAGGTTCTACGCAGGGGCGAATGGGTTGTCATGGTTTGATCGATGCGAAAGATAGGGACGGCACAATCCGCGCGCAGGCGCTGCGCGGCATGAGAACAACGGGAACGGTGTAAGAAGGTGGCGGCGCGTTCAGCGCATCACGCCAGACATCGCATTCGCTCGGCGTCGGCCTGCGTGTGGGTCTGCGTATGGGTCTGCGTATGGGTCTGCGTATGGGTCTGCGTATGGGTCTGCGCATGGGCGAGCGTTGCGGCACGCACCGCGCTGCGGCTTGAAACGATGACCTGCGCCACGGCCGGATGCCGTGCCAGCGCCAGTGCCTGATGCACGCGCTCCACGCCGTCATCCAGGCGCTGCTGCAGCGATGGGTCGACGCTCACGCCGTCATCGGCCACGACGATCTGCGAGTCGACTGCAAAGATGCCCGGCAGGATCGAGCGCGCCGCCAGCGCCGTCAGCACGGGGCGCAGCGCGTAGTCGATCGCCAGCGTGTGGGCGAGGCTGCCGCCGGTGGCAATCGGCAGCACGACCTTGTCGCGCAGCCCGCTCTGCGGCAGCAGATCGAGAAACGTCTTGAGCAGCCCGCTGTAGGCCGCCTTGTAGACCGGCGTGGCAAGAATCACCACGCCCGCCGCTTCCACCCGCGCCACCGCATTGGCGATGGCGGGGTCGGACACCTGCGCACCGAGCAGCGCATCGGCCGGCAGGCTGCGCAGGTCCAGGTGGTCCGCCTGCTCGCCGGCGCGTTGGAGCTGCGCACGCACATGGCCCAGCAGGCGCGCAGATCGCGATTGCGCCGAAGGGCTGCCGGAAATCGTCAGGATTTGCATGATGCGGATCACCCGATGTCGTTACGTCGTGGGGGCCTTACTTGCCCGGTTGATAGAGCTGGTCAAACTGCCCGCCGTCGGCAAAGTGCGTCTTCTGCGCCTTCTGCCAGCCGCCGAACGTGTCGTCGATGGTCACGAGCTTCACCTTCGGGAATTCGCTCTCGTGCTTCTTGGCCACGGCCGGGTCGGTCGGTCGATAGAAATTCTTCGCACCGATCTCCTGCCCTTGCGGCGTGTACAGGAACTTGAGATACGCCTCCGCGGCCTTGCGCGTGCCCTTCTTGTCGGCCACCTTGTCCACCACCGCCACCGGCGGCTCGGCCAGGATGGAAATCGACGGCACTACCACGTCAAACTTGTCTTTGCCTTCCACGCGCGAGGCCAGCAGCGCTTCGTCTTCCCACGCGATCAGCACATCGCCGATACCGCGCTCGGTAAAGGTGGTGGTCGCACCGCGCGCGCCCGAATCGAGCACCGGCACGTTCTTGTAGAGCTTCTGCACAAAGTCTTTGGCGGTGGCGTCCGAACCGCCCGGCTGCTTCAGTGCGTAGGCCCAGGCGGCCAGGTAATTCCAGCGTGCGCCGCCGGAGGTCTTCGGGTTGGGCGTGATGACGGCGATGCCCGGCTTGACCAGGTCGTTCCAGTCCTTGATGCCTTTCGGGTTGCCCTTGCGAACGAGGAAGACGATGGTCGACGTGTACGGCGAGGCGTTGTGCGGCAGGCGCTTCTGCCAGTCCTTGGCCGTCAGGCCGCGCTCGGCGATCGCGTCGATGTCGTAGCCCAGCGCCAGCGTCACCACATCGGCATCCAGCCCGTCGATCACGGAGCGGGCCTGCTTGCCCGAACCGCCATGCGAAGCGCGCAGGGTGATGTCCTCACCCGTTTCGGCCTTCCACTTCTTGGCGAATTCGGTGTTGATTTCCTTGTACAGCTCGCGCGTCGGGTCGTACGACACATTCAGCAGTGTCGTTGCCGCATGCGCACCCACGGTTCCCCCCGCCACGATGGCAGCCGCCGTAGCACGTACAAGCGTATTGAACACAAACTTGCGAATCATCTTGCAGCTCCGTTTCTGATCTCTGATGGATTTGGAATAGGAGCAAGACTACCGAGCGGGTCTTGTACGGGGAACGAATGGTTTCAGGGAATGTTCATTGGTTTTTGCATAAAGGCGGGGATTGGGGCTGCGCGGATGCGGGGCAACGGGCTTCAGGCGAGGCGCCAAGCGTGGCGCTTGAGGGTCAAACCCCGGACTTTGGATGTCGGAGAGCCGAGCTTGGGCCTTGGACAGCGGGACTCCGGGGGTTTTGGGTGGAGGTCGGGCCTCGGAGAGACGTCGGGTCGATTGTTTTTGGGTGGAGCTTGGGGGTTGGAGGGTGGAGCTTGAGGGGTTTTGGGTGACGCTTGAGTGTTGGAGGGTCCAGATTGAGGGTTTTTGGGTGGAGTTCCAGTCTCGGACGGCGGAGCTCGAGGGTTTTTGGGTGGACTTTCACTCTTGGATGGTGGAGCTCGAGGGGTTTTGGGTGGACTTCCACTCTTGGACGGTGGAGCTCGAGGGTTTTTGGGTGGACTTCCAGTCTTGGATGGTGGGGCTCGAGGGTTTTTGGGTCGAGTTCGGGTGTTGGAGGGTGAATTGCCCCGGCACCGGGAGTGTCAGTATTTCCGTGTTCAAGGGGGCTTCCTTGGCCCGGGCGTTTTTTGTTGGTGGTGCATCTCTGTTTCACCCCCTGCCGGGGGCGACTCACTTTCTTTGTCTTGCCAAAGAAAGTAAGCAAAGAAAGGCGCGCCCGATGCGGCGACCCCCTCCTTGAATTTCTGTCGCAAGGAGGGAGGGGAGGCAAACTCGCTGCGCTCAGACAGCCTCCCCTCTTTTTCCTCCTTGCAACAGAAATTCAAGGCGCCGCATAGGGCAGGGAGAGGCCAAACCGTCGATCACCCGTGCAGCAGAAGCCACCAACACAACGCGAAGCAAAGCGAGCAACGACAGCAAAAAACGAGTGCCAGCCAGGCCAGCACACCGTCGGTTTGGCCTTTGACGTTCCTGCCCTTGATGGCGCCTTGGATTTTTGTTGCGGGGAGGATCAAGAAGGGAGGCCTGTCTGAGCGAAGCGAGTTTGCCTCCCTTCCCTCCCCGCGACAAAAATCCAAGGGGAAGTCGCCATCTCGGGCGCGCCTTTCTTTGCTTACTTTCTTTGGCAAGACAAAGAAAGTGAGTCGCCCCCGGCAGGGGGAGAAACAAGAGGTACGCCGCCGCGCCAAGCCCCAAGCCCTCACGTTTCCAGTTCTGAACTCCACGCACGGAGCATTTTTCTCGGCCTCCCGAGCTCAGAACTCGATCCACGGAGCTTTTTGCTCGGCGCCCCGAGCTCGGAGCTCGGCGGATGGAGTTCAGAGCTCGACGGATGGAGTTCAGAGCTCGACGGATGGAGCTCAGAACTCGACGGATGGAGCTCAGAACTCGACGGATGGACCTCAGAACTCGGCGGATGGAGCTCAGAGCTCGACAAATGGCGCTCAGAACTCGGCGGACGGAGCTCAGAGCTCGACAAATGGAGCTCGGAGCTCGACGCCTGGATTTCAGAACCCCACAGTTGACGTTCTGAACCCCATGCGCAGGGACGTGCGCTGCTTACAGGAACATCCCGCCCGACGCCTCAATACGCTGCGCATTGACCCACCGGTTATCTGGCGACAGCAACGAGGCCACCACGCCGCCAATATCGTCCGGCAGCCCAGCGCGCCCCAGCGCTGTATTGGATGCCACCATCGCATTGAGGCTCGCGTTGTCGCGCACGGCGCCGCCGCCAAAGTCCGTCTCGATGGCGCCCGGCGCCACCACGTTCACGGCAATGCCGCGCGGGCCAAGTTCCTTCGCCAGATAGCGCGTCAGCACCTCCACCGCACCCTTCATTGCCGCATACGCGCCGTAGCCCGGCAGCGCAAAGCGCGCCAGCCCCGACGAAATATTCACGATGCGCCCGCCGTCCGCCATGAGCGGCAGCAGAATCTGCGTGAGGAAGAACACGCCCTTGAAATGCACGTTTATCAGTTCGTCGAACTGCGCTTCGGTGGTTTCGGCCACGGCGGCATGCACGCCAACGCCGGCGTTGTTGACGAGGTAATCGAAGCGCTCGGCCTTCCACTGCGCCAGCACGCCGCGCACGGCCTCGGCAAAGGCGGGGAACGTGGCGATCTTGCCCGCGTCGAGCTGCAAGGCGGCGGCACGGCGGCCCTGGGCTGTCAGTTCAGCGACAAGGGCATCGGCTTCAGCGCGGTTGCTGCGGTAGGTGAAGATCACGTCGGTGCCGCGCTGGGCCAGCTTCTGCACCATGTTCTTGCCAAGGCCGCGGCTGCCGCCGGTAACGATGGCGATGGGGGTATGGGTCTGCGTCATGTTTGCTCTCCGGTTGGATTTGAGATGGGTGTCGAACACCGTGAGAGCATGGTATTGGGCGAGTAGCAAAGAATAAATCTCGCTTATCCTATCGCTGTGTTTGTCCACAGATAACAATCAGCCCACCCCGCCATGTCCACCAACCGACTCGAAGCCATGCAGATCTTTGTGCGCGTGGCTGAACTTGCCAGCTTCACGCGTGCGGCCGAAGCGCTGAGCATTCCCAAGCCGGCTGCCTCGGTGGCGGTGCAGCAGTTGGAGACGATGCTCGGCACGCGCCTGCTGCACCGGACCACCCGCAAGGTGCAGCTCACGCAGGACGGCCAGACGTTCTACGAGCGCTGCCAGGACCTGCTGGCCGACATGGACGAACTGCAGACCATGTTCCGCCAGAGCCCGCAGGCGCTGCGCGGCCGTCTGCGCGTCGACATGCCGGTGGGCGTCGCGCGCCGCATCGTCATTCCGGCCCTGCCCGCACTGCTCGATGCGCACCCCGAGCTGGAAATTGAACTCTCCAGCACCGACCGCCGCGTGGACCCCGTGCGTGAAGGTTTCGACTGCGTCTTGCGCATCGGCACCCTGACCGACAGCAGCCTCATCGCGCGCCCGCTCGGCCAGTTGCATCAGGTCAACTGCGCAAGCCCCAGTTACATCGCACGCCATGGCCTGCCGCAAACGCTCGACGACCTCGACCACCATCGCATCGTCCATTACGTGCAGACGCTGGGGACGAAATCACCGGGGTGGGAATACACGGTGGATGGCCGCTCCGCGTTCCGGCCGATGAAGGGCGCGGTGACCGTCAGCTCAGCCGAGAGCTACGATGCGGCGTGCCGCGCGGGGCTGGGGATGATCCAGGCGCCCGTATATGCGGGGCTGTCGTCGGCGATTGCGGACGGCACGCTGGTGGAGGTGCTGCCCGACTTCCGGCCGCCGCCGATGCCGGTTTCGCTGGTGTATCCAAACCGGCGAAACCTGCCGGTGCGGGTGCAGGTGTTCATGAACTGGCTGGGGGCGTTGTTGGGGCCCTATCTGGCACCGGTTTCGGCCGGTCGGTAGCGCGGGGGACTTCGCATCCCCCGCACTGCCGACTGGCCGGGCACCTGCTCTGCGTGGATGCCCCGCTCGCGCGCGGCTGCACGACACAGCCATCAGAACCGGTGATTGACCCGCACATATGCCGACTGCGCAGACACATGGCTGGTGTTGAGGGTGGCATCCACCCCCAAGGACACCGTGGTCGCCTTGGCGGCCTGGAGCGTGATGCTCGCCCCCGTCGTCAGGAACGAACGCGGCAGATCGGCGCCCGGTGCCGCGAACACGGTGCCGTCCTGGCTCTGCACCTGGACGACGCGGCCGGCGTTCATCAGCTCGTGCGCATAGCCCACGCGAAGCTGCACGTTGACCGGCCGCACATCGCCGAAGGCCTTGTCGAGCGTGACGCCCACATACGGCTGGAGACTGCGCGCGCTGTCCGGGCCGACTTGCAGGTTCTGGCCGTTGGCACCGTTCTCGCCGAAGCCGCTGCCGCGCACATAGGCATAACGCAGCCCCAAGTGCGGCGCGAGCCGGATGCCGCCCGCTTCCATCGGCAGGCTGACTTGCGTGGCGGCAGTGAATTCATGCGCCAGATGATCGCCTTCGGCCGTACCCACGCTGCCGAACGGCCGCTTCTGCGAGAAGAAATCAAGCCCGTAGCCGACGGTGGCCGACAGGTTGACGGCACCCATCGGCTGCGCACCGTAAAGGGCCACGCGCAGCGTATCGATGGCGCCCGATGCGCCGGTGGTGTCTTCGCCGAGCGTGGTGTGCGTGTAGCCGCCCGCCGCGCCGACGGTGGCTGCGCCCATGCGGCCCTCCGCTCCGGCGAGGAACCCGTAGGCGTGCGTGAGGAACCCCGGCGCGTTGCCTGTGCCGCCCACCTTCGTGCTGGAACCGCTGGCCGTAGCCCATACGTTGTTGGAGCCGCCCAGCGCGTCTTGCGGCCCGGACACGCGGCCGAGCAGCGCGGCGTTGGCGCCCTGCGCCTGCAGCAGCGCCGTGGTGCCAAGCGCCGTGTAGATGGTGGTCTTGGTCGGCGCCACGACGGTCGGGCTGCCGGGTGTGCCGGGCGCGGTTGCTTCTGCGAGCAGCAGATCGACCGCATTCGTTCCATAGTCCACCGAGGTCTGCAACGTACCGAGGCTGGCTCCTGCCGTTGCCGTACTGATGTTTGCGAAGCGCCCCGTCACGCCGTTGGCCGCGCTCAGCACGGTATAGCGACGAGCGGTATAGGTGCCCGGATCGAACACGATGGCAAGCGACCCGCCAAGCGCCGCAGCACCACCCACACGCAGTTGCGAAGCCTCCGTCGGGCTGATCTCGATGGCGAGCGTCCCGCTCGAACCTTGCGTGTAGTTGCCGCCCACCGAGAGGGTTCCGATGGAGCCGCCCGGCGCGACCACCCCGCTGCTGCTCACGTCGCCCGAAACCGTGCCGTGGCCGCGCAGCGTGCCAAGCGCGCTCACCAGGACACTGCCGCCAAGCAGTGCGCTGGCGTTCGCCGCATCGCCGACAGCGAGGGTGCCGCCCGCGACCGTAGTCGTGCCTGAAAAAGCGCTGCTGACGCCGTTGAGCGTGAGCTTGCCCGTGCCCTGCTTGATCAAGGCACCGTTGCCGCTCAGGCTGCCGCTGAAGGTCTGCGAGGTGTCATCAGCCAGCGTGAGCGAGCTGCCGCCCAGGGCAACGCGGCTGCCTGTCACGCCGGCGAGATGCGCTACCGTTTGGTCGCCGCCAGCAGATAGATCGAGTGCCGAATTGACGCCTGCCAGCGTGACCGCCGTGGCCGAGGCCAGGCGGCCTGCACCCGACAACGCCAGCGTGCCGGCGTTAATCGTCGTTGCCCCGGTGTACGTGTTCACGCCGGACAGGGTTTGCGTACCACCGCTCAGCGTGAGGTCACCCGTCCCACCAATCACGCCGCTGAACGTGCCGGCGGCGTTGGTCAGTGTGAGCGTCCGGCCGCCCAGCGCGACGGTGCCGGTGCCGGTCAGTGCGTTGATGCTGGCGCCGGAGGTCGTCCCCGAGATATCGAAGGTGCCGTTGTTGACCACACCGCTGGACGCCGCAATGCTGCCGGCGCCCGACAGCGCAAGCGTGCCAGCGTTGATGGTCGTTGCGCCGGTCAATCCGTTCGCCCCCGACAACGTTTGCACGCCGCCCGCAACGATAAGCCCGCCGGTTCCGCCGATCGCCCCTTTGAACGTCCCGGCCGCATGGGCCAGGGTCAGCGTCTGGTTACCCAGGGCGACGGTACCCGTACCTGTCAGGGTGTTGATGGTGGCGCCGGCCGTCGTTCCAGAAATATCAAACGTGCCGTTGTTGACCACCCCGCCGGAGGTCGCAATGCTGCCTGCACCCGACAGCGCGAGCGTGCCCGCGTTGATGGTGGTTGCGCCGGTAAAGACGTTTGTGCTCGACAGCGTTTGCGTGCCACCCGCCACCGTAAGCCCGCCTGCGCCGCCGATGACGCCGCTGAACGTGCCGGCTGCGTTGGCCAGCGTAAGGGTCTGGCCACCCAGGGCGACAGCGCCCGTGCCCGTCAATGCGTTGATGGTGGCGCCCGAGGTCGTCCCAGCGATATCGAAGGTGCCGTTGTTCACCACGCCGCTCGAAGCGGCAATGCTGCCGGCGCCCGACAGCGCGAGCGTGCCGGCGTTGATGGTGGTACTGCCGGCATAGCCCGCCGTGCCGGAGATGGTCAGCGTGCCAGCCCCTGCCTGCACCAGATTGCCCGCGCCGCTGATGGTGCCGGCGTACGTGACCGTATCGCTGCGGTTGAAGGCCAGTGTGCCGTTGTTGACGATATTGCCCGCCACCGAGCCCGTGGTGCCGCCGTTGCCGATCTGCAGCGTGCCGGTGGTGATGGTAGTCGCGCCCGTGTAGGTGTTGTCGCCCGTCAGCGTGATCGTTCGACTGCCGGTGACACCCACGCTGCCCGCGCCCGATATGACGCCTGACACCACGAGGTTCGTTGTGGTCGAATCAAGCGTGACGCGGGACGTGGCGTCGCCCAGCGTGACGTTGTTCGACAGCGAGAGGCCTGCACTGCTGGCGGTGATCTTGGCCGCCGCCCCCGCTGCCACGTCGAGGTTGCCGACGATGTTGGAACCCGTCACCAGTTGCAGCGTGTTGTTCGTCCCGTTGAACTGGATGGCTGCCGCACGCGTCACGCCGTCGCTGAACAGCCCGCCGCTGATAGTGCCGCCATTGACGATGACCGCGCCGTTGGCAATGACACCCACGCCCGCGGCTCCGCCGTTGCCCGCACCGCCGGTAATCGTGCCGACGTTGGTGAGCACGTTGAACCCGGCAGCCAGATTGACGCCCACGCCACTGGCACCGGCCGTGCTGCCGCCGCCACCGGCAGCGCCCCCTACACCGCCCACGATCGTCCCAACGTTGGTCACCTGAGTGCCGGAGCCCAAGACGAGCAACCCATCGCCGCCGCCACCGCCGCCGCCCGGGTTTCCGCCGCCCCCTCCGTTACCGCCATTACCGCCGACCAGCGTGCCTTGGTTGTTCACGTCGGCAGCCGGCGTCACCATCACCAAGGCAGCGCCGCCACCACCGCCGCCTCCGCCATTGGACGGCGTCCCCGATGTGCCGGCGCCGCCATTTCCGCCGGCGCCGCCCTGCACGGTCATCCCGTTGTTAACCGTGAGGTTGGTGCCCGTGGAGTACACGCCGGCGCCGCCGCCACCGGCACCGCCAGCGAAATTGAATCCGTCGAACGCTTGGCCCGACCCGCCCTGTACGTTCGTATTGACCACCGCATCGCCCGCCAGCACCACTGCCGGCGCCCCGCCGGGGCCGTCTTGCCCAAATTCGTTCAGGGCCCCGATGCCGCCGGTCCCGCCCGACGTTGCACCGCCAGGAATCTGCACCGTTGCGCCGCCGTTGCCCAGCCCGGACGAACCGCCGCCACCGCCATTGCCGCTGCCACCGTTTCCGCTGCGGTTTGGGATGCCGCTGCCGCCTGCGGCGCTGCAGTCTGCAATCGTGCTCGGCGAGCACGTCGCCGCCCAGCTTGGCAGTGCCGCGCCAGCCAGCCCGAGTGAAACACCGATTGAAAGGATGGAGGCGCGCCGACGTGCTTGCGTCGTGTCACTGCTGGCGTCAACGCCGCCGCGCGACGCCTTTGTCAGTTCGGACACTACTTGCGGAGCACGCAAGGTGCGGCTCCAGACCAGCCGATAGACCCGGTTCATGTTGATCCCCTCGTTGCATAGACCCATGGGTCGGGCGCTGATCATTGAGAGGCAGGACCGTGGCGCGAGTGACCCGTTTTTTGTGTTGTCGTTCTCTGGCGCGCCGTCCGGTGGATGCAGTATTTTTTGGACTTATGAATCGGGGCGCATGCGCGCGAAATATAGCACCTGCCTGGGTAACTATTGTCCAGGCCATCGACAAGGCCTACCGTGCGGGTTCTGTGCCCCCGAACGAGAAAAAAAAACGCGCCGAGTCGCCCCGGCGCGTTTTTTATGGGTGCGGCAGACGGGTCAGCCCATCCACTTCCGCGCGTTGCGGAACATGCGCATCCACGGGCTGCTGCCGTCGCCGGCGGCTTCCCATTCCTTCGGATGCCAGCTCATCTGCACGGCGCGGAATACGCGCTCCGGATGCGGCATCAGGGCAGTGAAACGGCCGTCATGCGTCGTCACCGAAGCAATGCCCTGCGGCGAGCCGTTCGGGTTCAGCGGGTACGTCTGCGTGACTTCGCCGCGGTTGTCGACGTAGCGCAGGCCAACGGCGACCTTGCCGATATCGCCTTGCTGCGAGAAGTCGGCATAACCCTCGCCGTGCGCGACGACGATGGGGATACGGCTGCCTTCCATGCCCGCGTAGAAAATCGACGGGGATGCTTCGACCTGCACGGTCACCAGGCGGCCTTCGTATTGCTCCGACTGGTTGCGCGTGAACTTCGGCCATGCGCCGGCGCCCGGGATGATCGGTGCGAGGTTCGCCATCATCTGGCAGCCGTTGCACACGCCGAGCGCGATCGAATCGGTGCGGTTGAAGAAAGCCGCGAACTGCTCGGCGAGCATGCTGTTGAAGAGGATCGTCTTCGCCCAGCCTTCGCCCGCGCCGAGCACATCGCCGTAGCTGAAACCGCCGCAGGCGACGAAGCCCTTGAAGCTGGCGAGGTTCGTGCGGCCGGCCAGCAGGTCGCTCATGTGGACGTCGTAGGTGTCGAAGCCGGCCTTGTCCATCGCGTAGGCCATTTCGATCTGCGAGTTGACGCCCTGCTCGCGCAGGATCGCCATGCGCGGGCGCGCGCCCTTGGCAATGAACGGCGCGGCCACGTCTTCCGCAATATCAAACGTGAGCTTGGGCGAGATGCCCGGGTCTTCGGCGTCGAGGATGCGGTCGTATTCGCTCTGCGTGCACTCGGGGTTGTCGCGCAGGCTGGCGATGCGCCAGGAGACGTCTGTCCAGGTGCGTTGCAGTTCGATGCGCGACGCGCTGAACACCTTCTTGGCGTCGCGCCAGATTTCGATGTGGTCGTTGGCATTGGGCGCGCCGATGACATGGCTGCAAGCCGAAAGGCCGTGTGTGCGCAGTACCGCCAGCACGGCGTCGCGCTGAGCCAGCGGGACCTGGATGACGGCACCAAGTTCTTCGGCAAACAGCGCGCGCAGCGTGAGGTCGGCACGGCGGCCGGAGACTTGCTGCGCCCAGTTCTTGGCGTCGCCATAGTCGAACTCATGCGCGCCGTCCAGCGTGAGCATGTCGACGTTGATCGAGACGCCGCAGTGGCCGGCAAAGGCCATTTCGCAGACCGTCGCCCACAGGCCGCCGTCGGAGCGGTCGTGATACGCCAGCAGCGAACCGCTCGCGTTCAGTTGCTGGATGGCGGCGAAGAAGCGCTTGAGATCTTCGGCGTCGTCCACGTCCGGCACGCTGTTGCCGATCTGCTCGGTGACCTGTGCCAGGATGCTGGCGCCCATACGGTTCTTGCCGCGGCCGAGGTCGATCAGGATCAGCGTGGTGTCGGCCGGCGCGTTGGCCGATTCGACTTGCTTGAGCTGCGGCGTGAGCGTCTTGCGCACGTCCGTCACCGGCGCAAACGCCGAAACGATGAGCGACACCGGCGCGACGACTTCCTTCGCGCGAGTTTTCCCACCTTCGTCGTCTTCCCACTTGGTGCGCATCGACAGCGAATCCTTGCCCACCGGAATGCTGATGCCCAGGGCCGGGCACAGCTCCATGCCGACCGCCTTGACGGTGTCGTACAGGCGGGCGTCTTCACCGTTCACGCCGCAGGCTGCCATCCAGTTGGCCGACAGCTTGAGTTGCGTGAGCGAGTCGATCGGGGCGGCGGCGATGTTGGTGATGGACTCGCCGATGGCCATGCGGCCCGATGCGGGCGCGTTGATGACGGCCAGCGGCGTGCGCTCGCCCATCGTCATCGCCTCGCCGGCGTAGCCCTTGTAGTCGAGCGTGGTGACGGCCACGTCGGCCACCGGCACCTGCCACGGGCCGACCATCTGGTCGCGCGTGTTCAGGCCGCCAACAGTGCGGTCGCCGATGGTGATGAGGAATGACTTGCTGGCCACCGTCGGATGACGCAGCACGTCGCGCGCGACGACTTCCAGGTCCAGACCGGTGACATCGACTTCCGGCAGCTCCTGCGCGACGCGGCGCACGTCACGGTGCATGCGCGGCGGCTTGCCGAGCAACACGTCCATCGGCATGTTGACCGGGAAGTGCTCGGGGAGATCGGCCGCGGTGTCGCTGTCAACGACTTGCAACTGCTGCTCGTCCGTGGCGAAACCGACTACCGAGAACGGCGCGCGCTCTCGCTCGCACATGGCCTGGAAGCGCGGGAAATCGCCGGGGGCAATCGCCAGCGTGTAGCGCTCTTGCGATTCGTTGCACCAGATTTCTGCCGGGCTCAGGCCAGACTCTTCCAGATGCACCTGGCGCAGGTCGAAGCGCGCGCCCTTCTCGGCGCCGTCGACGATTTCCGGGAAGGCGTTGGAGATGCCGCCCGCGCCCACGTCGTGGATCGACAGGATCGGGTTGTCTTCGCCCAGCGCCCAGCACGCGTTGATGACTTCCTGCGCGCGGCGCTGCATTTCGGGGTTGCCGCGCTGGACGGAATCGAAGTCCAGGTCGGCGGTATTGGTGCCGGTGGCCATCGAGCTGGCCGCGCCGCCGCCCATGCCGATGCGCATGCCGGGGCCGCCAAGCTGAATCAGCAGCGTGCCGGCCGGCAGCCCGTGCTTGTGCGTGTGGCCAGCATCGATGTTGCCGATGCCACCCGCAATCATGATCGGCTTGTGATAGCCGCGCACGGTACCGCCCACGTTCTGCTCGTAGACGCGGAAATAGCCGCCCAGATTGGGCCGGCCAAATTCGTTGTTGAACGCGGCGCCGCCGATCGGGCCTTCGATCATGATCTGCAGCGGCGAGGCGATGCGGTCCGGCTTGCCCACCGGGCCCGGTGCAGCTTCATTCGGGTTGCGGTGCGCCACGGGCTGGGCAGTATCGCGCGCGTTTTCCCACGATTGCACGGCTTCCGGCAGCAGCAGGTTCGACACGGTAAAGCCGGTCAGGCCAGCCTTGGGCTTGGCGCCGCGGCCCGTCGCGCCCTCGTCGCGGATTTCACCACCCGCGCCGGTGGACGCCCCCGGGAACGGCGAGATGGCCGTCGGGTGATTGTGCGTCTCCACCTTCATCAGCGTGTGCGTGAGGGCTTCGCGGCGGCCATATTGCGGCACGCCCGTCTCGCCTTCCGTGCCTGCGTGCGCGAACCAGCGCTCGGCCATGCCGCCCTCCATCACGGCGGCGTTGTCCGAATACGCGACGATCGTGCCCTGCGGCGCGAGCTGGTGCGTGTTGCGGATCATCGCAAAGAGCGACTTGTCCTGCGTCTCGCCGTCGATGGTCCAGTCGGCGTTGAAGATCTTGTGGCGGCAGTGCTCGCTGTTGGCCTGCGCGAACATCATCAGCTCGACGTCGGTCGGGTTGCGCTCGAGCTTGCGGTAGGCGTCGACCAGGTAGTCGATTTCATCATCGGACAGGGCCAGGCCCATGTCGACGTTCGCGGCTTCCAAGGCTTGGCGGCCACCGGCGATATCGACAAAGCGCAATGCCTTGGCGGGCAACACGTCGAACAGGCCATAGCCGGCTTCGCGCGTGTCGATGACCGTTTCGGTCATGCGGTCGTGCAGGTGCTCGGCCACGGCGGCGCGGGTGGCGTCGTCCAGATGCTTGGCCGCACCGGTCAGGCTGCGGATGAGGCCCTTCTTGCACGTGACGGTAAATTCCACGCCGCGCTCGATCCGGTGGATTTGCGGCAACGCGCAGTGGCGGGCGATTTCCGTCGCCTTGCTGGCCCACGGCGAGATCGTGCCGAAACGCGGGATGACCACGAAGCGGTCGCCCTCGACATCGGCCGGAGCGGGCGAACCGTAGGTCAGCAGCGCTTGCACACGGGCGGATTCATCGGCCGACAGCGGCGTGTCGGCAGCCACGAAATGCAGGTATTGGGCACTGACGGCATCGATGTCCGGATCGATGCGCTTGAGGGTGGAAAGCAGGCGTTGCTGACGGAAGGCGGACAGCGCGAGAGCGCCGGGAAAGCACGAGAAATGCGCCATGGTGGGCAAGGCAGGCAGTAGCTGGAAGGGGAGTTTTCCCGGCGTGCGCGGGAAAACCGCTATTGTACCTTGCCCAGCCCCTCTTACCGACGGTCAAATCGGCTGGAAATGCCTTTGCCAGGGCTGAAACAGGCGTTTTACAGCGAGGTCGCCGAGCGCGCGGCCTGTTCGTACAGGCCTGTCAGCACGCGCAGCAGTCGCGCCAGCTCGCCGATCTCGGCGTTTTCCTCGCCGCCGGGCGAGATGTTGCTGGTCAGGCATTGCTCGCGGATCTCGCGGTACCGTGCGCACGCCTTCTCGCCCGCCGGGGTGGTGGTGTAGGTGACTTCCTTGCCATTGCGCGTGCCTTCCACCAGCTCCATCCCCTGCAGCTTCTTGAGGGAATATGTGACGAGGTGGGTATCTTCCACGTTGAGCACAAAGCAGATGTCGGCCAGCCGCTTGGCTCGGCCGCGGTGGTTGACGTGATGCACCACCAGCACATCGAGGAACGTCAGGTCGCGCACGCCGGCGGCGGCCATGCAGCGCACGCACCAGCGGTTGTAGGCGTTGTAAGCCGTGTTGAGCGCAAATTCGAACTCCGACAACTCCGGGCTGCGCGCCGACACCAGATGCGACGAAGACACGATCGGACCACCCTTTCCTGCCGCGTCGACGGCGGCTTGCGGCAGATCAGCTTTGGGAGTGGACGGCGACTTGGACATTGCAACTGGGCTGGGAATGGACGGGAAACGCAGGCTATTGTAAGAGAATAGATCGTCATGTCTGTCCCGGTAAATCCATCGTCGCCATGTCCGCACACCCATCCTGGCGGGAAATCCTGACCGACGGCGCGCTTGCCGCCCACCATGGCGCCGACCAGTTGTTCGGTACCGTGGGCATTCGCGCGCTGGAAGCCGCCGCCTATCGCACCCTCGAACCGTTCACGCTCATGGCCCGCGCCGGCGAGGCAGCCGCCGACTGGCTGCAGGCGCGCGTGCCGCACGGGCATCTGCTGGTCTTGGCCGGCCCCGGTAACAACGGCGGCGATGCGCTGGTCGCCGCAACGGTGCTGCACCTCGCTGGACGCCCCGTCAGCGTGTGGCTCGCGGGCGACCCCGCCAAGCTGCCCGATGATGCCCGGCGCGCCTGGACGGAAGCGCGCGCCGCCAACGTGCCGATCGAAGTCCTTCACGCACCGGCGTCTGTGCCGGCTGCAGCGACCGCCATCGTAGACGGGCTGTTCGGCATCGGGCTTGCGCGCCCCTTGACAGGGTTGCATGCGGCGCTCGTCGAAACCGCCAATGCGAGCGGTCTGCCGGTGTACGCGCTGGATATCCCGTCCGGCCTGAACGGCGATACGGGACAGGCGCCGTGGCCGGAGTCGCCCGTCATCCAGGCGCGGGCGACGATCACCTTCCTTGCCGTCAAACCGGGGTTGCTCACCGGCGATGGTCGCGATGCGACGGGCGATATCGCCCTGGCCGACCTGCAAGTCGCGCAACCCGCGTACGACGGCGTGATCGAGCCAGATGCATTCATCAACACACCGGCGCGCTGGCTTGCGCACGTGCCGCGGCGGCGCCACAACGGCCACAAAGGCACATACGGGAGTGTCGCCGTCGTGGGCGGCGCGGCGGGAATGGTCGGAGCGCCGCTACTGTCGGCGCGAGGCGCGCTCTATCTTGGTGCAGGCAAAGTGCATGTGGTGTCGCTCGGAGCCGATGCGCCAAGTGTCGATCCGGCGCAGCCGGAATTGATGCTGCATCCGTGGGGAGCCCTCGATCTGGGCGGCATGCAGGCGCTCGCCGTCGGCCCCGGCATGGGCACCGGCAAGGAGTCCGAGGCCGCGCTCGAACACCTGCTGGATCGCATGCTGTCAGCCCGGACAGCAGCCGTATTCGACGCGGATGCACTCAATCTGTTTGCCAAGGTGCCGGCACGGCTCGCGCGCCTGTCGCAACTGGCAGGGAGCGGCGTACCGCTGGTGCTGACGCCGCATCCGCTCGAAGCCGCGCGGCTGCTGCAGACTGACGCGCGCGCCGTGCAGCATGACCGGCTTGCAGCCGCCCAGGCCATCGTCAACCGCACCGGCGCCGTCGTGATCCTCAAGGGATCGGGCACCGTAGTTGCAGCACCGGGCGTGTCACCTGCCATCAATCCGACCGGAAACGGCGGCTTGGCAACGGGTGGGACCGGCGATGTGCTGACCGGCATGGTCGGCGCGCTGCTTGCACAAGGCATGGGCGCGCGCGAGGCTGGGCTTGCGGCGGTATGGCTGCATGGGCGGGCGGCGGATGATCTCGTTCATGCGGGGGTGGGCCCCATCGGCCTGCACGCCGGCGAGCTCTGCGCGCCTGCGCGGGCCGCACTGAACGCCCTGCTCGCGTCGGACGCTCGCCGATAGATCAGCGTCATCCTGCGCCGTTATACTGCGCACTCGTTTTCCAACGCCGATACGACGCCGTATGCCCATCGCCTTCCCCGCCTGGCAGTCCCTGACGCAACACGCACAATCGATCCGCACCGCACAGATGCGCGACTGGTTTGCCGCGCCGGATGCCGAGCAACGGGTGCGCGACTTCACGCTAGAAGCCGCGGGCCTGACGGTGGATTACGCCAAGAACCGGATCACGCGCGATACGCTTGCCCTGCTGCTGCGGCTGGCCGACGAGGCTGGCGTGCTGACGCTGCGCGATGCCATGCTGCGCGGCGAGCGCATCAACAACACCGAGCAGCGGTCGGTGCTGCACGTGGCCCTGCGTGGCCAGGCCGAAGACGATTATCGAGCCGATGGCGAACCCGTCATGGGCGACGTGCTGCGCGTGCGCGCGCAGATGCACGACTTCGCCAACCGTGTGCATAGCGGCGCATGGACGGGCCACTCCGGCCAGCGCATCACCGACGTGGTCAATATCGGCATCGGCGGCTCCGATCTCGGCCCCCGCATGGTGTGCCGCGCGCTGGAACACCTCGCCGTGCCGCATGTTCGCGTGCATTTCGTCTCCAACGTCGATGGCACCGATCTGGCCGAGACGCTCGACCGCTTGAACCCTGACACCACGCTCGCCATCGTCTGTTCGAAAACGTTTACGACGCTCGAGACCATGGCCAACGCGCACAGCATGCGCCGCTGGTTCGTCGAGCATGGCGTCGCGGAAGACCAGCTCAAGCAACACTTTGTCGCCGTTTCCACCAACCGCGATGCTGTCGTTCAGTTCGGCATTGACCCGGACAACATGTTCACGTTCTGGGATTGGGTGGGCGGGCGCTTCTCGTTGTGGTCGGCGGTAGGCCTGTCGATCGTCCTGGCCATCGGGCCGCAGCAGTTCGAAGCGATGCTGGAAGGCGCGCGCGCGATGGATCGACACTTTGCCACCGCAGCGCCGCGCGAGAACCTGCCGCTCATTCTCGGGATGCTGTCGGTGTGGTATCGCGGATTCTTCAACGCGGCAAGCGCCTGCACGGTGCCGTATTGCGCTCCGCTCGAGTTGCTGACCGATTTCATGCAGCAGCTCGAAATGGAAAGCAACGGCAAGTCGGTCCAGCGCAACGGTGCCGCCATCGACACGGACACCGGGCCCATTGTCTGGGGCACGGCCGGCACCAATGGCCAGCACGCGTACTTTCAGTTGATCCACCAGGGCTCGCAGATCGTGCCGGTGGATTTCATCACCACGCTCGAACCGGTGCGTAGCCTGCCCGGCCACCATGCCAAGCTGCTCGCCAACTGTTTCGCGCAGGGCGAGGCGCTGCTGCGCGGCCGCACCGCAGATGAGGTGCGCGCCGGGGGCGTGACCGACGAGGCGCTGGTGCCGCACATGGTGTTTGAGGGTAACCGCCCCAGCACAACCATCCTCCTCGAGCGGCTCGATGCCGCATCGCTGGGCGCGCTGATCGCCTGCGCCGAGCACCGCACGTTCGTGCAAGGAGCGGTATGGAACATCAACTCGTTCGATCAGTGGGGCGTCGAACTGGGGAAGAAGCTTGCCAAGCCGATTCAGGCGGAGCTGGAAGGTGCGCCCGCCTCCGTCGCGCACGATGCGTCGACGGCCGCACTGATCCGTCGCGCCAAGCGCGCCCTCTGACAACGTCGATCAGAGCTCGGTGACGGTCTCGTCAGCGACCAGACGCCCCGCTTCGATGGTGAGAATGCGGCCGCAACGTGCGGCGACGGAGCGGTCGTGCGTGACCAGCACCAGCGTTGAACCCGCGCTCCGGTTCAACTCGAACATGAGGGCGATGACGGCTTCGCCGGTCGCGGTGTCGAGACTGCCGGTCGGCTCGTCGGCAAACAGAATATCGGGTTGTGTGACGAACGCGCGGGCCAGCGCCACGCGCTGCTGCTCGCCGCCCGACAACGTCTTTGGATAGTGCGACAGCCGTGAACCCAGGCCCACACGGTCCAGCAGTGTCGAGGCGCGACGGCGCATCTCGGCAGCGCTCACGTCGCCCTGGAGTTCAAGCGGCAGCATGACGTTTTCAAGCGCGGTCAGGTGTGGCAGCAGCTGGAACGACTGAAACACGAAGCCCACATGGCTGCCGCGCACGGCCGCCCGGCCGTCCTCGTCCAATTTGAACAGCTCATGGCCCAGCAGCGTGACCGAGCCCGACGTCGGCAGATCCAGCCCGGCAAGCAAACCAAGGAGCGTCGATTTGCCCGAACCCGACGCGCCGACGATGGCTAGCGTCTCGCCGGCTTCCACGCGGAAGGTAACATCGCTCAGAATAGGTAACTCGCCCGTGGCATCGCGCACGGTCTTGTGCAGCGAATCGACCTCAATCACACAGGTAGCAGAAGACGACATGATCGGACAGGTTGGTAAGAAAAGGCACAGCGTCAAGTTGCTGGTGCTCGCGCTCGGTTGCGGGGTGCTCGGAATGCTGCCGATGGGAGGATCGCTTGCCGCGCAGGCTTCTCTGACGTCGCGCCGCGTGGTGGTCCTGGGCGACAGCCTGTCTGCCGGGTATGGCCTGGCACAAGGCACCGGCTGGGTGACGCTGCTCGACAGGCGCCTGAAAGAGCGGAAGCCTGATTATAGCGTTGCCAATGCAAGCATCAGCGGCGACACGACGGCGGGCGGGCGGGCACGGCTGCCGGCTGTGCTGGCGCGCGAGAAACCCTCGATCGTCATCCTCGAACTGGGCGCCAACGACGCACTGCGCGGCCTGTCGTTGGCCTCGAGCGAGGCCAACCTCAAGGCAATGATCGAGACGTCGCAGGCGGCCGGCGCCAAGGTGCTGCTGGTGGGCATGCGCATTCCGCCCAACTACGGGCCCGACTACAGCGAACGTTTTTTCGCCATGTTCGGCAAGCTGGCGCAGCAGTACAAATTGCCGCTGGTGCCGTTCCTGCTCGATGGCGTGGTACAGCGACCGGACTGGTTTCAGGATGACCGCATCCACCCGGTCGCCCAGGCTCAGCCCACGATGCTCGATAACGTCTGGCCCAAGCTGGAACCGATGCTCAAACGACGCTCGGGCGCTTGATTCGCGCCACTATCGTCGGCATAAAAAGAAGGCCCCCTGAATTGGGGGCCTTTCTTCATCGACGTCTGGTTGCTCAGGAGGCGTCGTCCGCCGTATTGGCAGGCTTCTGGGCGTCGACCGCACTGCTGTTGATCTTCACCTTCGAACGCGCCTTGAGTGCTTCGTAGTAGGCGTTGAAGTCGGCCTGGCCAGCAACCTGCGCCAACTGCTGGGCATCCGCCGCGCGGCGAGCTTGATCCACGTTGGCGGGCGGCAAGACCTTGTTGATGCGATACAGGGCATAGCCCTGCGGGCCGAGATCCACGCCGACAGTCGTCGGCAGCTTCGTGGCATCGGCACGCAGGATGGCAGTGAGCGCCGCCGGCGGCGTTCCTTGTGCCTGTTGGCGCGAAACCGTCTGCACAGCGCCGAAGCCATCTGCGCTGTTGCTCTGCTTCAGGGCGGCGAGCTTCTCTTCACCCGCCTTCCTGGCCAGCGCGGCAGACGCTTCCGCGATCACCTTGGCCTTGACCTGTTCACGCACGTCCGCGAGTTTCTTGACGGTGGCGGGACGATACTCGGCCACGCGCGCGGCAACCAGTGTCGTGGGGCCCACCTGGATTGCCGCCGTGTTGCGGTGATTCTTGATGACGTCGTCGGCAAACAGGGCCTTGAGCACCTTGTCGTTGCCGATCGGGCTGCTGGCCAGCGCCGGATTCGGTGTGCGCGTCACGTTGTCGGCGGTCTGAATCTGCAACTTGAGCTTGTCGGCGACCGGCTTCAGGCTGTCCGACTGATCCTCCACCGTGTTGGAGAACGCATCGGCCAGCTCCGAGTACTTCTTGTTGGCCAGTTGCGTACGCACTTCGCGCTCGAGCTCCGGCTTGACGGCTTCAAGCGGCTGCACGCCGCCGCCCTTCACTTCTTCGAGCTTGATGATGTGGAAACCGAAACTGGTCTCGACGACGTCGCTGATGTCACCCGGTTGCTTGAGCGCAAACAAGGCGCTTTCGAACGGCGGCACGGTCGCACCCTTGGATAGGAAACCCAGTTCGCCGCCCTGCGCGGCCGAGCCCGGGTCTCCCGAGTATTTCTTGGCCAGATCGGCAAAGGCTGCCGGGTTCTTGTGCACCTCTGCCAGCACCTCCTCTGCCTTCTTCTTGGCCGCGTCCTTATCGGCCGGCTTGGCGTTGTCGGGGAGCTTGATGAGAATATGCGCGGCGCGACGCTCCTCCGGTGTCTTGAAGCGCGCTGCATTCTGGTCGTAGTACTCCTTGAGCTGCTCGGGCGTGACCGGAATCTGCTTCATCATGTCCTCGCCGGAGAACACGACGTACTCGGCCTTGACCTGCTCGGGCACCGAGAACGCTTGCTGGTGCGCGTCGTAATAAGCCTGGATCGCCTTGTCATCTGCGGTGACCTTGGCGGCATAGTCAGCCGGCTTAAACAACAGGGCCTGCACCTCTCTCTGCTGGTCGCGCGCCTGAATCAGACGGTCTACCAGCGACTTCGGCACAAAGGCCGTCGCCACGATCGATTGCGGAATCTGTTGTTGCGCAAGCTCGAAGCGCAGGTTGCCCTCCAACTGCTCGGGCGTCATGTTCTGTGCGGCCAGCAGGCGCACGTATGCTTCCTGATCGAACGAGCCGTCAGGCTTGCGCAAAGCCGCCACTGCAGGGATCTGGAGAATGGTGTCGCGAATCTTGTCGTTCGAGACATTCAGATTTGCACGCGTGACTTCGTTGGCCAGGACGCGCTGCTGAATGATGCCGTCCAGCACATCGCGGCGCATCTGCGGCCCTTCGAACTGGCGCGGATCATACTGCGCGCCAAGCATCTGGCGCAGCCGCTCGGTTTGCTCGCGCACGCGGGCATCGACCTCGTTGGTGGTGATGACCTTGCCGTCCACCTTGGCGGCGTCGTGCGAGCTGTCCATAAAGCTCGAGTAGCTCTGCACGCCAAAGAACACGAACGATGGGAACACCAGAATCAGCAGCACCAGAAACATCAAGCGCCGATGCGTACGTACGAAATCAAGCATGCTGGACCGGAGATGAAGGGAAGGTGGAAAATCCGGCGATTCTATCAGGTGCTGTCGACATTCCGGACAATCGCGGCATGGCGCCCCCGATAAGCTGCGAGGTGACTGCCGCGGAAATGACAAAGGCCCGAACGAATCGGGCCTTTGCAGTGTATTGGCGGAGCGGACGGGACTCGAACCCGCGACCCCCGGCGTGACAGGCCGGTATTCTAACCGACTGAACTACCGCTCCAGATTTTGGGCGGACGGTTCGAAGTGCGGAACGGCATTGCGAACGGTGGTGGGTGCTGAGAGGCTCGAACTCCCGACCTACGCCTTGTAAGGGCGCCGCTCTACCAACTGAGCTAAGCACCCGTTCACACTGCCGGCGCAAGCCGGACTGTCCAATGCTCGCGTTCGTTGTCACCCGAACCGCAAGCACCAAAGCCCGCTAGTTTAGCGCATCTTTCAGCGCTTTGCCAGGTTTGAATTTTGCGACCTTGCCACCCTCGATGGTGATGGTCGCGCCGGTGCGAGGATTGCGCCCGTTTCGCGAAGACCGCTTGCCAACCAGGAACGTACCGAAGCCGACCAGCGTCACCGATCCGCCATCGCACAACGCATCTTTGATACCACCGATCAGCGCGTCGATAGCACGCCCCGCCGCAGCCTTGGACATATCCGTCTGCGCAGCCACATGGTCGATGAGATCCGTCTTGTTCATCGCGCCACCTCCCCGAACGCCCGCTCAATGTGGATTCATTAAAGTGGCCGGCTATCGACGTGTCAAGGCGAAGAACCGCCTACACCGACCATCTAAACCTCATCGTCATCCGCCCGAAAAAAAAGGCCCGAACAGTCTCGGGCCTTTCTTCAACCTGCTCAGGTCGGCGCATCAGTGATGCACCATCTCCTGCGATTTCCCATCGTCGGCCTTGCCGGCTTCGGGTGCTGGCTTGGCTTCTTCTTCCGGCAGCGGCTCCGGCTTGCGCACCAGCGCGAGTTCCAGCACCTTGTCGATCCAGCGCACCGGCTGAATCTCGATGCTGTTCTTCACGTTGTCCGGAATGTCCGCCAAGTCCTTGACGTTCTCTTCCGGAATCAGCGCCAGCTTGATGCCGCCGCGGTGTGCAGCCAGCAGCTTTTCCTTCAAGCCACCGATCGGCAGCACTTCGCCGCGCAGGGTGATTTCGCCGGTCATCGCCACGTCGGCGCGCACCGGAATACCCGTCAGCACCGATACCAGCGCCGTCGTCATCGCGATACCCGCCGACGGGCCGTCCTTGGGCGTCGCACCTTCGGGCACGTGGATGTGGATGTCGCGCTTCTCGAACATCTCATCCTTGATACCCAGCCGAGCCGAACGCGAACGTACCACCGAGCGCGCAGCCTCAACCGACTCCTTCATCACGTCGCCCAACGAACCCGTGCGGGTGATGTTGCCCTTGCCCGGCATCAGCGCGGCTTCGATGGTCAGCAGATCGCCGCCCACTTCGGTCCATGCCAAACCGGTCACCTGGCCGACTTGGTCTTCCTTACCGGCCAGACCAAAGTCGAAACGACGCACGCCAAGGAATTTGTCGAGATTGTCCGAATCGACCTTCACCGACGTACCGCCTTCCTTCTTCAGCAGCAGCTGCTTGACGACCTTGCGGCAGATCTTCGAGACCTCGCGCTCCAGCGAACGCACACCAGCTTCCCGCGTGTAGTAGCGGATGATGTCGCGCAACGCGGCTTCGGTCACCTCGATCTCGCCTTCCTTAAGACCATTGTTCTTGATCTGCTTGGGCAGCAGGTAGCGGCGGGCGATGTTGACCTTTTCGTCTTCCGTGTAGCCCGACAGGCGAATCACTTCCATCCGGTCCAGCAACGGCGCCGGAATGTTCAGCGAGTTCGACGTCGCCACGAACATCACGTCCGACAGATCGAAGTCCACCTCGATGTAGTGGTCCTGGAACGTATGGTTCTGTTCCGGGTCCAGCACCTCGAGCAGCGCGGACGACGGGTCGCCGCGGAAGTCCGCACCCATCTTGTCGATTTCGTCGAGCAGGAACAACGGGTTGCGCACGCCGACCTTCGTCAGGCTCTGCAGAATCTTGCCCGGCATCGACCCGATGTACGTACGGCGGTGACCGCGAATCTCGGCCTCGTCACGCACGCCACCCAGCGCCATGCGCACGAACTTGCGGTTCGTTGCACGCGCCACCGACTGCCCAAGCGAGGTCTTGCCAACACCCGGCGGCCCCACGAGGCACAGGATCGGCGCCTTCAGCTTGTCCACACGCTGTTGCACTGCGAGGTATTCAAGGATGCGCTCCTTGACCTTCTCCAGACCGTAGTGGTCTTGATCCAGCACTTGCTCGGCGTTCGACAGGTCGTTGTTGACCTTGCTCTTCTTGCGCCACGGCAGACCGACCAACGTGTCGATGTAGTTGCGCACGACCGTTGCCTCGGCCGACATCGGCGACATCAGCTTGAGCTTCTTGAACTCGGACTCGGCCTTCTTCTTGGCCTCCTTCGGCATGCGGGCGGCCTTGATCTTCTTGTCCAGCTCTTCGAGATCGGCGCCCTCTTCGCCTTCGCCCAGTTCCTTCTGGATGGCTTTGACCTGCTCGTTCAGGTAGTACTCGCGTTGGCTCTTTTCCATCTGGCGCTTGACGCGGCCGCGGATGCGCTTTTCCACCTGCAGGATGTCGATCTCACCTTCAAGCTGCGAAAGCAGGCTCTCCAGACGTTCGGTCACGTTGAACATCTCGAGAATCTTCTGCTTCTGCTCGAGCTTGATCGGCAGATGCGCGGCGATGGTGTCAGCCAGGCGACCCGGCTCATCGATGCCCGACAGCGACGTCAGGATCTCGGGCGGGATCTTCTTGTTCAGCTTCACGTACTGATCGAACTGCGACACGATGGCGCGACGCAGCGCCTCGGTCTCAGCCGATTCAGTGGGTTCCGGGCCGACGGGCACGGCTTCGCAGAAGAAGTGCGATTCGTCGTCGGTAACGGAAAGGATGTTGGCGCGCTGCGTGCCCTCGACCAGCACCTTCACGGTGCCGTCCGGCAGCTTCAGCATCTGCAAAATGTTGGCGATACAGCCGACCTCGTAGAGGTCCTTGTCGGTCGGCTCGTCCTTGGCGGCGGTCTTTTGCGCCACGAGCATGATGCTCTTGCCCGCCTCCATCGCGGCTTCCAGCGCCTTGATGGATTTGGGGCGCCCCACGAACAGCGGAATCACCATGTGCGGAAACACCACCACGTCACGCAGCGGCAACAGCGGCAGGCGAATCTGCTCAGCGGGTAAAAGTTGGGTTCCGGACATTATTTTCCCCAGAAAGTCATGTAAGGGCTAAATTGGGCGCAGTAACGGTTTTACAAGACCGTTGCTGCAAGTCGCATGCCGACCCGGTTTCCCGAAGCAAAAAAAGCCGCTCGCGTGCGAACGGCTTCCTGCATGGGACACATACGGCGCATCCCGGCCGGGCATTCGCGTCAGTTGGAACCTGCAACCTTGGGTTGCTCTTCGTAAATCAGCAAGGGTTTGCCATCGCCGGAGATCGTGCTTTCATCGATCACCACCTTTTGCACACCCTTATGGTTGGGGAGGTCATACATCACATCCATCAAAGCGTGCTCGACGATGGACCGCAGACCGCGCGCCCCCGTTTTGCGCTTGATCGCCTTGCGCGCGATTGCCGTCAGCGCAGTCGGGCGAATCTCAAGCTCCACGCCTTCCATCGCCAGCAGTTTCTGATACTGCTTGACGATTGCATTCTTGGGCTCGACCAGGATTTCCATCAGGGCAGCCTCGTCGAGCTTGGCCAGCGTTGCCACAACCGGCAGACGGCCAATCAACTCTGGAATGAGACCAAACTTGATGAGATCCTCGGGCTCCACGTGAGGAAGGACTTCGTTGACGTCGCGCTCTTCCTTACTCTGCACTTCCGCGCCAAAACCGATCCCGGTCTTGTCCGAGCGCTGCCTGATGATCTTCTCCAGACCGTCGAAGGCGCCGCCGCAGATGAACAGGATGTTGGTGGTATCGACCTGCAGAAAATCCTGGTTGGGATGTTTTCGGCCACCCTGCGGAGGCACGGAAGCCATCGTCCCTTCGATGAGCTTGAGCAGTGCCTGTTGCACACCTTCGCCAGACACATCCCGCGTAATGGACGGGTTGTCCGACTTGCGCGAAATCTTGTCGATCTCATCGATGTAGACGATGCCGCGCTGCGCCTTATCCACCTCGTAGTTGCAGTTCTGCAGCAGCTTCTGGATGATGTTTTCGACGTCTTCGCCGACGTAGCCCGCTTCGGTCAGGGTCGTCGCGTCGGCAATCACGAACGGGACGTTGAGCAGGCGTGCCAGCGTTTGCGCAAGCAGCGTCTTGCCGGAGCCCGTCGGTCCGATCAGCAGAATGTTGCTCTTCGACAGCTCGACATCGTCCTTCTTGCCGAGATGCTTCAACCGCTTGTAATGGTTGTAGACCGCAACCGCCAGGATTTTCTTGGCCTGCTCCTGACCAATCACATATTGGTCGAGGCTTTGGCGAATTTCATGTGGCGTGGGGAGGTCGGACTTGACCGCCAGGCCACCTTCCTTTTCGGAAATGGCGGCCTCGTCCCGGATGATCTCGTTGCACAGGTCGATACATTCATCGCAGATGAAGACCGAGGGGCCGGCAATCAGTTTCTTGACCTCATGCTGGCTCTTGCCGCAGAACGAGCAATACAGCAGCTTTTCGCCAGTCGAGCCTTTCTTGTCCGCCATAACGATAACCAGTAGTTCCTGGCAGCATCATACGCCAAATTATCTGGCGACGATCCGCACGTGTTGTACAAAGCAAAAACGAGGCGCGAAGCCTCGTTTTTGACACCGCTTGACATGATTGGTGCGCTGGTGTGCCGCAGAGCGCACCGGCTCGCGCGCACTCCGCGCATTAGCGCTTGCTGATCACCTGATCGATCAGACCGTACTCCTTGGCCTGTTCGCTGCTCATGAAATTATCGCGGTCAGTGTCGCGCGCAATCTTGTCGACCGGCTGACCGGTGACCTCCGAGAGCACCGTATTCAGGCGTTCACGCAGATACAGGATTTCGCGTGCCTGGATCTCGATGTCCGAGGCCTGACCGCGCGCGCCTCCCAGCGGCTGGTGGATCATGATGCGCGAGTTCGGCAGTGCCAGGCGCTTACCCTTAGCGCCGGCCGCCAACAGGAACGCACCCATGCTGGCTGCCATGCCCATGCACAGCGTCGACACATCGGGCTTGATGAACTGCATCGTGTCGTACATCGCCAAGCCCGACGATACCGAGCCGCCCGGCGAGTTGATGTAAAGCGAAATGTCCTTGTCCGGATTCTCGCTTTCCAGGAACAGCAACTGTGCCACCACGAGGTTGGCAGTCTGGTCGTTGACCTCGCCCACCATGAAGATCACTCGCTCCTTGAGCAGGCGCGAGTAGATGTCGTAGGCGCGCTCGCCGCGGCCAGACTGTTCGACCACCATCGGCACCAGACCAAGCCCCTGCGTTTCGAGCGCGGAAGCCTGGGTACGGGCAAGTTGGTCGATCAGTTCATTGCGGATCATGCGGTTCTCCGGTGCTTATTTCGGAAACTCTATCGATCGAATCAGCCTTGCGCCGGCGTGGCGGTCAGCTCTTCGAACGACACGGCCTTGTCAGTAACCTTGGCCTTGTCGCACACAAAATTTACCACGTTGTTTTCGAGCACGTAGGCTTCCATCTCGGCCAGGCGCTGTTGATCGCCGTAGTACCAGCGGATGACTTCCTTCGGATCTTCGTAGCTCTTGGCGAACTCTTCGATCTCGGCCTTGATCTGCTCCGGCTTGGCTTCCAGGTTGTTGGCCTTCACGACTTCGGCCAACACCAGACCCAGCTTCACGCGACGCTCGGCTTGCTGCGTGAACATCTCGGCCGGGATCGGCATGTTCTTGGCGTTCGGCATGCCGCGGGCTTCGAGATCACGACGGGCCATTTCCACCAGGCGTTCCTGATCCTGCTCGACCAGCGACTTCGGCACGTCCAGCTCTGCCACCTTCAGCAGCGCTTCCATGACCTGGTCCTTGAGCAGCGCGTGCGTGCGGCGCTTGACTTCACGCTCGAGGTTTTCGCGGATGTCGGCGCGCATCTTGTCGAGGTTGCCGTCGGCGATGCCCAGCGATTGCGCGAAGGCTTCGTTGACTTCCGGCAGGTGCGCCCACTCGACTTGCTTGAGCGTGACGGTGAACTCAGCCGTCTTGCCGGCGACGTCCTTGCCGTGGTAGTCCTCGGGGAATGCCAGCGGGAATTTCTTCGACTCGCCTTGCTTCAGGCCCAGCGTGGCTTGTTCGAACTCGGGCAGCATGCGGCCTTCGCCCAGCACGAAGCTGAAACCTTCAGCCTTGCCGCCGGCAAATTCCACGCCGTCGATCGTGCCCACGAAATCGACCGTCACGCGGTCGCCATCCTGTGCAACGGCTGCACCGCCGTCGCCGTGCTCGCCAGCTTCGCCGCGCGGGTGGTAGTGCACGCGTTGCTTGCGCAGGATGTCGAGCGTCTTGTCGATCTCGGCATCGGTGATTTCGGTCTTGGTGCGGGTCAGTTCCGCGCCGGCCAGATCGCCGAGCTTGACTTCCGGATACACCTCGAAGGTGGCGTCGAACGCGACTTGGTCATCGGCCACGCCTTCGGTCTTCAGCTCAAAGCGCGGTTGGCCGGCAACCTTCACGCCCTGCTCGTTGGTGATGTCGAAGAACTGACGGGCAGCCTTGTCGTAGCGGACTTCAAATTCGACCTGTTGGCCGTATTGCTTCTCGACCATCTTCATCGGGACCTTGCCCGGGCGGAAGCCGGACATCTTGACGGTCTTGGACAGACGCGCCAGACGGCTTTGCTTCTCTTGCTCCACTTCGGCCTTCGGGACAGCCAGGGTCACTTTGCGATCAAGCTTGCCGAGGTTTTCGATAGTCGACATGGTCGTAATTCCAGATTCAGAAGATGGTTGCGTCGAACGGCGCAGCGCCAGCAGCAGCCGTGGTTCAAAGTTCTTGGTCTTGCCGGGCTTGCAGGAATGCGGCGCGAGGGCCGCTTGACTGCACAATGCACGGCACAACGGGCGCGTTCAGGCTGGCAAACGCAAAACGCATATTATGGCATGGAACGTTCGGCGGCCCTGATTTTTTGGGTCGGAACGCCTGGGAAACCGTCTCGGGAGCCCGTCATTCGCCGCTGAGCGGCGCGTCCATTTCGGTGGGTGCTTCCCCCTGCCTGTGACGCAACGCGCGCAGGACGAAACGCCCCGGATCCAACGCCGCCGCCAAGTCTGCCTCGAGCGGCAATGGACCTCCGTCGATCAAGGACGCCAGCAGTTCCGCGCCCAGCACCGACCACGTCAGGCCCCGCGAGCCATACGCCAGCGCTGCGTACAGGCCCGGCACGCGCGGCAGTTGGGCATGCGGTCCGCGCAGGCGAAAACCTGCTGACATGGCCACCGCCTCATCCACGAGGGCACCAATCAACGGCAGCCGATTGGCAGAGACACAACGAACGCCGACATAGCCCCGCAAGCTTGCGGGATCGAGCTTTGCAAGCGCCACCGACTGCCGCGGCTGCAGGCGTGCCAGCCGTTGCAGATTGGCTGTGTGATCGGCGGCACACTCGGCCAGGCTGGACGCTCCGGGCTGGAAGGATGACCCGGCGCGCACGGATTGCGCACCCGGCTCGGCGGGCAGCAGATAACCGTCGCCGCACACCACCGCCTTCGGCCATGCCACCCCCGGCTCCAAACCGGCGATTGGCACATCCGTGAGTTGGCCGCGCACCGGCTTGAGCGACGCGGAAGCCAACGGTACCAGGCGCGCTGCGTCGAGCCCATTCGCAACGACGACGACCGGCGCACTGGCAATCACGCCCCCCTGCGCATCGCCGGCCTGCCAACGACCGCCCTCCTGCCGCAACGACTCTACTCGGGTGTTCCAACGCGCATCGAGCGCAACACCGGCGCAAGCGAGGTTGGCCCGGCAGACATCCGGGGGCGCAACCCACCCTGCCTGCGCGAACCACCAGCCGCCTTGCGGCACGCTGGCACCGATGCGCTCGGCAGCTTGATGCGCGTCGAGCCAATCGATGTAATCAGCGGGGTACCCGAGCGCCCGCACAACCCGCTGCTGCTCGATGGCGTCGTCCGCGTGCTCGGCAAGTTGCAGCACGCCGGTGGCCCGGAAACCGGTGGCGAAGCCAGCCCGGTCGAGCGCGCCCCAATGCCGACGTGCGAGCAGGTTGCCCGCGCGCGATAGGCGCGAAAGCACGCTGTCATCGATCGACACGTGCGGATGCATGGCCGCTGCTCGATGTGCGGATGTGCCTCGCGCCGGGCCGTCGTTCTCGTCAATGAGCGTGATACGCCAGCCGCGCGCAGCAAGCCGTTCCGCGACGGCACTGCCCGCCAGCCCCGCGCCAAGCACGATCGCATGGCGCTCGCTCCAGACCGGCGGCTCGGCCGGACCGCGCCGTGTGCGCCAATGCGTCGGGAACTGCGCGATGGTCATATCGCGTTTCGTGCCGAAGCCAGGCGCCTTGCGCGTGTCGAAACCGACTTCCTGCAGGCCGCGCCGCACGAAACCGGCGGCGGTATACGTAGCCAGCGTGGCGCCGGCGCGGGCAACGCGCGCGAGTTGCTTGAACACCCGCGGCTGCCACAGGTCAGGGTTCTTGGCAGGGGAGAAACCGTCGAGATAAAACGCATCCGCCGCGCAGGACAACTGCGGAAGCATGTCCATTCCATCCCCAAACAGCAGCGTCAGCGTGACACGTCCGCCATCAAACTCGAGACGGTGTACGCCCGGCACCGCGACGGGCCACACCTGACGCAGCGCGTGCGCTAACGGTGCGAGGGCGCCATCCTTCGGATGCAAGATGGATAAGCCGGCACTGTCGAACGGATGTTTCTCGAGCGAGACGAAATCGAGCCGCGCGCAGCGCAGCGGATCGTTGCGCCAGGCCGCCCATGTTGCGAGGAAGTTCAGCCCCTGACCAAAGCCGGTCTCGACGATGGTGAAAGCGCCCTTGCCCTGCCACGCGCCGGGCAGGCCATTTCCGCCCAGGAAGACATGCCGAGCCTGCGCGAGACCGCCTTCGATGCTGTGATAGACATCGTCGTATTGCGCAGAGAACGGCGTGCCGTCGGGCGTGAGCTGAGGTGTGGCGAGAACGAGGCCGCGGGGCATGGAACACTTGGAGAAATGATCGGCGGATTGTACTGCCGCGCTCGCGGACGGCTTTGATCCCGGACAGGCGCGCACACCCGCGAATCACCGGTCGACGCTGTGCTGCGGGCGTGGTGGAACCGCACGTGGAAATCTCACATGCCGCCCTCCAGCAGCATTGGGCATGGGCCCATTTCCAAGATCGCCCGCGTATCCTGAAACGGCAGGCCCGCGCCGCCGTGCAGCGGGTCGTGCTATGCCCCACCGCCAGCGGAGCGATGTCGGAACGCCACCAGGGCGATGGCCAACGCCCCAAGCGACAGGCCGATGGCCAGGCCGGTCATTCTGTCCGCTCGGCGCGACCGCTCGGCCTGGTCACGAGCCTCGATGGCTTTGCGCACGGCCTCCCAGAACTCGGCGCGGTGTTCGTTCTCATCGAAGATGGTCATGGCAGGTTTCCCCGTTGTGTCTGCCCTGCCATCCTAGGGAACGTGCGGCATGAGTGCTACCGGACGTTTCGCGTAAGCCACACCGGATCAGGTTGCAGCGACAGGTTTACCCACTGGCGCAGAGGGTGGCAGCGGGATATCCATGTGCGCCTGCCCAAGATCCATTGCGTCGGCCCGTTCAGCGGAGGAAAGCTCATCCGCGCGATACCCCGTCCGGTTGAGCAGCACCAGCGTGCAGGCCAGCGACACCCCGGCATACACCGCAGACGACACGGCAACACCGACGATGTGCCCGGTGCTGTTCAGCACCCACTGTGCGAATACCGGCGTTCCACCGCCCACCACGAGCGAGCACAACTGATACGCAAGCGACAGACCTGTATAGCGGATACGTGTCGGAAACACGCGCGCCAGAATCCCGCCGATGGCACCGTAGAACATCGAATGCGGAATGGTCGCCAGGCACATGCCCACAAGCGCGATCCAATACACCTTCGTCTCGATTGCGAAGAACATCACCGGCATCAGCAAAAACTCGGGCAGCACCATCAGGCAGATGGCGCGGCGCATGTCCATACGCGAGACCAGCCAAGCGCCCACCGGCTGCGTCAGGAACTGCACCACCAGCGCAATCGCAATGATGCCGAGAAAGGTGTCCTGCGCGTAGCCAAGTTCCTTGGTTGCCCACGACAACGCAAAGTTGCTCTTCAGATACGTCACGTGAATCAGCGGCAGCGTGCCGGCGCCAAGCAGCACCAGGCCCCAGTGGTCGCGCGCGACGTCCTTGAGGGGCAGCTTGACGGTCTTCTTCTGTGCAAGCACGCGCTTCATGTCATCAGACTCTTCCAGCTTCAGCCGGATGACCATGCCGACGATCACCAGCAGCGCCGACAGCAGGAACGGCACGCGCCAGCCCCACAGCATGAATTGCGGCGTAGGCAGTGCGCTGAGCCCGAAAAACACCAGCGTTGCAAGCAGATTGCCAGTGGGCGAGCCCTGCTGGGCAAACGACGAATACAGGATGCTCTTGTGCTTGGGCGCGCTCTCGCTGGCAATCAGCACCGCACCGCCCCATTCGCCACCCACCGCCACGCCCTGGACCACCCGCAGCACCACCAGCCCGACCGGCGCCCACATGCCAATCTGCGCGTGGCCGGGGAGCAGGCCGATGCCCATGGTTGCAAGGCCCATCAGGATCAGCGTGATGATGAGCGTGGTCTTGCGGCCGATCCTGTCGCCCAGATGCCCGAAGATGATCCCGCCGATGGGCCGCGCGGCAAATCCGGCCCACAGCGTCACGAACGAGAGCAGCGTGGCAATGCCCGGGTCCAGTGTCGTGGAAAAGAACACCTTGCCAAATACAAGCGCGGCGGCCAGGCCGTAGATGTAGAAGTCGTACCACTCGATGGTGGTGCCGATGAACGCGGCGACTGCCGCACGGCGCGGCTGCAGGGTCGAGGCTCCGATGGCCGGCGATGCTGGCTGGTTAGACATGTTGGTCTCCTTGGTGTTTTGCCGAGTGGTGCGGCCTCTGGTGGGCCATCTACCTCGTTGTGCGCGGGATGCGAATCAGTTCGTCTTCATTTCAGGATGCCGGCCTCGAATAGTCGCTGCCGCGTGTCTGCGTCGATGCCCAGCGACGTCAGCACGGCGTCCGTATCGGCGCCGAATGCCGGCGGCGCATTCCGGTACGTGGCCGGCGTGCGCGAGAGCTTGATCGGCGAGCCAGTACCGCGGTACTCACCCAGCGCGACCACCATCTGGCGGTGCAACGTATGCGGATGCCGCGCCACCACATCGACACTCAGCACCGGCCCGCATGGCACACCAGCACGGATCAGGTCCTGTGCGAGCGTCTCGCAGTCGAAGCGTGCAAGCCGCGCTTCCAGCGCCTGCTTCAGTTCCGGGCGGTGCGCGCATCGACTGCGGTTGTCGGCAAAGCGGGCGTCGCCGGCCAACTCGGCCGCGCCGATATGCATGCACAGCTTGGCGAACTGGCGGTCATTGCCAACGGCTAGAAAGATCGGCGCGGTGCCGGTCTGGTAGCTGTCGTAAGGTGCAATGTTCGGATGGGCGTTGCCGCTGCGCCCCGGCGCCTTGCCAGAGCCGAAGTAGTTGGGCAGGTGCGGATGCAGCAACGAGACACCGCAGTCATAGAGGGCAATATCGATCGACTGGCCGCGCCCGCTCTTCTCGCGCTCGGCCAGCGCCAGCAGAATGCCGGCAAAGGCGTTGAGCCCCGTGACCATGTCGACGATCGGCAGGCCGACGCGCATCGGGCCACCGTCACGTTCGCCGTTGACGCTCATCAGCCCGGCCATCGCCTGGATGACTGCGTCATAGCCGGGCAACCCTCCAAGTGGCCCGTCGGGCCCGAAACCCGACACGGCGCAATGAATCAGCCGTGGAAAACGCGGCTGCAGGTCGCGCTCGAAATCCATGCCCCAGCGCGCCAGCGTGCCGGGCTTGAAGTTTTCGACCAGCACGTCAGCATCTTCCAGCAATTGCCAGAGCACCGTGCGGCCCTCCTCGCGCGACAGATCCACAGAGATGCCGAGCTTGTTCCGGTTGACGCCGTTGAAGTACCAGGCGGTGTCTGTGTCATCGAACGGCGGCCCCCATGTACGGGTTTCGTCGCCAGCCGGTGGTTCGAGCTTGATCACGCGGGCGCCATGATCGGCCAACGCTTGCGTGCAATGCGGGCCGCCAAGCACCCGGCTCAGGTCGATGACCTTCAAGCCCTGCAATGCGCCGGTCACCGCGCTCATTGCGCTCTCCCTCGCGGCAGTGCCTGCATGGCCAGAGCGAATGCGACCTCGCGCTGCTTGACGAGCGCATCGGACAGCAGCGCGCTGTCGTCTTCGGGGAGTGCCAGCGGATCCACCGGCAGCAGCTTGTGACGCAACACCAGGTGAGCGAGTGCAAGACGACGATAGTCCGGCGCCAGACGCACGCCCTCCACCGCCATTAAGATCGCTGTGGCGATGTGATACAGCGCCGAGCCTGCCTGACGGACCAGCTCGTCGCCGCCAGTTTCGGCCACGTGGTCGATCGTGTGGCACACCCGATCCAGCGTGGCGCGCAACTGCGCGTCGCTTTGCGGCGGCACCGTGACACTTTCGAGCAGGCCGAGCAGATACGTACGCAGCGGTTCCAGCGCGCCTTCGCGCTTCACGGCCCGCGCTATGTCCAGGGCAACGATGTTGCTTGTTCCCTCCCAGATCGAACCGAGGTGTGCATCGCGCACGAGGCGCGCGTCGCTCCACTCTTCGATGTAACCCGTGCCGCCGCGCACTTCCATCGCATCGCCGGTCACGCGGCGTGCATCTCGGCAGGCCCGGAACTTGATCATCGGCGTGAGAATTCGCACGCATTTCGCCGCATGCTCGTCGCCGGCATCCGCAAGCGGCAATAACTGCGCGATGTGCATGAACATCGACCGCGCCTGCTCCGTGGGTAACAGCATCTTCAGCAACTGGCGCTGCATCAGCGGCATGTCGATCAGCTTTCGGCCAAAGGCTTCGCGGCGGCCCGCGATATGCAGCGCCTCGGTGGTGGCACGGCGCATCAGGCCGGCCGCGCGCACGCCGTTCGACAGGCGCGACATATTGATCATGTCGGCCATCTGATGAAAGCCCCGGCCAATTTCGCCAATCAGATAAGCCTCGGCGCCTTCGAGAACGATCTCGCCGCTGGCCATCGACCGGCTGCCGAGCTTGTCTTTCAGCCGGACGATACGGTACTGATTGCGTGTACCGTCCCGCAGCGTCCTGGGCAGCAAAAACAGCGCCAGACCGCGGATGCCAGACGGTGCGCCATCCGGACGGGCCAGGACCATGGCGAGATCGGCATCCGCGTTGGAGCAGAACCATTTGTCGCCGTAGAGGCGCCAGGTCCGTGTGCCGTCCGGCGCAGTCTCCAGTGCCGCCCGCGTTGCAATGCGCGCAACATCGGAGCCTGCAGCCTGCTCCGTCATGAACATCGCGCCTTGGTAAAGCGCATCGAAATCCCGCGATGTCAGCTTCGGGAGATAGCGCGCCACCAGGGTGGGATCACCAAACTTGCGTAGCGTGCGCGTCAGCGAGTCCGTCATGCTGACCGGACAGCACAGGCCAAACTCGGCTTGCACGAACAGATACGTGAGCGCGTATTTGACCAGCGCCGGCTGTGCGTTGCCAACGTGGCTCATCGAAGCCAGACCCAATTCGGCGTATGCCACGCGTTCGAGTGCGACGTAAGCCGGGTGCTTGTCGATGCTTTGCCGCGCCTCGCCGCGACGCGTGCGGTGGCGCAGCAGCGGCGGATTGTGGTCGGCGCTGATGGCCCAGGCATCAAGTTCATCGGAAGCCCGTTGTCCCAGCGCATCGAGCTGCGGTTCGAGTGCACGGTATTGCGCCTCGCCCAGATGCAGCCGTAGCAAGCCGGCGAAGTCGGGGTCCACGCGGAAGAAATTGATGCCCTGGCTATCGGGAATGTTTTGAGGGCCGACCGGCAGAGCGGTGACCGGGTCACGAGCGATGTCGTTCATGCGGGGGTTGCCTCGCTGTCTCCTGTTTTGTCCAGCCAGCATAGAAACCACATCGATAACCGTCCAATACACATTTCATCCTGTACGATAAATAGTTTTTATCGATGGCCGGAGGCGTGATGGATCTGAAGCAACTGCGGTATTTCGTTGCCGTGGCGGAGGAGCTGCATTTCGGACGGGCCGCCCAGCGCCTGTTCATCTCGCAACCCGCACTCAGCTTTGACATCCGCAAATTCGAGGAACGGTTGGGCGTACAACTGCTTGCGCGCACCAACAAGAATGTCGCGCTGACGAACGCCGGGCAGGTGTTGCTAGACGAGGCGCGCAAGCTGTTGCAGCAAGCGGCAGAGGTCGAACGGCTTACACAGCGCTCGGCGCACGGGCTGAAGGGCCGGCTACGCATCGGCTTCGTCAATTCGATGCTGTATCGCGGCTTGCCGCGCGCGGTGGAACGCTTCGAGGCCGACCACCCGGCGGTGGAGATCATCCTCCGGGAAATGAACACCAGCGAGCAGGTCCAGGGCATCCTGCGACAGCAGATCGACCTCGGCTGCGCCTACTGGGGCACGTTTCCGGCGGAAGTCGTTTCCACGCCGCTCTTTTCCGAACCCTTCGTCGCCTGCCTCCCCGTGGCCCACAAGCTGGCACGCCGCAAGCGTCTTGGCCTTGAGGCGCTGGCGCAGGAGCCTTTCATTCTTTTTCCGCGCACAGTTTCGCCGCATTATCACGACCTGATCATCGCGCAGTGCGTGGATGCGGGCTTCAGCCCCGTGATCCGCCACGAGGCGCGGCTATGGCAGACCGTTGTGACGATGGTGGGGTTCGGGATGGGCGTGGCATTGGTACCCAAAACGCTGCGGCACGCAGGCGATTCGCGCGTGAGCTTTGTACCTTTGACCGGCGCAAGGAAGGAATCGCCCGTGCTGTCACTGCGGCGCGCGGGCGATGTGGAGCCGGTGGCAAGCCGCTTTCTCGACTACCTGGAAGTTGCCACCCGAGAGGACGAGAAACGCCAGCCGGTCCGGAGCACTCGGTAGGCTTGAACCGTGCCGATCCGGCCACCGAAGTGCTGCCGTATGATCGCCGGCACATCAAGTCTTGCATCCCTGTCGCCGGCCTTCACATGCTGCGCTCTGCGACTCCCTACAACGTCTTGCTGAGAAAAATTCGGCAACTCCCGGGCGGATCGCACGGCACCTCTCCAAACCTCACCCATCCGTGGCGCTCATAGAATTGCGGTGCCTGAAAGCTGATCGTATAGACCACCGCCGAGCGGCATCCGCGGCGGCGCCCTTCGTCTTCAAACTTGCGCAGCACCTCGCTGCCTACGCCCGTGCCGCGAAGCGTCTCGGGCAGATACAACAGGTCTAGAAACAGCAGGCCCAGGGACGTGCGGCCGCTTGCCCCACCATGAATCTCGCCGCTTTGCGGATCGCGCACGAGCACGGCCAGCGGCTCCCGGTCGCCATAGCCGACGTGAGCATCATTGAAGCGGTTCAGCCCTTCGCCAATGATCTCGACTGCCCTGGCATCAGCCTGGTCGGTAACGATGATGTCTGGGACGCGCATGGAGCCTTCCGGTTGGCAGAGACTGCTGCACGATATTCGGCGTGATGGCCTGCGTCAAATGGACGGGCGCAACGTCCGGCTCCAGCCTTGGTGCGTCGCAGTAACTCGGGCCGGTCAGGTTCGAGGCTGTCCTTCAGAAGAGTAAAAAAAAGCCGGCACAAGTGCCGGCCAAACGTCCTTGAGCGGAGTGACAAGTCAAGGTCGATATGAGTCGTGATCGGCGTACCACCCGGTGCGTCGACGTCTCTGCATGAGCCGCATCAGAAGCGATGACGCACGCCGACCATGGCGCCCGTCTGGTTCTGCCCAGGCAGCGTATTGGCTGCGCCGCTCATGCCGTAGGTTGCGTTGCCCTTGTTGTTGACATAGCCCAGCAGCGCATAGGCGTCGGTTCGCTTGGACAGCGCGTAGTCGGCATTCACAACGAACATCCACGCGCTGTTGCTGTCGGTGCGGGCGTTGTTGTAATAGGCCGCGCCGGTCAACGTGAAAGCTGGCGTGATCTTGTAAAGGGCGCCGAGCCAGTACAGGTTGTCATGACGTGCGGTGCCGCCCGTCAGCTCGTTGCGCATCCAACGGTAGCCGGCAAAAACCTTGGCATCGCCCACAGCATAGGACGCACCGATCGCGGCCCGCTTCGCAGCTTGTTCTGCAGACGAAATCGTGCTGCCCTGGTATTGGTCGTAGGCCACGCCCACGGACAGCGGGCCGTTTGCATACGCAGCGCCACCACCAAAGTTGGTGCCAACCTTGAAATGACCCGGCACTTCACCGCCCAGACCGGAATTGACATCACGGCCGAAGCTGTAGAAGCCCGTCGCCGTGACCCCGCCAAACTTGCCGGTGTACTTGACCGCATTGTCGGCGCGGCCATTGAACTGGTTGTCCACCGAGTTGAGCGAGAACATCGGCCCAACCGCCATCGGGTCGTACGCACCGAACAGGTCATACAGCGCGTTTTGCTGACGGCCCAGCGTAACGGCGCCGAAATCGCCCTGCAGGCCCACATAGGCCTGACGACCAAACAGCCGGCCGCCTTGAGCCGACTTGCCCGTGTCGATATCGAAGCCGCTCTCCAGTACGAAAATACCCTTCAGGTTATTTCCCAGATCTTCGGCCCCACGGAGCCCCCAGCGAGAACCCGAGAGCCCGCCCGAGGTCAGCGCGGTGGTGGATCCACTGCCATTGGCGCCACCATTCACATGGTTCTGGTAGCTGACGCCTGCATCCACAATCCCATAAAGCGTCACGCTGGACGATTGGGCGAACGCGGCGCAGGACGACGTACCAGCCAGTACGGTCACTGCGAGGAGAACTTTTTTCATTATCAGTCCTGATTGTGCTTGATCGAATGACCTTCCAACTTCATGCCATGAATGCTTGCGACATCCCGTTCAGACCGCCGTCATGCGATTCCAACGGGTGGCACCCCGAAGGCGCAGCAAGTCTAGTTCCGTCGCTGCGCAAACAGAAGCCGACGACCGTGAACACGGCGTTCTCCTCCTCGAACAATCTGTTCCGGTGGCTGGAAAAACAGACGGGGGCTGGCGTGGCAAAATCGTTGCATCGCGAATCAATCGCGATTTGGCCTGCAGCGAACGAAAGAGGATTGAGCAGTGAAGGCAGCGGATTGGAAGGATTGGGAGATCTTCTGCAGGGTCGTCGAAGGTCAGGGCTTCACGAAAGGAGCTGCCCTTGCCGGTGTGCAGAAATCATCTGCGAGCACGGCTGTGTCCCGCGTCGAAGCCAGTGTTCGGGCCAGACTATTCGAACGCAACACCAGGCATGTGCGCGTCACCCAGCAGGGCCGGCTGCTTTACGAGAAGCTGGCGCCGCTGTTCGAGGCCCTGGTGGATGTGACACGAGATGCGGAGGCGGCCTCGGAAGAGGTGCGCGGCACACTGAAGATCGCCACGCCATATGAAATCGGAGTCCAGCAACTATCGCCCTGCCTGTCCCAACTCATGCAGACCTATCCCGATCTGCAGGTGCAGGTCGACGTCACCTGGGAACAGCCCGACCTCGTCAGGCAAGGCTATGACCTCGCCTTTGTCATGACAAACACCGCGCTGCGCGACAGCGGTATCACGTGCAAACGCGTGGTTTTGTGGGAGCGCGCTTTCTTCGCATCTCCGGAACTGATTGCCCGACTGGGATGCCCGACACGACCTGGCGACCTGAACGACTGGCCGACCATCGGTAGCGACGACGAAACGCTCTGGGAATTCTTCCATGACATCGATGCGCCAGAAGACGTTCAGATCACGCCACGCATGCGTACGTGCAGCGCCGAACTGCGAATGCGGGCTGCCTTGCATGGCCTCGGCATTGCCCGCTTGACCCAACAGTTTGCGGCAGACGAGGTGGCACGCGGGCGATTGACCCGGGTATTCCCCGCTTTCCGCTCGACACCGCTGAAGGTTTACGCACTCATGCCCGCAAGAAAGAACATGCCGGCCGCAGTTCGCGCCTTCTTGGCGACCCTCGAATCGACGTTGGACTTGGCAGGGCCGAACGGGACTCTGCGTGCGCCGCGCCCGTAGAGGCGCACACGCGGCGCATACGCAGGCCACACGCACGATGCCGACAACTCGCCGGGCACGGCTGAACGGCCACGCGACCTTCGCGATGATTGCCCGCCCTTAAGGCTGGCGGATGCCGTCAGCAGACGCTGAGGCGGGCTCGCGAGCAGTGGAAAAGTTCGCCGGAAATGCTGGCAAGTTTGCTGTCATTTCTGGCTGAAAGCTGGCAAAAAAGGGCTGGATTTTTGACAGCCTAAAAATCTAACTCTTTGATTTTAAAGGAAATTTTGGTGCGAGGGAGGGGACTCGAACCCCTACACCATTGCTGGCGTCAGGACCTAAACCTGGTGCGTCTACCAATTTCGCCACCCTCGCCGGATGGATCGCGGAGCCCAAGGCATGCCAAGGGCGTCGGAAAGGAAGCCGGAGATTATATCGCAGTCGCTCGCGGGTTTCTATCCCCACCACGGTAGCGATGTGGCGGCGTTGCGATGCGACATTCAGATGGTTGGCGCGCTTGCCCCGGCCTCTGGCCGTTTCACCCGGAACCACGCCGCGTACAGCGCCGGCAGGAACAACAGGGTCAACACGGTAGCAACGATGAGGCCGCCCATGATGGCCGCGGCCATCGGGCCCCAGAACACGCTGCGCGACAACGGAATCATCGCCAGCACTGCCGCCGCAGCCGTCAGGATGATGGGGCGGAAACGGCGGACGGCGGCCTCGACAATGGCCGTCCAGACAGGCACGCCCGCAGCTACGTCCTGCTCGATCTGGTCCACCAGAATGACCGAGTTGCGGATGATCATCCCGATCAAGGCGGTAATGCCGAGCTGCGCCACGAAGCCCATCGGCGCGCGCAGCAGCAATAGCGTTGCCGCTGCCCCGATCAAGCCGAGCGGGCCTGTGAGAAACACCATCACCGAGCGCGAGAAGCTGTGGAGCTGCAGCATCAGCAACAGGAAGATGATGAAGATACACAGCGGCATCTGCGCGGCAATCGACGCCCCGGCGTTCGCGCTTTCTTCTTCCGCCCCGGCAATCTTGATCTGATAGTCCGGCGGCAGATCGGCGCGGATCTTGTCGAGCAGCGGATTGATCTGCGCGGTCACCGTCGGCCCCTGCACGCCATCAACCACGTCAGACTGCACGGTGATGCCGTAATCGCGGTTCTCCCGCCAGATCACACCGGGTTCCCAGGCAAAGCGCACGCGCGCAACCTGCGAGAGTGGCACCACGCGTCCGCTGGATGTCGGCACCTGCACCTTCTGCAGCGCGTCGAGCGTATTGCGCTCGTCTTCCTGCGGCCGCATGACGATGTCGAGCAGCTTGTCGCCGTCGCGGTACTGGGCGATGGGCGCGCCAGACATCACCGTCTGCGTAACCTGCGAAATGGAGCCCGTCGATACACCGAGCGCACGCGCCTTGTCCTGGTCGATGTCCAGGCGCAGCACCTTGACGTTCTCGTTCCAGTTGTCGTTCACGCCTACCGTGTTCGGGTTCGCTTGCATGATCGCCTTGACCTGGTCGGCAATCTTGCGCACGCCGCCAATGTCAGGGCCCATTACGCGGAACTGCACCGGATACGGGACGGGCGGCCCATTCGGCAGCAACTTCACGCGACCCCGCAAATGTGGGAACTGCGATTTCAGCAAGCCGATGATGTGCTGCCGCACGCCCTCCCGAGCTTCGAGCGAAGTCGGCATGACGATCGCCTGCGCGACGTTGGTCTGCGGCAGGATCTGGTCCAGTGGCAAATAGAAACGCGGCGCGCCCGAGCCAATGAACAGCGTCACGCTGTCGACGTTCTGCTCCTTGCGCATCAGCGCCTCGAAGCGCTTTGCCTCGGTCTCGGTCTGGTTGAAGCTGGAGCCCTCCGGCAGCCACAGCTCAACCATCAGCTCAGGACGGCTGGAATCGGGGAAGAACTGCTTCTCGACGTACTTGAAACCGAACACGCCGAGGCCGAACGCCACCAGCGTGATGACGATGACCGTCTTGCGGTATTCCACGCACCAGTTCACCCAGCCGCGAAAGCGGTTGTAGAACGGCGTATCAAACAACTCATGATGGCCGCCGTCGCCAACGTGCGATTGCGTACGCAGCAGCAGGAAGCCCAAATACGGCACGAACACCACCGCCGCAAACCACGACAGAATGAGCGCCAGCGCCGTCACCGCAAAGATGCCGAACGTGTATTCACCCACCGTCGAACGTGCCAGCCCCACTGGCAAAAAGCCCGTGGCGGTAATGAGCGTGCCGGTCAGCATCGGCATCGCGGTCGACGTATACGCAAAGGTGGCCGCCTCCATCTTGGAGAAGCCCTCTTCCAGCTTGCGCACCATCATTTCGACCGCGATGATCGCGTCGTCCACCAGCAGACCCAGCGCAATGATCAGCGCACCGAGCGAAATCTTGTGCAGCCCGATGTCGAAGATGTTCATGAACAGGAACGTCACCGCCAGCACCAGCGGGATCGTCAGGCCCACCACCAGGCCCGGCCACACGTCAATGCGCAACTTCGGCCTGGTGTGCAGACCCAGCGAAAGAAAACTCACGCCCAGCACGATCACCACCGCCTCGACCAGCACATGCACGAATTCGCCCACGGAACTCTGCACCGATTTCGGCTGGTTCTGCACCTGCTCCATCTCAACGCCCACGGGCAACTTCGCGCGGATCTTGTCGACCGTCGCGCGCAAGTCCTTGCCAAGCTGGATGATGTCGCCGCCCTTGGTCATCGAGATGCCCAGGCCGATCACCTCCTTGCCGTTGAAGCGCATCTTGGCGTGCGGCGGGTCTACATAGCCGTGCTTGACCGTGGCGATGTCACCCAGGCGGATATTGGTCGTACCGCCGGGGCCGCGCAGCGTCAGGTTCTCCAGATCGCGGATGTCCGAGAACTGGCCCGACACGCGAATCTGTACATTGTCGGTCGGGGTGACCAGCACACCGCTGGGGCCGATGTTGTTCTGCTGGCCGATCTGCGTGGCGATGCTGTTGATATCGAGCCCCATCTGCGCCAGCTTGGCCTGCTGGAACTCGATGTAGATCTTCTCGTCCTGGTCGCCCAGCAGCTCGACCTTGGCGACATTGGGTACGCGCAGCAATTGCTGGCGGATCGCATCAGCGTAGTCGTTGAGCTGGCGGTACGTAAAGCCGTCGGCGGACAACGCATAGATCGAGCCATACACGTCGCCGAAATCGTCGTTGAAGTATGGTCCGCGCACACCCTGTGGCAAGGTCGGCGCGATATCGCCCACCTTCTTGCGCACGGTGTACCAGAGCTGCTGCGTTTCCTTGGCGGGCGACGTGTCGGCCAGCTGGAACGTCACGAGCGTTTCGCCGGGCTTGGAGTAGCTGCGGATCTTCCAGGCGTAGGGCACTTCCTGCAGTGCCTTTTCGATCTTGTCGGTCACCTGGCGCGACATCTGCTCGGCCGTCGCACCCGGCCAGAACGCCTGCACCACCATCGCCCGGAAGGTGAAGGGTGGATCCTCGTCCTGCCCGAGCCTGGAATAAGCAAAGATGCCGCCAAGCAGCAACGCGACAAGCAGGAAGCGCGTGAGCGGCTGATGTTCAAGCGCCCAGCGTGACAGGTTGAAACGGGAGTGTTCCATACGCGCGAAGGTTGGCGTGTTGGGGCGGAAGCCGGATGCGGCTTACCGGCGCGGCGTGATGGCAGATTGCGCCGACGGCTGATCGGCGGGCGCCATCGGCATCACCTTCTGTCCGGCTTTGAGCAAATGCACGCCAGCGGTCACGATGGTCTGACCGGGCGCAAGACCACTGGTGACCAGCAGCACGTCGCCTCTCGGCTCCCCCACCGTCACCGGCACAGGCTTGACCGTCTGCGACGCGGCATCGTAAAGCCATACGACGTTCTTGCCTTGCTCCTGAAGCAGCGCACTCATTGGCACACGCACGCCCATGTCGCCAGTGCCCGCACCGCTGCCCGGACGAACAAACGTCGCCACTGCCGTCATGCCCAGCCTTAGATCGGGCGGCGGGTTCGGAATCGAAATCTTCACCGTGTATGTCCGGGTCAGCGGGTCCGCCGCCGGCGCAATCTCACGCACCTTGCCCGGTATGCTGCGCGACTGGTCAGCCCATAGCTTGACGCTCACCTCGGGCGATTTGCGCAGCGTATCGACCTGGTCTTCCGGAATGCCGACAACGACTTCCTTCTCGGCAGTCTGCGCGACACGCACGACGGGTTGGCCAGCGGACACGACCTGCCCGACTTCCGCATCCACGCCCGTCACCACGCCGTCGGCGTCGGCCTCGAGCGCGGCATAGGCGGCCTGGTTGGATTGGTTGCGGTAACCGGCCGTCGCCTGCTCATAGCGAGCCTGGGCGGCATCAAAGTTGGCCTGGTGGCGCTGCTGCTCCGCCGCGCTGATGAAGCCCTTGGCGAAGAGTTCGGAAAAGCGTTTGAGATCGGCGGCGGCAAGGTCACGGTCGGTCTTGGCAGCCGACAACTGCGCCAGGGCCGATTGTTGCGCGAGCGCAAGATCGGTCGGGTCGAGCCGGGCGAGTACCTGGCCCTTCTTGACGGTCGCGCCGACATCCACCAGGCGCGCGATGATCTTGCCCGGCACGCGGAAGCCCAGACGCGACTCGATCCGCGGGCGCACGTCGCCGGAGAACTCGGCGGTTCCCGCTGCCTGCTCGCTTGTGACCGTCATGGTGCGCACCGGGCGCACGTCGGGCGCTTTGGGTGGTGCCTTGCTGCAACCGGCCAGCAGCGCGCTGCCGCCAAGCAGCACAGCTGCTACGAACGCGGCGCCGGCCACGGCGCGCCTGCGCGACGCCAGAGGCATGTCGGCGGAACCGTTGGAGTCCAACTGCAGGTACGACGGGCACATCGCAGGCATGACACGCTCTCAGTAAATAACTGACCGGTCAGTAATATACCCACGGCAATGCGCAGGGTCAACGACACGGCCGCGTCTGATTGATTTTCCCAGCAGAGGGCGCCGGCTTGCCCCGCCGTAACGCTTGTAGAATGTCCGCCCAGTCCCCCCCCTACCCCAGCGGCTCGACGTGACCCCTGACGACTACTGTGCCGACAAGGCCGCCCCGCCCGGCAGCGACCTTTACTACAGCGTATTGTTTCTGACCCCCGAACGCCGCCGCGCAACCATCGCGCTGGAAGCCGTGCGGCGGGAGTTGGAAGACGCCGTGCGCGACGCCAGCGACCCGGGCGTGGTGCAGTCGAAGCTCCAGTGGTGGCGGCAAGAGCTTGCCCGCCTGTTCGAGGGGCGACCAGACCATCCCGCCACCAAGGCGCTGCAACCGCATCTCGCTGCCTACGACATCGGCGCCGTCCATCTCGGGGAACTGCTGGCCGGTGTCGAGGCCGACGCCATGCAAAACCGCTACCTGGATTGGCCGAACCTACGTCGGCATGGCGACCAGGTTGCGGGCGTCGCCGGCCGCCTCACGGCGCGCATCGCGGGGCACACGCACGCACGCACGCTGGAATTCGCGCGGCAACTGTCGCTGGCCGAACAACTCGTCCACTTCATCCGCAACCTGGGTGAAGATGTGCGCAGCAACCGCGTCTACATCCCGGTGGATGAACTGCAGCGCTTCAACGTGCCGGCGGCCGATCTGTTCAACCGCCGCTATACCGAAGGTTTCAAGCCGCTCATGGCATTCCAGGCCGAACGAGCGCGCGCCATCCACAGGGAAGCGCTGGCCGTGCTGCCGGCGGAGGATCGTCGCGCTCAACGCCCGGCGCTGATTCGCGGCCGGCTGGCCATGCATCTGCTAGACGAAGTGGAGGCCGACGGCTTCCGGGTACTGACGCAGCGTACCGACCTCACCCCGCTGCGCAAGCTGTGGCTCGCCTGGAAGACGCAGCTCAGGCCCTGATCAGGTCCAGTGGCGCGAACCGCCCAGCCAGCACCGGCTGGGAGTCCATACCCCACCAGCGCTCCAGCACCGTTGCGTAGAGCGAGCGGAAATCGACCGACGGGTCGAGATTGCCGCCGCCATCCAGCCGTTCCAGCACGGGCCCCTGGCCGGCCAGGCCGCCATTGACGCGGCCACCGGCCACGAAGTGCGCCGCCGCAGTGCCGTGGTCCGTGCCATTGTTCAGGTTCTCGCGCGGGCGGCGACCGAACTCGGAGTACGTCAGGATCAGGGTGTCGTTCCAGCGGCCCAACTCCATGAGGGCACTCTTGAGCGAAGCCATGCCCTCGCCCAGCTGGTGCAACAGACTCGCCTGCGTGCCCAACTGGTTGGTGTGCGTATCAAAACTGCCCAGCGACAGGCATACCGCAGCAACATCCGCCCCGCCACGCCCGGGCGCCGCGATGACCTGCATCGCCGCCTTGATCGAGTTGCCGAACCCGCCTTCTGGGAAACGGGTCTGGAACACAAACTTGCCCGCCCTGGGGCGCAGGCCGTCTGCCGCCTTGACGATATCCGACTCGACCTTCAACACGTGCGCGAGCGTGGCATTGCCGGTGGCGTTGGACGGCATCGCCAGCTTGGCTTCATTCAGGAAGGCATCAGGATTGGTCAGTGCCACCGCGCGCGCGCCCCCGCCGAGCGGGCCGAGATCCGCACTGCCGATAATCACGCCATCCGCACCAAACGAAGCGGGCACGGGCTTGAGCGAAAACGCACGCGTCAGCCAGCCTTCGCTCAGGTATTGGTCTGAGCGCGAGGCCGTATCCCAGATCTCGATCGAACGGAAATGCGACAGGTTCGGCTGCGGGTACGACAGCCCCTGAACCACAGAGAGTTCACCGGCGTGCCATAGCGGCATCATGGCCTGCAGCGACGGATGCAGCCCGTAGCGATCATCCAGTTGCAGCACCTGCTCGCGCCTGATCGCAATGCGTGGGCGCAGCGCGTAGTACTGGGCGCTGGTGTAAGGCACCACGGTATTCAGCCCGTCGTTGCCACCCTTGAGTTCAATGAGGATGAGCAGGTTGCCGTAGCCCTGGCGCCTGTCCTGCCCTTGCGCAAAGACGACGCCAGGCGCCATGCCGCCCATGCCAAGCATGGCGCCAGCCTTCAGAAAGTCGCGACGTTCCATGATGTGCTCCTGCAGACGGGGTATTACTTGAGCTGGTAGGCCGGGTCCATCATCAGCGTGCGCAGGTACGCTGTTCCGGCGAGCTTGACCGGGATCGGTGCGGTCGGCTCGATCGGCAGCACCGCCCGCTGGATCGAAATGCGTGGTGCCAGTTCCGGTGGGGTGTCTCCCTCGGCACCAAACTGAGCGAGCCATTTGGCCGCATTGAACGACACCATCGTCTGCGACTGTGCCAGCTTGAAGCGCCCCTCTTGTCCCATTCCCTTCAGCGCCTGGCCCAAACCTTGTACGGCGCCGCCTTGCTTCAGTTCTTGCCGCATGGCTGCCATCATCACGCCGGGCTTCTGTGCCTGGGCGGGCGCCTTCATTTCGGTCGACCGGAAGAGTTGATCCAGAAACTGCTTGCGTCCCAGCAGGGTGTTCGAGTTGATCCACGCGTCGCCGCCAGGCCAGCCTTTCACGTTGGGTGGCGCCAGCAGGTTCTGCCCGAGCTGTGCGGCCTTGATGGCAAACGGCGCAGGATCGGAATACTGGACGTTGAATTCCTTGAGCGTGCCGACAATCAACTCCACCGGCGACTTCACCAGCGTCGCGCGCGATTGCGACGCCCAGAACGCCGGCGTCAGGAACAGCCCGCGTAACGCCACCTTGATGTCGTAGTTGCTGGAGCGGAACGCATCAGCCACGCGCTGTACCTGCGCCGCATCGGGATCGGGCGAGACAAACTCGCGCCAGAGCTTGGTGACGATGAAATTTGCCGTTTCAGGGCGCGCCAGCAGGATGTCGAGCATCTGGTCGCCATGGTAATCGCCGCTCTGCCCGAACACGGTCTTCACCCCGGTGTCGTGGATCTGCGGACGCCAGATGTAGGCAAAGTCGTGCTCGCGGTCGACGCTCCAGCCGGTATAGGCCCGTGCAGCTTCCTTGATGTCCTGATCGGTGTAGTGGCCCTCTCCGAGCGTGAACAGTTCCATCACTTCCCGCGCGAAGTTCTCGTTGGGCTTGCCCTTGCGGCTCTGGGCGCCGTCGAGATAGATGAGCATCGCCGGGTCCTTGGCGATGGCATGCAGCATGGCGCCGAAATTGCCGACCGCGTTCTCGCGCAGCAGCACATTCTGCCGATACATCAACTGGGCAAACTGAACCTTCTGCGCGCTGGACACGAAATGGTTGTGCCAGAACAGCGTCATGCGTTCGGTCAGCGGCGACGGTGTCCTGATCATCTCGCCCAGCCACCATGCGCGCAGTTCCAGTTCGCGGGCGGCGTTCTGACGGCGCGCGGCTTTTCGAGCCTCTTCGTCCGGCAGCTTGTTGTACGGGATGATCGGCTCGTTCACCCATGCCGGCGGCGGCTGCATGGCAACGTGGCCCGTCTGCGCGAGCAGTCGGTCGACGGCCTCGGGGCGCGTGAGCCCGGCATAGGCATCGAGTTCGCTCTCGGACGGAGAAAAGCCGACGCGGGTGAGCAAGTAGCGCGCGTCGTCGCGGTCCAGGCGCTGCGCGTCGGCGACTGGCGCCGCCGCGGGCACGATGTGGCGATGCGCCTTGCCTTGTGTTGCCGCCTGCGTGGGCGCAAACGTGAATGCACCGGCTACGCCCAGCGCCAGAACGATCGCGATGCCGCGGATTCGCATGCCGTGTCCCCCAAGTCAACCCGTTTGGTCTATTGCCGCTTGCCAGGACAGCAACGGTGCATTGTTTCTTCCCGGCCTACCTAACCGCCACGGTGATAAATGTCGCGCGTGACGTCGTAGATGTTCTGACGCAATTGCCGGCGTTCCTCGGGAGACAGCTTGCGCTGCGGGGGGGGCGAACGGCCCACGCTCTCGGCACGGCGGTTTTCCATGGCGGCCGCACGGCGCCGGCGCTCTTCGTTCTGACTGCCATGCGCCGCGCCAGGGTTGCCGCCTTTGTGCGGTCCTGCCGCGTCAAAGAAACCGCCGCCAAACCGGCCGAACACACCGCCATTGCCACCGACAGGGCCTGACGGGGCACCGTGCGGCCCGCGCGCCTGCGCCGGAAGGTTCGCCAGGCACAGGGCGACAGCACACGCCGCCAGCGCCAGGCGCTGCCGCCAATGAGTCGACCGATACGTCAAATGAGAGAGATAAGCTACGTCCATGTTGCTGGAAACCGATGCGCCATGCATCATTGCGCGACAATCGATAACAGGCAACCGCATTGCACGCCAGTCCTCTTCGAGGGGGTCGACAGCGTCGCACCCATCCCGACGAACCGCCAAAGCAGTGTAGCTGTGCGTCCTACAGACTGTTCGCGTGGCGCGGTAAATAATGTAACCGTCTGTTTCAATTGGGCTTTTACTGCGCCTCGGCCCCCTGCTTTTGTCGTTACCATTAGCGCCATGGAAAATTCTGGTCAAAAGATTCTTGTCGTCGACGACGATCCCCGCCTGCGCGATCTGCTGCGCCGCTACCTCGGGGAACAGGGCTTCACCGTGCTGGTGGCGGAAAACGCCACGGCCATGAATAAACTCTGGCTTCGCGAGCGTTTCGACCTGCTCGTACTGGACTTGATGATGCCGGGCGAGGATGGCCTGTCGATCTGTCGCCGCCTGCGTGGGGCCAACGATCAGACGCCCATCATCATGCTCACCGCCAAGGGCGAGGACGTCGACCGCATCGTCGGCCTCGAAATGGGCGCCGACGACTACCTGCCTAAACCGTTCAACCCGCGTGAGCTGATCGCGCGCATCCACGCGGTGCTGCGCCGCCGTGGCCCGGCCGAAATTCCCGGTGCGCCATCGGAAACGCCCGAAACCTTCGCTTTCGGCGATTTCGTGCTGAACCTCGCGACCCGCACGCTCAAGAAGAACGATGAGGAAATCACGCTCACGACGGGCGAATTCTCCGTACTGAAGGTGTTCGCGCGTCACCCGCGCCAACCCCTGTCGCGTGAAAAGCTGATGGAAATGGCGCGCGGCCGCGAGTACGAAGTGTTCGATCGCAGCCTGGACGTGCAGATTTCTCGCCTGCGCAAATTGATCGAACCCGACGCCAGCAATCCGCGCTTCATCCAGACGGTATGGGGACTCGGCTACGTGTTCATTCCTGACGGCGCCAAGTAAGGCGCTCGATCAGACTCCAAGCAACCCTCTTTCCCGCATCCGACTTGGGCATTCCGCGTCCGGCCGCGCTGCGGCGCCTGTTGATCAGTGTGTTCGGTTCGCTGTTCTGGCGAACCTTCATGCTGATCGCGCTGCTGATCGCCATCTCCCTGGGCGTCTGGTTCCAGAGTTTTCGCATTTTCGAGCGTGAACCACGCGCGCAGCAGATCGCCATGCAGGTGGTCAGCGTGGTCAAGCTCACGCGGGCAGCGCTGCTGTACTCGGACCCCGGTCGGCGACGGTTCCTGCTGCTGGACCTCGTGCAGAACGAAGGCATCAAGGTCTACCCCCGCGAGAACGAGGACGAATACCGCGAGCCGCGCACCAACCCCTACCTGACGCAGCTCGTCCAGCAGGAGATCCGCAATCGGCTCGGGACCGATACGGTCATCGCCACGGCCGTCAACGATATCCCGGGGGTGTGGGTCAGTTTCCAGATCGAGGGCGACGATTACTGGGTTGCCATCAGCCCCGACCGCTTCGAGCACGTACCCGGGCTGCAGTGGCTGTGGTGGTCGATGGCGGCGCTGGTGCTGTCGGTACTCGGCGCAGCATTCATCACCTCGCGCGTGAACCAGCCGCTCAAGCGGCTCGCGGATACGGCACGCGCCATCAGTGCGGGCGACGATCCGAAGCCGCTGCCCGAGGGGGGCGGTACCGAAGTGGCGCAGGCGAATCACAGCTTCAACCAGATGGTGCGGGACCTGAAGCAGCTTGAAGCCGATCGCGCTGTCATGCTGGCGGGCATCTCGCACGACCTGCGCACGCCGCTCACACGCCTGCGGCTGGAAACCGAAATGAGCCCCGTCGACGACCAGACGCGCGAACTGATGGTGGCCGACATCGAACAGATGGATGCCATCATCGGCCAGTTCCTGGACTACGCGCGCCCGTCCGGCGAGATGCTCGAGGCGGTCGACCTGACCGAGCTCATCCGCGACACCGCGCCGGTCTACTCGGCCCATGGCGACATCGATCTCACCCTCAAACTGGCGCCCGAGGCGATCGCGCGCTGCAACCGCATGGAGACGCAGCGCATTCTCGACAACCTGATCGAGAATGCCCGGCGCTACGGCAAGACACCCGGCACCGACCGAGCGGACATCACCGTCAGCACCTCGCTGCAGGGCAACGAAGTGGTGTTGTGTGTCGCCGACCGTGGCGCCGGTGTGCCACCCGACCAGCTCGCCCTGCTGACCCGGCCGTTCTACCGGCTGGAATCGGCGCGCAGCGAAGCCAAGGGCGCCGGGCTTGGCATGTCGATCGTCAATCGCATCCTGCAGCGCAGCGGCGGCCGGCTCCTGCTGGAAAATCGTACCCCGCCGGAAACCGGGCTTGTCGTCAGTGTCTGCTACGCGCGCATCTGACCTGACCTGCCGTATTGATACGGTCCTCGCTGCTCCCCGCCGCCGTCATGTACCACGGGCAAGGTAATTCGCGCCCCCGGCCCTAAGTGCGACGCGCGGTTGATCAACCACCCGGTTCAGGTTCATTACCAATACCGCAGCTGCAAGGCTCAGTTCGCTCCAGGAGCAACAACGGCAGCGCGGGAGTGATCCGGGCTGCCGCTTTCCTCACACACGACGAACGGGCGAAGCTCAGTCCTGCTCGGCGGCTTCTGCGCGATAGATCAACACCACGGCCTGCGCAACGATGCCTTCTTCCTCGCCTTCGAAGCCGAGCTTCTCGTTGGTCTTGGCCTTGACGTTGCACCGCTCAGGCGCGATGCCCAAGTCTTCGGCAAGGTTGGCGACCATGCCCGGCACATGCGGCGCAAGCTTGGGCTTCTGCGCGATGACAGTGGCATCGACGTTGCCGACCGCATAGCCGGCCTTGTGCACACGGCGCACGGCTTCGCGCAGCAGCACGCGGCTGTCGGCACCGGCAAAAGCCGGATCGGTGTCGGGAAAGTGCCGGCCGATGTCGCCCAGGCCGGCGGCGCCGAACAGCGCATCGGTAATCGCATGCAGCAGCGCGTCAGCATCGGAGTGGCCGAGCAGGCCGCGCGTGTGCGGGATCTCCACGCCACCCAGGATCAGCTTGCGGCCCTCCACCAGCGCGTGCACGTCGTAGCCCTGGCCAATGCGGATGTCCATCCAGTTCATGCTTGCGATGCCTCGTTGGGTTGTGCGCCCTGCGCGAGGATGGCCTCGGCAAGCGCGAAATCGTCGGGATACGTCACCTTGAAGTTGCGCAGCGCACCCGGCACAAGCAGCGGCGGGTGACCGGCGGCTTCGATGGCGCTGGCTTCGTCGGTGACGATGCGATGCTGCAACAGCGCTTCCCGCAAGGCGCGCTCCAGCAGCCCGAGCGGAAACATCTGCGGCGTCTGCGCTTGCCACAGGCCGTCGCGCGGCACGGTCGCGTCGATATGCTCTGCCGCATCTGCGCGTTTGAGCGTGTCTGCCACGGGCAGCGCAAGGATGCCCCCCGCAGCTTGCGTGCCTTCGGCCTCCACGGCGGCGACCAAACGGGCGATCAGTGCGGGCGTCAAGCCGGGGCGCGCCGCATCATGTACGAGCACCCAGTCGTCATCGTGTGCACCCAGGCCACGCAACGCCGCCAAACCATGGGCGACGGACGCGTGGCGCGAGTCGCCTCCGCAATCGACTTCGACCAGCTTGGGCGCATCGAAACCACCGTCGGGGAAGCGCTGCACGAGCGGCTGTGCGCCGGGCGTCGTCACCACAAGCACGGTGTCGATTTCGGGGCTGGCCAGGAAGGCCTGCGCGGTGTGCCACAGCATCGGCCGCCCGGCGATCACCTGATATTGCTTCGGCAGATCGCCACCGGCGCGCGAGCCAGTGCCGGCCGAGGGAATCAGCGCAAAACGGCGTCGGCCGGGGAAGGAAATCGACATGACAGGCGGGAATGTGAACGTGGGCGCAGCATTTGCGTGGTTTTTGGCCCTCGCAAGCACGCAGCTGGCGCGGATTTTATAATAGCGGTCTACGTCACGACACCCCGCCTGCACATGCCGGCGGGGTGTCGTGCTTTGTCTTGCAGTCGTGCCCCCCAGAACCTGACACCCCATGTCCGATTTTTCGCTCTCCGCCCTGCCCGCCGTCAAACCGGGCTCGCGCTTCGTCTTCAGCGGCCTGCAGGGCGCGGCAGATGCCCTGCTGCTGGCGCGCTACCTGGAGCAGCATCGCGCCGCTGTGCCGATGCTGGCGGTGGTCTGCGCCAATGCCGTCGATGCTCAGCGCCTGGCCGAGGAGCTACGCTGGTTTGCCCCGCAGGCGCGTGTGAAGCTGCTGCCGGACTGGGAAACGCTGCCGTACGACAATTTCTCGCCGCACCAGGATTTGATCTCCGAGCGGCTGGCGACGCTGCATGACCTCCAGAACGGTGCGTGCGACATCCTCCTCGTGCCCGCCTCCACGGCGCTGCAACGCGTGGCGCCGCCATCGTTCCTGGCGGCCTACACGTTCTTCTTTAAAAAAGGCGAAAAGCTGGACGAGGCGGCGCTGAAAGCGCAGTTCACGTTGGCCGGCTACGAGCACGTCAGCGCCGTGATGCGCCCAGGCGAATACTCCGTGCGCGGCGGCCTCATCGACTTATTCCCGATGGGCTCACCGCTGCCGTACCGGCTCGACCTGTTTGGCGACGAAATCGAGACCATCCGCTCATTCGATCCCGACACGCAGCGCAGCCTCTACCCGGTCAACGAAGTCCGCCTGCTGCCGGGCCGCGAATTTCCGATGGACGAAGCCTCGCGCACGGCCTTCCGCGGTCGCTGGCGTGAGGTGTTCGAAGGTGACCCGACGCGCTCGCCCATCTACAAGGACATCGGCAACGGCGTGCCGAGTGCCGGCATCGAGTATTACCTGCCGCTGTTCTTCGAAGAGACCGCGACGCTGTTCGACTACCTGCCGGGCGCCACGCATCTCGCCTTCGTAGGCGACATCGAAGGCGCGGTGCGCCGCTTCTGGGCCGACACCACGCAGCGCTACAACTTCATGCGCCACGACCGCGAGCGGCCGCTGCTGCAGCCTTCCGCGCTGTATCTGGATGAAGAGGCGTTCTTCGTCGCGGCCAAGCCGCACGCTCGCCTGGTGTTGCGCGCCGAGCCGGGTGATGCACCGCTTTCGCTGCCGTTGCCGAACGTTGCCGTCAACCGCCGCGCAGAAGACCCGCTGGTCAATCTCGAATCGTTCCTCATGCGCAGCAATTGCCGCGTGATGATCTGCGCCGAATCCGCAGGCCGTCGCGAGACGCTTGCGCAAATGCTTGCCACCAGCGGCCTGCACCCCGAGGGCGTCGCGGACTTTGCCGATCTGATGAGCGGCGATGCCAAGTTCGTGCTGGGCGTGGCACCGCTGTACCAGGGTTTCATCCTCGGCGACGAACGCATCGCGCTGATCACCGAGACCGAGCTGTACGCGCAGACCGTGCGCCGCGCCGGTCGCCGCAAGCAGGAACAGGCCACCGCCGTCGATTCGATGGTGCGCGATCTGGCCGAGCTGAAGATCGGTGATCCGGTGGTGCACAGCGAACACGGCATCGGGCGCTACCAGGGGCTGGTGTCCATCGACATGGGCAATGGCGAGGAGGAGTTCCTGCACCTCGACTACGACAAGGGCAGCAAGCTGTACGTGCCGGTGCATCAGTTGCATGTGATCTCGCGCTACTCGGGCGCCGATCCGGAAACCGCGCCGCTGCATTCGCTTGGCTCGGGCCAATGGGAAAAAGCCAAGCGCAAGGCGGCGCAGCAGATCCGCGACACGGCAGCTGAGCTGCTGAACCTGTACGCCCGACGTGCTTTGCGCCAGGGCTTTGCGTTCCCGCTCACGCCGGAGGACTACGCCACATTCGCCGAGAGCTTCGGCTTTGAAGAAACGCCCGATCAAGCCGCCGCCATTGCTGCGGTGATTGCCGACATGACGTCGGGCAAGCCGATGGACCGCCTGGTCTGCGGCGACGTCGGCTTCGGCAAGACGGAAGTCGCGCTCCGTGCCGCATTTGTTGCGGTGATGGGCGGCAAGCAGGTGGCCATCCTGGCACCGACTACGCTGCTGGCCGAGCAGCACTACCAGACGCTGGTCGACCGCTTTGCCGACTGGCCGGTGCGCATTGCCGAGATATCGCGTTTCAAGAACAAGAAAGAGATCGATGCCGCGATCGACGCCATCAACGCCGGCACGATCGACATCGTGATCGGTACGCACAAGCTGCTCTCGCCGGACGTAAAGTTCGACCGGCTGGGACTCGTCATCATTGACGAGGAACACCGCTTTGGCGTGCGCCAGAAAGAGGCGCTCAAGACGCTGCGCGCCGAGGTGGACGTCCTCACGCTCACCGCTACGCCGATCCCGCGCACGCTGGGCATGGCGCTGGAAGGCCTGCGCGATTTCTCGGTGATCGCCACGGCGCCGCAAAAGCGCCTGGCCATCAAGACGTTCCTGCGCCGCGAGGAAGACGGCGTGCTGCGCGAGGCCATTCTGCGTGAGCTGAAGCGCGGCGGGCAGGTCTACTTCCTGCACAACGAGGTCGAGACTATCGAGAACAAGCGCGCCAAACTGGAAGAGCTGATTCCGGAAGCGCGCGTGGTGGTCGCACACGGCCAGATGCACGAGCGCGAACTCGAACGCGTGATGCGCGATTTCGTGGCCCAGCGCGCCAACATCCTGCTGTGCACGACGATCATCGAGACCGGCATCGACGTGCCAACGGCCAACACGATCCTGATCCACCGCGCCGACAAGTTCGGCCTGGCGCAGTTGCACCAGTTGCGTGGCCGCGTCGGGCGCTCGCACCACCAGGCGTATGCGTACCTGCTGGTGCACGACGTCGACGGCCTGACCAAGCAGGCACAGCGCCGCCTTGAAGCCATTCAGCAGATGGAAGAACTCGGTGCGGGCTTCTACCTGGCGATGCACGACCTGGAAATCCGTGGTGCCGGTGAGGTGCTGGGCGACAAGCAATCGGGCGAGATTTCCGAGATCGGCTTCCAGCTCTACACCGACATGCTCAACCAGGCGGTGAAGTCGCTCAAGGCCGGCAAGGAGCCCGACCTGATGGCGCCACTCGCGGCCACGACCGAGATCAACCTCGGCACGCCGGCCCTGCTGCCGCAAGACTATTGCGGCGATGTGCAGGAGCGCCTGTCGCTGTACAAGCGCCTGGCCAACTGCGAAAGCAGCGAGACCATCGACAACATCCAGGAAGAATTGATCGACCGCTTCGGCAAGCTGCCGCCGCAGGCGCAATCGCTCATCGAGACACATCGCCTGCGTATTGCCGCCCAGCCGCTCGGCATCCGCAAGATCGACACGGGGGCGAACGCTGTCACGCTGCAGTTCGTGCCGAATCCGCCGGTCGATGCCATCAAGATCATCGATCTCGTGCAGAAGAACCGGCAGATCAAGCTGGCCGGACAAGACCGTTTGCGCATCGAGAATATCCCGGCCGAGACCGCGGCGCTGGCGCAGACGATCCGCCACGCCATGCGTCAACTGACGTGATCCGAGAGCATCGACGGTTCAAGACAAGGATACCTATGATGAGCACCGCCCTCACCACGCTCGACTGGACACGCAAGCTGGTCAGCTTCGACACCACCAGCCGCGGCTCCAACCTCGCGCTCATCGAAACCGTGCGCGATTACCTGCGCGGGGCTGGCGTCGAATCGCACCTCTCGCACAACGACGATGGCAACAAGGCCAATCTGTTCGCCACGATTCCGGCAGCGGACGGCAGCGTACAGGGTGGCATCGTGCTGTCGGGCCATACCGATGTGGTTCCGGTGGACGGCCAGAAATGGGACAGCAACCCGTTTGCGCCGGAAGTGCGCGACGGCAAGCTCTACGGACGCGGCACGTGCGACATGAAGGGGTTCATTGCCGCGTCGCTGGCGCTGGTGCCGTCGCTGCTGCAGGCCCGACTGCGCGAGCCTGTGCACCTCGCGCTGTCATATGACGAGGAAGTCGGCTGCGTGGGCGCCCCGCGCATGATCGAAGACCTGATCGCGCGCGGCATCAAGCCCGCCGGCTGCATCGTCGGCGAGCCCACCTCCATGCGCCCGATCGTCGCGCACAAGGGCATCAACGCCTACCGCTGCCGCGTGCACGGCCGCGCCGCGCATTCGTCGCTCACGCCGCAGGGCGTCAACGCCATCGAATACGCCGCGCGCATCATCTGCTTCGTTCGTGACCTGGCCGATGAATTTCGCGCGAAAGGCCCGTTCGATGAGGCATTCGACGTGCCGTTCACGACCGCATCCACCGGCCTGATCCAGGGCGGGATTGCGCTCAACACCATTCCGGCGCTGTGTGAGCTGGTATTCGAATTCCGCAACCTGCCTGGCGTGGATGCACCGGCCATCCGCGCACGCGTGGAGCGCTTTGTTCGCGAGACCATCGAGCCGGCCATGCAGCGAGAGCACCCCGACGCCCGCATTGAGCTTGATGAAATTGCGGCCGCGCCGTCGCTCGACGCGTCCGAGCAGGCCGCCATCACGCAACTCGTGCGCGCGCTGACCGAGGACCATGACAAGCGCAAGGTGGCCTACGGCACGGAAGCGGGCCTGTTCCAGCGCGCCGGCATTCCCGCGGTGCTGTGCGGTCCTGGCAACATCGAACTGGCTCATAAGGCCAACGAGTACGTCGATCTGTCCCAGCTCGATGCCTGTGACCGGTTCCTCTCCAAGGTCGCACGGAGCCTGATGATCGATACCGCAACTGCCTGAGCCTTAGCCCGTACAGGCCTCGCCTGTCGTCGGGGCGCGTTGCGACCGGCCCGTTCGTTACAATAGCGGGCTCCACGGCGCATCTTTTCCTCTCTCTTCCATGCCTGTCGTCCTGCAAAGCCTGTCGCCACTATCCACTGGCGACATCGAATCCGTCCGTAGCCTGTTCGGCAGCGCCGCCTACGAGATGCGTGCGCCCAACGTCGCCACGATTGAATGGGTGCATGAGCTGCCCAGCGAGCTGCGCGTCCAGCTGGATGCCATCTGTGCCAACCTGAAGCTGGACTACGCCTGGATTCCCGACGAATGGACCTTCGGGGATTTCCGTGTGCTGGCGATGGACATGGACTCCACGCTCATCACCATCGAATGCATCGACGAGATCGCCGACTTCTGCGGGCTCAAGCCCCAAGTGGCCGCCATCACCGAGGCCTCGATGCGTGGCGAGATCAAGGATTTCAACGAAAGCCTGACGCGCCGCGTCGAACTGCTGAAAGGCCTGGACGCGAGCGTGCTCGAACGCGTCTACAACGAGCGGCTACGCCTGTCCCCCGGGGCCGAGAACATGCTCAAGGCCGTGCAAGCCATGGGTATCCGCACCCTGCTCGTGTCAGGCGGCTTCGAGTTCTTCACCTCGCGCCTGCAGGAGCGCCTGGGCCTGGATCGCACGCGCGCCAACACCCTTGAGATTGTCGACGGCAAGCTGACAGGTCGCGTGCTCGGCGATATCGTCAATGCCGATGTCAAAGCGCAGACGCTCAAAGCGTTCTGCAACGACCTGGGCGTGACGCCGCAGGAGGCCATTGCCATGGGCGACGGCTCGAACGACTTGAAGATGATGGGGGTAGCGGGCCTGTCGGTGGCGTTCCGCGCCAAGCCCATCGTCCAGGCGCAAGCGGACGTGGCGTTCAACGTCGTCGGCCTGGACGGTCTGCTGAATCTGTTCCCGCTGCAGTAAGCCGCAGCGGAAACGGCGGGCGGGAGCGTTATTCCGCCCGCAGGTACGTTTCCATCGCGTGTTTCAGATCGGCGATCAGGTCACGCGGGTCTTCCAGTCCGATGTACAGCCGCACGAAACCGCCTGCGTTTTCCCAGCCCGCCGGCGGCCACGCGGTCGCCGTACGCATTGACGAAATGTTGTACGGCAGCGCAAGGCTGTGCGCCCCACCCCACGAAAAGCCGATTGCGAAGTAGCGCAGCCCTTCGATGAAGGCATCGACCTCGGCCTGCGAGTAACGCTCGTGCAGCACGATCGAGAACAGGCCGCTCGCGCCGGTAAAGTCGCGCTTCCAGAACGCGTGGCCAGGACAATCCGGCAGGGCCGGATGCAGCACGCGTACGATCTCCGGCCGGTCGGCCAGCCATTCCGCAACTTCACGCGCATGGGCGTCGTGCGCCGCCAGCCGCGTCGGCAAGCTCGGCAGACCGCGCAGCACGAAATAGCAATCATCCGCCGACACGCCCCACCCCATGCGCATGCGCGTGGCCAGCAGCTTGTGGTGCACTGTCTCGTCATTGGTGATCGCCGCGCCCATCAGCACGTCGCTGCCGCCGGACTGGTACTTGGTCAGCGCCTGGACGGAGATATCGATTCCGTGGGCGAACGGCTGGTAATACACGCCGCCGCTCCAGGTGTTATCGATGGCGGTGAGGGCGCCTGCGGCACGGGCCGCTTCGGCGATGGCAGTGCAGTCCGGCACTTCCATCGTCACCGAGCCGGGCGCTTCCAGCCACACCAGCTTGGTGTTATGCCGGATGAGGTCGGCAATCCCGGCGCCGATCATCGGATCGTAATAGCGCACGGTGATACCGAACTGGCGCGCCATCCATTCCGCGTGGTCGCGGTTCGGTCCGTAGGCGTTATCAGGCACCAGCACATCGTCGCCGGATTGGATCAGCGCGAAGTACACCAGCGAGATTGCGGCCAGCCCCGAAGGCAGCAGCAACGCGTGCGAGCCGCCTTCAATCTGCGCCAGCGCCTGGCACAGCGCATCCGACGTCGGTGTGGCGTGCAAGCCATAGCGCCAATGCACCACGCTGCCGCTGCCGAAGGCCCGCATGTCAGCCAGGTTCTTGAAGACCACGGTCGATGCGCGGTGCGTGGCATGCGAGAACGCCGCAAAGCCGGGCGGAACATCCAAGTTCGGATGCACGGCTACGGTGGAAGGAAAGGCGGCGGGAAACTTTGGCGGGAGCTTGTTATCGTCGGTCACGGAAGTTCCTCGTACGTAGCGTAGGGGCGGCGGTCAGCCATTGACCCGGCAGCTTACCAGCGGGCGCCTGATTGTGCGGGATTGACCGGCGTCAGCACTGGCGCGGGAGCCATCTGCCCGGGGGCAGCCGGCATGGTTGGTGTCGCTGGCGCGGCAGCATTGCTGTTGGCTGCGTCATCGTATGGTGGAATGACGACCACGGCGACAGGCCTCAGCACGAAGGGCAGCGTACGGCCATCGTGCGCAACGTCCGTCCATGTTCCGCGCACATTGCCGCGCGCGTCGATGGCGCCCTCCCATGTGCCGCTGACGCGCGTGCCGTCTTCCGACTCCTCCATGAGGAAGCCGCCGTTCTCGTATTCACCGGTCACGAGTCGCACGCCCGGGCTGTTGCCGGCGACGTATTCGCCATGGACGCTGTCGATTTCGCCGGGCTTGCGGCCCAGGCGCATGCGGATCGACATGTCGCCGATCACCCCGGTGTAGACCGGGAATTTTGCATAGTCGGGCTGCGGCTGCAGCACGGGGGGCTGCCCGGTCTGGACAGACAGTCCGTTGGTGGACTTGGCCGCCTGGGCGGCGCGCCGCTTGTCGCCATCGGCGATGGCGCGGTTCAGGCCCAGGTCGCCCGGCTGCACGGTGGCGCCGCCGGTCGAAACGTCGTAGCCGTTGTCGGGCGTCGGCGTCCGGGCAGACGCCGACGCTGCGCCCAGGACCAGCAGTAACGCGATCAGCGCTCCTGCCGGCCCCATTGGGCGTTGAATCGAAACGATGTGCTCAGATGCGTTCAAACACCGCGGCAATCCCTTGTCCTCCGCCAATGCACATGGTCACCAGCGCGTAGCGACCGCCAATGCGCTGCAACTCATGCAGCGCCTTGACTGTAATCAGGGCACCCGTTGCGCCAATGGGGTGGCCCAGCGAAATACCCGAGCCGTTCGGGTTGACCTTGGCCGGGTCGAGGCCGAGTTCCTTCGTCACCGCGCAGGCCTGGGCGGCGAAAGCTTCGTTGGCCTCAATCACATCGAGATCCTTGACCGACAGGCCGGCGCGCTCCAGCGCATTGCGCGTGGCGGGCACGGGGCCGATGCCCATGATCTTCGGATCCACACCCGCATGCCCATACGACACCAGGCGCGCCAGCGGCTTGAGACCGCGCTTTTCCGCCTCCGAGCGCTCCATCAGCACGAGCGCCGCACCCGCATCGTTCAGGCCCGACGCGTTGCCGGCTGTGACCGTACCGTTCTCCTTCGCGAAGACCGGCTTGAGCTTGGTCATGTCATCGATGGTCGCGTCATGACGGACGTGCTCGTCGGTATCGAACTGGATGTCGCCCTTGCGCGACTTGATCGTGACCGGAACGATCTGGTCCTTGAAGTAGCCGGCACGGATCGCGCGCGAGGCACGCTGGTGCGATTCCAGGGCCGTCTGGTCCTGCTGCTCACGGCTGATGCCAAATTCGCGGGCGACGTTTTCTGCCGTCACACCCATATGGATCGTATGGAACGGGTCGTGCAGCGCGCCGAGCATCATGTCGACCATCTTGGCGTCGCCCATGCGGGAGCCCCAACGGGCGGCCGGGGCCAGGTACGGCGCGCGGCTCATGCTTTCGGCGCCACCGGCGATGGCGATGTTGGCGTCACCCAGCAGGATCGTCTGTGCGGCGCTCACCACGGCCTGCAGGCCCGATCCGCACAGGCGGTTGACGTTGAATGCCGGGGTTTCGGCGGACACGCCGCCGTTGACGGCCGCCACCCGCGAGAGATACATGTCGCGCGGTTCGGTGTTGATGACATGGCCGAACACCACATGGCCAACCTCCTCACCCTTCACGCCGGCGCGGGCCAGCGCCTCACGCACCACCAGCGCGCCCAGTTCGCACGGCGCCACGTCCTTCAGGCTGCCGCCAAACGTCCCGATTGCGGTACGAACGCCGCTCACCACCACCACTTCACGTGCCATTGCTGTCTCCTATGCCATCAAAGTTGGATGGCGGCCAGTATAAACGCACGACCGTTCGCAAATTTTAGGTAGGACTACTTAAGCAAACGCTGCCTCAGACCTCACCCCACAAGTCGTGGCCATCGGCGCCCGTGATCTTGACCGACACGAAATCGCCTGCCTTGTAGCGCTTGTAGGGCTTGGCCGGCGGCGCGATGTAGACCAGACCATCAATTTCCGGCGCATCCGCCGACGAACGGCCGATGCCGCCGTCCTGGTTCACCTCGTCCACCAGCACCCGCAGCGTCTTGCCGACCTTGCGCTGCAAGCGGCGCGCGGATACACGCTCGGCCACCTCCATGAAGCGCGCACGGCGCTCCTCGCGCACCTCGTCGGCCAGCGCACCGGGCAGCTCGTTGGCCGTGGCACCTTCCACGGGCGAATACGCGAAGCAGCCGACGCGGTCCAGTTCGGCTTCGGCGATGAAGTCGAGCAGCGTTTGGAACTCTTCTTCCGTTTCGCCCGGAAAGCCCGCGATGAAGGTGCTGCGAATGGTCAGCTCCGGGCACACCTCGCGCCAGGCGCGGATGCGGTCCAGCGTCTTTTCGGCGTTGGCCGGGCGCTTCATGCGCTTGAGCACGTCCGGGTGGGCGTGCTGCAGGGGCACGTCGAGGTACGGCAGCACCTTGCCCTCGGCCATCAGCGGCATCACTTCGTCCACGCTCGGGTACGGATAGACGTAGTGCAGGCGCACCCAGGCGCCGTACTGGGAGGCCAGCTCACCGAGCGCCGCCACCAGTTCGGTCATCCGTGTCTTGAGCGGGCGGCCATTCCAGAAGCCCGTGCGGAATTTGACGTCCACGCCGTAGGCGCTCGTGTCCTGCGAGATCACGAGCAGCTCCTTGACGCCCGCCTTCAGCAAGTTCTCCGCTTCCAGCATCACTTCAGCCACGGGGCGCGAAACGAGGTCCCCGCGCATCGACGGGATGATGCAAAAGCTGCAGCGATGGTTGCAGCCTTCGGAAATCTTCAGATACGCATAGTGCTTGGGCGTGAGTTTGATGCCCTGCGGCGGAACCAGGTCGATAAACGGGTCATGCGGCTTGGGCAAGTGCGTGTGCACGGCTTCCATGACTTCGCCCAGCGCGTGGGGCCCCGTCACGGCAAGCACCTTGGGGTGCACGCTCGTGATGATGTCCTGGCCAGCGGCATCTTTCTTGGCGCCCAGGCAACCCGTGACGATCACCTTGCCGTTCTCGGCCAGCGCCTCGCCAATCGCGTCCAGGCTCTCCTGCACGGCCTCGTCGATGAAGCCGCAGGTGTTGACCACGACAAGGTCTGCGCCGCCGTACGTGCCGGAAATCTCGTACCCCTCCGCACGCAGTTGGGTGATGATCTGCTCGGAATCGACGAGCGCCTTGGGGCAACCGAGCGAAACGAAGCCCACCTTCGGGCTCTGGGGACTGACGTCGGACATGGAAACAACCTGATGTGGGAGAGGATTTGCGCGGGTCACGGGTTGGCCGCGCTGTTGCGTATTTTAACTGTTTGCCATGCCTCGGCGGCCAAGCGCAAGCAGCATCTGGTGGATCACCTGCTCGATTTCGAGCGCGTCCTGCAGGCGCCGGATGGCGTCGTGCAGTTCCGCGGCCTGCGGCCACGTCCGCTTCAGATAGCTGAGCCACAGTTTGACGCGGCCATGTTCATGTTTGGCCGAGATGCGCGCGTGCAGCTTTTTCAGGTAGGCGGACAGGTACCCCAGGACGATCGGCCACTCCGCGGGGGACGGCTCACGCTCGGCCTGGCCGCGAATGCGCTGCGCCAGGAACGGATCGGAGACCGCGCCGCGGCCGATCATCACGTCGTCGCAGCCGCTGACTGCCCGGCAGCGCTCCCAGTCGGTCACCGTCCAGACTTCGCCATTGGCGGTGACCGGCACGGCGACGGCATCGGCAATCCGTGCGATCCAGTCCCAGTGTGCGGGCGGGCGATAGCCATGATCGCGCGTGCGGGCATGCACTACCAGCGCCTGGGCTCCGCCTTCCGCCAAGGCCGTCGCACACTCAATGGCGCGAGACGTGTCCGAAACACCGAGCCGCATCTTTGCCGTCACCGCAATGTGTGCAGGCACCGCCGCGCGCACGGCCCGCACGATGTCATGCAGCACTTCCGGCGTAGCGAGCAGCATGGCACCGCCGCCATGCCGGTTCACCACCTTGGCCGGACAGCCGAAATTCAGGTCGATTCCGTGCGGAGACAACGTTGCGGCATAGGCGGCGTTGCGGGCCAGCCATTCCGGATCGCTGCCGAGCAATTGGATGGCCATCGGCGTGCCGCTGGCCGTGTAGCCGCCGTTGCGGATCTCGGGCGTCTCACGCTCATAGGTGCGCGCGGGAAGCAACGAACCTGTCACGCGAACAAACTCCGAGACGCACCCGTCGTATCCGCCAGCCTGAGTCAGCACATCGCGCATGACGAAATCCGCGACCCCTTCCATCGGGGCAAGCAACAGGCGGCTCATGCGAAAACGGAAAACGACCGGCACGCGTGCCGCAGGCTGACAGCAATCATGGGAAAACCAAAACGGGGTCGGAGAGTGATGCGGCGCTTGCCACACACGAAGCGCCGGCATTTTACCCTGCCGCCCGCCACGGGGCCCCAAACGAAAAAGGCGAACCGCCACGCGATTCGCCTTGCTTCTGCCAGCGCTGCCGAACCTACTTCTTCTCGGGCGGCTGGTTGAACGGGAATGTCCCGAACATGTTCTTGGCCTGGCTCTGCATCTGTTCCTGCATCTGCACGAACAGGTTTTTGCTCTGCTCGATGTAGTTGCTCATCATGCCCTGCATCATCGGGCCCTGCATGTTCATGAACTGCGACCACATGTCCGGGTTGAACGTGTTGCCGCTATACAGATCCTTCGAGTTTTCTGCCAGCTTGTTCTGGATGTCGATGAACGCCTGGATGTTCTTCTCGAGGTACGTTCCCATCATTCCCTGCATGGCATGGCCGTAGAAGCGGATGATCTGCGCCAGCATGGAGCCGGAGAACATCGGCACGCCACCGGTTTCTTCTTCCAGGATGATCTGAAGGAGGATGCTACGGGTCAGATCTTCACCGGATTTCGCATCGATGACACGAAACTCCTCGCTTTCCATCACAAGCTGCTTGACGTCTGCCAGCGTGATGTAAGTGCTGGTCTGGGTGTCATAGAGCCGGCGGTTGGGATATTTCTTGATCAGCCGTTCGGTGCCCTTCTTGCTGGTGGCCATCATGCCTTTCCGTGTTGGCGATGCTGCTGCGGTGCAGCCGATGCAGTGCGAAATCGGCGCAGCAACATACAAGTCTTGCGCTGCTGCTCCGATCTGCGTGCGAGTGCGGCAACGCAAGTGCATCCGGTTATGATCGGACGCCCCTTGTCTCCCTGCGGAGCGCCTCCGTGACTGGATTCTATGCGGATCGCCCTGCAAAGAAAAGGCGACCTCCCCCGGTAAAAACCCGCAGCATTTTGACGCGAGCGAGTCAGCTGAATGCGCGCGGGAATAAACAAATGCGCTGTGCTGCAATGCACTTGAGGCATTGCAGCACAGCGCGAGGTTTCGGGGAACATTGCTGCAGCCATGCCGCAGCATTGCCGCAGCATGGAGATCGTGGCGGTCAGCCCATGTGCAGGCCGCCGTTGAGCGAGAAGTCTGCGCCGGTAGCAAAGCCCGACTCTTCCGAGGCCAGCCACGCGCAGATCGAGGCGATCTCTGCGGGCTCGCCCAGGCGCTTGACCGGAATCGTGCCGACGATCTTATCGAGCACATCCTGACGAATGGCTTTCACCATGTCGGTGGCAATGTAGCCCGGCGATACGGTATTGACCGTGACACCTTTCGTGGCCACTTCCTGCGCCAGCGCCATCGTGAAACCGTGCAGGCCGGCCTTCGCTGTCGAGTAATTGGTCTGCCCAAACTGGCCCTTCTGGCCATTCACCGACGAGATGTTCACGATCCGGCCCCAGCCGCGATCAGCCATGCCATCGATGACCTGCTTGGTCACGTTGAATAGCGAAGTCAGGTTGGTGTCGATCACCGCGTCCCAATCGGCGCGGGTCATCTTGCGGAACACCACGTCACGCGTAATGCCGGCGTTATTGATCAGCACATCCACGTCGCCCACTTCCGCCTTGACCTTGTCGAAAGCGGCCTTGGTCGATTCCCAGTCACCAACATTGCCTTCCGAGGGGATGAAATCGAAGCCGAGCGCCTTCTGCTGTTCGAGCCACTTCGCCTTGCGCGGCGAGTTCGGTCCGCAGCCTGCAACGACGGTAAAACCGTCGCGCGCCAAGCGCTGGCAAATCGCCGTTCCGATACCGCCCATGCCACCGGTGACGTATGCGATGCGTTTGGTCATGTCCACTCCTTGTCGTTGTTGTTGGAACTGCCCGGTCATTTACCGGGCAGCTGATGCTCGGTGTGTCTCGGATCGGCATGCGCAGCATTCGTTCCGCGTCACGCCCATCCCACCACAAGATTACGGACGCTCAACAGCCAGCGCCACGCCCATGCCGCCGCCGATACACAGCGAAGCGAGGCCCTTCTTCGCATCGCGCTTCTGCATCTCGTGCAGCAGCGTGACCAGAATGCGGCAGCCCGACGCGCCGATCGGATGGCCGATGGCGATGGCGCCTCCGTTGACGTTGACCTTGGAGGTATCCCAACCCATCTGCTTGTGCACGGCCAGGGCCTGCGCGGCAAACGCCTCGTTGATCTCCATCAGGTCCAGATCGCCAACAGACCAACCGGCACGCGACAGGCAACGCTGGGACGCCGGCACCGGGCCCATCCCCATGACCTTCGGGTCCACGCCGGCGCTGGCGTAGGCGCGGATGGTCGCCAGCGGCGTCAGCCCAAGCGCCTTGGCCTTCGCGGCAGACATCACCACGACCGCCGCCGCGCCATCATTGATGCCCGATGCGTTGGCGGCCGTCACCGTGCCAGCCTTGTCGAAGGCTGGCTTCAGGCTGGTCATCGATTCCAGCGTGGCGCCGTGGCGGATGAACTCGTCCTGCGCGAAGGCGATCGGGTCGCCCTTGCGCTGCGGGATCATGATCGGGACGATTTCATCGTTGAATCGACCGGCCTTCTGCGCAGCCTCTGCCTTGTTCTGCGAGGCAACGGCGAACGCGTCCTGCGCCTCGCGCGTGATGCCATATTCCTTGGCGACGTTCTCGGCTGTGATGCCCATGTGGTACTGGTTGTAGACGTCCCAGAGACCGTCAACGATCATCGAATCGATGAGCTTGGCGTCGCCCATGCGAAAGCCGTCGCGCGACCCCGGCAGAACGTGCGGGGCGGCCGACATATTCTCCTGACCACCTGCCACGACGATCTCGGCATCGCCCGCCATGATGGCGTTGGCCGCCAGCATGACGGCCTTCAGGCCCGAACCGCACACCTTGTTGATGGTCATGCCCGGTACCATGTTGGGCAACCCAGCCTTGATGACGGCCTGACGGGCAGGATTCTGTCCCGAGCCGGCAGTCAGCACCTGCCCCATGATGACTTCGCTCACCTGATCCGGCGCGACCTTGGCGCGCGACAGGGCTTCGCGGATAACGGCCGCACCCAGGTCGGGCGCAGCAACCTTTGCCAGCGAGCCGCCAAATTTGCCGACGGCGGTACGTACCGCCGATACGATCACAACATCGGTCATTTGCTTACCTTCCACTTTCGAGAGAGAGAGTCGTGAGAAACCGTCAGCGGTCGTGGCCGCGACGGCAACGGGGGATCATTCGCGCGATCTTACGCTTTCTGTTTGACGTATCGGCCAGGCGCTGGCTCGATCTCCGGGTAGTCTCCACTGCCGTAGCGCTTGGGAGCCGCCTTCTGTGCCCCGGCGTGGGACGCCAGCCACGCCGACCAGTCGGGCCACCAGCTGCCCGGCTGCTCCTTGGCACCCGCGAACCACGCATCGGCGGTGTCAGGCAGCTTGGCGTTGATCCAGTGCGAGCGCTTGTTGGCCGCCGGCGGGTTGATCACGCCGGCGATATGACCAGAAGCCCCGAGCACGAAACGCCGTTCGCCCTTGAGCAGCGGCACCGACGCATAGGCCGAATGCCATGGGACGATGTGGTCTTCGCGCGAGCCGTAGATGTAGACCGGCGCATCGATCTTGCCGAGGTCCACAGGCGTGCCGTTGACCTTCAGCTTGCCGGGAATCTTCAGGTCGTTCTGCAGGTACGTATGGCGCAGATACCAGCAGTACCACGGCCCGGGAAGATTGGTGGAATCACCATTCCAATACAGCAGATCGAACGGCGCAGGCGTCTTGCCCTTCAGGTAGTTCTCGACCACATAGTTCCACACCAGGTCATTCGGGCGCAGGAACGAGAATGTGTTCGCCAACTCGACCCCACGCAGCAGGCCAGGACCGGTGGGCGCCTGTGCGCCGATGGTCCGCTCACGCATCTCTACCTGCGCCTGGTCCACAAAAACGTCGAGAATGCCGGTGTCTTCAAAGTCGAGTAGCGTCGTCAGCAATGTAAGGCTCGCGGCCGGGTGTTCGCCGCGCGCGGCCAGCACGGCCAGCGCCGTCGACAGGATCGTGCCGCCGACACAGAAGCCCAGCGCATTGATCTGGTCCTGGCCGGAAATCTCCCGCGCCACACGCAGTGCCTCGATCGCGCCGCCTTCGATATAGTCGTCCCACGTCCGGGACGCCATGCTCGCGTCGGGATTCCGCCACGAGACCAGGAATACCGTATTGCCCTGCTCGACCGCATAGCGCACAAGCGAGTTGGCGGGCTGCAGGTCGAGGATGTAGAACTTGTTGATGCATGGCGGCACCAGCAGCAGCGGGCGCGCATACACCTTTGCCGTCAGCGGCTTGTACTGGAGGAGCTGGAAATAATCGTTCTCGAAGACGACCGCGCCTTCGCTGTTGGCGACGTTCTGACCAATCTCGAATGCGGTCTCATCCGTCTGGGAAATCTTCCCGCGCTCCATGTCCTGCAACATGTTCAGAATGCCGGTACGCAGGGATTCGCCGCGCGACTCGATCAGGTGCTTCTGCGCCTCGGGATTGGTCGCCAGGAAGTTGGATGGCGACATCGCTGCCGTCCATTGCGAGACGGCAAAGCGCACGCGCTCGCGAGTCTTTGCATCGGCCTCGACGGCGTCGGCCATTTCCGTCAAGGTGCGCGCATTGAGCACGTAGAACGCCGCTGCATAGCCGTAGAGCGGACTCTTGCGCCACGCATCATTCGCAAAACGGCGGTCGGACGGCGCGATGGCCTCAGCGCCCTCTCCGGTGCTCATGTGGCGCCAGATCTTCAGCCATTCTTCGAGATACTTTTGCTGGATTTCCGCCAGCCTTTCATGCGGGATCAGCGTGAATGGGCTCGCGCCCTCGCCCGCCTGCGCGCCGTTGACGCCGGCAGAAGCCGGTGAGGCGCCTCCGGGTTGGGCAAACGCACCTGCAAAGGCTTGCCATTGCTTGAACTGCTCAGTCCACTTTGCGGGGTCCGCCAAGCCCTGCCAGGAGGCTTGAGTGTGGGCGCCAGATGCTTTGGAAGATGTCGATTGACGCGATGCCATAGTGCCCTCGATCCGTACGATATATGCCACTCCGATAATGGAAGCCGCATAACTCGTAGTATTGCGGGGCATTGTTGCCTTGTGGTTTCAAGGCTGTCAACGGGAGTTGCCCGATCAACCTACGTAAACCTTGATCGGGCGCGGGTTTTGGCGCCTCGGGAAAATAAGGCGTCCACTGAATGGCTAAGCTCGGTGACGGGGCTATGCGCCGGGCGGCGCCGTTTCATGCGAGACTGCCGCATTGCGCCGACGCCGGGCCATTTCGTCCATGTATATCGTTGCCATTGCCTGGCTTTATGTCGTTCTGATGATGTCCTTGACTGAGCAATCGTGGATTGCAGGTGTCGGCACGTTCCTCCTGTACGGCGTCGCACCGCTCTCGCTCTTTCTGTGGATCGTCGGATCGCCTGCGCGCAAGCGGCGCCGACAGGCACGCGAGTCTTCCGCGGCCAAGGTGGAGGCAGATACCGCCGCCTCGGCCGGCGACGGTACGCCCTGAACTGTCACTCGGCGCGCCAGATCAGCGTCGCCATGCGACCGGTTGTGCTGGCGCGGCGGTATGAGTAGAAACGGCTCGCGTCGGTCATCGTGCACAATCCACCGCCGTACACGTCGGTGCAACCAAGGCGCGCCAGTCGCAGCCGGGCGAGCGCATAGAGATCGGCAAAGAATTTCCCTTCGACTGCCCCTCGGACGAAAGCAGCCTCCGTGGCACGCCACTCGTCAGGTCGGGCTGCATCCAGAAAGGCCCGCCGCACTTCCTCGCCAACCTCGAAGCACGAAGGGCCAATCGCCGGACCGAGCCACGCCAACCATGTCGGATCCGCTTCCTGCCCACTGGCACGCAGCCGCTCCATCATTGCGTCGATCGTGCGCTCGATCACACCGCTACACAGGCCACGCCACCCGGCGTGAGCCGCGCCCACCGTCACTCCACGCGCATCACTGAGCAAGATCGGCAGACAATCGGCCGTCATGACGACGCAGACGCGGTCCCGGCAGGAAGCCACGGCGGCATCAGCCACCACGGGCGTCAACGGGCCGGCGACTTGGTCGAGGTCGGCCACGCCGGTGCCGTGCACCTGCTCCATCCACACAGGCTCCGAGGGGAGCGCCTCCCGCAGGATGCGGCGATTCTGCTCGACGGCTTCGGGCGCATCGCCGACATGCCGGCCAAGGTTCAACCCGCCGGGCAGCCCGCCAGCCAGGCCGTACGGGCCGACGCTGACACCGCCCAAACGAGTCGTCGACAAGGCCCTGACGCGCGGGTGTGCCGGCCAGTCGGGAATGATCCAATCACGTGAGTTCGACATCGGGATCGAGGTCCAGGGCTTCCATCAATGCGGCGAAATCCTCAGGCACGGGCGCTTCCCAGTGCACCGACTTGCCTGAGGCTGGATGCACCAGGCCCAAGCGCACGGCATGCAGGGCCTGCCGGGCAAACGGCACGGGAAGCGGGGCCTTGATCGTCTGTGGTCGCCCCCGCCGGAAGTTGCGGGTGTACACCGGATCGCCCACGAGCGGATGGCCCTCGGACTCGAAATGCACACGAATCTGATGCGTGCGGCCGGTCTCGAGCTGGCAGCGCACGAGCGAGATCTGCGCGCGTCCCAGGTCCACCACGTCCAGCGTCTTGAAATGCGTGCGCGCCGGTTTGCCGCTCGCCGTTTCGATGATGGCCATGCGCGTGCGATCGCGAGGATCGCGCCCGATCGGCGCATCGATCGTGCCCTCCTCCGGCGTCTCCCCCCACACGAGCGCAAGGTAGGTTCGCTTGACGGTGCGAGCCTGCAGTTGCCGCACGAGATCGGTCTGCGCAGGCAGCGTACGAGCAACCACCATCAGGCCTGACGTCTCCTTGTCGAGCCGATGGACGATGCCGGCACGCGGCAATGCCGCTGCGTCCGGATAGCGATACAGCAGGCCGTTGAGCACAGTGCCGCTCCAGTTGCCGGCGGCTGGGTGCACGACCAGGCCAGCCGGCTTGTTGATGACGAGCAGCGTGTCATCTTCATAGATCACGTCCAGATCGACGGGCTCCGCGACGAAGGCATGCTCGTCGGCTGCCCGCTGGGGCACGACCTCCACGCGCGCGCCACCGGACACGGCCGCACGCGGGCGCACCGCTGCGCCATCCACGCGCACGGCACCTGCGTCGATCCATTGCTGCAGGCGGCTTCGCGAATAGTCGGGCAGCAGCTTGGCGAGCACCTTGTCCAGGCGTTCGCCATGGAGGGTTTCAGGGATTTCCACGACGATGGGAACGACGGCGTCCGCTGCGTCAACGGCAGGCAAGTCGAGCGACTCATCGTCGAGCGCGTCTTCGGCGTCCCGCGCAGTGAGGGAAACGTCAGCAGCTGCGTCGTCTGACACAGGGCTTGGGCTATAATGCTTGATGCGATTTTTCATTCAGAAAAGGTGCCCATGTCGGTCACGAGCATGAAGCTGGCGCGGTTTCACAAGAAAACCCGTGCACATATCGGAGCAGTGTTGGTGGCAGGCGCATGCCTGGCTATCTCGGCCTGCGGCATCCTGCCGGAACAGCAAGACGAAACGGCTGGCTGGTCGGCCAACAAATTATATTCGGAAGCGAAGGACTCGCTCGACGGCGGCGACTACGCCAAGGCCGTCAAGTACTACGAGAAGCTGGAAAGCCGCTATCCGTTCGGCCCGTACGCCCAGCAGGCTCAGATCGAAACGGCCTACGCCAACTACAAGGACGGCGAAACCGCCGCCGCGCTGGCTGCGGTCGATCGCTTCATCCAGCTTCACCCGAATCACCCCAGCGTTGATTACGCCTACTACCTCAAGGGGCTGATCAACTTCAACGACAACCTGGGCTGGCTCGGCCGCTTCTCGAACCAGGACCTGAGCGAGCGCGACCCGAAGGCGTCGCGCGCTGCCTACGATGCGTTCAAGACGCTGATCACGCGCTTCCCGAACAGCAAGTACACGCCAGACGCCACGCTGCGCATGCAGTACATCGTCAATGCGATGGCCGAGCATGAGGTGGGTGCCGCGCGTTACTACTACCGTCGGGGTGCATACCTCGCTGCGGTCAATCGCGCGCAGGACGCCATCAAAGACTACGATCGCGCCCCCGCCGTGGAAGAAGCGCTGTACATCATGATGAAGTCGTACGAGGCGCTCGGCATGAAGGACATGCGCGACGACACCGAACGGATCATCAAGCAGAACTACCCGAACAGCGATTTCCTCGCCTACGGCCAGCGCAAGAAGAGCAAGCCCTGGTACCAATGGTGGTAAGCGCGGTTTGCGTCCGTACCAAGAAAAAGCCCGGTCGATTCGCCGGGCTTTTTGTTTGCACGTCAGGTGGAAACGTCGCCTGGGGGCGGAACGTCTGGCCGAAGTGAGCGCAGGAAATCGGCGGCTGTCTCTGCCTCGCGCGTGCGCTTGAACGGCGGAAGACTCTGCCAGATCTGGCGACCATAGGATTTCTCCACCAAGCGTGGGTCGCAGATCATCAGGACGCCGCGATCGGTCTCGGAGCGGATCAGCCGGCCGGCCCCCTGCTTGAGCGTGATGACGGCATGCGGCAGCTGGTGGACGGCAAACGGGCTCAGCCCCTTCTTCTCGAGCGCCTCCATGCGCGCGCTCAGAACCGGATCATCGGGTGGTGCGAACGGCAGCTTGTCGATGACGACCAGCGACAACGCCTCGCCTCGCACATCCACGCCCTCCCAGAAGCTCTGGCTGCCGATCAGCACCGCATTGCCCAGCGCCCGGAAGCGGTCGAGCAGTTCTGTGCGGCTGGCCTGGCCCTGGACGAGCAGCGGGAAATCCCAGCCGCGCTGGGCAAACTCATCCGCCAATCTTTCTGCCGCGCGATTGACTGCGCGCAGCGTCGTGCACAGCACGAACGTCTTGCCACCAGCCGCTTCGATCATCGGCAAGGCGGTGTCGAGCACGGCATCGGTGAAGCGCGGGTCGCTCGGCTGTGGCAAGTCTCGCGGCACGAAAAGCAGGCCCTGCGATGCGTAGTCGAACGGGCTGTCCAAGGTGATTGAACGGTTGCGGTCCAGGCCGAGCTGCGCGGCGTAGTGCGTGAAGTTGCCGCGCACGGAGAGCGTCGCCGAGGTAAAGATCCAGGCGCGCGGCTGGCCCGCCCGTTGGCGCGAAAAGATTGGCGCAATCGACAGCGGCGTCAGGTGCAGTTGCACGGAATTGGCGAAAACCTCCACCCAGCGCACGCGTTCGTCAGCAGGCGCCGCGGTTTCCCCAGCCTCGCCGCCATCGTTCCTGGGCGTCTGCGACAGCTTGGGATTGGCCCATGCTTCCAGCTTCTCGCACAACGCAATGGCGCGGCGATGGCACTGCTCGATGGTCTCGGCGCGTTCGGCCTGGGCTTCGAGCGCCGCCGTGAAATCCGATAGCGCCTGCTCCAGCTTGGGCAGCACCTCGTAGAACGGCGTGGCGATGGCAGCATCGTTGTCGATCTGCTTGATCGACAGACGCGCGCCATCCTGCCGGAAGACAAGGCGCAGGTCGCGCGCCGCACGCTCGAGCGGGGCGGCAATCGCCGCCCAGTCCACCGCGTCGCGGGCGTGCGAGAGGCCCTCCGCCACACTGTCGCGTGCGAGTTCGAGAATCTGGTTGGTCGAGATGGTCTCGCCAAAGAACAACGTGGCGGTCTCGGGCAACTGATGCGCCTCGTCAAAGATGACCGTGTTGGCGGCTGGCAGCAGCTCCGCCATGCCGGTGTCCTTGAGCATCACGTCGGCGAAGAAGAGGTGGTGATTCACGACCACCACGTCGGCCTGCTGCGCCTCCTTGCGCGCGCGCATGACAAAACAGTCCTTGTAATAGGCGCAGTCCGAGCCAAGACAGTTGTCTCGGGTGGACGTGACGAGGTTCCACACCGGAGCGTTCTCGGGCACAGATGACAGCTCAGCCTTGTCGCCAGTCTTCGTGGTCTTGAGGAACAGATTGATCTGACGTAGCCACGCCGCGTCCTGCCGCGAAGACAGGCGTCCGTTCTGCGAGGTGCGTTCCAGGTGATAGTGACAGACATAGTTCGCGCGGCCCTTGAGCAACGCCACCGACACCGGCGCATTCAGCGCTTTGCGGACCGTCGGAATATCGCGCAGGAACAACTGGTCCTGCAGGTTCTTCGTCCCGGTGGAGAGGATCACCTTGCCGCCCCACAGCATCGCCGGAACGAGGTACGCATAGGTCTTGCCCGTGCCTGTGCCAGCCTCGACGATGACCGAATCGGCGGCCTCAATGGCATTGGCCACGGCCTGCGCCATCTTCAGTTGCGACAGGCGCGGGCGGTACGAATCGATACCTTTGGCCAATGTCCCGTCGTCGGCGAACAGCGTCGCCAATTCGTCGTGATGGGCATCAACCGCAGCAGCGGCAGGCGTCTCACCGGCGTCGGGTTCAGCAGACGGCTCGGCAAGCGGCAGTGGCGAAGTCAACGCAGATTCCTGGGGATGAAATGACGGAGGCCGCACATGATCGCGGCCTCTCGGGATTGGTTTGCGCTAGCCACAACCTAGGCCGGCACATCGGGCTCGAGCTGCAACTGTAGCAGGGTGATGGTGTCCTTGAGCTTGAGCCGGCGCTTCTTGAGGCGGCGCAGTTGCAACTCGTCGTGATCGACTTCCGCTGCCAGCCGATCGATCAGGAAATCGAGATCGCGGTGCTCGATCTGCAACTCGATGATGCGACGCGATAGCGTGTTCAGATCGCTGTCCATCTCGCCCTCCTCAGGAAACCCCGGCCTTGGCTGGAGTTTAGAACCCCAGCGGGCTCGTGTTGTTCTGGTTTTGCTCGTTGCGGCGCTTGGTCTGTTCTCGGCGCTCGTCCAGTTCTCGCTGGCGCTGAACTGCCTCCTGCTGCTTGTCCTGATATTGCTTGACGTTCTGAGCGCGCTTTGCCGCGTTGGCTGCACCCTGCTCTTGTGCCGCCTTCAGCTTGGCATCGTAGTCGGATTGCTTCTTGCCGTACGCCTGCGCCTTGGCGGCGCGCTGCGGCGCCTCGGCCTGACGCTGGGCCTCGTTCAGGCGTTGCTGCTCCTGCTTGTTCTCGAAATCGGCGCGGTTCTTCTGCTCGGCTGCCTCCCGCTGCGGGCGCTCGGCCTTGTACTGCGCCTCGCGGATAGCGCGGTCCTGATCGCGGCGGGCGGCACGGTCGGCGCGCTCGGCTTCGTCCAGTGCCAGTTCGCGTTCTCGGATCGTATGCAGCTCCGTACGGCGCACATCCTTGGCCTTCTCGATGCAGTGCGTCGTGAAGAACTTGTCGTAGCAGGCGCGTTCGGCCTGCGCATATCGGTACTCCGCCCACGACTTGGCGCTGTTGATGCGGTCATGCTCCGAGCCGAAGTCGGGCAGCGCACCAGGCGTGGCAACGGCAGGCGCAGCGGCCGGCTGGGACTGGCTCCATGCCGGCGCCGAGGACAGCGCGGCCAGCAACAGGAGCAGTCGAGAGGCGTAGCGCGCGGCAGCGCGGCGGCGAGCGGAAAACAGGGGCGTAGGCATGGCACGCATTTTATCACCGCCCCTGTGCGGCAAACGCCGCGCAATCGAGGATTTCAGCCCGGGAGCGGTGTTCACGTTGTGGCAAAATGCGCGGCTTTCCATCGCACTCTCTGGAAGCAATGACCGATTCCGTGCTGCAGAAGATCGTCTCCCGCATTGCCGTTGAACTGGCGGTGAAGCCGCAACAGGTTGCCGCCGCCGTACAGTTGCTGGATGAAGGCGCCACCGTGCCGTTCATCGCGCGCTACCGCAAGGAAGCAACCGGCAACCTGGACGACACACAACTGCGCAATCTGGAAGAACGCCTGTTGTACCTGCGCGAACTGGAAGACCGCCGCGCGGCCATCCTGGCGTCGATCGAAGAGCAAGGCAAGCTGACGGACGCGTTGCGCACCGCCATTCACGCCGCCGAGACCAAGCAGGTGCTGGAAGACCTCTACCTGCCATACAAGCCCAAGCGCCGCACGCGTGCCCAGATCGCGCGCGAATGTGGCCTGGAACCCCTCGCTCATGCGCTGCTGGCCGACCCGACGCTCGATCCTCAAGCTGAAGCTGCCAAATTTGTCAACGGCAAGCCGACCGCCGATGGCGGCGTCCCCGACGTCAAGGCCGCGCTGGACGGCGCGCGCGACATCCTCTCCGAACAATTTGGCGAGACGGCCGAGCTGCTGGGCAAGGTGCGTGACCACCTGTGGAACCACGGCCTGGTGTCGTCGACGGTCGTGGAAGGCAAGGAAACGGCTGAAGAAGAGAAATTCCGCGACTACTACGCTTACAGCGAGCCGATCCGAAACGTGCCGTCGCACCGCGCGCTGGCGCTGTTCCGTGGCCGCAATGCCGGCGTGCTGTTCGTCAAGCTCGGCCTAGGCGAAGAGCAGGACGCGCTGAGCCCACACCCGTGCGAAACCATGATTGCACGCCACGTCGGCATCGAGAACAAGGGCCGTCCGGCAGACAAGTGGCTGTCGGACGTGTGCCGCTGGTGCTGGCGCGTCAAGGTGCAGCCGCATATCGAGACCGAACTGCTGACGCAACTGCGTGAATCGGCCGAGGCAGAAGCGATCAAGATCTTCGGTCGCAACCTGCACGACCTCTTGCTGGCCGCACCGGCTGGCCCTAAGGCGGTGATGGGCATCGATCCCGGCATCCGCACGGGCTGCAAGGTTGCAGTGGTCGACCATACCGGCAAGCTCCTGGAAACCGCCACGATCTACCCGCATGAGCCGCGCCGCGATTGGAACGGTTCGCTTGCCACCCTCGCCCGCCTGGCCAAGCAGCACGGCGTGGCGCTCATCTCCATCGGCAACGGCACCGCAAGCCGCGAAACCGACAAGCTCGTGCAAGACCTCATGCATCAGTTGGCCAAATCGGCCCCCGAACTGAAGCTCACCAAGATCGTTGTGAGCGAGGCGGGCGCGTCGGTCTACTCGGCATCGGAACTGGCAGCCAAGGAGTTTCCGGATCTCGACGTCTCACTGCGCGGCGCTGTATCCATCGCCCGCCGTCTGCAAGATCCGCTGGCAGAACTCGTCAAGATCGACCCGAAGTCGATCGGCGTTGGGCAGTACCAGCACGACGTCAACCAGCGCGAGTTGGCCCGCGCGCTGGATGCGGTAGTTGAAGACTGCGTGAATGCCGTCGGCGTCGATGTCAACACGGCTTCTGTTCCGCTGCTGGCGCGTGTCTCTGGCTTGAACTCGATCCTCGCCAAGAACATCGTCGAATATCGGGACGCCAACGGCGCGTTCGTCAACCGCGACGCACTCAAGAAGGTCCCACGCCTGGGCGACAAGACATTCGAACAGGCGGCAGGCTTCCTGCGCATCAACGGTGGCGATAACCCGCTGGACCGCTCGTCGGTGCACCCGGAAGCCTATCCGGTGGTGCAGCGCATTCTCGACCGCATCAAGAAGGGCATCGGTGACGTGCTCGGCAACCGCGAAGCTCTGCGCGGACTCACGCCCCGCGATTTCACGGACGAGAAGTTCGGCCTGCCGACGGTGGTTGACATCCTGTCCGAGCTGGAAAAGCCCGGCCGCGATCCACGACCCGAGTTCAAGACGGCGACGTTCCAGGACGGCGTCGAAAGCATCAAGGATCTTCAGCCTGGCATGGTGCTCGAAGGCGTGGTGACCAACGTAGCCGCCTTCGGCGCGTTCATCGACATCGGCGTGCATCAGGACGGGCTGGTGCACGTCTCGGCGCTGTCGACCAAGTTCGTGCGCGACCCGCACGAGGTCGTCAAGCCCGGCCAGATCGTGAAGGTCAAGGTGATGGAGGTGGACGTCAAGCGTAACCGCATCGGCCTGACGATGCGCCTGTCGGATGAGCCCGGCCATGCGCCCGCCCGTGCGGCTGGCGCAGGGGAGCGCCAGGGCCAGGGCGGTCATCGCCAAGGTGGCCAGCAGCGCCGCGAGGTGGAGCCGGCGGGGGCCATGGCCGCAGCGTTCGCCAAGCTCAAGCGCTGAACGGACGCAAAAAACAAAAAGCCCGCCAGGACATCGGCGGGCTTTTTGTTGGTGCAAGCTTGTCAGATTTCGACCTTGGTGCCCAGCTCGACCACGCGGTTGGCGGGGATATGGAAGAAGTCCGACGGCTTGGCGCCGTTCTGATGCATCCACGCAAACAGGCGCTCGCGCCACATCGACATGCCGGGCAGCTTGGACGGCACGACCGATTCCCGGGCGATGAAGAAAGACGTATCCATCAGTTCACAGCGCGTGCCGATCTGCGGCTGACTGAGTTCAAGGACGCGGTACACGTCGGGGGTTTCCTTGAAACCGTATTCGGCCTTGACGACGTAGATGCCGCTCCCGAGATCACGCACGTTGACGCGCCGCTTGTCGTCCACGTAGGGAATGTCGCGCGTGACGAAGCTGATGAAGATCACCCGCTCGTGCAGCACGCGGTTGTGCTTGAGGTTGTGCAGCAAAGATACCGGTACGTATTCGGTATTGCCGGTCAGGAATACGGCTGTCCCTTCCACGCGATGCGGCGGATGCGCCAACAGCCCGGCCAGGAAAGGCTCGAGTGGAATCCCGTCTTCCAGGCTGCGTGCACGCACCAGCTTCTTGCCCTTGTACCAGGTCATCAAAAGGAAGAACACGAAGCCGCCCAGTGTCAGCGGGAACCATCCGCCGTCGCGGATCTTCAGCAGGTTTGCCGAGAAGAAGGCCATGTCGACCACGAGGAAGCCCAGGCTCACCAAGGTGACCAGCGCCGGATGCCAGCGCCACACCGAGCGCATGACCACCGCCGCCAGCACGGTCGTGATGACCATCGTGGTCGTCACAGCAATGCCGTAGGCTGCGGCCAGGTTGTCGGACTTCTTGAACGCCAGGACCACGCCGATCACCAGGATCAACAGCATCCAGTTCACGACCGGCACGTAGATCTGGCCGATCTCCGCCTCCGATGTGTAGCGGATCCGCATGCGCGGCACGAAACCCAGCTGGATGGCCTGGCTCGTCAACGAGAAGGCGCCCGAAATGACAGCCTGCGAGGCGATCACGGTGGCGGCTGCGGCCAGCACCACCATCGGTAATTGCAGCGCTTCCGGGACGGAGCGATAGAACGGGTTTTCGATGGTGCTGGGGTCGGTCAGCAACATTGCGCCTTGCCCGAAGTAATTGAGCAACAGACTTGGCGCCACGATGAAGAACCATGCCCAGCGAATCGGGCGGGCGCCGAAATGCCCCATGTCCGCGTACAGCGCCTCGGCCCCTGTCAGCACCAGAAAGACCGAGCCCAGCACGATGAACGCCTGTAGCGCATGGTCATGCAGAAACGAAATCGCGTACGCCGGGTTGACGGCCGCCAGGATCTGCGGCGCCTTCGCCAAGTTCATCAGTCCGAGTGCCGCCAGCGCGGCGAACCACAGCAGCATCACGGGCCCGAACAGCTTGCCGACCACCGATGTCCCGCCGCGCTGAATGAGGAAGAGCGCCGCCAGGATCACCAGCGTGATCGGCAGCACAAACGGTGTCAGTGCCGGCGCAGCGATCTCCAGCCCCTCCATGGCAGACAGCACCGAGATGGCCGGCGTGATGACTGCATCGCCGTAGAACATGCAGGCGCCAAACACGCCAAGCATCATCAATACCGACATACGCTTGGAACGCGCATTTGCGGTGCGCAACGACAATGCCATCAGCGCCAGGATGCCGCCTTCGCCATTGTTGTCCGCACGCATGACGAACAGCACGTACTTGAGCGACACCACGATCACCATCGCCCAGAACAGCATCGAGATGATGCCGAGCACGGCAGCGCTGGAAAATGGAATGCCGTGATCGGGACTGAAGCACTCCTTGAGCGAGTACAACGGGCTGGTGCCGATATCACCGAACACCACACCCACGGCACCGATGACAAGGGCGCGCAGATTCACACTGCTGTGGGGAGACCCTGTTGCTGTGAGAGCTTGACTCATGAACTTGGAAAGCAGCCGAACGACCGGCCACTCAAAATAGTGCAATGCACAATGAGGGCGGATTGTACTCTCGGCTTTTCGCACGCCAACCCCTCACGCAGACATTCGTTGCCTCGCCGCATCAGCGCAAGTTCCCCCTTGCATCCGACGCTGCAGACAAGCACAGGCGCGGCCCTCGAACAAACGACCGTTTCATACCTGAAGTACCCCCCAACGCCCGGTCTTCGATAACCCTTATTGAGGATGAGAGCCCCACGCCACTCGGTCAAAAGTGGGACATGCGCCGACATGACTTTGTAGGAGAATTTCCGACAAAGCCGAATTGCGAATGCTGGTCGCGCACCGCCTTGACGGAGCGCTACGATTCTTCACCAAGGACAGGTATTGTCGAATTCCCCCATTCTCGCCTGGGCACGCGCTCGCGCCCCGTTGGCCGCACTGGTTGTGCTGCTCACGGTGGCTGGGGTGTTGCTGGCCATCCCGCGGGTCATCTTGCCTTGGGCACAATCGGCGTTCGCGCAACGCCTCGATCCGGCAGTGTGGGCCGACTATGCCGGCCCGTTTGACTTGGCTGCTGCCGTGGTGGCCGTCAGCGCCATCATCATCTATTTGATCCGGCGCTGACACGGAGACAGTTCAACGCTCCAGCGCGCGAGCGCATTCCGCAACCAGCGCCGGACCACGGTAGATCAAGCCGGTATAGAGCTGCACCAGCCGCGCACCGGCGTCAATCTTCTCGCGCGCATGCTCGCCAGCCAGAATGCCGCCCACACCGATAATTGGTACGGCGTCACCCAGCAACCCATATAGAGCGCGGATCACTCGGGTCGAGCCCTCGCGCACCGGCTGCCCGGACAGCCCACCCGCCTCCTCCGCGTGCGGCAGCCCCGCGACCGCTTCACGGCGGATCGTCGTATTGGTGGCAATCACGCCGTCCATCTTGTGACGCAGCAAGGCATCGCCAATGTTCGCGATCTGGTCATCGTCCAGATCCGGCGCAATCTTCAGCACCACCGGCACATAGCGCTTGTGCTGGTCCGCCAGTCGAAACTGCGCATCGCGCAGCGTGCCAAGCAGGCTGTCGAGTTCGCTTGCGCCCTGAAGCTGCCGCAGATTCTTGGTGTTCGGCGATGAAATGTTCACCGTCACGTAGCTCGCGTGCGGATAGACGCGCTCCAGACAGTACAGATAGTCGTCGACGGCGCGCTCAATCGGGGTGTCAGCGTTCTTGCCAATGTTCAGGCCCAACACACCGCCGGCTGCGCGCCACTTCGACGCCTTCACGTTTGCGATGAAGGCGTCGACGCCGCCATTATTGAAGCCCATCCGGTTGATCAGCGCGTTCGCCGCCGGCAGCCGGAACATGCGCGGACGCGGATTCCCCGGCTGCGCACGCGGCGTGACGGTGCCCACCTCGATAAAGCCGAAGCCCAGCGCACCCAGCGCGTCGATGTACGCCCCATCCTTGTCCAACCCCGCCGCCAGGCCAACCGGATTCGGAAACGTCACCCCCATCACCGTGCGCGGCTGCGCAGCGACGCGCGCGCCGATGCAGCCCGACAGCCCCATCGAGTGCGCCCGCTTGAGCTGGTTCAGCGTGAAGTGATGCGCGTCTTCGGGGTCCATCGAAAACAGCAGGGGGCGGACAAGCGGATACAGAGCGTTGAGCACGATCAGAGATGAGAGAGGAAGGCCAAAGGCCGCATTGTAAACGGCGCATGCGTCGCCATGCATCGTGGGCGCCGCATACCAATTCCAACAAGCGGAATGTGTCGCAGAGTCAGGTAAATCCAATGTTTGCGGGCACACTGCGCCCGCCTCTGGCCGCTTCTATTGGCATGCCGCACAAAAAGGTGTTGCATTGCCGCATGGCTTCCGTTATAGTCTTCTCTTCGACGGACGCGGGGTGGAGCAGTCTGGCAGCTCGTCGGGCTCATAACCCGAAGGTCGCAGGTTCAAATCCTGCCCCCGCAACCAACAAAGTCGAACGGCTCGCTCCAAGACCTGAGCCGATCCAGCAAAGCCCGCCAGCCAGCGGGCTTTTTGCTTTTCCGCGCGCGCAGTCAACCCGCGCGCACCGTCGATATCCCGGCCCGCACGGGATCAAACCTGCTCGGTGATACACTGAGATATTCCATCTGCCTGAGTCCTCGGCCCCTATGAAATTCTGTTCCAACTGCGGCCAGCCTGTCGTCTCGCGCATTCCCGCCGGCGACAACCGGCCGCGCGCCGTTTGTGACCACTGCAATACGATTCACTATGTGAATCCGCGCAACGTAGTGGGCACGGTGCCCGTTTGGAACGATCAGATTCTCTTGTGCAAGCGCGCCATTGAACCGCGCTACGGCTTCTGGACCCTGCCGGCCGGCTTCATGGAAATCGGCGAGACCACTGCAGAGGCCGCCTCGCGCGAAACGCTGGAAGAAGCCGGTGCGCGCATCGAAATCGGTGAGCTCTATTCAGTGCTCAACGTACCGCACGTGCATCAGGTGCATTTGTTTTATCTAGCCAAGCTCAACGATCTGGATTTCGCACCTGGTGAGGAAAGCCTGGAGGTCGGCTTGTTCAACGAAGCCGATATTCCTTGGGATGACCTTGCCTTTCCGACTGTCATCCATACGCTGCGCTGCTTCTTTGCCGACCGCGCGGCGGGCCGCCTGACCGATGGCAGCTTCCGCCTCCACACGCTGGACATTTACAAGCCGATGCGATCGAGCACGGCCGACACAGCAACCATCACGTCGTAATCCCGCCCGGGTTTTCGCACCATGATCGCCTGGCTGGATCCGCATGATCCCTTTCCGCCGGTCGATCAAGCTCTGGGATCGGACTCCGAAGCACCCGGTCTGCTGGCGGCGAGCGCGGAACTCTCTCCACAACGGCTGTTGATCGCATATCGGCAAGGTATCTTTCCTTGGTATGCGCAAGGACAGCCCGTGCTGTGGTGGAGCACGGATCCGCGCATGGTCTTGCGCCCGGAACGTTTTCGCGTGTCGACGACCTTTCGCAAGACACTGCGGCGCGTGCTCGATCACCCAACGTGGGAAATCCGCATCGACCATGGCTTCCGCGAAACGATGATCGCCTGTGCCAGTACCGCTCGCCCCGGCCAGCACGGCACGTGGATCACCGAGGAAGTCATACAGGCCTACACCGCCCTGCACCGCCGCGGCTACGCTCACAGTGTCGAGACCTGGTACGCCGGGCAGCGCGTGGGCGGCCTGTACGGCGTCGCGCTAGGCCGCATGTTCTACGGCGAATCGATGTTTGCGCACCGCACGGATGCATCCAAGATCGCTTTGGCCGCCCTATGCGCCTTCCTCGGCAACCACGGCGTTGCGATGATAGACTGCCAGCAGGAAACCGAGCATCTGGCGTCGTTAGGCGGAGCCCCGATGCCGCGCGCTGCTTTCCTCGCCCATGTGCGCGAGGCAACCAACGCGCCGGCCGTCACGCCCTGGCACTTCGACAAGTCGGTGCTCCGCCGGTGGACCGTGCGCAATGAGCAAGCTTAAGGAACTCCCCCTCTCGGCATTGCAGTTCTATGCCACCGCGCCTTACGCATGCAGCTATCTCGATGGCCGCCTGGCGCGTTCGCAGGTCGCCACGCCGGCGCACCTCATCAACGCAGACGTCTACTCGAAACTCGTCCGCGCCGGCTTCCGGCGCAGCGGTATCTTCACCTACCGGCCGCATTGCGATGATTGCCATGCATGCACGCCATGCCGTGTGGTTGTCGACGAGTTTTCTCCGTCGCGCGCGCAACGTCGCGCAGCCGAGCGGCATCAGTTGCTCGAGGCACTCGTCGCTCCGCTCACCTATGTCGAAGAGCATTACCAGCTCTACCTGCTCTACCAATCGGTCCGGCACGCCGGCGGCGGCATGGACCACGACAGCCGCGACCAGTACGAGCAGTTCCTGCTGCAAAGCCGCGTGAATTCGCGCCTGGTGGAATTTCGCGAGCCGCCAGAATCACCGTCGGCCGGCAAGCTGCGCATGGTGAGCATGATCGACGTGCTGGAGGACGGTCTCTCTTCCGTCTACACGTTCTACGATCCGACCGAGCAGAAAGCGAGCTACGGAACGTACAACGTGCTGTGGCAGATCGCACAGGCGCAGGCCCTGGATCTGCCATACATCTACCTTGGCTATTGGATAGCGCAGAGCCGCAAGATGGCCTACAAGGCGCTGTTCCAGCCGCTGGAGCTGCTGGTCAATGGAGAGTGGCGGCGATTCGAAGACGTAGCACCAACCGGCCAGTAATTGTCAGCGCGAGGTGCGCTCGATGCCCGCGTCGACAACCCCGTAGGCGGTCACACCGGAACTCTGGCTGTACTGTTCGCGCGAAGTGCTGCACCCCGCCAGCAGGGCACCGAGGCAAGCCACCCTTGCCGCCGCGAGCGCAATGCGCTTCCACCAAACGGTTCGCTTCATGAGATCACCTCGCTTCAGGTGGCAGCCGACAGCCGCTCGGCCAGGACCGTGTTGTACGCGCGGACCATCCCGGGAATCAGGAACATATCCACCAGCACCCACAGCCCGCCAATCACGGCGAGCACCCAGCCTGCCGTGTTGCCCATGTCGCGGAAGGCGAGCCACGTGCCACCGATGTTGGCGACAGCCTGCGCCACACCGCTGCCCGGGCGTTTCAGATAAAAACGGTGCACCCCCAGAAAGCCCAGCAGGAACCACCAGAGATAGGCGACACCCGAGCTTTTCTTCTGGGCGTCGTACAGCATGATTTCGCGGGCAGTTTGGTTCATGGAATCGGCGGACACAGGAATCACGAGTCAGACACTAGCACGCATCGTGCGTTCCATGTCGCCCAAGGATTACATGCTGGCCAGCTTGGCTTCCGCCTTGTCAGTCCACAGCCGCATTTCAGCCAGCAACGACGCCGGCGAGAATGAACAGCTTTCCTCGCCAAACGACACCGCCATGTCCAGACGCTGGAGCAGTGACCGGCGGACCTGATCGTACGCCGGCGGCAGCGCAGCCAACGGCTCCAGCGTGGCCTCGTCACGCCACAGCTTGAGCAAGCGCGGCAGGTCGGGCGAACGGGCGTGACGATCAAGCCCATCACGCAGTGTCTGGAGGGATTCCGCGGTCGTCATGCTCGCGCCTTCTTCTCGCGATAAAGCTCGCGGAACGTCTTGCCTGCGGGCGCCGGCATGTCGCGCGTATCCGTCCAGCCCTTGCCGACGGGCAACGCGTGAATCAGCTTCTTGTCGCCCCCCATCCAGCGCAGCACGCGCGCTGCGACCCACGTCCCGGCCGAATAGAGCGCCGGACGACGCGCCACGAACCCCCAGACGCGCAGCCCGAAGCGCTCGGACTGCGGACGCAGCTCTCGCTCCATCTGCTTCTCGCGCAACGTGCGGAGCAGGTCCGACAGCGGAATCGAAGCCGGGCAGACGCGATTACATTCTCCGCACAGAGTGGCGGCCTGCGGCAAGTCCAGCGCATTCGACAGTCCGACGTAGCTCGGCGTCAGTACGCTGCCCATCGGCCCGGGATAGACCCAGCCGTATGCATGGCCGCCGATCTTCTGATAGACGGGGCAGTGATTCATGCACGCGCCGCAGCGGATACAACGCAGCATTTCCTGGAACTCGCCGCCGATCAGACCACTGCGGCCTCCGTCGACGATGACGAAGTACATGTGCTCGGGGCCGTCCTTCTCACCTTCCGCGCGGGGACCCGTCAGCAGCGAGAAGTAGTTCGAGATCGCCTGCCCCGTGGCAGAGCGCGGCAGCAAGCGCATCACGGTCGCCAAATCTTCAAGCGTCGGCAGCACCTTCTCGATGCCCGTCACCGCGACGTGCACGCGCGGCATGATCGTGCACATGCCTTCGTTGCCCTCGTTGGTGACAATCGCCACCGAGCCCGTCTCGGCAATGATGAAGTTGCCGCCCGTCACGCCCATGTCGGCGGAGAGGAATTCCGGACGCAGCACTTCGCGCGCCTCGCGCGTCATCTGCGGAATGTCGGTCAGGCGCGGCTTGTTGTGCGTCTTGGCGAAGAGATCGGCGATCTCTTCCTTATCCTTGTGCACCACCGGCGCAATGATGTGCGACGGCGGCTCGCTGTCGTTGATCTGGAGGATGTACTCGCCCAGATCGGTCTCGATGCTCTGCACGCCCATCTCGCCGAGCACCTGGTTCAGGCGCATCTCCTCGGTCACCATCGACTTGCTCTTGATGACCTTCTTCACGTCATGTTTGCGGGCGATTTCGGCAACCAGGCGAGCCGCGTCGGCTGTGGTTTCGGCGAAGAGCACCTTCGCTCCACGGCGCATCGCTTCCGCTTCGAAGGTGGCCAGCCAGACGTCAAGATTCTCAAGGGCGCGATTGCGACGGTCCTTGAGCGCTTCCCGCGTGGCAGGAAAATCGATCTCCTGGATGGCCGCCGCCCGCGCAGTGACGAACTTCGTCGAGAGCTTGGTGAGGTTTTGCTGCAGGCGCTTGTCGGCGAGTTTCTGCCCCGCGCGCGCCTTGAATTCCATGCTGCGGACTTGCATGTGATTGCGTCTCCGTGGTGTTCCTGACGCTTACGCGTCACCAGCCAAGACTTGCGCGATATGCAGCACGCGCGTGTGGGTGTCGCCGGTTCGGCGCAGGCGGCCTTCGATGTTGAGCATGCAGCCTACGTCGCCAAGCACCACGGCGTCGGCGCCGCTGGCCTTGATGTTGGCGCATTTCTCGTCGGCGATGGCGGTCGAGATGTCGCCATACTTGATCGAAAACGTGCCGCCAAAACCGCAGCAGGCTTCGCATGCGGCCATTTCGGTCAACTGCACACCCGGCAACTTGCCCAGCAATTCGCGAGGCTGCGTCTTCACGCCCAACTCCCGCAACCCGGCGCAGGAGTCGTGATACGTCACGTGTCCTTTGAATTCGGAATCAAGCGCTTCGATACGCGCCACATTGACCAGGAAATCGGTGAGTTCGTGCACGCGCGGCGCAAGGCGCTCATAGCGGCCGGCAAGCTCCGGATCATCGCGGAACAGATCGGCGTAATGCTTGCGAATCATGCCGCCGCATGAGCCAGATGGAATGACCACGTAGTCGAATTGCTCGAACTCTTTCAGCGTCTTTTCCGCAAGGTCACGCGCCAGGGGGCGGTCGCCTGAGTTGTAGGCAGGCTGACCACAGCATGTCTGGGCAGGCGGCACGACCACCTCGTAACCGGCCTTTTCCAGCAGCTTGAGCACCGAAAACCCGATGTCGGGCCGCATCAGATCAACCAGGCAAGTGACGAACAGACCTACGCGCATGGGGAGTCTCGTGTGTTCTTCGGGAAGCCGCCATTATGCTCCCGATGCCCGGCCAGCCCGGCTTTCCACGCACAGAACTTCTTCATGCCGGTGATGAGTGCGCTTCACGAGACCAACGCGAACACAATGGTGTGTTGCGTGAACTTACCCTCAAAAATACCCGGAATCATGCATCGAGAGGGTGCGCATTTTCACATCGTGGGATAGAATTTTGCATCGCATTCGCAACTCACGGTACCCATGGCAGAAGCAGACAAGGACCCTGGCAAGACGTCAATCCAGGTCATCGAACGCATGATGATGCTGCTCGACGCGCTGGCCGATCATGCCGATCCAGTCAGCCTGAAAGCGCTGTCGGCCAGCACTGGCCTGCATCCCTCCACCGCGCATCGCATCTTGAACGACATGGTGGCGTGCCGCTTTGTCGATCGCTCGGACCCTGGCAGCTACCGCCTCGGCATGCGTCTGCTTGAGCTCGGTAACCTCGTCAAAGCCCGGCTGTCGGTGCGCGAAGCCGCGCTTGCACCGATGCGCGCCCTGCACCGGCTCACCGGCCAGACGGTTAATCTCTCGGTGCGCCAAGGGGACGAGATTGTCTACATTGAACGCGCATACTCGGAGCGCTCGGGCATGCAGGTCGTTCGCGCCATCGGAGGCCGGGCGCCGCTGCATCTGACTTCAGTTGGAAAGCTGTTTCTCGCCGCCGACGAAATCGGCCGAGTGAGGGCCTATGCGACGCGCACCGGTCTTTCCGGCCACACCCGCACGTCGATCACCGATCTGCCCAAGCTCGAACGCGAACTAAATTGGGTGCGTACCAACGGTTACGCGCGCGACAACGAAGAGCTGGAACTTGGCGTGCGCTGCATCGCTGCTGGCATTTATGACGACTCGCGCCGGCTGGTAGCTGGTCTGTCGCTGTCCGCGCCCGCAGACCGGCTGCAGGATAGCTGGCTCGACAACCTCAAGGACACCGCCCTGCAGATCTCCAAGGGCATGGGATACACCTTGGAGGAAGAGCCGGCTCGAGCTGAATGACCCTGGGGGCACAGCCAACAAAAAAGCGCGTTCGATGACGCGCTTTTTTGTTGGCAGAGCGTGTGCTGTGGCTCAGGCCCCGGGCTGCTCCGAAGCCAGAACGGTCGCCGGCCGATTCGTGACCGGCACGTTACGCAGCGGCGCCGCTGCCTGCGTCGCTGCCTCGATATGCGGATTATGTTCCAGCCAGTTGCGCACGCGCGTGGCATCGGCAAAGCGCGTCAGGTTACCCGCCGAATCGAGGAACACCATCACCACATTGCGACCGTGTACGTTGGCCTGCATCACCAGGCAGCGCCCGGCCTCGTTGATGAAGCCGGTCTTCTGCAGACCAATGTCCCACTCGCCACCCCGCACCAGGCGGTTGGTATTGACGTAATGGAGGGTGCGACCGTTCGCGTTGACGGTGTGCTCGGGGGTAGTCGTGAACTGACGGATGATGGGCACCTTGTAGGCAGCCATCACGATTTTGGCGAGATCCTGCGCGCTCGAGACATTGCTGCTGGACAGGCCGTTCGAATCGACATAGTGCGTGTCATTCATGCCCAGCTCGCGCGCCTTGCGGTTCATGGCAGCCACGAATGCCGGGCGACCGCCCGGGTAGTTACGGCCAAGTGCGGAAGCCGCCCGGTTTTCCGAGGACATCAGGGCCAGCAGGAGCAGGTCTTCACGCGTGAGCATCGTGCCATAACGCAGGCGCGATCCGGTGTTGCGTTCGTAATCGCGATCGTCCTCGGTGATCTCGAGCAGCTCGTCCATCGGCTGATGCGCATCGGTCACGACCAGCGCAGTCATCAGCTTGGTGATCGAAGCGATCGGCAGCACGGCCGATGAATTTTTCTGGAACAGCACTTCACCGGTGTTCTGATCCATCACCAGCGCGACAGAGGAACGCAATGCCAACGCATCCGGCGTGGACCTCAGGCCCATGGCCTCACCGAGGGTCGGGGCAGCCGGCACGAACGACGCGCGCACTGGCCGCGCTCCGCGCTCGACCATGATGACCCGGCGCTTGCCTTTTACGATGACGACCTTGCGGACCTTGGCGGACGCAGCCGAATCGGTACTCGCAGCGGCAACCTTGGCGCTGGCCTTACGGCTGCTGACGGTCTTGCCTTTCGTCTTCGCGGTCTTGGACGCGGTGGATTTCTTGGTGGAAGTCGCCGCGTGGGCGGTGGCGACGGAAGCGGCAGCGAGCGCGACCGTCATCAGCGAAACGAGACCGAAACGCCGAAAAAATGAGGAAACAGACCGTGACATGATTCGATCACCCGCGCGTGAGATGGCGCAAGTGTAGGTAAAAACAAAATTCTTAGCAAGATGAAGGACTTAGCTCACAGCCTTAAAGTTCGACCTATAGAGCCTTATCATTCGGTCATCATTTCGACGCCGCGCACATCTCGGACACGATGAAACGCCCGACAAAAGTTATTTATGCATCACATAACCGCAGCACAGAGCAGGCTGCCTGTAACAGCCAACTAGCGTCGTCGCAGCCGCACTGCCATCGGCGCCAAACGCACCGGCGCAGATGCGAGCCACATGGCGCAGTCTAACGGTCCATCGGCCCGCTCTGTTGACACAATTCGACCTCTTTTCCGCGGTAATTCTGGCTTTGCGCGAGGAAGTGCGCGATTCGCTGCGTAATCGCGACACTCAGTCGAGAAACCGGGTGAAGTCGGAGACGGGCGCACGTTCGGTCACCAGCGTGTTCTCGACCGCGGCAGGATCCGCATAGCCCATCGACATGCCGCACACGACCATTTCCTCGTCCGGCAGCGCGAGCTGTTCCTTGATGACGCGATGAAACTGGGTGAACGCAGCCTGGGGGCAGGTATCCAGACCACGCGCCCGCGCTGCCACCATCAGGGCTTCGAGGAACATACCGTAATCGAGCCAGCTGCCCTGCTCCATCACGCGATCAATCGTGAAAATGAGTCCGGCTGGTGCGTCGAAAAAGCGAAAGTTGCGAGCGTGCTGCGCGCGCATGCGCTCCTTCTCGGTCCGGCCAATGCCAAGCAGGCCATAAAGATCCCAGCCGACTTTGCGACGTCGGCTCTGATAGGGATCGACCCATGCCCGCGGGTAGTACGGATATTCCTCGCGATGCAGGGTATCGGCCTCCGGATGGTCATACGCAGCCAGCACGGAGTCCGACAGGCGCGCCTTCGATTCCCCCGTCAGGACGTAGACCTTCCACGGCTGGGTATTGCTGCCTGACGGCGCATGCCGCGCCACGTCCAAGACCGCCTCGATATCCTCGCGCGCCACAGGCTGCGGCAGGAACGCGCGAACGGAGCGACGAGAAGTAATGGCCCGGTCGACAAGCGCGATGTCGGCGGGACTGGGATGTCGGTCTTTCATGGCAAGACAGATGACTCAGGCGACAATGCTCGTGACGAGCGGTTCGAGCACCGCGCGCAATGCTTGCGGCAACGGCACAGGGCGGCGCGTGTCACGATCCACATAGACATGCACGAAATGTCCCTGCGCGGCGGCCTCGTGCGCATCGGCACGGAACAGTCCCACCTCATAGCGCACGCTGGTAGTACCCAGGCGTGCCACACGCAGGCCCGCAACCACGGGCGCAGGAAACGACAGCGACGCAAAGTAGTTGCATTGGGTCTCAATGACCAGACCGATGGTGTCGCTGTGCTGCGGATCGAGTACGCCCCGCTCGATCAGGTAGGTATTCACGACGGTGTCGAAATAGCTGTAATAGACAACGTTGTTGACGTGGCCGTAGACGTCGTTGTCCATCCAGCGCGTGGTGATGGTCTGAAAGTGGCGATAGTCGTCGCGCGTCTGACGGGGCGTGCTCATGGGCTGCGGGCGAATGGCTGGAGAAAGTGGTGAGGATACGCCAACCACTCGCTGCCGATCACCTGCGGATGACAAGGGCTACGCCGCATGCCGCAATCACCATACCCAGCGCGGCCAGCGGTGGAAAGCGCTCGCCAAACAGCGCCCACGCCATGACGGCCGTCGTCGGCGGGGTCAGGTACAGGAGCGACGTCACCTTGGTCGCCGCACCTTTTCGGATCAGCACGAACAGCAGGGAAATCGCCCCGATCGACAGCGCCAGCACTGACCACACGAGCGAACCGATCATCTGCGCCGTCCAGTGGACCTCACGCGTCTCAAACAGGAACATGAATGGCAGGCACAGCAGCGCCGACGCGCCGAACTGGATACACGCACCCATGCGCAGGTCGAACATCGGGCAATAGCGCTTCTGGTACAGCGTGCCCGTGGTGATCGACAGCAGCGCACCCACACACAGCGCAAGCGTCGTGACACCCACGCCCGCCAGATGCAACTTGTTGGCCACCACGAGGCCCACGCCAAGAATGCCGCAAAACAGACCCATCCATTGCCGGCGCGATACGCGCTCGCCACGCATCGAAACATAGAGCGCAGTCAGGATCGGTTGCATGCCGACGATCAACGCAGTCATCCCAGCAGGCATACCCAGCTTGACCGCGGCCCAGACCCCGACGAGATAGCCCCACTGCATCAGCACGCCGGCCACGGCAATGTGACCGACAACCGCCCAATCGGTCCGCTCCGTTCCCACAAGGCGCGGCAGCGGCACGCACGCCAGCCACACCAGCGGCAGCAGGCAGACCAGCACACCGACAAAGCGGAAGAACAGGAAGGTGATCGGCTCGGCGTACGGCATGCCGTACTTGGCCACGATGAAACCCGTGCTCCAGATCAGCACGAACAACCATGGCATCGCGGCGACGAACAGGGACTCGCGCGCCGGCGAGGGCGCAACGGAATACGCTTGGGTCATGCGGAAGGCAGATGAAGGATCGGCGTGGCTGCTCGGGCTGCCCAGCGCTGAGCGTGTCGGGCAGCCAGCGCGATAGTTTGCGCATGCACGGCCACCGTGTCGTCGATGTTGTTGCCGTAGCCGCCCGCCATGGTAACGGCAATCGGAATCCGCCGCTGGTATGCAAAATCGAATACTTCCTGATCCCGCTGGGCCAAGCCGCGCATGGTCAGCTTGAGCCGGCCGAGCCGATCGCCCTCGTGCGGATCGGCGCCCGCCAGATAAATGATCAGTTGCGGCTTGAAGCGCCCTGCCAGAATATCCAGCGCGCCCGTCAGGGCCTGCAGGTAATCCTCATCCCCGCAGCCGTCGTGCAGGCCGATGTCCAGGTCTGAGGCTTCTTTACGGAAGGGATAATTCTTCTCGCCATGCACGGATAGCGTGAAGATCGACGGATCGTCTCGCAGGATCGACGCCGTACCGTTGCCCTGATGGACATCGAGATCAATGATCGCGACCGCAAAATCCGCCGGCGCCCTGCCCGACCGATGTTGCATCCAGCGCGCGGCAATTGCGGCGTCGTTGAAAACGCAGAAACCGCCACCTTTGTCTGCATAGGCATGGTGGGTTCCGCCTGCGAGATTGGCGGCGATACCGTCAGCCATCGCGGCCTCGCATGCCGCCATTGTGGCGCCGGCCGAACGGCGACTGCGTTCCACCATTTCGGGTGACCACGGAAAGCCGATCTCACGTTGGCGCGCCAGGTCCAGCTCGCCGCTGCTCACCGCCTCGACATAGCCTGGCGCATGGGCCAGCAGAAGTGCCTCGTCATCCGCGCGTGGCGCCTCGCAGAGCGCGACCTGTGGAACATCCGACAGGACCCGGGCCCGCAAGTCACTGTATTTACGCATGGGGAAGCGGTGGCCTGACGGCAGCGGCAAAACAAAATGATCGGTATAGAACGCCCGCATGTGAACGAAGAATCGCAAAGCAACAATAATTGGCAGCCGAGCGCATCCTAACCTACGCTGCCGCCATGTGTTCTTGGAGTGGAATTCGCTCGCCGATTGTCTGCAAGCCCGGCTGCAAGCGCTACATGTCCGCACTTTTTGGCCACAAAAGATCACGCCAAACGATTCGTCGCGCAATTCGTGCGCACGAAAAATCGGCGAATCCTTATTTTTGTGCAATGCACAAATCACGCTTGACAGCGGTCTGGCGTTCAACAAGAATGGAATTGTTGCGACGCACCATCCCTACTCGATCGCGATGTCGCCTGGAAGGCTGGACGCTAAGCGTCACGCTTTATTCATCTGGGCGATCTAAATTTTGAATTTGATTCCCCGTCCACCTTCAATTGGAGAGACAACATGCTGACCCAGGAACAGATCGCTGCGGCGCACAAGGCCAACCTCGAAACGTTTTTCGGCCTGACCAACAAGGCTTTTGAAGGCGTCGAAAAGCTGGTTGAACTGAACCTGCAAGTCGTCAAGGCCACCTTGGCCGAGAACGTCGAACACGCCAAGAAGGCGCTGTCCGCTAAGGATGCCCAAGAATTCCTGTCGGTGCAGACCGCTGCCGTCCAGCCGCTGGCCGAGAAGGTTCTGGCTTACAGCCGCCACCTTTATGAAATCGCTTCGGACACGCAGAGCGAGTTCAGCAAGGCCGCCGAATCGCAGATCGCCGAAAACAGCCGCAAGCTGCAAGCGCTGGTCGACAATGTGTCGAAGAATGCCCCGGCGGGCTCGGAGTCTGCCGTCGCACTGGTGAAGTCGGCTCTGTCCGCCGCCAACAACGCCTACGACTCGGTGCAGAAGGCTACCAAGCAAGCTGTGGAACTGGCCGAAAGCAACTTCCACGCTGCCGCCAACGCTGCCAGCAAGGCAACCGCCCAAGCTTCGGCCCAAGCGCGCGCTGCCACGAGCAAGAAGTCGGCAACGGCCGCCTAAGTCGCTCTCGGTTGCACTGCAGTTAGAAGAGCCTCCTTCGGGAGGCTCTTTTCATTCTGGCCGTCGCGCCTGAGTCAACCCTCCAAACGCACGGTTTGCGCGCATTTGCGCGGAACCGAAACGTTGGCCGGGCGGTCCATTGCAGCGTGTTCGTCAAGTTGTCTCCTCGGTACCGCCACGAAAACCTGTCCTCAGTGGTGATCAGTGGGTACCTTTAACCCGGCTCCGGCCGGGTTTTTTGTGTGTGCTCGCCGGCCCCGACACCTTCAAACTGCGAACTTTTGTGCCTGCCTGACACTCCATTCAACATTGCGGCTTACCGCTTCTTCTTCACGCAAATGTCCCGCGAGTCCCTGGCAAAGCGCGCCCTGATTGCGGTGGCCGCGCTGATCTTGCTGTTTGAAGAGTGGATCTGGAATGTCATGCTGCGGGCGACAGCCCGACTGGCGGCGCATCCCTGGGTCAAAATTGTGGAACGCAGGCTCGCCCTGCTTGAGCCCGTCGAGGCACTGAGTGTGTTCATCCTGCCGATGCTGGTACTGCTGCCGTTCAAGTTGGCTGCTGTCTACGTCCTCGCACGCGGCAAGTTCATTGCCGGCACGCTGGTGCTGATCCTGGCGAAGGTCGTCAGCACGGCACTCGGTGCACGCATCTACTACGTCGTACGCCCTCAACTGCACACGCTTGCCTGGTATGTCCGCTGGGAAAGCGCCTTCCTGGCCTGGAAGGGCCGCATGGTGGCCGCGCTTCGGGCAACGCCAGCATGGCAGGCGCTGCAGGCTCGCCTCGCCTTGTGGCGTGAGCATCGGCACGGGTTGATGCATCTGGCTTGGCGTCGTCTCACCGCTGCCCTGCGCTTGCTGAAGAAGCATCGACGTTCCACGCAGCCTCGACATCAAGACTAAGGATCGCTGCCTTCACACTGACGCCTAATAAAGAAGAAGGGGCGGTCCACCAGGACTGCCCCTCTTCTTTGCAAACCTAACACGTAGATTGCCGTACGTGCCTGGCGGTTAATTGCAGTTCAACGCTTGCGAGCCGGCGGTACGTCCGTGCAAACGCCCTCATAGATTTCTGCAGCCATACCCACCGACTCACCCAACGTCGGGTGCGGGTGGATGGTCTTGCCGATATCCACAGCATCCGCGCCCATCTCGATGGCCAGGCAAACCTCGCCGATAAGATCGCCCGCATGCGTGCCGACGATGCCGCCACCGATGATGCGGTGGGTTTCCTCGTCGAAGATGAGCTTGGTGAAGCCCTCGTCGCGGCCGTTGGCAATTGCGCGGCCCGACGCAGCCCACGGGAAGACGCCCTTGCCATACTTGATGCCCTGTGCCTTGCACTGGTCTTCGGTCAGGCCTGCCCAGGCCACTTCCGGATCGGTATAGGCGACCGACGGAATCTGCTTGGCATCGAAATACGCCTTCTCGCCATGTGCGGCCTCGGCCGCCACATGGCCCTCGTGCACGGCCTTGTGTGCCAGCATCGGCTGCCCGACGATGTCGCCGATCGCAAAGATGTGCGGCACATTCGTGCGCTGCTGCTTGTCCACGTCGATGAAGCCGCGGTCGGTCACGGCCACGCCGGCCTTTTCCGCGCCGATGCGCTTGCCGTTTGGCGCGCGGCCCACGGCCACCAGCACCATGTCATAGCGCTGCGGCTCGGCCGGTGCGGCTTCGCCTTCGAACTTGACGTAGATGCCGTCCGGTTTGGCTTCCACCCCGACCGTCTTGGTCTTGAGCATGACCTTGTCGAAGCGGTTCTTGTTCATCTTGTCCCACACCTTGACGAGGTCGCGGTCGGCGCCCTGCATCAGGCCGTCAAGCATTTCCACCACGTCGATGCGGGTGCCCAGCGTGCTGTACACCGTGGCCATTTCCAGGCCGATGATGCCGCCGCCGATAACCAGCATCTTGGCCGGCACCTCGCGCAGCTCCAGCGCGCCGGTCGAATCGACGATGCGCGGATCTTCGGGGATGAACGGCAGCTTCACGGCCTCGCTACCTGCAGCGATGATCGCCTTGGCGAAGCGGATGACCTTCTTCTCACCGGTGGCCGCTTTGCCGGCGCCATCGGTCAGCTGGACTTCCAGATGGTTCGGATCGAGGAACGTACCGACGCCGCGCACGACTTGCACCTTGCGCGCCTTGGCCATGCCGGCCAGCCCGCCGGTCAGCTTGCCGATGACGGACTCCTTGTGCTTGCGCAGTTGGTTGATATCAACCGTGGGCTCGCCGTAGACAATGCCGTGTGCAGCCATGGCCTTGACTTCGTCCATCACGGCGGCCGTGTGCAGCAGCGCCTTCGACGGGATGCAGCCCACGTTCAGGCAGACACCGCCCAGCGTGGAGAAACGCTCGACCAGCACGGTGTTCATGCCCAGATCGGCGCTGCGGAAGGCTGCCGAGTAACCGCCCGGGCCGGAGCCGAGGACGAGCATGTCGCATTCGATGTCAGCGCCGCCGGCGTGCTTGGCCGCTTGCGGTGCGGGGGCCGATGCTGCCGGAGCGGCAGCAGGCGCTGCGGCGGGAGCCGGAGCTTGAGCAGGCGCCGGAGCAGCAGCGCCGGCTTCCGCAGTCGCGATCACCATGCCCTTGCTGACCTTGTCGCCCACCTTGACCTTCACGTCGACGATCTTGCCGGCCACATCCGACGGCACTTCCATGCTGGCCTTGTCGGATTCCAGCACGATCAGCGACTGCTCGGGCGCCACGGTATCGCCCGCCTTGATCAGCACTTCGATGACTTCCACCGCATCGAAATCGCCGATGTCCGGCACCTTGATTTCCACCACGCTCATTCCTGACTCCTTGTTCTTGTCGTCGGCACCCGGCATCGCCCGGGCCCGCTGACGCTTTTCAATCCTGCAGACGGACTGTGTGCACTTCGATCGGACCGCCCGAACTCTTGTCGAACTCCACGCCTGCGGACACGCCCACCTGTGCAACGTCCGCCGCCGACTTGCCCGGCATATCGAACACCGCCGACATGGCCCCCAGCGCAAAATTGCGCCCCGAACCGATGCCCCAGAAGCGGTCGAACGAAAACACCTCGCGGTACGAATAGACGCCGTAGATGCCGGTAGCGTTGGCGATCAGGCAGGTGATCTGCGACGACTCGTACGGGTCGTCATCGTCTTCCTTGGTGTTGACGAAATACTCGTCCTTGAGCTTTTCGTGCACCTTGAGGAAGGTTCGGAAGACGTCGTCGCGCGTGCCGAGGCGGCACTCGTCGGCCAGCCCCGTCAGCAGGCTGCGCATGACCGGAAAGTGGGCCGTCGTGCCCGCCAGCGCGATCAGCGAATCGCCCACCTGGAAGATCTTCTGGTTCTGCTCGTAGCCGCGCGCCAGGCGCGTATCGCCGAACGTCACGAGTGAATCGGCCGCAATCGCCACTTCGCCGTCTTTCTTGACCACCACGCACGTCGTCATGTCGTCCTCGCCATCAGTCCACTGACCAGTCCGCCGACCGCTGCAAACCCATGCGGGCCGGCACGCACAGGCTCGAAGCCAGATGCGTGCCGAGCCCGCGTGGGCTTACAGGCTGACGCGGCGGAAGTCCGCCAGCACGCTGGCCAGATACGCGTTGAAGCGCGCAGCCTCCGCGCCGTCGATCACGCGGTGATCGTACGACAGCGACAGTGGCAGCGTCAGGCGCGGCACGAATTGCTTGCCGTCCCAAACCGGCTTCTGATAGCCGCGCGACAGGCCCAGGATCGCCACTTCCGGTGCGTTGATGATCGGCGTGAAGTTCGTGCCGCCAATACCACCCAGCGAAGAGATCGAGAAGCAGCCGCCCTGCATCTGGTCCGGCTTGAGCTTGCCTTCGCGGGCAGCCTTCGACAGGTCCGCCATTTCCTTGGCGATGTCGATCAGGCCCTTCTTGTCCGCATCGCGAATCACCGGCACCACCAGCCCGTTGGGCGTATCGGCCGCAAAGCCGATGTGGAAATACTGCTTGAAGACGAGGTTGTCGCCGTCCAGGCTCGCGTTGAAGGTCGGGAATTTTTTGAGCGCACCAACGACTGCCTTGATCACGAACGCCAGCATCGTGAACTTCACGCCGGCCTTTTCGTGGTCCTTGTTCATCTGCACGCGGAAGGCTTCCAGCTCGGTGATGTCCGCTTCGTCGTTGTTGGTGACGTGCGGGATCATGACCCAGTTGCGGTGCAGGTTTGCACCCGAAATCTTCTTGATGCGCGACAGCGGCTTCGGATCGATCGGGCCGAACTTGGTGAAGTCGACCTTCGGCCACGGCAGCAGGTTCAGCTCGCCACCACCGGCCGGCGCACCCGCCGCAGCCTTGCCAGGCGCCGCGGCCTGGCCACTCATCACGCCCTTGACGTAGCGCTGCACGTCTTCCTGCGTGATGCGGTTTTTCGGGCCCGTGCCGCCAACGAGGTGGACGTCCACGCCCAGCTCACGCGCGTACTTGCGCACCGACGGGCTGGCGTGCGCGGCCTTGCCCACCGTACCAACCGTATCGGCGGTGTACGTAGCGGGCGCTGCGGCCGGAGCAGCTGCGGGCGCAGCCGCCGGGGCCGGGCTCGGTGCAGCGGCAACCGGGGCCGGGGCTGGAGCCTGTGCAGGTGCCGGTGCAGCAGCAGCGCCGCCAGCACCTTCCAGCACGACGATCAGCGTGCCTTGCGATACGGCATCGCCAACCTTCACGCGGATTTCCTTGACGACACCAGCGGCCGGCGAAGGCACATCCATCGTGGCCTTGTCCGACTCGAGCGTGATCAGCGACTGCTCGGCTTCCACCTTGTCGCCCACCTTCACGCTGATCTCGATGACCGGCACGTCGGTGTAGTCGCCAATGTCCGGCACCTTCACTTCAACGGTGCCGCCACCTGCGGCAGCCGGCGCAGGGGCCGGGGCTTGTGCTATGGGCGCGGGCGCCGGTGCAGCAGCGACCGGAGCCGGTGCGGGTGCAGCTTGCGGCGCAGGGGCCGGCGCGGCGGCGGCGCCCTGCTCTTCGAGCAGCAGCACCAGCGAGCCTTCCGACACGGTGTCGCCCACCTTGATCTTCACTTCCTTGACGACGCCGCTCTTGGGCGAGGGCACGTCCATGGTCGCCTTGTCCGACTCCAGCGTGACCAGCGAATCCTCGGCGTTGACGGTATCGCCCGCCTTGACCAGCACTTCGATCACCGGGACGTCTTTGTAGTCGCCGATGTCCGGCACCTTGATTTCTACGACTTGACTCATTCTTCTGTCTCCAGAGGTCTGGCGGCGAGCGCGTCCGGCGGTAGACACGCGCTGCCCGGCAGGCTACCGCATCGTGCACGCAAATACACTAGGCGAAAGTCTGTCGGGGCGGTGCCCGGCCGGGACGCAACCCGCGCGCCCGGCGGCTCCGTTATACGGTCATCGGGTTGGGCTTGTTCGGATCGAGGTTGTACTTCTTCAGTGCCTCGGCCACCTTTTCGCGCGGCAGCACGCCTTCGTCGGCGAGCGCCTTGAGCGACGCGACCGTCACCCAGTAGCGGTCCACCTCGAAGAAGTGACGCAGCTTCTCGCGGGTATCCGAGCGGCCGAAGCCGTCGGTGCCCAGCACCACGTAGCGACGCGGCACAAAGGCGCGGATCTGCTCGGCGAAGGTACGAACATAGTCGGTCGATGCGATGACCGGACCGCGTGCGTTCTTGAGCAGCTTCTCGACGTGCGACTCGCGTTGCGGAGCCGTCGGGTTGAGCAGGTTCCAGCGCGCGGTGGCGTTGCCTTCGCGGGCCAGCTCGGTAAAGCTCGGGCAGCCCCACAGGTCGGATTCGACGCCCCAGTCCTTCTTCAGCAGCTCGGCCGCAGCAATCACCTCACGGAAGATCGTGCCCGAGCCCAGAAGTTGCACGCGCGGTGCGTTGCTGTTCTCGACGCCCTTCTTGAACTGATACATCCCCTTGATGATGTCCGCCTCGACACCCGCCGGCATTTCGGGGTGCTCGTAGTTTTCGTTCATCACCGTCAGGTAGTAATAGACGTCTTCTTGCTCCACATACATGCGACGCAGGCCGTCTTGCATCACCACCGCCAGTTCGTACTGGAAGGTCGGGTCATACGAAATGCAGTTCGGGATAGCAGCGTGGTACACGTGCGAGTGGCCGTCTTCGTGCTGCAGGCCTTCGCCGTTCAGCGTGGTACGGCCTGCGGTGCCGCCCAGCAGGAAGCCGCGCGAGCGCATGTCGCCAGCGGCCCAGCAGAGGTCGCCGATACGCTGGATGCCGAACATCGAGTAGTAGATGTAGAACGGGATCATCGCCACGCCATGCGTCGAATACGACGTGGCGGCGGCAATCCAGTCGCACATGGCGCCGGCTTCGTTGATGCCTTCCTGCAGCACCTGACCCGTCTGCGATTCCTTGTAGAACATCAGTTGGTCGTGATCCTGCGGCACGTACTTCTGGCCTTCCTGGTTCCAGATACCAACCTGGCGGAACAGGCCTTCCATGCCGAACGTGCGCGACTCATCGGGCACGATGGGCACGACGTGCTTACCGATGTTCTTGTCCTTCAGCAGGATGTTCAGAATGCGCACGAACGCCATCGTCGTGGACACTTCACGGCCTTCGCCGGTGGCCTTGAGCAATGCGTCGAACGCGGCCAGCGCCGGAATCTGCAGCGGGTCGGCCTTCTGGCGACGGGCCGGCAGGTAGCCGCCCAGGTCCATGCGCGCCTTGCGCATGTATTCGAGTTCCTTCGAGCCTTCTTCGAACTTGACGTACGGAACGTGCTCGAGCTGATCGTCGGCAACCGGGATGTTGAAGCGATCGCGCAGCTTGCGGATGGCGTCCACCGGCATCTTCTTCTGCTGGTGGGCGATATTCATCGCCTCGCCAGCCTCGCCCATGCCGTAACCCTTGATGGTCTTAGCCAGAATGACCGTCGGCTGGCCCTTGTGCTCGGTCGCCGCCTTGAACGCCGCGAAGATCTTGTGCGGATCATGACCGCCGCGGTTCAGCGCCCAGATGTCGGCGTCGGACCAGTCGGCCACCATCGCCTTGAGTTCGGGCGTGTTGAAGAAGAACTCACGCACGTAGGCGCCGTTCTTGGACTTGAAGGTCTGGTATTCGCCGTCCACGCATTCCATCATGCGGCTCATCAACAGGCCCTTGGTGTCGCGGGCGAGCAGTTGATCCCAGCGACTGCCCCAGATGACCTTGATGACGTTCCAACCCGCGCCGCGGAATTCCGATTCCAGCTCTTGAATGATCTTGCCGTTACCGCGCACCGGGCCGTCCAGGCGCTGCAGGTTGCAGTTGATCACAAAGACGAGGTTGTCCAGCTTTTCACGGCCGGCCATGCCGATCGCGCCCAGCGACTCTGGCTCGTCGGTTTCGCCATCGCCCAGGAAGGCCCAGACCTTGCGGTTTTCCCAGTTCTGGATCAGGCCACGGCTAGCCAGGTACTTGGTGAAGCGCGCCTGGTAGATCGCCATGATCGGACCCAAGCCCATCGACACGGTCGGGAACTGCCAGAAATCCGGCATCAGCCACGGATGCGGATACGACGAGATGCCCTTGCCGTCGACTTCCTGACGGAAGCTGTCGAGTTGTTCCTCGCTCAGACGGCCCAGCAGGAAAGCGCGCGAGTACACCCCCGGCGCAGAGTGGCCCTGCACGAAGACCAGGTCGCCGCCGTGCTTGTCCGACGGGGCGTGCCAGAAGTGGTTGTACCCGACGTCGTACAGCGTGGCAGCCGAGGCAAACGACGAGATGTGACCGCCGACGTTGGTGTCCTTGTTGGCGCGCAGGACCATCGCCATGGCGTTCCAGCGCGTGTACGAGCGGATGCGGTGCTCGATTTCCTGGTCGCCGGGAATGCGGTCCTGGTTCTCCACCGGGATCGTATTGATATAAGGGGTTTCTGCATGCAGCGGCGAGGTCACGCCATTGATGCGTGCGTACTCGATCTGCTTGTCAAGGAGGAATGCCGCGCGCTGCGGGCCTTCCGCGCCGATGACGCCTTGCAGCGCCTCCAGCCATTCCTTGGTTTCCTGGGGATCGACGTCGCTGGCGCGCGTGGCGCCCAGGACTTGCTCTGGTACGGCCGACATGGCGGTCTCCTTGGGTAGCAGTAACGTTTGATGCGTCTCTTGGGAGGCGTCCCGACGGCACGCGCGATCGCACGCACAGGACCACCCCGACTTTTGCGCTGATTCTATGGGCACCCCCAAACGCAATACAAGCGGAATTTTCAAATTGCGATATGGTTTTTTATAATGCGGAATATTGTGGCGACGCAAAACAAAGCACTTTTGACGCTGCACCGCAGCAATTTCGCCCCATTCCCGCCACCCTTACCAAGCGGTTTCCCCAAGCGACGCGCAAGTTGATTGCCGTTACACTAGGTTTTGCGCAGTTGCACAGATGTCCACTCCTTTTCCTCCTCAGAATTCCGGCGTTCGTCCGCCCATCATGCTTGCCCCCTCCCACGCCTCAAAGGAATCGGCCGCGGCCGAGCCTTCGGTATCCGTCGTGCCTGTCCCGGTGCCCGCGCCGGAGCTTCCGCCCGATGACGGCGTGCGCCCGAACGTGCCCCGTCGTCTGTGGCTGACGCGCCTGGGGCGGCTGTGGTCGACCAACTGGTTCATGTTCATCCCTTTGGTGGCGATCGTCCTGTTTGCCGGCGCGATGATCTTCATCCTCTATCAGCTGCATGCCACGGAAGTGCAGCAGCAACGCGACGCCCTCTACCGCGACGCCGCTTGGGCCGAGCAGAAGGTGCGGCTCTCCCTGCAAAGCAATCAGGATCAGGTCGCAGCGCTGGCTCGTGACATCGGCGCCGCGCAGCTCGATCCGAGTGCCTATCGCGATGCAGCCCGCCAGTTGCTGCGCGAAAACCCCGAGCTGGTCTTCATCAATTGGCTCGACGCCACGCGCCGCCCGCGCTGGGCTTTTCCCGCCAATTCAGAGTTCGTCACGCGCGTGCGGGAGACGCGCGAGCATCCGCTCGAGCCCGAGATCCAATCCGCCTACGATGCCGCACGCGAAACCCAGCGGCCCGTCTACTCGCGTCCGATCCAGAACGAGCGTGGCGAGAGCTTCATGCTCATGGAGGTGCCCATCGTGCGCGACAACGAGTTCCTCGGCACCGTGGGCGCCATGTACTCCGTCACGGGCATCCTCACGCAACTCCTGCCTGGCGAGCTGACGGACCGCTACCGCTTCTCGCTGGTCGACAAGAACAACGTCATCCGTGCGAGTACGTCATTGCGGCCGGTGCCCAAGGCGGCGGCATCGTACGAAGTGCTGCTCGACCCGCCGGGGCATTCGCTGTCGCTGCGGGCCGAGGCGTATCCGGCCCCATCCAACCTGCCCAACAACATGCTGATGTGGCTGGTGGCAGGGCTGTCGTGTTTCGTCATCTGGAGCCTGTGGAGCGTGTGGCGTCACACCAGCCGGCGCTCCGAGGCACAGCGCGCGCTGCTGGCGGAAACCTCGTTCCGCCGCGCGATGGAGAACTCCATGGTGATCGGCATGCGCGCGCTCGATCTCAACGGCCGCATCACCTATGTCAACCCTGCGTTCTGCCGCATGATCGGCTGGACGGAAGCAGAACTGGTCGGCCGCATGCCGCCCTTCCCGTATTGGCCGCCCAACGAGATCGGCGAAATGCAGAAGCACATCGAGCTCACGCTGCGCGGCAAGGCCCCCGCCAACGGCATGGAGCTGCGCATGATGCGCCGTGACGGCACGAGCTTCTATGCGCGCATGTATGTATCGCCGCTGATCGACGCGCGCGGCCGGCATACCGGCTGGATGAGCTCCGTGACCGACATCACCGAGCCCAAACGCGCGCGGGAAGATCTGGCCGCAGCGCATGATCGCTTCACGACCGTGCTGGAAAGCCTCGACGCCGCCGTCTCGGTGCTCTCCACCGACAAGGCCGAATTGCTGTTCGCCAACCGCTACTACCGCCAGCTCTTCGGCTGGGAGGCGTTCGGCCACTTGCAGCTCTCCGGCAATGACGTCAACACGGAGGATGTTTCCAGCGATGCGCTCGACCTGGTGGATGCGTACGCCGGCCTGCCGGCCTCTGAGCTGACGCCCCATGCAGCCGACGCACGTGAAATCTACGTGCCGTCGATGCAGAAGTGGTTCGAAGTGCGCCGCCGCTACATCCAATGGGTCGATGGCCACCTCGCCCAGATGCAGATCGCGACCGACATCACGGTGCGCAAGGCGGCCGAAGAAATGACGCGCCAGCATGAAGAGCGCCTGCAGTTCACCAGCCGACTGACCACCATGGGAGAAATGGCATCGTCCCTTGCCCATGAGTTGAACCAGCCGCTGGCCGCGATCAACAACTACTGCATGGGTGCGGTCGGCCGTCTCAAGAGCGGACGCAGCACGCCCGAAGAGCTGATCCCAGTGCTGGAGAAAACGTCAGCGCAGGCGGTGCGCGCGGGCACCATCATCCAGCGCATCCGCGGCTTCGTGAAACGCAGCCAGCCGCAGCGCCGCGAATCCGATCTGCGCGAGATCGTGGCCGACGCGGTCGGCCTGGCCGAGCTGGAAGCCACCCGGCGTGGCATCACGATCCTGACCCGCTTGCCGGGCGATGTGCCGCACCTGTACGTAGACCCCGTGCTGATCGAACAGGTGCTCGTCAACCTGCTCAAGAACGCGGCGGAAGCCATGGCCGCCCATCCTCGCCTGCGCGCTGCAAGCGTCCTGCGGCTGCATGCGAAGCTCGTCCACGACCCGGAAAACTCGGTGTTGATCGAGGTCATCGACCAGGGACCAGGCGTGGATGACAGCACCAAGGAACGCCTGTTCGAGCCCTTCTTCAGCACCAAGTCCGACGGCATGGGTATGGGGCTCAATATTTGCCGCTCCATCATAGAATCGCACCTTGGCAGGCTTTGGGTGGAAAACAATGCAGACGGGATCGGCTGTACGTTTAAAATCATCCTGCCGTTGAATCCGCTGTGATGGGCGGTTATTCGCAGTACATCGTTTATATAACGTAGAACGTAGACCGAGGACTCCTCCATGAGTACAACGCCCGCTGCAGTTGCTCCGCGCAACGAAACCGTATTCGTCGTCGACGACGATGAGGCCATGCGTGACTCATTGACGTGGCTGCTGGAAGGCAACGGTTACACGGTGCGCACCTATCGCAGCGCTGAAGAATTCTTGGTCGACGACAAGCGCGGCGAAGGCGTCGGTTGCCTGATCCTCGACGTGCGCATGCAAGGCATGAGCGGCCCCGAACTGCAGGATCGCCTGCTGGCCGAGAACAGCCGCATGCCCATCGTGTTCGTCACGGGCCACGGAGACGTGCCGCTGGCCGTGTCGACCATGAAGAAAGGCGCGGTCGATTTCATCGAGAAGCCGTTCGACGAATCGGAACTGCGCGAGCTGGTCGAACGCATGCTCAGCAAGGCACGCACGGAGGATTCTGCCGCCCGCGAACAGCAGGCGGCCAAGGACTTGCTCAGCCGCCTGACCACACGCGAGCAGCAGGTGCTCGAACGCATCGTGGCCGGCCGCCTCAACAAGCAGATCGCCGACGATCTGGGCATTTCCATCAAGACGGTGGAGGCGCACCGCGCCAACATCATGGAAAAGCTGAACGTGAACACGGTGGCCGACCTGCTGCGCCTGGCCCTGTCGCGCAACGCCTGACGCGTCCGGAAAACGGGCGGCAGGGCGGCCGGAAAGGAGGCGCCGATTTATAATCGCGGTTTGCCCTCCCTCCTCCGCCCAGACATGACCGCCCAACTCATCGACGGCAACGCGCTTGCCAAGCAACTTCGCGCAGAAGCCGCGCAACGTGCCGCTGCCCTTACCGCACGGGGCCACCAGCCCGGCCTCGCCGTCATCCTCGTCGGCGAAGACCCGGCCAGCCAGGTTTACGTGCGCAACAAGATCAAGGCGTGCGAAGACAACGGCTTCCTCTCCGTCTTCGATCGCTACCCGGCTGATCTGACCGAAGCCGACCTGCTCGGCCGCATCGACGCCCTGAACCGCGACCCGCGCATCCACGGCATCCTGGTTCAGCTTCCGCTGCCCAAGCACATCGACAGCCACAAGGTGCTCGAAGCCATCGCACCCGAGAAGGACGTCGACGGCTTCCACATCGCCAACGCCGGCGCCTTGATGACAGGTGCCCCGCTATTCCGTCCGTGCACGCCGTATGGCTGCATGAAGATGCTGGAGTCGATCAACTATCCGGTGCGCGGTGCCAACGCAGTCGTGGTGGGTGCATCGAACATTGTCGGCAAGCCGATGGCCATGCTGCTCCTGCAGGCCGGCGCCACCATCACCATCTGCAACAGCAAGACGCGCGACCTGGCCGCGCACACCCGCGAGGCCGACATCATCGTGGCCGCGGTCGGCCGCCGCAATATCATCACGGCTGACATGGTCAAGCCGGGCGCCGTCGTCATCGACGTGGGCATGAACCGGGACGACGCGGGCAAGCTGTGCGGCGACGTCGATTTTGCGGGTGTGAAGGAAGTCGCCGGCTACATCACCCCGGTGCCCGGCGGCGTCGGGCCGATGACCATCACCATGCTGCTGATCAACACGCTGGAAGCCGCGGAACGCGTTGCTGAGGGAGCTTCGCCGGCGGCGTAAGCTTCACCTGATCCATTGGAAAAAGAGAAAGCGTCCCAACCTGACGGATCGGACGCTTTTTTTGTCCCCAAATTTCTATTCCGAGCCCGCCATGACCGACACTTCGCCCAACGTTGCCAGCCCGGCCAACAATCCGCTGCTCGATTTTTCCGGTCTGCCCCGCTTTGCGGACATCCGCCCGGAACACATCACGCCCGCCATCGACGTGCTGCTTGAGCGCGCTGCATCGGCCGTCGCGCAGGTCAAGGACCCGGCCACACCGGTCGGCTGGAATACCGTCGTCACCGCGCTGGAAGAGGCCACGGAGCCGCTGGGCCGCGCCTGGGGCATCGTCAGCCACCTGAGCGCCGTCGCTGACACGCCCGCCCTGCGCGAAGCACACGCCGCCAACCTCCCGCGTGTGACGGAGTTCTGGTCGGGCCTCGGCCAGGATCTGGAACTATTCAAGAAGTACAAGGCGATTGCCGCAAGCGATGCGTTCGCCGCGCTCACAGCTGCACGCAAGAAGCTGCTCGATAACGAGCTGCGCGGTTTCCGACTGGGCGGTGCCGAGTTGCCCGAAGATCAGAAGCCGCGGTTTTCGGCGATCCAGGAACAGCAGGCGCAGCTCACGAAGGCCTTTAGCGATCACGTGCTGGATGCCACCAACGCCTATGCATTGGTGATCGACGACGAAGCCCGCCTGGCCGGGCTGCCCGAAGACGCCAAGCAAGCTGCGCAGGATGCCGCGCGCCGTGATAACGCCGACGCCAAGGGCTGGAAGTTCACCCTGCACTTCCCATCGTATTTTCCGGTCCTGCAATACGCCGACGACCGTGCGCTGCGCCGCACGCTGTACGAAGCCAACGTCACCCGGGCGTCGGAACTGGGGGTGCACCACGGTGGCGGCAAGGCGGAGTGGAACAACACCGCCAACATGGCCGAGCAGCTCGCATTGCGCACCGAAGAAGCCCATATGCTCGGCTACCGCAATTTCGCCGAGGTCTCGCTCGTACCGAAGATGGCCGATTCGCCGGAAGAAGTCCTGCGGTTCCTGGGCGAGCTGGCCGATCGTGCCCGCCCCTTTGCGGAAAAGGACTGGGCGGAGCTGCAAGCCTTCGCCAAAGACACACTGGGCATCGACAAGCTCGAACCCTGGGACATGGCCTACGCTTCGGAAAAGCTGCGCGAGGCCCGCTATGCGTTCTCCGAACAGGAGGTGAAGCAATACTTCCCGGAGCCCGCCGTGCTGGACGGCCTGTTCGACGTCGTGCAGACGCTGTTCTCCGTCAAGATTCTCCCTGAGCAGGCGGAAGTGTGGCATCCGGACGTGCGTTTCTTCCGCGTGGAATCGGCCAAGGGTGAACTACTGGCACAGTTCTACATCGACCTGTACGCCCGCGAGGGCAAGCGCGGCGGCGCCTGGATGGACGACGCGCGCGGCCGCAAGCGCCTGGCCGATGGACGTGTGCAGACCCCGGTGGCCTATCTCACCTGCAACTTCTCCGGCCCGGTCGGCGACAAACCAGCGCTGTTCACGCACGACGAAGTCATCACCCTGTTCCACGAGTTCGGCCATGGCCTGCACCACATGCTCACGCAGGTGGATGAGCTGGGTGTGTCGGGCATCAATGGCGTGGAATGGGATGCGGTGGAGCTGCCCTCGCAATTCATGGAGAATTTCTGCTGGGAGTGGGAAGTCCTCTCGCGCATGACGCGCCATGTCGATACCGGCGAGCCCCTCCCCCGTGCGCTGTACGAGCGCATGCTGGCCGCCAAGAACTTCCAGAACGGCATGGCGACGCTGCGCCAGATCGTGTTCTCGACGTTCGACATGCATCTGCATACGGATTTCGACCCCAAGGGCACGACTTCCGTGCTGGAGCTTTCCCGCCAGGTCAACAACCGTTTCCACGTGGTTCCGCAGGCCGAGTTGTCGCGCTGGCCGAATACGTTCAGCCATATCTTTGCCGGAGGCTACGCGGCGGGTTACTACAGCTACAAGTGGGCCGAGGTCCTGTCCGCCGACGCGTATGCGGCATTCGAAGAGGCCAGCAAGCTGACCGGCTCGGTGCTCGACGCGCAAACCGGAGAGCGCTACCGGCAGGAAGTGCTGGCGGTCGGCGGCAGCCGTCCCGCGATCGAGTCGTTCACTGCCTTCCGCGGCCGCGCTCCGTCGATCGATGCATTACTGCGTCACGGCGGGATGGTCGTGACAGCCGAGCCGGTCTGACACGCCACGCCGCCGCGCAAAACGCCGCTTCGCGCCCTGTGCCGAAGCGGCGTTTTTTTCTACTGCGGTAAGCGGAAATCGACGCGTGCGGGTCTGCCCGGCAGGGACAGCTCGGCATGCGGAGCCGGTGATCGCGCCAACACCTGGCCACGGCGCATGACGAGCAGGCGTGCCGCCCGCAGCCGGATCGCCTCAACCGGGCTGGCGGCATCGAGCACGACCAGATCGGCGTGGCATCCGGGGGCGATACCGTAGCCGTCCAGACCGAGGATGCGCGCAGGCGCCTCAGTCACGGCGGCAAAGCACTGGCGCATCGCATCCTGCCCGGTCATCTGCGCGACATGCAAACCCATGTGGGCAACCTCCAGCATGTCGCCGCTTCCCAGGCTGTACCACGGGTCCATCACGCAGTCGTGTCCGAACGCGACGTCGATGCCGGCCGCCAGCAGTTCGGGCACGCGGGTCATGCCTCGCCGCTTCGGATATGTATCCGACCGTCCCTGAAGCGTGATGTTGATCAGCGGATTGGCGATGGCGGCCACGCCAGCCTCGCGCATCAGCGGCAGCAGCTTGCTGACGTAGTAGTTGTCCATCGAATGCATCGACGTCAGGTGCGAGCCCGCCACGCGGCCATGCAGACCCAGGCGATGCGTTTGCCCAGCCAGCGTTTCGATGTGGCGTGAGAGCGGATCGTCGGATTCGTCGCAATGCATGTCGACGCGCAGACCGCGCTCCGCGGCGAACTCGCACAGCAGGCGAATCGATTCGGCACCGTCGGACATGGTGCGCTCGAAATGCGGTATGCCTCCCACCACGTCGACACCCATGTCGATGGCACGCTTGAGGTTGTCAAAGGCGCCGGGACTGCGCAATACGCCGTCCTGCGGAAAGGCGACCAGCTGCAGGTCCAGATACGGCGCCACCTGCTGCTTCACGTGCAGAAGCGCCTCGACGGCCAACAAACGCGGATCGCACACGTCCACGTGAGACCGAATGGCCAGCAAGCCGCGCGCGACGGCCCAGTCGCAGTAGTGCAGTGCGCGGTCCACCAGCATCTCCTGTGTGAGTGTCGGCTTGAGTTCGTTCCACAGCGCGATACCTTCGAGCAGCGTCCCAGATTGGTTGACACGCGGTTTGCCGTAGGACAGCGTCGCGTCCAGATGAAAATGCGCATCGACGAACGGCGGGCTGACGAGCGCGCCGTTTGCGGCAAACTCCTGCGTCCCTCGTGCGGGCAGATTCGGCTGCACGCCGACGATGCGGCCAGCCTCGATACCGATGTCGATGCCGGCGCGCCCGTCGGGCAGGCTGGCGTTGCGGATCACGAAATCCATGCTGGCTCCTGTGGCGGCGTTGCCATCAATCTACCGCACGCGCGCCGCAGCCACCTGGCAAAGCGCGCAGATCTGTCCCACGATATCCAGATGAACGCCTGGGTGATCGAAGGCGAGGCAGCGTCAAGCGCCAAGAGCGTTGGCCAGACGCTCGCATGCCGCCGGCGGGTACGGTCGCCTGGCCACCACGTGATCGCATCGGGCCATTGCTGCCTGTCCTGCCCGTCCGTTGGCGGTTGTGCGCGACAAGGCATGCACGGAGAAGGGAAAACATCATGGTACGAACCGTCAGTGCTCGCCGCTCCGTGACCAAGGCGGTGACCTATCGCGTCCTGGTCATGTGCCTGGACTTCGTCACGCTCTACCTGCTGACCGGCACGGCACATATTGCGATCGGCTTCATGGTCATCAGCAATGTCTACACGTCGATCGCCTACTTTGTCCACGAGCGCCTGTGGGCGCGCCTCAAGTGGGGGATCTCCGAGACATGAAGGCGCCGCCCGGGTTCAGAAAAGGGGGGGAAATGCGATCGAACCCATGGGCATAAGCCTGCTCAGTTGGGCTGCGCCGCCCAGATTCGCCTGCGATTCAGCGCCAGCGGAATGGCACCGATGGCAATCCCGCCCATGCCGACGAGGTTCGTGACCCAATCGAACGTCGGAATGCTATAGAGCGCGATAAAGAAGAGAAAACACCCGCTTGCAACGGGCCAGATGACATGCGTGACGGCCCGCCACACGCCCTCGCCCAGCGTCTGACGGTAGTACCAACCGCAAGCGAAACCCGTCAGGCCAAGGTAGAAGCAGATCTGGAACCCGATGGCGGTAATCGAATCCTGCAGGATGATGTTGATCGTCGGCAGGTAGGACGATACGAACAGCAGGACCAGCCCCGTGATCCAGATGAAGAAGATCGCGATATGGGGCGTCTGCCAGCGCGGGTGAAGACGCGCGTAGCGCTGGTGGAGTGCACCGTCGCGGCTCTTGGCAAACAGCGTGCGCGTGAACTGCAGCATCTGCGTCTCAACCGTGCCCACGGTACTCAGCAACACCGCAATGATCGAGACGTAGCCCCACGTCGGCCCGAACAACTTCTCCGCGATCGCGAAAATGATGTTGGTGTTGTAGTGCTGAATTTCCGAATCCGACAAACCCAGCAGCGTGATGGTGATGAAGACCAGGAAGAACACCATCAAGAAGACCATCGACCAGAACGCAGCCCGCCCCGGGGTGTGATTTGAGTCGCGCGTCTCCTCGCTCAGGTTCATGGTCACGTCCCAGCCATAGAAGAAGAAGATCGCCACCAAGGCACCATTGGCGAACAGCTTTGGTGAAAACGCAAAAGGCGAGAACCAGGCCAGTGAGAACGGGTGCTGCGGAGCGTGCGGAAACATGAAGAAGCTCGCAACAATGATCACCAACAGAATCACGCCCTCGACGAGGGTCATGAGCACCTGGACGTAGCTGGTGAGCTTGATGCCTTTGACGACGACCGCACTGACAAACGTCAGCCAACCGGCCGCAATCAGGGTCACGTAATGGACGTTATTCATCCTTGGCCGATCAAAGATGAGCAGCGTCGCGTTTGCTGCCGGAATCATCGCTGAGACCATGAACACGCAGCACAGCACCAGGAGCGCCCAGCCGGCAAAGAAGCCGAGCGCCCGCCCGAATACCATGCTCACCCATGAATACGATGTGCCGGCACTCGCCAGGGCACGGTTCATGTTGATGAACGCGTACGCGATGCCAAACATGATCAGCCCGCACACCAGGATGCTCGCTGGCGAGAGCGTACCAGCCGTCCCGATGATGGTGGAAGTCGTGATCTCGATGCTGTAAGCCGGCGCAGTACCGGCAATGCCCATGATGACCGATTCGACGATGCCCAGTGAATCGGCATTGAGCTTGGCAGGTTGATTCATGACTGAGCGACTCGCAGTCGACATTGATGGGTCGACTTTTACTCTTTGCGGGATGTGCTGACAATAGGATCGCACCCGGCGCACCGCACTACTGCAATGGGCTGCACTGCAACAGCGGCGGCGTGCCGGAACGGGATTGCGCACTGATACGATAGTGCCTTTCCTGCAACACGGCTGCTACGCCTCAACTGCCTGCCCGCTGGGCATGTTGCTAGGCAGCCGGACCCACACCGGCGCTTGCGCGCAACGCAAGCGCCTGACATTCGACATATTGCTGATCCCATGAGAGTCGCAACCTGGAACGTCAACTCCCTCAAAGTCCGCCTGCCGCACGTGCTGCAGTGGCTGGCTGAACGCGAAGCCGATGCCACGCCCATCGACCTGCTCTGCCTTCAGGAACTGAAGCTGCCCGATGACCGTTACCCGTTGGCTGAACTGGATGCCGCAGGCTATTCGTCGCTGTTCACGGGCCAGAAGACATACAACGGCGTCGCCATCCTGTCGCGCAAGGCTGCGGTGCCGGAGGGCCACGATGTGGTCAAAAACATCCCCGGCTTTGAAGACGAGCAGCAGCGCATCGTAGCTGCTACGTATGACATGGCCGACGGCCCGGTGCGCGTCATTTCCGCCTACTTCCCGAACGGTCAGGCGCTTGATTCCGACAAGATGGTCTACAAGATGCGCTGGCTCGCAGCGCTGCAGACGTGGTTGACATCCGAGATGGCTGCAAACCCGCGCCTGATGCTGCTCGGCGACTTCAACATCGCGCCGGAAGACCGCGACGTACACGACCCCAAGAAATGGGAAGGCCAGAACCTTGTGTCGCCCGAAGAGCGTGCCGCGTTTCGCGCCCTTGAAGGCGCGGGCCTTGTCGATGCGTTCCGCCTGTTCGAGCAGGAAGACAAACTCTTCTCCTGGTGGGACTACCGGCTGTTCGCCTTCAAGCGCAACGCGGGTCTGCGCATCGACCACATCATGCTGTCGCCCGAACTGGCCAGGCTGTGCGAGTCATGCCACATCGATCGCGTGCCGCGCACATGGGAGCAACCTTCCGACCACACCCCCGTGGTCGCTGCGCTGCGCGACGCGTGAAGTCGGGACACGGCATGGCGTCCGCGTTCAGGCACCGCAACCTGCCGCATCTGCTGCTGCGCGCGCGGGAGACCCTCATGGCGCGTTTTCGGCCTATCCTGCGCGAGCATGGCATCACCGAGCAGCAATGGCGAGTGCTGCGCACGCTAAATGACATGGGCGACATGGAGCCCAACCAGCTCGCCGATGCATGCCTGATCCTCAGCCCGAGCCTGACGCGCATGCTGGCGACGATGGAGCGGTCCGAGATGATCGATCGCCGACGCTCATCGGTGGACCAGCGACGCCAGGTGATCTCGCTGACGCCAAAAAGCCGCGAATTCCTCGCCAATGTGGAGCCTCTGGTAGAGGCGGAATATGCGCGCATCGAAGCCCAGCTTGGGCGTGCGCGCCTGGACGCCCTTTACGTCGCCATCGACGAGTCGATCCACGTCATGGAAACGCACGCGCCCCTGTCTCCCTTTACCGGCGACGACTGACGCCGCTTCAGCAGACGACGCGATCCGTTATGGGCGTTCCATCGTTGCCCCTGAGGGCCTGTGCAAGCGGTTCGGCGCTGCGTGCCCGCGATGACACATCCGTGCCGACCGCCGCAAGGGTGCCGCCTGGCGAGAGGTTCGAGTCATGCCTCATGCAGAAAAAAGCCGGTCGCGTGGACCGGCTTTTTCTCGGGGCAGTGGACATGGTTGGCCACCGTGGTGTGGTCACAAGGGCGACCGATCGAATCAAACCACGGCAACGTGCACGCGCTTGACCACGACCGGCTGCGGCAATTCGGTCAACCCGTTGGATCGCTGCACGCCGTCGGCAATCAGCACGCGGGCGGCATCCTGGATCCGCTCTTGGCCGGCCTCAAAGGCCGCCTGAAGCGACAACACCTGGTCACCACTCAAGCCTTCCCACAGTGCCTCGCGCGTTGCCACGCAGGTCACCTTTTCACCGTCGACCAGCGCGTCGAACAACAGGCCCTCGTTGTTGATGTCGTACGCCTCTTTTTTCTCAAACTTGATTTCCATCGTCAAAGCCCTCCGATTGCAATGGACAACAACGCACACGCTGTTGCGTGGAAACCGTGCGGGGGGGCCGGCATGGTTTCGTCGGACTGATGTCCAACTGCACAGATCATTTTAACCACAGCTGGCGACACACGTGCGAACGGCATCGACAGCGGCGAACGCCCTGCTCGACGTCCGCAGCCAGCCATCCCAGACGGCACCTGGCCTCGCGGCCGCTTCGGCACGGCTATGCTTTTTTGTCAGGGGCGCGCCGCTGATCCGACTAAGCAAAGCGAGAGCCCTACGCAAGCACCGTGCCGGACGCGCCACCCAGGAGACCATGATGGCAATGAAACCACGCTGTTCACGACACGCCCATGTCATTGGCGCACTGATACTGGTGGCATCCCAGCTGGCGCACGCTGCCGACTGCAGTGCTTTGCATGTCCGCAGCCCAGCGCACACGATTGCCTTGGTTGAACTCTATACATCCGAAGGTTGTAATAGTTGCCCACCCGCTGACCGCTGGTTGAGCCGGACACCGCCAGATGCCCAACGCTGGATTCCGCTGGCGCTGCATGTCGACTATTGGGACAGCTCCGGCTGGAAAGACGCTTTTGGTCGTGCCGCATTTTCAGAGCGGCAGCGTGCGCTCGGGGAGGCTGCCCGTGCGCCGACGATCTACACCCCGGAAGTCTTCGTCTCCGGCCGTGAACTGCGCCAGTGGGCAGACCCGGCTGACTTCGCGCGTGCCGTGAATGCGCGTAACGCGCTGCCTGCGATGGCGGACATTTCACTCGATGCCATCCTGCCGAGCAGACCGGGCGCAGCGCTGCAAACCCGGGCGCACTTCACACGCCGGCCCAGCGCCACCGGCCGTGCCAGCCAGGCCGTGGCGTGGATCGCATTGACACAAAACGGCCTCGTAAGCCACCCGAACGGCGGTGAAAACGGCGGCGCGGAGCTGCATCATGACCATGTTGTCAGGGAATGGATCGGCCCGATCCAGTTGGCTGGGCCGACCGCCGAATGGCAGGGCGAGATTCCCCTACCCGCCAATGCACCCCGCACCGAGATGGCCCTGGCCGCCTTCATCGAGCGGCCGCGCGACGCGGAGATCCTGCAGGCGGTTTCCGCGCCACTATGCCATTAGGCACTGCGGCAATCAGCGCGCCGTTTCCGATACCTGAACGGCGTCAGGCCTCGCCGTATGCAGCAGCGAGCGGCGGCGTGCATAGCCGAAGTAGACCAGCAGGCCGATCACCACCCAGACCAGGAAGGCGATCCAGGTGACCTTCTGCAGGTGGCTCATCAGGAACAGGCACATCCCGATGGCCAGCAGCGGGACCACAGGCACTCCCGGGCAACGAAAACCGCGATGCAGATCCGGACGCGTGCGTCGCAGCACCAGCACTGCCATTGCGATGAGCGAAAACGCTGCCAGCGTGCCAATGTTGATCAGTTCAGCCAGCACGTTCAGCGGGACGAGCGCGGCGATCAGCGCAAACACGATACCGACCACCCACGTATTCAGGAATGGCGTCGCATAGCGCGGGTGGATGTGCGACAAGCGCTTGGGCAGCAATCCGTCGCGCGACATGGCAAAGATAATGCGGGTCTGGCCGTACGCCATGACGAGGATCACCGTCGTCATGCCGATGATCGCGCCCAGGTCCACGAAACCCGCTACCCAGCTTTCGCCGGCAATCTGCAACGCCAGCGATACCGGATGATCCACGCCCGCAAACTTCTGGAACGGCACGATACCGGTCATGATGGCAGCCACCAGCACGTACAGAATCGTACAGATGGCCAGCGAACCGATGATGCCGATCGGCAGGTCGCGCTTGGGATTGCGCACCTCTTCGGCCGCGGATGTTACGGCGTCAAAGCCGATGAAGGCAAAGAACACGATGGCCGCCGCACCGAATACGCCTGACATGCCGAACGGCATGAACGGATGCCAGTTGACGGGCTGCACATGACGCACGCCGACGAAGATGAACAGCAGCACCACCGTCACCTTGATCGCCACCATCACGTTGTTCGCGCGCGCGGATTCCCGCACACCAAACGACAGCACGGTCGTCACGAGCAGCATGATCACCAGCGCGGGCAGGTTGAACAGGGTCTGCACGCCCGGAATGGCGCCTGGCGCCGCGGTGAGCGCCTGCGGCAGATGGATGCCGAAACCGGACAGCAGCGACTGGAAATACCCAGACCAGCCGACCGACACGGCAGAGGTCGCCAGGCCGTACTCCAGCATCAGGTCCCAGCCGATGATCCATGCCACCAGCTCGCCCATGGTCGCGTAGGCGTAGGTATAAATGGAGCCCGACACGGGGATGGTCGAGGCGAATTCGGCGTAGCACAGCGCGGCAAACCCGCATGCCAGCGCCGCCACGATGAACGACAGGGTCAGTGCGGGCCCGGCGGTCAGTGCGCCCGTGCCGGTCAGCACGAAGATGCCGGTGCCGATAATGGCGCCGACGCCCAGGAAGGTGAGATCCAGGGGCCCGAGGACTTTCTTCAGGCCGGTATTGCTGTGGCCCGTGCGGATCATGTGATCCACGTTCTTGGTACGGAACAAACTCATCGACTGCGTCTCCTATCTGCGCTTTCCGGATGTGGTGGAAGGCACTGTCGCGCACGTGTGGCGCGCGGCGGCGGATTCTTGCAAAAAGCGGGGATTCTACCCGCTGGCGATAACCCGCCCTCGTATCGCCATGCTGCAGACAGGAGAATAGGACAATTCTGACCCGAGGGTTGCGACAGACGGCTCAATCGGCAGCCGCAGGATCTTCGGCAAACAGGGGCTGCTGGCGCGCGTGGGCATCGGACTCGTACAGACGCACGCCCACGCCCAGCAACCGCACGGGAATCTTCCGACGCTCGAACCCCTGTGCCAGCAGCTTCGAGAACACCGGCAACGACACCTGCGGCGAGATGCACTCGACCGTCGTGCCACGGAAATCGGCAAAGCGCAGCTTGACGTAGGTCTTGTGGATCATGTTGCCGGCGCGCGCGCGCTCGACACGGGCGGCCAACTGGTCAACGAGCGTGCTCAGTTCGCGCTGACACTCGTCGAGTGTGCGCAGATCCGAGGCATAGGTTTCTTCCACACTCACCGACTTGCGGGTCTGTGACGGCTGCACCTGGCGGTGATCAATGCCTCGGCAAAGGTCGTGCAACCGAAAGCCAAAGACGCCGAAATGCTGCTGCAGGCGATCGGTGCCCCACGCGCGGAGGTCACCGCAGGTTTCCGCGCCGAGGCGTCGCAGCTTGGCGGCAGTGACCTTGCCCACGCCAAAGAGACGATCCACCGGCAGGGCTGCCACGAAGGCATCTACCTGCTCTGGCCGCACCACAAAAAGGCCATCCGGCTTGTTCCAGTCGCTGGCGATCTTGGCAATGAACTTGTTGGGAGCAACCCCCGCCGACACGGTGATGCCAACTTCCTCGCGCACGCGGCGGCGGATGTCTTCTGCGATGCGCGTGCCACTGCCGGCGAGCAACGGGCTGTCGCTCACGTCCAGGTAGGCTTCGTCCAGCGAGAGCGGCTCCACCAGCGGCGTGTAGCTGTGATAAATGGCGAAGATCTGACGCGCGACCTGCCGGTATTTCTCCATGGCCGGCGGCACGATCAGCAAGTCGGGACAACGCTTGACCGCTTGCGCCATGGGCATCGCGGAATGGATACCGAACTTGCGCGCCTCGTAGTTGCAGGTTGCGACTACCCCACGCCGCTCCGGCCGCCCGCCCACGGCCAGCGGCTTGCCGACAAGGCGCGGATCGTCGCGCATCTCGATGGCGGCATAGAAACAGTCACAGTCGCAATGGATGATCTTTCGCACGGCAGCGCCGCTGCAACCCGCGTCAGGTACGGGTGAGCATGTTCAGAGGGACCGCCAGCGTACCAGCTTCCGCCGCATGCGCACGCTCCCCTGCGCAACATGGCTTTTCGCCGATGCCGCATCGCAGCATCAGCGAAAATCGGTCCACGAAGATGGACGCGACGCCTTAGCGATTGATATCGCGCGAGACGGCGCCCAACTCGTCGTTGAGCGCGTGCTGCTCATCCCCTGACAGGCCGCCGCGATGCTGGCTGGCCATATCGTTGGCCTCCTGGCGGATACGGCGCAGCCGGTCGCGCAAGCCATCGGCGCGGTACGGATCGATGTAGCCCTGCGATTGGCGCACGTCGACGCGGTGAAACTCTTCAGCAAGACGGCCCTGCACCTGGTCAAAGCGGGCGCGCGGGTCCACCGGGGCGGGTGCAGGCTGCTCATGCACGACGACCGTGCGCGTTTGCGCGGGTGGCGCAACAACACAACCGGCCATCGAGGCCGCCAGCACGGTGCACAAGGTCAAACGCGGAAGAATCGACATGATTTGGCTCGTAGTGTCGTAACAAAAACGCGCATATTACGCGCGACTGACGCAATCTTACGAACCGCTTCACGCAAAGCTGTGACGATTGGTAACCATGCCTTACACCGCGAGAGCCTCGGGCGGCTCGACGGGAGGCGGCGGCTCGTCCGGCGAGGGCAAATCGGGCGGGATGCCGGGTGGCGAGGGTTCGTCGGGCGGAGGGACAGTGTGTGCAGGCAGCATCTGGCGGCAAGACAAACCGCAGCGGCGGATAGACATGGTTTCCCTCCAGACAAAACGCATTGACAATCTAGTATGCGATTCCCATGCCAACAAGTCACTGCGCTGCCGACCCCATGCACGATCTGCCCACTGCCCGGTTTCAGGACCAAACGCTCATCCGGATCGGAGACGCCCGCGTGGACGGCTCCATGCTACTGCTCGCACCCCATGCCGGCGGGCGGCTCGTGCGTTGGCGCCATCGCGGCGAAGACATCCTGTTCTGGCCAGAACACGCAGACTGGTCGAACCCCGCCAAAGTACGCGGCGGCAATCCCCTGTTGTTTCCCTTTATCGGCAGGCATTTCGTCGAGGGTGAAACCGGGCGCTGGCGCGATGCGCGAGGCCAGGTGCATGCCTTGCCGCAGCACGGGTTCGCCCGTGACCTGCCATTCGAGGTGGAAGACGCGAGCGACAAGCATATCGTCATGCGTTTGCGCGACAGCACGCAAACCCGCGCAGGCTACCCATTCGCCTTCGAGTTTTGCGTGACATACCGGCTGCTTCACGACGGGCTGGAGGCCACCTTTACGGTCAGGCATGTCGACGACGGCAGCGCCCATGCGCCCATGCCCTTCTACGCGGGCCATCATTTCTATCTGGCGCTACCGCACGCGCTGCGCGGCGCAACCGAACTGTCGATGCCGCCATCGCGGTTGTCGCGGCAGTTGTCCGATGGCAGCCTCGACACACCTGAACCGGGTCGACGTACATACCAGCTCAATGACCCGGCGCTGCAGGATCGCTACCACCTGCTCGACGCCGACGGCGCAGCCACGCTTGCCATCCCGCCGCATGCCGATGCACCGCTGGGTCGCCGCATCCGCTTCGAGGTGGACAACGCGCCGGTACCCTGGCACGCCATCACCACGTGGACGGAGAACGCGACGTCCGACTTCTACTGCGTCGAGCCGTGGATGGGGCTGCCCAACGCAATCCACCACGGCGAAGGCTTGCACCTGCTCGCGCCGGGTGAGTCGCGTCAGGCCACCTGCTGCCTGCGAGTCGCACGTTAGCTGACGCGCTCAGGCGTTTTCATATGCCTGCACAGCATCCATCACGCGCGCCGAGTAGACCAGCGCGGCGCCCGCGTTGATCGCAATTGCCACGCCCAGCGCCTCGGCAATGTCTTCATGCGTGGCGCCATGCCTTAGGGCTTCAGCAGTGTGCACGGTAATACAGCCGTCGCAACGCGCCGTCACGGACACCGCCAGCGCAATCAGCTCGCGCGTCTTCGCATCCAGGCGCCCCGTCTTTGCGCCGGCACCTGACAGCAATTGATAGCCCTTGACCGTGTCCGGCGTGATGCGTCCGATCTCGCCGATACGCCCAAGCAACGCTTTCCGATAGTCGACCCAGTCCAGCATGATGTGCTCCCGATGAAGCGGCGCTGGCCCGATGCCTGCGCCGTCAGGAAAGTATTGCCATTGTGGTCGATCCAATGAATACTCGATCCGATCAATTTTTAGCGGAATCGTCTCAATGGACGCCCTAAGCCGGTTCATCAGACTTATCCGGCCGCAAGCCAGCCTCGATTTGCGATGCCTGTTCCAAGGGCCCTTCTCGATCCCGCATGATCCAGAGCCGGACGGCCAGGCGCCATTTCATCTGGTGCTCGCCGGCCGTTGTGTCGTCGAGATCGGCGGCCGCCGCCTCACGCTGCGAGCAGGCGACTTCATCCTCCTCCCGCGCGGCCAGGCACACACCCTCCGAGATCCAGCCGGCTCGCGTGACACACCTGCCCGCAAGCCGCGCGCAGGTCACGACGGCATGCTGCCGCTTCGCCAGCTCGGCCGTGGCGCTGCCGAAGTCGACCTGCTGTGTGGCCGCTTCGTGCATGAACCCGGCTCTGCCGCCCTGCTCCTGCAGACGCTGCCCGATCCGCTGCACGTCTCGCTGGCAGACAGCACGTCGTTTCCTGCGCTGCAGGCGCTCATCAACCTCATGCGAGTTGAGGCGGAAGCGCGCGCCCCGGGGGCGCTGGCCATTGTCACAGCGCTGAGCCAGGCGCTGTTGACGCTCGCGCTGCGCATCCACGGACAGCGCGAACACGCCGACGCTGGCATCCTGACGCTGCTCTCCGACACCCGCCTTGGCGCGTCCGTCCAGGCCATGCTTGCAGCGCCAGAGCAGCCCTGGACGATCGACACGCTCGCTGACCTGGCTGCCATGTCGCGCGCTACCTATGCCCGTCATTTCAAGGCACGCTCGGACATGACGGTGTGGAACTTCCTCACACGCGTGCGCATGACCCTCGCCTGCGACCAGTTGATGCACACACCGCACGGTGTCGGCGACATCAGCACGGGCGTTGGTTATCAATCGGAGGCCGCTTTTGTCAAAGCATTCAAGCAGCACCTGGGCATGACGCCCGCACGCTATCGGCGCGCGACCCACTAGTCATTGGCGAGCGGTCTCTGTTATACTTTCATGCTTTCGGGGCGTAGCGCAGCCTGGTAGCGTACCTGCATGGGGTGCAGGTGGTCGGAGGTTCAAATCCTCTCGCCCCGACCAAAATAAAAAGCCCGCGTAACGTCTTCGTTACGCGGGCTTTTTCATTTCCGGTGGTGCCGCCGCCTACCCCTTGTCCGTGCGCAGGACGGCCAGTAGGTCCATCAACGCACGCCGCAACACCGGCACATCGACTGCGCCATCGGCAATCGCTGGCGACGGCGGTGCTGCCTCGATCTTTTCGGCTTCCGGTTCGGGGATCGACGGCGCGGCACTGCCGACGCCATGCCGAAGCTCATCGAGCCGGTTGCGCGCCCCATTGATCGTAAATCCCTGTTCGTACAGCAACTCACGGATGCGCCGGATCAGCAGCACTTCATGATGCTGGTAGTAACGGCGATTGCCGCGCCGCTTGACGGGCTTGAGTTGCGTGAACTCTTGCTCCCAATAGCGCAGCACGTGCGGCTTGACGGCGCACAGGTCACTTACTTCCCCGATGGTGAAGTAGCGTTTGGCAGGAATGGGCGGCAGGTTGACCCGCTCCGTATGTTTATCGGCGGCCATGAAGGGCTGGCGAAAGAAGCAGAATAAACGGAATTACGTAGCGCTCGCAGGCAGCGGCTCGACGCGCTCTTCAACGAGCGCCTTGAGCTTCTGGCTGGCGTGGAACGTAACGACACGGCGTGCGGTGATGGGGATGATCTCCCCGGTTTTCGGGTTGCGGCCCGGACGTTGCGGCTTGTCGCGCAACTGGAAGTTGCCAAAGCCCGACAGCTTGACGCTATCGCCCTGCTCGAGCGCCTCGCGGATCACGTCAAAGAACGCCTCGACCATGTCCTTCGACTCGCGCTTGTTCAGGCCGACCTGTTCGAACAGCATCTCGGCGAGTTCGGCCTTGGTGAGTGTCGGCACATCCTGGACGCGCGCATCCCGGGCATCGGCCAGTACGGTCGAAGAGGAGCCGAGTGATTCGCCCAAAGATGCGGCCAGCGCGGACGCGTGTTGATCGTTCATAGGATTCGCTTGGCGTATTCGATCCGAATGCGGAGGTTCGTTCGAGCTGTCTCTCGCGAGGGGCGGACGTCAGGCGCGCAGACGCGCACCGAATGCATCGCCGGCCGCTCGAATCAGTTGCTGCGTGGCGGCCTCGACAATGTCATCCTGGAGGGTGCTGTCAGTATCTTGCAACGTAATTCTGAAGGCAAGGCTTTTCTCCTGCGCCCCAATCACGGCCGTCGCGGCCTTCGGACGGAATTCATCGAACAGCACGACGCCTTGCAGATAGCGCTGCCACGACGTGCCGATCGCGGTCTTTTCGAACGTGTCGACGAGATCCTGGACCGCCACATCCTGACGCACAACGAGTGCGATATCGCGCGTCACCGCCGGCACGCGCGGCACTTCCCGGTACGTCGGCAGACCAACCGCGGTGATGGCGTCGAGTTCGAGCTCCCACACCACGGGCGCGGTCGGCAGATCGTACTTCTGCAGCCAACGCGGATGCAGCTCGCCAATCCAGCCGATCGCGCGACCATTCAGCACGACACGGGTCGAACGGCCAGGGTGCAGGGCCGGATGCTCCGCACGCTCGAAACGCGCCTGCAGCGGCCACAGCAAGGACTCCACATCGCCCTTCACGTCGAAAAAATCGACGGCGCGCGACGGTACGCCCCACTGTTCTTCCTTCGCGGGACCATATGCAATACCCCCTGCCATCATTGGCTGCGCATAACCGGCAACCGACAGCCCCCCATCCGCAACGCTCGCATCGCGATGGAACACACGGCCCACCTCAAACATACGCACGCGCGACGCCTTGCGGTTCAGGTTGTAGCGAACCTTGTCGACGAGTCCGCCGATGAGCGTGCTGCGCATCACCGCGTACTGGCTGGCAATCGGGTTCAGCAGCGGGATCGGCTGCGTGTTGCCAGCGAAATCGGCTTCCCAATCGGTCTCGACGAAGGCGAAGTTGACGACCTCGTGGTAATCGCGCGCAGCCACGGCATGGCGCACGTCGTGCATCGTACGGCGCGCCTCGTTGGTCGGACGCATCGCGTTTTCGGCGACGGGTGGTTTGGCTGGAATCTGCTCGAAGCCGTAGATGCGAGCGACCTCTTCGATCAGGTCTTCCTCGATCTCCAGGTCGAAGCGATACGACGGCGGCTCGACGATGACCACATCGCCGTCCACGCTGAACGTGAGGCCGAGGCGCTTGAACACGTCTGCCACAACGTCGTGCGACAGCGGAATACCGAGCACACGTGCAGCACGTGCGACGCGCATGCGCACCGGCTCGCGCTTGGGCAGATTGACGATCTGATCGTCGATCGGGCCAGCCTGGCCGCCGCAGATTTCGAGGATCAGCGCACTGATGCGTTCGATGTGTTCAACGGTGGTCGCGTAATCAACGCCTCGCTCGAAGCGATGGCCTGCATCCGTCGAGAAGTTGTAGCGCCGCGCGCGGCCTTGAATAGCCGCCGGCCACCAGAATGCGGCCTCGACGTAAATGTTCTGTGTGTCGAGCGTGACGGCCGTCTTGTCGCCGCCCATGATGCCGGCAAGGCTTTCGATGGCCTGCTCGTCCGAGATCACGCCGACCTTTTCGTCGACGGTGATGGTGTCGCCGTTGAGCAGTTTCAGTTGTTCGCCAGCCTTGCCCCAGCGCACCGTCAGGCCGCCGTGGATCTTGTCCAGGTCGAACACGTGCGACGGGCGGCCCAGTTCGAGCATCACGTAGTTCGAAATATCAACCAACGCCGACACGCTGCGCATGCCCGCGCGCTCGATGCGCGAGACCATCCAGGCCGGCGTCTTCGCGTGCGCGTTCACGCCGCGAATGATGCGACCCGAAAAGCGACCGCACAGGTCCGGTGCTTCCACCTTGACCGGCAGCTTGTCAGCGAGCGTCACCGCCACGGGCGCCATCGACGGCACGGTGATCGGTGCGCCGGTCAGCGCGGACACTTCGCGCGCCACCCCATGGATCGACAGGCAATCCGCCTTGTTGGGTGTGAGTTTGATGATGAAGATCTGGTCATCCAGATCCAGCACCTTGCGAATGTCTTCGCCGACCGGTGTGTCTTCCGGCAGGATCAGCAGACCGCCGTGATCTTCCGACAGCTTCAGCTCGCGCGCCGAACACAGCATGCCGTAGCTCTCCACGCCGCGCAGCTTGCCGATCTTGATCTTGAACGGCTTGCCATCTTCGCCAGGCGGCAGCTCGGCGCCGACCATCGCGCACGGCACCTTGATGCCCACCGACACGTTCGGCGCGCCGCAGACGATCTGCAGCAGCTCGCCCGTACCCGCATCGACCTTGCAGACGTTCAGGCGATCGGCATCCGGGTGCTTGTTGACCTCGACCACATGGCCGACAACGATCTGCGAGAACGGCGGAGCAACGGGGTCGACCTCTTCCACCTCGAGGCCGGCCATCGTCAGGCGATGGGAGAGCTCATCCGTGGTGATCGACGGATTGACGAAACTGCGAAGCCAGGATTCCGGAAATTGCATGGCGCGACAGAAAAGAAATTCGATTAACGGGGCGACGAAGTACCAGTGCGAGCGCTCGGCGCTTACGCGAACTGGCGCAGGAAACGCACATCGCCCTCGAAGAACAGGCGCAGGTCGTTGATGCCATAGCGCAGCATCGTCAGGCGCTCCAGGCCGGAGCCGAACGCAAAGCCGATGTAGCGCTCAGGGTCCAGGCCCATGTTGCGCACCACGGTCGGGTGCACCTGGCCGGAGCCGGAAATCTCCAGCCATTTGCCGTTGCCGAACGCCATATCGATCTCGGCCGACGGTTCGGTGAACGGGAAATACGACGGGCGGAAACGCACCTGGATGTCGTCCCGCTCAAAGAAGTTGCGCAGGAAGTCGGTATAGACGCCCTTCAGGTCGGCAAAACTAATGTTGTCGGCAATCCAGAGGCCTTCGACCTGATGGAACATCGGCGAGTGCGTAGCGTCGCTGTCGACGCGGTACGTGCGGCCCGGCGCGATGACCTTGATGGGCGGAATGCGGTCGAGGTGCTTGTATTTCTCAACGTGCATGCGAGCGTAACGCACCTGCATCGGGCTGGTGTGCGTGCGCAGCAGCAAGAGCTTGTCTTCGCTGTCGCGGCCATCGATGTAGAAGGTGTCCTGCATCGAGCGCGCCGGATGATTGTCCGGGTTGTTCAACGCAGTGAAGTTCATCCAGTCCGATTCGATTTCTGGGCCGTCAGCCACGTCAAAACCGATCGAGCCGAAGATCTTGGCGACGCGCTCCCAGGTGTTCATCACCGGGTGCAGGCTGCCCTCGGCCACATCGCGGCCGGGCAGCGTCACGTCGATCGCCTCGGCGGCCAGACGGGCGTTCATCAGCGCGTCGGCCAGCGCCTGGCGGCGGGCGGTCAGCGCCTCTTCAACGCGGCTCTTGGCCTGGTTGATGCGCGCGCCTTCGGACTTGCGCGTCTCCGGATCGAGCTTGCCCAAGCCTTTGAGCAAGTCGGTCAGCACGCCAGACTTACCGAGAAAGCGTGCCTTCTCGTTTTCCAGCGAGGCGTTGTCCTCCGCAGAGGCAAACGCGTTTTGGGCATCGGCGACGACTTGATCCAGATCCAGTGACATGGGAAGGCGAGCGAGAAAATTCGGGTGATTCGGGTCCGCGAAATGCGCGGAATAAAAAACGGGGCTCGGTGAGAGCCCCGTCAGGGTGATCAGCCGGCAAAGTCACTGGGCAATTCCAGCGGCCTACCCGGCCAATCCAATTCAGGCGACGTTGGCTTTCACCTGGTTCACGATGGCGGCAAAAGCCACCTTGTCGTGAATGGCCATGTCCGACAGCACCTTGCGGTCCAGCTCGATGGACGCCTTCTTCAGGCCGTTCATGAACTTGCTGTAGGTCAGACCATGCTCGCGTGCGCCAGCGTTGATACGTGCAATCCAGAGCGCGCGGAACACGCGCTTCTTGTTGCGACGATCGCGGTAGGCGTACTGACCAGCACGCATGACCGCCTGCTTGGCGATGCGATAGACGTTATTGCGGCGGCCGCGGTAACCCTTGGCTGCGCTGATAACCTTCTTATGACGGGCCCGCGCTGTGACCCCACGTTTTACTCGAGGCATGAAATGCTCCTTTCGTAGTTAGTTAGGGTTAGGCGTACGGCATCATTGCGCGAACGGACTTCAGGTTCGTCTCATGGACGCCCTCGGTACCGCGCAGGTGACGCTTGTTCTTGGTGGTCTTCTTGGTCAGGATGTGACGCTTGAAGGCTTGGCCACGTTTGATCGTGCCACCAGGACGGGCAGTAAAGCGCTTGGAGGCGCTTTTCTTCGTCTTCATCTTCGGCATGGAACAACTCCGTTTTTGACATGAAGCCAGGTGGACGGCTAGCGCCGACACTTGCAAGACCCGGGCTCACTTGTTGTATCGCTGCAGGCTTTGACACCTGCCGCGTTTTCCGACGTTTCCGTCTGGAACCTGCTCAGCGCAGCCGGAAACGTCCGGCCACCACTGCATTACTTCTTCTTCTTGGGCGCCAACATCATCACTGCCTGGCGGCCTTCCATCTTCGGCATCTGCTCAACCTGGCCGAATTCCTCCAGGTCAGCCTTGATACGCTCCAGCACGCGCATGCCGAGTTCCTGGTGAGCCATTTCGCGGCCGCGGAAGCGCAGGGTAACCTTGACCCTGTCACCATCCTCCAGGAAGCGCGTCGCGTTGCGCAGCTTGACGCCGTAGTCGTTGTCGTCGGTGCCAGGGCGGAACTTGACTTCCTTCACCTGTATGACCTTCTGCTTCAGCTTGGCGTCGTGGGCCTTCTTCTGTTCCTGATATTTGAACTTGCCATAGTCCATCAGGCGGCAGACGGGCGGCTGCGCAGTCGGCGCGATCTCGACCAGGTCGACGTCGTTCTCTTCTGCCAGACGCAGTGCGTCGAACAGCTTGACGATGCCGAGCGCTTCCCCCTCAACCCCGGTCAGCCGGACTTCCGGTGCGCTGATCTCGCGGTTGATGCGGTGAGATTTGTCGGTAGCGATGTTGAATGTCCTCAAAGAAGCAAAAAAACAAGCCGTGCCCAGCTCATGACTTGTTGGCGAGATCGTTCTGCAGTCGCTCAACAAACGCCGATACGGGCATGGAGCCTAGATCGACGTTGCCACGGGCACGCACGGCCACCTGATTTTCATCCCGCTCTTTATCGCCCACCACAATCTGATAGGGGATCTTCTGCACGGAATGCTCCCGGATTTTATACCCAATCTTCTCATTCCGCAAATCGACAATCGCCCTAAATCCTTGTTTTTGCAGGGATTGAGCAACGGATTGTGCGTATTCGGCGTGAGCATCGGTGATGCTGAGAACAGCAACCTGGACGGGCGACAGCCATGTCGGCAGCGCGCCGGCGTATTGCTCAATCAAGATACCGATGAACCGCTCCAGGCTGCCGACGATGGCGCGGTGCAGCATGATCGGCCGATGGCGCGCGCCATCTTCGCCCACGAACTCGGCGTCAAGACGCTCCGGCAGGTTCGGATCCACCTGGATCGTGCCGCACTGCCACTGGCGCCCAAGCGCATCTTTAAGCACATACTCGATCTTCGGACCGTAGAACGCCCCCTCGCCCGGCAGGTACTCGAACTCGCACCCCGATGCGCGCAGGCCCTCGGCCAGTGCGGCTTCGGCGCGGTCCCAGCTCTCTTCGGTGCCGATGCGCTTGTCCGGACGGGTCGACAGTTTGTAAAGAATCTCGGTAAAGCCAAAGTCCTTGTAGACCTTCTGCAGCAGCGTCGTAAACGCCGTCACTTCGGCCTGGATCATGTCTTCGGTGCAGAAGATGTGGCCATCATCCTGCGTGAAACCGCGCACCCGCATGATGCCGTGCAGGCCGCCCGAAGGCTCATTGCGGTGGCAGGCACCAAACTCGCCGAAGCGCAGCGGGAGGTCGCGGTAGCTCTTGATGCCCTGCTTGTAGATCAGGATGTGGCCCGGGCAGTTCATCGGCTTGAGCGCGTATTCGCGCTTCTCCGATTCCGTGATGAACATGTTCTCGCGGTACTTGTCCCAGTGGCCGGTCTTCTCCCACAGCGACTTGTCGAGAATCTGCGGCCCCTTCACTTCCTGGTAGCCGTTCTCGCGATACACGCGACGCATGTACTGCTCGATCTCCTGCCAGAGCGTCCAGCCCTTCGGATGCCAGAACACCGTGCCGGGCGAGTACTCGTCGATATGGAACAGATCGAGCTCGCGGCCAAGCTTGCGGTGGTCGCGCTTTTCAGCCTCCTCCAACATGTGCAGGTAGGCTTCCTGGTCTTCCTTCTTTGCCCAGGCCGTACCGTAGATGCGCTGGAGCATCTCGTTGTTGTGATCGCCGCGCCAGTAGGCGCCAGCCACCTTCATGAGCTTGAAGACCTTGAGCTTGCCCGTCGACGGCACGTGCGGGCCGCGGCACAGATCGACGAAATCGCCTTCGCGATACAGGCCGATCTCCTGGTCCGCCGGAATAGAAGCGATGATCTCAGCCTTGTACTTCTCGCCCATGCCCTCGAACAGCTTGACAGCATCGTCGCGGCTCCAGACTTCGCGGGTGACCTTCTCGTCTTTCTTGGCGAGCTCAGCCATTTTCTTTTCGATCGCACCGAGGTCTTCCGGCGTGAAGGGCCGCTTGTAGGCGAAATCGTAATAGAAGCCGTTCTCGATGACAGGACCGATCGTGACCTGCGCGTCCGGGTAAAGCGCCTTGACCGCATAGGCCAGCAAATGCGCCGTGGAATGGCGAATCACATCGAGACCATCGGCATCCTTGTCCGTCACGATAGCGAGCTTGGCATCGCGATCGATGGTGTAGCTGGTATCGACCATCTGGCCATCCACACGGCCCGCAAGCGCGGCCTTGGCCAAACCCGCACCGATGCTCTGCGCCACTTCGGCAACCGTCACCGGGCCGGGAAACTCGCGCCGGGAACCGTCCGGCAACGTGATTGCGATCATGCTTGCTCCTGTGGAGTCACTGTCGCGCGATTCTCGTGCACGCGGCAGGTGTCATTCTGTCGTGCGCCGCACCGGAAAGGCGCGGCAGGTTATCGAATCGGATGCTTCGAAGCGATTTCAGCCTGATCGCCACGCACAAGACAAAATTGCGGACGAAAAAAAACGCGGCCAAGGCCGCGTTTTCATTTGCGCTGACTACCCGCTCTGGGCAGACCGCAAGGCGAAAACCGCACCTTGACTACTGTCGCTCCGAAGCGGTGGTAGTTCGCGGTGCCTGAATCATATTTCGCCTGATATGCAGTTGTACGGGACAACTCCGAGGGATGACGGCTTGGACACCCTACCCGACGCGTCCTGCTGAATGCGTTGGTAGGCTCGATTGGACTCGAACCAACGACCCCCACCATGTCAAGGTGGTGCTCTAACCAGCTGAGCTACGAGCCTGCCGAAAGACGAAACTATACCGTCACTTTCGCCGCGCTGTCAATACCCCCGTGACTTCCTCAATCAATGTCAGTGCGCGCTGCAATTGAGTGGCCTGCGCCACCTCGGCCGTGAACTGCATCTTGGCAACGCCCTTGCTCGACAATGTCCGGACACCGGTCACATTGATCTTCTCGCGGGAGAGAATTTCCGAGATGTCGCGCAGGAGCCCCTGGCGGTCCAATGCTTCGACCTGGATATCGACGGGATAGACCGAATCACTGCGCTGACCCCACTCCGTCTGGATCACTCGGCCAGGCGCCCGCGCAGCCAGCTGCTGGAACGTCGAGCAATTCTGACGGTGGATCGACACCCCCCGCCCTCGCGTGACGAACCCGACAATCGGGTCGGGCGGTGCCGGCTTACAGCAACGCGACATCTGCGTGAGGAGCGAATCGACCCCCACCACCAGCACCCCGCTCTTGGCACCGCGAGCGACACTCGTTGCGCGGCTCTTCTTGGTGATGGCGGCCTCGTCGTCGACCGGCGCAGGCGGCGGTGCCCCGTCGGAGCGCAGCACAGCCTCCACCCGTCGCAAGCTCAGTTCGTCCTTGGCAACGACCGCATACAGGTCATCGGGCGTCTTGTACCCGAGCTTGGCGGCCAGTTCTTCCAGGTTGACGGACGTCTTACCCTCGCGCTGCAGGGTTTTATCGATGAGCGCACGGCCTTGCGTAAGCGTTTCTTCCAGCTCTTGCGCGTTAAACCACGCGCGCACCTTGGTGCGTGCCCGGCTGCTGGCCAGATAGTGCAACTCGGGATTCAGCCAGTCGCGCGAAGGCCCGCCCTGCTTCACGGCGACGATTTCGACGGTCTGCCCGTTCTTGAGCGGCGTGTTCAACGGCACCATCGCGCCGTCGACGCGGGCTCCGCGGCAACGATGCCCGAGGTCGCTGTGAAGGTAGTAGGCAAAGTCGACCGGCGTCGCACCTTGCGGCAGGGCAATGACACGCGCCTGCGGCGTCAGCACGTAGATGTGGTCATCCAGCTCCGTGTGCTTCAGTTGCTCCCACGGAGAATCCTCGTGCGCGACGGTGTGCTCGGCCTCATCCTTCCAGGCGAGCAACTGGCGAAGCCAGGCGATCTTCTCGTCGTAGCGCTCACTGGCGGAGAACTGCCCGGCGTAACCCTTGCTTCCCGCCTCCTTGTAGCGCCAGTGCGCAGCCACGCCGTATTCGGCGAAGTGGTGCATTTCGCGGGTGCGAATCTGCACTTCGAGCGCACGGCCGTCATCGCCGATCACCACCGTGTGCAGCGACATGTAGCCGTTGGCCTTGGGGCGCGAGATGTAGTCGTCGAATTCCTTCGGGATCGGCTGCCACATGTGGTGCACAAAACCGAGCACGGTGTAGCAATCCTTGATGTCGTCGACGATGACACGGAACGCACGCACGTCGTACAGGTCAGCAAAGTCGAGTTCCTTGCCGCGCATCTTCTTCCAGATGCTGTAGATGTGCTTGGGCCGACCAGAAACCTCCGCCTGGATGCCTGCATCGTGCAGCGTCTGTTGCAGCTTGGCGATGGCTTCGCCGATGAACTTCTCGCGCTCGATGCGCTTCTCATCGAGCAGGCGCGCGATGCGCTTGTAGGTGTCGGGGTCTTCGAAGCGGAAGCCGAGGTCTTCGAGCTCCCACTTGAGCTGCCAGATACCCAGGCGGTTGGCCAGCGGCGCGTAGATATCGAGCGTCTCGCGCGCCATGCCTTCCGGCGCCGGGCGCTTGCTTTGCGCCAACCAGCGCAGCGACTGCAGCCGCGACGCCAGCCGGATCAGCACGACACGAATGTCCTGCGCAAAGGCGAGCAGCATCTTGCGCAACGCCTCGACCTGGGCACGGCGAGCCTCGGCTTCGTTCTTGCGGGTGATGCTGGCGTCCGTGGGGCTGACCAGGCCTGCGATCGCCCCGATGCGCAGCAACTGCCGCACGTCGTGGACCAGCTTGACCACTTCGGCGCCGAAAGCCGGTTCGAGCGCCTTTTCGTTGTCCATTGCCAGCGTGGGCAGCAGGAACAGCGCGGCCGCCTGCAGCGATGGCGTGTCGACGCGTAGCCCTTCGAGAATGGCGATCGTGCCGCGCGCGTGCGATTCGAGCGGCTCGCCGGTCAGCGTGACGCGATCGCCCACGTTGGCCGCGAGATGGTCGATGGCCCGCGCAACCTGGACGCTGCCCGCGCCGTGCTCTGCCGTCGTTCCGGCCTCCTCAGCCGGCCGGTCGGTCTTGTTGTTCATGATGCGTCCTGCAATGACGCGACGGGCTTCAGTTCTTCTGAGCGGCCGTCACAACGATTTCGATGCGGTACTTCGGGTTGGCCAGCGCCGCCTCGACGGTTGCCCGCGGCGGCGAATTCCTGGAATCTGCGGCGACCCACTGGTCCCATACCTTGTTCATCTCGCCAATCTCGCTGATGTCTTTGAGAAAGATCTGGCACATCAGGATGCGCGTCTTGTCACTGCCGTTGGCGGCCAGCACGCGATCGATGATGGCGAGCACCTCGGCAGTCTGCTCGGCAATGCCCGCGTCCAGCGTGGTCTCGGGCACCTGGCCGGCCACGTAGACGACGCCGTTGAATACGGCCGCATCGGAATAACGATGCTCGACATTGAAACGCTTCAGTTCAGAGTTCATCAGGTCAATCGAATTGGATCAGATACACGGTCATTGACCGAGGAAGAATGTGCGGGCTATCGCGACCTGGTCGGGCTGGACGAAGGTCGGCGCATGGCCCACGTCTGCAATCTCCACCGCATTGACGTGCTTACCCCGCTGCTTCATGGCATCGACGGTTTCGCGCGTGAGCAGGTCGGATTGCGCACCACGCACAATGAGCACCTCGCCGGGGATCGCCTCAAACAGTTCCCAAAGCGCGGCCTCGCCAGCAGCGAGCAGTTCCGGCGTAGTGCTCTTGAAGGGCTCCGCCAGGCGAGGATCGTAGTGCGGCACCCACTCGCCGCCCTGCGGTTTGAGGATCGCGGCATTCAGCTCGCGCCACTGCTCCGGCGTATGCGGCCCGAACGACGCGCTGATCGTCTTCAGGTAGGCCAGCCCTTCGTCAAAGGTTTTGAAACGAACGTTCAAGCCCAGATAGGCACCAATGCGCGCCAAGGAGGACTCCGTCACGCGCGGACCCACGTCGTTGAGCAATAGTTTGCGAACAGGTGAGTTCGGCAGCCCCGCCAGGCCCATGCCGATCAGCCCGCCCATCGAGGTGCCGAACCAGTCGACCGACTCCGCGTTCAGGCGTGCCAGCAGCGTCACCATGTCGGAGACGTACTGCGGCAGCACATACCCTTTCGGATCAGTGAGCCAGTCGGAACGTCCGCGGCCGACGACGTCGGGACAGATGACGCGATAGTCATTGGACAGCGCCCGCGCCAGTACGTCGAAGTCACGACCCGTGCGCGTCAGTCCATGCACGCAGACCAGCACACGCGGATTCTGCTGATCACCCCATTCGTGATAGGCCATGCGGTGCAGGCCGGACGGGCTTAGGCACTGCACGAAAGCGAGGCGCGGCGAAACGGGCATGAACGACTCCTACACGTGGACGGCGGGGAGAAACCAGGCCTGATTGTACGCGGCCCCGCAGCCATGCGGCAGCGCAGCAGGAAGGTGCGGTCAGGCAAAAACAAAAAAGCCTCGCCGCAGCGAGGCTCTTCCATCCGCATGAATCGCTTATTGCGCGACCCAGCCGCCGTCCATGTTCCACGCCACGCCGCGTACCTGCTCGGCCGCGTCGCTGCAGAGGAACACCGCCAATGCGCCGAGCTGGTCGGGGGTGACAAACTCGCCCGAAGGCTGCTTCTCCATCAGCAGTTCCTTCTTGGCTTGCAGCGCGGGAATCCCTTCCTTCTCTGCACGCGCGTCGATCTGTTTCTGCACGAGGGGCGTCAGCACCCAGCCGGGGCAGATCGCGTTGGAAGTGATGCCCGTCTGCGCCGTCTCCAGGGCTACCGACTTGGTGAAGCCGACGATGCCGTGCTTGGCCGCCACGTACGCCGACTTCTGCGCCGACGCCACCAGGCCATGCGCCGAAGCAATGTTGATGATGCGCCCCCAGTTCTTGCGCTTCATGCCCGGCACAGCCAGACGCGTGGTGTGGAAGGCCGAGGTCAGGTTGATGGCGATGATGGCGTCCCAGCGTTCCACCGGGAAGTCCTCCACGTTGGCCACGTACTGAATACCGGCGTTGTTCACGAGGATGTCCACGCCGCCGAACTCGGCATCGGCATAAGCGAACATTGCCTCGATTTCGGCGGGCTTGCTCATGTCGGCGCCGTGATACCCGACGCGAATGGCCTGTTTGCCCGCCGCCGCGATTTCAGCCTTGGGCCCTTCCACGTCGCCAAAGCCGTTCATGATGATATTGGCGCCTTGCGCGGCAAGCGCGCAGGCAATGCCCAGACCGATCCCGCTGGTCGAGCCTGTCACGAGGGCGGTTTTTCCTTGCAGCATTGCAGTCTCCTGATTACAGCAGTTTGACGCCAGTCTTGGCTTGGATCTCTTCACGCGATACGCCCGGCGCGGTTTCCACCAGCTTCAGGCCTTGTTCCGTCACGTCGATCACGCCGAGATCCGTGATGATGCGATCGACCACGCCCACGCCCGTCAAGGGCAGCGTGCATTTCGGCAAAATCTTCAGGTCTTCGGTGCCATCCTTCTTCTTGGCCGTGTGCTCCATCAGCACGATCACGCGCTTGACGCCTGCGACGAGGTCCATCGCGCCGCCCATGCCCTTGACCATCTTGCCGGGGATCATCCAGTTGGCCAGATCGCCCGCCTCGCTGACCTGCATGGCGCCGAGAATGGAGAGATTGATCTTGCCGCCGCGAATCATGGCAAAGCTCTGGTCGCTGCCGAAAATGGCGCTGCCCGGCAGGGTGGTCACGGTTTGCTTGCCGGCATTGATGAGATCCGCGTCCACTTCGTCTTCCGTGGGGAACGGGCCGATGCCAAGCATGCCGTTTTCGCTCTGCAGCCAGACTTCCTTGTCGCCGGTGTGGTTGGCCACCAGCGTCGGGATGCCGATGCCGAGATTGACGTAGAAACCGTCCTGCAGTTCCTGGGCAGCGCGTGCTGCCATCTGATCTTGTGTCCAGGGCATGTCGGTCTCCTTAATTCGTTGCGCGGACAGTGCGCTTTTCAATGCGCTTCTCGGGCGAGGCATTGAGCACGATGCGGTTCACGTAGATGCCCGGCAGGTGGATGTCGTCCGGGGCAAGCTCGCCCACTTCCACGATCTCTTCCACCTCGACGATGCAGAGCTTGCCAGCCGTGGCCGCAGCCGGATTGAAGTTGCGCGCGGTCAGGTTGAAGCGCAGGTTGCCCGACTTGTCGGCCACCTGAGCCTTGACCAGGGACACGTCGGGCACCAGTGAACGCTCCATGACGTACATCTCGCCGTCGAACTCGCGCAGTTCCTTGCCCTCGGCCACCATCGTGCCGACGCCCGTCTTGGTGAAGAACGCCGGGATGCCGGCGCCGCCTGCGCGCAGCTTTTCTGCCAGCGTGCCTTGCGGCGTGAATTCCAGCTCGAGTTCGCCGGCGAGGTACTGGCGCTCGAACTCCTTGTTTTCGCCCACATAGGACGAAATCATCTTCTTGATCTGGCGCGTTTCCAGCAGCAGGCCGAGGCCGAAGCCGTCAACGCCCGCGTTGTTGGAGATGCAGGTCAGCCCCTTGACGCCCGAATCACGCAGTGCGGCGATCAGCGCTTCCGGAATGCCGCACAGGCCGAAGCCACCCACGGCGATGGTCTGGCCGTCCTTGACGACGCCGGCAAGCGCCTCGCCCGCGCTGGCGAAGATTTTGTTCATGCGTACTCCTTCCTTGGTGGTCCAACGAATCCGGCTCGGTTTTGACCGCATGCACACTTGGGGTTTGTGCGGTGCAGCGCCGGAAAATTGTAACGGTACAATCCGGCGAGAATACGCAAGCGCCACGCAACGCAGCAATACGTACGACTACATAAGGTCCAGCCCCATGACAGCACTCGATTACCAGACCGCGTTCCAGCTTGCCCCGGTCGGCATGGTGATGTCACGCGAGCGGGTGATGGTCGATGTGAATGACGAGGCCGCGCGCATTTTCGGCCACGCGCGCACCGCAATGATCGGCCAGTCGTTCGAACTGCTCTACCCGACCCATGATGAATACGAGCGCACCGGCGCCCGCATCGTGCCGATCATGAACGCGCGCGGCAGCTATTCGGACGAGCGCATCATGAAACGCGCCAGCGGCGAGCTGTTCTGGTGTCACGTCACCGGCCGGGCACTCGACCGGGCCAAGCCGCTCGGTGAAGGCATCTGGACATTCGAGGATCTCTCCGCGCATCGTCCCGTCACGGCGGCACTCACGCCGCGCGAGCGCGACATCGCTGCGCAGCTGGTCGAGGGCAAGACCAGCAAGCAGATCGGCAAGCAGCTGGAGATCAGTCCGCGCACGGTGGAGATCTACCGCGCGCGGCTGATGAAGAAGTACGCCGCCAACACGTCACTGGAACTCGTGCAGCGGCTCATGGGGCACTGAACCCCATCGCGTCACACCATGCCGTCGTCGGCGTTGATGACGGCGCCATTGATGAAATCGGACTGATCCGACGCCAGCAGCAGAATCAGCCCGTCCAGGTCTTCCGGCTTGCCGACGCGCTTGCGCGGCAGCATCTGGACGAGCTTCTGGCCCGCTTCGGTTTCCCAGTGATGATGGTTGATCTCGGTATCGATGTACCCGGGGCAGATGGCGTTCGTGTTGATGCCATAACGCCCCCACTCGAGCGCCATGGCTTTCGTCATGTGGACCACAGCGGCCTTGCTCATGCAATACACGCCGATCTGCGAGAGGACCTTCAGGCCAGCCACCGACGCAATGTTGATGATGCGTGACTGCGGCAAGGGCGAGCCATTCTTCTCCGCCCCCTTGGCACGGGCGATCATGCGCTTGGCCGTCTCCTGCGCGACAAAAAAGGCACCGCGCGTGTTGGTATCAAAGATGAAATCAAAGTCGTCAGGCGTGACATCGACCATGCGCTGCGTCGTCGAGACACCCGAGTTGTTGACCAGGATATCGATGGTGCCGGCTTCGGTTTCTGCGTGAGCGATGGCCGCGCGGATGCTGTCCGGATCCGTCACATCCAGGCGCACGACGTGCGCGCTCCCACCCTTCGATTCAATGTCGGCACGCAGCTCCTTGAGGCGCTCGACGCGCCGGGAGGCCAGGACGACCTTGGCACCCGCGGCCGCCAGCGTATGCGCAAAGCGCGCGCCAAGGCCGCTCGACGCGCCCGTGATCAGCGCGACCTTGCCTTCCAGATTGATCGACAAACCCATGATGCGTGATCCCCGTTGTGTTGGTGTTGCGGGTGCCGGGCCGGTAGACAACGGCGTCAGCATGTGATTTGGGCGCAGCTTAGCAAAAAATCGAACGATCGTTCAGAAATTTCTCTTGCCGCATCCGGGCGCCTCCCGGACAATGCGGAAAATTCTAATGCAGTAATCCGTCATACCAATAAGCAAACGCCCCTAACTGTCCCAAAAGCAGCGAAGAGACACTTATGAACCAGCAGCAGCTCCTCGAACAATACGGCCCGCGAGAGTCCATGGAGTATGACGTCGTGATCGTCGGCGGCGGTCCTGCCGGCCTCGCGACTGCGATCCGCGTCAAGCAACTGGCTGCCGAGACGGGCAAGGACGTGTCCGTCGTCGTGCTGGAAAAGGGCTCTGAGCCGGGCGCACACATCCTCTCGGGCGCCGTGATGGACCCGCGTGCGATCACCGAACTGCTCCCGAACTGGAAGGCTGACGGCGCGCCGCTCAACCAGGCGGTGACAGGTGACGACGTGCTGTTCCTCAGCGAGACCGGTTCCAAGCGTACCCCCGACTGGCTCGTGCCGCGCAACTTCCACAATGACGGCTGCTACGTCGTCTCGCTGTCGAACGTGGTCAAGTGGATGGCCACGCAGGCCGAAGCGCTGGGCGTGGAAATCTTCCCCGGTTTCGCTGCCGCAGAAGTGCTTTACGACGACAAGGGTGCGGTGCGCGGCGTGGCCACGGGCAACATGGGCATCGGCAAAGATGGCGAGCCGACCGAGAACTTCCAGCTCGGCATGGAGCTGCTCGGCAAATACACCATCTTCGCGGAAGGCGCACGTGGCCATCTCGGCCGTCAACTGCTCGAGAAGTTCAAGCTCACCGCAGGCAAGGACCCGCAGACGTTCGCCATCGGCATCAAGGAACTCTGGGAAATCGATCCGGCCAAGGCCAAACCCGGCCTGGTGGTCCACACCGCCGGCTGGCCAATGGAGGATGACACCTTCGGCGGCGGCTTCCTGTACCACCTCGAAGACAACAAGGTCACGCTCGGGTTCGTGATCGGCCTTGACTACAAGAACCCGTGGCTGAGCCCGTTTGAAGAAATGCAGCGCTGGAAGGCCCACCCGGCCATCCGGGCACATATCGAAGGCGGCAAGCGCATCGGCTACGGCGCCCGCGCCATCAACAACGGCACGCCGCAAGCGCTGCCCAAGACGGTATTCCCGGGCGGCGCGCTGGTCGGCTGCGATGCTGGCTACCTGAACGCAGCTCGCATCAAGGGCAGCCATGCGGCCATCAAGAGCGGCATGATGTGTGGCGACGCCGTGTTCGAAGCCGTGACTGCCGGCCGCTCGGCAGACGAGCTGTCCGCGTACCCGGCAGCATTCGAGCGAAGCTGGCTGAAGGAAGAACTGGACCAGTCGCGCAACTTCAAGCTGTGGTTCAAGAAGAGCCCGACCCTGGGCAAGATCATGACCGGCATCGAGCAGTGGCTGCTGCCCAAGATTGGCGTCAGCAACCCGCCCTGGACGCTGCACGGCACGAAGTCGGATAACCAGTCGCTCAAGCCGGCATCGGAATGCCCGAAGATCGAGTATCCGAAGCCGGACGGCAAGATCACGTTCGATCGCCTGTCGTCGGTGTTCATCTCGAACACCAACCACGAAGAGAACCAACCGGCCCACCTGACGCTGAAGGATCCGACCGTACCGACGCGCATCAACCTGACGCAGTTTGCCGGCCCCGAACAGCGCTACTGCCCGGCTGGCGTGTATGAGTTCGTCAAGAACGATGAGGGCACCGAGCGCCTGCAGATCAACGCGCAGAACTGCGTGCACTGCAAGACTTGCGACATCAAGGACCCGACGCAGAACATCGTGTGGGTCACGCCGGAAGGCGGTGGCGGTCCGAACTACGTCGGCATGTAAGTACCGGGGGAGCGCCCAACAAAAAAGACGGCTTGAAGCCGTCTTTTTTGTTGCCTGAGCGAATCGATTCAGGAAGCTTTTGCCGGAATGGCCGGCGTCTGCACCGACACGTCACCGCATTGCGCGCGATGGCGCAGCGCGTGGTCGATCAGGACAAGCGCGAGCAGCGCCTCGGCGATCGGCGTCGCACGAATCCCGACGCACGGGTCGTGGCGGCCGAACGTCTCCACCACAGCCGGATCACCCGCCTTGTCGATCGAACGGCGCGGCGTGCGAATGCTCGACGTCGGCTTGATCGCCAGCGACACGGAAATGTCCTGTCCTGTCGAAATCCCGCCCAGGATGCCGCCGGCGTTGTTACCGACGAAGCCCTCCGGCGTCAGCTCGTCGCCATGCTCGGAGCCGCGCTGGCTAACTGCGTGGAAACCAGCACCAATCTCGACGCCCTTCACCGCATTCAGGCCCATCATGGCGTGGGCGATGTCTGCGTCCAGCCGGTCGAACAGCGGCTCGCCCCAGCCGACCGGCACACCGGTAGCCACCACCTCAATGCGCGCGCCGACGGAATCGCCGTCCTTGCGCAGGGCATCCATATAGGTTTCCAGCTCGGGAACGATCTCGGCATTGGGCGCGAAGAACGGGTTGTTCGGCACCTCGTTCCAGTCCATGAACGGGATCTGGATATCGCCCAATTGCGACATGAAGCCGTGGATTTCAACGCCGAACTTCTCTCGCAGCCACTTCTTGGCGACGGCGCCTGCAGCCACTGTCGGCGCCGTCAAACGGGCGGAAGAACGGCCGCCGCCGCGCGGATCACGGATGCCGTATTTGTGCCAGTAGGTGTAATCGGCGTGGCCGGGACGGAAGGTCTCGGCGATGTTGCTGTAGTCCTTGCTGCGCTGGTCGGTGTTGCGGATCAGCAGGCAGATCGGCGTGCCAGTGGTCTTGCCTTCGTACACGCCGGAGAGGATCTCGACGAGGTCTTCTTCCTTGCGCTGGGTGACGTGGCGCGAGGTGCCGGGCTTGCGGCGGTCCAGATCGGGCTGGATGTCTTCTGCCGACAGCGTCATGCCGGGCGGGCAGCCGTCGATGACAGCGCCGATGGCCGGGCCATGCGACTCGCCGAAAGTAGTGACGGAAAACAGCAGGCCCAGGGTATTGCCAGACATGATCGTGCTCAGGAAAGCGCCGCCACGGCGGCGGCGCGAAACTTCGGGAAACCGCTATTGTAAGGCCGATCAATCAGCTGCCGATGCCCAGAAGCTCGACCTCAAAATTCAGCGTGGAATTGGGCGGGATCGTGCCAGGCACCCCGCGTTCACCGTAGGCGGTAGCGGCCGGGCACGTCAGCTTCGCCTTTCCGCCGACCTGGATTTTCTGCACGCCTTCCGTCCAGCAAGGGATCACGCGGTTCAGCGGGAACGAGATCGGCTGGCCACGCTTGTAGGAGCTATCAAACTCCGTGCCGTTGGTGAGCGTACCGCGGTAGTGCACCTTGACCGTGTCGCTGGCCTTCGGCGACGGACCGGTGCCCTTAACAAGCGTTTGGACGATCACACCAGAGGGCAAGGTTTCGGTTGATGCCGGCACCGCCGCTTGAGCGGCAACTGCGGCAAGGACGAGGGACGAGGCGCACAGCAGCTGAGAAACGGTTTTCATCGGAGATCACGGAAGAAGTTGGGTTAGCGGCCCCGCGAGGCCTGCCGGCAGTGTATCGAATTCCGGTGGTGCCGCTAGAGACGTTCGCCGCGCAGTGCCAGCACCGCTGCTTGCAGTCCTTCCGGCGACACGGCCTGGGCCGGCACCGGCGTACCGATGCACAGTTCCAGCCGGTTGAGCACACCGCGACGGAACGGACGCGTCATCGCTGCCCCGCCCTTGCGCGAGAAGAAACTGCCCCACAGCCCGCGCAGCGCCATCGGCACCACGGGCACCGGAGTGCGCTCCACAATCCGCCTCACACCGTCCTTGAAGGGGTTGATTTCGCCCGTCGCGGTGATCTTGCCCTCGGGGAAGATGCACACCACCTCGCCGTCGGCCAGCGCGGCAGCAATCCCGTCGTAAGCATGCTTGAGCATCTCCGGATCTTCGTGCATCGGCGCAATCGGAATAGCCTTGACCGTGCGGAAGAACCACGACAGCAGCGGCACCGTGAAGATGCGGTGGTCCATCACAAAACGGACCGGCCGGCTTACGAAGGCACCGACGACCACCGCATCGACAAAGCTGACATGATTGCAGACCAGCAGGCACGGGCCCTCATCGGGAATGCGGTCCGCGCCATCCACCTTCACGCGATACACGGTGTGGATCAACAGCCACATCACGAAGCGGATCAGGAATTCCGGCACCAGCATGTAGATGTAGATCGCCACCACGGCATTGAGGATGCCTGTGATGAGAAACAACTGCGGGATGGTGAAACCCGCGCGCGTGAGCACCATCGCCAGGACGGCCGAGGCAATCATGAACAGCGCATTGAGGATGTTGTTGGCCGCGATGATGCGCGCGCGGTGTGTCGGCTCGCAGCGGCTCTGGATCAATGCATACAGCGGCACGCTGTAGAAGCCACCAAACATCGCCAGCAGGAACAGGTCAGCCAGTACGCGCCAGTGGCGGTGGTTCTGCAGGAATCCCGCCACACCCGTCAGCACATCATGGGCGACCAGCGCCTCCGCATGGGAGGCAAAGTACAGGTCGGCCGCGAACACTGTCATGCCGATCGAGCCGAATGGCACGAGGCCGATTTCCACCGTGCGCCCCGAAAGCTTTTCGCAGAGTACAGAGCCGAGTCCGATGCCGATGGAAAACACCGCCAGCAGCAACGTCACCACATTCTGGTCGCCGGCGAGCACGTTGCGCGCAAAGGCGAAGAACGACGTCAGGAACGTCGCGCCCACAAACCACAGCCACGAGATGCCGAGCAGGCTCAGGAACACCGCGCGCTGGTTGCTCGCCAGCTTCAGGTTGCGCCAGGTCTCGGAGATGGGGTTCCAGTTGATGCGCAGATCCGGCTGGGAGGCAGGCGATACGGGGACGCCGCGTGCCGTCAGCCAGCCGCTCACTGCGATGGCGATGCACACGATGCCTGTGAACGTTGGGCCGATAAGCTCGCCGTTACGCGTCAGGTTGGCCAGTTCACCGCCGGCAATGGTGCCGATCAGGATGGCGACGAAGGTGCCCATTTCCACCAGTCCGTTGCCGCCCACCAGTTCCGCAGGCTGCAGATGCTGCGGCAGATACGCATATTTGACCGGCCCGAACAGCGTGGAATGCACGCCCATCAGGAAGGTACACAGGTAGAGCAGCTCGATATGGCGCAGCGCAAACCCGGCGCAGCCGATCGCCATGATGGCGATCTCCAGCGTCTTGACGAAACGGATCAGCCGCGCCTTGTCCATGCGATCGGCAATCTGACCGCTGGTGGCGGAGAGCAGGACAAACGGCGCGATGAAGATGGCCGAAATCAGAAACGCCGCGGAAGCCGGATCTGCGTGACCGAACAGCGCGGCGTGGTAAGTCACCAGCGAGGAAAACGCCACCTTGAACACGTTGTCATTCATGGCGCCCAGGAACTGCGTCCAGAAAAACGGCGCGAAGCGGCGCTGCTTCAACAAGGAAAACTGGCTCGACTGGCTCATCGGCGATAGTGATCGGGGGGCGGAGGGATCAACAAAAAACCCGCTCGCAGCTGCGGGCGGGTTCTGGGAGTGTACCGAAGACGTCGCGCAGTTCAGTCTTCGTTGGCCTTCTCTTCCGGCCAGTCGCGAATGTATGCCTTGAGCATCTTGTTCTCGAAGTTCTGCTCTTCGAAGACAGCCTTGGCAACGTCGTAGAAGGAAATCACGCCCATCAGCGTGCGGTTGTCGAGTACCGGCAGATAACGGGCATGGCGCTCGAGCATCATGCGGCGCACTTCGTTGACCTCGGTTTCCAGCGTACAGGTGAGCGGGTGGTCGTCCATCACCTTGCGGATCGTGGTGCCGTCGCCAACGGTGCCATTGTTCTTGGCGAGGACCTTGATGACCTCGCGGAAGGTCAGCATGCCGACCAGTTCGCCGTATTCCATCACCACCAGCGAACCGATGTCGTATTCCGCCATCGTCTGCACGGCCACCTGGACCTTGGTTTCGGGGGCCACGGTGTAGAGCGTGTTGCCCTTCACGTGAAGAATATCGCTGACTTTCATATTGCGTCTCCCAGGTTTTGGGGTGCCGGTCTGCCGGGGGGCGACCGCGCGCGGGTTGTCGTTATCGTTGTGTTTCGATCCTAGCCCAAACGGGACGGCTTCGACAAGCACGCGAAGCAGAAAAAAGCGTCGAAAACCGCGCCCGCTCGGCGTTTGCCCGGAATGCATCGCGGGTGGGTGGGGTGCTAGCATGCCTGGTCTTCATTCCTATTCGGTGCTTGAAAACCATGTCCAAAGCCCGCTTCGATACGCTGGCCCTGCATGCTGGTGCGGCTCCCGACCCGGCCACGGGCGCGCGCGCCACGCCCATTCACCTCACCACGTCGTTCGTGTTCCGCGACAGCGAACACGCGGCGTCATTGTTCAACATGGAACGCGCGGGCCACGTCTATTCGCGCATCTCCAATCCGACCGTCGCCGTGTTCGAGGAGCGGATGGCAGCGCTGGAGAACGGCGTAGGCGCCATCGCCACCGCATCGGGACAGGCGGCGCTGCACCTGGCGATCGCCACGCTGATGGGCACGGGCTCGCATATCGTAGCCTCGTCGGCGCTGTATGGCGGCTCGCACAATCTGCTGCATTACACCCTGCGCCGCTTCGGCATCGACACGACCTTCGTCAAGCCCGGCGACATCGACGCCTGGCGCGCAGCCGTCCGCCCGAACACGCGGCTGCTGTTTGGCGAGACGCTGGGCAACCCGGGGCTGGATGTGCTCGACATCCCGACGGTGGCATCCATCGCGCACGATGCAGGCGTACCGCTGCTGGTGGATTCCACCTTCACCACGCCGTGGCTGTTGCAGCCGTTTGCGCATGGCGCAGACCTCGTCTACCACTCGGCGACCAAGTTCCTGGGCGGACATGGCACGACCATCGGCGGCGTGCTGGTTGACGGTGGCACGTTCGACTACGTTGCCGCAGGCAAGCACCCCGAGTTGACGGAGCCCTACGCCGGCTTTCACGACATGGTATTTGCCGAGGAAAGCACCGTTGCGCCGTTCCTGCTGCGCGCACGCCGCGAGGGCCTGCGCGACTTTGGCGCATGCATGAGCCCGATGGCAGCGTGGCAGCTACTGCAGGGCATCGAAACCCTGCCGCTTCGCATGGCACGCCATGTGGAAAATGCCCGCCGCGTCGCCGCCTTCCTGGCAAGCCACCCGATGGTCGCGTCGGTGGCCTACCCTGATCTGGAATCGCACCCGGATCACGCGCTCGCCAAGCGTCTGCTGCCGCGCGGCTGCGGCGCGGTATTCAGCTTCGACCTGCGCGGCGACCGGCGTGCCGGCCAGCAGTTCATCGAATCCCTGGGGCTGTTCTCGCACCTGGCGAACGTGGGCGATGCGCGCTCGCTGGTCATCCACCCGGCGTCGACCACGCATTTCCGCATGGACGCCGATGCGCTGGCTGCCGCCGGCATCAGCGAAGGCACGATCCGCCTGTCGATCGGCCTTGAAGACGCCGATGACCTGATCGACGATCTCAAGCGCGGCCTGAAAGCCGCCGAGCGGGCCATGTCTGCCGCGCCAGGCAAAGCCGCCCCCAACGCAACCGGAGCCCGCTGATGGAATGGACCGTACAAGGACAGCGCGCCTATGCCTACACGGGCGGCAAGCCCTTTAACGCAGCGCTGCCGTGCGTCGTGTTCGTGCACGGCGCGCAGAACGACCACTCGGTCTGGGGGCTGCAGACGCGCTGGTTCGCGCATCATGGCTTCAGCGTGCTGGCGGTGGATTTGCCGGGGCATGGCCGCAGCGCCGGCGCACCGCTGCAAACGGTCGAAACGATGGCCGACTGGGTCATGGCGCTGGTACAGGCAACCGGCGTCACGCAGCCCGTGATGGTGGTCGGACACAGCATGGGTTCGCTGATTGCGCTGGAGTGCGCGTCGCGCTACGGCGACCGCGTCCGGCGCATTGCGCTGGTGGCGACCGCCTGGCCGATGAAGGTGTCGGATGCACTGCTGGATGCGGCGCTCAACAACACCGCCGGCGCGATTGACATGGTGAATGCCTGGTCCCATTCCAGCCTGGCCAACAAGCCGTCGGCGCCGGGCCCAGGCTTCTGGATGCACGGCTGCAGCCAGCGGCTGATGGAACACGTGGCTCGCGTCATCGAAGCCCCCGTCTTCCACACCGACTTTTCTGCCTGCAACGCCTACGCGCGCGGCGCCGAAGCGATGGCTTCCGTGAGTTGTCCGTCCCTCGTCATCGTCGGCGAGAAAGACCAGATGACGCCCGCGAAGGCTGGCCGACAAGTGGCTGCAGGGCTGGTAGGCAGCCGTGTCGTGGGCCTGCCTGGCGGTCACGCGATCATGGGAGAATGCCCCGACGGCACACTCGACGCGCTGATCGCTTTTGCCCGGGAACGGGAAGCCGCACCCGCGTAGCCAGCAACCCAGGACTCAGGAGACGCATCATGGCCACTACCGAGACGCATACCTTCGGCAGCTTCGCCGAGTTCTATCCGTACTATCTGGGCGAGCATCAGGACCGCACCTGCCGACGCCTGCACTTTGCTGGCTCCTCGGTGGCGCTGGTATGCCTGATCCTGCTGCTGTTCACGGGCAACGCCTGGTGGCTGCTCGGCGCAGCCATCAGCGGCTATGCCTTTGCGTGGGTCGGGCATTTCGGCTTCGAGAAGAACCGGCCCGCCACGTTCCGTCACCCCTTCTATAGCCTGATGGGCGACTGGGTGATGTACCGCGATATCTGGACGGGAAAGATTCCGTTCTGAGCCATCAGCTGGCGGCTGAGGCCGGCATGGACGGTGCCGCAGCGGCGGCCTGCGCCGCAGCCGCCACGCCGCGCTGGCCCGACGCGAAGACACTTTCTAGCGTGCAATCGAGCGCCGGATTCCGCAGTTGGCTGACGAGTGAGCGCGTGTCACCCAGATGCCGCGCCAGGGCCGTGCGCGGCAGGCGCGGCAGATTCAGTACGAGCCGTTCATACAATGGGCGCAGCGTGGTTGTGTGTGCGTCGCACAGCAAGGCCCAATGCGTTTCGCTTCGATCCTGTTGCAATTTGCCGACCAGGTGGAGCGACTTGAGCTTGACCAGCAGATCAGCCAGGTAATCGGCTTCCAGTTGCAGGCGCCTGCCGATCTCCAGTTCAGCCACCGTGCGCGGCGGTTCCTCGCGTGCGCGGTAGAGCAGCAGCAGAATGCCGAGCGCGTCGAAGAACTCGCTGCCCGGAAATGTTCGCCGCTGCCAGTAGCCTTGCCGGACGATCGGTAACGTCGATGCAATCGTGGCGCCCAGCAGGGTGACCAGCCAGCTCACGTAAATCCATGTCAGGAAGATCGGCAGCGCGGCAAATGCGCCGTACACAGCCGTGTACGTGGGGATGTGCGCGACATACGAGCCAAAGCCTCGCTTGGCGATTTCGAACGCCACCGCGGCGATCAGGCCTGCGACAAGCGCGTCTCGCCGCGCGACATTGGTGTTGGGCACGAAGACGTAGAGCATCGCAAAGGCAATGGCCGACAACAGGATCGGCACGACGCCCACGACCACGCCCAGCCCAAAGGGCAGCTTATGGACGTAGCCCGCCGAGATCGACACCAGGTAGGAACTGACCGACAGGCTCGCCCCGATCAGCACGGGACCCAGCGTAACCAGTGCCCAGAACACCAGCACACGCTGCGCCAATGGCCGCCGTTGACGCACGCGCCAGATTGCGTTGAGCGCGTTCTCGACCGTCAGCATGGTCAGGACGGAGGTCACCACCAGGCCGATCAGGCCCGCCGCGGTGAGTCCCTTGGCATTGCTCGAGAATTGATTCAGGTAGGCGAGGATCGGCCGGCTGATATTGCCGGGCACGAGGTTGCTGAACATGTAGCTTTCGATGTCGGCGCGAAAGCTCTTGAACATCGGAAAGGCGGTGAACAGCGCGAACGCCACGGTCAGGACCGGCACCAGCGAGAGCACCGTTGTGAATGTCAGGCTGCCGGCCACCTGGGGCAGCCTGTCCTCACCCGCACGGCGCAGCGCATAACGCGCCAGCGCACGCAGCTTGGCGGCATTCCATTGGCGAAGCACTCGGGCATCAAAAAGCATGAAGAATGAGGCGGGACGCGGGGGTAAGGGGCGCAACTATAATACCGCGACGTCATTGCCGGTCCGGCCCCCTCGTTATGAAAGACATCCTCGTCCTGTACTACAGCCGCCACGGCAGCACACGCGCACTCGCAGAAGCCATCGCGCATGGCATTGAGACGGTGGACGGCGCCCAGGCGCGCGTTCGCACGGTTCCGGCCGTCTCCACCGTCTGCGAAGCCACCCAGCCCGACGTGCCCGACGGTGGGCCGCCCTACGTGGAGGTCCGCGATCTGGAAGAATGCGTCGGCCTGGCGCTGGGCTCGCCCACTCGCTTCGGCAACATGGCCGCGCCGCTCAAATACTTTCTCGACGGCACCACGCCGCAATGGCTGTCAGGCGCATTGGCAGGCAAGCCCGCGTGCGTGTTCACCTCGACGGGCAGCATGCATGGCGGACAGGAAACCACGCTGATCTCGATGATGCTGCCGCTGCTGCACCATGGCATGGTGTTGCTCGGTCTGCCGTATCAGCAGAGCGAGTTGCTTTCCACGGATGCCGGCGGCACGCCATACGGCCCGTCGCATGTGGCCCACCGCGGTGATACCGCACCGCTCACCGCCCATGAGCGCACGCTGGCTACGGCAATGGGGCGTCGGCTCGCACAGACTGCCCTGAAGCTTTCCGCATGATTCCCGCCGATCACGCCGTCGCTGAATCTCGGGCCCTGCATCTGCTGAGTGCCGCGAGCCTGCTCGCCATGATTGTGCTGTGCGCTGCGTGGGAGCTCTGGCTGGCGCCGGTCCGGCCGGGTGGATCATGGCTCGCGCTCAAGGCGCTGCTGCTGGCGTGGCCGTTGCCGGGCGTGCTGCGCAAGAACCGCTACACGATGCAATGGGCGTCCATGTTCATCCTGCTCTTCTTTACCGAGGGCATTGTGCGCGCCACATCAGACATCGGGCTCTCACGTTCGCTCGCGTGGGCTGAGGTGGTGCTCAGCGTGGCGTTCTTCTTCGCGACGATCTTGTATCTGCGCCCGTTCAAGCGTGCCGCCAAGGCGCGCGCCAACCCGAACCGCTGACCAGCCATGACCTACGACGCCTTCCTGCAAGCCTGCGTTGACGCCATTGGCGGTGCACACGTCTTGACGGCACCACAGGACCAGGCACCGTACCTCACAGACTGGCGCAAGCGCTTCACGGGGCGCGCACGCGCGGTGCTGCGTCCAGCCAGCCCTGATGAAGTGGCGACACTCGTGAGCCTGTGCGGCGCGCACGGCGTGCCGATCGTCCCGCAAGGCGGCAACACCGGTCTGTGCGGCGGCGCCACGCCCGACATGGAAGGCAACGCCGCCGTGATCTCGCTGCAACGCATGCAGCGCGTGCGGGCGGTTGACCAGATCAACAACACCATCACGGTGGATGCGGGTTGCATTCTCGCCAACGTACAGCAGGCCGCAGCCGACGCCAATCGGCTCTTCCCGCTGAGCCTGGCGGCGGAGGGCAGTTGCACCATCGGCGGCAACCTCGCGACAAACGCGGGGGGCACCGCCGTCCTGCGTTACGGCAACGCGCGGGAACTGTGCCTCGGCATCGAGGCCGTGCTACCCAACGGCGAGCGATGGAACGGCCTGCGCGGCCTGCGCAAGGACAACACCGGCTATGACTTGCGTGACCTGTTGATCGGTGCGGAAGGCACGCTAGGCATCATCACCGGCGCGACGCTCAGGTTGTTTCCGCAGCCGCGTGCCCGGGTGACGGCGCTGGCTGCGCTGCAATCACCCCAACTGGCGCTCGAGCTTCTCGCCCTGGCACAGGGCCATGCGGGGACGCTGCTGACGGGCTTCGAGTTGATGTCGGCGTTCTGCCTGGACCTGGTGCGCAAGCACTATCCACAATTGCGCGTGCCCTTCACGCAGGCCCACCCTCAGTACGTGCTGCTGGAGCTGTCCGATCTGGAGAGCGAGGAACACGCCCGTGCGCTGTTCGACGCGCTGATGGAAGACGCGCTCGCACGAGGCGTCATCGTCGATGCGGCAGTCGCGGAATCGGTCGCGCAATCGCGCGACTTCTGGAACCTGCGCGAGCATATTCCATTGGCCCAGGCCGACGAAGGCAAGAACATCAAGCACGACATTGCCGTGCCGATCTCGCGCATCGCCGACTTCATCGAGGTCACGGACCAGGCGCTCGCCTCGGCCTACCCGAACATCCGCATGGTGACGTTCGGCCACCTCGGCGACGGCAACCTGCATTACAACGTGTCACCGCCCGTGGGGCACCCGCACGATGCCTTCCTGGCCAACCAGGACGGCATCAACCGTATTGTTTACGACAGCGTGCATGCGCACGGCGGGTCCATTTCCGCCGAGCACGGCATCGGCCAACTCAAGCGCGAAGACAATGCACGCTACAAGAGCGCGGTGGAGTTGTCGGTCATGCGCGCGATCAAGCGGGCGCTGGACCCACGCGGTTTGATGAATCCGGGGAAGGTGCTGTAAGGCGCGCGCTTCAGCCGAAGTACCGCCAGATGTAATTGACGACCGCAAACGCGATCGTCGCCGCCAGCAGCCATAGCAGCATGCGCGGCACGCCGCTGGGCGGCAAGCGGTGATCGGCTGCACCGGAACGGTCACCGATCCGCCCACTCTGGGCATGGCGGGTATAAGTGCTTCGGGACGCCCCCGCTGGGCGCCTTGCATGACGCGTGCTCATCGACCGTTCCTCCCTGCCCCATGGTTGTCGCTTCGCCTGGCCCCCTGTTGCCGGCGAAACATCATTGCGAGGGCCGCCAGAAAGGCTGCCCGAACAAGACTCCCCTGATTTTCCCGTTTGGTCGGAACCGAAATAGCCTCCATCACCATCATCTGGCGTACGTAGGCTTGGTGCTCCGCGTCGTTGCGCGGAATTTCAAGTTGAAACGTTATTGTTTTGAAACGACCCGACGTCGTGGAATGTATCAAAAATCCCCCCGATTGGGGGGTATGAATATCATCCCTGACCATTTGGATGATGCGCGGGAACGACGCTTGCGGGCCCGATACGGGCAAACCCGAAGTCTGGCTACTGATCCACCACGGAGCTGCCCATGCAATCCGCCCTGCCCGATCCGCGCTGGCACGCGCATATCACGCCGCCCACACCTCCGGAGTCTCCTCCGCATCCGCCTCCTGAGATGCCGCCCCCCGACGAACCGGCGCATGACCCGGTCCACGACCCTGAACCTCGAACGCCCCCGATCGAGCTGCCGCCCGGCGAGGTACCACCAGAGATCCCGCCCCAGCACTAGCAGGCCACACCACGGCCATCTGTTAGAATCGCGGCCTCCCAGGCATCCGGAGGCCGCGCGTCTGTGGTGACCCTGGGCAGCCACGGATCTGCCCATAGCTCAGTTGGATAGAGCATCGGCCTTCTAAGCCGACGGTCGGGGGTTCGAATCCCTCTGGGCAGGCCAACTATCCTGACGGGTCAATGGCTTAGAGAATCACGACATCGGTGTGGTTTCAGAAAACTGCGCTCACAGTGCGCCGTAGGCGCGCCGAGCAAACCACCCGCAAAGCGCCATCCCAGGCCACGTTATAGCCCTGCAGGAACCGCCCACTGCGCAAAAGCCGACATAGCCATTGGCGCGACGGACACCCGTGACAGAAACCGCCCCGCGCTCGCAACGAGCGCATCCCTGGGACAGTACGTAAGCGCCCAGTACCACCAACCGATACAGGCACCCCTTCAGCCGCAGATGCCACTGGAGCGGCAAGCACAGCTCAGGAAACGCTCTGGGCACCGTCTCGTCGCGGCAGACTTCCTCAAGCGCTAGGCAACCGACGAGTCGCCAAAGAGCTGTGGCGCGACGATCTAGGCTACGAGCCGCTCGTTCTCACCTTGCGGACACGGACTCCCGGCTGGCCTCCTGCAGCGCGGCTAGCACCACGGACACCGCCGTACTTTTCGGCTCCGTCGTCAACGCACCGACGCGCTCGACTGCAGTCGATACCTTCAACGGTAATTGCCGCAGTTCTCCATTCAAATCCGTTTCGCCGTGCCGCAAGCGCGTCGAAACGAACAGGCACGGCACGCGCCGCGCCACGGCGTAGTTGGTCAGATGCGATGTCGACTCCATCAATACGTGCGGCGCGGCGACGCCCGCAGTCGCGAATTCGACTTCGAGAGCGGTTCGCATCGGAGAACCCATCGGCGGCATGATCCAGGGCCACGCTGCCACGTCGCGCCAAGTGACGCGACTGTGCCGATGTAATGGATGATCTTGCGGCGCGACGACCAGAATCTCGTCGCTGTATAGCTCGGTGACAGAAAAGCCTGCGGTCAGCACCACCGACTCGAGCCGGCACACAAGTAAATCGAGCTCGCGTCGCTGCATGAGCGGCAGTAGATGGTCGAGTGTGTTTTCCGAGTAGTTGATCTGCTGCGTCGGCGCATGTCTTGCCAGGTACTCGATTACACCTGGCAGCAGGCGCATCGAGATATACGGCAGCATGCCGACCTTCAATGGCAGGCTCGTGCCGCGTTTCAAGGCATCGAATGCGGGCTGAATCGTGCGCAGGTCGGTGAGGATGCGCGCAACGCATTCGAGCATCGCTTCCCCATATGCCGTGGGCGCGACCCGTCGCGAGGTGCGCTCAAACAGGGGCAGGCCCAACGTGTCCTCCAGTTCGCGCAGCCATTTCGATAACGCCGGCTGTGTGATGGACGCTTCTTCGGCCGTACGCGCAAAGCTGCGGTGGCGCCCGAGCCAGTCGAGCGTCTCCAGATCCCGTATGCGCAGCTTGCGCAATACGTGCGGCAAATGCTCGATACGACTACGGTCAGCGCCGGGCGGCACCACGTCGGGAAGCAACACGGATGATCTTTTTGTAGCAGCCATCGCGCCCTTTCATTCATTACCGTACGGTTATCAATCAGCACTCATATTTCATCGAATCGTATCGTATATCGCTACACAATTGAGCACGCACCTGTCCTACGCGGATGCGGGAAATCGAAGGGGCAAACCCAGGAACGATCAAAAAATGGCCTGAGCTTGAACGCCTGAGACCAAAACAAATATTCAAGGAGACACGATGAAGCACCTCATCAGCGCATGCGCGATCGCCTGGGCAATGCTCATGACGTCCAGCGCACACGGCGCCGACAAGCGCCCGAACATCCTTTTGATCCTCGCGGACGATCTCGGCTACTCGGATATCGGCGCGTTCGGCGGCGAGATCAATACGCCGAATCTCGACCGGCTCGCGAAAGAAGGTGTTCGCATGACCGGTTTCTATGCGTCGCCGTTCTGCTCACCGACGCGTGCGATGCTGATGTCGGGCGTCGACAATCATCGCGTTGGGCTGGGCGGCATGGCCGAGCTGCTGACGCCAAAGCAGCGCAACGCGGCCGGGTACGAAGGCTACCTGACGCATTCCGTCGTCACGTTCCCGACGCTCCTCAAGAACGCGGGCTACCACACCTACATGGTGGGCAAGTGGCATCTCGGGCTGACGGAGGAGTACAGCCCCGCGAAACGCGGCTTCGAGCAGTCATATGCAATGGTGCAAGGCGGCGCCAGTCACTTCGACCAGACCGGCATCATCACGACCGACCCTGACAAGACGCCGAAAGCGATGTACCGCGAGAATGGCAAACTCGTCGATCTGCCGGATAACTTCTATTCCACCGTCTTCTATACGGACAAGATGCTGTCCTACATCGACAGCAACAGGGACGACGGCAAGCCGTTCTTCGCCTATGTCGCATACACCGCGCCGCACTGGCCGCTGCAGGCTCCCGACGAGTACATTGCGAAATACGAGGGCAAGTACGACGCTGGCTACGACGCGATCCGCGCGCAGCGTCTCGCGCGCATGAAAGCGCTCGGCATCGTGCCAAAGGACATGCAGGCCTATGAGGGCAACGACACCTGGCCGAAGTGGAATTCGCTGACGCCGGTGCAGCAGCGGATCGAAGCGAAGCGCATGGCCGTGTACGCCGCGATGGTCGAGGCGATGGACGCGCAGATCGGGCGTATCGTCGCGCATCTGAAGGAGACGGGGCAGTACGACAACACTCTGATCTTCTTCATGTCGGACAACGGCGCAGACGGCAACAGCATCCTCGACGAAGCCGCCGACCGTGACTGGATCAGGCGCCACGCTGACAACAGCATTGCCAACACCGGACGCAAGGGCTCGTTTGTCGAGTACGGCCCCGGCTGGGCGCAGGTCAGCGCGACACCCTGGCACCTGTACAAGGCGTTCGCCCACGAGGGCGGCATCGCCGTGCCGAGCATCGTCGTGATGCCACGCTCTCCGCGCGCCGGAGAGATCAGCCGCGTGCCTGCCCATGTCACAGACGTGGCGCCGACCATTCTGCAGCTCGCAGGCGTATCGCCTCCCGACGGCTGGTACGACGGGCGTCCAGTATTCCGTATGCAGGGCACGTCGATGCTGGGCTTCCTGTCCGGTCAGAGCAGCCGGGTTCACGGGCAGTTCGTCGAAGGCTGGGAACTGAACGGCCGCCGCGCAATGCGCAAGGGCGACTGGAAGATCGCTTATGCGAACAAGCCGTGGGGCAAGGATCGGTGGGAGCTGTATCACGTGAGCGTCGATCGCTCCGAGTTACACGACCTCGCCGCACGGTACCCGGCGAAGTTGAAAGAACTCGTCGCCGACTATGAGAAGTATCAGGCTGCGAACGGCGTGCAGGATATTCCCGGCCTCGCGGAACGCCCCGGCTACAGCAACGGCACGCACTACTATCAAGATGAACTCGACACGAATCCGTAATCGTTGCGTACTCGCTGCGTTGTGGCTCACGACGGCGTGCTCGTTGGCGTTCGCATCGACAGACAAGCCGCTGTGCGAGGCTTATCGCGGCGTGCCCGACGGCTTCGGCCCGATGCGCGGCGATGTGCCGAATCGCGCAGGCATGATCGCGATTCCGGCGGGCCGCTTTCGAATGGGCTCGACCGAAGGCTATCCGGAAGAGCGTAACGTCCAGCCGGTGAAGCTCGACGGCTTCCTGATCGATGCGCATGAGGTGACGAACGCGCAGTTCGCGATGTTCGTCCGGGCGACCGGCTACGTCACCGAGGCCGAGCGCCAGCGCGATCCCTCCGATTTTCCCGGAGTCCCTGCGGAGCAGCTACGACCGGGGTCGGTGGTGTTCGTATGGCCGAACGGCGCCGAGCAGTTCGAGCAGTCGTACCGATGGTGGCGCTTCCAGCCGGGCGCAAACTGGCTGCATCCGTATGGGCCCGGGAGCAGCATCGCCGGCAAGGCGAACCATCCCGTCGTGCAGGTGACGTATCGCGATGCGCTAGCGTACGCGAAGTGGCTCGGCCATGACCTGCCGACCGAAGCCGAATACGAATACGCGGCGCGCGGCGGCAGGGAGAGTGAGACATATCCGTGGGGTAACACCTTCAAGGTCAATGGCAAGTACGTGGCCAACACTTGGCAGGGCGACTTCCCTGCGCATAACGAAGCGAGCGACGGCCACAGGGACAGCGCACCTGTCGGTTGTTATCCGGCGAACGGTTATGGGATGCTCGATCCCGTCGGCAACGTGTGGCAGTGGACGAAAGACGTCTACGGGGATCGGCATCCTGCCGAAGAGGCTCAGAACCCACTCGTCGTCAAAGTATCTGCGCCGTTCGATGACGGACGTCATCCGGCTCGCGTCATCAAGGGTGGCTCCTTCCTGTGCGCACCGAACTTCTGCGTGCGCTACCGGCCGTCATCGCGGCAACCTCAGGATCCGACACTCGGCACGGTGCACATCGGATTCAGGACAGTGTTGAGGGCGTCGTCGGCCCCGGCTCAAACGGAAACCGGCAGCCTGAAGAATCTCGAAGATTCGCGGCGTGTTCGCGCGCAGTCCAATTTGAACCACGGTTTGGAGTGAATCCCATCGGCCACCGCAGCGGCCCGCTCCGAATCACTCCGTCAAGCGGGTCAATCCTGCTTGCGCGTTAGCCACACAGGAGACGGCATTGCCATCAAACGCAGGGTCAATGGCATCTCGATACGCTGCGTCGAGATCGACCCCGCAATCCTCTGGGATGCATCGCGCAGACAGGGTCCAGCCCGAGCACTTCAGCAAGGACGCTCTTGCTGAAGTCAGCAGAAGGGACAGAGGACAGATGCTCGATGCCCACCCAAGGCAACGCGCACGCGCAGCATCCAGCGCCGAGCGATCGGTGACGAGTCGATCGGCATGCAGAAGGAGCGCTATGCAATCGGTCCTCGGCATCCCGTCGAGTCGACTTGCAGAAACGACGACAACGATCATCGCGCCTGCATGGTTGCCCCCGCAACAATCGCATTGCCAATCCCCGCCTCAGGCATCTCGACTGCACAGAAACCGGCAATCGCACGCGTAACCCATTCCGGTAGGATTTCATTCGCTGGCTTCATGGCGGGTCCCGGGCTTGCGGCGGGTAAGTTGCAGCGCGCGCTGCATCACGAACCGGCACCGCCCTGGACACCGCACGTTTGTCGCCCGCAGCGAGCGCCAACGCCATTGCAAACAAGACGCGTTTTCGACACGTTCGTCGAGAGGCGGACCGCGCTCACGCGAGGCTGCCAGGCAGCGCGCGCCCCCGACCAGAGTGGGGTTCAGGACGCAGGCTCCCGGCCGTTAGCTAGCCGATAACCGGATCAAAAAAGAAACCGGTGCATGGGAGCGTCGATGATGGATCAGAGCGAAAGCATCCTGCGGCTGGTGATGCTGATCCTGTTTGCGGTGTGCGGCGTCATGTGGGCCGTCCTGGGCCGGGTCTTCCGCGAAGAAATCAAACAGGGGAGCCTGCTCTTTGTCGCCAACATCTCCACCGGCGTTGGCGTGGCGCTGATTACAGAGCGCGTCATCTACTCGAACTTCGTCACCGTACAGATCGCCGACTGGCTGGTCGTGGCAGGCCTCATGGTGTTCTGCCGCGCAGTTGCCGCCTTTGGCGACTCGGCCCGGCCATCGCCGCCAGTCTGGTACCTGCCGCTACTCATTGAGGTGGTATCGACGGCCTTCGTTCCGTCCAATGCCAGCTCCTACCTCCTGAGGTCGATGGTCTTCAACGCCGCAACCGGCTTCCTCACGTTCTTCGCCGGTATGCAATGCCTCAGAGGACTCGCAAGGCACCACAGCCGAATACTGCTCGCGCTTCCGTTCCTCTGTGTCGGGATCCTGTTCTTCGCGCGCCTGGCACAGATCATCGCGGCCATGTTGCAAGGCAGCACGCCGGTGAGCGACTTCCGCGTGAGCTTTGTCCCCTATCTTTGGGGCTTCATGGTCTTCCTGGTGATCGCGAACATGTCGGCCATCGGCGTGGTCGTGGGCAGGCTCGTCAGTCGTCTGAGAGGGTTGGCCGCCAATGACTATCTGACGGGCGGCCTGAACCGGCGCGTCATCACGGAAAAGCTGGGGCGCCACCTCGCCAACCTTCAGCGCCATCGGGTTCAGTTGTCGTGCGTGCTGTTCGATCTCGACCATTTCAAGCAGATCAATGACCGCCACGGCCACGACGTCGGCGATGCTGCACTGATGTACGTCGGCGCTCTGGTCAGGTCATGCATTCGAGAAACGGACGACTTCGGACGCTACGGCGGCGAAGAATTTGTCATCCTGATGCCGCAGACGACCATCGCGATTGCGCTGCAGGTCGCTGAACGGATTCGCCAGACCCTGGAGCAGTCGCCGCTGCGCTATGGGGATATCACGGTTCCACTCACGGCAAGCTTTGGTGTGGCAGAAGTGCGGGCCGGCGAGTCCCAGGAGAGCGTCCTGCGCCGCGTTGACGTGCTGATGTACGCAGCCAAGCAGGCGGGGCGGAATCGCGTCATGCTCGCCACGGAGACGTAGCCCTCACAGCGCGACTTGTCCCATCGCAGGTGCGGGGTCGGCTATAGTGCCCGCCACGGCAGCCTGTGGCATCCCACGCGCCTGCAATTGCCCTTGCCTCGCGCCCACGACAAAATGGCGAGGCCCCGGCGCACGGCCGCATCGTGCCGGCAAGGCCCTCGTTCAAGACCCTCTCATGAAACTTCACCAGCTCCGCGCACTTGCCGCCATTGCCGACGCAGGCAGCATCCAGGAGGCCTCGCGCGTGCTGCACATCACGCAGCCTGCGCTCAGCAAGGCCATCAAGGAGCTTGAGACCTCGGTGGGCGCAACGCTGTTCGTGCGCTCCAGCAAGGGGATCCGCCTGACGCCCCATGGCCAGCGGCTGGTCAGCCACGCGCGACTCATCAGCGAGAACGTACGCCGCGCGCGTGAAGACCTCGAGGACATGAAGGGGACGGTCGTCAGCGAGATCGGCTTCGGGGTGACGCCGGTCACGGCCCTGATGCGGCCGGTGGCAGCCGTGCTCGATACGTTCCGCCGCGAGTTCCCCGCTGCGCGCCTGCGCATCCAGGAAATGCGCTCGGCGCAGTTGCTGGAACAGGTACGCGAGGGCATGATGGACTTCGCCCTGACGTCGCAATTGCTGCCCGCCGATGGCGGTCTCGACTGCACGCCGGTTTGCCGGGTGCCCTCGGTGATCGGTGCTCGCAAGGACCATCCGTTGCGCGGCGCACGTTCGCTGCGCGAACTCCAGCAAGCGGACTGGCTCACCCTCGATCCGCTCAGTGATATCCACGCGCCGTTTTCGCGCCTCTTCGCCAACGCCGGGCTCGAGTTGCCCGGACGCGTGGTCGAATGCACGTCGATGAATCTCGCGCTGGAGCTGTGCTGGAAGTCCGATGCGCTGCTGCTCCTGTCAGCTGAATCCGTGCGCCATTCCGTGATCCTGCAGACCATCGACTTCCTTGCCATCGAGGAGCCCCTGCCAGACCGCATGGTGTCCCTCGTGACGCGCGACCGCCACACCCTCACATGGGCCGCCGAACGCCTGCACAGCCGCCTGCTCGCCGGGCTGCAAGGACGACACGGGTATCTGGAGAAGCTCCCCGCATCGAACTGACCTCGCAGCGCACCCCGCGCGCGGAAAACCTCACCTGACTGCCCAGGCAATCCAGCACTCTGCGCCACGGGCTCCCACGCCACGAGGCGCCGAGCAACCATGAGCGCGCGCCAGCGGACGACGGTGCCTGTGCCGATCTGGTGTCGCCGCCCGGGCCAGACAATTCCCCTGCTCCACGCCTCGACCGCCGGCCTCGGTGATAACCCGAACGAGCCATAGCCGTTGCTCATACCCATGAACAAAAGCGAGGGCCGTGGATGCCGCTGGGCTCTTACTATGTGCCGCACAGGATCGGGCGCACCGGTCTCCTTCCCGTGCGACCTGCCATACCAGCGAGGATTTCATGATCGAGTCGCAGCCCGCGTCACTTTCCCTGCCGTCGCAGCCAGGGGCCGCTGCCCCGCCTGCGGCTGAACGTTCCCACGCGCGTCGCGCCGTGGTCGCCGCCGCCATCGGCAACGGCCTGGAGATGTACGACTTCACCGTCTACAGCTTCTTCGCCGCGACCATCGGACGGCTGTTCTTTCCAGCCACCAGCCCGCTGGCCTCGCTGATGCTCTCGTTTGCCACCTTCGGCGCCGGCTTCGTCATGCGTCCGCTGGGTGCCGTGCTGATTGGGCACTTCGCCGACCGCCGAGGCCGCAAGTCGGCACTGACCCTGACCATCGGCCTGATGACGGCTGGCACGGCGCTGATCGCCTTCGCACCGACTCATGCCTCGATCGGACTGGCCGCCACCGTCCTGGTGGTGCTGGGGCGGCTGCTGCAAGGCCTGTCGGCCGGCGGCGAGATCGGCGCGGCCTCGGCGCTGTTGATGGAATCGGCCAGCAAGCAGAAGCGCTGCTTCCTGGTGAGCTGGCAAGGCGCGACCCAGGGCGGCGCGGCGCTCGCCGGTGCGCTGACGGGTGCGGCCATCACGGCAACGCTTTCGCAGGAAGCAATGATGTCGTGGGGCTGGCGCATTCCGTTCATGATCGGCCTGCTGATCGCGCCCGTCGGCTTCTACATCCGCCGCAACCTGAAGGAAACGCACGTGAGCGGCACCGAACACGCCGACCTCAAGACCGTGTTCCGCCAGTACTGGCGCGTGCTGCTGCTGGGCATGCTGCTGATGACGGGCAGCACCTCGGGCATGTACATCACGGTGTTCTACATGCCGACGTATCTCATCCAGTCGATCCACATGCCACCAGTCACCGCTTTTCTCGCCGCCTGCATGGCGGGCCTGGCCATGCTGGTCATGTCGCCCGTGTTCGGCAGGCTTGCAGACCGCCTGCCCACGCGCAAGCCGATCATCGTGGTAGCTGCACTGACGTCGCTGGCCTGGTGCTACCCAAATTTCCTGCTGCTGACCACGCACGCCACGCTGATATCCGTCGTGCTGCAGATCGGCGTGAGCGTGACCATCATGTCGATCAGTGGCGGTGCCGGCGCCGCCATGATGATGGAAGCGTTCCCGCGCGAGCATCGCGCCACCGGCATGGCGGTGATGTACAGCCTGGGCGTGACCGTCTTTGGCGGCTTCGCGCCGCTGATCGTGACATGGCTGATTGCCACCACCGGCTCGCCCATGGCGCCGGCCTGGTACCTGATGTCCGCCAGCACCATCAGTCTGGTCGCGCTCACGCTGTTCCCCTCGCATCCCGGCCGCGATTGACCCTTACCGCATACGCATACGAACGTGCATCACGCCATGAACCAACTTCCCGACAATCTGAACATTCCCGCACCGCTGCGAGAAGCAGCGCAGCGATTCGCCCAGATTCGGCAGCGCATCCACGCCCGGCCTGAACTGGGGGGCGATGTCGCCAACACTGCCGAGCTGGTGGCCGGCTTGCTCAAACAATGGGGCTATAGCGTGCACACCGTGGGCGGCCACGGCATCGTGGGCCAGCTCAAGGTTGGCGACGGCACGCGCAGCATCGGCCTGCGAGCGGACATGGACGCCCTGCCGATGCAGGAACGCACGGGCCTGCCCTACGCCAGCGAAGTCCCGGGCCGCATGCATGCCTGCGGTCATGACGGACACACCGCCACGCTGCTGGCCGCCGCCGAATATCTCGCTTCCACGCGCAACTTCAGCGGCACGCTCAACCTGATCTTCCAGCCCGACGAAGAAGGCCTGGCCGGCGCGCTGGCGATGATGGACGATGGCCTGTTCGAACGTTTTCCGTGTGACGGCATCTACGCGTTCCATAACGCACCGGGGCTGCCGTTGGGTGCGGCCGTCGTGCAGGAAGGCCCGCTGGGCGGCTCCTCGGACCGCGTCACCGTGACGTTTCGCGGCCGCGGCGGCCATGGCGCCATCCCCAATCTGGCCAACGATCCGACGCTGGCCATGGCGGCCACCGTGCTGGCGCTGCAGGGCATCGTTTCGCGCAACGTGGCGCCCGTGGACGCCGCCGTCATCAGCGTTGGCGAAATGCACGCCGGGACGACGCACAACATCATTCCCGAGACGGCCATGCTCAAGCTGAGCGTGCGCGCCACCAAGCCGGACGTGCGCGATCTGCTGGAGCGCCGCATCCGCGAGGTGATCACGCACCAGGCTGCCTCGTATGGGGTGGCGGCGGACATTGAGTATGAGCGCCTCGTACCGGCCATCCAGAACAGTGCGCGCGAGGCCGGTATCGCCCGCGAGGCCGTGGCGTCGGTGGTGGGCGGTGAGCGTGTCCTGCGCATGCCGCCGTCAGCGCAAATGGGCAGCGAAGACTTTGCCTGGATGCTGGAGCGCATGCCCGGCTGCTACTTCGCCCTGGGCAACGGCATGGCGGGGCAGGCATGGGTCGGTTGCTCGCTGCACAACGACGGCTACGACTTCAATGACAAGCTGATCCCGATCGGCGCGGCATGCTGGGTCACGCTGACCGAGCAATACCTGCGCTGACCCTTCGGGATTGCCCTCTGGTCATTTCACGCATTGTGTTGCATAGTGACGGCCAGACATTGCAAGGTTTTACCCGCGATACCGGGAGAGACTGCCCACCGCCAGGCGGGCAGCGCCGAAGGAGCAACCGCCCCGGAAACTCTCAGGCAAACGGACCGGTATCCGTCATCACACTCTGAAGAACCCCGGCCTCATCGTCAGCCGGCGGTACCGAAGGAGCAAGCCACGGCCCGCGATTGCGGGCCGCTGCGAATCTCTCAGGTCAAGGACAGAGGGGGCGCCCGCTGCGCATCGTGCGTCACGGGCTTCCCATCCTGACGTCCGCAAGAGACCTGAAACAATGAAGACAATCGCCGTAGTTGGCGGTGGAATCACGGGAGTGACCACCGCATATGCCCTTGCGCGCCGCGGATTCGCCGTGACGCTGTTCGAGCGCCATCGCTATCCCGCCATGGAGACCTCGTTCGCCAACGGTGGCCAGCTTTCCGCCTCGAACGCCGAGGTCTGGACGCACTGGTCCACGCTGCTCAAAGGCATGAAGTGGATGCTGCGCAGCGATGCCCCGTTGCTGCTCAACCCGCGCCCCACCTGGCACAAGCTGAGCTGGTTTGCGGAGTTCATTGCGGCCATCCCGCGCTACCGCGCCAACACCATCGAGACCGCGCGCCTGGCCATCGCCGCGCGCGAGCATCTCTTTGGCTGGGCAGAAGCAGAGGGCATCGACTTCGACCTTCGCAAGCAGGGCATCCTGCACATCTATCGACACAAGGCCGGCTTTGAGCATGCCGGACGCGTATCGGCCCTGCTGGCTGCCGGCGGATTGCCGCGCCGCGCCGTCACACCCGAAGAGATGCGCGCCATCGAACCGACCCTGGCCGGACGCTACTACGGCGGCTACTTCACCGAAAGCGACTCCACCGGTGACATTCACAAGTTCACCACGGGTCTGGCCGCTGCGGCAGCCCGGCTCGGCGTGGACATCCGCTGCGGCCAGGACGTCGACACCGTGACGACCGACGGGCGCCGTGCCGCCGTGGTTGCAAACAACGCCACACATGGTTTCGACGGCGTCGTCGTGTGCGCTGGCGTGGCCAGCCGGGAACTGGCCGCCCAACTGGGCGACCGGGTCAATGTGTACCCCGTCAAGGGCTACTCCATCACCGTCAACCTGACCGACGAAGAGAGCCGCGCCAGTGCGCCCACTGTCAGTCTGCTCGACGACGAGACCAAGCTCGTCACCAGCCGGCTCGGTGCGGACCGCTTCCGGGTGGCCGGCACGGCGGAGTTCAACGGCATCAACCGCGACATCCGCGCCGATCGGATCCGCCCGCTGGTTGACTGGGTGCGCGAATGCTTCCCGGGAGTCAGCACGCGTAGTGTGGTGCCTTGGGCGGGCCTGCGCCCCATGATGCCCAACATGATGCCGCGTGTCGGACGCGGCCGCGCAGCCAATGTCTTCTACAACACGGGGCACGGGCACTTGGGGTGGACCCTCTCGGCGGCCACCGCTGAGATGATCGGCGACGTGGTCCGGCAGGCAGTGGAGCCGACCGTATCGGTGCAGGCAGGCGCGCCACGGGTGCGCGCCGTCTGATGTGACAATGCGGTGCGAGAAAACCTGGCCCGGTTGCCTCGCCCGCGCCCTTCCGCAAAACCGCGTCACGCGCGCGCCCGGGACTCCGGCGTGCGCGCCTGCGCGGGGCAATCGGCGCGGGCTTATGCGGAACCTCGTTGCGCGAGTCCTCGCTGCTTCCGGTAACACAGCGCCTGACACCGCTGCGCCGACCGACAGCCCGTGAGCCGGGCCGGCAACCGGCCATGGTTGGGCAGGGCCACCGCCCAACGTTTCCCGATCCGCCTTCCTCGCGTCGTGGCCCTCGCCGCCACAGACCCGCGCTCCTGCAGCGCCCCGCCGCCATGCACACCGGAGCCGCCGGCCAGGTACCACGCAGACAGGCGTAAGAATCGCTTCAGATAGGCGGCTTCGATCAGATCAGGCATGAAGAGGCTCCTGTGCATCGGCCGCACCGGGCACCATCAGTCGCCAATGGTCCGCAGCAAGCCGGTGAATTGACCAGGCAGCAATCAAGCGCTTGACTTCGCAGCATGCTTGACGCCGAATGGTGGGGTATATGCAGTGCCTCATCCGGACACGTGCAACAACAATGCACGGCCAGCGTAAGGGGTGGAGTCCACACAAGTAAGCGGCCTCGGACGAAATGCGCGTCAGCCGATGCGATCGCGTGTCAGGTAAACCTGACAAGAACATCGTTAGCAGCCGCTATGCAGCCGGCTCCCCCCTCAGCGCCCCCAACAGAATCGGGAAAACCTGCCCCGGACGGATGCCGCGCGTCCGCCGTTCCATCGGAGTTTGATCTTGCCTGACTCGGCGAATAGTCCCCGCATCTTCCTGTCCAGCGTTGCACCCCGGGCCTGGCAGGAACGGCTGATGTTGATCCTCATCCTGATCTCCGCGGTGGTCTTTGCGGCCATGCTGCCCTTCGCGCAACATCAGCTGCACCAGATCTGGGGGTTCATTCCGGTCTATCAGTCCGCGATCATCATCAATGACCTCGTCACGGCGGCATTGCTGATCGGCCAGTTCACCCTGCTGCGCTCGCCCGGGCTGCTGATCTTGGCATCGGGGTACTTCTTCACCGCCACCATGGCCGTGGTGCATATGCTCAGCTTTCCGGGGCTGTTCGCCCCCACGGGGCTGCTCGGGGCCGGACCGCAAACCACGGCGTGGCTTTACATGTTCTGGCACGGAGGGTTTCCGCTGGCGCTGATCGGCTATGCGCTGCTGCAAGAGGTCGCACGCACGAGGCAGGCACGCCTGCGGCACGCTGCTCGTCCGGTACTCTGGTCCGCTGCCCTCATCCTGCTTCTGACGTGGGGGCTGACGGCACTGGCCACGGGCAGTGCGTCGCCATTGCCGGAAATCATGCGCGGACACGGGTACGCCTATGCCATGTCTCCAACCGTGAGCGTGGTCTGGGGCCTCAATGTGCTGTCTGCGGCCATCCTGTGGCGCTATCGCCGCCGCTCGCTGCTGCATCTGTGGTGCACGGTGGTGGCGGTGGCATCGGTCTTCGATGTGGCGCTTTCGACTGTCTTCAACCATGGCCGGTTCGATGTCGGTTTCTACGCGGGGCGCGCTTACGGCCTGATCGCTTCGGGCTTTGTGCTCGTGGCGCTGATCATCGAATACGCCCGCCTGTATGCGATGCTCGTGACCGCCCTGGAGAACGAAAGCGCCGAGCGGCGACGCGCGCTCGACAAGACGCGCCAGTTGAACGAGGCCAACGAACACCTCGAGCAGCGCGTGTGGCAGCGCACCGCGCAGCTCAGCACCACCAACGAAGAGCTGCGCCAGGAAATTGCGGAGCGCAGGCGTACCGAGCAGGCGCTCGAGCGGTCGCGAGAAGAGCTTCGTGAACTGGCGACGATCAGCTCGCGCGCCCGCGAAGAAGAGCGGCGCAGGCTCTCACGCGAGCTGCATGACCAGCTTGCGCAGTCGCTGGCCGCGCTCAAGGTAGACATTCAAATGATGGAGCACAAGCTCACGCCGCCAGACGAGCCCCTCGCCAAGCGGCTGAAGCTCATGGAGCAAGCCGTCGACAACATGATCGGCGAGACGCGGCGGCTCGCCTCGGACCTGCGGCCGTCCATGCTGGACGACCTCGGGCTGGCGCCGGCGTGCCGATGGCTCGTTCAATCCTTCCAGCGGCGTCATCGCATCCAGTGCGAACTGACGATCACGCCGGAGCAGCTCGAACTGCCGGAGCCCTATGCGTCGACCGTGTATCGCGTCCTGCAGGAATGTCTGGCCAACGTGGCTCGTCATGCCGGTGCCTCGCTCGTGCAGGTGCGGCTGGCCGATGACGCGTCCGGCGTTGTGCTTTCGGTGCGCGACAACGGCGTCGGCTTCGACCCCGCACACCCCCGAAAGGAGCTGTCCTTTGGCCTGGTGGGCCTGCGTGAGCGCGCTTACCTGGTGCAAGGCAACCTGCGCATTGAATCTTCGGCCGAGAGCGGAACGCTCATCGAACTGACCATTCCGCTCGGGCCGGTTACACAGCCACCAGCGCAGCCACCAGCTGCCAGCCCCCAGCCGCACGCGACGTAGGCGGGACGCGGCGCGGCTCAATGCAGCCCGTGGCTGAGCGCATACCGCACCAGGGCCGCATCATTGGGCAGGTTCATGCGCTCGAGGATGCGTGCCTTGTACGTACTGACCGTCTTCCTGCTGATGCAGAGATCATGCGCGATCTGCGCGAGTGAATCGCCCCTCGACAGGCGCAGGAACACATCGAACTCCCGATCGCTCAGCCGCTGATGAAGGAGCTGTTCGGTCGGGTCGCCGAGATTCTGGATCAGCAGCTCCGCCACGGCCTGGGTCATGTACGTCCCGCCCGCTGCCGCTTTGCGGATGGCCTGCTCGAGCTCCATCACCGCGCCTTCCTTGGTGAGATAACCCACCGCGCCGGCACGGAACGCGCGCAGCGCGTATTGGTCTTCGGCATGCATGGTCAGGATGAGGATCTTGAGCGGCGGCGCTTCCCGGCGAACCTGTGCGATCAGGTCGATCCCGCTGCGCCCAGGCATCGACAGGTCAAGCACGAGGACGTCCGCAGCGATCCGGCGCGCCAGCTTGATCGTTGACGCACCGTCCGTCGCCTCGCCAACGACGTCGATGTCGTCGGCATCGCTGAGAATGCGCCTCAGGCCCTCACGAAACACGGCGTGGTCATCCGCAATCAGTACCTTGATCATTCGGCCTCCCCTGAAGCAGCGGCGCTACCCATTGCTTTCATCCTATGCCGAGCAATGGCGCGTTCTCAACGCCAGTTCAACCGCATCCTGATCGATGTCAGGAAGCCAGCGCACGATGGCCCTTGTGCGGGCAGCCCTGTCCGGGCGTGATCGATTGCGCATGCGCTCGTGACACCTCGTTGACCGGCATCAAGCCGCTTTACGTGTTGCAGTCGAAGATGAAGATTCGCCTTGGATGGACAGGAGTCTTCCCATGCTCGCATTCGTCCCGGCTGCACACGCGCCGTCGGAAGGCCACCCGCCAGCGGACCGACCGTGGTCGCGCCACTGATCGCACGTAGAGGACGACATGGAACCGCAGCAAAGGAAGTTCTCGATCTGGTATGTGATCGTGGTCATGTTGACCACCCTTGCCATCCAATCCCTGTTCTTCTCAGAACAGCTCCAGACGCTGCCCTACAGCGATTTCAAGGTGCTGCTCAAAGCCGGCAAGGTGACAACGGTTTCGATTGGCGAACAGGACATCACCGGGACGTTCTCCACCGCGGGTGTCGATGCCCTGCTCTCCAAGCCGCAGGCTGAGGAGATACACCGCGCCGCCAAGGCTGAACAGGCGTTCTCGACGCTGCGCGTGACCGACCCGGCACTGGTTCAGGATCTGGAGGCAGCACACGTGCGATTCACGGGGCGCCCCGACAACAAATGGTTGAGCACCGTCATCTCGTGGGTGGCACCGGCGCTGATCTTCTTTGGCATCTGGAGCGTACTCATCCGCCGCGTGGGCACTGCGGCCGGCGGCTTGATGGAGATCGGCAAAAGCAAGGCCAAGGTCTACATGCAGAAGGAAACCGGCGTCACCTTTGCCGATGTGGCCGGCATCGACGAAGCCAAGGAAGAACTCTCCGAGATCGTCAGCTTCCTGAAAGACCCGATGCGATATCAGCGCCTCGGCGGCCGGATTCCCAAGGGGGTGCTGCTCGTCGGGGCCCCCGGCACAGGCAAGACGCTGCTTGCCAAGGCGGTTGCAGGCGAGGCAGCCGTTCCCTTCTTCAGCATGAGCGGCTCCGACTTCGTCGAGATGTTCGTCGGCGTGGGCGCTGCGCGCGTGCGCGACTTGTTCAGCCAGGCAGAGAACATGGCGCCCTGCATCATCTTCATCGATGAACTCGACGCGCTCGGCAAGACCCGTGCACTGAGCCTCGTCGGTGGCAATGAAGAGCGTGAGCAGACCCTGAACCAACTCCTGGTCGAGATGGACGGCTTTGACAGCAACAAGGGCGTGATCATCATGGCGGCGACCAACCGCCCCGAAATACTTGACCCGGCACTGCTGCGACCGGGCCGGTTCGACCGCCATATCGCGCTGGACCGCCCGGACCTCAAGGGTCGCGAGCAGATCCTCAAGGTGCACGCCAAGAACGTGACACTGGGCGCCGATGTCGAGTTGAGCAAGGTCGCGGCGCGCACGCCGGGCTTCGCCGGGGCCGACCTGGCCAACCTCGTCAACGAGGCCGCGCTGTTGGCCGCGCGCAGGGGCAAACCCGCCGTCGACATGACCGACTTTGATGAAGCACTGGACCGGATCGTCGGCGGCCTGGAGAAGAAGAACCGGGTGATGAACCCGAAAGAGAAGGAAACGATCGCTTATCACGAGGCCGGTCATGCCATCGTCGCCGAACACCGCCCGCTGGCCGATCGCGTGTCGAAGGTGTCGATCATTCCGCGTGGGATCGCCGCCCTGGGCTATACCCAGCAAACGCCCACGGAAGACCGCTACCTGCTCAAGCGCAGCGAACTGCTCGACCGGCTCGACGTGCTGCTGGGTGGCTACATTGCCGAGCAGATCGTGTACCGCGACGTCTCGACCGGCGCCCAGAATGACCTGCAGCGCGCCACCGACATGGCCCGCCAGATGATCACGCAATTCGGCATGAGCGAACAGCTCGGGCTCGCCACGTATGAGGATGCGCCCAACCCGCTCCTCGCGGGGTCGGGATTGGCACAGCGCGAGCGCAAGGAATACAGCGAAGCCACGGCACAACTGATTGATGGCGAAGTGCGCAGGGTGCTCACCGACGCCAGCGTGCGCGTCACGGCCACGCTGGAAGGCCAGCGCGCAAGGCTTGAAGCGCTGGCGCACCTGCTGCTGGAGAAGGAGGTGGTCGATCGCCACGATCTCGACACGATTCTGGCCGCCAACGTGACGCCCCTGCCGCCCCCGAAACAAGGGCCGGGACCGTCTTCCAGCGCCCCGGCCGCGATGGGTTGATGCCTGTCAAGGTGCCGCTCGCAGGCGCGTCCAGAATGGTTTCTCCAAGGACCTCAACAGGAGAACGCACCATGGCTGAATCTGACACCAAAGTGCCGGTGAAGACCGGCGCAGAACCCTCGACCAAACCACCGGGCTCGCTCCAGCCCTGGCGCGCATTCGACAATCTGCGGCAGGAAGTGGCGCGCGTGTTCGATGACTTCGATCGCGGGTTCCACCTGTTCCCCTTCCGTCGCGCATCGCTCGATATCGAGCCGTTCTGGCGGCGCGAATGGGCCTTGACTTCCGCGCCCGCCGTGGATGTGGTCGAGAGCGATACCGCTTATGAAATCAAGGCGGATCTGCCCGGCATGGACGAGAAGGACGTCGAGGTGCACCTGGCCAACGGCGGCCTGACGATCAAGGGCGAAAAGCAGGAAGAGAAGGAAGAAAAGCAGAAGGACTACTACCTGCACGAGCGCCATTTCGGCTCGTTCGAGCGTTCGTTCCGGATGCCCGATGGCGTCGATGCCGACAAGATCGAGGCCAGCTTCAAGAATGGCGTCCTGACCGTGACGCTTCCCAAGACGGCCGAGGCCCAGGCCGCGCCGAAGAAGATCCCGGTCAGCGGCGGCTGACCGTCGGCTCGACACCGACCTGCCGGCGGATGTCCGGCGGCGCCAGGCACATGGCGCCCCCGATGCTTCCGCCAAGGTCAGCCGCGCGCGCCGTCCATCTTTTTGCAGGAGTATCCGATGACCGAGCCGTTTGCCTATCTGGCGTTCGAGCCGAAAGGCCCCGGGTTGATGTGCGCTCTCATGGTCATCGTCGAAGGTGACGACGTGTACGGGTGGTACACGGGCCCGGCCAAGGGCAGCTTCCCCGCTGCGTTCTTCATGCTGGAGCGTTACTACTCCACGCACGAGACCGCCTTCTATCACAGCGTGCAAGACGACGTCTATGCTGGCTGGCGGCTGGCCTACCCGCCGGTCGAGATTGACGCGGGCCGCCAGCCACCCGTGCAGCCGCCCATGTGTCACGCGCTTGAACAACGCCAGGACGCCTTCCTCGCGGCGTGGCTGTTCTATCGCGACGATCCCGGCAATGCCGATGAGGTGCAGTGGTATGCCACGCAGCACCTGCCACTGGGGCATACCGGCATCCGGCACGAACAGCTGAACAGGTTCGCCCCGGGCGACGTGATCTGGAGTTATGCATCGCCCGGATTGGATCTCAATATCGTCGAGTTTCTCCGCCGCCGTTGGCCCCTCGACTTCGCACTGGCTGCGTAGCCCATCCGATGCGCAGCCCGCCAGACCATCTGCATATCGACGCGACGGCTTGCGATCACTCGTGCGTGGGCAGCCGCATTGCCGGCAATGGCCCCGATATGGCCCACCGGAACCCAACGCGCACGGTGGAGCACGCCCCGAAAGGCTCCGCAGAGGAAGCCCACCGGATCCGCACGGCGCGTGCACAGGCCGAGCGTATGACCGTGATCGGCGACGGGCATGCCGGCTGGGTGAACGTTCGCACGCTACGGCGGAGCGACAAGCGCTGGGTGTGCGAATGCAGGTTCATCTCGCCGACGGGCGACAACTCGCCGTGGGTCTGTGCCGCAAGCGAGGAGGGCTACATTTCGCGCGATCTCGCCCTCAGTGCAGGCGTTCTATTGGGCCGCGCCCTGGCGGCGCACTACAGGCGCGGATAGGCGCCCGCCGCCCGGCGCGGCATCATGCCCACACCGCGCAAGATGCGTGAGCGCCCGCCTGGCGCGCCGCATGGCAGCCGGGCGAGCGCGTGTCACATCTATTCGTGTTGCCAGGTCATCGTGCGCACGACCGCCTGGCTTGCCGGGACGGTCATTGCCGTCTGCTGGACGACGCCGTTGTACGACGCGCTGACCCGGTAGCTGCCGCGCGGCAGGCGGACATAGAGCAACGGGCCCTCCGACACAACGGCCAGCGCGACGGCCCCATCTGCGGAGCGGATGTGGGTATCGACATCGGACAGATATTCGCCGCTCTTGCCCGTGAAAGTCAGCCGCACGTTGTACTGCGGCGCGATCTTGCGCATCGCTTCCACATCATCCTGACCGATCCCGCCGGACACATAGGCCACGCTCCCCTGCTTCCGCGCGACCGGGGTGCCGGTACGGGGCCCTTCGTCCAGGCAGCCCATCTCGTGCATGGCCCGCCACGACCGGCGGTCCATCATCGTGCCGCGCGGCATCTCCCGAGGTCGCTGATTCAGGCGGCCTGGAGCGTTCGCCCCCGGGATGTCGTGCATACGCTGCATCAGGGCACGACGCTCCGCGGGGGTCCTGGCATTGCGCAGTTGCGTACAAAAGTCGGCAGTGGCATCGCGCTGCTGATCGGGCGGCGTTGACGGCAAGGGGGACGGCGCCTGCGCCAGCGCCGCGCCCATTGACGCGAGCGACACCGCGACCAGCGCGGCATGCAGTGGGTGACGTATCCGAAGCATCATGGACTCCTAGAAAGATCAGCGCATTCCTCTAGCCACAATGGTCCATTCGCGCAGAAACGCGTTGATGTGGCGCAACTCCCGCCGTGGCCGTCAGGCAGGCAACGCTGCGCTCAAGGGTTCGATCGCGGTGGTTTCGTCCAGGTGGAACAAGGCGTCGAACTGTGCACCGATGACGGCTTCGAAGTAATGCGAGGCGTACTCGGTTTTCGGCAGATACAGCACACCGATGGCGCGCTCGAGTAACGGTTCATGGAACACGTCGCGCGCCGCAGGCCCGAGGGGCAGGAAGAGCCGGTCCAGGCCCGTACTGTGAAACAGAAACTCCCAACTGTCGGGGCGTGCCGGCCGAACCCACTTCTGTTCGGCATCGCCGCCCCACTCGGATGCCGCGCAGACCTGCCCCGTGTACGTCGTGAAACCGACAAGCAGCGCCGCATCGTGCGCCTGCTCCCGGACCAGTTGGCCGAGATTCCATTCACGTCGACTGGCCGATTCCGTGGCACGCGCGTCGCCCAGGTGCGAGTTGTGTGCCCACACCACCACGCGCCCGTTACCGCCGCGGCGCTGCCGATAGGCGGCCAGGCCAAACAGCGTCTACGCCATGTGCGCGTCACGCAAGTTCCATGTGTTGACGCGGCGGCCGAACGATTCGCGGTAATAGGCCTCCGCATTGACGACCACCATGGCGTTCTGCTCGGCAAAATAATGTGCGTCCATGGCAGCCATGCCTTCCTGCTCGATCAATCTGGCCTCGCTGGTACGAAGCCTGCGCAGTTGTTCGACCACTTCCCGTTGCGCAGGCAGTCTTAGCCCTGAAGCGGCCTCATAGCCGTAAGTCATGGGCTCTCGCACATGGTCCAGCGCCGCATAGTGCTCGCGCGCGGCGGCCGCCTGGTCCGGGTCGTTCCTCTCCAGGTACGCGATGACGGCTTCCGCCGAGCGGTACAGGCTGTACAGGTCCAGCCCATAGACGCCGACGCGCTCCGGCGCGGGTAATGGCGCGTTGTAATCACGCAGCCATGTGATGAATTCCAGCACCTCGCGGTTGCGCCACATCCAGGCGGGAAAGCGCTGGAAGTCGGCCAATGCCTCGACAGCGGTGTCGGTGCTCTCTGCCTGCACATAGCGGTTGATGCGCCAGACGTCCGGCCAGTCGCCTTCAATGGCGACCGCGTCAAAGCCACCTTGCCCGATCAACTGCCGCGTAATATCCGCCCGCGTCTGATAGAACTCGCGCGTTCCGTGCGTCGCCTCGCCGAGCAGCACATAGCGCTTGTCGCGCGCCATCTCGAGCAGCCGCTCGTAGTCGGTGGCGCCGCCCGTCAGGCGGCTGGCCGCCTCGCGCACGCCAAGGAAAGGGGTCAGAGGCTGGGACATGGGCGATGGACTCCGATGTGTGCAACCGCGAGCAGAACCAGTCTATGCAACGGTGCCCTGCATGACTTGCGCCATCGCAAGCGGCGTACGCCGCGGCCCGGGCATCCATGCGCTCCACGCGTGCCCGTCGTCTGCGCGGGCGTTGACGCGTATCAACCGCAGACCGCCCCGTTGGCCGAATATGAAACGCACAGGGAACCCGTCTGTGCCGGACGCGAGGTTCCCGCGCTTGCGGAGGCAGTCCATGAAAGCGCGATCGGTCAGGCCGCTGGCAATTGCACTGACGTTCCTGCTGCTGATGTGCAGCGCCGCCTTTTCCCAGCCGAATACGCCTGAGAGCATGCCACCGCAGCCCACGGCGGAGCAGCTCGACCAGATGCTCGCGCCCATTGCGCTGTATCCGGACGCGCTGGTCGCCCAGATCCTCATGGCTGCGACCTATCCGCTCGAGGTGGTTCAGGCAGACCGCTGGGTGCGCGACCCGACCCACGCCGCCCTTGCCGGTGATGCGCTGGCAGATGCATTGACGCCGCTGCCGTGGGACCCGAGCGTGAAGTCGCTCGTGCCATTCCCCAGGCTCCTGCACATGATGAACGACAACCTCGACTGGACCGAGCGCGTCGGCAACGCGTTCCTCGCCGACGAAGCCGCCGTGATGGATTCGATCCAGCGCCTGCGCAGGCGGGCCCAAGTCAACGGCAGCCTGGGTTCGACAACGCAGGCCATGGTAACCACGCAGGACGGCGACATCCTCATCGAGCCCACCAACCCACTGGTGGTCTATGTGCCCGTCTATGACCCCTATGTCGTGTACGGGCCGTGGCCGTATCCGGCTTACCCGCCCTACATCTTTCCGGATATCTGGGGCGGGGTCGTCATTGGCGGCGCCGTCGGGTTCGGGTGGATCGGTTTTACGGTGGTCGCGCCGCTGTGGGGCTGGAGCCACTGGAACTGGCACAGTCATCACATCGATATCGACCGCAGACGTTTTGGCGACATCGGCCACCATCGGCCGCCGCCCGGCGGTTTCTGGGTGCATGACCCGGGACATCGTCATGGCGTCCCGTATCCGGGCCCCTCGCGGGGGCGCTTCGACAGCGGAACGGCTGTCTCACCGGATGCGCGGCGCGGCTTTCGCGGCTATCCCACGCCGCCGTCCGCGCCTGCGGGCTCGGTGATCCGGCCCTCCCCGATTTCGCCGCCGCGACCGGCTTTCCAGGCACCGCATGGCTCGCCCCGGCCGACGCCAGGGGTACGCCCCGCCCCGCGCGCCCGATCGCCAGCCTACCCGCCGACATTCGAGTCATTCGGGCGCGGCGCCGACGTGCGCGGCCAGGCGCAACGCGGACAGGCCAGTCGCATGCCAGCGCCAGTGCCCCAGCCGAGCGGGCAACCACCAAGAGGCTTCGCACCGCAAGGGATACCCCACGGGTTGCCTCACGGGATCCCTCAGGGAGCCCCTCATGGGACGCCTCGCGGGGCACCTCAGGGCGCGCCCGCCGGCGGCGCCAGGAGACGATGATGCGAGAGACCTGCACACAGTGGCTCCTGCGCCGTCTTGCCGCGCTCACGGTGGCAGCGGCCGCCGGCATGACGAGCCTTCCTGCGACGGCCACGGCGGCTGCGCAACGGACGTTCTCCTCCCCGGAACAGGCTGCCGAGGCATTGGCTTCCGCCTGGCGCAGCGGCGACAGCACTGCCCTGCTCGCGCTGTTCGGCCGCGACGGCGCCAGGCTTGTGCGCTCCGGTGACCCAACCGGAGAGAGGATCGCGCGGAGCAGGCTGGCCTCTGCCTACGATGAAGCCCATCGCATCGAGATGGACGGCGCGGACCATGCGTTCATCATCCTGGGCAACGACGAATGGCCCTACCCGATTCCGCTGGCGATGCGGGACACGCGCTGGCGCTTCGATACGCAAGCCGGCGCACAGCAGATCATCGACCGGCGCATCGGCCATCATGAAGCGCATGCGATCCGTGTCTGCCGCGCCTATGTAGAGGCGCAACTCAGCTACGGCGCATCGCACCGCGCGGCGGATGGGCGGCCGGTGTACGCACAGCGCCTCGCCAGTTCACCAGGCAGGCAAGACGGCCTCTACTGGGTCGCATCAGCCGGCGAGGAAGAAAGCCCGCTGGGGCCGCTCATCGCACTTGCCGACGCTCAGCGACGCGGGACATCGGGCACGGGGCCTGCCGCGCCCTTCCACGGCTACGTCTTCCGCATCCTGACCCAGCAGGGCACGCACGCACCCGGCGGCGCGCAGGACTACGTCGTCGACGGGCACATGACCGGCGGGTTCGCGCTGGTGGCGTTTCCTGCCGCGTACGGCGCGTCGGGCGTGATGACGTTCATCGTCAATCAGGACGGTGTCGTGTATCAGAAGAACCTCGGCCCCCACACCGCCGGGACGGCGCGCCGCATGCGCGCATACGACCCCGACGAGAGCTGGACGCCGGCCCTGCCATGACCCTCCGCTTCATCATTGAAAGACACCGTCATCGCGCCCATGACGACGGTGCCGCGAGTCACCCCAAGCCCGGGCGCTTCGCTTGATCCAGCCCAAACCGCGGCGCGCTGCCATGGCTAACCTAGGAAATGTCCAACCGCACCGGCACTCCAGATTGGTGTGCGCTGCACGTCGGCAGGACCGCCCTCAATAGGAGTCAACATGAAACTGCGTTCCCAATCCGAACGGGTATGGCCGGCACGCTGGAGCCCGTTTGCCGTTGAGCCGATTCACGACCGCTACCGCCAGCCAGACAAGGCGCCGAGCGCGAGTTGCTGTCCGGTATGCGGTGCCGTCTTCCTCAAGGGCCGCTGGCAATGGCGCAATCCGCCGCCCGGTGCCAATGCCCTGGTCTGTACCGCCTGCCAGCGCGCGGCCGATCATGCGCCTGCCGCACGCATCCATCTGTCGGGAGCATTTGAAGCGGCCCACCGCGAAGAGATCCTCACCCTTGCGCGCCATCGCGAAGCAGCGCTGCGCGCCGATCACCCGATGGAGCGCATCATGGCGGTCGAATCCTCGGCGGATGGCACGAACATCATGACGACGGGCTTCCACCTGGCGCGCGACATCGGCCATGCAATCCATCACGCATTCCACGGACGGCTGACCTTCGACTATGGCAACGCCGAGACCGAGCTGCACGTGAAATGGACGCGCTGATGCGTCAGTAGAGAAGATACGGCGCACGCAGCGCGCGGAACGCCTCGGCCTGCGCGCTGGCGAGCTGCTCGATATCGCCCAGGGGCACGCCATCGCGCAGCATGCTCCAGACCGTCTGCGAGCCGACGGAGGTGCGGATCGCGGCCAGCCTGAAGTGTTCGGGATAACGCAGCGACAGCACCCTCGCCAGGGCCAGCCCGATGCGGCCCGGGCGGTCCGGCATGGAGACGCGCCGGATCATCACCCCCGAACACAGCCGGCCCTGATACGGTCCTTCGGCCGGCACGAAATGGATCGGCTGATACGTGGCACCGTAGCCGGTCGCATTCAGCTCGCTTGCCAGCGCAGCGCCGTCGATCCACGGCGCGCCGATCACACTGAAGGGCGTGGCGGTGCCCCGGCCGACGCTGATGCTGGCGCCCTCGATCAACCCGACATCAGGGTAGCGCTCCAGGGCCACGGAATCACGCAGGTTGGGCGAAGGCGGAACCCAGCCCAGACCGGTGTCCGCAAAGCGCATCGAACGGTCGTACTGCTCCATGGCCACGACCTGCAGTGCCGCGCCGTGACCGGGCCGATCGTTCAGGAAGCGCGCCAGTTCGCCGATGGTCATGCCGTGCACCAGCGGCAGCGGCGCATAGTTCGTCAACGAACCGTCCGCCGTGTCCGATACCGGGCCGCCCACCACGTCACCACCCAGCGGATTGGGCCGGTCCAGCACCAGCACGGGAATATGCGCCGCGGCGCCCGCCTCCAGCGTGGCGCCCAACGTGGCGAGGTAGGTAAAGAATCGCACCCCGGCATCCTGCAGGTCGAACACCAGCACGTCGATAGTGGACAGCACATCAGGCGGCATGCGCCTGCGCGTGCCGTACAGACTGTGCACGACCACGTGGGTGCGGGCGTCGATCGTGTCGCCGAACGGCGTGTCGAGATCCGTGCCAAGGCCATGTTCCGGCGCAAAGATGGCGCTCAGCCGAACGCCGGGCGCCTGCGCCAGAACGTCGATGGTCCGTCTGCCCATCGCGTCGAAACCGCTGCGGTTGGTTACCAGCCCCACCCGCTTGCCGACGAGGGGTGCAAACCCGGCGGCTTCCAGCACATCGATGCCGGTGCGCACGGGTCCGCTCGCGGGGGGCAAGCGCTGTTCGGTCCAGGCTACTGCGTCGGCCATGACGGGCGCCCGTGCAGCGATCTGTTGCCCCGAGAGCACCGGCGCCGTACTCGAGACCAGGCCCAGCACGGCTGCACGCAACGGCATGGCGTCGCCCTTCTCATCGGGGTACAGGCGGCTGGTCAGCACGATCACGAACCGCCGCGTCACCAGATCGATCCACAACCCGGTTCCGGTATAGCCGAGATGCTGCAGCAGCCCGGCGCGTGGCGCGCGATACCGGTTGGGAATCAGCGGCGCCTGCACTTCCCAGCCGGGCGTGCGCGTGGCCTCCGGCGCGGTGGTGCTGTCTGGCGTGGAAAGCATGGCCACGCTGGCAGCCTGCAGAATGCGCTGGCCATCCAGCCGCCCGCCATTGAGCAGCATGCGCGCAAAGCGGGCAAGGTCGCCCGCACTGGAAAACAGGCCAGCGTTGCCGGATACACCACGCAACGCGGCGGCCGTCGGGTCCTGCACTTCGCCCCGCAGCCATCGTCCGTTCCGTGTCGTGGTGGGGGCAATACGGGCCATCAGCTGGCGGCCCGGCCGGAACCGCGTGTCGCGCATGCCAAGCGGGCGGAAGATGTTTCGCGCACACCAGGTATCCAGCCCGATCCCGCTCGCGCGCTGCACGATCTCGCCCAGCACGACGTAATTGATATCGCTGTAGATGACGCGGCTGCCGGGCTCGGCAACAGGCGGCATGGCCGCGATCGCATTGAGCACTGTCGTGGGGCTTTTCAATGCCGCACGCGACGCCAGGCCGGGCGGCAGGCCCGAGGTGTGCGTCAGCAACTGGCGCACGGTCACACCCTCTTTTCCGTCGGCGCCAAAGGCAGGCCAGTAGCGGGCGGCAGGTGCATCCAGCACGATCTGCCCGCGCTCCACGAGCTGCAGCACCGCCGTGGCGGTGGCGACAGCCTTGGTGAGCGAAGCGAGATCGAAGATCGTGTCATCCGTCATCGGCTCGGCCGCCGGCCCGATCGTGCGCTGCCCGAGTGCGACGCGCTCGCGCACGCCGCCGGCATCGCCCACCAACACGACCGCGCCCGCCACGTTGGCATCCGCGATCTGCGCAGCGACCACGGCTTCCAGTTCGCGCCCGGAGACGGGCTTGCCGAGTGGCGCGAGATCGCCTGCAGGCGCCGCGCCACCCCTCGCCAAGGGTCCATACAGCAGCGCGGCGAGCGCCAGCCCTATCGCGGCAAGCTGGCGCGATCGTAACGGTTGCGAGCGTTCCATAGCATCCACCCGTGGGTGCCCTCGGCGTTGGCGGCGTCGATCTGGGCCTGGATCATCCCGGCATCGAATTCGCGATGGTCAAAGGCATAGTCCCGAAACGCCTGCAGCCACGGCCGGAACCTCACGCCGGGCAAGCCCGTGCGGCGCCTGGCTTCGGCCAGGGAGCGCGCGACGATCTCGCCGGGCTTCTCGGTCGGCTTCCTGATGCCGGGCAGGCCCCACGTAAAGCCGGACGGATACAGCATCGGCGATATGTAGTCCACCGCCGCGCCCAGCGTTTCGATCCGCTGTCCAATGGCCGTGTCGTCGGCGTTCCAGCACACGTAGCCGAAGATATCTGCGGACAGATACACATTGTCCGCGCGCAGCCGCTCGCGGGCCCGCGCAAGAAAGCCCGTGATGGCCGCCACACGGTTGACCTCGGTGTTGGGCAGTTTGAACTGCAGGCCGCTGGCATCGGGAAACCGGAGGTAATCGAACTGGATCTCGTCAAACCCGAGCCTGGCCGCCTCTTCGGCCACATCGAGGCTACTGACCCACGCAGCCTCGATGGTGGGATCGATCCAGCGCTGGTCTTCCCGATCACGCCAGATTTCGCCGTTGCGGTCACGGACAGCCCAGCCCGGGTGCGCCGCTGCCAGTCGATCGTCCTTGAACACCACGATACGGGCGATCAGATACAGACCGCGCGCCCGCAATTGCTGGATCAAGCTGGCAAACCGCCTGCCGCGCGATGCGTCGCTGCCGCCCGCCGGCGCCGCGCCGATCGCCAGGCGAGACGCACTCGGATAAGGGGTGTCCCCACGGTCGCCCTTCATGTCGATCACCAGCGCATTGATGGCGGTGTCGCCTTGCAGGGCAACCGCTTCCTCACGCAAGGTCGGGTTGGAGACCCCTTGTACCGACAAGTAGACCGCCCTGGGCTGGATTGGCCTGAGCGCAACATTGACGGCCGCCTGATTCGCGTCGAGCGCCACCTCCGTACGGGCATAGCCGGGCGCGCGCACGCTCATCGTCGAACGATCACCGACGCGGGGCGATGCAATGGACGCGATACCGGCCGCACTGGTGACTTGACTGCCGCCCCACGCCACCGTGGTGGCCCCAGCGACGGGCCGGCCGTCCGACGCGTCCACCACATGGACCTCCAACGCCTGGGCCAGTCCCATGATGCAGAACAGCACTGCGCCCAGCCATGTGCACCCGCGGCTACTCATGTCGTTCCTCGCCCGCCCTGAGCATGTCGGCCATGCACTGCACGCCGCAGCGGTCGGTCATCAGATAGCGCGGCAGCGCCATCGCCCGCTGGGTGCGCCGCACCGGTTGCGCTTCCAGCGTGAAGCCCGCGATATACCCCTCCTCCTGCGCAATCCGCTCCAGCACCGGGCCGTGGATGCCAAACGGCCACGCCAGCAGGTGCACCGGCCGCGCCGTCTCCGTCTCGAGTCGGGTGCGCGAGCGCCGCAGCTGGTCGTGCACGAACCGGGAGAAGTCTTCCGCACCCCGATGCTGCTGCTCGACACGAAAGTCCGGGTGCCAGTACGTGTGGGACTGCACATCGAACTGACCGCCTGCCACCAGCTCGCGCAGTTGCGCCCAGGTCATCGCATAGGAGGCGTTCGAGATGGCTGACGGGTAGATGAACAGCGTCACCGGGATCGGCCTGCCGCGCACCGCCGGCCACAGCGTTTCGTAGACCGACCGGTGCCCGTCGTCCACGGTGATGGCGACCGCGCGCTCGGGCAGCGCAACGTCGTTACCGGCCTGCCAGTCGACCACATCGGCCAGCGCGACGATGCGATAGCCGGTCGCTTGAATGGTGCGCAATTGCGCTTCGAACGTCTGCATGCGAACGGTCATGGCGCTGTCCACGGTTGCCCCGAAGCGGTGGTAGACCAGGACCACCACATGACGGTGCACCTGCGCAGAGTCGGCGCTTGCGCGAGGGCACCCGGCCATCAGCCATGCAACGCATAACAACGGGATCAGGCTCCGCATGGCGGCAAGCCCTCCAGGCAGAGTGGTCGCTGTGCAATTCCTCATGCTTACGATACGACCGGCGGTTGTGGTCGGGTTGATCCTGCGCAAGCCGAACGGCACGCTGTGCCGCCGCGCCCACGAAACGTCGCCTGGCTTGACGTGCCGCAAGGTCCATCGCGCTGCGCGTGAAACGATGAGACATCCGCTACCGCACGTGGGCTGGGTCCCTGCGCTGCGGCGCCAGGTGACTTCACGCAAACATGGGGACGTCTCATGCCGCAACCGGTTTCCTCCCGAGATCAAGGCAACCAGCACATCGCTGCGGTCTTCAATGAAATTGCCGATCTGCTCGAGGTGGAAGCAGCGAATCCGTTTCGGGTGCGCGCCTACCGAAACGCGGCGCGCCTCGTTGAAGGCATGACCGAGGGCGTCGACGCCATGCTCGCGCGCGGCGCAGACCTGACCGGGCTGCCCGGCATCGGCATCGACCTCGCCGCAAAGATGCGCGAGATCGTCGAGACGGGAACCTGCGCCATGCTCACGCGCGTGCGCGCCGAAGTTCCGGCGTCCATCGTCCAACTGCTTCAGTTGCCCGGACTCGGGCCCAGGCGCGCCCGCATGCTGGAGCACGAACTCGGGATCGTCACCCTGGACGACCTGGCCCGCGCGGCGGCCGCACACCGCATCCGCGAGCTGCACGGCTTTGGTCCGCAAAGTGAGGCGCGCCTGCTCGAAGCGGTCACGGCACGCCTGGAGCGCCATCGCCGCTACGGGCTGGACATTGCCAAGCCGTGCGCCGACGCCCTCACGCGCTACCTGCAGGCAAGCGGTAAGGTCGAGCAGCTTGAAATGGCCGGCAGCTACCGCAGGGGCCGCGACACCGTGGGCGACCTCGACGTGCTCGCCACCGCCCACGACCGGGCATATGTCGTCGAACACTTCGTGCATTACAACGAGGTGGTCAACCGGATCTCGGCAGGGCCGACCCGGGCGAGCGTCGTACTGAAGAACGGCATGCAGGTCGACCTGCGCGTCGTCCGGCCGGACGCGTTCGGCGCGGCGCTCGTGTATCTCACCGGCTCCAAGGCGCACAACATCGCGTTGCGCAAGCTGGCGCAGACGCAGGGCCTCAAGATCAACGAATACGGCGTGTATCGGGGCAAGGACCGCGTGGCGGGCGCCACCGAAGCATCGGTCTATCGCGCGATCGGCTTGCCCTGGATCTGCCCCGAACTGCGCGAAGACCTTGGCGAGATCGAAGCCGCGCGGGCAGGCACACTCCCGTCACTCGTGGAAGACCACGACATCCTTGGCGACCTGCACGTGCACACGTCCGCCAGCGATGGAACGGCCACATTGGAAGCCATGGCTGCGCAGGCCAGGCTGCAGGGACTCCACTACCTTGCCATCACCGACCACTCACCGCGCATCGCCGTGACGCACGGCCTGACTGCGGCGCGCCTGGCCGCACAGGCCGACGCGATCGATCGCTTCAACGCCGAGCACAAGGGATGGCCCGTGATACTCAAGGGTATCGAGGTCGACATTCTGGAGGATGGATCGCTCGACCTGCCAGACGCGGTCCTCGCACGCCTGGACCTCGTCATCGGCGCGGTTCACAGCCATTTTGGCCTGCCGCAGGCGAAGCAGACCAGCCGCTTGCTTCGCGCGATTGACCACCCGCACTTCACCATCCTGGCGCATCCGTTCGGCCGCCTGCTGGGCGAGCGCAAACCCTGCGAGGTCGATCTGCCGCGCGTGATGAAAGCGATCGCGCAGCGCGGCTGCTTTGTCGAAGCCAATGCCCAACCCGCGCGGCTGGATCTCTCCGACATGGGGTGCCGGCTGGCAAAAGCCGAAGGCGTGCTGGTGAGCATCGCCACGGACGCCCACAGCCCGGCTGACCTCGGCAATATGCCCTTCGGCGTCATGCAGGCGCGGCGTGGGTGGCTGGAGCGCAAGGACGTGCTCAACACGCGTTCGCTCAAGGCCCTGTTACCGCTGCTGAAACGGACCCTGTAGGCAGGGGCGCCAGACCCGCCTGTCTCGGCTACCGGATCAAGCCTTGTGCGCGATCAACCGTACATGCGCCGCGTCCTCTAGATTGAAACAAGAGCCACTTCAACACGCGCCTGCCATGATCGCCCTTGCCTCCCCCCACGCGCATCGCGCCAATGCATTGCCCGCTCCTCCCCTGGTCGAGGACACGCTGGCCGAGGCCTTCCTCCCGGACGCAGTCTCTTCCGCGCTCAGCGACCATGCGCTGGCCGTGCTGGCCAGAACGGCCGCGGACTGGTTCACCCCGTCGGTGGCGAAATACCTTGGCGTCCGGACCGGGCACGGGCGTATTCGACTGGCCGGGCACATTGCAGACGCGCGCCCGCTGGCCTATCTGAAAACCGCCCTGCTTCGCCTGCCCGGCGTGAGCGGGCTCGACCTGCTGATTACCGTGGAGCCGCCATCCGGTCTGCCGCTTGACGACGCCGCCACTGCGCGCCGGCCTCTGGCGGGATAACCGGAGCAGGAGCAACCATGTACACGGCACGCTTCTGCGCAACGGCCTGCCCTTGTCCGCGGATTGACTTCGAACCGGGCTGCCCGCAATCGAAGGAGGACATCCTGCAAGCGTATGCGGTGCTTTTCTGGTTCAACTTCTACCTCCGCTGTCCCGAGTTTCCGGCGACAGACGGCATGTTCCCGAGGCAGCCGGATGTTCGCCGGGCCTATCTGCAGGTGCATGCAAAGGTCTTTGCGCACTGGGCCACTGCGGCCAACCGGATCGGCATCCCCACGGCGCGGTTCCGCGACACTTGCGTGACCGTGCGCGCGGCATGGATCGGGGCGGGCGACCCCCTGCTGGCCTGCCGCTCGCGGGCGGGGGCCCTGTCCGGGTACCCCTCGATGGATCTGGACTGAGCAGCGGCCCGGCCGCTCAGCAACCACAGGCGGGGCGTCCGTCCGCCGTGGGCAGCACGGCCAGCACGTCATCCGCAGCGGTGTCGGGCCGGAAAACCGTGATGCCCTTGAGCCGCAGCCGCCACGCATGAAAGAGCAGCGCGTCAACCTCCGCGCGCGAGACACCGCCGGAAATCAGCACCGTCTTCGAGATCGAAGCGTCAATGAACGGCTGCAGCGTCGCCACCATGCGCAGGTGGTCCAACCCGCTGACCTGGCTGGCTTTCACGAAATAGCCCGGCAACGCCGCATGGTTGCCGTGCAGGGCCCGGAAGTGCCGGCTGGCGCGGTTCTCGATCCGGTAAAGCTGCGGGGGACCGTGCTGAATGCGCACCCTCCGCTGGTATGCCCAATCGAACGCCGGTTCGACGCCGCTGGAGCAGTTGTCGCCAAAGGCCAGGCTGACGCTGCCCGTCGGCGCCAAGGACAGCAGATGGCTGTTGCGCAAGCCGTGGCGGGCAATCGATTCACGCACCGCCCTGGGCAGCGCGGCCGCAAAATGCCCGGGTGCAAGGCTGCGCTCGGCGCGAAACAGCGGGTAAGGCCCGCGTTCCCTCGCCAATGCGGTGGAGGCGGCATAGGCGTTGTCGCGCAGGCATCGTGCGATCTGGGCGGCCATGTTGCGCGCCTCGGGTGCGTCATAGGGCAGGCACAGCATCGTAAGCGCATCGGCCAGGCCGGTCACGCCCACGCCGATCCTGCGCTTGGCGCGCGCTTCGCGCATGTGCTCCTCTTGCGGCCAGCGCGTGATGTCGATTGCGTTGTCGAGCATCCTGACCTGAATCTGCACCGCGCGCCCCAGGCCGACGAAGTCGAACATCGGTTGCCCGCCCACGCCGAATGGCCACTGCACCCACCTCGACAGATCGATCGGGCCGAGCACGCAACTGCCCCACGGCGGCAGGGGCTGCTCGCCGCACGGGTTGGTGGCGGCAATGGTTTCGATGTCGGCCAGATCGTTGGCGGCGTTGATGGTGTCGATGAACAGCAGGCCGGGCTCGGCACTGTCATGCGCACCCTCCACGATCAGGCCCCACAGGTGCCGTGCAGGCGGCGTTGCGTAGCACCAGCTACCGTTGTCGAGCCGGTAGGCACCTGCCGCGCGCAGCGGCGCGTTCGGTTCGGCACGATGCAGCAGAGGCCATGGGGCATCGTCGGCGACGGCCTGCATGAAGGCGTCTGTCACTGCCACCGACACGTTGAACGTTGTCCAGCGCTTGCGTCCACGCTTTGCGGCGACGAACGCGCCGAGGTCCGGGTGGTCGCAACGCAGTACCGCCATCTGGGCGCCACCTCGCGTGTCACCCAGCGGCAGCGACCGGCACGCCTGATCGAAGCGGTCGATGACGGCGCAGACGCCGCCCGTGGCCCCATTTGGCCTCGCACATCGGGCATCGACAGGTGCCACCGAGGAGAAGTCGTAGCCAACGCCACCGCCCATGCGAAGCGTGGCCTGCGCCTGGTGCAATGCACGTTCGATATCAGCGAGACTCGCCACTGGCGCATCCGGCGCGACGATGGGATGCACGAAGCAGTTCACCATCGTGGCGTGCCTGGCAAGGCCCGCATTCGCCATGATGCGCCCGGCCCCGATGGCCCCAAGGAGCATGTTGCCGTAGAACAGGCTCGCAACGTGAGCGCGACGCTCGGGGACTTCTGCCGCAGCCAGCGCCTGCGCGACCCGCCTGAACACCTGATCGCGCGTGGTTTCCTTCGGACCGAGATAGCGGTCGGCCAGCACGGCCGCGCACACGGGCGACAGCGCCTCGGGTTCGGTCGGCGTGTCTGCCTGCATGGATGTCGGCCCCGGGCTGCAAGTCGGTCGGCAGGTCAACCGGCGCGCATGAAGGCCGGCAGCCGCGTGCCGGCGCAGGCCCGCGTGACCACACGCCACGTCACCGATTTACCGCCCGCACCCGGCGCGCGGCGCACAGACCACGCACGGCGCCCCGGGCGGCCCAGAGGCATGCCAGTGCAGCGCGCGCCGAGCCGGCAGGCCGGTTCAGGTGCGCCACGGCACGCACGCGCGCACGAACGCACGGGCTTGCGTGCCGGCGAGCGCGCCCGCCCGCGCGGCGATGATGATCTCGAGCGCATATGGTTCTCCCGCGTGTCGGATGTGTCATGGCCAGTGCGGCTGGTTTCCGCACGCGATCCACGCCCGGACACCCCCTGCCTACCCTCGACTCCATGCTAGGCAACGGTCCTCCTTCCAGGTTGATCTGCGTCATGCAGGAATGGCCCGGAGCCGCGTGGCGGCATTGGCTCTGCCCCTGTCGGCGTAGGCAAGCAAGCGCCTTGAAAGGCTGGCCTGGCGGCAAGCGCACGCCAGCGGTTCGCACCCTTTGCGCCATATCAATCCGAAGCGCGGTGGAATACCTACCCTGCAGGGAGATCAATCATTCGGCGGCGCCCGATGCCGCCGCCGGACCTGACCGGAGACAGCGATGCAACAACCGTCAGATGTGGCCTGCACCCTTGCCTGCGCCGCCATGCGCGATGCGGGTCGGGCTGCTGAGTTTCTCCTCGATGCGCAAATCGAGTTCGCGCGCTTCCGCCTCAAGGTCGCCGAGGCCGCGTTGGAGGATGTGAGGGGAATCGAGCACGAACTGAGCAGCACCCATGACTGGGCGTCGTTGGCGGCTGCGCAGAGCGCGTTCGTGAAGATGCAATCGACGCATGGCGCGACAGCGCTGAAGACCTGGGTCGATTTCATGAACGGTCTGCAGGCCGCCTACCTGCGCCAGATGACCGAATGGAACGAGCAGATGCAACGTCCGCAGGGCCAAGCCTCTTCGTCGCAGTTGTTCGCGGCCTCCGCCGATTCGTTGCGGGCCTTTTTCGACAGCTTCAATCTGGTGGCGCCCGCCAACTCCGAGGCCAAGCGAAAGACCGCGCCGCAACCGGCAATGCAACCCCACGGCGGGCACGCCGCCTGAACACCACCAGACTGCCAGCAGGAGCCCATCATGCGAGTTCAAGACGTGTATTCCCATAACGCGGTTCACATTCCGCATTCCTGCACGCTTCAGGAAGCGGCCCAGCAGATGCGCGCGAAACATGTCGGCGCCCTGGTGGTGACGGAAAACACGCCTGCCGGCCCGCGTGCGGTGGGTGTGGTGACCGATCGCGACATGGTGCTCGACGCGGTTGCGGTGGGTGTCCACCCGGCCCAGACCTGCGTTGCCGATGTGATGAGCCGCGGCCTGTTCAGCGTGTCGGTCGATGCCAGCCTGAGCGATGCGCTGCAAGAGATGCTGGCGGCGGGTGTGCGACGCGTTGGCGTGACTTCCGATGGCGAACTCGTTGGCGTGCTGTCTCTGGATGATGTGCTGAGCGCAATGGCCACCGAATGGAGCCTCATCGCGCGCCTGGTGCGCAACGAGCGCGAGCGCGAGACGACAGGCAGCGTACAGCCGCCGCTGAGCGTCTGACATGGTGGGTTTCCAACAACCGGACGCGCAGCATGAACCCTGAAGCGCTGAATCTCAGCATGGATATCGTGGCCGATGACGCGATGCTGGAGGGCAACCTGACGTGCCCCGGCAACGCGATCGGTCTGGTGATCTTTGCGCATGGCAGCGGCAGCTCGCGATTGAGCCCGCGCAACCGGTTCGTCGCGGATCGGCTCAACGCCGGGGGCTTGGGTACGCTGCTGTTCGACCTGCTGACCCCGGACGAAGCGGCGCATGCCGCAAACCGCTTTGATATCGAACTGCTCGCGCAGCGCCTGCGCACGGCCACGCACGCGGTCGGCCACATCGCGCGCGAACGCCAGCTGCGGCTGGGGTATTTCGGGGCCAGCACAGGTGCCGCTGCCGCCATCCAAGCCGCCGCCGCGCCGGACGGCCCCTATCGGATCGATGCCGTCGTCAGCCGCGGCGGGCGCCCGGACCTGGCCGGGGCCGATGCCCTGGCGCAGCTTGCGTGCCCCACCCTGCTGATCGTCGGCGCGGCGGATATCGATGTCCTGGATCTCAACCGCCAGGCCATGTCGGAGATGCGCTGCGAGAAGGCCCTGGAGACCGTGCCGTACGCAACGCATCTGTTCGAGGAGCCTGGCACGCTCGAACACGCGGCGGAGCTGGCACGGGCCTGGTTCGTGCGCCACCTGGGCGCCACCGAGCGCCGCCATCAACCAGCGAGGTGAGTCGTGCGATTCAAGGATCGATCGGATGCAGCGCGCCTGCTCGCGCTCGCCCTGGACAAATACAAGGACAGCCATCCGCTGGTCCTGGCCATTCCGCGTGGGGCTGTCCCCATGGGGCAGCTCATTGCGGCAGCGCTGGAAGGCGAGCTTGACGTTGTGCTCGTCCGCAAGATCGGGGCGCCGTTCAACCCCGAACTGGCCGTCGGGGCAGTCGAAGAAGGGGGCTGGACCTACGTCGCCCCGCATGCAGCGCGCGTGGGCGCCGACACGACCTATTTCGAACGCGAGCGCGCTGAAGAAATGGACGTCATCCGCCGGCGACGCGCGCTCTACACCCCGCACCGCGAGCCCATCGAAGTGAAAGACCGGGTGGTGATCGTCGTGGATGACGGCCTGGCGACAGGCGCCTCCATGAAGGCCGCGCTGCACGCCATACGCGAGCGGCACCCGAAACGGCTGGTCTGTGCCGTTCCGGTGGGCGCACCCGACAGCCTGGAGGCGATTCGCCCGCTGGCCGATGAACTGGTCTGCCTGTACGCGCCACCCGGTTTTCGCGCGGTGGGTGCGTATTACGATGCATTCCCCCAGGTGGAGGACGATGAAGTGCGCGCCGCACTGGATGCCGCACCGCATGGCGCGCCACACGGCACACACGCCTCGGAGGAATGACGCGGCTGCGGAAATGCATCCGCTTTGATCCCGCTAGCGCGCCTTGCCGCGCTGACTTTTACGGGCCCCGCCGGTCCGCGTGCTGTCCCGGGCCGCGACCGTGCTGAGCTCGCTCATCTGCTCAAGCCACGAAAGCGCATCCACGTAGGAAAGGAACTGCCGCAGATACGCTGGCGACAGCTCGCGCATGCGTACCAGCGAACGATGCACGAGACTGCTTGAGTTGAGCGGCCCTGCATTCGATGGCACCTTGTCCAGCGACTGACGCAACTGCGTTTCAGCGCTGACCCGCGCCCAGATCGCCCGAAAGTCATCCAGCATGCCCAGTTCCGGGTACGTGCCGGACATGGCGCCCTGGCCCGCAGGACGTGCACGGCTGGCGATGTCGCGCAGCAACTCGGCCAGGGGGCCCTGCACGGGTTCGCACGGGCAGGCTGTGTTGTCGACCGTATCCGCCGTGTGAGCGGCAGGCACCGTTGGCCGGACGCGATCGGCATAGCGCTCCAGCAGCCGGTTCAGCCGCTGGAACAGCATGTCCCGCGCGTCGCCAGCCTGGGCAGCAGCCCGCCGGTGCAATGCCTCGATCAAGCGGAAGCGAACGGGGTCCACCCGGTCGGCGCCGGTTGCGCGCAGGTCGTCCAGCGCCGCTGCAATGGCCGACTCAGTGAGCGTCACGTTGCCCGCCATTGGAAGCCGCCGACCGGGCAACCGGCGCGATCTCGACCCGCCGATTCCGGGCGCGGCCCGCGTCATCCGCATTGGAACTGACCGGCTGCTCGGAGCCGAATGCCGCGGCAAAGACGCTTGAAGCGGGAATGCCTTCATCGATGAACGCGCGCGTGACCGTCAACGCGCGCTTTGCCGACAGCTCCCAGTTGTCGGCAAACTGGCGGTTGCCCGCACGCACCTGCTGGTCGTCGGCAAACCCGCTCACCATCAGGATCTCGTCGCGCGATTGCAGATATGCCGCCAGCGGCCCCGCAAGGCTCTTCAGCAACGTCAGCCCCTGCGGCTGCAACTGGTCTGAATTGAGCGCGAACAGCACGCTGCCATTGATGCCGATCCGCCCGTTGACGAGCGTTACCCGCCCAGCCGCCAGCGGACCGGCAAGCGCCTGCTCCAGCGTCCTGCGGCGCTGCGCTTCCGCCTCCCGCTGCTTCACCTCGTGCTCCAGTTTGGATGACAGCTCCAACTGCACGCCGATAACGCCCACGAGAATCAGCACAAAGGCGCCGAGCAGTACCGACATCAGGTCGCCAAAGGCGGCCCACACCGGCGCCGCGCCCTCCAGGCCTGCGTCAATGTCGTCGTTCATGCCGCCTCGGCTCCGGCCACGGTGCGTTGCCCGCCCAGCCGCTGCAAGTCTTCGAGGATCTGCTTTTGCGACAGCATGCTCAGGTCGATGACCTCCCTCGCCTGCGCGACGTAATAGGCGAGTTGCTCGTCGCTGCGTGCGAGCGACTTGTCCAGCGCCGATTCGATCCGCTGCAGATGGGCGATCAGTTTGTCGTTCGACTCGCCGAACACCTGAACGGCCACGCCGAAGGCTTCGCCCAGGCTTGCCACTTCGGCGGCGCTGCCTGTCACCTGTGCGGCCACCGCGCCCAGCTTGCCGGTTTCGGCCTCGACGTGGTCCGTGAACCGGGTGCTCACGCGCTCGAGCAGACCGGCGGAGGTCGCCACCAGCGCGTCCACAGCCGAGCGCTGCTCGGTAGAGGCGTGGTTCACGGCATCGAGCAGCGTTTCGAGCGTGCCCAGCAAGCGCGTGCGCTCTTCCAGCATTGCCGTGTCGCGCACCATGCTGTCGGACAGCTTCTGGCGCAATTCGGCGACCACCTCGGCCGCCGCCCTGGGCGCTTCCGACGCGGCCTGCACGAGCCGCGAAATCTCCGCGATCGTCTCGCTGGCATGCGCCTGTGTCTGCGCGGAGATCTCGCGTGCGGTGTGCGCCAGCGCGTCGCAGATCTCGCGCTGCCGGCTCGCCATGTCGGCGCCCGCGGCTTCCCAGCGCTGGCTCAGGTCGGCACCCATCACGCCGAGCGTGTCCGTCCACGCCGCCAGGCGCTGCTGGTCACGCGCTTCCAATGCAGACTGGAGTTCGAGTTGGGATTGCTTCAAGGCGTCCAGCAGTGAGGCGGCGTGTTGCCCGAAGGTCGCGGCAATCGCTTCAAAGGCGCGCTGCTGCTGGCCGGCTGCAAGCGCCTGGGCATGCCCTTGCTGCACGAGCGCGTCGCCCCATGCACCGGACAGGCTGCCCGTGGTCGCTTCGAGGCGCTCGGCAACGCCATCGACCAGGCGTGTGGAACGTTGCTCGAACGCTTCTGAAAACCGGTCGAGGGCGGTGCTGACGTGTCCGACCAGCGCCTCGCTCGCGCGTTGATGTTCCGACAGGGCGTTGTTGCAGATGCCGGCCACCGTCTGGGCTGTGGTCTCCAGACGCGTCGACACGCCATCCAGCTGCCGCTGCACCGCATGCGCCACCGCGTCGTGCAGCGCGGCGGTTTCGCGTGTGATCCCGGCCATCGTCGTTTCGACGACCGGCTGGATGGCGGCGCCGGCCGCGCGGGCGCTTTCGGCGGCGCTCTCCCGCAACGATTGCCCCACCGATGCGGCGAGGCTGCTGTAGGCGCTCTCCGCCTTGTCGAGAAACGCCTGCTGGCTGGCAAGCTGCCGCTCGCCGCTGGCTGTGCCCTGCTGCTCCAGGGCCGCCATCATGGCCTGCAAGCGGTCTACCAGCGCGGGCATCACGTCGGCCTGGCGCTGCAGGAGCTTGACGGTCTCTTCGCGTTGATGCGCGTGTGAGTAGGGGCGCAGCGTGGTCGCGATGTGGGTATCGAGCGCCTGCACGGCCTGAAGCCGCTCACGTCGGCACAAGGCGGACAGCAGCCCGAGCATGGCCGACGTTGCCACGCCCGCAATCGACGTGCCGAACGAAAACCCGAGCCCCTTGATCGGCGCCGCCAGCGAGGCGCGGATCGCCTGCAGGTCCGTCGCGCTTTCCAGCGCAGCGCCTGTCCCCTTGAGCGTCACCACCATGCCCAGCAGGGTGCCGAGCATGCCGAGCAGCACGAGCAGGCCGACAAGGTAGGACGTCAATACGGGGCCGGGAATCGCAGCGCGCTCGCCCTCCACGCGCAGGCGTACCGCGTTGCGCAGGCCGGGATGTAATTGATCGAGCCAGCCACTCAGCCTGGCGGGTGGCTCGGACAGCCCGGCAACGGCGCGGTCGAGCGTGCCCGTCGCCTGCTGATACCGGCGCAATTCGAGCGTCCCCGTCAGGTAGATGGCGCCGATCACCAGCGTGACGCCCAACGCGAGCGGGTTCCAACCAATGAGATAGCCCGCGGCAATCCAGCCCACGGCCGCCAGGCCGGCGAAGAAAACGATGAAGTTCAGGTGATGTCTGGACATGGTGTCCGGCTTAGCGGGGGCCAAGGGCGGCAAGCAGCCCTTCGACCGGTTGAAAACGGACATCCAGCTCGGCAAGGAGCACGCTCTGCATATCGTTGCGGAATGCGTTCAGCCAGGCGCTGGATGGGGCGGGAGCCGTGCTGTCGGCAAGGGGATCGGCCTGCCGCTGCAGCTCGGCGGCTCGCAGACGCTCGAAATACTGCCCGAGCAACGTCGGGATCGCGCCCAGCAGCGTGCGCTCCCGCCCGGCGAGGGCTTGCTCCATGCTGGCATCGAGCATGGCGAGGCGCGCCAGGTCTGGTGCCTTGGCAGCCAGGGCACGACGCAGGCGGCCACGCAGGCTGCCGATCTCCGTTTCCATCGTCTGCTGCATCGACACATACCGCTGCCGAAAGTCGGCAAAGTCGACGTCGACGGCCACGGGTGCGCTCTGGGCGGGCGGGCGCGCACCGGAGTTCGATCGCGTGTCTGACAGACCGGTCGCGCCGATGGCCTTCGCCAGTGCCGAGCGAACGCGGCCGCACAGCGTTGCCGCATCAGCGCCAGCGGCCTGCGCGCCGGGCGCGACCGTGGGCAGGCTGGCGTTCAGCGCGGTCGACAGTGTGATGGCATCGGTCCAGCTGAGCCATTGGCTCAGCCGGTCTGACAGTGACTGCCCAGGCTGGGAGAGATCGGTGTCCGCCAGGCGAGCGAGTAAGCGGATCAGCGCAGGGCCGCTGAGCGCCCTGCGTTGCTGGACGTGCGCCATGCTACGAGTGCAAAAAAGGGCGCAGTTTACACCCCCGGGGCCCCGCGCCCCCGCCGGCCAGCCCGCCGCCTGCGCAACCGGCGGCAGACACGCGGTTCGGCGTGCCGACGTCAGCCTTTGCGACGCGCGCGCACCGCGCCGGCAAGCGTCTCCAGCAACGGCTCGGTCTGGGTCCAGCCCAGGCACGCGTCGGTAATCGACACGCCATGTCGCAACGGCACGCCCGGCTTGAGGTCCTGCCGGCCTTCCTCCAGGTGGCTCTCGATCATGACGCCGACGATGCGCTGCTCCCCACCGGACAACTGCTGCGCCAGGTCATGCCCCACGTCGATCTGGCGCGTGTGCGACTTGCCCGAATTCGCGTGCGAGCAATCGACCATCACCTGCTCGCGCAGCCCTGCCGCTCGCAGGATCCGGCAGGTGTCTTCAATGGCGGCGGCGTCGTAGTTCGGGCCCGTCTTGCCGCCGCGCAGGATGACGTGTGCATCGCGGTTGCCGCGCGTCTCGAAGATCGCGGCCATGCCCATCTTGGTCATGCCCATGAAGGCGTGCGACGAGCGCGCCGCCAGGATGGCATCCGCCGCGATCTGGACGCTGCCGTCGGTGCCGTTCTTGAATCCGACAGGGCAGCTCAGCCCGGAGGCGAGTTGCCGGTGGCTCTGGCTCTCGGTCGTCCGGGCGCCGATCGCACCCCAGGCGATGAGATCGGCGATGAACTGCGGGCTCAGCAGGTCGAGGAACTCGGTGGCGACAGGCAGCCCCAGCGCATTGATTTCCAGCAGCAGCTCGCGCGCGCGGCGCAACCCTTCATTGATGCGGAAACTGCCATCCAGGCGCGGATCATTGATGTAACCCTTCCAGCCGACGGTCGTACGCGGCTTCTCAAAGTAGACCCGCATCACGACCAGCAGATCGTTCTGCAGGCCCGCCACCGCCGCCTTGAGCCGGTGGGCGTACTCCATCGCCTGGTCGTGGTCGTGGATCGAGCATGGGCCCACCACCGCGATCAGGCGGTCATCCCGGCCCTGCAGCACGTTGGTGATGGCGGCCCGGCTCGTCTCAACATGGGCCTGGACTTCGGGTGACACCGGCAACTCGTCGAGCAGGAGCGCCGGCGAGATGAGCGGACGGACGGCACCAATGCGCACGTCGTCAATGCGGGTCGTATCCTGGGTGGCGTCGGCCACGCCGACCTCTTTGTCATGCTGGGGATCGTCAATGCGGATCATGGCAAGCGCAGGCCTGGGTCTCAGGCGGCAAGAAAAACAGCGCCCATTAAGCCCGGGCAATGCGCGCCGCGCAAGCCTGTCCGGGCATGACGCCCGCACCAATCGCATGAAATCTGTCCGCGGACAAACACCGCGTCAATGGCTGCCTGCACATGCGGCGCCGTGAGCCATTTTGCTGCACCGCACGACCACGGCCCGCACGCAGCGGCCCTCATACAAAAGCTCTATTCAGAAAGGGACGAATCGTCCGCTTCTGTGGGGTAGGGCAAGCGAATGCGTGCCCCGCTGCCACTTGGAAAGGAATTCGCATGCCGCTGGCCCGCCCGCTCCCCTTGCCCGTCCGTTCAAGACGGGCGGCACACATGGCCATCATGCAGATCTGCGCTGTCGTTGCCCCTTATGCCCTGGACCCTGCCCGGCCATAGCGCCTGTCGATCGCGCGCCGCCCGGACCGAACCCTGGAGCGTTCCATGAGCGTCAGCACGTTTGCGGGCAAGGTGGCCGACTTCCTGGGCGTGTCGCAGGACAACCCGGAACTGCTCAAGGCGCAGTACCGCGCCTTCTCGCGCCAGTTGCCGATGATGTACTTCATCCTCATCACCAGCACCTGGGCGGTCGCCCTGACCTACCGCGCCATCAGCCCTGCGTGGCTGGCAATCGGCATCCCGCTGCTGCTCACGGCGGCCTGCGCGGTGCGCGTGCTGCACTGGTGGCGATCCCGGCGGATCGATCCGACGCCAGCGCTCGCGCTGCGCGCGCTCACGCGTACCAACCGGTTGGCGAGCGTCATTGCCTTCGCGTTCACGGCCTGGTCGCTCGCCCTGTTCCGCTACGGCGACGCCTACACCCGCTCATACCTGGCCTTCTACATGGCCATCACGGTCATCGCCTGCATCTTCTGCCTGATGCACCTGCGCTCGGCGGCCGTCATGGTCACGATCATCGTCAACGGTGCGTTCATCGCGTTCTTCGCATCGACAGGCCAACCGACCTTCGTGGCGATCGCGGTCAACATGGCCCTGGTGTCGTTCGGCCTGCTCGTCATCCTGATGATCAACTATCGCGACTTCACCCTGATGGTGAACGCGCAGACAGAGGCCCGCCGCCGCGAAGCGGAGCAAAGCCGGCTGCTGCACATGATCGACGACATGCCGATCGCCGTGATGACCGTCAAGCCCGATACCTGCCACGTCAACTACGCCAACAACACGTCGAAACGCCTGCTCGACCAGATCGCACACCTGCTGCCAATGGAGCATGACGCGCCGCCAGATACGCCCGTCGACGTTCTGCTCGCGCATCCGGAGTTTCAGCGGCGGCTGCTCGTCGAGCCCGGTCACCCGGCGCAGAACACGCGAGTGCGGCTCGGGCCCGAAGTGCTCGACCTGAAGATCGCGCCCGTCCGGGCCCATGACGGCAGCCACCTTGGGTCCATGTTGACCTGGGGGCTGGTGACAAAGGAGGTGGAGGCGGAAAACCGCATCCGCCAGCTGGCCCACTACGACATGCTCACCGGGCTGGCCAATCGCACCAACTTCCGCGAGCAATTGGACATGCACCTGGCGGCGCCGGGGGCCCACCTCGGCCTCCTGTATGTCGACCTCGATGGCTTCAAGGTGATCAACGATACCAAGGGCCACCGCGCGGGAGACGCGCTGCTCGAAGCGGTTGCCGCGCGCCTGCGCTCGGTCTGCGGCGACCCGGGCACGACCATTGCGCGCCTGGGCGGCGACGAGTTTGCCGTGCTCGTGCCGCATGACGATGCCGATCGCGCCACCGCCCACGCCCACGCCATCATTGCCGCATTGGGCGCGCCCTACCCCCTGGGCACCGATCAGAGCGTGCGGATCGGCGCATCGATCGGCGTGGCACTGGCTCCCGCGCATGGCCATGACGCCGAGACCCTGCTCTCGCGCGCCGACATCGCGCTCTATGCTGCCAAGTCGGCGGGCAAGGGCATGGCGCGCCTGTTCTGCCCAGCCATGGAGACCCGCATCCAGGAACGCGCCCTGCTGGAAACCCAGTTGCGTGCCGCCCTGGAAACCCAGGACCGCCTGTTCGTCTTCTATCAGCCGATCGTCAATGTCCAGACGGGCAAGATCACCGCGCGCGAGGCGCTGGTACGCTGGCACCATGCCGAACGCGGCTGGGTGCCGCCCGCGGAGTTCGTGCCCATCGCCGAACAGAGCGGTCTCATCGACCACCTTGGCGATTTCGTTCTGCACCGCGCCTGCCGTGAAGCGATGCGATGGCAGGACGGCGCGCGCGTAGCCGTCAACGTATCGCCCATGCAACTGGGCAAGGCCACACTGGCGCAAACGGTACGCGCTGCGCTGCTCGACTCCGGCCTCGCCGCTGATCGGCTTGAGATCGAAGTCACGGAAACAGCGCTCATCCAGAACGAGGCGGAAAGCTTCGAGGACCTGCGCCAGCTCTACGAGATGGGCGTGCGTGTCGCGCTGGACGATTTCGGTACCGGCTATTCGTCTCTGGCGCACCTGCGTGCCTTCCCGTTCGACAAGATCAAGATCGACCGGTCCTTCGTCTGCGACGTCCACAAGCGGCCCGACAGCGCGGTGCTGGTCAAGGCGCTCGCCGATCTGGGCCGCCAGCTTGGCGTGACGACCGTGGCCGAAGGCGTTGAGACACAGACCCACGCCAGAATCATCCGGGAAGCCGGCTGCGCCGAGGCCCAGGGTTATTTCTACAGCCGGCCCGCGCCATCCGATGAAGATAGGGCCGTCGTGGACACCTGTGGCGTGACCTCGCCAGAAGCCATCGCGCCCGGAGGCTGCGTCGCCTGATGCGAGGCGCGATCCATCGGTGAGGGCGCGGCACCCGCCGGCACGGGCCCGCTGGCCGCGTCCTGTTCTGACAATGCCAACGCGACCGCCGGATGTATCCGCGCATAGGCAAAGGAATACTCCAGCTCGCCCGACGCCTGCGCATGGATGGTGAACAGCGGCTGTCCGACCCTGACCCGATCGTGCAGCCGCACATGCGTTTCGACACCCGCCACCTGGCGCATGGGCGCGCCTGCCAGCTTGGCGATGCGGGCGAGATGCCGGTTGTCGATGTCCACGACAATGCCGTCCTGCTCGGCCACCACGTCGCGGCGGAAGACGGCTTCACCGGGCACCCACAGGCCACCCTGCGCTTCGCAGATCTCCTCGAACTTGCGCCAGGCAGCGCCGCTGTCAAGGACGCCGGCAGCCACATCCTGCCCGGTGCCCGGCGCCGCTGCCCCGCAAAACTCCAGTAGCGCGCCGGCCAGCAGCAGCGAACGCTCGCGCAGATCGAACGGCGCGGTGGGCATGCGCTGCAGCACCGCCAGCACGTCGCGCGCTTCCAGCGCCGGGCCGATCCCCCGACCCACCGGCTGCATGCCGTCCGTGCGCACGATCAGGACGTGCACGCCAAACGACCGGGCCACCCGCTCGAGCAACATGCGCAGCCGCTCCAGATCCTGCAAGCTGCGGACCTTCGCCGTCGGCCCCACGGGCACGTCGATCACCACATGGGTGGACCCGGCGGCGATCTTCTTGGACAGAATCGATGCCACCAACTGCGCGTCGCTGTCGACATCCAGCGCACGCTCCACGCGGATGAGCACGTCATCCGCAGGGCTCAGGCTGAGCGCGCCGCCCCACGCGAGCGAGGCCCCCACCCGATCGACCACACGCCGCAACTCGGATGCGCTCAGGGCCACACGCGTGAGGGTTTCCATCGTGTCGGCGGTGCCGGCCGGTGACGTGATCGCACGCGACGAGGTCTTCGGCAACAGCAGCCCCGCGGCGGCCGCAATGGCCACGACGATGGGGCTGGTGCGGTTGCCCGGCAGGCCGCCCACGCAGTGCTTGTCAGCCACCACCGGACGGTCCCACTTCAGGCGCTCGCCCGAATCGACCATCGCCTGCGTGAGGTCGATCGTCTCCTTCACGCTCATGCGCCCGCCCGCGCATGCGCTGAGGAAGGCAGCGATGTGCACGTCGGCGTATCGCTCGTTGGAAATGTCGCTGATGACGCCGGCCAGTTGATGGGTATCCAGGTGCGTGCCATAGATCTTGGCGCGCACCGAGCGCAGCGACTCCAGCGCGGGCGCATGGCTCACGCTCACGATATCGCCGGGCCGCGCCAGCAGATGCTCCGCCGCGCTGACGGAAAGACTGACCTCGTGCGTCTCCAGCAAGCCCGACCCGACGAGGTTGAGCGTCGCGATCACCGCCAGTTGGCCGATCCGCACCTCGACCCGGGCCTGCGCTGCAAAACCTTCGGCGCGGCAGATCGCGCAATCCGGATGCATGTAGATGACATGCTCCTGCCACGTGTCGATGCCCAGCGGCTTGAACGTGAGTTGGTCGGGCAGCACCGTCACCTCGGGCGGACTGAGCATGGCGAACGCTCCTGGACAGGCGTCACACGGGAAAGCGAAAGTGACCGCTGTGCAGGGTGATCTGCTTTGACCCGGTCAGCTCGAACATCGCGCGGGCCACGGCCTCGATGTCGCTGCGGTGGCCGAAAAACGCCTGCACCAAGTCTTCGGAGCGACACGACCGCGCACCGAAGTGGTCTTCAAGCGCCTCTGCGGTGATGGCGTAGCTTGCGCTGCTGCCATCCACCGACGCGCCACATTGCAGGACCGGACCGGCCGCGCAGTACGTCGGCTCGCCGGTTGAGAACTCGATCTGTTTCATGGTGCATCCCACGGGGGGTTGGGGTTCCGCTCTCTGCCATTCTTTACCGCCAGCGTAGAAGGCCCGTCTTCAACGATCAAGCCGGGTTGTGGCGTCGGTCAGAGGTAGATCAAACAGCGGCGCAATCGCATCGGCGAGGGGCTGCGCCAGCGCAATGCAGTTGGACGGATGCGCGATGGAGTCGGCGGTAACGACGTCTTGCGCCGCACTCCTCAGCTCGTTGTAGGCGCTGCCGGCAAACACGGCATGGACAGCCACGCAATACGGGCGCGGCAACCCCGCCCGCTGCAATTGCCACGCCGCGGCAATGAGCGTCCGGCCGGTGGAAATGATGTCGTCGATCAACACCGGCGTGCGCCCCGCCCCCTGCCCCGCCGCAACGGCCGATACGTCGACGCTCCACGCCCCGCGGCGGACCTTGCTCAGCACCGTCCAAGGCACATCGCACAACGCCGCGACCTGCTCGACCCACTGGCGGCTCTCCTCGTCCGGCCCGACGAGAAACGGATGGGGCACCTGCGCACGCACCCACGCCGCCAATGCCGGAGCGGCCTGCACCGCCACCGCGGGGACTCGGAAAATTTCCGACAGCGTCGGAATCCGATGCAGGTGCGGATCAACGGTCACCACCCAATCGAAATGGCCGCTCAGCAATGCGGCAAAGTGCTGCGCCGCGCGGATCTCTCCGGCCTGAAAGACGGCGTCCTGCCGCATGTAGGCCAGATACGGGGCAACCAGCCCCACACGCCGCGCACCGCCCTCGCGGGCGGCAATGGCCAGCCACAGCAGCGACAGCACCTTGTCATCCGGCCGGTCCAGCGTGCATACGATGACGACGTCGGCATCGGTCACGGGCGTGAGCAGCCGTACAAAGGACTCGCCATCGGGAAAGTGCTTCACCTCGGCGCGGCCGCGGTCGGCGCCCAGCCGGGTCACCAGCCCGACCGCCGTGGCCTCGTTGCCTGGCATGGCAAGCACGATGCGCCTTCCGCCCGCAGTGACAGCCGTCGGAGCCAGCGCGGCCAGGGGTTCCATCTTCAGCCCAGCGGATAGGTCTGCCGATACTCTGGCATGCACACCGGCCACTGCAGTTCGCGCTCGATGCGTTGGCGCATGGCATCGCTGGCGGCCGGCTCGCCGTGCACGATGAACGTCTGCCGCGGCGCACGTGTGAAGCCGCGCAGCCAGACCATCACCTCCTCGGCATCGGCATGAGCGGAAAGGTTGGCAATCTGTTCGACCGTCGCACGGATAGCGATGTCGCGGCCGTGCACGCGCAACTCGCGCTGGCCGGCCAGCAGGGCCGCGCCCCGCGTGCCCGCCGCCTGGAAGCCGGACATCAGGATCGCATTGCGCCGCCCGCCGCCAAAGCTCTTGAGGTGATGCAGCACCCGGCCACCCGTGGCCATGCCGCTGGCGGCCAGAATGATCTTCGGCGCACGGTCGCTTCCCAGGTGCATCGACTGCTGCGGGCTCTGGACCGGAATGGCCAGCGCACACGCCGCCTGGCAGTCCGCCACGTCGATGTGCAAGTCGTCGATATGGCGGGCAAACACCTCGGTCGCGCGTTCGGCCATCGGGCTGTCGAGATAGATCGGCACATGCGGAATCCGGTGTGTGCGGATCAACTGGTACAGGCAGAACAGCAGCTCCTGGGTACGCCCGACCGCAAATGCCGGGATCAGCAACGTGCCACCCTGGCCAATGGTCCGCCGCACGATGTTCTCCAGCACCTCGAGCGGGTCACCCGCCGGATGCAGGCGATCGCCATACGTCGATTCGACCAGCAGCGTATCGGCCTCCGCCACAAGCTCGGGCGGGCGCATGACCGGATCGACCTGGCGTCCCAGATCGCCGGAGAAGACAAGGCGCTGGCCGTCTGCAAACAACGTCACCGTGGCCGCGCCGATGATGTGCCCGGCGCGGTGGAACTCCCCTTCCACGCCTTCCACCACCGGGAAGCGCTCTCCATATGCCACCGGGTGCAGCTTGTGCAGCGCCTTGGCGGCATCGTTTTCGTCGTAGAGCGGCAAGGCGGGATGATGGCGCGAGAAGCCGTGCGCATTGGCGTACTGGGCATCTTCGACAGCGAGCCGCGCGCTGTCGGGCAGCAGGATGTTGCACAGCTCTGCCGTGCCCTTGGTGCAGTAGACCGGGCCGCGAAAGCCGTTGCGGACCAGCAGGGGCAGGTAGCCGCTGTGGTCAATGTGCGCATGGGTCAGCACCACCGCATCGACGTGATGCGGGTTGACAGCCAGCTTGTCCCAGTTGCGCAGCCGCAAGGACTTGTAGCCCTGGAACAGCCCGCAATCGACCATCACGCGATGCCTGGCGGTCTCCAGCACATACTTTGAGCCGGTCACCGTATCGGTGGCCCCGAGAAACTGCAGCCGCACGGTTCCCCCCCTTTCTTCTTGATCGTTCGCTCAACGGATGGTGATCCGCTGCTGCTGCGAGGCCTCTTTCTTCGGCAGCGTCAGGCGAAGCAACCCGTTCTCGTACGTCGCCTCGACCTTGCTTTCATCGATGGCGGCGTCCAGCGTGAACATGCGCTGCATGGACCCACTGTAGCGCTCGCTGCGGATGACGCGCTCGCCTTCCTTCTTCTCGGTCTGGCGCTCGACCTTGGCGGCAATCATGACCGTCCCGCGATCCACCGTGACGTCGATATCTTCCTTCCTGGCGCCCGGGATCTCCGCGACCACCGCATATGAGGTGTCCGATTCTGTCACGTCCACCTTGAACGGCAAGGCACGCTCCATGTTGCCCTGGAACGAGCGCAGCAACCCCTGGAACAGATCGCCCACCGGTTCGATGGCAAACGGGTCGTAACGCCTGAGTTGGCTCATGGCTGCCTCCTGATGAATGGTTTGAAAGGACGTGCGGGCAAGTGCCTGCCGACCCATTCATCGTGGCACGGCAGACAGGGGGGGCCTTGCGGCAGATCAACGACCGGAAACCCCGGCAGCAAAGGCCTGGCGATGTGTCCTCTCCTGCACGCCCAGGCGGCATGCCGCGGCGGCTGGCGACACGCGTTGTCAGGGTTGACTGACAGCACCGGCCGGCCTTCCGACAGGATTCTCAGACCAGCCTGCATGACGGGCGCCCTGGCGCAGCCAATACTGGGTTCACGCCATCGCGCAGTGCGACGGTTGCGCAAGCGCCCCACGGAGCGACGGGAGTCCGCCATGCACCCCAACCATCATGAAGACCGCAACTTGCGCGGCACCCGCAGTGATGCTGCCGCCGATACCCTATTCTTCTCGTTGGGCGCGCACCTTGTCACGCAGCGCGAGGGGTATGAGCACCACGGCATCTATGTCGGCGATGGGCAGGTGATCCACTACGCGGGCTTCTGCCACGGGCACCGGCGCGGCCCGGTGGAGCGGGTTTCCACGGACGCCTTCGCCTGCGGACACCCGGTTCATGTCAGGACGGACCGCCATCCCCGATACGAGGGCGCCGAGGTTGCGCGCCGCGCCGGCTCCCGTCTGGGCGAAAGCAACTACCGGTTGCTGACCAACAACTGCGAGCACTTCTGCGCATGGTGCCTGTTTGGCGAGTGCCGCAGCGAACAGGTCAACGCCTGCCTCAAGAGCCCGGCGCGCGCCCTGCGAGCCGCCGCCGGACTGTTCATGGCGGCCATGCCGGTGCCTTGGCGCACGCTGCAGGCCAGCCCGCGCGCGACGTGAGGCGCCAGCAGCATGGACCGCGCGAAACAGTGCCTGCGGCGGCACAGACCAGTGTGCGGCGCAGCATCAAAACGGGGCAGCGTTGACGCGTATCAAACCGCCATCCCGCTAGACGGGAAAAATGAAGCTGCTGGATCGCGCAGACAGGCTGCCCTGGGGCGCGCGCCAGACCGGCGCAGCGTGTTGCTGCGCGGCCTGCTCAATGGAGTTCCCCGTGACGATTCCCGTCGATATCTCGTTTCAAGGTCTGCCGCACTCCAAAGCGGTCGAAGACGCCATCACCCATCAGATCACCCGCCTGGAACGGCTGCGCAGCCACATCACCCGCTGCCGCGTCAGCCTGGTCCAGACTGCCCGGCATCAGCAGCAGGGCAGGCCTTTCACCGTGCACGTCGATGTGACGACCCCGCTGAGCGACCACATCTCCAGCACCACGGCGGAGGAAGACCCCTACCTTGCACTGCGTGAGGCGTTCTCGCACGTGGAACGCATGCTCGTCGAAGCCGCGCAACGGCAGCATCCCGGCCACGGCGGCCGGGCGGCAGGCCAGACCGAAAGCGCATGACGTACGCCTGCCGCCCGGAGCCATGCGCCCGGGCGGCGCGTGCGGTGGGCTACTGCATGTGCAGGCCGCCGTTGACGGCAATGTTCGCGCCGGTGATGTAGGCAGCGTCCTCGGAGCAGAGGAAGGCCACCAGCGCGGCCACCTCCGCAGGCTGCCCAAGACGGCCCAGCGGGATCTGCGGAAGGATGCGCTGCTGCATGACATCGGCGGGCACGTCGCGCGTCATGCGGGTCGCCAGGTAGCCCGGCGATACGGTATTGACCGTCACGCCCCTGGCCGCGCATTCGAGTGCCAGCGCCTTGGTAAAGCCATGGATGCCGGCCTTGGCCGCTGAATAATTGGTCTGCCCGAAAGCGCCCTTCGACCCGTTGACGGACGAGATGTTGACGATGCGGCCCCAGCCACGCTCGATCATCCCTTTATAGAACGGCTTGGTCATGTTGAAGACCGAATCGAGATCCGTGGCCAGGACGTTGCGCCACGCCTCGAGCGTCATGCGCTTGAACGTCACGTCCTGCGTGATGCCGGCGTTGTTGATCAGGACGTCGACCGGCCCGACCTTTGACAGCACTTCTGCGGCGCACCGCTGGCACGCGTCGTAACTTGCCACATCGACCGCAAAGGCAGGAAACACGCGGCCACTGGCTTCCTGCCCCGCCAGCCAGGTGGCCACGTTGGCGTTGCCCAAGGAGTGCGTGACCACCACCTGGAATCCCTGCGCGTGCAGTCGGACCGCCATGGCTTCGCCCAACCCGCCCATGCCGCCCGTGATGAGCGCAATTCGGCCTGCTGTCATGTTCACCTCTTCTGATGGACGCATTTGACGAGCCGGTTGCCGGCGGCCCGACACACGGGCCGCGCAACAGGGCTCAAGGATCACGGCGCGAGGCTTGTCCCCCGGCGCCGGGCGGGGCGCGCGGCACAACGCGCGAACACCCGGTCTTGCAAAGCAGCCATTCGTCCGGGCCGGGCACGGCTGGCAACCGGATGATCATGTCGACCGGCTGCGGGCCTGCCGTGAGCGTGACCGCGTGCATGCCGCCCCGGTATGCCGTGTTGAGCTGATAGCGCCCGTCTGGCAACTTCAGATACAGCAAGGGTCCCATCGTGCGCATCCGCAGACGCAGCCGTCCATGCTCGTCGACAACCGACACGTCGACATCGGACAACGCCTCGCCGCCCTTCGCCGACACCAGGTTGAGCCGGACGTTGAAGCGGCGCGCCATCGCATGCATCGCCTTGCGTTCGTCGCGCCCCACCCCGCCCGAGACATAGGCGATGTCGCCCTCGAAGCGGACTTCGGGTGCGGGCATGGCCTCGGGCTCGCTTGCATACGCTCCGCCGGCCGCCAGCGCGGCTTGCGCCAGTACGACCCAGAGCAGGAAAACGACGATCCGAGCCATCATCCGCCTCATGCACCGGGTTGCGGATGCCCGACGGTCTGCGCCAGCACCGGCACTTCATCCTCGTTGAGCGACAGCGCTTCGGCCAGCAGCCGATGGTTGATCCAGCCCCGCACGACCGTGGCAAGGCCGGCCGAGGCGCAGTACAGCGACACGTTCTGGCAGATGGCGCCGGCGGTGACCGCGGCAAACGACGCACGCTGGGGCGGCGGCAACTGATCGGCGCGAGCGTGGTTGATGACATAGACGATATCCAGCGGCGCCTGACTGACAAAGTCCTGATACCCCGTCAGGTTGCGCGCATCGACCGCACGCCGGAGCACGAGGCGATGCGGTACGGGTTCATAGCGGTAGACCCCCTCCGGCAGCGCTGCATAGATGTCGATCACATTCAGGCCATGTGGCGACGGCGCGGTACGGCCACGGATCTCGGGCCGGTTGACGCCATCCGCCGCCCACAGCAGTTCACTGAGCTGCTGCAGGGAGAGCGGTGCCGTTGAGAATGCCCGCACGCTCTTGCGTTGCGCAAGCGCGGTCATCAGCACGGCACCCCCGCCCAGGTGCGGCGCGGGCAGTTCCATCGTGGCGGGCGGCGTGTGCCCGGTCGGCGCAGGCAGCACTCCGTGCGCGGGTTCATAAGAGAGCAGCGTGGTTTCGCTCATGGCGTCGACCTCAGAACACATGGAGACAGGGCAGCAAGGCAACACGACCCGACTGCTTGAGCGTAGTCAGGCAATGGCGGTTAGCATTGATGCCGGTCAACCGGTCCGCAAGGATCGAGCGTGACGCATCGCGGCAGGTGCCGTGCCCCCCGGCTCACGTTGATCTGCATCAGCGACACATTGGCGTGCACACACGATAGTGACGCTCAGGAGGGACGCGCATGGTGGACCAACGAGGCTGCACACGCCCCACAGCACCCGACCCGCAGGCCGAGGCATGGATCGCCGGCATGCTGGAGCCGGCCGCCTACCCGCACCCGGCCGCACAACCCCGGATGATCGAGACGCATCTGTCGTGGGTGTTTCTCGCGGGCGAATTCGCTTATAAGGTCCGCAAGCCGGTCGCACTCGACTTCGTCGACTTTTCATCCCTGGCCGCGCGCCGCGCCGATTGCGAAGAGGAATGGCGGCTCAATCGCGCGCTCGCGCCTGACCTCTACCTGGGCGTCATCCCGATCACGCGCGACCAGGGCACCATGGCCATCCGTGTCGGCGGGCAAGGGCCTGCCGTGGAATACGCCGTCCGCATGCGGCGCTTTCACCAGCGCGATGTCTTGCGTGCCATGGCATGCGAACGGCGGCTTGGCCCGGAGCAGATCGACCCGCTGGCCGATCTGGTTGCCGATTTCCATCGTGCAGCGCCCACGGCTGCCCCGGATACCGACTACGGAACCCCCGCGCGCATCCGTCGCACGCTGGAGGACTGCGCAGCCGGACTGCTCGCGCTGACCACCGACCCGCTGCAGGCATCGACCGCCGTGTCGCTGCTTCGCCGGCACGCCGAGCGGCTCGACAGCGCCTTCCGCTCACGCAGGCGCACCGGGCATATCCGCGAATGCCATGGCGATCTTCACCTGGGCAACATTGTCCTGATCGGCACGCGGCCAACGCCGTTCGATTGCCTGGAGTTCTCCGCGCCGCTGCGGTGGATCGACACCATGCATGACACGGCATTCCTGTTCATGGATCTGCTGGCGTTGGAGCTGCCCGAACTTGCGTACCGCCTCATCAACCGCTACGTCGAATCCAGCGCCGACTATGGCGGGCTCGCGGTCCTGCCCTTCTATGCCGCCATGCGCGCGCTGGTGCGTGCCCGCGTGCTGCTCGAGCGCGCGCGGCAGCTTGCCAATGCGCCCGAACAGGCCGCCGCGCAGCGCCGCGAGGCGCACGGGCTGCTCGATCTCGCGGTGTCGCTGCTGACGCGGCATGACGGATGCCTCATCCTGATGCACGGCCTGTCGGGCAGCGGCAAATCCACCCGCGCCGCGGCGCTCGCGGAGGCCGAGCGCATGATCCGCGTGCGATCCGATACCGAACGCCGGCGCAGCCGACACCCCACCGGCGCCGACCGTTACACGCCGCATGCGGTCGACCGGACCTATCGGCGACTGGCCGCCATTTGCAGGATTGGCGCGTGTGCGGGGTTTCCCATGATTGCCGATGCCACCTTCCTGGCGAGCCGGCACCGCGCGCGCTTCTTCGCGCTGGCAGAGCGCCTTGGCGTGCCCGTTGCCATTGCGGATTGCGGCGCCGCACCCGATGTCCTGCGCGCACGCGTCGTGGAAAGGGCACAGCGAGGCACGGATGCCTCCGAAGCGGATCTGTCCGTGCTGGAACGACAGATCGCGAGCGAGCAGGCCCTTTCGGATGTAGAGCAGGCCCGTGTCATTCCCGCGGGCACGTCTCCGGTGTTGGCCTGGGTCCAGCGCCCGCCGGCAGCCCGATGAACGCGAAGTGAACGGGCGGGTTGCGGCCGCCTTGCTCAGGGGCCAGGCGCACCGGCCACGGACGGCGCCGCGTTGCGCCAGCCACCACCCAACGCGAGGAACAGGGCAACGGTGTCCTGCAGGCGTTGGGCCCGGGCCTGCACGGTGCCGAGCACCGCTTGCTGATACTGCTGATCGGCGCTCAGCACCTGGAGGTAACTTGCCACGCCGGCGAGATACTCCGCGTGGATTTCATCCAGCGCATCGCGCGCAGCCGATTCGGCACGCAACTGCGCATCGACTTGCACAGCGTCGTGTTCTAGCGCGCGCAGGACATCCGCCACCTGCTGGAAGGCGCCCAGCACGACCTGCCGGTAGTCGGCATCCGCTGCCTGCAGAGCCTCTTGCGCCGCGCTGCGCCGGTAGACCAGCGTTCCGCCCTCGAACAGCGGCGCCATCAGGCTGGCACCCAGGCTCCAGGCGGCGGCCGGTGCGCCGAACAGGCCCGCGCCGGTGCTCGACATGCGTGCGTAGTCCGCGCTGAGGGTGAGGCTCGGCAACATCGCAGCAGTGGCAACACCGACCTGCGCGCTCGCCTCATGCAAGCGTGCCTGGGCTGCCAGCACGTCCGGCCGCTGGCGCACCAGCTCTGATGGCACCAGGCGGGGCAGATCGGGCGGCAACGCCAGACCGGCCAACGCCACGTCCGCGGCATCCGCCTGGGCCGGAAACCGTCCCGTCAGCACGGCCTCCAGATGCGTGGCCTGATCGCGCTTCTGCTCCAGCGGCGCGAGCGACGCTTCCAGCGAGCCCAACTGCGCGGCAAGGGTCAGTTCACTGGCATGCGCAGCGACACCGGCCTCGACTTGCGCATGCGCGATGTCCACCTGCTCGCGTACCACCCCGATCAAGCGCTGCGTGGTGTCGATTTGCGCGGCGTATGCGGCGCGGGCGATCACAGCGTTGGCCAGATTGCCCGTCAGGGTAAGGTAAGCCGCCGCCAGCGCGTACCGCTGGCCCTCGGCCTGCGCGGCCAGGGCTTCCACGGCGCGCCGGTTGCCGCCGAAGAGATCCAGCGCATAGCTGACGCTCGGCCCGAGCGTCCAGAGGGTAAAGAGGCTGGCGGGCCCCGCCTGCCCCAGCCTGGCGGGCACCACCGCCTGGCGCGACACCGCTGCCGAAGCCGACACCTGCGGATAGAACACGCCAGCGCCGGCCCGCAGCAGGTCTTGCGCCTCGCGCAGCTTGGCTTCTGCCTGCTGCACTGTCGGATTGGCAAGGATGGCCGCCTCCATCACCGTATCGAGCGGCGGGCTGCCGAAGGCACGCCACCAGTCGGCGGGCACCGACGCCGCCGCAAAGCGCTGGACGACACCGTCGGCCAGAGCGGATTCCACCGGATCCCCCTGGCGCAGGTATCGGTTCACATCGGGCGCGGGCGGCCGATGGAAATCCGGCCCCACGGCGCACCCGCCCGCAAGCGCGATGGCCGCCAGGCTGGTGGCCGTGCAGCGCGCCGCCTTCATCACGATGCCCCCTGCAGATAGACATCGACCAGCTGCCCCGGATACACCATGAGGTTCGCTGGCTGTGCGAAACGGAACAGCAACGGCAGCACACGCACGTCGACGCGTTCCGAGCGTTGGTCAGAAAGCTGCACCTTCGGCGAGATGTAGGGCTGCACGCGCACGAACTCCAGCGGCACGCTCACATCGGTGCCACGGAAGAACATGCGGGCCTGCACCTTGCCCGGCGGGAGACGATGCACAAGGATCTCGTCCACATACACGCGTACGGCCAGCTTGCCCTGCCCGGATCGCATCATCACGAGCGGCACGTAGCTGCGCGTGTAGGCATCGTAGGTGCCCTGCGCGGAAACATACGCCCCGGGCGAGGTGTTGACCGACATCACGACGCCATCGACCGGCGCGCGGACGACATACTTCCCGAGCAGGGCGTTGGCCGCTGCGGCGCCTTTCTGCAGCGCGTCGCGCTGCTTCTGGAGCGAGCGCACGTCGTAGATCCACGCGCCCGCGCGCGTGAGCTCATACTGCCGCTGCGCGACGGCGAGGTTGCCGTGTGCCACGCGTACGGCATTGGCGGCGTTGTCCATCGCATCGCGGCTGACGGCCCTCGGATTGAGGCGGGCGGCTGCCTCCAGCTTGTCCAGTTGGTCCTGCACCGTCCGAAGGCCCGCTTCTGCCGCGGTGACCTGCGCGCGCGCGACCTCAAGCGTTTCCTTGCGCGGCTGGGCGGTCAATGCGCTCAACTGGGCGTCGGCGGCTTCGGCCTGCGACTGTTGCTGTGCCGCCAGCGCGCGCTGGACGGAATCCTCGACCTGGATCAGCGCGTCGCCCTGCTTCACTGTCTGACCTTCCTGCACGAGAATGCGCGCCACGGTGCCCGACACCTCGGCGTACAGGTTCAGGTTGGCGCCGCTGGACTGATCGCTTTCGATGATGCCATTCGCGTAGATGCCGGTGGCATAAGGGTTGGACGCCGCCTTGAACACCGGCGGCAAGGGCGGGCTCTGCCGCCCGTAATAGATGGCAGCCCCGATGCCCGCAAGCAAGCCGAGCACGGCCAGGATCATCAACCACCGGATCTTCATTGCGAGGCCCCACGTTCAATGTGGCTCAGGCGGCCGTCCTCCATGTTGAGGATGCGGCTGGCCATGTCCAGGATGCGCGCATCGTGCGTCACGATCACAATGCAGCGCTGCGCGTTGAGGATCTGCGTCTTGACGAATTGCATGATCGTGCGGCCCGTATCGCCGTCGAGCGAGGCCGTCGGTTCGTCCAGGATCAGGATGTCCGGCTGCGTGACGATGGCGCGTGCGATGGCCACGCGCTGCTGCTCGCCGCCGCTCAGCTTGACCGGCGGCAGTTGCGCGCGATTCTTCAGGCCGACCACGTCGAGGTACTGCATGCCCTGCGCCAGCGCCTGGTCCCAATCCATATGACGCAGCACCAGCGGAATGGCCACGTTCTCGACCGTGGTCAAGCGCGGAAACAGGTGGTAATCCTGGAACACAAAGCCGATCTTGCGCAGGCGGAATTCCGCCAGGGCATCGGCTCCCAGCTTCCAGATATCGACGCCGTCGACCACGGCACGGCCGTCATCCGGACGCAGGATGCCGGAGATCACGCTCAGCAACGTGGTCTTGCCGCTGCCCGACGGGCCCACGATGAACAGCATCTCGTTGAAGTAAGCCTCGAAGCTGACTGCATTGAGCGCCCGCGTGCGCGCCTCGCCCTCGCCGAACCATTTGTCGATGCCCTGCGCGGCAATGGCGACATTGGCCACGATCATCCCCGGAAAATGTCGAAGGGCTCGATGCGCAGCACCTTGCGCACGCCGATGTAGCCCGAGATCGCGGCAATGATGATCACCATGACAAGCGCAAGCAGCAGGTTGGTGAAGGTGATCATGGCGGCGTAGTCGGGAATCCGCAGCCGGACCAGCGCAATGGATGCCGAGCACAGGCCGATCCCCAGACCATAGCCAAGCAAGGCCACGAAGGTGGCCTGGAATACGATCATCATCACCAGCTCATGCCCCTTGGCGCCGATGGCCTTGAGCGCGCCGAAGCGTTCCAGGTTCTCCAGGATGAACGTATAGAACGTCTGCCCCGAGATCGACAGCCCGACGACAAAGCTGATCACCGTCATCAGCAGGATGTTGGTACCGAGGCCGGTCTGGTAGGTGTAGAAATGCGAGATGCGGCTGATGAACTCTTCCTTGGTCAGCGCGCGGTAGCCAAGCCTGCCCACCGCGCGCTCGATGCCGGCGATGTCGGCATCGCTCTTGGGTTCGACCAGAACGTAGGACATCGTGTAGCGCGTGCCGGGCAGGTATTGCACGGCACGGCGGTACGTGGTGTACAGCGTCGGCACGCCGAACAGGCCGCTGGTCACGACCTTGCCGATGCCGACGATCACGCCGCGATGGTCGTTGATCTCGAACTCGGTGCCGATATGCGGGTTCTCGAGCTTGCCGAACTCGGCGTCCTGCATGACGATGAAGCCGTTCTCGCCGTACACATCCTCGATGCGGCCGCTGAGCATGCGCGGGCGGCCGAACAAGGTGGCGTCATCGATGCCGACGACCGAGACCGGCTGGTAGGTGCCACTGGCCAGGCGCACCAGCGCGCCGCCCGAATACAGCGGCACGGCAAATTTCACACCGTCGATGCTGCGCACGGCGTCGAGCACGTAGTCGGGCATGCCGATCGTGTTGGCGACCGTGTTGACGGCCGGGTCCATGACCCACATGCGCGCGCCAATGTTGTACACGGCCGAAGACGACCGGTTGAGCACGCCCGCAAAGAGCGAGGTCATCTCGATCATCAGGAACACCGCGAACGTGATGCCCACCAGCAAGCCGCTCAGCTTGGCCTTGTCATTGACCAGCAGCTTGTAGGCGAGTCTGAGGATGGCTGGCACGTGACCCCCTGTTGGTCATGCAGGGGGTAGCCGGAGCCAGGCCCGAAGGCAGCATCTGACCCGGCGCCGATGCACGTGCCTTCACGATAGCGCGCGACCGGCGTTCCTCCTTGACGTGCCGCAAGGGGAAAAAACTTCCGCGCAGTGTGCGCGCCGGACGTGACGACCACGCCGCGCATGGCAATGGAGCGGTTACAGCGTGTCTTCGTCCGAGAACAAATGGTGGCGTATCGCGTAGCGCACGAGCGCTGCCTCGCTCGAGAGCTGCAGCTTGTCCATCAGCCGCATCTTGTAGGTGCTGATGGTCTTGGCGCTGACGCACAGGCTGGTGGCGATCTCGGTCAGGGCCTCGCCCTGCACCAGCCTGCGGTAGACCTCCATCTCGCGGTCCGACAGCCGGGTATGGGCCGCCTCGTCGTTGGCTTCGCCCAGGCTGTGCGCAAGCTTTTCGGCCATGGCAGGGCTGACATAGGTACCGCCACTAGCGACCTTCTGCAGGGCCGCGACCAGCTCGGTCGCAGCACTTTCCTTGGTGAGGTAGGCCGCTGCCCCGGCACGGAACGCGCGCGCGATGTACTGCTCCTCCGCATGCATGGTGAGCACCAGCACCCTGACGCCGGGATGGTCCGCATGCAGTTGACGCACCAGTTCCAGTCCGTTGCGCCCCGGCATGGACAGATCCAGCACAATCACGCGCGGCTGATGGTCGCGCACCAGTTGCAGCACCTGCGTGCCGTCGGAGGCTTCGCAGACGACATCGAAATCGCCAGCCCGCTCCAGAATATGGCGCACGCCGTCGCGCATCACGGCGTGATCGTCGGCGATCATCACGCGGATCATGGGCGGCTCTCCTCGGTGCGTTCTTGGGCGGCCGGAAACCGCACCGTCAATCGGAAACCGCTGTCCAGCGCATGCGACGTCGTGGCCTGGCCGCCGAGTTGCCGCGCCCGCTCTCGGATACCAAGCAGCCCAAGTGGCCGGCGCGCCCCCACGGCTGGCGGTGCGCCGCTCCATCCGCGGCCGTTGTCCTGGATGTCCAGCTCCATCATGTCACCCTTGCGGCCAAACTGGATCTCGACACGCGTGGCGTCGGCATGGCGCACGACATTGTTCAGCGCCTCCTGCACGATCCGGAACACCGAGATGGCCGAGCGTTCATCCATCGGCACCTCTTCGGCCTGCACATGGATGACCAGTCCAAAGCGCTGGCGGACATTCTTGGCGATCCATTCGATGGCAGGCACCAGCCCCAGTTCGTCGAGCAGCGGCGGACGCAGATCGGCTGAAATCTGGCGTACGGCGGCGATGGTCTCATCGATCACGCGCTGCATGGCCAGCGTCTGGGCGGTCAGCGCGCCGGGCGTGCCCGCCGCATGAAGATCCGCCCCCAGCAGGGAGAGATCCATCTTCAGGGCGCTCAGGCGCTGCCCCAGGTCGTCATGGAGTTCGCGGGCGATGCGGCGCCGCTCCTCTTCGCGCGCCGCCAGAATGCTGTCGGACAGGTGCTGCAGTTCTTCCTGCGAGCGCCGCAGCGCTGCCTCGGCCCGCATGCGCTCGGTCGTGTCGCGCAGCATCACCGTGAACAGCTTGGTGCCGCTGTCCTCGATCTGCGAGATGGATGCCTCGATCGGAAACTCCCGGCCGTCCGCGTGCAGGGCGAACAACGCACGCTGCTTGCCCATCTGGCGTTCCGAGACGCCGGTCACGCCAAAGCGGCGAACATGGGCCTCGTGGGCGCTGCGAAACCGCTCGGGGATGAAATCAGCCAGCGGGCGGCCGATGGCGTGGCTGGCCGGGCAGCCGAAGAGCGTTTCGGCCATCGGGTTGAAGAGGACGATGCGCTGCGCGTCGTCCACCGAGATGATCGCCTCCATGGACGAGCGGATGATGCCGGCGAGACGGGCTTCGCTCTTTTCGAGGTAGGCGAGATAGTCGCTCACGGTGGCGCGCAGCATGCGCAGCCGGAACCAATAGAACGTGAGGGCCAGGACGGCGGCGATACAAGCCCCGGCAAGCAACACGACGGCCGCACCGCGCGCACGCGGAATGACCGCCGATACCAGCCAGGCTGCCGACACGAACAGCAGCAGAATGGCCACCGCACCGGCGAGCAGTTCCGCCGGCGTGGAATGCAACTGCAGCACGCGCCGCCGCGACGCCGGCGCGGAATGCCCGACTTGCCCGTGTGGCTCCATTGCTGAGCGCCGCCCCGATCAGATAGAGATGTCCAACCTTAATGCATCTGGGCGCCGAATGGAATGAGCCAAGTGACGGAGGCGTCGCCGCACCCGGCGGCTGTTGTCAGGGATTCCTGACAGCGCCGCAGCGCACGCCGACGCGACTCTCAGCGCTGCCTGATTTCGATCAAGGCCAAGCGCTCTGATACTACGCATACGGACGCCGCCACAGCCAGACTGTCGGCGATCAGAGGCCGAACGCAGCACGCCCGCCCCCTCAGGAGAGACATCCATGATTCCGAATGCCCTCGAAGCCCGCCCCCAGACCGATGTGGAACGCCCCGCCCCCGTCGCCACGCTCAAGCTGGTGCGTGATATCAACGCCCACGTGCCGATGGACCCCGCGCTGCAGAGCCAATGCGCCAACTGCGTCATGCATTGGGCATGCCTGACCAATGCCGTACCCTCGGCACAGCGCACGCACCTGGAGCGCATGGTCCACACGTGGCGCAAGGTCGGCAAGGGCGAGGCGCTGTTCCGCGCCGGCGACACCTTCCACTCGATCTACGCCATCCGTTCCGGTTCGTTCAAGACAGTGGTGTCGCACCCCAACGGCTCAAATCACGTCACCGGATTCCAGTTCCCCGGCGAAACGCTGGGCCTCGATGGCATTGCGGCTGACCAGCACACCTGTGACGCGATTGCCCTGGAAGACAGCACCGTCTGCTCGATGCCATTCCATTGCGTGGAAGATCTTTGCCAGGACATCCGCCCGCTGCAGCATCGGCTGCATCAACTGCTGGCCGAGGAGATCGTCCGCGAATCCGGGCTGATGCTGCTGCTGGCAGGGCTGACCGCCGAGGCGCGCGTGGCGACCTTCCTGCTGAACCTGTCTGCGCGCATGCAGGCGCGCGGCTATTCGCCATCGAGCTTCACCCTGCGCATGACGCGCGACGAAATCGGCAGCTACCTCGGCATGCAGCTGGAAACCGTCAGCCGCGCGTTGTCCCGCTTCCAGCGCGAGGGCTGGCTCACCGTTGAAGGCAAGCGGATTGAACTGCTCGATCCGGATGCGCTCGGCGCCCTCTGAGTTGTCGATCCCATGCGGCGCCATCCCCGTGGCCGGGTCAGGGGGCCAGCTGCAGATGATCGATGACTTCCGTCACGCCCGGCGCCGACCACGCGGCGCCCATGGCGGCACGACGCTCGGCAGCCGAATCGATGCGCCCGCTCAGCGTGACCGTGCTCCCCTGCACAGACACCTGGATATGGCTGGCTTCACGTTCGGCATGCCGGCGCAGCGCGGCTCCGATCTGCTGCGTCACGTCGGTCGGCACGAGCCGCTCCTTGATCTTCAGCCGGTTGATGAGCCCCCCTACCCCGCGTAACGACCCGACCGCGCGCGCGGCCAGTTCGCTCTGGTAGGGCCAGTCAACCTCGCCGGACAGGGTCACCCAACCGTTCTCGACCAGCACCTCGATACGGTTCGACGGCAGGCTGGCGTGCCACTCCAGGGCAGATCGCGCCGCGTACGCGATGTCCTCGTCCGCATGCGTACCGGGTAGGCGGACTTCGATCTTCTGGACCACGCCCCGCACACCCGCCACCCGTTCCGCAGCGTGCTCGGCAGCCAGCTTTTCCGTGTAGCTCTGCACGTGGCCGGTCAGGGTCACCACGCCGTGATCGACCTCCACGCCGATCGCCGCCGCATCCACGGCGGGTTCCCACAGGAGCTCATCGCTCACGTCCTGCTTGATGCCCAGATCACTCTTCATGTCAGCCTCCATGCCTCGGTGGTTCGCTTGCACTTGCATTACGCCCAGTGGCGTTCCCGGGCCGCCTGGCAGGCAACGCAACGCTCCGCAGTGGGCTGGGCCTGCAGTCGCAGGAACGGGATGGCATCGCCGCAGTCCACGCAGACACCGTACCGGTGCTCACGCATGCGCTTGCGGCTCGCTTCAATGTCGGCCAGCTCCTGCCGATAGTGCGCCAGCATGACGTCGCCGGCGAGTTCGCTGGTTTCCTGTGCCGCCAGGTCGGCGTCTTCAAACGGCTCCGCCGCCATCGGCGGTGGCGCACTGGAAATGACGCCAGCCAGCTGTCGGCGCACGCGGCTCTCGTGCTCATCGAGCAACGCATTGAGCTGCTTCCATTGCGCGTCGGTCAAATGGGTCATGCCCGTCTCCCCTTTCCCCTGTTGATCCCCGTCCATGGGCAGTCTCATGCCTCCGAGGGCGACAGCCACGCCGGGCGCCGCTTTGTCTGCCCCCAATGGCCAGCGACCCGCACCTGATCGATGAACCCCGCGACCTCTTCTTGCGAAAGCCCGCTCAACACATCGCGCTGGCACAGTGCCAGCACCGGCGTGGGGATCGACGCAGTGATCTGCGCGATCTCCTCCACGGCCCGGAACGCACCGCGTGCGGCCATCACGCACACCACGGAAAGATGCGCGGGCAGCGGCATCTGGTCTTTCAGGAAATCCCGCATGGGTGAGGCAAGGTGACCCATCCAGATGGGTGCAAGTACCACGACCTGATCGAATGACTCGAGATCGGGCCCTGCATAGTGGTAGCGCGCGTGCTTGCCCAGCAGGGTTTCAACGACGCACCGAAGGTCGCCCATGAAGCCCGCTCGCGGATGTTCATCGGTCACTTCGGCCAACGGCCAGCCGCTCTGCGCCGCCATCTGTTCGGCCACCAGGCGGGCAGTGCCGGTGCGCGAGTAATACACAATCAGTGTTCTGTTCATGGCGAACTCCTGGGCTTGCGGTTTGCGCGGTTTGCGCGGTTTGCGCGGCTTGACCGATCAGACCTTCACCCACAGGTGGTCGATGACGGCACGCACGCCGGGGGCATCCCACGCGGCCTCGCGGGCGGCACGGCACTCGTTGAGATTGCGCAGCGCCCCGGTGAGCGTCACGGTGCCATCGGCCACCGACACGTGCACCCGCGCGGCATCCAGCACCGCCTGGCGCTCCAGTGCCTTGGTGATGCGTTGGGACAGGTCCGCCGGGCCAGCGGCATTGCGCATCGTCAGCGCATTGGCCACCGACCGGACGCCACGCACCCTGCGCACGGTGTCCAGTGCGGCACGGCGCTGAAAATCCTGGTCGACTTCGCCGCGCAAGGTCACGGCGCCGTCGTCGACGGTCACGGAAACGGCGCCCTCGGGCACGGAGGTGTTCCAGTGCAGCGCGTCGCCGATGGCCCGGGCAATCTCTTCATCCGGGCGCTGCATCTCGGGCGGCACCCTCACGTCCACATGCACTACCAGCGCCGTGACCCCCGAGACGCGCCGCACGGCCTCCTCGGCCGCTGCCTTGTCGGCAAAGGCATCGACGTTGCCCGAGAGCGTGACGACGCCGTCCTTGACGCGAACGGCAAGGCGGTCGGCATCGACCGCCGGATCCCATTGCAACTCCTCTTCCACGTCGCTCTTGAGTTGAATGTCGCCTTTCATGCCGTTCTCCTTCGGTCCACGCCCGGACTCAGTGCGACAACAGCACCGGCACCGTCATGGTGCCCAGCAACGTGCGCGTCACCCCGCCCAGTACCAGTTCGCGCAGGCGGCTATGCCCGTACGCGCCCATCACGATGAGATCGGCGTTGAAGTCGGAGGCGCGAGACAGCAGCATCTCCCCGATCGCGATATCGGATTCCACGCAACGCACCTCTTCAACGGTGGCTTCAATGCCATGCATCTTCAGTGCGCGCGCAACCTGGCCGACGGTCGTCTCTTCGGCCCAGTGCGGCGGACGGTCGCCCATCATCTGCAACACGTGAACCGTGGCGCCTCGCATCAACGGCATGGCATCGTGCAGCGCACGCGCCGATTCCCGCCCGCCGCTCCACGCCACCAGCACGCGCTTTGCCACATTGGCAAAGTGCCCCGCATAAGGCACCGCCAGCACGGGCCGGCCGGCTTCCAGGAGGAGTGTCTCGACAAAATCGGCCGCGACGAAGCTGGCCGGATCATCCGGGTTGCGCTGGCCAACGACCAGCAGATCGGCCTCGCGCGCTTCACGCAGCACGAGCGCCAGTGGGTCACCCTCGACGGCGCGCCATTCGACCTGGTCCGCCATCGACGCGGTGGCCTCGCGAAAATTGCCATGCATGACATCGCGCACGAGATCCCGTCGATGGCGGTCTTCTTCCAGGTAACGCGCCGCCCCATCCATCATGTAGAACCAGTCGGGGCTCGGCATGAAGCTCGCATAGACGCCGATCAGCCTGGCGCGGTGCGCCTTGGCGTACTCCATGGCGAGATGCAAGCGGTGCACCGCACCCTCGCTTGCGTCCAGATGCACCATCACGCTGGCATAACTCATAGCGGTTCCTTCTGCCGTTGGGCGCCGGGCTAGGCGATGACGACGTTCGAAAGCGGTTGTGTATCGACAGGCTCGGCTTGGGCCTCGACGGCGCGCACGAGCAGCACCGGCAAGCGGCTCTGCCGCACGACGCTCTCCGCCACACTGCCCAGCAGCATCCGCCTGAAGCCGCGCCGGCCATGCGTGCCGAGCACGATCGCTTGGGCATCGGTATCGTGCGCGGTCTGTTCAATGGCGTAGCCAATGTCAAAGGTGCCGATCGGATCGTCCACGACGACGGTCTTGACCCGAACGCCGGCTTTCTCGGCCTTGGCGCGGCCCGCGGCAACAAATTGCTTACCCTGGTCGATCAGCGCGTCGGTAAACCCGCGCACGTCGATGTAGCCCACGTCGTACTTGAGGTAGCTGTTGTCGATCACGTGAGCGATGACCAACTCCGAGTCAAGCTTGAGGGCAAGCTGGATCGCCTCGTCAAGGGCGCGATCGGCGGTTTCGCTGCCGTCGACCGCAACCAGGATCCTGTCGTACATGGTGAGCCTCCACATCAAACGGGCCGAATGCCCCTGCCTCGGCTTGCTTGGTTCCATGTTGGATCAACTGGCGGCCGGCCCCTTGATTTACATCAGCGTTTGCCCATGCCCGCGCCGCGCGAGAGCGGCTTGATCTGCCTCAAGGGGTGGCTTGCGACGCCCGCTAGACTCGGCGGCAGTTCGCTGCCACGGCGACCCTCGGGCAGGGGCATCACACCTTGTGCAGGATCAACATCCGGGGGTGCCCCGTCCTTATAGTGAAGACGTATGTGCAACGGAGTCCAGCATGAGGGTTGACGAGATTTGCTCGCGCCGCATCGTCCACGTCTCGGCGTCGACGACGCTGCAGACGGCCGCTCGGCTGATGCGGGACCAAAGCCTGCGCGCGTTGTTCGTCACCGAGCCTCGTGTGTCGGGCATGCGGGTGGTCGGCATCGTGACCGACCGCGACATGGTGGTGCATGGCATTGCCGACCACGACGACTGCACCCTGGCCACCGTGGCCGAGGTGATGACCCACGGCGTACTGACCATTCAGGGACACGCCGTCATCAGCGAGGCGCTGCGCACGATGCTGGGCCACGGCCTGCACCGGCTGGCGGTGATCGACGAGCAGCAGCGGCTGATCGGCATGCTCACATTGGACGACACGATCCGCGCGATGGGAGGCGAATGGACGTTGCTCGCCGGCATCCTGGGCCGAGACCGCTGTTCAGAGTCGACGTCGCAGGCGCCGTCGTACCTGACGATCTAGCCTCGGCGTTCTCCATCTCGTAATCGGCATGGCCAGGTAGCGCTGGCCGCGTCCGGGAAGGTGCCGGCGCGGGTGGGCTGCCCGGGCCTGCCACCGCTGATGAGGGGGCCGATCTGTTGATTCCCGCTCGACTGACCGCTGGGCATCGGGTGGGACGGATCACCGCCAAAGCAGGAAGACGGCCCAGGCCAGGGCCACCATCGTCAGCAGGCCGACGGCAACGCGGCCGGCGAACGCCTTGCCGCCGCTGAACGCCACGACCAGCTTGGTGAGCGTATTGGCCGTGAAGGCCAACATGATGAGCATGCCAGCGGCGGGCTGCGCAAGCACCCCGTCCGCTGTCTGCGAGGCAATGGATGCCGTGGCAGCATGCACATCTGCCAGGCCGCCGAACAGGGTGACCGCCACGACGGCCGCCGTGCCAAACCACGTCCTTGCCAGGGCGGCCACGAGCAACAGCGCCGCTGTCCACAAGCCGAAACCAATCGCGATACGCCAGTCGATCGATGACGTGGCGCTTTCCGCCTCGGCCTGCGCCGGCGACTTGTCGCGCAGGACCCAGAAGGCCACCCATCCTCCAATCCCTGCCATACCGGCTGCCAGCGGCAAGGCCAGGAGCCACAGCAAAGCCACATTGATGGCGGCCACCAGCAAGGTCATCTGCGCCAGCGTTGCAACGTTGGACATCAGCGCGGCGGCGACGGCGCCTTCGATGGAAGATCGCTCCGCACGCACCCGCCCGCCCATCGCCGCGATCGTTGCAACGCTGGAAGCAAAGCCGCTGAACAGCCCCGCGAGCGGCAGCCCGATACGGCTACCAAGCCACCGTGTCGCCAGATGTCCCGCGTTACCGGTCACCATCACGAGCAGCACGACCAGCCACAGCGTATGCGGGTTCCATACATGCAGTGGCCCCATGGTGCGGTCGGGGACCGCTGGCCACACCAGCAGCGCGGCAACGGCCAGGGTCAGCAGGTCGGCCAGTTCACGCTGCGTGATGACCGTGCGGGCAAACCGATGCAGGCGGGCCTTGGCATAGAGGAGTACCAGCAGCACGGTTCCGAGGCCTGCCGCCATTTCTGGAGCGCTCACTGCATAGGCTCCGAGCAAGGTCGTCGCGACCAGCGCCACTTCGGTCGTGACACCTGGGTCCTGCTGCGCCGAGTGGTGATAACCCAGCGCTGCCAACACTGTCACCGCGAGCACGACCGCAGGCACGGCAAGCGGAATCGGCAGGCTCGCGGAAATGGCACCCGCCAGTCCGGCAATGGCAAACGTTCGCATGCCGGCTGGAAGCTCGTCCGTGCCGGTGTGGCTACGCTCTCGCTCAAGGCCGATCGCCAGCGACAGGCCCAGCGCAACGGAGAACGACAGTAACGAGGTCATCGCTGGCGCATCGGCAGTTTTCGGGCGTCCAGTATGAACCACAGCCGGCCACCCCGGTTGATCCAACGCAGCCGCGGGTCCGCTACCCAGGCCACGGCTCCGATCGGCTCGTCCATACTGAATGCTCACGCTGCGTTGGGAGGCTTCCATGTCGGAATCCATGCGGGCCATGATCCTGGGGAAAGCAGGCGCGCCGCTGGCGCTGCGTACCGTTCCCACGCCTGTGCCAGGGCCGGGCGAGGTCCGGATCGCCGTGTCGGTGTGCGGCGTCTGCCGTACCGACCTGCACATCGTCGACGGCGAACTCGCGCACCCCAAGGCATCGCTGATCCCGGGCCACGAAATTGTGGGCACCGTCGAATCGTGTGGTGCCGGCGTGACGTCGCCCACGCCGGGCGACCGCGTCGGCGTGCCCTGGCTCGGCTGGACGTGCGGCGCATGTCCGTTCTGCCTGGGGGGGCATGAAAACCTGTGCGACCACCCTGCCTTTACCGGGTACACGCGCGACGGCGGCTACGCTGAGTACGTGGTGTGCGATGCACGCTACTGCCTGCCGATTCCGGAGCGCTACGACGACGCACACGCAGCGCCGTTGCTGTGCGCGGGCCTGATCGGCTACCGCACGCTGCGCATGGCGGGCGATGCACGCCGGCTGGGCATCTACGGCTTTGGAGCCGCCGCGCACCTGATCACGCAGATCGCCGTCGCCGAGCAGCGCAAGGTCTTCGCATTCACACGCCCCGCGGATACCGCCGCCCAACGGCTCGCCCGGGAAACCGGCGCCTGTTGGGCAGGCGCAAGCGACGAGACCGCGCCGGAGCCGCTCGATGCAGCCCTGATCTTTGCGCCCGTCGGGGCGCTGCTGCCGCTCACGCTGCGCGCCGTCACCAAGGGCGGCGTGGTGGTCTGCGGTGGCATCCACATGAGCGACATCCCGGCATTCCCCTACCGGCTGCTCTGGGAGGAACGCAAGCTCATGTCCGTCGCCAACCTGACCCGCGCGGACGGCCTCGCACTGATGCGCGTGGCGGCGGCGGTGCCTTTGCAGGTGCACGTCACGCCTTATCCGCTCGAAGCCGCCAATGCCGCGCTGGATGACCTGCGCGCGGGGCGCGTGGCGGGCGCCGCAGTGCTGCGGATTGCATGCCAGGACCGTTGATGTGCATCAATGGGCGCGCCATCACCGCGCCTACGCTGATCACATGCGGCAGTGTCCGCACCACATCTCTGGAGACTGGGAGCCTGCCATGTACCAACGTATCCTGCTCGCCGTCGACGGCAGCCATGCCTCGCGCCTCGCACTGCATCAAGCCATCATCGTGGGCAAGGCCACGGGCGCCGAAATTCAAGCCCTGTTCGTAGCCGACACGTCGGACGCCGCGCTCGATATGGTTGGCTTCGACGCGATCGCCTACACAGAGCGTGTCATTGAATACGGCCGCGACACGTTGGCCGACGTGGCCTCCAAACTCGAAGCCGCCGGCGTGAAGCACTCCACCAAGCTGCTGGAAAAAGCCGTCGCGCCAGGACAGATCTCTTCGACCATCGTGAACGAGGCCAACGAGACTGGCGCCGACCTGATCGTGCTGGGCACGCACGGCCGTCGCGGGATCAAGCACATGGTGATGGGCAGCGTGGCCGAAGGCGTCGTCCGCAAAACCAACAAGCCCGTGCTGATGGTGCGCAGCGAGGTCGAAGAGTAACGGCAGCTGACCGTTGCCGCTGCCGCGCCCTCACCGCCCGAATAGGGCATGGCGCAGCAGCCGTGCGGACAACGCGAGCATCGTCACCCCAATCATCCCAATCACCCCATCCAGCACCTGCCATGCCCGGCGCCGGGCAAACCAAGGGGTGAGCCAGCGCGCGCCAAACCCCCAGCAGAGCAAACCAGAACAGGCTGGCTGAACCGGCCCCGGCCACGCACCACCCGGGCAATGCCGCCGCCTGCTGCGCGCCAATACTGCCTACCAGCAGCACCGTATCGAGGTAGACATGCGGGTTGAGCAGCGCAGACGCCGCTGCCTGAGCCAGCGCGGCTGCGTGGTTGAGGCCCGGCCCTGCCCGGCGACGCCTGCAGCCGGCTGGCTTGGCCCGCCCGCCGTACAGCAGTAGGAAGGCGGCACCCGCCACCACCAACGCACGCGCGAGACCGGGCCGGTCGCCCAACACCTGCGCCATGCCCAGCACACCCGCGCTGATCAGCAACGCTTCGGCCATGGCGCAGAACAGCACCACGCTGCCTACGTGCTCACGGCGCAAGCCCTGGCGCAACACGAACGTGTTCTGCGTGCCAATCGCCACAATGAGGCCCAGGCTGAGCGCCAGCTCCTGAAGACAAACGGAGAACAGCCGTGAGATGGAGGCAAGAGGATTCGTCCAGCAGACAGCTGGCCCGCGGTTTCCGCAGACAATCTATATTTTTATATAATATTTGCCTCATATTCCGCCTGCCAACCGCGCAAACAGAACGCGTCTTTGCACTGCGCCCCGATGACTGACCCGACCACCGCCCAGACCGAGCCTGCCCCGTTGCCCGAAGCGGCCATCTCCATGCTGCGCGCCTCTGCCTCCCAGGCATGCGCGGTCCTCAAAGCGATGGCGCACGAAGATCGCCTGCTGCTGCTCTGCCAGCTCACGCAGGGCGAGCGCAACGTTGGCGAACTCGAAGCCCTGGTCGGCCTGCGCCAGCCGAGCCTGTCTCAGCAGCTCGGCGTGCTGCGCGACGAAGGGCTGGTTTCGACCCGCCGCGAAGGCAAGTACATCTATTACCGGCTTGCCAGCTTCGAGGTCATCCAGATCATGCAGACGCTTTCCGAGCTGTACTGCGGCAAGGTCATGAAGATCGTCCAGTGAATCGCCCCGCATGGCGTGCGCGCCGTGCCTACCACCGAAGCACCGGCCGCACTCCCCCGGCCGCCCCATCTGAGATCGCATGCATACCGAGTCCCCCTCCCAGCCCCTGTCGACGCCCCTGCTCGACTGCGATGTGCTCATCCTCGGCGGCGGTACCGCTGGCATTGGCGTTGCCGCCAGCCTGCGCCGACGCCGGCCGCAGCTTGGCATCACCATCGTCGAACCGTCCGATACGCATTACTACCAGCCTGCGTGGACGCTGGTGGGCGGCGGTGTCTTCGACGCCCAGGCCACTGCCCGCCCGACCGATGCGTTGCTGCCGGCCGGCGTGCAGCGCATCCGCGCCGCTGCCACGCGTGTCGATGCCGATGCGCATCGCGTGCAACTCGACAATGGCCAGACGCTGGCCTACCGGCAACTGATCATCTGCCCCGGCCTACGCCTGGCATGGGAGCGCATCGAGGGCCTGGAAGCCACGCTCGGCCAGCACGGCGTGACGTCGAACTATCGGTTCGATCTGGCGCCGTACACGTGGTCGCTGGTGTGCGGCCTCCGCGCGGGCCGCGCGTTGTTCACGCAGCCCGCCATGCCGATCAAGTGCGCCGGCGCGCCTCAGAAGGCGATGTATCTCGCCTGTGATCACTGGCGGCGTACTGGCGTGCTCGACCGCATCGACGTGGAATTCAACCTCACCGGCGCGGCGTTGTTCGGCGTCGAGGCCTTCGTGCCGGCGCTGACGCGCTATATCGAGCGCTATCGCGCGAAGCTGGCATTCGGCTCCACGCTGGTGGCCGTTGACGGCCCGGCACGCACGGCATGGTTCGAACACAAGAACGCCGCGGGCGAGCCGGTACGCACCGCCAAGCGCTTCGACATGCTCCACGTGGTACCGCCCCAGGTTCCGCCGGCCTTCATCGCTGAGAGCGGCCTGGGCGATGCGGCAGGCTGGTGCGAGGTCGACCCGGCCACCCTGCAGCACGTGCGCCATGCCGACGTGTTTTCGCTCGGCGATGCCAGCTCGACGCCCAACGCCAAGACCGCCGCCGCCGCCCGCAAGCAGATTGTCGTGGCGGCAGAGAACCTGCTTGCGCATCGCGAGGGCCTGCCGCTGCCGACGCGCTACGACGGCTACGGCGCGTGTCCGCTCACGGTCGAGCGGGGCAAGGTTGTGCTGGCCGAATTCGGCTACGGCGGCAAGCTGCTGCCGACCTTTCCGCTGCTGCCGACGGTGGCACGCACCTCCGCCTGGTGGCTCAAGAAGACCGTGCTGCCTTGGGTGTACTGGAACGCCCTGCTCAAGGGCCGCGAATGGCTCGCCCGTCCGAGCACGCCGGCGGAGCGCTGACACGTGCCTCCGGTTGAAGCGTGCTTGATCACGCTGGCGCCCTGACCGGCAGGCTCGCCGGTGGCCGCTTTGCACAGCGTCTTGCCGGGCCGGCGCTCCAGCAAGGCTTCGCGATTTTCGCCGGCGTGACGGCGCTCGGGTTGATCGCCCGCACGCTGATTTGACCGGGTTGCCGCGAAAGCAGTATAATTGCGGGTTCCGGAGCGTAGCGCAGCCTGGTAGCGCATCTGATTTGGGATCAGAGGGTCGTAGGTTCGAATCCTATCGCTCCGACCAGCATTGAGCAGCACAACAAAACGGCCTACGTTCATCGCGTAGGCCGTTTTGCTTTGCGCAACCCGGAAGGTCATCGGGCGATGCTATAAAGGCAGTATTACGCGTCGTCCGCCGAGCCTCCATGAACCTCATCCTGTGGCGCCACGCCGAAGCCGAAGACGTGGCCGCACCCTTGCGCATCCATCGCAGCACCGATCTCCAACGCGAACTGACCCGGCGCGGCGAGAAGCAGGCCGAGAAAATGGCCGCCTGGCTGCGCCCCCGCCTGCCCGAAGATACGCTGGTGCTCGCCAGCCCGGCTGTGCGCACCCAGCAGACCGCCCGCGCCCTGACCGAGCATTTCCAGACCCTCCCGGCAATGGCGCCGGGCGCCGGTGTCAGCGGCATCCTCGCAGCGATCGATTGGCCCTCGAACAGGAACCTGGTGCTGGTAGGCCACCAACCCTGGATCGGTCGCCTGGCCAGCCTGTTGATCGCTGGCAGCGAGATGGACTGGAACGTCAAGAAGGCTGGTATCTGGTGGCTCTACCGCCGCGTTCGCGAAGGCCAGGCCCAGACCGTGCTGCGCGCGGTCGCCAACCCCGACCTCGTGTGACACCTCACTGGCGTCACGGTAACGCCACGCAAAATTCATGCAACAGTCACGATTGACACGGTTTTGTCGCCGATCTGTCACGCTGCGTCTCTAGAATCGCCCCGAAATCTACCCTTGGGGATGCACGAATGCGAGACCTGCCAACGCCCACCCAGCCGTTGATCGACGCACTGCCCAGCCTGAATCTCGGCCAGGCCAACGCACGGAGGGGGCTTCCTCGCACACCGGATGCTGTTCCGACGCGTGACAAGCCTGTTCTGGCCGTTTCGTGGGCGCGCCATCAGGATGAAGTGACCGAAGCGCAGCGCCTGCGCTACAAGGTCTTTGCCGAAGAGATGGGCGCCCGCCTGCCCTCGGCCCATACCGAACTGGACGTCGACATGTTCGACGCCGTGTGCGATCACCTGATCGTGCGCGACCAGAAGACACTGCGCGTGGTCGGCACCTATCGCGTATTGCGTCCGGACGCCGCCAAGCAGATCGGCTGCCTGTACTCGGAGTCCGAGTTCGATCTCGTCCGCCTGGCACACCTGCGACCAAAGATGGTCGAGCTGGGCCGTTCGTGCGTGCACCGCGATTACCGCTCGGGCAGCGTCATCATGGCGCTGTGGGCAGGCCTGGGCGAATACATGCAGCGCTACGGCTTCGAGTCGATGCTGGGCTGCGCGAGCGTATCAATGGGCGATGGCGGCCACTTTGCCGCCAGCCTGTATCGCAGCTTCGTCGACGATGGCTCGCTCGCGCCGGTCGAATACCACGCCTTTCCGCGCGTTGCCCTGCCGGTTGAAGAGCTCAACCAGCGCCTCGAAGTTGAGCCGCCGGCGCTGGTCAAAGGCTACCTGCGCCTGGGAGCCCGCATCTGCGGCGCGCCGGCCTGGGACCCGGATTTCAATGTCGCCGACTTCCTCACGCTGCTGCGCCTGTCGGATATCAATCCGCGCTACGCACGCCACTTCCTGCGCGCCTGACGACAGCCCCGCAATGCAAAACGGCCCGGTCTTTCGAACCGGGCCGTTTGCTTGGCGCGTACACCGCGACGCCTACACGTACACCACCTTGTAGCGTCGACCGATGCGCTCCCATTCATCGGCTTCCTGGGCGAGGCTGTACTCGACCAGCGGATTCTGCTCGATCCATCGCTTGGGCAGTTCCACCTCGAAGCCGCCTTCGTTGAGTTCGCCCTCGCTGTGCCGTACGCGCAGGTCAGGCATCTGCATGGCACCACGCCGGCGGCACAGCACAAACGCCAGGCGCAGGCTGAACAGCATCCGCCAATCCAGGAACTTGCCACCGCCCGAGAGCTTGCCCAGCTTGCCTGCGTGCCCCAGCAACAGCGTCGCCAGCCGGGCCTGATCGGTCTTGGAAAAGCCGGGCATGTCCGCGTGGCTGGCGATGTACGCCGAGTGCTTGTGGTAGCCGCTGTGCGAGATGCTCATCCCGATCTCATGCAGGCTTGCAGCCCAACCAAGCAGCGCAATGTTGTCTTCGCGACGCTCATCGGGCGGATCGGGAAACTGCGACAGCAGCGATGTGGCCGCGTCCCGCACACGATGCGCCTGCGCACGGTCGACACCATAGCGGCGCATGAACTGCTCGATCGTCACCGTCCGCATATCCTCATGATGCGTCCGTCCAAGCAAGTCATAGAGCACGCCCAAGCGCAGCGCACCGTCGGTTACGTCCATGCGGTCGATGTCGAGTTCAGCAAACACCCCCAGCATGATCGACAGCCCGCCAGGCAGCACCGGAATGCGGTCGGCTTTCAGCCCGGTCATCTTCAGACGGTTGGTGTTCTCGGCCTTGATGAGCGCGCGCTTGAGGCGCTCCAGGCCCTCGCGCGTGATGCCGTGCTCGGTGCCCTTGTCATTGAAGCCATTGAGTTCGATCAGCTCGGCCAGCGCGCGGGCCGTGCCAGACGAACCGACCGCCTGATTCCAACCCGCCGTCCGGTATTGCTGCACGAGAATCTGGATCTCGCGACGCGCGGCCAACTCCGCCTGCTTCATCGCGTAATCGTCAACGCTGCCGTTCGGGAAAAAATGGCGACTGTGCGATACGCAACCGATGTAGAGTGATTCCATCAGCTTGGGCTTGTAGCCATTGCCGATGATGAACTCGGTCGAACCACCGCCAATGTCGACCACCAGCCGGTTGCCCTGGCACGCAGGCGCATCATGCGACGCACCGAGATAGATCAAGCGTGCCTCTTCCCGGCCCGCGATCACTTCGATGGGGAAACCGAGTGCCGCTTCGGCCTCGATCAGAAATTCCTGCGCGTTCCTGGCCACGCGCAACGTGTTGGTGGCGACTGCCCGCACCTGTTCCGGAGCGAAGTCGCGCAGCCGATCACCAAAGCGGCGCAGTGCGTCGACACCGCGGCGGCGTGCCGGCTGGTCCAGGTATTTGTCTTGCGTGAGCCCGGCGGCAAGTCGCACCGGTTCACGCAGCGCATCGACCTGGAAAATCTGGCTGCTGCTTGCGCCATTGGCGGTGACGGTCTCGTCGACGCGGCCGATCATCAGCCGGAAGCTGTTGGAACCCATGTCGACAGCGGCCAGCAGACGGGGGGTGGGACTCATGAATGGAAACGGGTGAGGTGCAGAATCAAGGCGCGGGGCTATTGTCGTTCGAAACAATGCGCAACAAAATATGTCTCTAGTGTGTCCCGAACATGACAATTTTGATGTGTCACAAATTTGACACCTGATTATGAAAAAGTGGCCGGATCGTCATCCGTCTGAATGCAACATGTCCACATTGCCCGCTGGCGACCTGCTCAACCGCGAACTGGGCATCCTGGAATTCAATGCCCGCGTACTGGCACAAGCTGCCGACCCGGGTGTGCCACTGATGGAGCGGCTGAAGTTCGTCTGCATCGTGTCGAGCAATCTGGATGAGTTCTTTGAGATCCGCATCGCCGGGCTGAAGGAACAGATGCGCGACAACCCTTCGTCAATGACACCTGACGGGCTCTCGGTGCAGCAGGCGTTTGGTGTAGTGACGGAGCGCGTGAGGCAGCTGGTTGCGCAACAGTATGCCATGCTGCAGGACGAGATCCTGCCGCTGCTCGAGAAGGAAGGCGTCTTCTTCCATATGACGACCAACTGGAATGAAGCGCAGCGTGCCTGGTGCCGCAACTTCTTCCAGCACGAGCTCGTGCCGATTCTCACGCCGATGGCGCTGGACCCCGCGCACCCCTTCCCGCGCGTGCTCAACAAGAGCCTGAACTTCATCATCGAGCTCTCGGGCAAGGACGCCTTCGGCCGCGAGGCAGAGCTCGCCATCGTGCAGGCACCGCGTGCCCTGCCCCGCCTGGTGCAGATGCCACCGGAACTGTCGGGCTATCCGTATGGCTTCGTGCTGCTGTCGTCGTTCATGCAGGGCTTTGTGCATGAACTGTTTCCGCAGATCGACGTGCATGGGTGCTACCAGTTCCGCGTGACGCGCAACTCGGACCTGTTTGTATCCGAAGACGAGATCACCGATCTGCGCGAGGCGCTGCAGGGCGAACTCTCGACGCGCCACTTTGGCGATGCGGTGCGCCTGGAGATTGCGCATGACACTTCGCCTGCGCTGGTCCGCCGCCTGCTCCAGGAGTTCGGCTTGTCCGAGGCCGACTGCTATCGCGTCAAGGGACCGGTGAACCTCGTGCGGCTGCTGCAGGTGCCCGACATGGTCGACCGGCCCACGCTGAAGTACCCGCCGCACGCACCGGCAACGGTCAAATCGGTCGCGAACAGCTCGAGCGTGTTCGACGCCATCCGCCAGGGCGACATCCTGCTGCATCATCCGTACGAGAGCTTCACGCCCGTCCTCGAGCTGCTGCAGCAGGCCGCGCGCGACCCCGACGTGGTGGCCATCAAGCAGACCGTCTATCGCACCGGTAACGAATCGCCGGTCATGGAAGCACTGATCAAGGCAGCACTCAACGGCAAGGAAGTCACGGTGGTGGTCGAGCTGCTGGCGCGCTTTGACGAAGAAACGAACATCAACTGGGCGGATCAGCTCGAATCCGCAGGCGCCCACGTGGTGTACGGCGTCGTAGGCCATAAATGCCATGCCAAGATGTTGCTGGTGGTGCGCCGCGAAGTCTCGGGCAAGGGCAAGACTGTGAAGCTGCGCCGCTATGCGCACCTGGGCACGGGCAATTACCACCCCAAGACCGCCCGCCTCTACACCGACTTCGGCCTGATGACGGCCAACGAGCAGATCTGCGAAGACGTGCACCATGTGTTCCAGTTGCTCACCGGCACGGGTGCGCAGGTCAAGCTGCACCATCTGTGGCATTCGCCGTTCACGATGCACGACAACCTTGTCGAGCATATCCGTGCCGAGGCACGCGCGGCCCGCTCGGGCAAACGTGCGCGCATCATCGGCAAGATGAACGCGCTGCTGGAGCCGACCATCATCGACGAGCTGTATAAGGCCTCACGTGCGGGCGTCAAGATCGATCTGATCGTACGCGGCGTCTGCGCGCTCAAACCGGGTGTGCCGGGGTTGTCGGAAAACATCAGCGTGCGCTCGATCGTCGGGCGCTTTCTTGAGCACCACCGCGTCTACTATTTCCACGCAGGCGGCGCGGAAGTGGCTTATCTGTCGAGCGCCGATTGGATGGACCGTAACCTGTTCCGTCGCGTCGAGGTGGCTTTTCCGGTGCTCGACCGCAAGCTCAAGGCACGCGTCATCAAAGAGAGCCTGCAAGTCCATCTGCGCGACAACGCATCGGCATGGGTCATGCAGTCCGACGGCACCTACGTGCAGCGTCAGACCCGCGGCAAACACGTGCGCATCAGCCAGCTCGAGTTGCTGAACCATTTCTCGCCGCAGGCTGCGGCAGCCGCAGAAAACGCGGCGGCGGTGGCGGCGGCGACCGCCGCGGAGCCAACGGTACGCGCTCCGGTGGAAATCTCGGCCGGCTAGCACGCTCGCCCGCGCAACAAAAAACGCACGCTGTGGAGCGTGCGTTTTTTGTTGGATAGACATGCCGGCCCATGCGCCGGTCAGGCGATGCGCTCTTCGCTCACACTGGCACTGCGCACCACCGTCCGTTCTGCCGGGAATACGGCCCGGAACGTGCTGCCCTTGCCATGCTCGCTGGTGACCTGCAATTCGCCGCCGTGACGAGACAGCACGTGCTTGACGATCGCCAGGCCCAGCCCAGTTCCGCCGGTATCGCGCGAGCGGCTGCGGTCGACGCGGTAGAACCGCTCGGTCAGGCGCGGGATATGTTCGGCCGCAATACCGATGCCCGTATCGGTGACGGAAAAAACGGCATGACCATCCTTGACCGTCCAATCGAGATGGATCTTGCCGCCTGCGGGCGTGTACCGGACGGCGTTGGAGGCCAGGTTGCTGAATGCGGAGAGCAGCTCCAGCTCCGCACCACACACGCTCACCGTCGGGTCACACGACATGCTGACAGCATGCCGGCCAGCGGAAAGCGCCTCAACGTCATGCTGGAGCTGCAGCATCATGCGCGGCATCGGCACCGGCGTGAGCGAAGGCGGCTCGGAATTGCCCTCGAGCGTGGCCAGGGCCAGCAGGTCTTCCACCAGATGCTGCATGCGCACGGCCTGCACATGCATCATGTCGAGGTAGCGCTTCTTGTCTTCTTCAGGCAGCGGAAGGTCCCGCACGGTCTCGAGAAAACCCGACAACACAGTCAGCGGGGTCTTCAGCTCATGCGAGACGTTGGCGACGAAGTCGCGGCGCATCGCCTCGGTATTCTCCAGCTTGGTGATGTCCTGCGACACCAGCAGCTTGCGGTCTTCCCCGTATGGCAAGACCTGTACGGAAATGATGCTTTGCTTGTGGGGGCCCACGTCATGCATGGTGAGCGGCTCCTCGAACTCGCCGCGCGCCAGGTAGCGCACGAACTCCGGCCGGCGGATCAGGTGGGTAATGCGTTGACGCAGGTCTCGCTTGGCACTCAGGCCGAAGTGCTCCTCGGCGACGGCGTTGCACCATTCGATCTGGTCTTCGCCATCAAGCATCAGCACTCCGTTGGGCGACGCCTGGATGGCCTGGATGAAGCGGCTGTGTTGTTGCTCCACCTGCAACACCTGGGTGCGCCAGCCTTTCATCAGCCGATGCAGCCGGTAATAGACTTCACCCCAGAGGCCAATCGCACTCGGGATTTCTCCATAGGCAGGCGAATCCAGTATCCGCCACAGGCGCTGAATCTGGTAAACGTAGTAAAGGAGCATCGCCAGCAGCATCGCGCTGAGCACGGCCAGCGCGACGATCCTGTTGGCGAAGACATAGAGACATGCCGTCGCGATGCCCATCAGGGCACCGAAGAAGGCAAAGCGGGTCCAGAAGACGTTCATACGAGCATTCTAAGCGCTGGACCGCGACGTTCGTGTGAACGCGCGATGGAAAACGACGCCATCGCGCACTCGCTTTGATGAGGCTTACTGCCCCGGATTACGCGCGAGCCGATAGCCGCTGCCGCGCACGGTCTCGATCATGTTGCTGTAGCCCCCCGGGGCAAGCGCTGCGCGCAGGCGCTTGATATGCACATCCACCGTGCGCTCTTCGACAAACACATGATCGCCCCATACCTGGTCGAGCAGCTGCGAGCGGCTGTGCACCCGCTCGGGATGCGTCATCAGGAAATGCAGCAGACGGAATTCGGTCGGGCCGAGGTCGAGCTTGATGGGATTTTCCGCTTCGGTGTTCGTGGCCGTCACGCGGTGCGTGGCCGGATCCAGCTTCAGGCCATTGATGGTCACCACATCGTCGGTCAGCTGCGGCGCGCGGCGGCGCAGCACGGCCTTGATACGGGCCAGCAGCTCCTTGGGCGAAAACGGCTTGGTCACATAGTCATCGGCGCCGCTGTCCAGGCCCATGATCTTGTCCTGCTCTTCGCTGCGGGCGGTCAGCATGATGATCGGGATCTGGCGCGTACGCTCGTTGGCGCGCAACTCCTTGGCGAACATCACACCCGACTTGCCCGGCAGCATCCAATCCAGCAGGACGAGATCAGGCAGCACGTCGCTCATCAGCGACAGCGCCTGTTCTGCGTTGTATGCGCGGATCGGGTAGTGCCCTGCATGCTGCAGGTTGACGGCGATCAGCTCGGCGATCGCCGGTTCGTCTTCCACGACCAGAATACTGCTCGGCATGCTCACGTCTCCAGTCCTGCCCTGTTACTCGCCTTCGCCCAGGATCTCGCGCTCCAGCGTTTCGCGCGAGGCATGCCGGACGTCCGTTCCCTTGACGATATAGATAATGAACTCAGCGATGTTCTTGGCGTGGTCGCCGATGCGCTCGATGGCCTTGGCAATGAAGAGCAGATCCAGGGCCACGGAGATCGTGCGCGGGTTCTCCATCATGTAGGTGATGAGCTCGCGCATGAAGCCACGGAATTCCTCGTCGATCGCCTTGTCTTCCTGCAGGATCGATAAGGCTTCTGCGGTGTCCAGGCGCGCGAAGGCGTCCAGCGCGTGGCGCAGGATAGTCGCAGCCATTTCGCCCGACCGCTCGACGCCGGCATAGTGCAACGCGTGCGCCGACGGGTCCTGCATGATGCGCTTGGTGCGCTTGGCGATCTTCTCGGCCTCGTCGCCCACACGCTCGAGGTTGGTGATGGTCTTGGAAATGGCCATCACGAGGCGCAGGTCGCGCGCGGTCGGCTGGCGACGCGCGATGATGTTGTTGCAGTCGCCGTCGATCTCGATTTCGAGCGCGTTGACTTCCAGCTCCACGGCCATGACCTGATCGCACAGGGCGGCATCGAAGTTGGCCAGGGCGCGCATCGCACGCGCGATCTGCGCTTCCACCAGACCGCCCATCTGCAGCACCTTCGTGCTGATGGACGTCAGGTCGGTGTCGAACTGCGTCGACAGGTGTTTGTCGGACATCGTTTTCTCCTTGTCGCTTCGGCGCGCGTTGCGTGTCAGCCGAAACGGCCGGTGATGTAGTCTTCGGTTTCTTTGCGCTGCGGCTTGATGAAGATCTTTTCGGTCTCACCGAATTCGATCAGCTCACCCAGATACATGTACGCGGTGTAATCGGAGCAGCGCGCTGCCTGTTGCATGTTGTGCGTCACGATGACCACGGTGTAGTCATCCTTGAGCTCAGCGATGAGTTCTTCGATCTTGCCGGTGGAAATCGGGTCAAGCGCCGAGCACGGTTCGTCAAGCAGAAGCACCTCCGGGCGGATGGCGATGCCGCGTGCGATACAAAGGCGCTGCTGCTGGCCGCCCGACAGGCCGTAGCCAGACTGGGTGAGCTTGTCCTTCACTTCGTTCCAGAGTGCGGCCTTGGTCAGCGCCCATTCCACGCGATCATCCATCTCGGAGCGCGACAGGCGTTCAAACAGCTTCACGCCAAAAGCGATGTTGTCGTAGATCGACATCGGGAACGGCGTCGGCTTCTGGAACACCATGCCGACCTTCGCGCGCAGCAGCGCGATATCCGTGCGAGAGGTCAGCAGGTTTTCGCCGTCCATGTTGATCTCGCCTTCGGCACGCTGCTCGGGGTACAGCGCGTACATCTTGTTGAACGTACGCAGCAGCGTCGACTTGCCACAGCCCGACGGGCCGATGAAAGCCGTCACCTGCTTCTCGGGAATCTGCAGCGAGATGTTTTTCAGTGCGTGGAACTTGCCGTAGTAGAAGTTCAGGTCACGCACATCGATCTTGGGTTGTTGCGTGCGCACTTCGAGGGATGTAGCAGTCATGATCATTTCTTGGTGAACAAGGCACGCGCGAGGACGTTCAGTCCGAGCACACCCAGCGTAATCAGGAACACCCCGGCCCAGGCCAATTGCTGCCACTCGGGGAACGGGCTCATCGCGAAGCGGAAGATCACCATCGGCATCGTTGCGATGGGCTGATTCAGGTCCAGGCTCCAGAACTGGTTGTTCAGCGCGGTGAAGAGCAGCGGCGCGGTTTCGCCTGCAACGCGGGCCACAGCCAGCAGCACGCCGGTGATGACGCCCGCATAGGAAGCCTTGAGCGTGATCGACAGCACCATCTTCCACTTGGGTGTACCGAGCGCCATGGCTGCTTCGCGCATCGCGTTGGGTACCAGGTTCAGCATGTTCTCTGTGGTTCGCACGACGATCGGAATCTGCAGCAGCGCCAGCGCGATCACACCGGCGATGCCCGAGAAGTGCTGCACGCGTGCCACGACCAGCGCATAGACGAACAGGCCGATGACGATGGACGGGGCAGACAGCAGGATGTCGTTGATGAAGCGCGTGGCGCCGGCCAACACTGAAGTCTTGCCGTATTCAGCCAGGTAGATGCCCGCGAGGATGCCCAACGGCGTGCCGATCAGCGTGGCCATGCCCACCAGCAGGAGCGAGCCTGCCATGGCATTGGCGAGGCCGCCTCCCGGCGTATTCGGCGGCGGCGTCATCTCGGTAAACAGCGACAGCGACAGGCCACCGACACCCAACGACAGGGTCGTCCAAAGGATCCACGCCAGCCACACGAGCCCGAAGGCCATCGCGGCAAGCGACAGCGTGAGCGCCAGCCGATTGACGTTGCGGCGGCGGGCCTGCAGGCGTGCCTTGATCTTCTCCGAGTCGGCGCGGACGGCAGGAATGGAAGGCGTACGCATGGTGTTGGTTCTCATGGCATCGGGCAGATCGCGTTGGTTCACTTTCGGCCCTCGCCTTTCTGCAGTCGCAGCAGCAGCAGCTTGGACGCTGCCAGCACAACGAACGTGATGACAAACAGGATCAGGCCAAGCTCCATGAGCGCCGCGGTGTGCAGGCCAGGACCCGCTTCCGCAAACTCGTTGGCCAGCGCCGAGGTGATGCTGTTACCCGGCGAAAACAGCGATACGTTATCCAGCAGGTTGGTGTTGCCGATCACGAACGTGACAGCCATGGTCTCGCCCAGCGCGCGGCCCAGGCCCAGCATCACCCCGCCAATCACACCGGCCTTCGTGTACGGCAGCACGACGTTCCACATCACTTCCCACGTGGTGCAGCCCACACCGTAGGCGGATTCCTTGAGCAGCGTCGGCGTGACTTCGAACACGTCGCGCATCACCGAAGAGATGTACGGGATGATCATGATCGCGAGGATCACCCCCGCGCACAGCAGGCCGATACCGATCGGCGCGCCCTGGAACAGCGCGCCCACAAACGGAATCATGCCGATGGTCGCGGCCAGCGGCTTCTGAAAATATTCGCCGAAGATCGGCGCAAACACGAGCAGGCCCCACATGCCATAGACGATGGACGGCACGGCGGCCAGCAGTTCAATGGCGGTACCCAGCGGCCGGCGCAGCCAGGCGGGCGACAGCTCGGTCAGGAACAAGGCAATGCCGAAGCTCACGGGCACGGCAATGATGAGCGCAATCAGCGAGGTGACCAGGGTGCCGTAGATCGGCACCAGCGCGCCGTAGACATCGGCGGGCGGATCCCACTCGGAATTCCACAGGAATGACAGGCCAAACTTCTCGATCGACGGCCAGGCGCTGATGACGAGGGAGACGATGATGCCGCCCAGCAGCAGGAGCGTCACGATCGCGGCAAGGCGGGTCAGGCCGCCGAACAGCAGATCGCCGATGCGGCTTGGCGCGCGCATGTTGGAAGCGTCGGAGGAATCAGAGAGCGTGGCCATGAGGAACACCAGTCAGCCGTGAGAGAAGCTTTGAAATGGCGCGGGCAGCCTGACAATGTCGGCCGCCCGCACCGTGTGCTGCATCTACGCAGCAGGCGAAACTCAGTTGTAGATCGCCTTGCCCGAGGCGTCCTTCACGCTCGACTTCCACGTCGCGCGAATCTGGTTCTTGACGACGTCCGGCAGCGGCACGTAGTCCAGATCCTTGGCAGCGGTGTCACCACCCTTGTAGGCCCAGTCGAAGAACTTCATGACTTCCGCACCCTGGACCGGCTTGTCCTGCGTCTTGTGCAGCAGGATGAAGGTCGCGCCGGCGATCGGCCATGCGTCCTTGCCCGGCTCATCGGTCAGGATCTGGTAGAACGACTTGCTCCACTCGGCGCCAGCTGCAGCGGCCTTGAAGGCATCGGCGGTCGGCTGCACCACGGCACCCGACTTATTCTGCAGATTGACGTGCGTCATCTTGTTTTGCTTGGCGTAAGCATACTCGACATAGCCAATCGCGCCACCCAGACGCTGCACGAAGGCGGCCACGCCTTCATTGCCCTTGCCGCCCGTGCCGGTGGGCCAGTTCACGGTCGTACCTTCGCCGACCTTGCTCTTCCACTCCGTGTTCACCTTCGACAGGTAATTCGTGAAGATGAAGGACGTGCCCGAGGCGTCAGCACGGCGCACCACCAGGATGTCCTGATTCGGCAGCTTCGCCTTCGGGTTCAGCTTGGCGATCGCCGGATCATTCCACTTCTTGATCTCGCCCAGGTAGATCTTGCCCAGCACCTCGCCAGTGAGCATCAGTTCGCCAGCTTTGATGCCCGGGAGATTGATCACCGGCACCACGCCGCCGATCACGGTCGGAAACTGCATCAGACCATCCTTGTTCAGGTCGGCGTCCTTCAGCGGCATATCGGAGGCGCCAAAATCGACGGTCTTGGCAGTGATCTGCTTGATCCCACCGCCCGAGCCGATGGCTTGGTAGTTCACCTTCGTGCCGGTCGCCTTTTGGTAGGCGTCAGCCCACTTGCTGTAGACAGGCGCCGGGAAGGTTGCGCCAGCGCCAGTGATGTCGGCGGCAAACGCAGCGCCAGCGATAGCCAGGGAAGCAACGCCCGCGATTGCGGTCTTAACCAGTTTCATGTGTCCTCCAGAGGAGCGGTTGAGCGATGACAGATTTTTGACATCCGAACTGTAGGCCGCGCAAATGACAGTTATGTGACAACACGAAAACTTGTCATAACTGCCCTGCAGCGCACGAAAGTCGCCTCGAGAACACAAAAAAAGCGGCCCGAAGGCCGCTTGGCTACAGGTCTCATTGACCTGGCAGGCGCTATTGCAACGTCGCGGCCAGACGCTCCGCATGCTGGTTGGCCAGATCGGCGTCCTGCGCTTCCACCATCACGCGCACCACCGGCTCGGTGCCGGACGGCCTGATCAGGACACGGCCCTTGCCGTTGAGCTCGGCTTCGCTCGTCTTGAGTGCAGCCTGCAGGCCCGTGTGCGATTGCCAGTCGAAGCCTTTCTCGACCCGCACGTTGATCAGCTTCTGCGGAAACAGCCGCACGCCATCGAGCATCTGCTCCAGCGTCTGGCCGCTGCGGCGCAATGCAGCGAGCACCTGCAGCGCCGAGATGATGCCATCGCCGGTGCTGTGCTTGTCGAGGCACAGGAGGTGCCCAGAGCCCTCGCCGCCAAGCAGCCAGCCATTCTTCTTCAGCTCTTCCAGGACGTAGCGGTCACCCACCTTGGCCCGGACGAATGCAATGCCTTGAGCCTTGAGGGCCAGTTCCACCGCGAGGTTTGTCATGAGCGTTCCCACAGCGCCTTGCACCGGCAGGCCGGCTGCACGGCGCGCCTGCACCATGACATAGAGCAGTTCATCACCGTTGTAGAGACGGCCATTGCGATCGACCACCTGCAGGCGGTCGGCATCGCCGTCGAAGGCCAGGCCAATGTCGGCCGCATGTTCGCGTGTCGCCTCGACCAGCTTGGCGGGCGCCGTCGCACCGTAGCCGTCATTGATATTGCGTCCGTTCGGCTGGTTGCCGATCGACACCACATCCGCGCCCAGCTCGTGGAAGACGTGCGGCGCGATGTGATAGGCCGCGCCGTGCGCGCTGTCCAGCACGATCTTCATGCCAAACAGATTCAGATCATTCGGGAAGGTGCTCTTGCAGAACTCGATATATCGACCGGCAGCATCCTCGATACGACGGGCGCGGCCCAAAGCGTCGGAGGCCGCATATTCCATCGGCTTTTCCAGCTCGGCTTCAATCTGCAACTCGGTCTCGTCGGGCAGCTTGTCGCCCGTGGCCGAGAAGAACTTGATGCCGTTGTCGTAATACGGGTTGTGCGACGCCGAGATCACAACGCCTGCCGACAGGCGCAGCGCACGGGTCAGGTAGGCGACGCCGGGCGTGGGCAGCGGTCCACTCATCAGCACATCCACGCCCGCCGCCGTAAAACCGGCTTCCAATGCTGCCTCCAGCATGTAGCCTGACAGGCGCGTGTCCTTGCCGATCAGCACAGTGGGCCGGCCGTGGCCACGCGCCTCATCACCGTGTGCCAGCACGCGGCCGGCGGCATAACCCAGGCGCAGCACAAAATCCGGCGTGATCGGGCTTTCGCCGACACGCCCGCGAATGCCATCGGTGCCGAAATACTTCCTGGACATGGAGTGTTTCTCCTGCAGAGTGTTTCTTTGTTTGTAAGGCGCCGGCCTCGCCGGAGCAATCATCTGTTCGCTCGACACCAGCCGCGCGAGACCGGAATGCATGTCACCCCAGCGGCGGATCGAAGCGCTCGTGACGCATGGCCCACCAGATCTGGAGCGCTTCGACCGTCGGCTGGACATCATGCACGCGCACAATGAATGCACCTCGCTCGGCAGCCAGCAGCGCTGCCGCCACGCTTGCGGTCACACGCTCCATAGGGGGCTTGCCGCCCAGCACCGCGCCCAGCGTCGACTTGCGAGACAGGCCGACAAGCAGCGGCAAGCCAGTCTGCGTGAGTTCCGCCAAGCGATTGAGCATGATGAGATTGTGGTTCGGCGTCTTGCCGAAGCCAAATCCCGGGTCCAGCGAGATGCGATCCGCAGCCACGCCCGCAGCCATCAGTGCCGCTGTCTGCGCGTGCAAGAACGCCGTCACCTCGCCCATCAGATCGCTATAGCCCGGCGATTCCTGCATGGTTTCCGGATCGCGCTGCATGTGCATGACGCACAGGCCAGCATTGCCCTTGGCGACCGCCTCGATCGCGCCGGGGTGCCGGAATCCCCAGATATCGTTGATGAGATCCGCTCCGGCGCTCAGAGTGGCAGACATCACCTCGGGCTTATAGGTGTCAATCGACAGGGGCTTACCGCAATCGCGTAATGCCTCGACGATCGGCATGACACGATCCAGTTCTTCCTGCAATGCAAGCGGGGCGGCCCCGGGCCGGCTCGACTCTCCGCCGATGTCGATCATGTCGACACCCTCTGCGATCAGTTGCTCGGCATGGCGTAACGCTGTGTCGCGTGTGGCGTGCTGGCCGCCGTCGGAAAACGAATCGGGCGTGACGTTGAGAATGCCCATGACCAGCGGACGACGGTCACGCGCGTAACGGAAGCGGCCGCACTGGAAGTGTGTGGTGGTGTAAGTGGAGGTCGTCAAGATAGATGATTCAGAATGCAGCGCCCGAAGCATGCCAAAAAAAGCGCCAACAAAAAAGCCGGTGCGTGTGCACCGGCTCTTCCACGTCGCCGCCGGGGCGACAAATCAGTAGGTCATCATGCCGTGGCAGGCACGTTGCCAGGGGTCACGCCTGCTGGCGTACCACCACCGGGAGGCGTGCTGCCGCCACCGGTGGAGCCGTAACGCGGCGGACGCGGCGGCTTGCCATCCATGATGTCGTTGACCTGGTCCGCATCAATGGTTTCCCACTCAAGCAGCGCTGCCGTCATGGCCTCCACCTTGTCGCGGTTGGATTCCAGCAGACCCTTAGCCAAGGCATATTGTTCGTCGACAATGCGACGGATTTCCGAGTCCACCTTCTGCTGCGTTGCCTCGGAGACCGTCTTCGATGCCATGCGACCGAAGAAACCGTCCTGCTCGGTATCGACGTAGACCATCGTGCCCAGCGTGTCGCTCATACCGTAGCGCGTCACCATGTCGCGGGCCATCTTCGTGGCACGCTCGAAGTCGTTCGAGGCACCGGTGCTCATCGCCCCCAGGAAGACCTCTTCGGCAGCACGACCACCAAACAGGATGGCAATCTCTTCAAGCATCGTGTCCTTATAGGCGTAATGCTTGTCGTGCTCCGGCAGTTGCCAAGTCAGGCCGCCAGCCCAGCCGCGCGGCATGATCGTGACCTTGTGCACCGGGTCAGCCTTCGGGAGCAGCTTGGCCACCACCGCATGGCCCGACTCGTGGTACGCCGTCGCGCGGCGTTCCTCTTCGCGGATCACGGCCGACTTGCGCTCCGGACCCATGAAGATCTTGTCCTTCGCATCTTCGAAGTCCTGCATGTCGACCACGCGCTTGTTACGACGTGCGGCAAACAGTGCAGCTTCGTTGACCAGGTTGGCCAGATCAGCGCCCGAGAAGCCCGGCGTGCCACGCGCCAGCACCGATGCATCAACGTCGTTGCCGATCGGCACCTTCCGCATGTGCACCTTGAGAATCTGCTCGCGGCCGCGAATGTCGGGCAGCCCAACATAGACCTGACGGTCGAAACGGCCGGGGCGCAGCAGCGCCTTGTCGAGCACGTCGGCACGGTTGGTTGCCGCGATCACGATGACGCCCGAATTGGCCTCGAAGCCATCCATCTCGACCAGCATCTGGTTCAGGGTCTGCTCGCGCTCGTCGTTACCGCCGCCCATGCCGGCGCCACGATGACGGCCGACCGCGTCGATTTCATCGATGAACACGATGCACGGCGCCTGCTTCTTGGCATTTTCGAACATGTCGCGCACACGGGCAGCGCCCACGCCGACGAACATTTCAACAAAGTCCGAGCCCGAGATGCTGAAGAACGGCACCTTGGCTTCACCGGCGATCGCACGTGCCAGCAACGTCTTGCCGGTCCCCGGAGGGCCGACCAGCAATACACCACGGGGGATGCGGCCGCCCAGCTTCTGGAATTTCTGAGGATCCTTCAGGAAGTCGACCAGCTCGACAACCTCTTCCTTCGATTCGTCGCAACCGGCCACGTCCGCAAACGTGACGCTATTGTTGTTCTCGTCGATCAAGCGCGCTCGCGACTTGCCGAACGAGAACGCACCGCCTTTCCCGCCGCCCTGCATCTGCCGCATCATGTAGAACCAGAACACGATGATCAACAACGTCGGGCCAAGGTAGTAAAGCGCGGTCAGGAGCACGCCCTGCTCTTCTTCGGCCTTGCCGGTCACCTGCACGCCGTACTTCATCAAGTCGCCGACCATCCAGATGTCGCCCGGCGAGATGAGGGAATACTTGTTGCCCTCGTTGGGTGTGACCAACAACGTACGGCCCTGGACTTCGACGCGCTTGATCTTGCCGCCCTTCGCGTCATCCATGAATTGCGAGTACGTCACACCCTCCTGGGTGCGAGGCTTGTCGAACTGCTTGAAGACGGTGAACAGCACCAAGGCAATCACCAGCCAGATGGCCGCCTTCTGAAACCAGTTGTTATTCAAGGCGAGACTCCTTTAGAAATGCCTTGACGGGATGCTTGGCATTGTAATGCACGGGCACCGTCGCGGGTTGATTGCCCGCAAGACAGCCGACCGGCGCCCACATGATTGAGGACGCCCTTTCTGAGTAACGTCCGTCAGCCCGCATGCTTGAGCTGCCGGCCAAGCAGGAAGGTCTCGGACGATTTGTCGCGGGAGGCCTTCGGCTTGCGCGGCGCCACGATCTTGAAATGGCGCTTGAACATCTCGACGATCTGACTATAGCCGCTGCCGTGAAAACATTTGATCAACAGCGCGCCCTCAGGTTTCAGGTGCGCCATGGCAAACTCCACGGCCAACTCGGCGATGTGCTCCATGCGCGCGGCATCTGCCGACGCTACTCCTGACAGGTTGGGGGCCATATCGGACAAAACAAGGTCCACTTTGCCGCCGCCGGTGGCTTCAAGCACAATTTCTTCCAGTTGCCGGAAAACGCCTTCCTCGCGGAAGTCACCTTGGATGAAGGCGACATCGGCGATCGGCTCCATCGGCAGGATGTCGATGGCGACGATGGCGCCATCAATGCGCCCGTCCTTGGCCCGTGGCGACGCAGCCAGCTTGTTGCGCACATACTGGCTCCAGCTGCCCGGCGCAGCACCCAGGTCGACGATGACCTGGCCCGGCTTGATCAGCTTATCCTGCTCGTCGATCTCCTTGAGCTTGTAGGCGGCGCGCGCGCGATAGCCTTCGCGCTGCGCCAGCTTCACGTACGGATCGTTGATATGGTCGTGCAGCCACGACTGGTTGAACTTGTTCTTTGCCATTGAATTGGTTGCAATATCGTCCCAACATCGCGCCAAACATGGCGGCCAGGACTGATTTTGGCGGATAATACGCGCCGTTTGTCCTTTTGCGCGATCTCGCCTTCATTTATGCCCGCCCTGAGCCTCACCCCTGCCCAACGATCGGAACTGCGCTCGGAAGCGCACGCGTTGAACCCGGTCGTCATCATCGGTGCGGAGGGCCTCACCAAGGCCGTTCTGGCCGAAATCGACCGCTCCCTGGCTGCCCACGGGCTGATCAAGATTCGGGTGTTCGGCGATGACCGCGAAGCACGCATCGAACTTTACGACACCATCTGCGCGCGCCTGCAGGCCGCGCCCGTGCAGCACATCGGCAAGCTGCTGGTGATCTGGCGCGAAGGCCCGGCGTATTTGAAGGAAAACCAGCCGCGAGACCTCAAGCCGCCGCGCAAGACCTCCGTTGGCGCCGGTCCGCGTTCGGTCACCGTGCGCAAACCCAACCCGAACAGCGCACGCCGCCCGAAGCCGGTACGCCTGAGCGTGCTCGGCAACGAACGCGTCACGGCGGGCGGCAACGTCAAACGCGCAAAACCGCGTCAATCCAGCCAGAAGAAGAAGGCGCTGTCCTGACGCCGAGCGGCGCCGAAAACGACCGGCTTTCTAGCCGGTCTTTTTTTTGTTCAAGCCGGATGCCGGATACCGGCCGCCTTCCAGATGAGCACGAGGCCCAGCAGGCTTTGCACCAGGTAAAACACGCTCGACACGCCGTGCAGCATGCCAAACCGGGCGCGATACGGCGAATCGCCCACCGCGACGCCAAGCGCATCCGCCTGCTCGCGCAGCGACGCCATGAACGGCTGCAGGCCGAAATAGCCGACCAGCACACACAACAGCATGGCCAGCACCAGCCAGCGCAAGCGCTTGTACCCGGTCAGCCCGCGCCGAACCTGCGCCGTGGCAGCCAGCAGCATCAGGCAGCCCGTCGCCAAACCGATCCACGCCTCTGCGTGGAACAGCCGGCCGGCGATCGAACCGGCCAGTTGACGGTCGTCCAGCATGGCAAACAGCGTCGGCGCGACGACATAGCCGATCGTCCAGAGCGAGCCGCACCAGACCGTGGCAAGCAACTGGAAGAAGCGCTGCGGCATGGTTGGTGGCTCCGGGTGCGTATTACAGATACTTGACCGCAACGACTTCGTACTCGCGCTCGCCGCCCGGGGCGACGACGGTGGCGACGTCGCCCTCGAACTTGCCGATCAGGGCGCGGGCGATCGGCGAGCTGATCGAAATCTTGCCACTTTCCAGATCCGCTTCGTCATCGCCGACGATCTGGTAGGTGACGGGCTTGCCGGAATCCAGGTCTTCGAGGTCGATGGTGGCGCCGAACACGACACGGCCATCGGCATCGAGCGAGGCCGGATCAATGATCTGCGCGGCGGCCAGTTTGGATTCGATTTCCATGATGCGACCTTCGATGAAGCCCTGACGCTCCTTGGCGGCATCGTAGTCGGCGTTTTCGGACAGGTCGCCCTGGGCACGTGCCTCGGCGATCGCGTTGACGACGGCCGGACGCTCCTTGGTCTTCAGACGTTGGAGTTCGTCTTTCAGCATCTCGGCACCGCGTTTGGTAATTGGAATGGTGCTCATGTTGAGTAATTCGGAATCGCAAAAAAATCAGCCGCAGCAAAGCGGGAGGGCGCGTAGCGCACACCCGCCTGACGGCGGCTGTCGTTGTGTTGACACTGACGCTGTAGTTTAGGCGAACCGCCCGGAGGCGGCAACTGCCCTCCCCCGGCGGGTCCGCTGCGACGCTATGTCGCGCCGCGAGGTCTCAGCACTGACCTTACAGCGTGGCGTGGAGCCCCTGCAGATCGTACACGTCCAGATTCTGCATGTGCTTCAGGCCCTCCACCGCAGCGCGCGCGCCGGCGATGGTCGTGTAGTACGTCACGCGGTTGGCCAGCGCAGCCGTCCGGATGGAGCGCGAATCCGCAATCGCGGCGCGCGTCTCGTCGACCGTCGTGAACACGAGCGCCAGCTCGTTGTTCTTGATCATGTCGACGATGTGCGGGCGGCCATCCTTGACCTTGTTCACCACACGCACCGGAATGCCGGCAGCTTCGATGGCCGAGGCGGTGCCACGCGTTGCCACGATCGGATAGCCAAGCGTATGCAGGGCCCGGGCGACCTCGACGGCCTGCGGCTTGTCGCTGTCCTTGACCGTCATCAGCACGGTGCCCTTTTCGGGCAGGCGCGAACCGGCGGCGAGCTGGCTCTTGAAGAGCGCCTCGCCAAACGTCTTGCCCACACCCATCACCTCGCCGGTGGAGCGCATTTCCGGTCCAAGCACCGGGTCGACACCCGGGAACTTGTTGAACGGGAAGACGGCTTCCTTGACGCTGTAGTACGCCGGCACGACCTCCTTGTCGATGCCCTGCGAATCGAGCGACTGGCCTGCCATGCAACGCGCAGCCACCTTGGCCAACGAAACGCTGGTGGCCTTCGAGACATACGGCACTGTGCGCGATGCACGCGGGTTCACTTCCAGCACGTAGACGATGTCTTCGCCGCCCTTTCGCTGGATCGCGAACTGTACGTTCATCAGGCCGACCACGTTCAGCGCCTTGGCCATTGCGGCGGTCTGGCGCTTGAGCTCATCGACGGTGGCTTGCGACAGCGAGTACGGCGGCAGCGAGCAAGCCGAGTCGCCCGAGTGCACGCCAGCCTGCTCGATGTGCTCCATCACGCCGCCGATGAACACGCGCTTGCCGTCGGAGAGGCAATCCACGTCGCATTCGATGGCGTCGTTCAGGAAGCGGTCGAGCAGCACGGGGCTGTCGTTCGATACCTTCACGGCCTCGCGCATGTAGCGCTCGAGGTCGCGCGGCTCATGCACGATTTCCATCGCGCGGCCACCCAGCACGTACGACGGACGCACCACCAGCGGGTAGCCGATTTCTTCGGCCAGCTTGAGCGCTTCGTCTTCGGCACGCGCGGTGCGGTTGGGCGGCTGGCGCAGGCCCAGCTCGTGCAGCAGCTTCTGGAAGCGCTCACGGTCTTCGGCCGCGTCGATCATGTCCGGCGACGTGCCGATGATGGGCACGCCATTGGCTTCCAGGTCGAGCGCGAGCTTCAGCGGCGTCTGGCCACCGTATTGCACGATCACGCCGACCGGCTTTTCCTTGTCGACGATCTCGAGCACATCTTCCAGCGTCACCGGCTCGAAGTACAGGCGGTCGGACGTGTCGTAGTCGGTCGAGACGGTTTCCGGGTTGCAGTTGACCATGATGGTCTCGTACCCGTCTTCGCGCAGTGCCAGCGCGGCGTGCACGCAGCAGTAGTCGAACTCGATGCCTTGGCCGATCCGGTTCGGGCCACCGCCCAGCACCATGATCTTCTTGTTGCTGGTCGGCTCGGCTTCGCACTCGCCGTGCTCGGCCTCATAGGTCGAGTACAGATACGCGGTGTTGGTGGCGAATTCGGCCGCGCAGGTGTCCACGCGCTTGTAGACCGGGCGGACTTTCTCGGCGATACGCTTCTCACGCACGGCCTTGGAAGTCGTCTTCATCAGCTTGGCAAGGCGGCGGTCGGAAAAGCCCTTCTGCTTGAGCAGACGCAGCTCGGCGGCCGACAGGCTTTCCAGCGTGCGGGCCTTGACCAGTGCTTCCGTCTTGACGATGTCTTCGATCTGGGCCAGGAACCACGGGTCAACGGACGTCTCGGCGTAAACCTCGTCGATCGACAGGCCCAGGCGGAATGCGTCGCCCAGATACCAGATGCGGTCCGGACCGGCTTCGCCGATCTCTTCGATGATCTCGTCACGGTCGGTGGACTTTTCGTCCAGGCCGTCCACGCCGACTTCCAGGCCGCGCAGTGCCTTCTGGAACGATTCCTGGAAGGTCCGGCCCATGGCCATCACTTCACCGACCGACTTCATCTGCGTGGTCAGGTGGCTGTCGGCCTGCGGGAATTTTTCGAACGCGAAACGCGGCACTTTGGTGACCACGTAGTCGATCGACGGCTCGAACGACGCCGGGGTCGCGCCACCGGTGATTTCGTTCTTCAGCTCGTCCAACGTGTAACCCACAGCCAGCTTGGCAGCGACCTTGGCGATCGGGAAACCGGTGGCCTTGGAAGCCAGCGCGGAGGAGCGCGACACACGCGGGTTCATCTCGATCACGATCATCCGGCCATCCTTCGGATTGATCGAGAACTGCACATTCGAGCCGCCGGTATCCACACCGATCTCGCGCAGCACGGCCAGCGAGGCGTTACGCAGGATCTGGTATTCCTTGTCGGTCAGCGTCTGCGCCGGGGCTACGGTGATGGAGTCACCGGTGTGGATGCCCATCGGGTCCAGGTTTTCGATCGAGCAGACGATGATGCAATTGTCGGCCTTATCGCGCACGACTTCCATCTCGTATTCCTTCCAGCCGAGCAGCGACTCTTCGATCAGCAGCTCGTTGGTCGGCGAGAGGTCGAGACCGCGCTTGCAGATCTCTTCGAATTCTTCGCGGTTGTATGCAATGCCGCCGCCCGTGCCGCCCAGCGTGAACGACGGACGGATCACGATCGGGTAGCCGCTGGTGCCGGTGTCGCGAGCGATCTGCGATTGCACGGCCAGCGCCTCTTCCAGCGAATGCGCGATGCCCGACTTGGCCGAACCCAGGCCGATCTTGGTCATCGCGTCCTTGAACTTCTGGCGGTCTTCGGCCTTGTCGATGGCCTCGGGCGATGCGCCGATCAGCTCGACGTTGTACTTCTTCAGCACGCCGTGGCGGTGCAGGTCCAGCGCGCAGTTCAGCGCGGTCTGGCCGCCCATGGTCGGCAGGATCGCGTCAGGGCGTTCCTTGGCGATGATGCGCTCGACGACTTCCCAGGTGATCGGCTCGATATAGGTCACGTCGGCCGTGTTGGGGTCGGTCATGATCGTGGCCGGGTTGCTGTTGACCAGGACCACCTTGAAGCCTTCTTCACGGAGCGCCTTGCAAGCCTGCGCGCCGGAGTAATCGAATTCACACGCCTGGCCGATGATGATCGGACCCGCGCCGATGATCAGGATGGTTTTGATATCTGTACGTTTTGGCATAACCCGCTCGATTCGATTAATTCAGTGTGGCCGTCGCCAGCTTGGCGGAAAAGCCGATAAACATGGCGCCGACGCCGCTGCTCATACCAGCAGACAAACGTCGTCGCGCGCGGAACGCCGCGGCCAGCCGCGCGCCCACGAAGATGATGGTGGTCAGGTACAGGAAGCTGCAGATCTGGCAGACCAGCCCCAGCACGACGAACGACACCACCGGCAGCGCGTAGTGGGGGTCGACGAACTGGATGAAGAACGAGATGAAGAACAGGATCGCCTTCGGGTTCAGCAGGCTGATGATCAGCGCCTTCTTGAAGGGATGCGATTCATCGGCCGGGACCGCGTTTTGTTCGACGGACCCGCTGGCCTTGCGCGCGCGCCAATTGCGCACCGCGCCACGCAGCATCTGCAGACCGATCCACGCAAGGTACGCCGCACCGATGTACTTCACGACGTAGAACAGCGCCGGACTCGCCTTCAACAGCGAAGCCACGCCCGCTGCCGACAACACCATCAGGATGGCATCGCCCAGAAACACGCCGCACGCACCCTGGTAGCCCGCGCGCACACCGCGTCGAGCCGCCACCGACAGCACGTACATCGAGTTCGGCCCCGGCAGCAGCACGATGAAGATCGTGCCGAGCAGGAAGGTCCAGAACTCGGTGATGCCGAAGTGGGCGAGCATGAAGGCGTTCATGACGATGCGATCTCGTTTGCTTTACTGCTTGGCTGCGTCCATCGCCGCGGTGAAGCGGTCGAACAGATACGCGATGTCGTGCGGACCGGGCGACGCCTCCGGGTGACCCTGGAAACAGAACGCCGGGCGGTCGGTCAGCTCGAAGCCCTGCAGCGTGCCGTCGAACAGCGAAACGTGCGTCACGCGCGCATTGGCCGGCAGCGATTCGGGGTCCACTGCAAAGCCGTGGTTCTGCGAAGTGATGACCACGCGGCCATCCTGCAGATCCTTGACGGGGTGGTTCGCGCCATGGTGGCCGGTCTTCATCTTGAGCGTCTTGGCACCGACGGCCAGGCCCATGATCTGGTGACCCAGGCAGATCCCGAACGTCGGGATACGACGCGCCAGGAATTCCTTCGTGGCGTTGATGGCGTAGTCACACGGTTCCGGGTCGCCGGGGCCGTTGGAGAGGAACACGCCGTCGGGGTTGTAGGCCAGCACATCGGCTGCGCTGGTTTGCGCCGGCACCACCGTCACGCGGCAGCCGCGCTCGGCCAGCATGCGCAGGATGTTGAACTTGACGCCGAAGTCATACGCGACCACGTGATACTTCGGGGCTTCCTGCTTGCCGTAGCCGCGGCCCAGCGCCCATTCGGTCTGGGTCCATTCGTACGGTTGGGTCACGGATACGACCTTTGCCAGATCCATCCCCGAGAGACCTGGGAACGAACGCGCGAGGTCGATAGCCTTCTGGACGTTGTCTTCGCCCGCCAGGATGCAGCCATTCTGGGCACCCTTCTCGCGCAAGATGCGCGTCAGTTTGCGGGTATCGATGCCGGCAATGGCGACCACCTTCTCACCCTTCAGGTAATGCGAGAGCGAGTGTTCCTTGCGGAAGTTGGACGCGAGGATCGGCAGATCCTTGATGATGAGGCCGGCGGCATGGACTTTCGTAGCTTCGACGTCCTCACGGTTCACGCCAACGTTACCGATGTGCGGGTACGTGAGCGTGACGATCTGGCGCGAGTAGCTCGGATCGGTAAGGATTTCCTGATAGCCGGTGATGGCGGTGTTAAACACCACTTCGCCGATCGTATGACCGGCCGCACCGATGGAATAGCCACGAAAGACCGTGCCGTCTGCAAGCGCGAGGATGGCGGGCGGGAAAGACGGCAACACGGGTAGCTCCTGCTGGATTCACCCTGTGCCAACCTGAACGCCTTGTGCGCCATGCGGAATTCCGGCTGCGCGGAATCCGGCCGTTTGCACGTCGAAGCCGGGGCAAGACTCACCGGGAAACGAGGCAGACAGGGCGATGGGCGGGAGGTAGGAAGCGGTAGGCGCTAGGGTGAGGGGTTTCTGAACTCAAACCTGAAAATTATACCCCGACACCGCAAAAAACTCAATAAAAGGAAGGACTTATCGGCGGGCCGTCCGTCGATTGTGCAGGTTCGCCGTACCCGCCAGCCTTGCCACAGGCTGGCGCCGGCTTCACTTCTTGTGACCGCGCTAGCCCTGCATCGCGGCCTGAACCTGAGCCAGCGCGGTCGGATCTTCGATGGTGGTCAGGTCGCCAGGGTCGCGCCCCTCGGCCACCGCCTGCATCGCCCGCCGCAGCAGCTTCCCGGAACGCGTCTTGGGCAGTGCGTTGACAAAAAACACGCGCGAAGGCCGCGCCACCGCGCCCAATTGCGCTTCGACCGTTCGCATGAGCTCGCCCTCCAGCGCGATGCGGTCGGCAGGTTCAGCCACGCGCGACGCATCGCGCACGATGGCAAACCCCATCGCCACCTGCCCCTTGAGCTGGTCAGCCACGCCTACCACCGCCACCTCGGCGATGGCCGGATGTGAAGACAGGCTTTCTTCGATCTCGCGCGTGCCCAACCGGTGGCCAGCCACGTTGATCACGTCGTCGGTGCGGCCGAGGATCGTGACGTACCCCTCTTCGTCACGCACGCCCCAGTCAAAGCTCGAATAGATGTGCCGCCCCGGGAAAGCCGACCAGTACGTCTTCAGGAAGCGCGCGTCATCACCCCAGACGGTCGTCATGCAGCCCGGCGGCAGTGGCGCCGCGACCGCCAGCAGGCCCTTTTCGCCGGGCGGGCACGGCTGGCCTGTCGTCTCGTCCAGGATGTCGAGCTTGTAGCCATAGACCGGGAAGCCCGGCGAGCCGAGCTTTTGCGTCGAGGGCTCCACCCCCTGCGGGATGGCCAGCATTGGCCAGCCGGTCTCGGTCTGCCAGTAGTTGTCGACGATAGGCTTCTGCAGCGCCTCGCCGATCCAGCTCGCGGTCGGTTCGTCCAGCGGCTCGCCGGCCAGGAAGAGGCGACGCAGACTCGAGAGATCGTGGCGCTGCAGCAGCGCCGGATCCTGCTTCTTGAGGACGCGGATGGCCGTCGGCGCTGTGAACATGATGCTCACGCGGTATTGCTCAACGATGCGCCACCAGATCGCGCCATCGGGGCGAATGGGCGTGCCTTCGTACATGACCGTCGTCAAGCCCGCGAGCAGCGGCGCGTACACGATGTAGCTGTGCCCGACCACCCAGCCCACGTCGGAAGCGGTAAACATCGTCTCGCCCGCCTTCGCGCCGAAAATGAGCGGAATCGAGGCGGCCAGCGCCACGGCATAGCCTCCTGTGTCGCGCTGCACGCCCTTCGGCTTGCCCGTCGTGCCCGACGTATAAAGGATGTACGACGGCTCGCTCGACTCCATCCATTCGCATGGCACATCGGCCTCGGCGTGCTGCGCAGCCAAGGCGGCGTAGTCGACATCACGCGCGTTGTGCGGCATCGGGGCGAGCTTGCGGTCGACCAGCAGCACGCGCTCGGGCTTATGCGCCGCCATGTCAATCGCCGCATCGAGCAGCGGCTTGTATTCGACCACCTTGCCCGCACGGGAGCCCGCGTCCGCGCTGACGATCACGCGCGGCGTGGCGTCGTCGATGCGTGTGGCCAAGCTGTTCGACGCAAAGCCGCCGAACACGACGGAATGGATCGCACCGATACGCGCACACGCCAGCATCGCAAACGCGGCCTCGGGAATCATCGGCAGGTAGATCAGCACGCGGTCGCCGCGCTTGACGCCCAGCGCCTGCAGGCTCGCCGCCATGCGGTTGACCTCGCGATGGAGTTGGCGATACGTGTACGTGGTCTCGATCCCGGTTTCGGTCGAGACATACACCAGTGCAGCCTGCTCGCCGCGCGTGGCGAGATGCCGGTCGACGGCGTTGTGGCACAGATTGGTGCGCCCCCCGACAAACCATCGGGCAAACGGCAAGTGTGAGTCGTCGAGTACCGCCGAATACGGCGTTTGCCAATCGATGCGCTTGGCCTGCTCGCCCCAGAAACCGGCGGGGTCATCGATGGAGCGCTGATACAGCGCACGGTATGCGGCGGACATGGGCATGACGTTGTCTCCTGGCCATCGTGGGCGACGGCTCGATTGGGATGTGCTGGATACGGCTACTCTGGCGCAACGAACTTACGCAGGTCTTACCGCACCCCAAAACGCGAAACGGCGCCCCGCGGGACGCCGTTTCATGTTGCCGGGCTTCAGCGCTTCTTGCGCTTGGCCGACGGGCTCGCTACGTGCTTTGCCTTCGCCACCGGCTTTCCGGCCACCTTTGCGACCGGCACGCGCACGGTTGCAGCGGTGGCACGGGCCCCGCCGGCCGATACGCGGACGACCCGCACACGGCCCGCGCCGCGCGCCGGCGGCAGCATCAGCACCACATTACGGCCGCGGGGGATGGCGTCACCCGGCAGCTGATTCCACGCGCGGATCTGAGCGACCGACACGCCATAGCGTCGCGACAGGCCCGCCACGGTATCGCGCTTGCCCGCACGCACCACCACGCGCCGCAGATCGGGCATATCCGGCTCGACCGCCATGGTGGCGTTTTCTGCCAGTTCCGGGCTGATGTCGGGAGCGTCTTCCTTCGCGCCGTCGGCACGCGGCACGACGACGGTGGAGCCCGCCTTCAGGCGCATACCCTTGGGGATCCGGTTGATCTCGCGGATGGTGTCAGGGTCGACCTTGAGCCGTGCCGCCAGCGCCTCCACGCGCTCGCGGTTGCCGACGGTCACCGCCGTCCAGCTGGACAGCCCGCCGTGATACGTGTTGAGGTTGTATTGGAACGTCTCGGCGTTGTCGTACGGCAGCAGGATCTGCGGGTTGGACGCGCCCAGGATCACCGGCCGGTTGAACGACGGGTTCAGCGCCTTGAACTCGTCCATCGGCAGATTCGCGAGCCGCGCAGCCAGTGCCACGTCGATGTCACGAGACGTCGTGACGGTCACAAAGTACGGATGGTTCGGGATGTCCGGCAGCGTGATGCCGTATCGCTCCGGGTTGGCGATGATGTTCTTCACCGCCTGCAGCTTGGGCACATACATGCGCGTCTCGGCGGGCATGTTCAGGTTGACGTAGTCCGTCGCCAGACCTGCCGCCTGGTTGCGCGCGACTGCCTTTGCCACCGAGCCCTCCCCCCAGTTGTAGGCGGCAAGCGCGAGCTGCCAGTCACCGAACTGGTCATGCAGCTTGGAGAGATAGTCCAGCGCAGCGTCGGTCGAGGCCAGCACGTCGCGGCGCTCATCCTGAAAGACGTTCTGCTTGAGGTTGTAGGTCTTGCCGGTGCTCGGGATGAACTGCCACATCCCGGCCGCCTTGGCGCTCGACACTGCCTGCGGGTTGAACGCGCTTTCCACGAACGGCAGCAAGGCCAGTTCCGTGGGCATGTTGCGCCGCTCCAATTCTTCAACGATGTGATACAGGTAGCGGTTCGAGCGCTCCACCATGCGGCGGAAGGCTTCGGGGCGCTGTGCATACCAATCGGTGCGATCGTCCACTGCCGAGCTTTGCAGGTCGGGCATGGAGAAGCCTTGGCGAATGCGCGCCCAAAGATCCTTGGCCGGCCCTTTCAGGGAGGCCACGGGCTGCTGATCGACATTGACAACCGGCGCCTTTTGGCCGGATGCGGAAGAGGCGCTTGTGCTGGCGGTGTCGGCGTTCGGCGCGGGGGCCGTGGCACAGGCCGCGAGTAGCAGGCTGAGCACAGATGCCGCAAGAAGTCGCACGGATCGCATCAAGTTCTGAGAGGTTGGTACCGAAAATTGCCCCAGATAGTATGAAACGCATCCCGCCGCGTCAACCCGCGTTCACCCGGCGCCTGCCCAGGCAACGAATGAGTAGCGCACGCGTTGGCAGTCCGCGCGCCCAGCATTTTCAACGAAAGCTGTTCTTCCACTCCCGCAGGGCAGCGAACACCGCAACCGGGTCGGCTGCATCGATTCCAGCCTGCCGGGCCACTGCCCGCGCAACGTCAGGCTCGTCCGAACGCATGAACGGATTGGTCGCGCGCTCGTGGCCGACTGTGGTGGGCACGGTCGCGCGGCCCTCGGCCCGCAACGCCGTCACCTCATCCTCCCAGGCCGCCAACGGGGCATTGCCCGGCTCGACCGCGCGGGCAAAACGCACGTTCGACGCGGTGTATTCGTGCGCGCAGTACACACGCGTGTCCGGCGCCAGGGCAGCCAGCTTGGCCAGCGACGCGCGCATCTGCGCGGGCGTGCCCTCGAAGAGCCGGCCGCAGCCCGTGGCAAACAGGGTATCGCCGCAGAACAGGCTGGCCGGCGCATCGTTGCCCGAGAGCTCGCTGACATAGGCGACATGCCCCTTCGTGTGACCGGGCACGTCGATGACGCGAAATGTCGCCGCCGGGTGCGCAAGCGTGACGACATCCCCCTCGCGCACTGCCTGCGTGCGGCACGGAATCGACTCATCAGCCGGGCCGACCACCGGCAACGGCGTGCCATCGGGGCGCTCCGGATATGCCGCGACCAGCTCGCGCACCCCGCCCACGTGATCGCCGTGATGATGTGTGATTACAATGGCACCGAGCGCGAGACCGCGCTCTTGCAGAAAGCGCAGCACCGGTTGCGCGTCGCCCGGATCGACGACGGCAGCCACGCGGCCATCGTGAAGTGCCCAAATATAATTGTCGGAAAACGCAGCGATCGCCTCTACGGCAAGCGGCACACCACCCTGGACCATGCCCGACTCCTCTAACGATCGTCGCATTATAGATTGGCACCACTGGCTCGCCTCGCCGCCGGGGCAGTACGTCCTGCGCTGGGAGCAGGCGCAGTTCGACCGCACCGTGGCCGACATGTTCGGCTTTCACGCCTTGCAGCTCGGCCACCCCGGTTTTGGCGCGCTGCGTGAAAACCGCATTCCGCTGATCGCCCGTGTCGTGGACGATATCGATCCGGCCGCCCCGACCGAGACACTGGATTCGATGGACGGGGACCCCGCCGAGGCTGCCGAGACCGCCGAGGGCGAGCACGACCAGACCGCTCCACAGCGCCAGGCTACGCCGCGCGTGATCTGCCGCTACGATGAACTACCCTTTGCCTCGCAAAGTATCGATCTCGTCGCCCTGCCCCATGTGCTTGAATTTACCGACGACCCGCACGAAGTGCTGCGCGAAGTCGCGCGCGTGCTGATGCCCGAAGGGCGACTTGTCATCACCGGCTTCAATCCGCTCAGCCTGTGGGGCATGCGACAGGGCATGCGGCGGCTCGGTACCGAATCGTTCCTGCCGGCACAAAGCCAGATGATTGCCTTCGCGCGCCTGAAAGACTGGCTCAAGCTGCTCGGATTTGATATCGTGCGCGGCCGTTTCGGCTGCTACTGCCCGCCCAACCGCACCGACAAATGGCTGCAGCGCGCGGCGTTCATGGAGAAGGCCGGCGACCGCTGGTGGCCCATTTTCGGCGCGGTCTACATGTTGCAGGCGGTCAAGCGCGTGCGCGGCATGCGGCTGGTCGGCCCCGCCTGGAAGACGCGCAAGGCGTCGGCACTCGTGCCGACCGGCACGCCGGTCGCCACGCCCTCGGGCTCGCATTCGACCAAGACGCCACCCGCCGCCGCACGTGATGGCCAATCGGGCCTCTGACGCCAGGGCGCCGGCGCTCCACTGACCTATTCCAATCGTTTTCATGCAGGAAGTTACCGTCTACTCCGATGGCGCATGCAAGGGCAACCCCGGCCTGGGCGGCTGGGGCACCGTGCTCGTCTCCGGCAGCCACGAGAAAGAACTCTTCGGCGGCGAAGCCGTCACCACGAACAACCGCATGGAGCTGATGGCCGTCATCGAGGCGTTTCGGGCGCTGAAGCGGCCATGCCGGGTGAAGGTCTACACCGATTCGCAATACGTGCAGAAAGGCATCAGCGAGTGGCTGGCCGGCTGGAAGGCGCGCGGCTGGAAAACCGCCGACAAGAAGCCCGTGAAAAACGACGACCTGTGGCGCACGCTCGACGCTTTGGTGGCGCCGCACGAGGTAAGTTGGCACTGGGTAAAGGGGCACGCCGGGCATCCCGGCAACGAACGCGCGGACGCACTGGCCAACAAAGGCGTCGACATGGCGCGCCAAGCTAGCGCCTGAGGCTGCCAAGCGTCCAGGGCACGCGGGTTCAGGCGCTTGTGCCCTTCAGTCGGGCTTGCATTCGCACTTCATCTCGCGTCGCCCGTCCTCGTAGACCACCTCCAGCCGGCACGTAAAGCCCCATAGGCGCACGACGTGCCGCAGCATCTCTTCGTAGTTCGGCCCAAGCGGGCGGCGGTTGCTCTGCAGGTGACGCAGCGTCAATGAGCGATCACCGCCCACGTCCACGTTGATCACCTGGATGTTGGGCTCGATGTTTGAGAGGTCGTACTGCCCTGCCAACAACTCGCGGATCTTGCGATAGCCATCGTCGTCATGGATGGCGGTGACGCGGAGCCTCGCGTCGCGGTCGTCGTCGAGCACGGAGAACAGCTTCAGCTCACGGATCACGCGCGGCGACAGGAACTGCAGCAGGAAGCTCTCGTCCTTGAAGTTACGCATGGCGAAGTCGAGCGTCTTCTGCCAATCACTGCCGGCGATCTCCGGCGCCCAGCGGTAGTCCTCGTCGTCAGGGGATTCGCAAATGCGCCGGATGTCCTGGAACATCAGGAAACCCAGCGTGTACGGGTTCAGGCCGCTGTAGTACGGGCTGTTGAACGGCGGCTGGTAGATCACGTTGGTATGCGCCTGCAGAAGCTCGAGCATGAACGCATCGTTGACGAGTTTCTCGTCGTAGAGCTTGTGCAGGATGGTGTAGTGCCAGAACGTGGCCCAGCCTTCGTTCATCACCTTGGTCTGCCGCTGCGGATAGAAGTACTGCGCGATCTTGCGCACGATGCGCACGATCTCTCGTTGCCACGGCTGCAACTTGGGCGCGTTCTTCTCGATGAAGTACAGCAGGTTCTCTTCCGGCTCCGGCGGGAACTGCGGATCGGGCTCCGGGGCATCGTCGGCAGTTGCCAGCGCGCGTGCGCGGTGCGTGGGCAGCGTACGCCACAGGTCGTTCACCTGTGCTTCAAGATATTTCTCGCGCTCCGCCTGGCGTGCCTGCTCCTCGTTGATCGACAGCTTCTTGGGCCGCCGATAACGATCGACCCCGTAGTTCTGCAACGCATGGCAGGAATCGAGCAGCAGTTCCACCTCCTGCTCGCCGTAGCGCTGCTCGCATTCGGCCACGTAGTTCTTGGCGAAAAGCAGGTAATCGACGATGGCGTCAGCGTTCGTCCACGTGCGGAACAGGTAGTTTCCCTTGAAGAAGGAGTTGTGGCCGTAGCAGGCATGCGCGATGGTCAGCGCCTGCATCGGCATCGTGTTCTCCTCCATCAGGTAGGCAATGCAGGGGTTCGAGTTGATGACAATCTCGTAGGCCAGCCCCATGAGGCCGCGCTGGTAGCCGCGCTCCGATGCAAGGAAGTGCTTGCCGTAAGACCAATGGTTGTAGCCCAGCGGCAGGCCGGACGACGCATAGGCATCCAGCATCTGCTCGGCGGTGATGATCTCGATCTGGTTCGGATAGGTGTCCAGGCCGAAATCTGCGGCAATCTGGGCGATGCTTTGGTCGTAGCGCCTGATCAGCTCGAAGGTCCATTCCGAGCCCGTAGATAGGTAGGCCATGCTCGTTCCCGTTGGTCCATCACACAGGGTCACAGGTGGCGTGCTCGCCATGGCACACGCTGCCTCTGCACGGCGGCAGTGCCCAGCTGGGAGCAACCTGCTGCAGCCCGATCAGCAATCAGGCGGCGCGCTTCTGAAACAGCTCGTGCAACACCGGATAGATTTCGTCCGCCTTGAGAATGCGCTGCATCGCGAAGTTATCGTGCCCAGCCTTCAACGAAAGATACTCCTCCCACAGGTTCTGCGGCTCCGTGGAGACCACCTCAACATAGGCGTAATACTGCGTCAACGGCAGGATCGACTCGCGCAGGATCTTGGCGCACAGCTCTGAGTCCCCAGCCCAGTTATCTCCATCCGAAGCCTGCGCGCAGTAGATGTTCCATTGGCCGGGCGAATAGCGCTCCTGAATCACTTCCGCCATCAGCTTGAGTGCGCTCGACACAACAGTGCCGCCCGACTCGCGGGAGTGGAAAAAATCCTCCTCATCCACCTCCTTGGCCACCGTGTGGTGGCGGATGAAGACGACGTCGATCCGTTCGTAGTTCCGCTTCAGGAACAGATACAGCAGCATGAAGAAGCGTTTGGCCAGGTCCTTGCGCGACTCGTCCATCGAGCCGGACACGTCCATCACGCAGAACATCACCGCCTGCGCCTGCGGCCGCTTGCGCAGCACGCGATTGTTGTAGCGCAGGTCGAGCTTTTCAATGAAAGGCACGCGATCCAGGCAGGAGCGCAGATGGCGCATCTCCTTCATCAGCTCTTGCGCACGTACGCTGTAAGGGCCGTCGTTTTCCAGTTCTTCGTTGTACTGGCCTTCCAGCTCATGCAGCCGACGTTGATATGGGCTGGACAACGCAATGCGGCGACCGAGCGAGCTACGCATCGTCCGCAGAATCGACAGGTTGGACGGTGTGCCGTCGAGTGAGAACCCCGCGCGCACCTTGCGCACCTCCGCGATCTTGGCAAGGCTGCGCTTGGCGAGATCGGGCAACGCCATGTCTTCGAAAAAGAAGTTGAGAAAGTCCTCGCGCGAGAGCGTGAAGATGAAATCGTCTTCGCCCTCGCCCGAGTCGCTGGCCTGCGAGCCTGAGCCGCCGCTGCCCTGCTGCGGGCGGTCGAAGCTGTCACCGCGAATGAACTCTTTGTTGCCCGGGTGAACGCCTTCTCGGCGCCCGCCCGAGCCGTGGTGGAACATGGGCTCGGAGATGTCCTTGACCGGAATGGACACCTGCCCGCTCTGCTCGATGTCCATGATCTTGCGACCCGTCACCGCCTTGGCCACCGCGCGGCGGATCTGGTCTCGGTAACGCTTGATGAAGCGTTGCTTGTTGACGGTGCTCTTGCCGCCACCGTTCTCCCGCCGATCGATGATCGTGCCCATGTAACTGCCCTCGATTGGAAGTTCGCTGGGTGTCCTTGCCCTCTCCTGACCTCCTTACGATGACTTCCTGACGCGCAGATACCACTCGACCAGCAAGCGCACCTGCTTCTGGGTATAGCCCTTCTCCACCATGCGGTTGACGAAGTTCTCGTGCTTCTCTTTGTCGTCATGCGACGACTTGGCATTGAACGAGATCACGGGCAGCAGATCCTCCGTGGTCGAGAACATCCGCTTCTCGATCACCGCGCGCAGCTTCTCGTAGCTCGTCCAGACCGGGTTCTTGCCTCCGTTCTTGGCGCGCGCCCGCAGCACGAAATTGACGATCTCGTTGCGGAAATCCTTCGGGTTGGAAATGCCCGCCGGTTTTTCCACCTTTTCCAGCTCGTCGTTCAATGCGCTGCGATCGAGAATTTCGCCGGTGTTAGGGTCGCGATATTCCTGATCCTGGATCCAGAGGTCGGCAAACACCACGTAGCGATCGAAAATGTTTTGCCCGTACTCCGAATAGGACTCCAGATACGAGGTCTGGATCTCCTTGCCGATGAACTCCACGTACGGCGACGTGAGGTATTCCTTGATGTAGGACATCAGCTTGGATTCCGTCTCCGGCGGGAACTGCTCGCGCTCGATCTGCTGCTCGAGCACGTACAGCAAGTGCACCGGATTGGCCGCCACTTCCGTCCCATCGAAGTTGAAGACCTTCGAGAGCACCTTGAACGCAAAGCGCGTTGACAGGCCTGTCATGCCCTCGTCGATGCCTGCAAAGTCGCGGTACTCCTGATACGACTTGGCTTTCGGGTCGACATCTTTCAGGCTCTCGCCGTCGTACACACGCATCTTCGAAAAGATGTTGGAATTCTCGGGCTCCTTGATACGCGTGAGCACCGCGAACTGCGCCATCATCTTCAGCGTGTTCGGCGCGCACGGCGCGGCCGCCAGCGAGCTGTTGCGCAGCAGCTTGTCGTAGATCTTCACCTCGTCCGACACGCGCAGGCAGTACGGCACCTTGACGATGTAGATGCGATCAAGGAACGCCTCGTTGTTGCGATCGGACTTGAAGCTCTGCCACTCCGCCTCGTTCGAGTGCGCCAGGATGACGCCATCGAACGGGATCGCGCCAAAGCCCTCCGTGCCCTTGTAGTTGCCTTCCTGCGTGGCCGTCAGCAGCGGGTGCAAGACCTTGATCGGCGCCTTGAACATCTCGACGAATTCAAGCAAGCCCCGGTTGGCCAGGCACAGCCCACCCGAATACGAATACGCATCCGGATCGTCCTGCGGATAGTCCTCCAGCTTGCGGATGTCGACCTTGCCTACCAGAGACGAAATGTCCTGATTGTTTTCGTCGCCCGGCTCCGTCTTGGAAATCGCAATCTGCGACAGCACCGACGGATGCAGCTTCACTACGCGGAAACGCGTGATGTCGCCATTGAACTCATGCAGCCGCTTGACCGCCCACGGCGAGGCAATCGAGTTCAGGTAGCGTCTTGGTATGCCGTAGTCCTCCTCCAGGATCTTGCCATCTTCCTCGGGCGAGAACAGCCCGAGCGGGGACTCGTGAATGGGCGAGCCCTTCAGTGCGTAGATGGGGATCTGCTCCATCAACGACTTCAACTTCTCGGCGAGCGAGGATTTGCCGCCACCCGGGGGCCCGAGCAGGTAAAGAATTTGTTTGCGTTCCTCAAGGCCCTGCGCGGCATGCTTGAAGAACGAGACGATCTGCTCGATCGTGTCCTCCATGCCGTAGAACTCCCGGAAGGCTGGGTAAATCTTGATGACCTTATTGAAGAACAGACGCGACAGCCGAGGATCGTGGTGGGTGTCCACCAGTTCGGGTTGCCCGATCGCGGTGAGCATGCGCTCGGCGGCGGTCGCATAGGCGGTGGCGTCTCTCTTACAGATATCCAGATACTCCTGGATGCTGTATTCGTCCTCTTTGCGAGCTTCGAAACGCGTTGCGTAGTGGCGGAAAATATCCATATCTCCCCCGTAGATTTCTTCCTCACTCCCCACCATCCGCCGAGAGCCAGGCTAGTTCTTGCGTGCGTTGAATCGATGATGCTGATTCCACTGTAGACGAATCGCCGATGAGCACAAGAACGCTGATGGGCATCCGGTGGTGCACAGCCGCTCACGATTGCGTTAGCGCTCGACCGCGTGCAGTGCCAATTCATCCTGACACGCAGCGTGAGCGCAAACGCCACGACAATCGGCCTTCCCGAGCCACAGCAGAAAGCATACCCATGATGCACTTCTGTCGCGCTCGCAGAATTGGTACGTAACCGATCTGTCTGAGTTCCCGCGTATCACCTGCGCGCAGGCAGGGGATTTCCCGGCATTTCGGTGCTGTCCAGACCGTGGTAGGCAAGGTCGCGGGGCGAATGTCGTGAAACCTGTAAGGGCAACGTTCCTCGCTGTTGCGGGGAGCGGCGCTCGGATTCCGTCGGCAGGTAGTTGACGCACCCCTGCTTGCAAAGAGAAAGCGCGGGAGTGTGCCTCCGCCGACAGGTGTCGCTTTTTCGCGCCAGAAAGCCGGGGCGGCCGGATACCGAGACGGCAAAGGCGACGATGAGACTGCGCGGACGCGAGGCAAAGAAAAAGGCCCTCGGCAGTCGCCTGAGGGCCTTTTGAGCGATTTCTCGCTGATTTGGTGGGTGGTACAGGGATTGAACCTGTGACCCCTGCCGTGTGAAGGCAGTGCTCTACCGCTGAGCTAACCACCCGAATGCGGTGAAAACGGGATTATGGCGAAAAGCCATTAGCGTGTAAAGACCCCAACCGCACTTTTTCCGTCATGCCGCCGGCGGCACGGCGTCCAGCGATTGATACGTCCAGACAGTCTTGCCACCGCTCGCTTTGTCGATGTCCTTGAGTACACCCGCATGGGCTTGCGCCTCGGCCTCCGTGGCGAGCAGGACCGGCAGCTCCAGCGCGCTCAGATCGACGGCAACCGCCTCGGACGATGCGCCCTCGCCGCTCTCGAGCATGTCGATCACCAACGTGTTCTGACCGCGCGTCATGGCCAGATAGACTTCGGCGAGCAGCTCCGCATCCAGCAAGGCGCCGTGCAACGTGCGGTGCGCGTTACTTACGCCCAGCCGGTCGCACAGCGCGTCAAGCGAGTTGCGCTTGCCCGGAAACATGCGGCGCGCCTCGAGCAGCGTATCGATATGCCCCGACAGATGCTCACGGAAGGCCGGCAAGCCCAGGCGCTGGAACTCCATGTCCAGGAAGCCCAGATCGAACGCCGCGTTATGAATGATGGCCTCGGCGCCCTGCACGTAGTCGCGGATCTCATCGACGATTTCGGCAAACTTGGGCTTGTCCGCCACGAACTCGTTGGTGATGCCATGCACCGCCATGGCGCCGGCATCGATCTCGCGCTCGGGGTTGATGTAGAAATGCAGATTCCGGCCGGTCAGGCGCCGGTTGACCATCTCCACGCAGCCGATTTCGATCACGCGGTCGCCAGTGGCAGCGTTCAGGCCGGTGGTTTCGGTATCGAGAATGATCTGTCGCATCGCGCGTTCCCTCTGCTGACTGGCTTACTTGAACACGACGGTCTTGTGGCCGTTGAGCAGGATGCGATGTTCCGCATGCCACTTCACGGCGCGCGCCAGCGCCACGCATTCCACGTCGCGGCCCACGGCGGTGAGCTGTTCAGGGTCCATGCTGTGGTCGACGCGTTCGATTTCCTGCTCGATGATCGGACCCTCGTCGAGGTCGGCCGTCACATAATGCGCAGTGGCACCGATCAGCTTCACACCGCGCTCGTGCGCCTGGTAGTAGGGCTTGGCGCCCTTGAAGCTCGGCAGGAAGGAGTGGTGGATGTTGATCGCACGCCCTTCCAGCTTGCGGCACAGATCGTCAGACAGGATCTGCATATAGCGCGCGAGCACCACCAGGTCGATCCGCTCTTCCTGGGCGATTTCCCAGATGCGGGCTTCCTGCTGCGCCTTCTGCGCATCGGTCGCCTTGAGCAGCGGCAGGTGCATGAACGGCACGTCGTACGACGCTGCCAACTGGTAGAAATCGCGGTGATTCGAAGCGATGGCGGCAATCTCGATCGGCAGCTGCCCGGCGCGGGCACGGAACAGCAGATCGTTCAGGCAATGGCCGATCTTCGAGACCAGGATCATCACGCGCGGCTTCACGCCGGCATCGAACATGCCCCACTGCATCGAGAAGCGCTCGCCAATCGGGGCAAAGCGTTCGCGCAGCGCGGCGAGTTCCAAGGGTTGCCCCTGCGGTACGAAGTGGACGCGCATGAAAAACCGGCCAGTGAACTCGTCGCCATACTGGTCGGAATCGAGGATGTTGCAACCCTGCTCGAACAGCAGGCCCGACACGGCGTGAACAATGCCGGGCTGGTCCGGGCATGACAGGGTAAGAATGAAACCGGAGTGACTCATCAAGCGTTTTACGTATTGTTGTCGGGCGCGAACCGTTGCGGTGCATGGGGCAAACCCAGGCGCGCCAGGGCGTCGAGGGTGACGAGCGTGGCGTCGACCGTCATCGCGCGGTCCGCCATGATATCAAGGGCGGTGTCGGGGCTGGCGCGCAGGTGTCCGGCCACCTCGCCATCCTGGTTGACCGGAGTGAAGTCGGCCGGCAGCACCAGGTCGAACGCAAACAGCGTCTCGCATTGAATGCCCTCCGGCACCTCGCGAAGAACATCGAGCGTACCGCGCGGCACCAGGTCAGCGGCCAGATCAGGGCCGATGCCGGCCTCTTCCCAGCATTCCTTTTCGAGTGCCCCGCGCGGGTCGAATCCGTGGCCGATTCCGCCGGCGACGAGGTTGTCCCACATGCCAGGGTCGATGGGCTTGGTTGGGGCGCGGCGGGCCAGCCAGAGCTCGGGGCCGGGGCCCTCAATCAAGCCATTCATATGCGCTGCATAAGTGCGGATGCCGAAGAAGCGCGCCGCGGCGCGTTCGATGAGCGCGAGCGCGGGCGCACCCCAGCCGGTATTGACGACAAAGCGCTCGTCGCGCCAGCCCCACACGTGACCCTCTTCGGCCAAGCGGCCGATGACCTCGGACAGGGCGGCGGTGCGGTCGGCCTGCGTAGCCAGCGTCTCGCGCAGATCCACGCGCTGCGCCGACATATCAAACCACTGCGGCCAGCGCGCGAGCAGTGCGCCACGCTCCGGGGTAAGCCAGCCGACGCGCTGCCCGGCAATGACCCACGCCAGCAGCCCAGTGCGATCGAATGGCTGACGCGCGGAAAGGCCGTCCCGCACGCGCTGGATGCGCGGGTCCGTCATGCCTGACTCCCATCAGGGCCGGTGCGCGTTGTACTTTCCGTGCTGCGCGTGCCGGGCGATAATGCACTGCTCATACAAGCCGTCATCAGACTGGAGAAACAAGGATGGATGAAATCGACGAGCTGTCGGATCTGCCGACCCCGCGCTTTATCTGGGGCTTCGCCATTGCCGTCACACCGTCCGGCGAAGTGTCGCACGATGAGTTCGAGTACCTGACCCACACCCGCGCGCCACGCTTTACCTGCCGCGTGGTCGAACTCGAAGACATGCCCGCCGAGCCCGAGGACGATGGCGACATCGACGGCCGCATCGTCCATTTCGACAACCCGAAGCGGATGTTCTACATCACCGACCTGGGTCTGGCGCTGATGAACTTTACGCTGTTCGACAAGGTGGACAGCAAGACCACACTGAAGAAAGCCTGCGACGAAGCCATCGCCGACTGGCTCACGCGACGCGAATTCCTCGACTCAGAACCGGACGACGAGGAGTAATCGGCTCAGCTCTCCCCGCCTGCACGGCCGTCCTCGGCGAAGTGCAGGTCGGGCAGGCGCACATCGGCGTAGGAGCGCCCCGCGTCCAGCAGCGCCGAAACCTGGGCCTTCACCCGCTCTTTCTGTGCGCGCAACGACCGCGGCGGCGCGGTCGGGTCCTGGCCCGTGTGGTGCAGATACAGCATCTTGTAGGTGAGCTGGCTCACCATCCACTGTCGCAGCACGCGACGCCGGCCCGCGTGGTCGGCCTCCAGCGCGTCGATCTGATTGAGCAGCGCGGAAAACGCCCGCGCCACGCTCGCGGCATCCGGCACTTCGCCGGCAATACAGCGCTCGGCGACGCCACGCGCATCGGCGGGTGACATCGCATCGCTCTCGACGAAGCGCTCCTCGGCCTGCACGGCGGCCGGCGTCTGCCGCGCAGAGACGCCCGAGAGCGCCTCCTGTGCCCGGCGGATGGACGCATCCAGCGACTCCGTACGGCCCGGCGCCATGCCAAGGGTGGGCATTTCGCTGGGTTGTTCGGCGCTTCGTTTGGCGTCCATGGCTCCCTCCGGTTACTGCCCGCCGCCATCTGCGTGAGCTAGTAGAAACGCGATTGTAGAACGCCGCGCACATTTCGCGACAACCGAACACATGGGTTCGGCATGGCGAATGGCAGGCAAACGATCACGTGACATCACGTCAAGCAAGGCGCTGTTGGCTCGCGCCCACGCTGGGCTGCCCCGCCACGGTTAAAATACGCGCTTGCGCAGCTGGGGCTGCGCCTCAATTGCAGACCGCCCGTGCGCGGCAAGGAACACGCCTTGATCAAGTGGATTCTCGTGGCCCTGTACCTGGGCTCCATTCTGTACGTGCATTTTCGCGGCAAGGTGCGCCTCAAATTCTGGCGCCAGATGTTCGATCACTCCGCCGTGGTCGCGCCGGTCAACTGCTTTATGTACGCCTTCTCCGGCGTGCCACAAACGCCATACATCCCGGTTGAGCGCTTTCCCGATCTGGAAAAGCTGCAGGCCGCCTGGCCGCAAATTCGGGACGAGGGACTGGAGCTGATCAACCTGCGCAAGATCAAGGCAGCCGAGAAGAACGACGATGCCGGGTTCAATTCGTTCTTCAAGAATGGCTGGAAGCGCTTCTACCTCAAGTGGTATGAGGCGAGCCATCCCTCTGCCGAGCAGTTGTGTCCGAAGACGGTGGCCCTGCTGCGCGAGTTGCCCAGCGTGAAGGCAGCGATGTTTGCAGAGCTGCCACCGGGTGGCAAGCTCAACCCGCACCGCGATCCGTTTGCAGGCTCCCTGCGCTATCACCTGGGATTGGCGACGCCCAATGATGACCGCTGCTTTATCGAGGTTGACGGCGAGCGCCATAGCTGGCGCGATGGCGAGGGCGTCGTCTTTGACGAGACCTTCCTGCACTGGGCACAGAACGGCTCCGACAAGGACCGGCTGATCCTCTTCTGCGATATCGAGCGGCCCATGAAGTTTGGCTGGGCGCAGCGCGTGAACAAGTGGCTTGGCCGCAAGGTCATGACGGCAGCCAGCTCCCCCAACGATGACGGCGACCAGACCGGAGGCATCAATAAGCTGTTCCGCTATGTCTGGTTGATGGGCCAGTACCGCCGCCGCTTCAAGGCGTGGAATCGCCAAGCGTATTACGTGGTGAAGTTCGGCCTGATCATTGGCGTGGCAGCGTTGATCGTCTGGATCTGACTCCCCGCCCGGCGCGTGCCCCCACAGCGCATCAGATAACCGGCCTCCGAGCCGGTTTTTTTGTGACCGTCGCAGGCGCCGCCCCCGCACTGCCAGCTTGCGTTTTTACAAAGGAGTGAAGGAAAAGCCCCACATCCGACGCAAATCTCGCCTAATGTCAGGAATTGAGCGCCCCGGCGTTCATGCGATATGGCGGGCACGCCGCTTGCTCCACGTTGGTTGACACCCTTGCCCACGGCACGGGAACGCGTCAGAGCCGGGATGCGCGTGGCTGTGTCCCCCCATCAACAATCGAGACAGTGAGATCCATCGCCATGAAAAAGAACCTGATCAGCCGCCGTACCGCCGCTACGCTTGCTGCCGTCGCACTGCTTGGCACACAGATCGCGGCCTGTACGACGACCAGCCCGAATGCGCAGGGCTCCGATGTGATGACATCGACGAACAAACACGCGACCACCAACTCGCAGGCAGATTCGGTGCTGTCGCGCCTGTACACCACGGCCAACGGCTCCCGTGAGCTGGTGTCGCGCGCCAAGGGCGTACTGGTATTCCCGTCCGTGCTCAACGCCGGCTTCGTGGTCGGCGGCCAATACGGCGAGGGCGTGCTGCGCACCAGCGGCGGCCGTCCGCTGGGCTACTACAACATTGCTTCGGCATCGCTGGGCTTCCAGGCGGGCGCCCAGTCGCGCGCGCTCATCATTCTCTTCATGACGGACGAGGCACTCCGGAAATTCCAAAGCAGCCAAGGCTGGACGGCCGGGGTTGATGCCACGGTAGCGCTGGCCAAGATCGGCGCAAATGGGGCCGTGGACACCAATACCGCGCAGCAGCCGATCATCGGCTTCAACCTGACCAACGCGGGCCTGATGGCCGGCGCATCCATCGAAGGTACAAAGATCACCAAGCAGAACAACTGAGCTCGGGATCTTCTCGCTGTAATCACCGCCGTCCTGCACGGCGGTTTTTTTCGTATGAGCCTGCCGCAAGCGTTGCACCGAAGTCGCAATCCGGGGGAAACCCGAAGAGGGTGCCGCCCGGCTTCTCGGCTAGCATCGTCGGTCCGATGTTGCAGTGCGCGCTGCGACAGCGGACCACACGACAGAACAACCACCCAGGACAAGGGGGAGACATGACAGGTCGCATTTTTGCCTGGCGAGGCGCCTTGGCGTGCGCGCTACTGACAGGCGTACTGGGATCGGGACACGCGATGGCCGAACCGGGCGTCACCGATGGCAAGATCCTGATCGGCCAGACCGCGGGCTTCACGGGCCCGGCCGGCGAGCAGGTCAAGGAGATGACGCAGGGCGCGAAGCTCTACCTCGATGCCGTCAACCGGGCGGGCGGCGTGCACGGGCGCAAGATCGAGCTCATCTCGGAAGATGACGGATTCGATGCCAACGCTTCCAGGAAGCATGCTCACGCGCTGCTGGTCGACAGGCAGGTGTTCGCCCTCTTCCTCCCGCGCGGCACGCCGAATACGGAGGCGATCATGACTGAAGCTCGCCCGCTGGGCGTGCCGGTGGTGGCGCCATCGACGGGGGCGGCAACGTTCTTCGATCAGCCAGACCCTCTGCTGTTCGTCGTGCGTGCGAAGTACCAGGCGGAAATCGCGGAGCTGGTCCACTACTTCGATACGCTGGGCCTGCGCCGCCTGGCACTCGTCAACGTGAACGACACGTTCGGCAAAGACACTGAAATCGGCTTCGACAAGGCCACGCAGAAGCTGCCGTCGGATGGCCATCGCATCTTCACGGTGGATCGCCTGAAACCCGAAATCGCCAGGGCGGCGGCTGACGTCGGCCAGTTTGCGCCCCAGGCGGTCATCCTGGCCTGCCCCGGCACCACCGCGCGCGCCATGATCGAAACGCTCAACAAGCAAGGCACGGCCACACAGATTGCCGCGCTGTCGAATAACGCGGGGCTGGCATTCGCGCGGTCGCTGGGAGCGATGGGGCGCGGCGTGGTGGTATCTCAGGTGATGCCGTCGCCGGTGCGCTCGACCACCCAGCTCGGACGTGACCTTGCGGCCAGCGCGAAAACGGCGGGTGTAACGCCCTCATACGCCATGATGGAAGGCTATGCTGCCGCGCGCGTGCTGGTCGAAGGGCTCAAACGCGCCGGCAAATCGCCCACGCGGAGCAGCTTCGTATCGGGCCTGGAGTCTGCCGGCGCGATCGACCTGGGCGGCCTCGAGGTGCGGTATGGCCCCAACCTGCGCAAGGGCTCGAACTATGTCGAGCTGACCGTCATCGGCCCGAACGGAACATTCGTCAAGTAGGCAGACCGCAATGCCAGCTGTCCGGGTGGCCGCCTGACCGGCCGGCCGCGAGCGTCGGGAAAAAGCCGCAGGCCTTCACCTGCGGCGTCTTCGTTTCAGCGTAATCCCATCACACCATCGGCAACTGCCGGACGGGCTTGCCGGTCAACTGCGCCACGGCGTGCGCCACGGCAGGCGCGATCGGCGGCACACCCACTTCGCCGATGCCACTGGGCTCCGCCGTGCTCGGCACGATGTGCGTTTCGATAACCGGCGTCTCGGCCATCTTGAGCGCCGGATAGTCAGGGAAGTTGGACTGCACGACCTGCCCGTTCTTGATCTCGATGCGCCCGTGCAGTGCCGCCGTCAACCCGAAGATGACCGCGCTCTCCATCTGCTGCGCGACGATGCCGGGGTTGACCACCGTGCCGCAATCCACCGCACAGACAACGCGATGCACACGCGGCTTGCCGTCTTTCAGCGACACCTCCACCACCTGCGCGACCACGGAACCGAAGCTCGGGTGCAGCGCCAGTCCACGGGCACGCGGTGCGCCATCGGCCGCAGGTGCAAGCGGCTGGCCCCAGCCTGCCGCCTGCGCGGCGGTCTCGAGCACCTTCAGTTCGCGCGGATGCGCCTTCAGCAGATCTCGTCGCATGGCCAGCGGATCCAGCTTCGCGGCAGCGGCTACCTCGTTGAGGAAGCCCTCCAGGAAGAACCCGTTGTACGAGTGCCCGACGCTGCGCCAGAACCCCACGGGAACCGGCAGGTCGACCGCCACGTGCGCGATGTGCTCGTGCTCGATTTCGTATGGCAAGTCGAACAGCCCCTCGGCGGTGTAGCGGTCAATGCCAAGCGAGGGCGCACCGAACAATCGATCCAGCTCCCCTGCCAGGATCGATTGTCCCGCGCTGCGCGACGCGATGGCCGTGACCTTGCCGTTCTCGACGCGAGCCTTGAGCCGCGCGATGGCCTGGGGGCGATAGAAGTCGTGGCGGACATCCTCTTCGCGCGACCAGATGACCTGCACCGGCCGACCTTCGGTCTTGGTGGCGATGGTGACCGCCTGACCGATGAAATCGGATTCAAGCCGCCGCCCGAAGCCACCACCGATGAGCGGAATATCGATGTGGACCTGATCGCCGCTCACGCCCGCAGCGCGCGCCGCCACGAGTTGCGCGAGTGTGGCGACCTGCGTGGGCGCCCACAGATGCACGCCGTCCTTGGTCACCTGCGCGGTGCAGTTGATCGGCTCCATGGTCGCGTGCGCCAGGTACGGCGCTGCGTATTCGGCTTCGACGATGGTGGCGCCATCCGCCTTGTCGAACGCCTTCAGACCGTCGCCCAGGGAGCGGTAGGTAAAGCCGCTCTTGTCACTATCCAGCGCGCTGACGAGCTGCTGTTGAATGCCGGCAGAATCCAGGGAGGCATGCGGGCCGTTGTCCCATTCGGGCTGTACTGCGGCAAGCGCCTGACGCGCCTGCCAGTAGTGATCGGCGACCACCGCCACGCCCGGCGCGCCGCCGGTCGATCCTTCGAACGGCACCACGTAACGCACACCCGGCATGCCGAGCGCGGCTTTCGACTGGAACGTCTTGAGCTTGCCACCGAAGACCGGGCACATCGCGATGGCGGCATACAGCAGGCCGGGCGGGCGCGCATCGATGGAGAAGCGCGCAGTGCCATCCGTCTTGGCTGCGATGTCATTGCGCGGGGCCGGCCTGCCGATCAGTTGGTACTGCGAAGCCGGCTTGAGCACCACGTGGGCCGGCGCCGAGATACCCTGCGCCACCTTGGCCATGCCGCCAAAACTGGCCTGCTTGCCGCCCGGCCCGACCAACTGCCCGTCGCGTACGCTCACCTGCGCCGCAGGCACGTTCCACTCCCGCGCAGCCGCTTCCACGAGGGCAGCACGCGCCGTGGCGGCTGCCTCGCGCACGGGCTGCCAGCCGTCGGCCACGCTGCTGCTGCCACCCGTGATGATGAGGCCGATTTCCCGTGCACTCTTGGCCATGATCCAGTGCAGCGCGCGCGCCCACGCCTTATCGGCGCTATCCGGATGCAACGGCAGCGAGCTGTCCCCCATGGCGACAACATTCCCGTAGATGCGCTCGACGGGCGACGTCTCGATGCGCACGCGCGACAGCGGAACGTCGAGCTCTTCAGCGGCCAGCATCGAAAGCGCGGTGTGGATGCCCTGCCCCATTTCCACCCGCGGCATGGCCAGCACGACATCGCCGTCGGGCGTGATCTTGATCCAGCCGTTCAGCGCGATCTCGCCGTTGTGTTCAGGAAACGCCGAAGGGTCTCCGACCCGGCTGCGCGGCGGCATCACGCCCCACCCCACCACGAGCGCGCCGCCCACCGCGAGCGCGCCCAGCAGAAAACGACGGCGGCCGCTGCGCGGCTTCTTGCTTGTGTTGGCGCTCATGCGCGGACCTCCCGCAGTGCCTTGGCAGCGCGCTTGATGGCGGCACGCACGCGCGGGTACGTGCCGCAGCGGCAGATATTCGTCATGGCGGCGTCGATGTCGGCATCACTCGGATCGGGCTGGCGGGCCAGCAGGTCGGCCGCGGCCATGAGCATGCCGGACTGGCAGTAGCCGCACTGCGGCACCTGTTCGTCCATCCAGGCCTGCTGAAGCGCATGGCGTTTGCCTTCTTCGCCAGCGAGTCCCTCGATCGTCGTGATGTGCTTGCCCGCAACGGCGGCAACCGGCAGCACGCAAGACCGCACGGCGGCACCGTCCACATGGACCGTGCACGCACCGCAGGCTGCAACGCCGCAACCAAACTTGGTGCCGGTCAGGTTCAGGTGGTCGCGCAGCACCCATAAAAGGGGCGTGGCAGGATCGCAGTCAACATTGACTGCCCGCCGGTTCACATCCAGATCCATGAGGTTGCCTCCAAGTGTTGTAACTTTTTTGTGAGGCAAGCCTACGTTCAAACAGTTGCGTCCCGCAATAGTGGTACCCCTCGATCGACGCTCCGCAGGACTTGGCGTCGTTGCACGGTGTGCTACAATCGCGGGCTTCCGGAGAGATGGATGAGTGGTTTAAGTCGCACGCCTGGAAAGCGTGTATAGGTTAATAGCCTATCGGGGGTTCGAATCCCCCTCTCTCCGCCACCATTCCTATATCCAGCAAGGGTTTACGGAAAGCATGCTGCGATTACTTGCTGCTGTTTTCGCTGGATTTCTGTACGGAATCGGTAGGGAATCGCAGCATCGCTGCGAACTTCTCGACAGCCTTGCTTCCGGCCCCTTGGTCAGCCTCTGGCATCCACCGCGCGTAGGTCTTGAGCGTGATGGTGGCGTTGGCGTGGCCCATCTGCCGGGCCACCCACATCGGATGCTCACCAGCCGACAGCATCATAGACGCATAGGTGTGGCGCGTCTGGTACGGCTTGCGGTATCTCACCCCGGCTTTGCGCAGGTAGCGCGTCCACAGTAGCCGAATCTGCATGTCGCCGCCCCAGCGCTCACCGTGGCGCGGGTCTTGGAAGACTTCCTTGTTGGCGAGCGCCGTGTGCGCCTTCTGCTGGATCAGCGCCTGGAGCGCGGGCGGAAGCAACTTCACCTCGCGCCGGCCGGCTGCCGTCTTGGTGCCCTCTGGCGCATCGGCGGTCTGCGTCTGGGCCCGGCGCACGCGCATCGTCTCGCGCGCGAAATCCACGTCCCGCCACTCCAGCGCCACCAGCTCGGATGTGCGCAGTCCTGACCAAAACGCAAACTGCACCATGTTCGCCATCTGCTCTGGCATCGCCGCGATGATGGCTGCCTGCTCGTCTGCGGTGAATGGGTCAATCTCGTCCTCTTCCTTGGGCTCTTCCTGACGCGCATAGGTCCAGTCGTGCAGCGGATTGGAAGGTATCAGCTCGTCTTCGTCGACGGCATCCTGCAGCGCCGACCTGAGCACGCTCTGGATATTGGCCAGGCGCTTGTTCGTGCAGTCCAGGGTAGCCAGCCAGTCGCGCACGTTTTGGCGCTTGAGGTCAGCCAGCACTTCCTTGCCGAGCGCTGGGATCAGTTGATAGTTGACGATCTTGCGGTAGCCGTCCCAGGTGCTGGCCTTGAGGTGCGCTTTCTTGCGCGCGAGCCACGCTTCAAGGTACTCGCCGACGGTCTGCACCTCGCCCTTGTACTCGGCGAACTTGGCTGCGTTGGGGGAGTTGGGAAAGCTCTTGGCGTAGACGAACGTGCCGTTCTCGATGGCGAGCAGGACGCTGGCGCGCCACTGCTCGGCCCGCTTCAGATTAGCGGCAATGGGCTTGAGCCGAATGCGCTCGCGGCACTCGACGCCCCTGTACGTGAAGGCGATTTGGATGCTGCTTTCCGAGGCTTTCTTAACACCCCGCCCGTCTCTACCCATCGTTCGTACCCCTCAATATCTATCAGCACGCGGCCATCGGCGGCCTTCGTCCAGACGTCGCCTTCGGCCCAGGTGCCGTCGTTGATCTTGTTGTACACGGCCTTCTCGGTGTACCCGGTCAGGTCGGCGAATTTGCGGATTGTAATGTGCCGGATCATCGTAGGCCCCAATGCTTCCGCGTCGTCTCAATGACGCGCCGCGCTTCCCTATCCCAATTATTCCAATCGAGCGCGCCGGGTATAAAAGCCGCCGCGCTCGTCTCCAGAATCCTCGCCAGTGCTGCTGGGTGGGTCATGCTGGCGTACTCACGTCGATGGCGAACACTTCGACCGGTTCAGGCCCGAAGTGTGGATGCGTGATGCGCTTCAGCTTGTAGCCGCGCCACTTCAAGACGAGGCGGCGCGACTCGTCATCTGCTTTCGGGTAGCCGCGCGTCAGCACAATCCGGTCATAGACTCGGCCTGTGATGCGCTTGCGCCAGTAATCCGTGAGCAGCCGATACTCTTCGAGCTTTGTGCCAGCCTTGATCTGGTCGAAGTAGACCCCGTTCACTGGAATCGTCAAAACACGTTCAGCCATCACCCCTCCCCGTCATCGCGGGCGGTTGTGCGCTGACGACCTGATGCGCTATGACCGGCTCGCCCATGAACGTCGGCGGAGGCGGATTTACCTTGTCCCACTCGGCCTTGTATTCCTCAAGCAGTTTGCAAGCGTTGTTGAAATTGGCATCCGCGTCCCATGTCATGCATTCGAGCATGAATGCGAGCTTGCCCGCATAGTGCTCGTCAATGGCGCGGGCGCGCTGGCATAGCGTGCCGCAGTTGCATTCATGCCCGCACTTCGGATACATCGCATCAAATCGGCTCATGGTTCAAACCCTTGATTCTTGGCGCTTCCTTCAGAATATCGATCCCAATCGCCGCGTATCTCGTGGTATCTAGGGAGAAGACACTTAGCCAGTTCCGGATGGTCTAGCGCCCAAACAATCATCTGATGCACCTCAAGAGGTACATTGTGTGCAACAGCGTGAATTGAGCTACCCGTCGAAGTCTTTGCCTTGTAGCTGGCCGTAATTGATACTTTCATCATCCGCTCACATCCCGAAGATCGACAAAATCCACCGCAGCTATTGCATTGTTTTTGGCTCACTTGCTTTCTCCAATGGCTGCGGCTGCGCGGACGATGGCGCGGCGGGTGGCTGCCAAACTGTCTGATCCGTATGGCTCGCGCTTACAACCTGCGTCTTTCGACCAAAACGCTTCCACCACGCCTAACGCTCTCTGATGATTCACATCGATTTGCAGCTGTACTGCCAGCCGAAACGCATCTCCATCGTCTTTGAGTGGATTCCAGCGCGTTCCGAACTTGCCTTTGTCGATGTCAGAAAAGTTCTCGCTTCCCTCTGTGCCCCATATATGGAGCCTGATGCCTACCGCTTTTGCTGCCAACTCGACTAGCTCACGATCAGTCATGGCCGCCCTCCTGCTGCTGCGCCGGTACAACGACGCCAAGCCTAGCGGCTTCTCGCAGCACCCACGGGTCACGCCAACCATTGGAAACCTTGCGCGAAATTTCCGTGCGCTTCTCGTTTTCCGTTTGCCAGTAGTAACCCTTGCGCGGGTATTCGCCGCTGGCGCGCAACACGTCGAAATAGCTGTCGCTCATACGCCCTCCTGCTGCTGCGTGGGGGCGGCGGCGCTGTCAACTCCCGCGAGCAAGCCATAAAGGTATGCGTAGATCAGCTCTTTCGACGCGCTGCCGTTGATCGACCAATCGGTGTTGTCGCGATAGAAGTTGATGACCTGAAATTCGGGCGCGCGCGTCTCCACGATCAGTGAGTAGTGACGTGCCTTGATAGGCTTGCGCAGCGGTTTGCGGATCTCGTATTCCTTCCACCAGATCCTCCAGTCCATCCCCGTGGTTTCCCGGACCTCCGACAGCAGGTCATCAAGCGCTTTATCACCAGTCGGCTGCATGGCCTCGTTGTCGCCGAAGTATGAGCACATGGGCATTTACTCGCCCTCCTGCTGCTGCGTTGGGGCGGAGGCGAGCGCAGTGAACACCTCGCCAACTATGGGAGCACAGGGCTCACCGTCTCCGTAAGGCTTGCCTTGCAGAAGGGCCTTGGCGACGCTTCCGTCTTCTACCGTGGCTGTCCCTGCCTCATCGCACCAGAAGTTCTGCGGCTCACCAGATACCGTGTCCCATGCGGTATCGTCGGACAAACTGAAGTGGTGCCCATTGGCGTAGAAGCGCAGCACATCGAGAACTTCTAGCGGCAGCGGAGCCTTCCCATCCGCCACGCCCGCCCGCTGGCCGGACTGGGCGGCGCGATCCATACCTGAACGAACGCCACCGTTCCAGATTTCTTGCTCTGTCGGGGCTCGGCCATGCACGCCGATGAAGCCACCACGAAAGCCGCCAAGCGAATTTGCGACACGCGGCAGGTCATTAACGGACTGCGCCGCCCGCTCATCCGCCCCCGGCTCGGCCTGCTGCTGGGCGGCCCTGTCATGCCACCCCTGCGCATACCCTTCTTTGCGCATAGTTTCTCCAAATTGCTTCAGCTTTGCGTCAGAAATCGGGATAGGCTCGGCCACAGTCGCGGCGCTGGCGCGGGCGAGGTTCGCTGCGAACGCCTTTTCAATCGCAGCTTTGTCGCCCCAGTTCGCCATTACGATGCGCATAGCGTCTTCGACACTCAGCCCCGGCGCCGATGCTTCGGGGTGGGTGTAGTTGCAAGGGTTGACGGCTGACACCAGGGGGATGTCATGGTTCGTGTCTTCCTTCTCGGAAAACGACGGGCCGACGAAATCACCGGCTTCACCCTTGCGGATGCCGTTCCACCACAGCACGGGCCGCGCATCCGCCTGCGCGCGGAGGATTTCTTGAACTGCAGCATGTGCCCGGACTGCATTCGCGGGGTCGTCCGCAAAATGCTTCGCGATGATCTCGTTCGTGCTCATTCCTGTTTCTCCTTCTGCTGGGCGAGGGCGGCGGGCGCTGCTGGCAGCGGAATCCAGTGGGTATATTCAAATTCCGGAGTCACCTTCCAACGCGACTCCCACTCCTTTCCTGGCAGCCACATTGCGAAATAAGTGCCTGCACTACGGCTCACGTATGAGCACCACGGCTCACCACCACGGATGTCCCATGCGCCGTCTTCCTCATCCTCTGCAACGACTTCAAAGTGCCCGTTGCAGAGATCGTAGACAGTGCCTTCCTCAATGCGAGCAATGACAATGGTCGTCCCATCCTTCGGCGCCGTCTCAATCAGCTGCCACTGAGCAAGGTGCTGGTAGCAGGCGAGCCATGCCTTGTATGCAGTAGCGGCCTTTTCATACTGGTAACCACCGCGCTCTGAGCGCACCAAAGAAATGGGTGGCCTAGTTCTCTTTGCCCACGCCTCAAACACCTCACGCAGCGCCTCTGTCGTCTTCTCGTCCATGCCTTCCCCTCAAACTGTCTTGGACTCAATGCGCCGCGTGGACTCAAGGGTGCGCCAGACTTCGATCTTGGCTTGTGCAGCGATCATCATCCAGCGCAACTCTTCCTCTACCGCAACTGCTTCTTTCAGGCCTTCCAAGTGCTTGATGTAGCCCGGGTCGGCATATGCTTCCCGTTCTTGCGCGCTGACCGCGTTGTGTCCAGAGGCTTCCGCTTGCTTCATGAGAATCGACTTCATACTCTTACGGTATTCCTCTAGGTAGACGCGATTAGCCTTGGCCTGGGCGTATTGCGGGGCGTTGTCCCGAATGAAATCCAAGCACTTGAAGACATTGATTTCGGCGTCGTCCATCAGAAGGGAATCCGATCATCTATGTCGTCATAGCCGCCCCCTTGCGGCTGCTGGCGGCCCTCACGCGCTGCCTGATAGCCTTTGCCGCCGTCATTCTTCGGCGCGCCCTCCGGCTTGCCGCCCAGCATCTGCATCTGCTCTGCAACGATCTCGGTGCTGTACTGCTTCTGGCCGTCCTTCTCCCATTGGCGCGTCTTCAGCTTGCCCTCGATGTAGACCGATGAGCCTTTCTTCAGGTACTGACCCGCGATCTCGGCCAGTTTTCCGAAGAAGGCCACTTTGTGCCACTCAGTCGCCTCTTTCATTTCACCGCTAACTTTGTCCTTGTAGCGGTCGGTAGTTGCCACGCGGATATTGGTCACGGCGTCGCCGCTGGGCATGTAGCGCGTTTCAGGATCGGCGCCGAGATTGCCGACGATGATGACTTTGTTGACGGATGCCATTTCTGTTCCTTACGCTGCGATTTTTTGGAGTGCGGTAACTTCTGCTGCGACTTCTTCAAGGAAGCGCTCGATCTCAAACGCCAGTGCCTTGATGTACTGTTCGTCCCTCGGGATGCGCTGCACGAACATCTGAAGTTTCTCGGGCATGCGCGGGTCATAGCTCACAAAGTCACACCATTCCCGGCCAGCGATCCACATCTGCCCTTGCACCTGCGGCATGTGCTCAAGCGGCATGTGCTGCGTCTTGAGAGTTTCAATGTGTGTTGCCGAGACTGGACACTTGATTTCGATTAGGCCGTCAGCACCAATCAGGCCATCAGGCGAGCATCCAGCCATCAGCGTTTCGTGCTGGATAAATCCGATCTCCTGCACATCCACTCCGCGATCAGCCATGTAGGCAATACGGGCAAAAGGCTCTTGCTCGGTGCCCCACTGCATCGCAGCGTTGCTGTAGCCCTCTTGTCGGTTTCCCGTGAGGCGCTCAATCACCAACTGCGCACGGTAGTTGCGCCGGTCTGCAGCCTCGCCCGTCTTGATCTTCGCCAGCACCTTGCCCAGCACCTTGCCGAAGTTGCTTGCTGTGGCGCGGCCCAAGCGGGCCTCAAACCATGAATCAGTCCGTTGTTCCATTGCTGGCCTCGCTCAGTTCCTTTTGGCGAACTTGGAAGTACGGCAAGTACTTCTTGCGCTCGTCCGCCTTCAGCGTGTTCATGATCTTCGCCAGGTCCTGCACAGATTTGGCTTCTTTCATGGCCGGGTGCTCAATCGGATTCCCGGGCTGCACAGGATTGCCGTCATCGTCAGCCGCAGGGCGAAGTTCTTCCGGCAGGTCTTCGATGTCCTGCGTGAAAATGTCCGATGCGCCTAGCGCGGTCAGCGTGAAGTCGATCTGTGCGCGCTTCTTCGCCATCTTCAGGACCGTGTTCGCCAAGTCGGCAGGCTCGGTGCGTACCTGCTTGATCTGCATGAAATCGTATCGACGCTGGCCCTTGTTCCATACCTTCTGGAACTTCACGCGCTTGCGCGATTCCGGGTAGAAGTCGAATTCCTCATCGCAGACAGCCGTGCGCCACTTGTACTTTTCTTCCCCGGTGGAGCACTCCCCAATACCCTCGCCAACAGCTGTGCCGGTTGGCTGGTGAAAGCCAATGGCTTTGACCCGGTAACGAATGCAATCGCTGTCAGATAGGTCTTCGATTTCCAGGCGCAGGCCCATGTGGAACGTGGTCAGCAAAACCTCAGAACCGGCCTTGTACAGCGTCGGCTTCTGCGTCCCCGGAATCGTCCCGAAGTGCGTGCCGTCCTTCATGACGGCGCCCATGACCTTTTGTACTGCGTTGATGCGTTCCCGCATCTGATCCGCAGACATGAGCTGCATTTGTGGCAACTCTACGAGTGCATTCATTTCGTCGTTCCTCATGCCATTTCAAAACGTCTTCCGCGTCCGCGTTGTCGTCCATGTCAGGCTCGCAAGCCGACCGTGACGTACCACATGACCCCAATGCAAAATCCCAAGCCGATGACATATGCCCAGTCCATCGCTTTGCTCGCCAAGCTCTTGCGGCGCTCTACGCTCAATCGAGCGTAAGGCCCGAACTTGGAAGAACTCAGCGAACGCGGCGTGCTGCTGTAGTGCCTCACATCCCTTGAGAATTGCATTGCGGTCTCCTGTTATCGCGAGAACGGCCAACCCTTGCGTAGTGCAGGCAACCCATCCGCGCGATGCTTGATCTTCTCCATCATGTCCAGCAGGACGTAATCGGTGTCGCGTACCAGTTTCTTTGCGTCTACTACTGCGCTTGGGTCGATATGCAGGACAACTGCACCCTGTACCCATCTGACTGAGCTTGAGTTCATTGCTGGGCCTCCGCTTTGGCGATTACTGCGTGGAGCTTTTCAATCAAGGCGTCCGCCTGAGCCAGCGTCCATGCGGTGGGCCCGCACAGGTAGTCAACGGAAGCCTTGCACGCCTCCACCAACTCCCCCACAAGGTTTTCATGGTCGGCGGATCGGGCGATGGCCTTCTCTTGGGCGGTTGTCATGTCAGGCTCTCGTAGGCGGCGATTTCTTTGTTTTCCGGATGCGGACCAAGGCCGTGCACGTACTGGATGTGCTCGTAAATGCCTTGTTCTTTCTGAGTGTCCTGGTGGACGATCATCACCACGCCGCCTGCCGCTTGATAAACAAGCGCGTGTTCACGGGCTAGTCGACAAATCTCGTCATATGCTTGGTTCGCATTCATGTCCTTCCTCTTTCGTGTTCAGTGGCGGGGGTTAGGCGCGACCGCTGCCCATGCCGTCTTGGCGAAGAAGCCCGACGAGGCGGCGAAACGTCTCGGGAGGGTCAAATTCATCCGTGGTAAGCGCGGTGCTACAGCACAGCGTCGAATCAGTCGCGCTGGGGCAATGGATCGTCGCCACCATCGCCATCTTGTTTTCACGACAGACGGCGATGATTTGCTTCATCAGCGGCGCGATCTGCTCGTCGTAGACATCTTCTTTAGTCATGTGTCATCCCCTGTTGGTCAGCAGCGCCGGTTAGGCTTTGATTGCGTAGATGTCTTCGTGAGCGCGACGGTTGCTGTACCCCGGCGCCGTCCATCCCCAAACTTCGCGGGTCTTGGTTTCCCACGTCGAGAAGTTCGGCTTTGCCAAGGGCATGATGTCGCGCGGGTCTGCATACAAAGCAGCAAAGAACTCGTCTTTGGTAACGCGCTTGAAACCGTGCGGAATATCAAAGGTGCTCATCACCATTCCCCTCATCAGCAGCGCCGCCGTTGGCTGCGCTCGTCGTCTTGTTCGCTGTGGATTCGGTTGCCCGGGTTACGCGCCAGCTTGTTCACCAGCAGCACGAACCCAAAGATGAAAGCCATCACAAACGCCAAGCCGATGGCCGCCCAGGTGTAAGCCTCTGTTGCAGTCATGGCGGCCTCACGCAGCGCGGGGCAGGGACATGCCGAGCGAGCGCTCCAGCCGGCCGCGCGATTCCTCTTCGGCGATCAGCGCGTCGGCGGCTTTCTCTTCCTCGGCAACGGCGTTGCGAATGTCGCGCAGGAACTGCTGCACGAGTTCGCGGCCCAGCGATGCCATCGCCTTGTCGTCCAGATCACCGCGCAGCAGAGCGTTTGCGATGGGCGCCATGTAGCCGTGCGTGTCGTCGATGCCTTGGTCCGCGCAATACATGCCGTCGGCCACAAGGGCTTCGCACACCAGGCGTTCCGTGGGGGTGACTGCGTTGATCATCGCTGCTCTCCATCTGTTGGCACCGTGTGGTGCGTCGATGGAGGTACTATAGGCATACCGATATTCCATGTCAATAGGAAAACCGATATTCCTGGCAAAAAAATTGCCGACTCGTCGGTCGGCGTTTAGTTGTGGTGCTTTGCCGTCAGGTCAGGTCGATGGAGGCTTGCCTCACCACTCCGCAAATCGCGTCCTCTTCGGTGAGCTTGAGGTACCTGTTGGGCCAGTTTGGGTTCAGGGCCAGCAAGTACAGTTCGCCGTCCACACTTACAAGTCGCTTAAAGGTAGCTTCCTTGTTGTCGCGCCGAACGATGATGAAGTCGCCCGGGTTGGGCTGCAGGTCGGGGTTCACGTACAGAATCATCCCTTCGGGGAAGGAGTACTGACCGCCAGGATCTGTCATCGAGTCCCCCTTCACTCTCAGACAATAGCCTGCTTTCCCTAGGTCTTTTGAACAGTCCTTCCATTCGTCTGCGTCCCCCGGTGCGAAGTTATCTATGATGTCTGTCCACATGCCTGCCTGAACCCACGAAATTAGTGGGTATCTCCTCCCGCTGAGGCTAGGGCCGTCTTCTATATTTGCCTTCTCTGCCGCTGACGTAACGGCTCTTCCCCGCACTCCCGCTGGCGTGGAATGTTTTGGCCCTCGCTCTTCCGCCAGCCATAACGCACTGACACCACAAGCCGCCGCCAAGGCAGCAACATGCGCTGATCCCGAATGTACACCTCTCTCGGCGTCAGAGATAACGGATTGCGATATGCCGGACTTGCTCGCTAGCTCCTTCTGAGTCAGCCCAGCTTCCTTGCGTGCGTCTCGCAGGCGCTCACCAAACGTTTTTTTCATGCCGATATTGTGGCTTCGGCTGCCATAGGGATGCCTATTGACTTTCAAGATCGGAATGCCTATATTTGTACGCATGGACGATTTGAAGAAGCTGGCCAGCGAAATTCTGGCGACCGGACTGACGCAGAAAGCTCTTGGCGATCTCATTGGGAGAAGCCAAGCGCAGGTGTCCGACCTCGTGAACGGCAAGACCAAAACGGTCGAGTACAGCGTTGGCAAGAAATTGAAGTCGCTGCACCGAAAGCACTGCAAGACCCGCGAAGCCAGCTCGCAACCCGCATAACGATCTCCCCCTTTTGGCGTGCCCGTCGCACGCCTCTTTTTAGTCGCCAGCCAACTGGGTAACCAAGTGGGTATTCAACTGGGTAGCGATTGAATTTTCCTAATAACAAGAAGCGAGTAGCGCCCATGAACCAGTTGGAGATTCGCATGTTTGCGCCGTTTGTTGAGGCGCACAGGCTCACAGAAGCAGAGGTAGAGGCCATGTCATTTGAGCAGACAGTAGAGAAGGCGCTGGAGTCTGGCCTGAAGCGGTTCGACCGACGTACCTTGGCAAAGCTCGCAGGCATCCACTACCCCCACTTTGGCGATCTGATTTCCGGCCGCCGTCCTTTCCCGGCGACCAAATTGGCGCGCTTCTGCATGTTGTGCGGTTGCGCATATCCGCAGCAGTGGTTGGAGATCCGGGCCAGGCGCGACGAAGAGGAATATCGGCGCGTCAGTGGTCAAGCGATTTTTGACTACTTGCAGCAAGGCATTGCAGCGAGGGCGGCATGATTTCCATCGCTTCTATTGACCAAGTTAGGGAACAGGGAAGACAAGCGGCCCGTGATGGCGTGCCCATGTCTACCAATCCGTATCCGCGTCCCAGCCCACATGCCACGCAGTGGGAACACGGGTTCATGTGGCAATTGCTGGATCCAATTGTGAAATCGTTGGAGGCGGTATGACCGAGTTTCACGCAATCGCCAATGCCGCCATTTGGGCCTTCAAAGCTAGGCGGCTATGGCTTGAGGCGCGTCGCAAACATCGCGACATGCTCTTTGATTTCACGAGAGAAACCGGTGAGTGGTACACAGAAGTTCAAGACGCGACTGACTACCCACATATCGAAGCCGCACACAAAGAACGTCAGGAAGCGGCCAAGGAAGTTCGCCGTACTGCGCGAAAGCTGCGATCACTGATCCGATCCCATCTCAGGGAGGCGTCATGAAATCCAAAACCCAGTACGACCGCATCTGCACCGTCCTGCGCATCAAGGCGATGACGACGTTTGAACTTGCTGTCGCGGTCGGCTCTACATGCGTGTGGAAACGCCTACGCGAGGCAGTGGATTACGGCTATCTCCGAGCAAACGAGAAGCTCGTAGAGGGCACTAAGCGCGTCAATGGCAAGACGCTGAAGACTTGGAAGATTGTGCGGGTGTGATGGCATGCAAGAAGTATCCGCGCAAGCCTTCTGTGACGAAGGCCGAGCGTGAGCATACCCCTCCCCAATTAGCCGAGTGGCTTGTCGAATTAGCGCGTCGCTGCGCACGTGTGAGGTAACGCTGTGGCCGGAGACTGGATCAAGATGCGCACGGACCTCTTCACTCATCCGAAGGTGTTCAAGATCGCGCAAATGCTCGGCAAGGACGAACTGTATGCCGTTGGTGCTCTCTTTGCGTTCTGGTCGTGGGTAGATAAGCACGTTGTAGACGGTCATGTAGACGGAGCAACGTCTCAGCTTGTAGACAGAGCGACACGTGTAGACGGTCTTTCTGCGGCTCTTATTTCTGTTGGGTGGATGTCTGTCTCGGATGAAGGGATTTCCATTCCAGAGTTTGAGGAGCACAACGGCGACTCTGCCAAAGAACGAAGCCTTAAAAATCAAAGGCAAGCGCGTTGGCGAGCCAGAAAAGCAGATGGTCTTGTAGACGCATCACCGTCTACAGAAGCGTCTACCAGAGAAGAGAAGAGAAGAGAAGAGAAGAAAGAACAAAAACAAAAGACAGCGCGCGTTGCCGCGCTCTCATCGTCGGACCTTGTTGCAGAAGGCGTTGACGAAGAAACCGCCACCGAATTCCTGGCCCTGCGTGCGAAGAAGCGCGCGCCCTTGACGCCCAAAGCGTGGGATGGCTTCAAAGCGGAAGCTGAAAAAGCTGGCTGGTCGCTGCAAGACGCCGTTGCCAAATGCCTTGCACGCGGCTGGCAGGGATTCGAGGCCGTATGGGTGCAGTCCGAATCCAAGCCGCAGGCGCAGCGTCCTCCCCCTCTGCACGCCATGACCGATACCCAGCTCGACACCGAGGGTCGCCGCTATGGCGCAGGTGGAGCGCGAATGGGTGAAAGCCGGCACGAGTACATCGGCCGCATTCAAACCGCGATGGCTGCAGCTCAAGGAAGGGCAACGGAATGACGATCGATCGAACCCCTAGCAACGCGCCCACAGCAGGTAAGCCGGGTCAGTGTTTCGCCTTTGGCTGCCCGATGTGGGCCGGCATCAAGTCAGGCGACGAGTGGCTCTGCGACTGCCACGCCATGAGCGCACCGCAGGACTGGCAGGACATCACGCAGCGCTTGCGCGAAAACATCCGTCTCGTTCGCGCATGCCATTGGGCGATGAACCTGCATGGATCGAACCAGGCGGTTCGCGCTGGCGAGTACATGGCACGTATCGGGCGCCCGGATTTGGCACCTCAAGTCCGCAAGCTGGATCACTCCTACCCCGATCGTCACACCGGAGAGCGTGTGGAGCGAATTGTGGCGTGTGACGAACGCGAATACTTGGGCCTGTGGGTCCAACGCCTACGCAGCACTCTGTTCCGTGAAGCAACGCAGAAAGCCGAACGGCGAGAAGCACGGATTCAAACGACTCAACACATTGAGACGTGGACTCGTGCGGCTGGCCTGCTTGGGAACACCGATCAGGAGGCGGCATGAGCCTCCAGCCCACCTACCAAGGCGAAGTCCAGTTCGCCGGTTACAGCGACAGCAGCCGCAGCGGCCCGCGCGTGACGATGCGCTTGCACGATCGAGACGACCTACAGCTTTTCGTTGGTAAGGAAGGCAAGCGGTTCGCGTTGGTGCTGGTCGAGATTGGGGATGACGAGCAGCCGGTGCAGCCCGCTCCCGAGGCACCCAAGGGCGGCGCACTGGCAAAGCTGGCCGGGATGTGGTGCCAGGAGCCGGAGTTTTGGGCGTTCCTGAACGCATGGCGCGGGGATACAACCTACCCAGTGGTAGTTGAGCCGGGCGGCGCTGCGCTTGCGGTGCGTGCTATCTGCGGTGTCGATAGCCGTGCCGCGCTGGACCACGACAAAATCGGCGAGACGCGGTTCCAAACGTTGATCCGCATCCCCTACATGCGCTGGATGGCAGGAGACCGCTCATGACCAAGGCAGAGGGCGAATACCTGGGTCGCGTCGCCGCGCTGGGTTGCATTCTTTGCCTGCGCTTGGGCTACGGCTTCACGCCTGCACAGATTCACCACGTGCGCGAGGGAGAAGGCGCCGGCCAGCGCGCGTCGCACTTTCTCGGTGTGCCGCTATGCGAGCCGCACCACACTGGACCGCGCGGCATCCACGGCAACCGCCTGGCACTGCTGCCGCTGAAGGCGGACGAGATGGACCTGTTGGCCTGGACGATCGAGGAGTTGAACTCATGACCTGCTGTCTTTGTGACTCATCTGAGCACACATCTGCACACCGCCGCTGGCTGAACATCTACCGCGACCGGAACGGCAAGTTCCACTGCAGTGAGATCGGGTTCGAGACGGAGCAAGCCGCTCGGAACGTTGGTGAGGCGCACGGCGAGACGTTTCTCAAGCCGGTGCATGTTGATTGGAGGGAGTGATGGCACAAGTGTTCGCTGAACGACTGAAGCAGGCCCGCGAGGAGCGCGGATGGTCGCTTGCCAAACTCGGCTATGCGGCAGAGATGAGCCGCGAGCAAGTTGCCCATTACGAATGTGGCCGCAAGGAGCCGCGCTTGAAATGCCTGATCCGTCTGGCAGACGCGCTGGATTGTTCGCTGGATTTCTTGGCTGGACGGGAGGACTGACGTGAAGTACGCCAACGAGGTCATCGAGATCCTGACGTCTCAGCCCCACCACAAGTTCCGCATGTACGAAATCATGCACTCCATGAAGCCAGACCACGGCAAGTTCGAGTCAATGCGCTTCGGCGTGCATCGCGTGCTGCGCCATCTGTGCAAGGCGGGGATCGTGTCGAAGGAGACGGCGATTCTGCTCAAGAAGACGCACGTATATCAGATTGTCACATCGCATCACGCAGCGTCACATCACGCCACTACTAAGTAAAGGCGCACACCCCTAGCATTCTCGGGGGAAAGTGTGTCTTGCAAAAAGGCATCTCGCAGGCCCACTTCGGTGGGCTTTTTTCTTTTGGAGCGTGTGTGGGGCGTCCTAGCTCTTTCACTCAGGCGGTAGCGGACACGATTTGCGAGCGCCTCGCGCTTGGTGAGTCGTTGCGCGCTATTTGCCGTAGCGAAGGGATGCCGGATCAGTCCACTGTGTTTGATTGGCTCCGGAAGCACGAGGACTTTGCCAAGCAATATGCACGCGCGCGCGAGGATCAGGCCGAGTTCTACCTCGACGAGATCATGGCCATTGCTGATGACTCGCGCGGAGACACGGAAACGCGGGTTGATTCGCAGGGCAATGAATATGACGCGCCGAACAACGAGTGGATTCAGCGCTCGAAGCTGCGCGTGGATGCCCGCAAGTGGGCCATGTCGAAGCTGGCTCCCAAGAAATTCGGTGACAAGATCGGCGTCGAGCACAGCGGCAGCATTGAACTGGCAGACGCCCTTGAGGCTGCTCGCAAGCGGGTGGCCAAATGACCGCCAGCGTCGAAGCCCAACTGATCGAGGAAATCGCCAAGTACAGCAACGACCCGCTCGGGTTCGTGAACTTCGCGTTCCCGTGGGGCTCGGGTGAGCTGGCCGACCATCAAGGTCCGGACGAATGGCAGGTGGACACACTGACCGACATCGGTGAGAAGCTGCGCGCCGGCCAGATTGATGCGGCGCAGGCCATTCAGATCGCGGTGGCATCCGGCCACGGCATCGGCAAATCAGCCCTCGTGTCTTGGCTCATCCTGTGGGCCATTGCCACATTCGAAGACACGCGCGGCGTGGTGACGGCCAACACCGACGCCCAGCTGCGCACCAAGACGTGGGCCGAGCTGGCCAAGTGGTACCGCCGCTGCATCTGCTCGCACTGGTTCGAATTCACGGCCACGGCGCTCTACGCACGCGACACCAAGCACGAAAAGACCTGGCGCATCGACATGGTGCCCTGGAGCGAGCGCAACACCGAGGCATTCGCCGGCCTGCACAACCAGGGCAAGCGCGTGCTGCTGGTATTCGATGAGGGCTCGGCCATCCCCAACATCATCTGGGAAGTGGCAGAAGGTGCGCTGACCGACAAGGACACGCAGATCATCTGGGCCGTGTTCGGCAACCCGACACGTAACTCTGGCCGCTTCCGCGAGTGCTTCGGCCGATTCAAGCACCGTTGGATTACCCGCCAGATCGACAGCCGCACTGCGCGGATGACGAACAAGGACCAGCTGGCGCAATGGGTGGCCGACTATGGCGAAGACTCTGACTTTGTGCGCGTGCGCGTGCGTGGTGTGTTTCCTCGCGCTGGCTCGACCCAGTTCATCGGGTCGGACATCGTCGAGGCGGCGAAGTCGCGCGAAGCTCACGCTGGTGTCTACGACGCGCTGGTGATCGGCGTTGACGTTGCACGCTTTGGTGACGACGAGACGGTCATCTACATCCGCAAGGGGCGCGACGGTCGCACGCATGAGCCGATCAAGCTGCGCGGTCTGGACACGATGCAGGTCGCCGCGCGGGTGGCCGAGCAGTACGAGTTCTACCGCGCCGATGCGATCTTCGTTGACCAGACAGGCGTCGGCAGCGGCGTCGTGGATCGACTGCGCCAGCTGCGTATCCCCTGCACTGGCATCGACAACGGCGCCAGCCCTGACCGCTCCAACCCGGGCCAAGAGGCCACGGTCTACGCCAACAAGGGCGCCGAGATGTGGGGCGTCATGCGCGACTGGCTCAAGACCGGCGGCGCGATCCCAGAGAACGATGTCGACTTGCACGCCCAACTGCAAGACCGCGAATACGGCTACGTGCTCCGCAACGGGCGCGATGCCATCCAGCTTGAAAGCAAGAAGGACATGAAGAAGCGCGGGCTGTCGTCGCCTGACATCGCGGACGCGCTGGCCCTGACCTTCGCCTATCCCGTGCAGCCCAACGCGAATGCCGGCCGTGCCGCTGCGTTTGCGAGCAGGCAGGTGCAGCACGAATACGACCCGTACGCAACGAACTAGGAGGCCCACATGGGAGGCTCGTCCGCACCATCCGTTCCGGCCGTCACCGTGCCGCCGCCGATCCCGCAGGTGCAGTCGCCTGCCGGTCTCAAGGCTGCCAGCGATACCGCAGCCCGCGCGCAGAACGCCGTGGGCCCAGCCGCAACCATCGGGACTACTCCCAATGGCACCACCGCGCCGGCCACCACCGGCACCAAAACGCTACTCGGGAGCTAGCCATGTCGCTGAAAGACAAGTTCGAGGCCATCAAGGCCGCCATCCACAACGCGATGAACTTCGCCGAGCCGGAAGAAGTGCTGAAGAAGGCTGAGCACGAGTTCAAGCAGGGCATCGTCGACGAGTTCGAGGCCGTGCACGCAAAGATCAAGGCGCTGGAAGAAAAGCTGTTAGGCACGTCCGCGCCTGTCGAAAACGCCCAGCCGGCGGTGGCGGAAAACACCGGCAGCGGTGCAGCACCTGTCGACTCCCTGGGGGCGACTAGCGACAGTGCGGGCGTCTCCATTCCCGCAGCGGGCACCGCGCCTGACGCAGTTGCTGTCCAGAGTGGGGTTGATGTTGCCGCGATCGATGCGGCAATCGCGCAGCAACATGCTCAGGCACAAGCAACCTTGGAATCCGCGATGTTCGCCACCCCGCCGGAGCCCAAGGTGTTCGACGGCATCGTGCCGCGCACACCCGAAGCACCGGCAGCCTGACGGACTGACCCATGGCTGATCTCGGCAAACTCCGTCAGCACTGCGATTCGCTGTTGCTCGGCATGCGGAACGACCGCATGTCGTGGTGGACGCATTGGCGCGAAATTGCCGACTACATCATCCCGCGTCGGTACAAGTGGCTGATCACTCCGAACCAGGGCAACCGCGGCTCGCCGATCAATCAGCGCATCATCGACAACACCGGCACGATCGCGCTGCGCGTACTGTCGGCTGGGATGATGTCCGGCATCACGTCGCCTGGGCGGCCGTGGTTCAAGCTGGCCACGGATGACAGCGACCTGAACGAGGTGCCCGCCGTCAAGCTGTGGCTGGACGACTGCCAGAAGCGCATGGCCACGGTGTTCGCCGAGTCGAATTTCTATACCTCGCTGGCCACGCTGTACAACGACCTGGGCGCGTTCGGCACGGGCGTCATGATCCTGTACCAGGACTACGACGACGTGATCCGGTGCTTCAACACGTGCGCTGGCGAGTACTTCCTGCAGAACGATGACCGCCAGGACGTGAGCACGCTGGGCCGTGAGTTCGTGCTGACCGTCAAGCAGGTCTACGACCAGTTCGGCGAGGAGAACTGCAGCGAGACGGTGGTGAACGCTGTGAAGACCGGCGGCGCCGCATTGACCCGCGAGATTCGCATCGGCCACATCATCGAGCGCAATGGCGACATGATCCCGGATGCGCCGGGCGCGCGTGGCATGCCATGGCGTGAGGTGTACTGGGAAATGGGCACCGGTCAGAACCTGGTGCTGCGCACGCGCGGCTTCCGTGTGAAGCCATTCATCGCGCCGCGCTGGGACATCGTGGGCAATGATGCCTACGGCCGCTCGCCAGGCATGGATGCGCTGGGCGACATCAAGGCGCTGCAGGTCGAGCAGAAACGCAAGGCGCAGGCCATCGACAAGCACGTCAATCCGCCGATGATCGCCGACGTGTCGCTCAAGAACGAGCCCGCGTCGATGCTGCCCGGCGGCGTGACCTACGTGACGGGAACCGGCGCTGGCGTCGGGTTCAAGCCTGCGTACGAGGTCGCCCCGGACTTTTCCGGTCTGGTCGAGGACATCAAGGAAGTCCAGCAGCGCATCAAGACGACGTTCTTCAACGACCTGTTCCTGATGATCAGCCAGCTCGACACGGTGCGCACAGCCACCGAAGTTGATGCCCGCCGCGAGGAAAAGCTGATCCAGCTGGGCCCGGTGCTCGAGCGCTTCGAGAACGAGGCGCTGGACCCGGCCATCAATGCCACCTTCGACATCATGCTGCACGGGGGGCTGCTGCCTCCGGTGCCGCAGGAGCTGTCCGGCAAGAACATCAAGGTCGAATACATCTCGATGCTGGCCCAGGCGCAGAAGGCGGCCAGCACCACGGGCATCGAACGCCTGATCGGGATCGCCGGGAACGTGGCGGCCGTCAAGCCAGAGGTGCTCGACAACCTGGACTTCGACCAGATCATCGACGACTACGCCGACCTGCTCGGTGTGTCGCCCAAGTCCATCGTGGCCATCGACAAGGTGCGCCAGATCCGCGCCAAGCGCGACGCGCAGCAGCAGCAGCAACTGGCGCTGCAGAACAGCATGGCCGCTGCCCAAGGCGCCGAGACGCTTTCCAAGACAGACGTGGGCGGCGGTCAAAGCGCCCTGCAACGCATGGTGGGTGCCGCATGAGCGAGAAGCTTTTCGACCTGAAGGATCTACACAAGCTCATCCGGCCCGAGGTAAGCGCGCGCGACCGGCGCTTGTTCGACATGCGGCAGGAGCAGGAATCGCTTGAGCAATTGGCCGAGGATCGCGCCAAGGAAATGACGGCCGGGCCGCCGCCGGTGCCGGATGCGCAGCTGGTGTTCAACCAGGCAACGCAGACCATGGGCGTGGCCGTGCGTGGCGCGCGCCGCGTCTGCCCGCTTCCCAAAGGCTACAGCGGCGCCGGCACTGAGCTGGCCATACTGCCCGGCAATCGACTCATCGTCATCAGCCCGGACAAGTCGCCGCTGCTGATCGACCCACAAACAGGCACAACCCGGAGGCTGTGATGGCAACCAACAAACCAACTGGCCCGACTTCTGGCCCCGCAGCGCCTCCGCCGGAGGTTGCGCCGCCGCTGTCTGGCAATGCCGGCCAGCCTTCCCTGTCGCGTGATGCGTCCGACCCGTGGCGCGGCGGCAGCGGTGGCAGCCCGACTGACAAGGACGTGAGCAAGGGCAGCATGGGCAAGGTCACGAAAGAGGATGCCAAGGGCAGCAAGAAGACGGGTGGCATCAAGGACAACCCGGGCACCGGCAAGGAATCGGTCGTCTCGCGCACGGCGCTGAAGCACAAGACGCCCGCGCAGAAGATGTATCCGAAGCTGCCTTCGCGCGACGGAGACTGATATGCCAAAGCTCACCGCTGCCGATCGCAAGAAGATCCCGGCCAGCCAGTTCGGCGAGCCGGGCAAGCGCGCGTATCCAATGCCGGACAAGAGCCACGCCGCCAACGCAAAGGCGCGCGCCAGCCAGGCGGTGAACTCCGGCCGCATGTCCAAGGCCGAGGAAGAGAAGATCGACGCGAAGGCCAACAAGGTTCTCGGCAAGGGCAAGAGCCCGGCCGAAAAGCTGTATCCCAACCAGGGCAAGAAAGGAGATTGAACGTGGAACATCAGGAAGCCCAAGCTACCAACGGCGGGCACATCATCGAACGCAGCGGCGACGCACAACCGGCGTACCTGTCAGAGAAGATCGGCCGTGACTTCGGCGCGCCATTCGGCGGATGGACGCCGGAGCGTGACAAGGCGACGACGTATGAGAGCGCCGAGAAGGCGCAGGCAGTCATTGACGGCCCACTCGGTCACGTCGCTCCGTTCTGCAAGGTGGTGGCCAAATGAAGCGCGTCGCGATCTGCATCCCCTCGCCCGACATGGTGCACGCTGATTTCGCCATGTCACTCGCTGCGATGGCCTACCGCTGCTCTGGCTTTACGCAGGGCGGCCAGCAGTTCGAGGCCATCCCCATCGCCATCATCAACACCAAGGGCTCGCTGGTGGCTAACAACCGCAACCGGCTGGTGAAGGAAGCGCGCGAGCTAGGCGTCGACTACCTGCTGTTTCTGGACAGCGACATGGTTTTCCACGTCGACACGCTGCGTCGCCTGCTGTCGCACGACAAGGACATCGTCGGCGGCACGTACATCCAGCGCGAAGACCCGCACCGCCTGCTCGGCAAGACGGTCGACGGCCAGATGCTGCATGAGGCCATGTCCGGCCTGCAGGTCGATCTGGGCGGCCTGATGGAGGTCGGCGCGCTGCCCGGCGGCTGCCTGCTGGTGAAGATGAGCGTGTTCGACGACATGGTCCATCTGCCATTCCAGACGCCTGCGCATTTCGAGAACGAAGAACCATGGATCGAGGGCGAAGACTATTTTTTCTGCCGCATGGCGCGCGAGGCTGGTAATCAAGTCTGGCTCGACTGGTCCGTGTCCTTCCACCTGCGCCACATCGGCCAGACGCACAACGCCATCCCGGCCGTGCAAGTCCAACCGGAGGAAGCCCATGCGATCGTCCACTGATACCGAAGTCGCGCAGTACGACGACCTGGGCGACCGCGCCTCGGTCAAGGACAAGGAAAAGCGCGCCAAGGTGCGCGAGGAACGTCGGATCAACGCGCTCAAGCAGGTCATGGGCAGCGCCGACGGCCGCTTGTTCATGTGGGAGTTTCTGTCGAGCTGCGGCCTGTTCTCGGTCGCCTTCAACGGCAACTCGCGCGACTACTTCAACCTGGGCCAGCGCAATGCCGGCATGCCCTTGTTCCTGGACATCCAACGCCACTGCATGGATCAGTACCTGCTGATGGCCAAGGAGAACGCAAATGCTTAAGTACCTGCTCCGACGCCATTTCCTGATGAACGAGGCCGGCGACGGCGGCGATGGTGGTGGCGGCGCTCCTGCCGCGGCACCGGCCGCTACCGATGCGCCCGCGCCGGCCGCCAGCGATCTGATGCCGCCGGAAAGCCTGCTGAACGACAAGCCCGAGGCTGATGCGAAGCCGGAAGGCGAAGGCGAGAAGCCGGCAGAAAACAAGGAAGGCGAGAAGCCTGCCGAGGACAAGCCCATCAAGTACGAGGCGTTCACGCTGCCGGAAGGCGTGACGATCGACGAGGAAAAGCTGGGCGCGTTCAAGGAACTCGCCGCCGCCAACAAGATCCCGCAAGACGTCGCCCAGCAGTTGGTCGACATCTACGCGGCCGACATCAAGCAGCTCACCGAGGCACCGTATCGCGCGTGGTCGGAGCTGCAGACCAAGTGGCAGGAAGAAATCAAGAACGACCCCGTCATCGGTGGCGCGGATCTTGACAAGAACCTTGCCGCTACCAAAGCCGGGCTGAAGAACCTGCTCGGCGAAGATTCAGCGAAGTTCTTTGAGGCGCTCAACATCACCGGCGCCGGCAACAACCCGGACATCGTCCGTGCTCTCTTCAAGGCGGCAGCCCAACACGCACCCGCCACACCGGTACGGGGCAACCCTGGCGGTGGAACCAAGTCTGCAGGCGCAACCCTGTACCCGCAGATGGCAGGGCTCGGCAACGGGCACGAAGGCTAAACCACTCCACGTCGCGATTCGAAACGGCCTCACCTTGACACGGCCAACCGATGACGACTCAACGCAAGGAGAACTGACCATGCAAACCTAGGAGCAACACCATGGCAACCATCGGGGGCACCGCCCTGACCTACGCCGATTGGGCGAAGCGGATGGACGACGACGGCAAGGTCGCGACCATCATCAACCTGCTTTCGCAGACCAACGAAATCCTGGACGACATGCTCGTGGTGGAAGGCAACCTGCCGACCGGCCACAAGACGACCGTCCGCACCGGCCTGCCGGCCGCGACGTGGCGCCTGCTGAACTACGGCGTCGTGAAGACCAAGTCGACGACCGCGCAAGTCACCGACAACTGCGGCATGCTGGAGTGCTACAGCGAAATCGACAAGGATCTCGCTGATCTCAACGGCAACACCGCCGAGTTCCGCTTGTCGGAAGACATGGCCTTCCTGGAAGGCATGAACCAGCAGATGGCGCAGACCCTGTTCTACGGCAACGTGACCGTGAACCCGGAACGCTTCATGGGGCTGGCACCGCGCTACAACACGGTGACCCTGGCGAACTCGCAGACCGCTGCCAACGTCATCGACTGCGGCGGCACGCTGTCCACCAACACCTCCGTGTGGATCACATGCTGGGGCCCGAACACGATGCACGGCATTTTCCCGAAGGGGAAGATCTCCGGCCTGCAGCATCGTGACCTGGGCGAATGGCCGCTGCAGGATGCCAACGGCAACCTGTACCAGGGCTACCGGACTCACTTCAAGTGGGACATGGGCCTTACCGTGCGCGACTGGCGTTACGCGGTTCGCCTGGCCAACATCGACGTGGCACTGCTGTCGGGTGGCTCGGCTGCGAACCTGATCAACGCCCTGATCCGTGGCGTGCACCGTCTGCCGACGGCGCCGGTTCGCGTGTCGACCGAGCAGAAGTCCGATGCGCCGGACGGCGGGATGATGCAGATGGGTCGCCTGGCGATCTACTGCAACCGCACGATCCGCACGTATCTGGACATCCAGGCCGTCAACAAGACGAACGTGCTGCTGCGCCTCGAAGAGTGGGAAGGCAAGGCCATCACCACGTTCCGTGGCATTCCCATCCGCACGGTTGACGCGCTGCTGTCGACCGAATCCCGCATCGTCTAAGGAGTATTGCCATGATCCTCGACGGAAACCTCGTCTTCGACGGCACGATCGCCACCACTGGCCTGACGGGCGTCAACCAGTTCGCCAGCGGCGCAACCACCACCAGCACAAACACGATCGACCTGCTGAACGCTCGTGATCTGGGTGATGGCGGTGATTCGATGTCCGGCAACCTGACCGTCAGCTTCCTCATCACCACGGCGTACTCCGGCGGCACGTCGGTCAACTTCCAGCTGCAAGGCTCGACCGACAACACCACGTGGACGGTCTACAGCGAGACGGGCGCCATCGCCATCGCCTCGCTGACGGCCGGCACGCGCCTGGCGCTGAAGATGCCCTCGGTCAACCCCGATGCCGGTCCGCCGCCGCGCTACCTGCGCACGGCCTACGTGAACGTGGGCGCGAACACGGCCGGCGCCGTGATGGCGTACCTCAACACGCCGGACGACAACCGCTACTACAAGCCGGGCATCGTCATCAGCAACTAAGCCGCACCGGCCCGGTTCGCCGCCGGGCCGTTTCCCATCCCATAGGAGATTCCCATGTCCGACACCGCACAAGCCAAGGGCGAGATCCCGCAATACGAACTGACCGAAGCCGCCTACATCGACGACAAGTACCTCGAAGCGGGCGCAAAGATTCAATACCTGGGCGAGCCCGGCCACCACATGACGCCGCTGAACGCCGCCGCCGAGGCCGCCGCCAAGAAGGCGCGCAAGTACCTGGACCCCATCCTGGCGATGACCGCCGTCAACTAAGGAGAAAGCCATGGGAGTTTTCGCAACGGGCGGCGTTGAGCAGGCCCAAACAGTCGTCACCGGGACGCTGGCCGCCGCTGCGAACGGCAACGCGGCGTTCTTTCTCGGAAACTTCAACGTTGCTGTGTGGGGCACGTTCGTCGGCACGCTGACTCTGCAGAACTCCTATGACGGCGGCACCACGTGGATTCCAGTCATCAACAAGCGCACCGGCAACGTGATCACCTTCACTGCGCCCGGCGCGCTGCAAGAGGACGAGGTCGAGGCTGGCGTGCAATACCGCCTCGCAATGACCGCGTACACCAGCGGAACGGCCAACTACCGTCTGTCGGAAGGCGCGCAAGCCGGCCGCGTGGAGCGACTGTCATGAGCATGAAAATTGTCGATATGGCGCGGGACGAGGATTTCAGTGGCCCCGACTATCCCGAGCCCAGCCCGTATCCGTGCGGCCTGCGCATCAGCCTGAACAAGGAAGACTTGGAAAAGCTCGGCATTGATGAGATGCCTGAGCTGGGCGACCAGATTTGTTTCTACGTCTGCGGCGAGGTCGTCAGCACGTCCGAGTCGAGCGAGTACGGCGAAAGCAAATGCCTCGGCGTGCAGATCCAGCAGATGGCACTCGAAGAGCCGCCGGCCGAAGAAGAGGCCGAGGATGCGGCGGCCGAGCGCGGCGGCTTCAAGGAAGCGGCCGGCAAGCTCTACGGCAAGAAGGGGTAAGCCATGTCGACGTCGTCCCAAGTCGCAATCGCAAACATGGCGCTCGACGCGATCGGCACGCGCTCAACCATTGCCGCCATGAACGAGGGCAGCGCCGAGGCGAATGCCATCAATCGGCACTGGGACAACGCCGTGGCGTCTGTGCTGCGCGCGGCGCATTGGAACTTTGCGCGCAAACAGGTTGCGTTGACCTTGCTGCAGGACGGCACCAATGGCGGCACCGTTCCGACGCCGTGGCTGTACGAGTACGCCTACCCGAGCGATTGTCTGCTCATGCGCTACCTGATGCCGCTTATTCAGGTGCAGCCTGTAAGCGTGGTTGGATCGGCGTCGCCCGTGGCCGCATACGGGCCGCCCGTGAAGTTCGTCATCGGGACGGACGTTGACCTGAACGGCAATCCCATCAATGTGATTCTGACGAATCAGCCGCAGGCGGTTGGCGTCTATACATTCCGCAACACCAACACGGCGATGTGGGATGAGCTGTTCGTGCAGGCGCTTGCCTCCTATCTCGGCTCGCGCGTGTGCATCGCGTTGACCGGCGACAAGGCCATGATGAAGATGGCCTTCGACATGGCGGTGCAGCACACGCTCAAGGCGCAAGCCCAGAACGGCAACGAGGGGCTGACCAAGATCGACATCACGCCGGACTGGATGCGCGTGCGCGGCTACTACTCCGATTGGGCGTGGCCTGATGGTGGCCTGTACTCCTACGGCCCGCAGTCCCTGACGATGGTGTCCTGATGGCGCAGCCCGTCATCCTCCCATCCTTCGGTGCCGGCGAACTGGCGCCATCGATGTATGGCCGCGTCGATCTGGCGAAGTATCATGTGGGTGCCGCGCGCTTGCGCAACTATTTTGTCGACTACCGCGGCGGCGCATCTTCGCGCACCGGCACGCAGTTCGTGGGCCAGGTCAAAGACAGCTCCACGCCCAACCGACTCATCCCGTTCCAGTTCAACACGCAGCAGACGTATGCACTGGTATTCGGCAACCAGTCGCTGCGCTTCGTCACGAACGGCGGGTATGTGCTGGAGCCGACGATCGCGATCACCGGCATCTCAAAGACCAATCCCGTCCTGATAACGTCGCCAGGCCACGGGTATAGCAACGGCGACCTGGTGTTTCTGTCCGGAATTTCCGGCATGACGCAGTTGAACCAGCGCTATGCGGTTGTGACTGGGGCCGGCGCGAATTCGTACTCGCTGAACGATATGTACGGTGTTCCGCTGAACACCAGCAACTACGGCGCCTACATCTCAGGCGGCACTGCGGCGCGCGTGTACACGCTGTCGACGCCGTACGCAGGAGCGGACCTCGGGCTGCTGAAGTACACGCAGTCGGCTGACACCATGACGTTGGTGCACCCGAGCTACCCGCCATACACGCTGAAGCGCCAAGGCAATGCCAACTGGACGCTGGCAGCCATCAACTTTGCGCCGACGACTGCCGCGCCGACTGGTGTGGTGGCGACATTCCAGAACCGCGGCACCGGTACGGCGTATCCAAACACGCAGTATGGCTACGTGGTCACGGCCATCGTGCGCGGCGTCGAAAGCCTGCCGTCGGCCATCGCCAACACCACCAGCATCGCGCTGGGCCAGAACGTCGGCGCGCAAAACAGCATCATGTGGAATGCGGTCACTGGCGCCACGCTTTACAACATCTACCGCACGCAGGAGAACCTGGGCTCCAATGTGCCGCAGGGCGCGCTGCTAGGTTACATCGGCTCGACGACGCCCGCCGGGACGAACTCGTTCATCGACGACAACATCCTGCCGGATTTCACACGCTGCCCGCCGCAGGCGTACAACCCGTTCACCACTGCCGGGAACCCCGGGTGCGTGACGTACTACCAGCAGCGCCAGGTATTCGGCGGCATGGCCAACGCGCCGGAGCAGATCGACTTCTCGAAGTCGGGCGATTTCTTCAACATGGATTACTCGATCCCGTCGAAGGACAACGACAACATCGAGATCACGATCGCCAGCCAGCAGGTCAACGCCATCAAACACCTGGTGCCGATGCAGAGCCTGATCGCGCTCACATCGAACGGCGCCTGGAAGATCGATGCCGGCAGCGGCGCAGCGATTACGCCCACGCAGATCCAGGCCACGCCACAGGCTTACAACGGTTGCAGCGACGTGCCGCCGCTCATCATCAACTATGACATCCTGTACGTGCAGTCAAAGGGCTCTATCGTGCGCGACCTGTCGTACAACTTCTACGTGAACGTCTTCACCGGTAAGGACATTTCCCTGCTGGCGAACCACCTGTTCTACGGTCACCAGATCATGGAATGGTGCTACGCCGAGGAACCGTTCAAGCTGATCTGGTCGGTGCGTGAGGACGGCATCCTGTTGTCCCTGACGTACCTCAAGGAACAAGACGTCTACGCCTGGTCGCATCACGATACAGCCGGCCTGTTCAAGAGCATCTGCACGATCAGCGAGGGGCAAGAAAATGCGGTCTATGTGATCGTCGAGCGGCTCATCAATGGACAGTACCTGCAGTACATCGAGCGCTTCGCCAGCCGTCAGATGAAGGCAGATCCGACTATCGGGCTGCCGGCAGATGCCAGCCTGGCGTGGTGCGTGGACGCTGGTTTGCAGTATCCGCTTACAAAGCCTGCCGCGACGCTCACGCCTACCGAGGTCAGCACGGTGCCGGTGGTCTATGGCGTGCACACCATCGCAGGGGGCCAGAACTACAGCTCGGGGACCGTGATTACGGTGACCGACGAAACCGGCGTCGGCGCCGTCCTGACGCCTGTAATCTCGGGTGGCGTTATCCAGTCCGTGACGGTGGTGCAGCAAGGCTCCAACTACACCAATCCGACGCTGACCATCATCGACCCGGCCGGCACCGGATCAGGCGCCGCGGTTCAGGCAATTCTCGCAAGCCCTGTGCCGATGACTGCGAGCGCTGGCGTGTTTGGTTCTGCCAATGTCGGTGACGTGGTGCGCATCAATGGCGGCATGGGAACCGTGCTGCAGGTGCAAAACTCACAACAGATCCTGGTGAACGTCACGACGCCGCTCACGAATACGTGGCCCGCCGTCGCCGGATCGTGGTCGATCACCACGCCGGTGTCGACCATCCGAGGTCTGGACCACTTGAACGGCCAGACGGTATCGATCCTGGCTGATGGCAACGTCGCGCCGCCACAGGTCGTGGTGGATGGATCAATCACCTTAGACCGCCCCTACAGTGCCATCACGGCCGGCCTGCCGTTCACCTGTCAACTGCAGAGCCTGTACCTGGACATTCAAGGGGCAGACGGCACGATCCAGAGCAAGCGCAAGACAGTGCCGGCGGTGACAGTTCGGATGCAGGACACGCGCGGCCTCAAGGCGGGCCCGACATTCGACAACTTGGTCGAGATCAAGGAGCGCACCACCGAGCCGATGGGGCAGCCGATCAAGCTGTTCACGGGGGATCAGCGCATCGTGCTGCCGGCCAGCTACAACGTGCCGGGCCAAATCTGCATCCAGCAAGACTACCCGCTGCCGTCCACCATTCTGGCGCTGATTCCGGAAGTGGTGGTTGGAGACACGCGATGATCGGTGAAATCGTTCCCGCCATGTCATCTCACGCCAGACAGATGGCGCCCAGGATGCGCGCTGCCGAAGTGCAGGAGGTCGCCGATTCTTACGGCATGTCTCCGCTGGATGCGCTTCTCTTTGAGGTCAAGCGCTCATCGGTTGCGTGGTCTTGGGTAATCGACGGCGAGGTCGCGTGCATGTTCGGGATCGTCACGCCCGCGGCGCTATCAGAGGTGAGCTATCCATGGTTCCTGACGACGGAACTTGTCGAGCAGCACAGCCGGCAGTTTGCGCGTGCGTGCAAGACGCTGTTGCCGGAACTGCTGGCACATCATCCACGCATGGTTGGCCGTGTCGACGCCAGGTATATGGCATCGGTGCGCTGGCTGCAGTGGCTGGGCGCGAAGCTAGGCGAGCCTGAGCCGTGGGGCGTTGGCAATGCATTGTTCCGAACATTTGAAATAGGAGGCTGACATGGGTGTCGCAGCAGTAGTCCCGATGGTCATCACAGCTGTTGCAGCAGCAGCCAGTACGTACAGTGCTGTGTCCAGCGCAAACGCTCAGAAGGCCGCATCAGCTTATCAAGCGCAAGTCGCGCAAAACAACGCCACCATTGCCGGCATGAATGCCAATGCCGAGATCGAAAAAGGTAACCAGCAGGTGCAGGCCGCGCAGGAGCAGGCCGCGCAGCACCAAGGGATGATTCGCGCGGTCATGGGCGCCAGTGGCCTTGATCTGAATTCCGGAAGCGCACTGCGCAACCAGGAAGGCATGGCGCAGATCGACCAGATGAATCAGGCCACGATCACGAGCAATGCCGCACGTGCCGCATGGAACTACCGAAACAGCGGGGCAAATTTTGGCGCGGAATCTCAGTTGGACATGATGCGAGGCAACGAGGCTGCAACAGCCAGCTATCTCAGCGGCTTCTCGTCAATGTTGAGCGGCGCGGGCACATTCGCACGGCAGTATTACGGCATGCAAAACAGCGGTGCTTTGTGACGTAAGGAAAGAAAAACATGCCACTCCTGCCGAAACTTGAAACTACGCAGAGCGTCTTCAGCTCCGGCGCACTTGCGCCGCAACAAATCGGTGGCATCACGCCGGACGCGTTCGGCGGGAAAATTGCCGAGGCCGAAGGCCAAGTCGGCCAAGCGCTTGGCAAAGCCGGGAACGATGCGTTTGACATTGTTCAGCAGCAGCAGGAAATCAAGAACGAAACGGATGTCAACGACCAATACTACAAGTCGACCTTCCCCGCGATCACCGACGCCACCCAGAAGTTCATGAGTCTGCAGGGAAAGGCTGCCGTCGATGCGCTTCCTGCCTATCAGCAGCAGCTTGAAGACATCCGCTCGCAGCAACGCGCCAATCTCGCCAATCCAGCGCAACAGCGCATGTTCGACAACATCGCGCGTCGCACGATCGCGTTCAGCGCAGACGGAGCGGCGCGTCACGCTTCGCAGCAGCAGCGCGTATACGAGGATCAGACCTCGGCCGGCATGGTGTCCACCTACCAGCAAACGGCGGCGCAGAACTGGAACAACCCGAACGCTTTCAACGGCGCGCTGGCTTCGATCGTGGCGGAGCGGACAACGCACGGCCAATACACTGGCCAGCCAGTCGAGTACGTCACCGCGCAGGTGCAGAAGGACATCAGCGCATCGTGGATCGACCGCCTGAAGGGTATCGCTGCGGCAGGAGATGCTCAGACCGCGCTTTCCCTGCTGAAGGATGGCGAGAACTGGACCGACAGCGCAGGCAACCAGCGGCATACGGATGTCCGCGGCCAGATCCTTGGCCGCGACCTTCCGGCCATCACGGCAGAACTGTCGAGTCATGCAGCGGATCAGATCGGTGTGCAGTATGGCAACCAGGCAACCAGCCCGCAGGCAACCGCGGCCCCTGCCGGCGCCTCGCTTGGCGTGCGCAACAACAACTTCGGAAACCTGCGTGATGCGAAGACCGGCCAGTTCCGCCAGTTCGCCACGCCGCAGGAGGGCATGCAGGCTGCCGACCAGAACCTGCTGGCCTACAACACCAAGCACGGCATCAGCACAATCCAGGACGTCATCAACCGCTGGGCGCCGGCATCGGACAACAACAAGCCGCAGGAATATGCCGCGACTGTGGCGAAGGCCGTCGGCGTGGCTCCAGATGCCAAGATCGACCTTACCGACCCGAAGGTGCGTACCAAGGTGCTCAACGCCATGTACGACGTAGAGTCGCCAGGGTGGCGCGCCGCCGTGCAGCAATCTCAGCAGCCCCAGGTGGGCGCAGCGGCTGGCGCGGTCAGCGGCACGCTGCCGGTGGGTAATGCGTCCGGCGTTCCGAACGCCGCGGCAATTGCCCCGCAACCTGTAGGTTTGGCGCAAGACCCGAACGTGATGCGCGCCAACCAGGAAGCGACGGCAGAGGCTGCGCGCAAGGCGGCGCAAGACCATGTGATGCAGTTGACCGGCAATCCCATGGCTGCCAAACGCGCCGGGGATGTGGCAGCGGCAACGGTGGCCGGCAACACCAATGCTGCCATCGCAGCGCAGCACTCGCGCCAACAAGCCGCCAGCGGCGAACTTGCCAAGGCAATTGCAGGTGACCCTTTGTCAGGCGCCAAGCCGATCACCTCGTTTGCTGACCTGGTATCGAACCCGGTGGCGTACGCCCAGTACAGCCAATTGTCGCCCGCCGGCCAGGCAGCGGTGACTGAGCGCCTTACGAACCCGAGCTCGCTCAAGATGACGCAGGAGTCGCTCAACACGTACTACCAGTTGCGCGGGCAGGCAGCGAACGATCCCGAGACGTTCATGAAAACAGACCTGTCGCAGTACTTCGGGAAAATCCCCGAGCCGCAGCTGATGCAGTTGATCGGCCAGCAGACCAGTGCCGCGAAACGGGATGTGAGCCAGCAGAACAAGGATCTGAACTGGAGCCGGGCCAAGTCCAACGTCGACGACATGCTGCGACCGATGGGCTTGGGCTCGGTGGTAAAGAAGACCGACGAGACGAACCTGAAACGGACAGAAGCTTTCTACGGCAAGTTCCAGGAAGCGCTGGACGCCTACCACGACGCCAACCAGAAATACCCGGACACCTCGACCACACGCAAGATCGCCAGTTCGTTGCTGGCCGAAGGCACGCAGGATTCAGGTCACTGGTACGCCTTCAACAGCAAGATGCCGGCTTTCGAATCGCCGGACGTGTCCAAGTTCACGGCGACCATTCCGGATGACCAGAAGCCGCAGTTGTCGGCTACCTTCCAGAAGGTGATGGGCCGCGCGCCGACCGACCAAGAGTTGGGCAAGTGGTACACCGCATTCAAGCTGTCCCAGCGCAAGGGCAAGTGATGGCTGACGATTTCGAATCCTTCCTGCAGCAGAACGCCCAACCGGCCGCCGGCCCGCAGGCGGATGTGCCGTCCGCACCGACGATCACGCCGGATAAGCCCCCTGCCGATCCGTTCGAATCATTCTTGCAGGACAAGAAAGATCAGTACCTGAAAGACACCACGCAACGCGCGCAGGCGGTAGCTGTGTCGAACAGCGGAGCCAGTTCTGCCGCCGCTGGCCAAGCCGCGCGCGTAGGCCGCAAGATCGGCATGCCGCAGGCTGCTGTCGAAGCCGATCTGCCGCGCTACGAAGCGCAGGCCAAGGCGCAAGAAAATGCCCAAGTGCTGGCAGACGATCCGAAGTTTGCGCAATGGGTGGCCGGCAACCCGGATAGCGCGCGCGTGGCTCAGGACGATTTCGCCAACATGTCGACGATCGGCAAGCTGGTGAGCGGCGCCGAGGCCGGCGGCCTGGGTCTTCTGCGCGGCTTGGGCGCATCGATGAACTCGGCTGCGCTTGCCGTGAACCGGGCGATCCCAGCGGCCGCGCGATACCTTTTCAACCCGAGCGGCGCCAACCCGGAAAACATGATCCCGGGCGCGCAATCGCGCACGCTCTCGAGTCTGATTACCGGCCAGTCCAATACCACCCATCCGCTGGAGGACTGGTGGAACCGGAATTTCGTGCAGCCGCGCATCGAGGCGCAATCCGCGCTGGCCACGCCGCAGGATGCCAGTTTCGGCGTAAAGGCGGCCGATACGGTCGGCAACCTACTTGGCACGCTCGCGCAAATCACGCTGACTGGCGGCGGTGGCGAGGCGCCGGCCGCTGCCAACGCAGCAAAAACAGCGGCCCAAGCCATCGGCGAGACGGTTGCGCACGGCGCGCGCGCGATGGCATTCCCGTCCCTGACAGCAGCCGTCAATACTGGGAAAGACGTCTACGATCAGACCGGCGACATCGGGCAAGCCGTGCGCGCGGCGCAGATGGCCTACGGCACGACCACGCTGGGCGGCGTCGTTCCGCTTGGCGCGCCTGGCGGCTTGGCCACGCGCTTGGTGACAGGCGCTGTATCCGGCGCCGTCTCCGGGGAAGTCTCGCGCCAGGCCATGAATCTGGTGATGCCGCAACAGCAGGGCTTCGACCCGGAACAGCTCATCTTGTCCGGGTTGACAGGCTCGCTCCTATCCGGCGTGATGGGGCCGCGTGCGTTGCACGACGGCGTGCGGCAGGCGGCCGCCGACAGCGTGCGCGCCGAGGCCGCCGAGCGCGGCGGCGATGCGATCGCCAAGTTGAGTGAGTTGTCGACGTCCTCTGCGCTGCGCGAGCACGATCCCGATGCCTTCCGTGAATACGTGAAGCACGCCAGCGAGGACGGCCAGCTGACGGATGTGTATGTGGATGGCAATGTCCTGGCAGACGCGCTGCGCCAGTCTGCGGTCGACCCGAACAACATCCCCGGCCTGCCTGACCGTATGGCCGAGGCACAGCGCGCCGGTGGCGACGTGCAAATCCCGATCGAGGACTATGCTACGCACATTGCCGGGACGCCGATCGACAAGGCCATCCTGCCGAATCTCAAGGTCGAGGAAGGCGGCATGACGTATGCCGAGGGGCAGCAGTTCTTCCAGGGCGCCAAGGAAGACATGGCCGCGCGCGCGCAGGCGATCGCCGATCAGCACCAGCAGGAGACGGCTGGCGACGCCGAGGTCAAAGCCATCGGTGACAAGCTGTTTCAGCAGATGCAGTCGACCGGGCACTTCCCGGATGACGTGTCGCGCGCCAGCATCGCGCCGGTGACGGAGTTCTACCGGACCATGGCCGAGCGCCTCGGGGTATCGCCGGCCGAACTGTACGAAAAGGCACCGCTGCGCATCGTCGGAGAAGACGTGGGCGGTGGCCTGGAGAAAGGCGGCGAGCGCGGCGCTTTCAACCCAGACACGCGCACCGTGGCGTTGCTGCAGCACGCAGATTTGAGTACGTTCCTGCACGAGTCTGGCCATTTTTTCCTGTCGACGCTGGGCGACCTGGCGGCCCGGCCGGATGCGCCTGCGCAGATCCGCGCGGACATGGAGACTGCCATCAAGTGGATGGGCGGCAAGGATCTGGCCGACTGGCAGGCGCGCACACTTGATCAGCAGCGCGACATGCACGAGAAGTTCGCGCGCGGCTTCGAGGCGTATCTGATGGAGGGCAAGGCGCCGAATGCCACCATGCAGTCGCTGTTCTCGCGCTTCCGGTCCTGGCTGGTGAACGTCTACCGCAGCATCTCTGGGCTGAACGCCGAACTGACGCCGGAGGTGCGCGGCGTGTTCGACCGCCTGCTGGCTAGCGACGAGGCCATCCGCCAGACCGAGCAGCAGCGCGGCTATTTCCCGCTGGACCTGTCCAAGTCAGGCGCCACGGAAAAGCAATTGTCCGACTATGCCGCGCTCGGCCAGCAGGCCACGGCCGATGCCGTCGGCGACATGCAGACGCGCAGCCTGCGAGATATGAAGTGGGCGAGCAACGCGAAGTCCAAGGCGGTCAAGGCGCTGCAACGCCAAGCGGCCACCGAGCGCAAGGTGATCCGCGAGGAGGTCACCAAGGAAGTCAAGGCCGAGCCTACCGAACGCGCGCGCGAGTTCTTGAAGTCCGGCAAGATGCTGGACGAGAACGGCCAGGAAGGCCCTGACCTGCGCCCGCTGGGTTCCGGTGACGCCAAACTGAACGCCGATGACGTGAAGGCTATGTATCCGGAGAGCATGCTGAACCGGCCGGACCTGGACGCCCTACGCGGCATGACCAGCAAGAACGGCATGCACCCAGATATGGTGGCTGAGATGTTCGGTATCGGAAGCGGCGACGAGTTGGTGCGCAGCCTAACTGAGGGTGAAAAGCCGGCAGACCGCATCGCACGCCTGACCGACGAACGTATGCTGCAACGACATGGCGAACTGGTCGATCCGGATGCTATTGAGGCCGCGGCCAACGAGGCCGTGCACAATGAGGCGCGGGCTCGCTTCATGGCCACCGGCCTGAAAATCCTGGCCAAGTCGCCCATTCCAGCCCGCGAGCTGGCGCGCGCCGCTACCGAGGCGGCAGAGGCGGCCATTGCAGCCAAGCGCGTGCGCGACGTGAAGCCTCGCCAATATGAGGTTGCCGAGGCCAAGGCCAACAAGGAAGCGATAGCCCAGGCGCCGAAAGACCCGGCCGCAGCGCTGGAAGCCCAGCGTCAGGCGCTGCTGTCCAACCGGCTTGCCAAGGCCGCGCGCGACGCCGAGACGCAAATCAAGAAGATCGTCGACAGCCAGAAGCGCTACGACCGCGACAGCATTCGCGCCAAGATGGACCCGGATGTGCTTGAGCAGATCGACGCGCTGCGTGAGCGCTTTGACTTCCGGCAGGCGCCGCCGGCTGGCGCCACCAAGGATCAGGTAGCACTGCAGACATGGGTGGACACGCAAAAGGCCTTCGGCTACGCGCCGGTGCAACACCCCGACATGCTCAATCCGACAGTGCGCATGCACTACAAGGACATGACGGTCGAGCAGTTGCGCGGCTTCAATGACACCATCCGCAGCCTTGAGCAAATCGCCAAGGAGCGGAAATCCGTCATGATCGACGGCAAGAAGGCGGACCTGGCCGAGGTTGTATCTGGTCTGGTCGACAAGATGAAGGCCCGCGGCGAGAAGTTCACTACACAGGAACTGGTCGACCGCCCACGCGCCGGGGTCGACTCCATTTTCAAGGTGACGCTGGATCGGGTGGCATCCTTCCTGCGCGCGAGCGCTGCGGAGTTCAAGGGCCAGCAGTTCAAGGCGAACCAGTTCGACATGCACGAGGTGATGGGTCCGTTCACCAAGGCGATCTTCGAGCGCGTGTTCGGGGCGAACTACCGCAAGGTTGACATGCTGAAAAGCCTGTCGATGGAGTTCCGTGCATCGGCGGAAAAGCTCGGCGTGGACTGGCAGAAAAGCCTACTGGACGTGGTTCCCAATACGCGCCTGATCGACGCCGACCTGACGCAGGAGCGCGGCGAGCCGGTCTACCGGCGCCTTACGCGCGGTGACATGCTGGGCATTGCGCGCCACGTCGGCAACGAATCGAACTTCGACAAGCTGACGCGGGGCATGGGTTGGGCGCCGGGGGACGTGTGGGCGTTCCTGAACGAGCACATGACGGCCAAGGATTGGCAGGCGACGCAGGCCACTTGGGATGCGTTCGAGAAGCACTGGCCGGAAATGGTCGAGATGAACAAGCGGCTTGGCAATGTGTCTCCGGATCACATCGAGCCGCGCGCGTTTAAGACGGCAGACGGCATTGATCTGCGCGGCGGATACGCACCAATCGACTACGACCCCCTGCGCTCCAAGCTGGCGGTGCGCAAGGCAGATGCGTCGGCGATCAACCCGAGCGAGGGCCTGTTTGGCAAGAGCTATTTCCGCGCCGATACCACCACCAACGGCTCCCTGAACGCGCGCACGGGATACATCGATCGCCTCGACCTGGATTTCCACTCGCTGGAGAAGCGACTGCACGACACCATCCACGACCTGGCTTACCGCGAGGCGTTGCTGGATGTGCACAAGATCCTGAGCAACCAGGACTTCCGACGCCAGTTCCTGCTGTCCTACGGTCCCGAGCAGTACAAATCGCTGCAGCAGTGGGTGGGCGACTTGGCCAACGGCCAGAACTCTGACGCGCAGATGAGCCGTCTGGGACAGATCATGAACGCCACACGGCGTATGGTGGTTGCTAATGGCATCGCTCTGCGCGTATCCACGGTGCTCAAGCACGGCGGCGCTGCCGGCCTGAAGTCGCTTGGCTATTTCAGCGGCGGCGGCGAGAAGTACTTTGCGGCGCGCGTGGCCAAGATGGCGACCGACAACAGCGGCCAGATCCAGGGTGCCATTGAGAAGTTCCCCGAGATTCGTGCGCGCCTGATGCAACAGGACCGCGATTTCCGCCAAACGTCATCGTCCCTGTTCCAGCCGGAGAGTCTGCACGCGAAGGCCGAGCGCTTCGGCCACGCCGCGGTGGCCTATTCGGACATGATGACGGCCGTTCCAACCGCCTGGGCCGCCTATGATCGAGCGATCACCGAGGGCATCCCCAAGAACCGCGGCGGCACCGGCAAGCCCATGAGCGAGGAAGACGCCGTGCGTTACGCCAGCCAGATCGTGCGCGAGGCTCACAGCAGCAACATTGAGTCGGCGCGCTCCATGATCCTGCAGGACAAGAACGAGGCCGTGAAGATGTTCACGACGCTCTACGGTTTCATGAACAACTCGCTCGGCCAGCACATGGATATGGTCGACAAGTTCCGCACGGCTGGCTTCAGCAAGCCCGAGGTACTTGCGCGCTACATGATGGCCATGATTGTGCCGGCGCTCTGGACCGGCATGGTTCACAAGCCAGACAAGGAGGAAGGCTGGGCGCATTGGGTGGCCGGCTCGATCACTGGCGAATACGCCGCGATGGTGCCGATGCTGCGCGAGGCTTGGTCGGCGCTGGAGGGCCACAGCTCGGCCGGCGTGCCGTCGTACATGAGCGTGCTGGGCGCGATTGGCAAGCCCATTTCCGACCTGTACAAGGCGGCCAAGGGCGACGAGGTAAAGGCGCCGATCAAGGATCTTGGCAATGCGCTGGGCCTCGCTATCCCCGGGCTCGGCCAAATTGGCACGACACTGCAGTACGCAGCAGACGTGAAGCAAGGGAAAGCACACCCGCGCACAATCTCGGATGCGTTCCGAGGCTATGCGATGGGGCAGAATACCGACTGACATTTTCATAAACCAGTACTTGCGCTAGCCGGCTACACCTTTACACAGCCACCCGCGCAACCGCAAGGCAACCCAACCCGATAGGGGGCTGCCTTGACGATTTCCACCACTTCGAATTCCGTTGTTGCCCAAGGGAATGGCGCGACAACGAATTTTTCCTTCAGCTTTGCCGTCCCGAGCGCAGCGTTTCTGCAAGTGCTGTATGCGGATACCACGGGCACGGTAACGCTTCTCCCTCCCTCGTCCTATTCCGTTTCCGGCATCGGCTCGTCGGTCGGTGGCTCCGTCACCTATCCGCTGTCTGGACCGCCCATTCCTGCCGGCACTAGCCTGCTGATCCAGCGCATCGTCCCTTACCTGCAGCTGACCGATCTCATCAACCAGGCGGGCTATTACCCCAATGTGGTCGAGCTTGCGCTGGACTACCTGACGATGGAGATTCAGCAGCTTGCGCAGAATTCCGCGCTGTCGTTGAACGTGCCTTTCGCGGCAGTCGCGCCGGGCCTGACATTCCCGAACGCCGCTGGCCGCGCCAGCAAACTGGCGGGCTTCGATGCAAGCGGCAACGTGGCTGTCTACCCGATCACGGCATCGGTCGGGGCCGGCAGTCTCACGAGCGAAGGCCCTTTCGTTGCGGGTACGAACTTCACGCCAGGCGTCACGACTAGCCTGACGCTTTCACAGGCGTACGGTTCTGCCGCCAACGTCGCCGTGCATTTCGATGGCCTGTATCAAGGCACCGACCAGTACACCCTCACCGGCACGCAGATCACGTTCACTTCGCCAATTCCGGTCGGCGTCAGCAAGATCTACATCGTCGGCGGTACCACGCTGTCGATCTACGTGCCGGCTGCAAACTCGGTCGGAGACGGGCAGCTTTCATGGGGCAACATCCTTAACCGGACGGTCGATTCGATTGCCGCGCTAGCCTCCCTGAATCCATCAATCTACACGCGCGCGTTCGCAACCGGTTACTACGTCGCACAGGATGGCGGCGGCGGCCACTACGTCTACAGCTCGACTACGCCGCAGGCGAATGCCAACGGCGGCACGATCGTGGCATCGACGTATGCAGGAGCAACTGGCTGCTGGCTTCTCATCACGATAGGCATGGTGTCGATCAAGCAGTTTGGCGCCAAGGGCGATGACACAGCCGACGACACCGCGACGACGCAGGCGTGCATGACGTGGTGCTACACGAATCTGAAAGCGATGTGGGTTCCGAAGGGCACATACAAACTCACGTCGAAGGTTTCCGTGGCCGGCCCGATGACGATTATCGGGGAAGCGCTCAGTCCGCCAGTTACTCCCGCGTATCAGCAAGGCCAGCCGGTAGTCACGTTTCACTCGACCATCACCAGCGGCTACGCGATTCAGTGCGGCGGGCCCACGTATGCTCGCGGCGGCCATTACGAGAACTTCCGCGTCTACGGATCAGGAACTGCCCAGCATGGCTTCTACATCCAGAACCAAGGCTGGGAGGGCTGCATCCGCAATGTCACGATTGAGAGCTTCACGGGTACGGGTTGCACACTGGATTACCTGCAGGACAGCACGATCACGAATCTTGCGATCATCGACTGCGGTTCAGAAAACCAGTATCCATCGCTGAACATCATCAACGGCAGCAACATCCTGCGCTTTGAGCATCTGCGGCTTGAGATCACGCCGTACATGATGAATGTCAACGCCGGGGCTGACATCTATTTCGCTGGCTGCCACTTCGAGACCAGTGAATATGTCTCGGGTCCGATCACGGTACTCAATCGTTACACGCGATACTCCACGATCATCATCAACAACGCCAGCACGGATGTGCAGTTTGATTCGTGCATCTTCGGGCCGAACAGCGTTCAGGGTGTGGCCGCGCATTTCAGCGTGGCCCCAACGTCTGTTGCGGCGATGGTGAGCGTCGCAGGATGCGCGAACGTGCGATTCAGCAAGTGTCGGTTCGCCATGAGCGGAGCCAACCGCTCCGCGAATTTCTTGTCCTTCAACACTGGCACATCATCCACTTCGGTAACTGAATGCTCTTTCGAGCAGGTCTACACCGATGTGAATGCCATCGTGCTATCCGGCACCACGTTCGTGAACAACGACGTGTCTTGGTTCGACGATGGCGTGAGTACATTGATGTATGGCATCGCCAATCAGCCTGGCGGTAGTCCATCCATCGTAGAAAACAACCGCCTGTATCAGAACATCAGCACCGGACAAGTCAAGACTGCGGGCTATCTGCTGACGAGCCAGACGGGCGGCTCGTATCTGATCATCGGCTACAACCAAAACAGCGTTTCGAAGTTCTACAAGCACCATAACGCGGCATGTCTCGCCAAACCTTGGATGCAAGCTCAGAACGTCAATCTCACCGGCTTCTCCGGGACGCTTGATCTTGAACTGTACGACATCAACACGCAGTTCTATTGGACGGCGGCGGCCACGGTCAGCTCAATCATCAACATGTGTTCTGGCCAGCGCGTCAAGCTTTGGAACAGCAGCGCCGGAACGTTGACAGTCAATAACGCCGGCAACGTCGTGTTGAAAGGAAACGTGAACGCATCTGCCGGCCAGAACGGAATCCTGGTTCTCGAAGAGAGCGGGACTGGCTATCTGATGGAAACATCCCGCAACTTCTAAGGGCTCAACCATGAAACGATTTTCGACATTCATCCTGGGTCTGGCTCTCTCGGCATTTGCTGCAGCGACGACGCTCAACCCCGTGCAATTGCTGAACCCGGCAGGGTCAACGGCTGGCCAAGCTGTCATCTCGAATGGCGCCACCAGCGCGCCGACATGGCAGGCGGTTCCTCTAACTGGCCTTGCCACACAGGGTGCGAACACGGTGCTTGGCAACGGCACCGCAAGCACTGCGGCGCCTACGGCATTGGCCGTACCCAGTTGCAGCGCTGCCACCAATGCTCTGCTGTGGACGAGCGGCACAGGGTTCTCGTGCAACTCAGGTATCAATGCTGCCACGCTCGGCGGCGCGACCTTCGCGGCGCCTGGTGCCATCGGTGGTACGACTGCCGGCAGCGGCGCATTCACCACGCTGACCGCCAGCAGCACGGTGAGTGGCGCGGGATTTACGAGCCTGCTGAGCCCATACGCCCCGCTTGCGTCGCCAGCGCTGACCGGCACGCCCACCGCGCCCACTGCTGCTGGCAACACCAACACCACGCAGCTCTCCACAACGGCATTTGTAGAGGGGGAGTTCGCGGCACCCCCTGTCGCTGGTTTTGGTAGCACGACGGCGCGGCCCGTCGCTGCAACGACGATTACCGCCAGCAGCACGATCACGCCTTCGCAGACGGCCGGCATCGTTGGCACGACGACGAACAACAACGCCAATGCGGGCAGCTTCGGCGAGTACCAGACGGCCACGACGACTAACACCTCGATGTCGAATGGTGCCGGCGCCAATCTCACGTCGATCTCGCTCACGGCTGGCGATTGGGATGTCGAGTGCAGCGCTCTATTCCATCCGGCAGGCACGACCGTGATTACCGGATTGGCCGTGAGCGTCAGTACCACCTCAGCGAGTCTGGGTGCGCTCGGCACGATCAACTACATCCAGGCCAATTACAACACGGGCAGCAACAACTACATCCCGGCGCCGACTACCCGCATCAGCATCGCCGCGACCACAACGACCTATTGCGTCGGCGTAGCCAACTTTGGCACGAGCACGATGCAGGGCGATGGATTCATCCGCGCGCGTCGCGTTCGATAACAACCATCGATAGGGAGGGAGGCATGGAGATGAGCATGATTATCCAGATTGCCGGTGGCAGCATCATCGCGTTGCTCGGGTTTTTGCTGAGCCGCACCTACGGCCGTATCGACTCTGCGCATACGGAACTTGGCGATGTTCGCAAAGAGATGACCGATCTCGCGCTGCAACTCGCCAAGGATTACATCCGACGCGACGACTTCCAGGCCGTCACAGATGCGATCTTCAAGAAGCTGGACCGTATTGAAGACAAGCTCGATGGCAAGGCAGACAAGCCATGAACTTCGATCTTCTTGAAGCCGATCTCAAGCGCGATGAAGGAAGCCGGGATCGGCGCTATCAGGACACGGTTGGCAAGTGGACGATTGGCTATGGCCACAACATCGACGCCGATCCGCACTACCCCTATACGCAGGCTGACGAGCCACTGACGGAGGAGCAGAAAGTCGCGCTGCTTCGCCGCGACATGGCCGCCGCTGTCGCCGCGCTTGACGAGTATGCCAACTGGTGGCGCGCAATGGAGGAACCGCGACAGCGCGCGCTGGCCAACATGTGTTTCAACATGGGCTGGGGCACGCTGTCTCAGTTCAAGAACACGCTGGATGCAATGCACTTCGCCAAGTACGACTTGGCGGCAGCCGGGATGCGTGCGTCGAAGTGGTATCGCCAGGTGGGCGCTCGCGGCGAGCGTCTCGCCAAGATGATGGAAGAAGGAGCATGAAATGGAATGGAAAGACCTTGCGGCAGACGTTGCGAAAGCCGCTCCGATACTTGGTGGCCTGCTTGGCGGCCCCGCTGGTGCTGCTGTTGGTGGTCTTATTGCTTCGGCGCTTGGAACGGGAAATGACCCGGCGCAAATCTCGGCAGCCCTAGCAACCAACCCCGATGCATTCATCAAGCTCAAGCAGATCGAATCCGAGCAATCGGTTCGCTTGCGCGAGCTTGCCGTAACCGCAGAGAGCAACCGCCTGCAAGCCGAGACTGCCCAGCTTTCCACGGTCAACACTTCCATCCAAGCCGAGACAAAAGCCGATCACTGGCCCACGTATGCATGGCGCCCGTTCATCGGCTTCATCACGGGCTTCATGGTCTTCGGGGACTATTTCATCTTGCCGCTGGCCAAGATCCCGGTTCCCTCCGTACCTGAATCCGTGTGGATCATGCTTGGTTCTATCCTTGGCGTGGCCTCGTTCTGGCGCGGCAAGATGCAAGCTGATCCGAATGTCAAAACGGATGCTCGAGGATAGGATGCGCGCTTAAGCCGCGTACTTCCGATACTTCGCTCGGGTAACTTGGTAGTACTCTTTGGAGAAACTGAACAGGAGATCCAGTTCGGTTTCTCCGGTCACCTTGGCGCCGAATCGAGTGTGGAAGGCGATCACTTTTTCATTGCCCTTGCGCACATCAAAGTGCGAGCGCTGGAAACCCAGCGAGTCGAAGGCGAAATCGTAGACCAACAGCGCGGACTCGATGGCTGCAAAGCTCGGTGCATCCGGCACTGTCAGCCAGCTACCCCAGCAGAACGAATCACCTTGGAAGTCGTATAGCCGAACGGTGCCAAGGGCGTTTCCTTCCTTGTCTTCCATGATGAAGTAGTACTCGATCCCGATAGCCTCGCGCTCCACGTAGCCGCGCAGATAGTCGGCCTGCTTCTGGACATCTGGAGATACCGAACTGATGAAGCGGTTTTTCGCGGCGTTCAGGCGCAGGCTAAGAATGAAAGCAGCATCCGATGGGCGGGCTGCCCGGAGCACCAAGTTCTTTCCAGAGATGCGAAGTGCCCGAGCCTCTGCGATCTGAGCGACGTCTGGATCAGCATCCTTGGCAAGCTCATGAATCACATTTTCAGATGTCGCCAGGTTGGCCGCAACGGCGCCACGGATGACCGGATCGCCATCTTTTGCAAGGCGCGCCAGCTCTTCGGCTGAAGTCGTGCTGTTCGCATGGCGAAATTGTGCGTGCTGGTCCTGCATGCTGTTCTCCTTGTTCTTTTGCGGCCGTTAGGATGCCACAGGTGGTAACCGGCAAGCCTTTTCTGCTGGCCTAGTTGTAGATTAATTCGACGGTTTATCACAGCATCTTCCTGCAAATGGCGTAGCTACGTAGAGCAACGGGGGTTCGAATCCCCCTCTCTCCGCCAGGATTCATCCTCAGCGACGCTCGCTGAGTGCCAAACGCTCTCGCCACCCCGCTAAAACAGCGGCTTTCGTGGTGAATAGCGCTCCTCTCGTCCCTAGGCCTCCCAGATTGTCCGACCCTCCGTTGTGGGTAGGATGTTGGGCAGCGCCTCCCCCAGATAGAAACACCGCCGGGCGCCGTGAAAGCGCAGCGAATCGGTGGCGCTGGCCGGCCGGCAATGGGTGCACTGGTGCAATCACACCCGACGGCCTGAGCCCATCGGATACATCCCGCAGGCAGAAGCTGAGGCAGACTACGGCCGGCCGGTCACCCGCTGCACCATCGCGTAGAGCACCGACATCTGCAAGCCGTTCTTGAGTGCGTAGTTCGGGTCGTATTGATTAGAGTAGCCCCACCAGTCAAAGCAAGCATTCGGGTTCGTCGTCCCTGGCGCAGACGAGGCAATCGTGTCGGGATAGACAACCACGAGTTTGTTCGTGTCGGCCCATGCATTGATGCCGGCCTCGGTAACCCAGCGGTTTCCGATAAGCGATGCCTCCTGCAGACAACCGTGGAGGGCGAGCACGAGCCCGCACTGATCGCCCCCGGCGCACGCTTTCGGAACAAAAACGCTCCCCGTCGGACTCATCGAAACCGTCGGGGACGCGCCGAACTCCGTTTGATCGAATGTAGCAAGCGTGCCCGACAGCGCTCCGTCGTTACGCGGTTTCAATGAGCCGAGGAACATCGTCAGCCACGTCTTGACGGAGTCGTAGACCGCACCGTTCGCCGAGCAGCGCACCATGTAGGGGCTTCCCAGTGTGCCGCATCCAAGCTCACCGTCAGGCGATTCCCAGCCGTGCGCAGCGGGATACATGTTGTCGAAGTGAACGTTGGCCCCATAACGCTCATATTCTGAGCTGAGGTCGGCCATCTCCAGCGGGTTGACGACAACGTCTTGCGTGCCGGACCAGAGGTAGACGGGCTGTCCACGCAGATTCGTCGCCGGATCGATGGTGCCAAGCGATGATTGCGCGTCCAGATACGCCTCGGATACCGCAAGCGTGCTGTTGTACGAGGCCTGATTCGAAGGAAGCGTCAAGCCTCCGCAGTTTGCCAACGCTGAGGCGGCTCCGCCGGCGCCGGCACACCAGTACACGCCGCCAGCATAGACAGCAGCCCCCTTGAAGGTCGAAGAGTGGGCCACATGCATCTGTACTGCCGCGAAACCGCCAGACGAAATACCCACGACAAAGACCTTCGCCGGGTCGATGTTATAGCCCTGAAGACTTACCGTCGTGGCCGATCCGCCACCTGCATCGGAAGTGCCAGCGACGGCTAACGCCGTCACCCCGGCCAGGCTGAGCGCTAGCACAGCGACCGACGCCAACCGTCGGCCTGGAGTCATCCTCATCACTGTCACCTCCTCGAATCCACCACCGGACGCATCGCACGTCCTGATCAACTGTCTGACGTTATTCCGCGTGGACGAACAGAACAAGTAGGGTTGGCCCGCCGTGCTTGCCGTCGTGATGCGAGCCTCAGGGCTTGCCCCAACGTTTGCGCGACAGCAGCCAATGAAACGTCCCACGCACCGGCGATCGAAGCCACGTCGAGGTCCACTGTGAGGAAGCGGCAACACTGCGGGGCTACCGTTACATCAACTGACCGACGCGGCGCAAGGCTTGTCGCATCACCGGCGAACGTACCAGAGCGACCAGGCTTCACCGAGATCCGCCCACTCCCCCTGGTGCATGAAGACCCAGGGGACAGTGGAATCACCGGACCGCTGCGATCCCGCTGACCAACCCACTGGCCAACACGCCAAACGGATTGACTGCACGACATCGTCGCCCGTGGCATGCGCCGCACGATCGCGCCGACGCATGGCTCACGCTTCATCGACCCTTCGGAGAAACATCATCCGAACGTGAGGGGGCGGCCAGGGCGGCACTCAATTGTCTCCCCCTCCATCTCACCTACCGTTCCTCAGGCTACTGCTTCAAGGACCTAGTTGCATGTCTGCGTGCCGGCGGGAACCGTTGGTGCGCCTCCCGCAAAGCGGCTGGACAAATACTGCAATGCGCTTGGTGCGCCGGCTACCAGATAGCTGATGTGATCGCCACCGACCGGATCACGATAGTAGTTGACGTGTGCACCCGCTGCGCACCAATTGCTGACCATCGCATCCGCACCCGCAATCGGGATCAGCTCGTCGGTCTGCGAGTGATAGACAAACATATTGATTGTCGGGGTCTCACCGGAACTCGGTAGCGAGATCAGCGGACCGACAGCGGTCACCGTGGGGTTATTGAGCGGATCGGGGATAGTCGTGTAATCAGCAAAATGGCCCGTCGGAGCAAGCGAGCCGTCCGACGTGTCCCCCACACAACCGTTGGCCAGTGAAGTGAACGCACTCTGGCCTCTCGCGTTGAGTACTGGCGTCAGGAACTGTGGATAGGCACGATTGACGCCTTCTGCCGCGGACAAGATGAGTGAAAAGAAGGCAGCGCTGATGGCCGGGTTGGTATCGACATTGCGCAGGACGCCGAGGACATCTGCGGGCGTCCCGCCCGAGGCAGCGCCAACGATATTCAGCTCTGGCGCATAGCGGGGCTGCAAGGACGCTGCCCAGGAAGTTGCAATGGCGCCGCCCGAGTAGCCCCACATCCCAACCGGCGTGTGCACATCGAGTCCGAGCGGAGCAAATTGTTCAGCCGCACGGATGCTGTCGAGCGTAATCTGCCCGGCGAGCCGGCCGGCCGCATACGACGAGCTGGGTCCCTCGTGGTCCGGATAGACCAGCGTCCAGCCCATCGTGTTCAAGCCTACGAGCGGAAGTGAGCTCTCTGCCTGGCTATTGCGGTCGCCGGTGAAGCCTGTCGTTGTATGCGACGGCGCGCACTGATTGCCAAGCGCATCCTCCGCATACTGGTACGCAACCAGCGGAGCGACGCCAGGCGCTGGGGATTGCGGCTTGACCACCGTGGCTACTGCCGCAATCGGACGTCCGTCCGTATCGCTCGACATGAACTGCAATTGCCACGCAGCGTTCGGCAACGGGGTACCCGCCACGGGCGCAAACGTCACGGAGCGCGACTTGAGGATCGTGCCTGGTGGTACGTTGGGCAGCGGGTTGGGCTGTTGGTAAAACGGATCGTTATCGGGCGCGGGGGGAAACGGCACCGTCACCGCGAGCGGTGTTGCTGTCTGTGCGCCATCACTCCCTCCGCCTCCACAAGCGCCAAGGCACCCGATCAGGGTTGCAGCAACGACGCGCACAAGCGTCCAGACTGCGCGGCTCTTGCGTGAAGAGTTGGTCGTTACAGGATGCATGCCTTCGCCTCTATCTCTTGGCCGCCGCAGTGTGCGTTCGCCGCCTTCGTTTCTTCCGGGTAAGTCTCGACTTGTACAGCCGAGTAAATTCTCTTGAAATACCCCGCACGATTTCATCGTGATCGTGCGCCAGTCTAGGAATCAAACGCGGGCGTACCACTATCCCAACCCAGCCAATTGAATGACTTGAACATGCCAACCCTGACCGTGACCCGGGGCAGCTCGTCCGCCTGGCTCAAGGGCGTGACCAACATGTTTGCGTCCGAAGGACTGGACGTTTCGCGCCTACTCGCGGATGTCGGCATTGATAAGGACCTGCTCGGCAGGCCCGACGCACGATTCGGTGCTGACCAGATCACGCGTCTATGGGATGTGGCCGTGGAGTGCTCGGGCAATCCCGTGCTGGGTCTGGACCGGCAACTGGCGGCCAGGCATGTCGACCTCGATGTGGTGGGCTATGCGATGCTCGCCAGCTCCGATCTGCGCACAAGCCTGCAGACGTTGGCCCTATACATGGCGGTGATTTCCAACGCCGCCACATTCGAACTTGCGCCGGAGGGGCGGCACTGTTGGCTGGTGCTCGGGCACGTCGGCAACACGCTGCGGGTTCCGCGCCAGCGGCAGGAATACGGACTGCTGTCGATCCTTGCCTGGTGCGAGTGGTTGACACGCCAAACCATCCACCCACTGTGCGCGGAGTTCGTGGCAGGTGACCCAGCCAACATCGCTCCGTATCAGCGCGCGTTTGGCTGTCCGCTGCGCTTCGGACAGCCCCGCACCAGACTGCTGCTGGCGCAACAGGACCTGGACAGAGCCCTCCCCTCGCACAACCCATCCTTGCTGGACGTGCATGGGCGCCTCATGCAAGAGCGCTGCGCTGACCTGGGCGCCCTTAGCGTGCGCAGCCGGGTCACCAGCGAAATTCAACGCCGGCTGCACCTGGGCGAGCCGCGCCGTGAAGACATCGCGGCTGGCCTTGCCCTGACCGACCGCACGCTGCAAAGACGCCTGCAGGCAGAGCGCACGTCGTTTCAACAGCTACTCGATGAAGCACGCCGAGAGCTGGCACATAAGCACCTCGCCGACCAACGGCACAGCCTGGCAGAAGTTGCCGACTTGCTGGGCTTCGTGGATCAAAGCAACTTCTTTCGCGCGTGCCGCCGATGGTTCGGCTTGCCGCCCGGACAATACCGCCAAAGATCGGCGCATGCGACCGAGGGCATGCGATGAGCCTGTCCTCGCGACCCAATGATGACGCCAGCCGATGCGCTGTCCGCGAGAGAGGGGCAACGTAGTGGTTCGCCCTGCCCTGCCCCAGGGGTATCGATGTAAAGCCCATCCGCCCTGCATACTCTTCCCGCTCGCTTGCGCCTCGAGTGAACCAGTATCGATCGACAAAGCGGCGATCGGCTTGCGCGGGAATGCCGATGAATCCCGAGGCGCGCGCCGAGATGACAAGCGCAAAAGATAAGCAGCCGTTTCATCCGCATGGAATGGTTCGCGCGCCTCGCATGCAGATGTACGTGGCGCTCACCCCAGCACCATCGAACTGTCATTGGCCAAGCTGTGCGCTCGGATGCAAACACGCCGGGCTTGCGCTGGCGCCAAGGGATCTCATCGAATTCCCATCTCGTAGCGAGCCGAGCGAAGCCATGAAGCACATATACCTGGACGATCTCGATCAAACACCATTCTCGATTGGAGTGACAGCATGAAGGATTCAAGCAGTGCCGCGGCCAAGACCAAGATCGTCGTGGGAGCGGCAACCCAGGTTGCATTGACAGCCGGACTGGTCGCCGCGACGGCAAGTCGGGCGCCGCAGGCTGGGTCGTATGTGACGGTCATCGCGATCGTCCAGGCAGCGCTGGTGATCGGCTACGCGTGGTGGATCGCGAGCCGCTTTGTGACACCGGTAGATCGGTTGGTTGCCATCGCCAAAGACATTGCGTCGGGTAACTTGCGGGACATTCGTTGGGAGGCAGAAAAAGGCAGTCTCTCAGCGCTCAGTGCCGAACTGCAGGGAATTGCCGACACGCTCTTCCAGATCGTTTTGCGCGTTCGCTCCGGCACGGCTGCCGTCGCAACAACATCGAGCTTCATCTCGGCCGACAGCAATGCTTTGCTGCAGAGTACGACCACCCAATCGGGCGCGCTCGAGTCGACAGCGTCGACAATGGAGCAACTGACTGCGACGGTTCAACTGAATGCCGCCAACGCGGAGCAAGCCTACCAGCTCTCGACGCATGCTTCGAACGCCGCGAAGAATGGCGGCGAAGCGGCTGACCGCGTGGTCAAGACGATGAGCACGATCATGGAAAGCTCGAAGCGCATTGTCGAGATCATCTCCGTAATCGACGGCATCGCCTTCCAGACCAATATCCTGGCGCTGAACGCCGCTGTCGAAGCTGCGCGTGCCGGGGAACATGGCCGTGGCTTTGCCGTGGTGGCGGCCGAGGTGCGTTCGCTCGCGCAACGCGCGTCAACAGCGGCCAAGGAGATCAAGCTCCTGATCGAAGACTCCGTGAGCCGCATCCACGAAGGCAACGTCCAGGTCATGGAAGCTGGCGGCGTCATCCAGGGCATCGTGAACAACACGCAGAATCTGATGAACCTGATGGCGGACATCTCTTCCGCCAGCAAGGAGCAAAGCGATGGGATCGTAGCTGTGAATGAAGCCATGACCCAGATCGACTCGATGACGCAGAAGAACACCACGCTCGCAGGGGATTCCACCAAAACCGCAGTCAGCCTGATCGAGCAAGCCCAGCATCTCTCACTCGCTGTTGCCGCGATCAAGCTCGGCGCCGGCGAATTCGGCACCCGCGACGAGGCGGTACAGATGGTGAAGGAGGCCGTCAACTTCGCGCGTGAACATGGTGCGGACGCGCTGGTGGAAGAAGTGGGCAAACTGAACAAAAGCCGCTTCGTGGACCGAGACCTGTATTGCAGTCTCTACGACGTCGAATGCAAATGCCTCGCAAACGGAGCCAACCCGCGATACGTCGGCATCAACGGCAACACGTTCAAGGATTCGGACGGCAGGTTCTTCGTCAAGGAGATCGTCGCGAAAGCCGCCAAAGATGGAAGCGGCTGGGTCGATTACAAGCATCCGCATCCGGTCACACGCGAGTCGCAGCCAAAGACGACGTACTTCGAGCGGATCGGCAACATCGTTGTCTCGTGCGGCTTCTATCGCCAGTGATGATGACGCTCTGCCGCGGGCGCGGCGCGCCGTCATGACTGCGGACACCACGCTCACGCACCTGGTGTTCCAGGTGGATTGCCACCCTGGCTCGCAAAGACAGCAAGCAGCACGATCACGCACCGTGTCCCGGCGTATCGCGTGGCATCGCGCGCAAGCAGATTGGCTGGGAAGCGCAACGCGTTGACGTCGATCAGGTCGCCGGCGCGCCCATTCCTGCGCAGGGTTGTTCGGCATGCCCCAAGCGCGCGCCATTCCTGACGCTCGCAACAAAAATAATGACAAGAGGAGACGCACATGGATCGCAGACAATTCATACGGAGTTCAGCCGTGCTCGGGGGTGCCACGCTGCTAGCGCCGCTCGCCCGCGCAACCGAACCTGGTGTACACCCCGACAAAATCGTCTTCGGGCAATCGGTAGGCTTCGAGAGCATCTGGGGAGACGGCTACCACAACTACACCAACGGACTGCTCGCTTGCTTTAACCATATCAATGCGCAAGGCGGCGTTCACGGGCGCAAGCTGGAGCTGCGGCATCTGGAAGACAACTACATCCCGGAAAAGACGGCCGCAAACGTCAATGCGTTTCTACACGAGGACGTCTTCGGACTTGCCTGCTTGGGCGGCACCGGCAACACGGTTGCTGCATTGCCCCTCATCGAGCAGCACCGCCTACCGACCGTGGGCACGCTGACTGGCGCCCCTGCAGTGCGTAAGGCAAGCGCCCCGCTCTTCCACACACGCGCAACCTATAGCGACGAAGTGTCCAGGATGGTGCAGCACGCAACCACGATCGGGCTGAAGCGTATCGCGGTGGTTCACCTGGACAACGCGTTCGGCGCCGCATGCGCACAATCGGCCCAGGAGGCAGCGCAAAAGTTTGGCGCCCAGATCGTCTCAATCATTCCGCATAGCGTGCAAGGCGACGACATCGACGCTGTGGTGCAGAAGATCAACGAGGCCAAACCCCACACGACACTGCTGTTCACCTCGCCGCAGTCGGTGGCGAACATGCTGCTGCGCTATCACGCGAAGTACGGCCCCCTGCCACTGCCACAGCCCTGGATTCTTTCAGTCACGACGGCCAAGATCGTCTTCGAAAAAGCCGGGCCGCTCTCGCATGGCGTGGCGATCACGCAAGTGGTGCCAGGCCCCAACGAGCGCTCGGTGCCGCTGGTGCAGGAGTTCCGTGAGATCAATGACAACTACGGCGTCAAGACCAACCAGACCTACGAGGCGATCGAAGGTTTCCTGACCGCCAAGGTCATCGTGGAGGGGCTGCGCGCATGCGGAGCCAACCCGACGCGCGAAAGCTTCATCAATTGCCTCGAGGCGTTCGGCACGCGGGATTTTGGCGGCGTACGCGTGCACTACGACCACGCCAACCATGGTGGCCTTGACTACACCGCCGTCGCGATGATCGGCGTGAACGGGCGCATCGTCAGCTAAAGCGACAAAAGGCGATCACGGGGTACGGATGGCACATGCACGGCGGGTCGCCCTGTGGCAGACGCTCCGCTCTGTTTTGTGGGGGATTTTCTGGCGGCGGACGGCAGCCCCTTCGCTTCGCCAACATCAGAGGCCCAAGCATGCGTTGCCTGGGCCTTTTTGTTTTACAGGCCGGCCAGTCTGAAGCGATCGATGTCGCCGCGAGGACAACAACATCCATGCCGCCCTCGTCATGGCACTCTCCATCACCTCCTGGCGCACGCCGGCCCGTCCCCAGTGTTTCAATGCAACGTAGCGTTGCCCTGCGTCACATACGCCGCAACTGCATCGCCGCCTGTCTGCAATGTCTGCATCACCGTCGCGCGGATCGACTCCGCCTTCATCTGCAGGCGCAGCGCGATGTCGGCGCCGCGGCTTGCAGCCACGTGTTCGATGAAAGCCATGCGGGCGCGCTCGTTCAGCGTGGCGACGTGCGCGGCTTCAGACCACACCCGCCAGGCAGCAGGTTGACCGGCGAATTGCTGGCGGCGGCGCAGCAGGTCCGAATCGATGGCAGCCGCGATTTCGACGTCCTGGATGGTGCGGTTCATGGTGGCCTCTTCTGTCTGTGGTCTGTGCGTGGCGCCCTGTCCCGGGCGTGTCTAGACGGTTCCATGCAACGTCCATGCCAATCCGAGTGCGCGCATTTTTCCCGCTGCGCCGCCGGTCCGGGAAACGCCCGCCACCTGTTTGAAACGCAAGCGGGGCGTGGCTTTCCGGAGACCGCCCCCACATCGGTGGGGTGCGTTTCTTTTGCCTCAGAAGCGCGGCGTTACGATCGCTCGTTACCTCGCACGTTACGTAACACCGGCGATGCTTCGCGCCAAAGACACGCGCACAAGGCCGACGCCATGCGGTCCTTGCGCTGTAGATCGACGGGCACAGTTGCTGCTTGCTGTCCCTGCCCAAGCCTGCTGACGCAGGGTCGGTCGTGACACCCACCCGTCTCTGCGTCGGTCCTTTCGCTTGCTCGGCTTCCTGATCGGAAGCGATCTGCCGCGTGCCGCCCCCTCGGCATGCCGGCCCCCCCACAGAACAGAAACGACAGTACAGAGGAGACACCCCATGCAGATGGGTACCCTACGCGCGCGGCCAGTTCGCCGGCTGATCTTGCCGCTGCTGTGCGCCGCGCTTGCGTTGTCCGGTTGCGGCGGCGATGGCGCTTCAAGCGTCGCCACACAAAACACGGCACCGGCCGATTCAAACGCCACGTCAACGTCGGCCGTGCCTGGCGCGGCCAACTGGACCACGCTCGGCACACGGGCCACACTCGCGCAGCCAGGCACGTCGATCACCAGCAATGCCGGGGCCAGATGGGTCGATTACAACCCGCCGATGCAATATGCCGGCGTCGCACGACAACCGACCCAGTACGTCACGATGCCCGACGGCACCAAGCTCGCCGCTTATGTGACATTGCCAGCCGACGCCGCTGGCAACCCGGCGGCCGGCCCCTTTCCGACGGTGCTCGTGCAAACGTCGTACAACGGCGGCAACGCGCAGTACGAAGCCTCGATCGGTGCCGCACTGGGTGCGGCGGATCCATACATCGTCCAGCATGGTTACGCCACCGTCGTCGTTGACGTGCGCGGCACGGGCCAATCGCAAGGCTCATGGGATGCGTTTGGCGCCGATGAACAAAGCGACTACGGCCATGTCGTCGACTGGGTCATGCAGCAGCCGTGGAGCAACGGCGCCATCGGCCTGTACGGCGTGTCGTACCTCGGCATCACAACGGTGATCACGGCGGCGCAAAACCACCCGGCGGTCAAGGCGGCGTTTCCCATCGTGCCCATTGGCGACGGCTACCGCGACATCGTCTTCACCGGAGGCCAGACCAATCTCACGTTCATTCCGGCCTGGTTTGGGCTGGTCTCCGTGCTGAGCCTGACCGACCCGACGCTGGTGACCGACCCCGCGATCGGTCTACCGACGGTCCTGCAGCACCTCGTGTCTGCGGTCACGACCTTCCAGTTGCCAACCATGCTGCAAGCGCTGGTCGGCACAACGGCCACGGCTTACGACGGCGCATTCTGGGCCACGCGCTCGCCGCTGGAGACCGACGGCAAGATCCAGGTGCCGACCTTTGTGGTGGGCGGTCTGCATGACCTCTTCCAACGCAGCGAGCCGCTCACCTACGAGACCATCAAGACACAGGCCCCCGCCAAGCTCCTGATCGGTCCGTGGACGCACTTGCAGGCGGCGATCGGCAGCGGGCTGCCGGCCGACGACGTGCCACCGCTCAACCACATCGAGTTGCAATGGTTCGATCAGTATGTCAAAGGCATGGCCGCCGGTGCCGACGCATTGCCCAACGTCACGCAGTACATGACAGGCTATGGCCACTACGCCACGGCGACCGACTGGCCCCATCCGCAGGTGCAAGCGCTGCCCTTGTTCCTGCGCGGCGACAGATCCCTGTCCGCCACGGCGCCGGCTGCTGACGAGGCCTTCAACCTGGTGCCGCAGGTGCCGCTGAACGGGGCGTGCTCGATCAGCCTGTCGCAGTGGACCGCGGGCCTGACCGGCTTCATCCCGCTGCCTTGCCAGACGGATGACACCCTCGCCGAGGCAGCGGACGTGAAGTTCGAGACGCCTCCCATGCAGACGGACATGGTCATCAACGGACCGATCGAGGCCGATGTGTGGATCTCCACCACGGCGCTCGATGCTGGCGTATCGGTGCGCATCGATGACGTGGACGCCGCCGGCAACGTCACGCCGCTCACCGATGGCCTTCAGACCGCCTCGCTGCGCGCGGTGGATGCCAGCCGCTCGCGCACCATGAACGGCCTGATGATCCAGCCGTGGCATCCGTTCACGCCAAGCTCCGCACAACCGCTGATGCCGGGTCAGCCTGTTCTGGTGCCAGTGGAGGTGTTTCCGAGTAGCGCCCTCATCGCGAGCGGCCACAAGCTGCGGGTGGCAGTGGGCGCAAGCAACCTGCCGCAAGGCGTGCCACCGCTGCCAACGTTGCTGAACTCGCTCGCTGGCGTGCTGACCATCTACAGCGATGCGGCCCATCCGTCGAAGGTCGTACTGCCGGTCGTACCCGCATCCGTTCTGCAGTAACTGCGCTCCATCCGTCCGAAGAAGCCCGCCTGCATGGCGGGCTTTCTCTCATCAGTTCGACCGATAGCGGAAATCGCTAATCGAATGCATCCGGCTCGCTTCAAAGCGGCATTGGAAGCGCCGTCTGGTTTATTCAAATTAGCGATGCGCCTCGCCCGAGGTGATATTAGCGAAATCCATCACACTATCCGGAATTCCACGAAGGCTGACACCCCACAGCCCAATAGCCGCAAGCCACGGCGACCGTCAACAGAACTCAAAATAGTTAAGTAGAAACCTGAACAAAATGGTTATTCAGGATTTGATCTGCCCGCCGATACAACCCTATAGCGCGCCTCAAGCAACCAATGGGCTTTTGCCGGCGCTTCCATAACGAATCCGCTTCGACGTCAGCTACAACGGCAGCAACACGGTGGCAGGTTTGCCGACCGCGCACTCGACGCAGGCCAGCCATGCCGATCACGACCGCACCATTCTTGTAGACCGGAGGACGCTGTGAACCTTACCCAGGTGACCATCAAGTCCAAGCTGACCGCAGGTTTTGGCGTACTGGCCGCCATTGTCGTCGTGGTATCAGGCATGTCATTGCGGGCGCTTTCCGAGTCCACAGAAGGCTTTTCAAATTTCGTACACGGCATCAACGCACGCGCCGATGCGGCCAACGCCGTGCGAACGGCGGTTGATCGGCGTGCCATTGCTGCACGCAACCTTGTACTGGTGGTCACGCCGGAGGATCTGGAGCTGGAAAAAGCCGAGGTGTCACGCGCCCATGAGGACGTCAAGGCGCGGCTCAAACTCCTGAACGACCTGGTGACCAACACCAAGGACGCCAACGATCGCGCGCGTGCGCTGGTCGCTGACATTGACAGCGTGGAAATGCGCTATGGACCGGTAGCGACCGACATCGTGGCGCTGGCGCTCGCCGGCAAGCACGAAGACGCTATCCGAAAGATGGACAACGAGTGCCGTCCGCTGCTGGCTGCGCTCATCAAGGCCACCGGCGCCTACGCCACCTACACGCACGAGCGTCAGGAGCAGCTCGTGCAAGCCTACGAAGCGCAGTACCGCATGCAGCGCAATATCCTGATCGGCCTGTCGATTGGCGCCGTGTTGCTCGCGGTGATCGCGGGCATGGTGATCACCCGTTCGATCACGCGGCCCATCCGCACGGCCGTGGATGTTGCCAAGACCGTGGCCCGCGGCGACCTGAGCAGCCGCATTGAAGTCCACGGCAAAGACGAGACGAGTTTCCTGCTCTCGGCCCTGCGTGACATGAACGGCCGACTCACGGAGATCGTCGACAAGGTGCGCGTGGGCAGTACCAGCGTGGCCGGAGCCGCCAAGCAGATCGCGGCGGGCAATGCAGACCTGAGCCAGCGTACGGAAGCGCAAGCGTCATCGCTGCAGCAGACCGCAGCCAGCATGGAAGAACTCACCTCCACGGTCAAACAGAACGCCGACAACGCTCAACACGCGACGGCGCTGGCGGCGACAGCGTCTGAGGTGGCGCATCAGGGCAGCACGGTTGTCGGCCAGGTCGTGGCAACCATGCAGGACATCAGCGATCGCTCGAGCAAGATTGCCGACATCACCGGCATCATCGAGGGCATTGCCTTCCAGACCAACATCCTCGCACTGAATGCCGCGGTCGAGGCTGCGCGTGCCGGTGAACAGGGCCGCGGCTTTGCAGTGGTAGCCAGCGAAGTCCGCAGCCTCGCGCAGCGCTCTTCGACGGCGGCCAAGGAAATCAAGGAGCTGATCGCCTCGTCGGTGGAGCGCATCCACGATGGCTCCACGCTGGCGGGCGAAGCCGGTCACACCATGTCGGAAGTCACGCAGGCCGTGGCGCGCGTCACGCACATCATGGAAGAGATTGCGGCGGCCTCGATCGAGCAGAAACGCGGCATCGAACAGGTCAACCAGGCCATCTCGCAAATGGATGAAGTGACGCAACGCAACGCGGCATTGGTGGAAGAAGCGGCCGCGGCGTCGCAATCACTGCAGGATCAGGGGCAGGAACTCAACGCGGCGGTGGCGTTTTTCCGCATTTAGGCGCGGTGCGGAACCGCCTGATGCCCGACTTCTGACGCCATGCCCCCTCGCCTTCCTGGCATCCGCGCCTGCCAGATCGCGGCCCTTGTGAGCGCCTGGCCGGACCCACGCGGCCCGATACAAGGGCGCGCATCAGAACGGCCGCCGCCTACAGAGGATCGCGGATATAGCCGACCAGCTTATCGATGACCGGCCGGTTCGGCCGGGTCAGCAGGCTGACGACGATGGCCACGGCAAACCCTGCCGGCACGCCGAAGGCGCCGGAGGCAATCGGGTCGACGCCAAACCATGGCTGGCCCAGCACGCCCGTCATGCGCGTGAAGAATGGATAGTTGGCGATGATGTAGTACACGCTCACGGCCAGCCCCGTCAGCATGCCTGCGATGGCCCCGGCGCGGTTGGTGCGTTTCCAGAACACCCCCAGCACCAGCACCGGAAAGAAGCACGACGCTGCCAGGGAGAACGCCGCGCCGACCAGGAAGAGGATGTTGCCCGGTTTGAGCGAGGTCACATACGCCGCAAGCAGCGCCACGCCCAGCAGCACCACCTTGGCCCCCGTCACGCGCCGCTGGTGGCTGGCAGTGTTGTCGATCATGTGGAAATACACGTCGTGTGACAGCGCATTGGCAATGGTCAGCAGCAGGCCGTCGGCGGTTGACAGCGCCGCCGCCAGCGCCCCTGCGGCGATCAGCCCCGACACCACATAGGGCAGGCCCGCGATCTCGGGGGCGGCCAGCACAATCATGTCGGGCTGCATCATCACTTCCGCCCACTGCACGATGCCGTCGCCGTTGATGTCGTGCAGTGCGAAAACGGGCGGGTCCACCTTGCGCCACGGCACGATCCACTGCGGCAGATCGGCAAACGGCGCGCCCACCAGGTGCTGCAGCAGGTCCAGCTTGACCAGTGCCGCCAGAGCGGGAGCCGACACATAGAGCAGCACGACGAAGAACAGCGTCCAACTCACCGAGTTGCGCGTCTCCCGCACGGACGGCGTGGTGTGAAAGCGCGTGAGGATATGCGGCAGGCTGGCCGTGCCCACCATCAGGCAAAAGACGAGCAATACGAAGTTCAGCCGCTCGGTGCCGCGCTCCGCTTCGGATTTCGACGGAAACGGCTCGGCGGACGGGGGCTCCATGCGGCTGCGCGCGAGCGCATCCTCGCGCTGCTGGTTCCACATGAACGCAGCGGTGTTGGCATCGGGCGGAAACTCCTCGCGTGCACGTTCGAGCGCCTTGATCTCGCGCAGCGGTGCGTTGCGCTCGCGGGCGAGCGTCAATCGGGTATTCAACGCCTCGCGCGCATCCACAAAAGACTGCGGCAAGCCTGCAATGCGGTCCTGAAGCGCCTGTGCCTCGTTCAGGAAGTGGTCGCGCACGCCCTGCTCCGCCGGGTCATGTGCAATGCGCTGCTCCTCCTTCTCGATCTGACGCAGCAGGTGTCCGGTCGAGAACTGCGGCAGCGGATCGTGATACCGATGCCAGCCGATCAGCCCGACCACGCCCAGAAACGACACGATCATGATGATGTACTGCGCCACCTGGGTCCAGGTGACGGCGCGCATGCCGCCCAGGAACGAGCACACCAGAATCCCGGCCAGCCCGAAGAACACCCCCACCGAAAACTCCACGCCGATGAAGCGTGTGACCACCAGTCCCACGCCCTGGATCTGCGCGACGAGGTAGACGAAGGAACAGAGCGTGGCGCCGAGCACGGCAATGCCGCGCACGACGGAGCTGCCGCCGCGCTCGCCGTTGCCGTAGCGCGTGGCGAGAAAATCCGGCACCGTGTAGCCGCCGAATTTGCGCAGGTAAGGCGCGAGCAGGAAGGCGACGAGGCAGTAGCCACCCGTCCAGCCCATCACGTAAGCCAGGCCTTCATAACCCGAAGCGAACACGATGCCCGACAGGCCGATGAACGAGGCGGCGCTCATCCAGTCGGCGGCGGTGGCCATGCCGTTGAAGAACGCGGGTACCCTGCGCCCGGCCACGTAGTACTCGGTCAGGTCTGCGGTGCGGCAGATCAGGCCGATGCACGCATAGATGGCGATGGTGACAAAGAGGAACACATAGCCGAGCCACACCCCGGGCCCGCGCACGCGCTCGATCGCGCCCATCATCGCGATGAAGAGCAGCAGCCCCGCGGTATAGAGCCCGTAATACAGAAACAGCCGCTTGCGAAAGCGGCTGTCTTGCTGTGGATCGGCGGCCAAGATGGCGACCAGCGTTAGCGGGTTTCCTTCAACTGGTCGAGGATGGCCGGGTTCTCCAGCGTGGACGTGTCCTGCGTGATGTCCTCGTCCTTGGCCAGCGAGCGCAACAGGCGACGCATGATCTTGCCCGAGCGCGTCTTGGGCAGGTTGTCGCCAAAGCGGATGTCCTTCGGCTTGGCAATCGGACCGATTTCCTTGCCGACCCAGTTGCGCAGGTCCGCCGCGATCTGCTTGGCCTCGTCACCTTCAGGACGCGAGCGCTTGAGCACCACGAACGCGCAGATGGCTTCGCCCGTCATGTCGTCGGGGCGGCCGACCACGGCAGCCTCGGCGACGATCGGGTTGGCTACCAGCGCCGACTCGATCTCCATCGTGCCCATGCGGTGGCCCGACACGTTGAGCACGTCGTCGATGCGGCCCATGATGGTGAAGTAGCCGGTGTCCTTGTCGCGGATCGAGCCATCGCCCGCGAGATACAGCTTGCCGCCCAGCTCTTCCGGGAAGTAGCTCTTCTTGAAGCGCTCCGGGTCGCCCCAGATCGTGCGGATCATCGACGGCCACGGGCGCTTGACGACCAGGATGCCGCCCTGCCCGTTCGGCACATCCTGGCCGGTTTCATCGACGATGGCGGCCATGATGCCCGGCAGCGGCAGCGTGCACGAGCCCGGCACCAGCGGCGTGGCGCCTGGCAGCGGCGTGATCATGTGACCGCCGGTTTCGGTTTGCCAGAACGTATCGACGATGGGGCAACGGCCGCCACCGACGTTCGTGTGGTACCACATCCAGGCTTCAGGATTGATCGGCTCGCCCACGGTGCCGAGCAGGCGCAGGCTCGACAGGTCGTACTGCTTCGGGTGGATCTTCTCGTCGGCTTCGGCGGCCTTGATGAGCGAGCGGATCGCCGTGGGCGCCGTGTAAAACGTATTGACCTTATGGCGGGCGATCATCTCCCAGAAGCGCCCGGCGTTCGGGTACGTCGGCACGCCCTCGAACACAACCTGCGTGGCGCCTGCAGCCAGCGGGCCGTAGCTGATGTAGGTATGGCCCGTCACCCAGCCGATGTCGGCCGTGCACCAGAAAACGTCGTCCGGCTTCAGGTCGAAGGTCCACTGCATGGTCAGCAGCGCCCACAGCAGGTAGCCGCCGGTGCTGTGCTGCACGCCCTTCGGCTTGCCCGTCGAGCCCGAGGTGTAGAGGATGAACAGCGGATGTTCCGCGCCCACCGGGGTCACTTCGCACGTGTCGGGCTGGCCGCCCTCGACCTCGTCCATTGCGCGATCGCGGCCTTCCACCCAGTTCACGTTGCCGTTGGTGCGGCGATAGACGATGACGTGCTTGACAGCCTCCGTGCCTTCCATGGCGAGTGCTTCATCGGCGATGGCCTTGAGCGGCAACGCCTTGCCGCCGCGCATCTGCTCATCGGCGGTGATCAGCGCCACGGCGCCCACGTCGACAATGCGCTCCTGCAGCGATTTGGCCGAGAACCCGCCGAATACCACGGAATGTGTGGCGCCGATGCGCGCACACGCCTGCATGGCGACGATGCCTTCGATCGACATCGGCATGTAGATGACCACGCGGTCGCCCTTCTTGATGCCCAGGGCCTTCAGGCCGTTGGCGAAGCGGCAGACGCGCGCATGCAGTTCGCGGTAGGTGACGCGCGACACCTTGCCATCGTCCGTCTCGAAAATGATCGCGACCTTGTCGGCGTTGCCGTTTTCCAGGTTGCGTTCGAGGCAGTTGTACGAGGCGTTGAGTTCGCCGTCTTCAAACCACTTGTAGAACGGTGCGTTGGATTCATCCAGCACCTTGCTGAAGGGCTTGTGCCACAGCAGATGCTCGTGCGCCAAGCGTGCCCAGAAGCCTTCGTAGTCGTGTTCGGCTTCGGCGCACAGGGCGCGGTAGGCGTCCATGCCGGCGATGTTTGCCTGTTTGACAAAGGACGCGGGCGGGTCAAACACGCGCGTTTCCTGCAGGACAGATTCAATGCCAGCCATGATGTCTCCTGATAGCGATGTCTGTGATCGTTTTGCGGCGAATCTAAGCGGCTGACCTGACTCCAGCCTTACGCACTCTGACGCCTCAAACCGACGCGAAGGGCATTACTATAATGCGACAGCCCATCCAGGGGCGCGCATCGCACTGCAACATGATCGGCCTCAGAGCCGCACCCCGCGCCGCTTTCCATTCCATTCGTCATCGTGCCCATCCACGCCCTCTTCCTGATTGCTGCCATGGCACTGGTCGGCAGCAATGTCGGCTTCGGCAAGTCCATCGTCGCCGTCATGCCGGTGATGCTGTTTGCACTCCTGCGCTTTCTGATCGCCATCGTCTGCATGGCACCCTGGTACAAACCTTCGCGCATGCGCAAGGTGACGCGCGGCGAGTGGAAGAACCTCTTCCTGCAGGCGTTCTTCGGCACGTTCGGTTTTACGCTGCTGATGCTCAACGGCGTGCGGCTGACATCAGCGCTGGCCGCTGGCATCATCACCAGCACGATTCCGGCCGCCGTAGCGCTGCTGTCGTGGCTCGTGCTGCGCGAGAAGCCATCGGGACGGACACTGGTATCTGTCGTGCTGGCGGTGGCAGGCGTGGCATTGCTCAATGCCTATCGCGGCGGCGAATCGTCAGCGGGGGCACCCGGGGATGCTTCGGAGGCGTTGCTCGGCAATGCGCTCGTGATGGGCGCCGTGCTGTGTGAGTCGATCTACGTGATCCTGTCACGGCGCCTGACACAAACCCTTCCCGCCATCGAGATCTGCGCGTACACGCACCTGATCGGCGCACTGCTGATGCTGCCGCTGGGCCTCGTGCCCCTCCTGACGTTCGATGTGGCGAGCGTGCCGCTCTCCATCTGGGCGCTGGTGGTCTGGTATGCCCTCGCGGCCAGCATCTTTTCGTTCTGGCTGTGGATGAAAGGCATCCGCCATGTGCCGGCGCATCTTGCGGGCGTCTTCACCTCCGTGCTGCCGATTGCGGCCGCCACCTACGGCATCGTCGCGCTGGGCGAGACGCCGGGCTGGCCGCACGGCGTGGCACTGGCGTGTGTGGTCGCGGGCATCCTGGTCGCAAGCTGGCCTGCACGCCCCCGGCACCCGGTGCGCCCTCGGCGCGTGGCGGACCCATTGGATCCGCTTGATCCGTCTCTCGATCGGGAATAACGCGATTGCCGCAGGCGCTGCCCCGTAAGCGAATTCGCAAACCGGGATCGATACAATCGCGCCCTTTTACCCGCCCCATTCCACATGAAGTCGCCCATCGCTCCGCTGCGGCCCATTCCCCGGCTGATTTTCTTTTCCCGCTGGCTTCAACTGCCGCTGTACCTCGGCTTGATCATTGCGCAGGCGGCCTACGTGTACCTGTTCGTGATCGAGGTCTGGCATCTGGTCTCGCATGTGACAGAACTCGACGAAACCAAGATCATGCTGGCCGTGCTCGGCCTGATCGATGTCGTGATGATCTCCAACCTGCTGATCATGGTGATCATCGGCGGGTACGACATCTTCGTGTCCAAGCTCGGCATCGAGGGCCATGAGGACGAGCCCGAGTGGCTGGACCACGTCAACGCGGGCGTGCTGAAGGTGAAGCTGTCGATGGCGCTGATCAGCATCTCGTCGATCCACCTGCTCAAGACGTTCATCGACGCGGCCCAGAAGGACACGCACACGATCCTGTGGCAGGTGCTCATCCACGTGGCATTCCTTGTGTCTGCGCTGGTGATGGCGTGGGTGGATCGCATCGTTTCGCACGCGCATCCGCACGGCGAGGCTGCCGACGCACATTGACGCTGCGCCCTTGTTGGCGCGGCGATTCCGACGAACGCGATCGGACAATCCGCGCCCGACATTGGGTGTATGATCTCAGGCTGTTCTGAGCCTGCGGCGCCCGCCGTCCAGGCCACAGGCGGGGAGTGAAGGTCACCGACCGCTGCCCTGCCGCACCGGCTTTTCATTCCTATACGTTGGTCCCCCACCATGACCGTCATTCGTCAAGAAGACCTCATCCAGAGCGTCGCCGACGCCCTGCAGTACATCAGCTACTACCACCCGATGGACTACATCACTGCTCTGGGCCGCGCCTATGAGCAGGAGCAGAGCCCGGCCGCCAAGGATGCCATCGCGCAGATCCTGACCAACAGCCGCATGTGCGCTGAAGGCAAGCGCCCGATCTGCCAGGACACCGGCATCGTCACCGTGTTCCTGAAGGTGGGCATGAACGTGCGCTGGGATGGCGCCACGATGAGCCTGGAAGACATGGTCAACGAAGGCGTGCGCCGCGCGTACAACGACGTCGACAACAAGTTGCGCGCGAGCGTGCTGGCCGATCCGGCCGGCAAGCGCACCAACACGAAGGACAACACCCCGGCCGTGATCAACATGTCGATCGTGCCGGGCGACACGGTGGACGTGATCGTCGCGGCCAAGGGCGGCGGCTCGGAAGCCAAGTCGAAGTTCGTGATGCTGAATCCGTCCGACTCCATCGTCGACTGGGTGCTCAAGACCGTGCCGACGATGGGCGCCGGCTGGTGCCCACCGGGCATGCTGGGCATCGGCATTGGCGGCACGGCCGAAAAGGCCATGCTGCTGGCCAAGGAAGCCCTGATGGAGCCGATCGACATTCAAGACCTGATCGCCCGCGGCCCGAGCAACCGTGCAGAAGAACTGCGCATCGAGCTGTACGAAAAGGTCAACGCGCTGGGCATTGGCGCGCAAGGCCTGGGCGGCCTGGCCACCGTGCTCGACGTGAAGATCCTGGACTACCCGACCCACGCGGCCAACCTGCCCGTGGCGATGATCCCGAACTGCGCCGCCACGCGCCACGCACACTTCACGCTGGACGGCAGCGGCGTTGCCAAGCTGGAAGCGCCGGACCTGTCGCAATGGCCGAAGGTCGAGTGGGCACCGAACACCGAGACCTCCAAGCGCGTCGACCTGAACACGCTCACGCCGGAAGAAGTTGCCTCGTGGAAGCCGGGCCAGACGCTGCTGCTCAACGGCAAGATGCTGACCGGTCGCGACGCCGCACACAAGCGCATCGCCGACATGCTGGCCAAGGGCGAGAAGCTGCCGATCGACTTCACCAACCGCGTGATCTACTACGTCGGCCCGGTCGACCCGGTGCGCGATGAAGTTGTCGGCCCGGCAGGCCCGACCACGGCCACGCGCATGGACAAGTTCACCGAGACGATGCTCGCCCAGACGGGTCTGATCGCCATGGTGGGCAAGGCCGAGCGCGGCCCGGTCGCCATCGAATCCATCAAGAAGCACAAGTCGGCTTACCTGATGGCCGTGGGCGGTGCCGCTTACCTGGTGTCGAAGGCCATCCGTGGTTCCAAGGTGCTGGCATTCGAAGACCTGGGCATGGAAGCCATCTACGAGTTCGACGTGAAGGACATGCCCGTGACCGTCGCCGTCGATAGCTCGGGCACGTCGGTCCACAAGACCGGCCCGGCGGAATGGCAGGCGAAGATCGGCAAGATTCCGGTCGCAGCAGGCTGATCCGTTCACTCATATTCAATATGACGACACGCGCGCAGGCACCGGTCGGGGTCTTTGATTCCGGCCTCGGAGGGCTCTCCGTCCTGCGCGCGATTCGCGCCGAACTGCCGGCCGAATCGCTTCTCTATCTGGCGGATTCCCGCCATGCCCCGTACGGGGAAAAATCTCCCGAATACATTGCCCATCGCACGCTGCGCGTGTGCGAATGGCTGGTCGACCAGGGCTGCAAGGCGTTGGTGATCGCGTGCAACACCGCCACGGCGCAAGCCGTGCACGTGCTACGCGAAAAACTCGCGGTGCCGGTGATTGGCGTCGAGCCGGGCTTGAAGCCAGCGGTTGCCACATCGAAGAGTCGTGTGGTCGGCGTGCTCGCGACCGAAAGCACGCTGCGCAGCGAAAAATTTGCACGCCTGCTGGCGGCTGCCTCGGGCGATTGCAAAGTGCTAAGCCAACCCGGCTACGGGCTCGTCCCCCTGATCGAACGTGGCGATACCCACTCGCCTGCGGTGCTGGAGCTGCTGCGGGCGTATCTGCAACCGATGCTGGACGCAAACGCCGACACGTTGGTGCTCGGCTGCACGCACTACCCGTTTCTGGAAGACGCCATCCGCGAGATCGCGGGCGATCGTCTGACGTTGATCGACACCGGCCACGCCGTCGCGCGCCATCTGGGCCGCACGCTCGCGGCGGCGGGATTGCAGGCAGCGGGCCCAGCCGCATCGCCCCGCTTCATGAGCACCGGCGACGTGCTTCCGCTGCAAGCCATGGTGGCTGCATTGCTCGGAGAGGCACCGATGGCACAGCGTGTCGACATCGGCGATGCGCCCCTGAGCCCGGCCGTGGCATCGCTCGCTTCTCAACCGGAATAACGCCGCTCAGATACAACAACACCGCCCTGAAAGGCGGCGCTGTCGTCTTGGCTTAAAGTCAGCCGACCTGCGGCTGCACTGCGGGTTCTGCGGCCTCTTCCACCGCCTCCTCTTCAGCCGGCTCATACTTCGCCACCACGGCCGTGGCCAGGCTGTTGCCGATCACGTTGGTGGCCGTGCGGCCCATGTCGAAGAACTGGTCGATCCCGATGATCAGCAGCAGACCGGCTTCGGGCAGATGGAACATCGGCAGCGTGGCTGCCACCACCACCAGCGAGGCACGCGCCACACCGGCCATGCCCTTGCTCGTGAGCATCAGGACCAGCAGCAGCGTCAGTTGCTGCGTGAAGCCCATCTCGATGTTGTAGGCCTGCGCGATGAACAGCACCGCAAACGCCTGGTACATCATCGAGCCATCGAGGTTGAACGAGTAACCCAGCGGCAGCACGAAGCTCGAAATGCGCTTGGGCACGCCAAAGCGGTCAAGCGCCTCGATCGTCTTCGGGTAAGCGGACTCGCTGCTCGCCGTGGCGAACGCCAGCAGCGTCGGCTCACGAATCAGCCCCAGCAGACGGCCCAGCGAACGACCCAGCAGCACGTAGCCGACAAAGAACAGGATCGCCCACAGCAGCGCAAGGCCCAGGTAGAACTCGCCGATCAGCTTGCCGTACGTCCACAGCACGCCCACGCCTTCCACCGTGATGGCGGCGGCCATGGCGGCAAAGACGCCCAGCGGCGCGAAGCGCATCACGTAGTCGGTAATGCGGAACATCAGCTTGGTCAGCTCTTCCAGGCCACGGCCGATCACGCTGTCCATCGGGTTCTTCATCGTCGACAGCGCGGCGCCGAAGAACAGCGAGAACACCAGGATCTGCAGGATCTCGTTGGTGGCCATGGCCTCCACGATGCTGTGCGGGAACACGTGCGTGATGAAGGCCTTAAGGGTGAAGTCACCGGTCTTCAGGCCCGACGTGGCCGACACATCCGGCAGCGCGAGGTTCATGTGCACACCCGGCTGGAAGAAGTTGACCAGGAGCATACCCAGCGCCAGCGACGTCGCCGACGCGCACACAAACCAGATCAATACATTGAACCGATTGAATTTGCAGGCTGCTGCAATGCCGCATGAACATTGGCTGGATGTTCCAGCGCCACGGATTGTTGAGGAACAGGCAATGCTGACGAGGGATGCCTGCAAGCGGCGCCGCATGCACATGAAAAGCGGCGCCTCCGGCATATACGTCCCTGCTACGATCATGGGCTCACTCACCTACACCACGGAGCCCGCAATGAACATGGCGCCCTTCGCTTTCGGCACGACCGACTGGTCCGCCGTCGAGACCACCGAACATGCCGGCGAGACCGGCACGGCGATCTGGCGTACACGCTACTTCGGTGACGCGTCGAACCGCATCCGCGTGCGCATGGTCGATTACACGGCGGGCTATCTGGCAGACCACTGGTGCAGGAAGGGGCACATCCTCTTCTGCCTGGAAGGCGAACTGGAAACCACGTTGGAGGACGGCCGCAGGTTCGTGCTCACACCCGGCATGAGCTACCAGGTGGGCGACGATGCCGAGGCCCACCAGTCCTGCACGAAGACCGGCGCGCGGCTGTTCATCGTGGATTGACGCCGCGCGGTGACCAGCGGCGATCAGGGCTGCGTAAAACCGATCGAACGGTGCTCGCGCAGCGCCGGCTTGATGGAATGTTCCTGCCGCAATTGCGCGAGAAACGCCTCCGGATCGAGCGCCTCGCCCAGCAACACGGACTGCTGCTTCACCACAGCGAAATCGCCCGGCGTCAGCATGTCGAGCGAGGCGAGGATCTCTCGCCAGATGGGCTTGAGCGCCTCCGCCTTGCCCGCCAGCGCCTCGACGATGAACATCTGCTCACGCTGGGCGCGCATCAGCGGCTTGAAGCGGATCTTGAACGCAAAGCGCCGCAGCGCCGCCTCGTCGATGCGATCGAAGAGGTTGGTCGTACAGATGAAGATGCCGTCAAAGCGCTCCATGCCTTGCAGCATCTCGTTGACCTCCGACACTTCGTAGTGACGTACCGCGCCTTGACGACTCTGCATGAAGCTGTCGGCCTCGTCGAGCAAGAGCAGCGCGCGCTCCTCTTCCGCGCGCGAGAACATGGCGGCGATCTGCTGTTCGGTCTCCCCAACGTACTTGCTCATCAGATCCGATGCGCGGCGGATCATCAGCGGCACGTCGAGTTGCGCGGCAATGTGCTCGGCCAGCACCGTCTTGCCTGTTCCCGGCGGCCCGTAAAAGCACAGCGTGCCGCGTTTTCGGGCGCGCAGCGCATCGATGATGCGCTCCACCGAGAAACGCGATTCGAGGTTCAGGTAGTCCAGCTTGTATTCGGTCACGACGCGATGCGCCTGCACTTCCGGACGCAGGCCCATGGCCTGATCGGCGTGATCAAGCTGACGCACGATCAGGGATTCGGCCGACTCCTCCATGGCGGGCTGCGTGAGGCGCGCAAAGCGCGCCGCAGAGTCGATCTGGGCGGGCGTGAGCGTCTTGCGCGCAGCCAGCTTGGCCATGAAGGCATCCGATACGTCCAGGCCTTCCAGATGCTTGCGGATGATGCTTTCGCGCACCGCCGACGGCGGCACTTTCAATTCAAGATGGAACTGGAAACGCCGCAAGTACGCCGGGTCGATCTGGCGGATGGAGTTCGACACCCAGATCACCGGCACCGGGTTCTGTTCCAGCGTCTGGTTGACCCACGCCTTTCCGTTGACCGAGCCGCGCGGCTCCTCATGCCCGAACAGGCTCATCAACTCGCGCGTCGGGCCGGGGAATACATCCTCCACCTCATCGAACAACAGCACCGCGCCGGGCCGCCCGCGCAGGAACGCCTGCGAGACCTGCAGCGAGCGATAGCGATCTTTGCCGTTGAGACTGTTGCCATCCTTGTCCAGGCAATCCACTTCATACAGCTCACAGCCCGCATCGCGTGCCAGCACGCGCGCCAGCTCGGTCTTGCCGGTGCCGGGCGCGCCGTACAGCAGGATGTTCACGCCCGCCGCGCGCTGCTGCGATGCATTCTCCAGCAGAGCGGTCAGATAGCGCGCGTCAGTCTCGACATGCGGGTAATCCGCCTGTGAGAGTTCGGTGGGCGGGGCGGGACGCGTGAAGACGGCCATCATCTCCGCCTCGCTGGCGTAGTCGCCCAGCAGCACGTGCAGCAGGCGGTCGGAGATGCGCATCAGGTCACCGAGATCGGTGACGCTGTTTTCGGGCAGCGGCGGCTCGATCAGGCCGAGCGTTTCCAGACGCGAGCCAGGACGCAGCGAGGCGGCGACCTCGGCGGTGCTCGCCCCCGCAAGGCCGGCCAGCAGCTGGAATGCTTCCTGGCTGTGCGCGACCTTGCAATCGACCATCACCGCGCGGAGGTCGCGCTTGTACTTCACGAGCGACGCAAACAGCAGCAGCGCGCGCTCATGCGGCGGCAGGCCCAGCACGCGCGCCAGCATGTCGATGTTGCCGACCAGCAGGACGCGCTCGTTTGCCAGCCGTGCGCCCAGGACATCGCACGAGGCGCCGAAGACGGTGAACATGTCCTTGGCGTGATGCTTGACGTATTCATCGAGGTAATAGAACAGCGAGCCCTCATCGAAGGCGCTGCTCCATTGGCCGTGGCGGTCCATGAATGTGGGCAGGTCCAGCTTACCCACGGCGCGCCAGCCCGGCATGTCCGCGCAGCGCGCGGCCAGGAAGCGCTGCAGGCGCTGGATGACCGTCACGGGCCAGACCAGTTCCGGCGCGCAGACGGTCAGGATGTCGTTGATATTGGTGCGCAAATTGAAGCGCAAGCCCATCGCACATACCGTGCGAAGCGCGAATTGCGCACACATGGAGTCCAGCGACGAGACCAGCGCCTGGGGCTGTCTGCCGCCGGTGGGGACGAATGTGCCGTCGTCATCGGCGTCGTCCAGGCTGAGGTTGGCTTCATCCATGGTCGCCCCCTTTCCCCGTTTCACGGTTGGCCGGCCGGTCACCGCGTTCGAATGTTTTTTCATCCTAGCGCGTTTGCGCCCGGTGCGTACCCCGGGTTCATCCCCGTGTCCGCACATTGCGGGGCTGCTCCGGCCGCGCACGCAAGCCGCCCAAGCAGCCAAGGGCCTGCCATCCGCCATCTGGACGTGGCCCGCACCCCACGAATCGCATGGTATTTTCGCAAATAGGAATCATTAGCGTTTATACTGCATCAATCAAAGCGATAGCGCAGATCAAAGCCGCATCCCGCTGTCGCAACATTGTTGCAATATGTAGGCCTACAATACCTGCCATGCTGGCGGCGACCCCGCTGGCTCCAACGCTAGGCGTCATGGAACTGCTCCTCAGTCTGCTCATCAGCATCGGCGTTTCATTGCTCGTTTTTGGCAAGCGCTGAAGCCTTCGTCCTGCTGCCAGACACGCCGCACACTAACCCTTTCTGCCTTCGATTCCCGGTCGTTGATGATTCACCCACGTACTCTCAAGATCCTGGTGGTCGTGCTGATGCTGCACGCGGGCGTGCTGATGATGATCCAGCTCGGCCTGATTCAGCCGCCCCTCAGCGAGGAGGCGCCGCCTGAACTGCAGGTGAACCTCATTCCCGCAGTGCGGCCGGAGCCGATCCGGCAGCCGGAGCCGCCCAAACAGCCGCCCGTGAAGCAGGAAGCACCCAAGCAGGTCAATCTGGTCAAGCCGGCGCCGCAGCCCAGGCCGACCCCGATGCCGACGCCCGCGCTGCCGCCATCGGACAACGCACCCGTGGCGCCCCCGGCACCGCCCGCGCCGCCTGCCCCGCCCGTCGAGGCAGCGCCTGCGCCCGCACCCGTACCATCGGGCCCGATCAGCGTCGGCCTCAATGACATCCAGTGCAGCGACCCCCAACCGGTATACCCATCGATGTCGCAAAAGATGGGCGAGGAAGGCCGCACGCTGGTCAAACTCTCCATCGGCACAGCTGGCGAGGTCACCAATGTGGCCGTAGTCACGTCGTCTGGCTCCCCTCGCCTGGACCGCGCAGCTACCGAAGCGGCCCGCGGCATCAAGTGCACTCCATACAAGCAGAACGGCCGTGCTGTGCCCGTCGTGGCCAGCAAGCCGTACGTGTTCAAGCTCGATAACTAATCCGATCTGTCTCTCGTCATCAGGAAACCCACTATGCAGGAACTCGGTCTTTCCCACCTCTGGACACAAGGCGACATCGTCACGCGCGCCACGGCGATTCTGCTGCTGATCATGTCGCTCGCCTCGTGGATCGTCATCCTCACCAAGGCGTGGGATATCGTGCGCCTCAAGTCGATGGCGCAAGGCGCTGAAAAGCGCTTCTGGCATTCCGATGATTTCGATCACGCGATGCAGACGCTGGGCTCACCCAAGGACAATCCGTTCTACACGCTTGCACAAACCGGCCGCGAAGCCGCGCAGCACCATCGCGCCAGCCAGCCGCAATTGCATGACGTGATGGATATTTCCGACTGGATCACGCGTTCGCTCAAGAGCGCCATCGATGAATCGGTCGGGCAGATGCAATCCGGTCTGGCCGTGCTGGCGTCGGTCGGTTCGACTGCGCCATTCGTCGGCCTGTTCGGGACCGTGTGGGGCATTTATCACGCGCTGCTCGGCATTGGCGCGGTGGGCGTGCCCACCATCGACAAGGTGGCCGGCCCCGTGGGGGAATCGCTCATCATGACGGCATTCGGCCTGGCGGTGGCCATTCCGGCGGTGCTGGGCTACAACGCCCTCACACGCGGCAACAAGGCCGTCATCGCCAAGCTCAACCGCTTTGCACATGACCTGCACGCTTACTTCGTGACCGGCGCACGCCTGCGCCCGAGCAGTCAGCGTGACGACGGCGGCGTCCGCCTCACCGCTGTGAAGCCGCAGTAAGGAGTCGCCATGGCCTTCGGATCTTTCGACAGCGATGACGACGTCATGAGCGAAATCAACATGACGCCGCTGGTCGACGTCATGTTGGTGCTGCTCATCATCTTCATCATTACGATTCCCGTGATCAACCATGCGGTGAAGATTGACCTGCCGCGCGCCTCCAACAAACCCGACGATGCCAAGCCGCAAAGCGTGAACGTGGAGATCGACGCGCAGGGCCAGGTGTTCTGGAACAACCAGCCGGTCGACGAGGCCACGCTGCAGGCGGATATTGCCCAGGCCGCGCAGCAGCAGCCCCAGCCCGAAATGCATCTGCGGGCGGATCGGAACGTCCGTTATGAACGCGTGGCGCAGGTGATGGCGGCCATCCAGCGCGGAGGCCTCGCCCGCATCGGCTTCGTCACCGAGCCGCAGCGTAACTGACACCGCCGGCAGGCTGACGTCACTCACCCCCCGCCCTCGCGCGGGGGTTCGTCATTTCAAGCATCGTGCACCGCGAGATCAGTGACCCCTGGGGCGCAAGGGCTCAGCACATCGTCAGGCGAACCTTGAAATGATAACGATTCTCATTTATTCTGCTGCGTATTCGCTGGAAACGCTCTTTCCAGCCAACGCTTTGCTGCTCGCCTGGAACGCTCAATGATTGCCGCCGAACACCAAGACGCAGGACGCACCGTGACACGCCGCCGCCATATCATCGTGGCCCGCACACGCCCAACCCGCGCCGACGCCGCACCTGCACCCGCAGCCGCGCAAGCTGCCGAGCCCGCCGCCACGGCAGGCACCGCGACAAGGACGATGACCTCGGAGCAGCTCTTCGCCGGTCAGAACGCGGTGGCCATCCATCACAACGGCGCTGTGTACACCCTGCGTGTGACGCGCTTTGGCAAGCTGATCCTGACCAAGTAACACGCACCGGCTTTTGTGGGGACATCTCTCTCAGGAGACATTCGGCCGTAGCCAGCCATCGTCATTTCGCGTTGGCAGACGTCCAGACCCGTCTGCCTGACGACCGCCAGCCAAGCCGTTCTTTTCTCGCCACCCAAAGAAAAAAGGGCGCGACTTGCGCCACGCCCTCCTCTTCGGGCCACTTCGCGATCTGCGTATCAGCAGATCACGTGCACAGCGGCAATGCCCGCCTTGGCGATCTGCACGTCTTCCGACGACTTCACGCCCGATACGCCCACGGCGCCGGCACAAACGCCTTCCACCAGAATGGGGACGCCGCCCTCCAGCATGCCTTGCAGGTGCGGTGCAGACAGGAACGAGATACGGCCGTTGTTGATGATGTCCTCGTAGATCTTCGATTCACGGCGGCCCAGCGCGGCCGTCTTGGCCTTTTCCGGTGCAATGTACGCAGAGATGACTGCGCAGCCGTCCATGCGGCGCAGGCCCATCAGATGGCCGCCGTCATCGACCACGGCGATCGTCACAGCCCATTGATGCGCGCGCGCTTCCTTCTCGGCGGCATCCAGGATTTTGGTGACATCGTCCTGGCACAGGCAGGGCTTGGTTTTCATGACGTTCTCCTTGGTCGAGGTGATACGGATGCGCGAATGCCGCGCAAAGCGAAAGTATGCCACCGGCGTGCGCCGCTTCCAGAGCACGATCCTCTTCATCCAGCGCAAAGGAGCCGATACATTTCTGCATCTTCAGTATCGTCGCGCGTGCGCGGCTTGCCAGGTGAATGTTCTTCCGCCACGCACGCGCAGCCGACAGGCAAGAAAAAGCCCGGTGTGACCCGGGCTGGATGTCGTGCGGCAACGGCGGATCAAGCGCCATCGGTATAGGGATCCCGGCGGCCGACCCCGGCGCCTTCCGTGTACGGGCCGGGGGGCGCCGTCCTGGCACCGTCTGTGTAGGGATCGGCACGGCCGATCTTCGCACCATCGGTGTAAAGGTCTGCACGGCTCACCTTGTGGATCGGCTGGTCGGGCTCGATCGAGCCGGCGTGCGCGACTGTCGCGCCGAGCGCGAGCGCCAAGCCGCCTGCGGTAACGGCGAGGGCGCGGATTGCAGATCGTTGCGTCGTGACTTGCATGTGGCCTCCTTCGGTCATGGCAGTGTGAACATGCGATCGGCCAAGGACGCCGTCGGTTCTGCCCCGTGCGCGTTTGTCACGTAGCAACCACGTCGCTTGCCCGTCGTGGATTTCTACGCAGATGCCGTGCCTGCGGCGTGCCGGCAAAGAAAAAGGCTCCCAAGGGAGCCTTTTCATCGAGCAGCCTGCCGTTCAACGCCAGTGTCCCCAGCGACGGCCGTCATACCAGCGGTACCGTGGCCCCCACCGATACCACCCCGCACCGACCACCACCGGAGGTGGACCGTAGTACACGGGCGCCGGAGCGTAATACACGGGGGGCGGCGGAGGCGCGTAGTACGCCGGGGGCGGCGGCGGGTAATAAACCGGAGCAGGTGCCACATACACCGGAGCGGGAACCACCGGAATACCGAAGCCAATGCCGACGCTCACGTGCGCCGACGCTACCTGCGGCACGGCCAGCACCGCCAGTGCCGCCGCACCTGCAATCAACAGCCCATTGCGTCGAGTCATCTTCATCACCTGCAGCTTGAGAAGCGCCAGCCAAACCCTGGCCCGCGCCGATTACGGTATCTGTATTGTATTCACGGCAAAAAACGCAGGTGATACGGTGCTCGCGATTTGGTAACAGAACGTAACCTCCACACGCGACACCCCTGGCGCGGCAGCTCAACCTGGCGTCGGGCTGCAGTCCAACTCCCCAGCGGCGATCATTGCGTCGGCATAGGCGCGGGCCGCTTCGAGGGCGACGCTGGCGCTCGGGTAGGTATTCGTCGATTCGCGCACGGTGGTACGTGGCAGAAGCGTCTGGCCGGTGCTCGCATGCAGGATGCTCACTTCCGCGCGCCATGCATTCGGCGAGAGTTCATAGGCTGACACCTCGATCTTGCAATCGTCTCGGAAAGTCATGTGTCCTCCGGTTCATATTGAAGCGTCGCGGCCGCTCGTCAATGCACGAACAGCCAGATCAACAACAACAAGAACGCGGGAACACCGAGTAACCACGCAACGAGATAGGGCATGACGGCCTCCTACATGTTGGATGGACATGTAGGAAGCCTACAAACATGCGCACAGTGGGAGTGTCGACGCCGTCCCGCACCGTTTTGTAGGACTGGACCGAAATCGCCGTCGGCAGCGTGCCGACATTGCTAGCCCGTGCGCGGCTGCCTCAATGTGACGCTTCGTCCTTGGCGATCGCGTCACTCACCTCGGCCACGGCCTCCTCGGCAGCCTCCGCGGCAGCGACTTCCAAGCCCACCGAAGCCTTCAGGAACCTGATCGCGGCTTCTGCGCCGGGAGGCGCGGCGTCGACAAAATTTTCGGTGACGAAGCCCCATTGGCGACGCACCTCGTCGCCATGGCGCTGCAACGCGCGGGTGATGGCGTTCTGCGTCTGCACCCCGATTTCGACAAGATTGCGCGTGTAGCCCGAGACCCGCTCGCCGGCAGGCTGCAGATAACGCGCCTGCGCGCTCCACCATTGGCCTGGGTCCTGTGCGTCGGCAGCCTCGTGCAGGCACTGCCCGGTTTCGCCAAAGCCGGCCTTGAACGCTTGGAGGTTGAGCCCGATCAGGCGATTGACGCCGTCAACGGTTTCTTCGGTAACGGCCAACCACGCTTCGAGCTGCGAGCGTTGAAGCAGGCCGAGTTGCTCCAGAGTCATCATGTCGGGTTCTCCCTCGCGAGATGGGTAAATGCGTCCGGCACGCGCCGGGCGTTTCAGTGTAGTCGCGGGCGAAAGCAATTTCCTTGACCTCGCCCATCTGTCCGACCGGTCTCGCGACAAGATCGTCCATCGTGAACCGCGCCGGGAGGGGTGGAACCGGCGAGGACCGTCCGTCTGGCATGCGGAGGCGTTCGCCGCGTGGGCGTGGGCGCCCTGCGGTACATGCTCACGCCCCATCGGCCCAGCCCGGCACCGGGGCTGCCGGCACGCCATGACAGAACGGACAGGGCGTGTTCCCGCGCGGGGAACTTTGTTGCCGGAGGCATCCCCGGCCATGTGGGAATCGGCTGACAGTGTTTTCAGGCAGCGATGCCTGCACATGGTCGCGCCGGCGCCCTTTAATCCAGGTATACAAATGACGCGAGGAGTTGTTTATGCGTGCCTTCGTATCCTTGTTCCTGGCGGCCGCGTTGGCATCCGTCAGCGGATGCGCGGACATGACACCCAAGCAGCGCAATACCGCACTGGGGGCGGCTGCAGGTGGTATCGCCGGGGCGGCCATCTGGGGCGGCCCGGGCGCCACGCTCGGTGGCGCAGCGCTGGGTGGCGTGATCGGCAATGCGGCCACCAGATAGCGCTGTATCTCAGTTCGCGGGTGAGGGCCAGGCAGCATGCCTGGCCCTTTTTGTTGACTGAGCGCGGGGCTTTCCTCGCGGATGCCCCTCGCACGCGCACGGCTGGGCGAGCGCATAATCGGCGTTTTGCAACGGAGGCGACGTGCGATACGAGCACCCAGGCTTTGCCGTGAGCAGCACACCGATCCTGAGCGTCGAGGGCTTGCGCAAGCAGTACGGCGGCCAGACCGTGGTCGACAACCTGAGCTTCAAGGTCCGCCGCGGACAGTGCTTCGGACTGCTGGGCCCAAATGGCGCAGGCAAGACGACCACGCTGCGCATGCTGCTCGGCATGACGATGCCCGACGCGGGCACGCTGCAACTCTGCGGCGAGGCGGTCCCCGAGTTTGCCCACCGCGCGCGCATGCGAGTGGGCGTGGTGCCGCAGTTCGACAATCTCGACCCGGATTTTTCCGTCACGGAAAACCTGCACATCTTCGGGCGTTACTTTGGGCTCTCCTCTGCCGAGATCCGCGCACGCATCCCTGCGCTGCTCGAATTTGCACGGCTCGAGCAAAAGGCTGACGCACAGGTGCGCGCGTTGTCGGGCGGCATGAAGCGGCGGCTGACGGTTGCTCGGGCGCTCATCAACGATCCGGATATTCTGGTCATGGACGAGCCGACCACCGGGCTGGACCCGCAGGCACGCCACCTGATCTGGGAGCGCCTGCGTTCGCTGCTCGCGAATGGCAAGACCATCCTGCTGACGACGCACTTCATGGAAGAAGCCGAGCGCCTCTGCGATGAGCTGTGCGTGATCGACAATGGCCGCAAGATCGCGCAGGGCAAGCCACACGAGCTCATCGCCCGCGAGATCGGCTGCGACGTGGTCGAGGTCTATGGCGAAGAACTCAGCGCGCTGCGCACGCTCCTCGCTCCGCTGGCCGAACGCGTGGAAACCAGCGGCGAAACGCTCTTCTGTTACGCACGCGATCCACAACCCCTGGTGGCGGCGTTGCGCGCCCAGAGCGAAGCGCACACCATGCCCGGCCTGCGTTACCTCCACCGCCCCGCCAACCTCGAAGACGTTTTCCTGCGCCTGACCGGCCGCGAAATGCGAGACTGAGGCGCTTATTCATGTCCACTGAAACCACGCTTTCCGTCCCGCAGCAGCGCGCTTATCCGCAACCACTGCTGCCGCTCAATTTCCGGAACTGGCAGTACGTCTGGCTGCGCAACTTCATGGTGTGGCGCAAGCTGGCCATCCCGTCGATGGCCGGCAACCTGGCCGATCCGATGATCTACCTGTTCGGCCTGGGTCTCGGCCTCGGTCTTCTGGTCGGACACGTGGATGGGGTTTCGTACATTGCCTTCCTGGCCGCCGGCACAGTCGCGTCGAGCACCATGATGTCGGCCAGCTTCGAGGCGATGTACTCGGCGTTCTCGCGCATGCACGTGCAGCGCACGTGGGAGGCGATCCTGTACGCGCCGCTCAGTCTGGGCGACGTGGTGCTCGGCGAACTGATCTGGGCGGCCAGCAAGTCTGTATTGTCGGGCCTGGCGATCATGCTGGTGGCAGGCGCGCTCGGCTACGCATCGATGCCGCAGGCGTTACTTGCGCTGCCGGTCGTTGTGCTCACGGGCTTTGTCTTCGCCTGCCTGGCGATGAACATGACCGCCCTGGCGCCCAACTATGACTTCTTCATGTTCTATCAGACGCTGGTGATCACACCGATGATGCTGCTCTCGGGCGTGTTCTTTCCATTGTCACAGCTGCCGGCGCCAGTGCGCGCGGCAACAAACGTGCTGCCCTTGCCGCATGCCGTTGAGTTGATCCGCCCGCTGATGCTGGGTCGTACGCCCGACAACATCCTGCTGCACCTCGGTGTGCTGCTGCTCTATGCCGTTGGCGCACTGTGGCTGTGCCTTTGGCTGCTGCGTCGGCGCATGCTCAAATGACGCCGCCATTGGGCCGCCCAAGAAAAAGCCCGTCCACACTGGACGGGCTTTTTTGTTCCGCTTCTGCCGCCTACTCGTTCACGGCAGAGCGCTGCAGATGCAGTTGCGTGCGCGGATCATCGTTCTGCGCCTGATCGGCCCCAGCGGCAGAGTTGTTGCGTGCAGTCTCCAGTCGATCGAGATATGCCTCGTCGATATCCCCCGTCACATACTTGCCGTCGAAGCACGACGCGTCGAAATCCTTGAGCGCCGGGTTGACGTCGCGCACGGCGCGCTTCATGTCTTCCACGTCCTGATAGACGAGCTGATCGGCGCCGATGATCTTGGCAATCTCTTCGTGCGTGCGGCCGTAGGCGACGAGTTCACCGCGGGTGGGCATATCGATCCCGTACACGTTCGGATATTTCACGGGCGGCGCCGCGGAAGCAAAGATCACCTTCTTGGCACCGGCGTCACGCGCCATCTGCACGATCTCCGACGACGTCGTGCCACGCACGATGGAGTCGTCGACGATCAGCACGTTCTTGCCCTTGAACTCGATCGCCATGGCGTTGAGCTTCTGGCGCACCGACTTCTTGCGCACCGCCTGGCCCGGCATGATGAAGGTCCGGCCCACATAGCGGTTCTTGAAGAAACCCTCGCGATAGGGCACGCCCAGATGGTTGGCGACCTGCATGGCGGCCGGTCGCGACGAGTCCGGGATCGGCATCACCACGTCGATCCGATCCGTCACTTCACGCTTGATCTTCTCGGCCAGATAGTCGCCCATGCGCAGGCGCGCGTCGTACACCGACACGCCATCAATGCGCGAGTCCGGACGCGCCAGGTAAACGTATTCAAAGATGCACGGTGTCAGGACCGGGTTTTCGGCGCATTGCTTGGTGTGCAGCTTGCCTTCCAGATCGATGAAGATGGCTTCACCGGGCGCCACGTCGCGCTCGAATTTGAAGCCGATGCCTTCCAGCGCCACTGATTCCGAGGCCACCATGTACTCAATGCTGCCGTCCGGCGTTTCCTGGCTGCCGAGGGCCAGCGGACGGATACCGAACGGGTCGCGCACAGCCAGCACGCCGTAGCCGGAGATCTCGGCGACGATAGCGTACGAACCGCGCACGCGACGATGCACACCCTCCACGGCCGTGAAGATGGAGTGGCGGTCCAGCGGGATGTCATTGCTTGCACGCTGCAGCTCGTCAGCCAGCACGTTGAGCAGCACTTCGGAGTCCGACTGCGTGTTGATGTGACGGCGGTCGCGCCGGAACATTTCTTCGCGCAGTTGATCGGAGTTCGTCAGGTTGCCGTTATGCGCCAGCACGATGCCGAACGGCGCATTGACATAGAACGGCTGCGCCTCTTCTTCGTTCGACGTTCCAGCCGTCGGATAACGCACCTGGCCGATACCGCTTGTCCCGGGAAGGCCACGCATATTGCGGGTGCGGAACACATCACGAACCATGCCGTTCGCCTTGTGCATATAGAAGGTGCTGCCGGATGCGGTGGCAATACCGGCCGCGTCCTGCCCACGGTGCTGCAAGAGCAGCAGGCTGTCATAGATGAGCTGATTGACAGGCGTGGATGAAACCACGCCAACGATACCGCACATGTCGATCTCCAGCGAGAACGTATTGGAGGCGCCAACACCCGTTGCAGGCGCCAAAAAAAACCTTCCAGGTCGTCTAGCTTGCGGCAAGACGCCCTGAATCAATAGTGAACGTACTTGGCGACGTCCGGCGGCAGCAGCGGCTTCGCCGCTTGCGCTGCCTGCTCTGCGTAAGGGCGTACGACCGCGTCGCGCCAAAACGGCTGTTCGGGCAAGCTCGTGAAGCCCGCCACCGTCATCAGCACGAGGACGATCACACCGCCGCGCGCCAACCCAAAGACCATGCCGAGGCCGCGGTCGGCCGGCTTGAGGCCCGCACTGGCCAACGCCGCCGCGAGGAGCGCACCCAGCAACGACGTTGCGATCACCGTCACGATAAACAGTAGAACGAAACCGAGAACCGTGCGCGCCACCGGCCCGCCCGGCAGCGTCTCGGGCATCCACGCCGCAGCCACGTCCGAAAACGAGTACGCCACCCAAGCAGCGAACAGCCAACCCAGCAGGGCGAGTACCTCGCGGATCAGCCCTCGAAACAGTCCTACCAGTGCTGACGTGACGACGATGAACAGCACACCATAGTCAAAGAACGTGGGATGCATCAGGTAGCGGCTCGGGTCGGCTTGGGTTGAAGTCTGCGCATCGGACCGGCGTGTCTGGCGAGTGCGCGTCGTACCGCATGGTTATTGCTGGACGAGCTTCGGCGTCAGGCCGATCTGTTCTGCGCGCTTCTGCGCCGCTTCCGCAGCCGCACGGTCATTGAACGGGCCCGCTCTCAGCAGGGCCAGGTCACCCTTCTCGGGTACCTTCTTATGTTCGATATAGCCTGGAATCTTGTCGGCCTTGAGCTTGCCGAGCCAGTTGCGTGCGCGGTCTTCCGAAGCGAATGCACCGATCAGGAGGATGAACTTGCCTTCCTTTGCATCGTTGCCCGGTGTGACGGCTTGCTGGGCTTGCTGCGCCGCCTTGGGGGCGGGCTTGGACTCCACAGGAGGCGCCACGCTGGCAGCGGGTTTCGGTGGCGTGGGCTTCGGGGCCTGAATGTTCTGGACGACAGCCGGTGCGGCGGAGCTGGCGACCGGCGCATCGTTGGCCGCCACCACTTCCTCACCCTGATCCAGTGCCTGCGTCTGGTCACCAGACGAGCCAGCAGCGCGTGGCGCCAAACGACGGCTCGCAACTTTCGGCTCATCGCCAGAGCGCTTTGCACTGCCGTCAGCCGATTGATCCTGGATCTGCACGGCGACGGCATCCGTGACGGGCCGCGGCTTGGCGTCAAACACGAGCGGCAGGACGATCACAGCCGCGCCAACCAACACGACCGCCCCGATCAGGCGGCGACGCGCACGTTGCTTTTGCGGAAGTTCGGGATCAAGGCCATCGTCGTCACTGTCATCGCGACGGGAAGCACGGCTGCGCGCATTCGACGAGGCGCGGGACTCGCGCACTGCATCGCGGGCCACGTCAGCAGCACTGCCGGCCGCGCGCCGTGAGCGTTCGCCTTCAGCGTTCTTGCGGGAGGAGAAGATGGAAAACAGTCCCATGAGGGCCCCGGGTTTAGTGCGCGCGACTCTTGCGCTCCGCCAGCACGCCGGCAACGGTGTAGAACGATCCGAAGACCACGATTCTATCATCCTCGGTCGCCCGCTCCATGGCATTGCGATAGGCTGTGGCGGGATCGCTGAATGTGCTGACGCTGGCGTCCTTGCCAGCCTGGAACCCGACATCGGTCAGTGCCTGCGCGAGACTCTCGGCGCTGGCGGCGCGCGGCGTGGGCAGATCGGTCAGGCACCAGTGGTCCACCTTGTCGAGCATGTGCCTGAGTACGCCGGCGATATCCTTGTCCTGCATGGCGCCGAACACAGCATAGGTGTAGCGGTAAAACCCCATGTTCTCGAGGTTCTGCCCGAGCGCTGCCGATGCGTGCGGGTTATGCGCCACGTCCAGGATGACCGACGGGCGGCCCGGCATCACCTGGAAGCGACCCGGCAGCGCCACTTGCGACAATCCCAGACGCACGTCTTGTGCCGTAACGGGTAGACGATCCCGCACCGATTCCAGCGCGGCGAGCGCCGCCGATGCATTTAGCAGCTGATTGGCGCCACGCAGCGCCGGATAGCCAAGGCTTGACCAACGCCGCCCGCGGCCGCTGAATCCCCACTGCTGCTTGTCGCCTTGGAAATTGAAATCGCGACCGATCAGCCAAAGGTCGGCGCCAACAGCTTCGGCGTGCTTGACCAGTGACACCGGCGGCACCGGATCGGCGCAGATCGCAGGCTTGCCGGAGCGGAAGATACCAGCCTTCTCGAAGCCGATTGCTTCGCGCGTATCGCCCAGATAGGCCATGTGGTCGAGGTCGACGCTGGTGACGATCGCGCAGTCCGTATCGATGATGTTGACCGCGTCCAGCCGCCCGCCCAGGCCAACTTCCAGGATGACCGCGTCGAGCCCAGCGTTGGCAAACAGAAGCATGATCGCCAACGTGGTGAACTCGAAATACGTCAGGCTGACTGGTTCATCAAAGCTGCAGCGTGCGCGCTCCACCGCTTCGAAATGCGGCAGCAGCATGGCATCAGGAGCGATCTCGCCGTTGATGCGCGCGCGCTCGTTGAAATCGATCAGATGAGGCGACGTGTGACAGCCAACCTTGTAACCAGCGGCCAGGAGAATCGCCTCCAGCATCGCGCAGGTCGAGCCCTTGCCGTTGGTGCCGCCCACGGTGAAGACGACCGATCGGAATTCCAATCCCAGCGCATCGCGCACGCGGCTGATGCGCGCCAGCCCCATGTCGATGCCGACGGGGTGTGCGGTTTCGAGGTGGGCCAGCCAGTCGGGCAGATTGTCGAATGTAGGCATGCGAAGCGTATCGCGCGGAATCCGCCGCGCAAAAACAAGAAGCGCGGACTCATCGCCCGCGCTTCGGTTATCGGAGGCAGCGCATCAGGCCAGCGCGTCGGCCGGTTGCTTCTGCAGGAGCGCCAAAAGCTCAGCGATCTCGCGGCGCATGTTGCGGCGGTCGACGATCATGTCGATGGCGCCCTTCTGCAGCAGGAACTCGGCGCGCTGGAAGCCTTCCGGCAGCTTCTCGCGCACGGTCTGCTCGATCACGCGCGGGCCTGCAAAGCCGATCATGGCCTTGGGCTCGGCGATCACCACGTCACCCATGAAGGCGAAGCTGGCGGACACGCCACCTGTGGTCGGATCGGTCAGCACGCTGATGAACGGCAGCTTGGCTTCGGCCAGCTTCTGCACCATCGCAGTGGTCTTGGCCATCTGCATGAGCGACAGCAGGCTTTCCTGCATGCGCGCACCACCCGAGGCCGTCACGCAGATGAACGGCACCTTCTGTTCCAGCGCCGTCTGTGCGCCACGCACGAAGCGCTCGCCCACCACCGAACCCATCGATCCGGTCATGAACTCGAACTCGAAGCAGGCCACCACCACCGGCAGGGCATGGATGGCGCCGCCCATCACGACCATGGCATCGGTCTCGCCGGTGTTGTCCATGGCGGCCTTGATGCGATCGGGGTATTTCTTGCTGTCCTTGAACTTGAGTGCATCGACCGGGAGGATCTCCTGGCCCAGTTCATAGCGGCCTTCAGCGTCCAGCAGCGCGTCCAGACGGGCCCGTGCGCCAATGCGCATGTGATGGTCGCACTTCGGACAGACGTGCAGGTTGGCTTCGACATCAGTGCGGTACAGCACCGACTCGCAGGCCGGGCACTTGATCCACAGGCCCTCGGGAATGCCCTTGCGCTGTGACGGATCAGTCTGTTGGATCTTGGGCGGAAGCAGTTTGTCCAGCCAGCTCATGCGTACTCCTTGAATGCGCTCGCGCGAAGATTGCGACTCAGGCGTCCAGCGCCTGGCGGATCTCCGCGATGAAATCAGTCAAGCATTGTACCGCTTGTTCGCGGGGTGCTTCCTCAAGCAATTGCACAATGCGGGATCCGATAACCACGGCGTCGGCGACACCGCCGATCGCACGTGCCGTTGCCGCATCACGGATGCCAAAGCCCACGCCCACCGGCAGACGCGCATGCTGCCGAATCTGCGGAATCCGGGCGGCAACGGCGTCCAGATCGATGGTGGCCGCACCCGTCACACCCTTGAGCGATACATAGTAGATGTAGCCGCTTGCCACACGTGCGATCTGGGCGATGCGTGCCTCGGTGGAGGTCGGCGCCAGCAGGAAAATCGGATCGATGCCGGCTGCACGCATGGCCATGGCAAAGGCTTCGCATTCTTCCGGCGGATAGTCGACCACCAGGACACCGTCTACGCCAGCCTCGGACGCCGCCTTGGCAAAGGCATCGACACCCATGCGCTCGATCGGGTTGGCGTAGCCCATGAGCACCACGGGCGTCGTCGTATCGGTGGCGCGGAACGCACGCACGTATTCCAGCACGGTGCGCAAGCCCACTTTCTTTGCCAATGCGCGCTCGGAAGCCCGCTGGATGACCGGACCATCCGCCATCGGATCGGAAAACGGCACGCCCAGCTCGATGACGTTGGCGCCGCCCTTGACGAGGGCGTGCATCAACTCGACAGTCATTTCGGGGTACGGATCGCCTGCCGTGATGAACGGGATCAGGCCCTTGCGGCCCTGCGCTGACAGTTGCGAAAAGGTTTGAGCGATGCGGGACATATGGGAACAGGTTTGTCAGGCGACCTTGACGACGTCAGGCGCCACGGATTCAGTCGGTTGCGCAGCGGATACGGTGACGGCATGGACTGCCGCCACGCGCTCACGTGCCACGCGACAATAGTCGGCGTTGATCTCGAAGCCGGCGAAGCGGCGGCCAAGGCGCGCGCATGCCGCCGCCGTCGTGCCACTGCCCAGGAAAGGGTCCAGGACGAGGCCACCCGGCGGGCAGCTCGCCAGGATCATGCGCTCAACCAGCTCGAGCGGCTTCTGCGTCGGGTGCTCGGCACGCTCCGGGTCCTGTCGGTGCAGGCGCGACACGCTCCAAACGTCCTTCGGGTTATAGCCGACCTCGAGCCACTTCTTACCCTCGAAACGCTTGCGGCTGCGCGCTTTCTTGGTCTCGGCGTCATACGGAATACGCACGGCGTCGACGTCGAAGTAGTAATCGCGCGAGGCGGCAAAGAAACCGATGTTGTCGTGCACCGACGAAAACTTGCGCGTGCTCCCGCCCATGCTGGGCACGCGACGGTCCCAGATGATCTCGTTGACCATCGTGAGCCGTCGCTTGAGCATCACGAACAGTTCAGGCGCGTATTGCCAAGTGCAGAACAGGTAAAGCGATCCGTTGCGCGCCAGCTTCGGCCGCACCGCATCGATCCAGCGTTCAGACCAGGCCAGGTAGGCATCGCCAGACAGCTTGTCGGAGTCGTTGCCGTAATCCTTGCCCAGCCCGTACGGCGGATCGGCGATGACGAGGTCCACACTGCCGTCGGCCAGATGCCCGACCCCGGTAATGCAGTCCTCGTTGAAGATGCCGTCGATGGCGCGCTCGGTCATGTGGACGTGCTTAGAACTTGATGCCGGAAAGTTCAGCGACGGTGTGCATGTCCTTGTCCCCGCGGCCGGAAAGGTTCACCAGCAGGATCTTGTCCTTGGGCAGCGTTGACGCCAGCTTGCACGCATACGCCAGCGCGTGGCTCGACTCCAGCGCGGGAATGATGCCTTCCATGCGGCACAGGTCGTGGAAGGACTGCAGCGCTTCCCCGTCGGTGATGCCGACGTATTCGGCGCGGCCCATGTCCTTCAGCCAGGCGTGCTCGGGACCGACCCCAGGGTAATCCAGGCCCGCCGAGATGGAATGCGTCTCGATGATCTGGCCATCGGCATCCTGCAGCAGATACGTGCGATTGCCGTGCAGCACACCGGGGGTACCGCCGGAGAGTGACGCCGCGTGGCGGCCTGTCTCGATGCCCTCGCCGGCAGCTTCCACGCCGATCAGCTTCACGTCTGCATGATCGATATACGGGTAGAAGATGCCCATGGCGTTGGAGCCACCACCCACGCAGGCAATGACCGCATCCGGCTGGCGGCCGACCATCTCGGGCATCTGCACCTTGCATTCCTCGCCGATCACGGCCTGGAAATCGCGCACCATCATGGGATACGGATGCGGACCCGCCACCGTGCCGATGATGTAAAAGGTGTCGGCCACGTTGGTGACCCAGTCTCGCATCGCTTCGTTCAGCGCATCCTTGAGCGTGCGCGAGCCGGATTCCACCGGCACCACGGTGGCGCCCAGCAGCTTCATGCGATAGACGTTGGCGGCCTGGCGGCGCACGTCTTCGCTGCCCATGTAGACGACACATTCCATGCCGTAACGCGCAGCAATGGTCGCCGTGGCTACGCCGTGCTGACCGGCGCCGGTTTCGGCAATCACGCGCGGCTTGCCCATGCGGCGCGCCAGCAGCGCCTGGCCGATGACGTTATTCACCTTGTGCGCGCCGGTGTGGTTCAGGTCTTCGCGCTTCAGATAGATCTGCGCGCCGCCGCAGTGCTCCGTCAGGCGACGAGCATGGTAGACGGGTGACGGACGGCCGACGAAATGCTTCAGCTCGTACTCGTATTCCTTGATGAATTCTGGATCGTGCTGGTAGCGCGCGTAGGCATCACGCAGTTCATCCAGCGCGTGGGACAGCGTTTCCGCAACGAAGGTACCGCCGTAGGGGCCGAAATGGCCGTGGGCGTCGGGCAGGTTATACATGGCAATCTCTCGAGGCGTCCGCCGAGGCCAGGGTGAAGACCAGTCGGCGGAGATATTCAGGACTGCGTACGTCGCGAGAGCCCCGCCAGATCGGCTTTAGGCCTGAACCGATGCGCCCAGGGCTGCATCGGCCTCGCGGACCGCACGCACAAATGCGGTCATCCGGGCGTGGTCTTTCACGCCCCGTGCGGCCTCGATTCCGCTGCTGACATCCACAGCGTAGGGCCGCACGCGTTCAATCGCGCCAGCGACGTTTTGCGCGCTCAACCCACCACTCAAAACGAGCCGAGGAGCGGCGCTTGTGGTTGGCAAGGATGGCGATTGCGGGAGCCATTGCAGAGGAATGAGGGTCCAGTCGAAGACGTGGCCGCCGCCACCATATCCCTCGACGAATGCGTCGAGTAGCAAACCTTGGGCAGCGGCAAAGCGATTTCCGAATTCTACCGAATCGGCCCCCGGCTGAACACGGACGGCCCGCAGCCAGGGCAGGCCCACCTGGTCGGCAATCTGCGCGCACACCTCGGGGGATTCATCGCCATGGAACTGGAGTAAAGTCAGCGGCACTTCGTCGAGCACGCGCGCCACCTCCTCCGCGCTGGCGTTGACGAACAGGCCGGTCACGGTGACGAACGGGCCGGCACGGCGGGCCAGCTCAGCGGCGCGCTCCACAGTCACATGGCGGGGGCTCGGCGGATAAAACACCAGCCCGATGGCATCGGCGCCCAACGCGACGGCGTGATCGACATCGGCCGGCTCGGTCAGGCCACAGAGTTTGATGCGGGTTCGATGGAGCGACATGGCGAAGTTCATAGCCCGGCGTGCTCGTCGAACACGCCGCGAAACAGGCTGGACGAAGCCGGCGATGCCGGCAACTGGAAAGCGTCAGGATAGCCGACCTCCGCCAGATACAACCCGTCCGGCATGAAGGTAGGTGCGGCAGCGACACGGCTGCGGGCGGCCAGCACCTCAGCCATCCATGACGCAGGTTGACGCCTGCGACCAATGGCCACGAGGCACCCCATGATGTTGCGCACCATGTGGTGCAAGAAGGCGCTGCCGCGTATGCGCACGAACACCCACTCACCTTCACCGCGCACTTCCATCGAGTACATCGTCTTGACCGGCGACTTGGCCTGGCACTCCGCCGCGCGGAAAGAAGAAAAATCATGCTCGCCGACGAGCGCCTGCGCGGCCTCATGCATAGCTGCCACGTCAAGCGTCTGGCCAGGCGGCAGCGTCACGTAGCCAGCCTTGCCCTCGAGCAACGGCGCTCGCGTCGGGCCGAAGGTGAGTGCGTAGTAATACGTGCGGCGGTGCGCGGAAAAGCGTGCATGAAAATCGTCCGGCATGTCCTGCGCCCAGCGCACCGCCACTGCCGGCGGCAGGAAAGCATTGGTACCCCGCACCCACGAGAACGGATCGCGAACGAGGTCGGTATCGAGGTGGACGATCTGACCCAGCGCATGTACCCCCGCATCGGTGCGACCAGCCACGGTGGTCGGCAGGGCGACGCCAGCAAACCGGCGCAGCGCCGCCTCCAGCACGTCCTGAACAGTATTGCCGTGCGGCTGCGATTGCCACCCAGAGAACGCGGCACCGTCGTACTGGATGCCGAGCGCAATACGCGTCATGCCTTGTGAATCCTTATGCGGAAAGAAAAACGCCGGCAGGATACCACCCTGCCGGCGCTGTCGATGGCCTTGCCGTCTGATGGCGCGTCCGTCAACCGATCTGGCGCATCAGGGCCTGGGCTTCCGCATGGAACGACGGATCGCCCAGGTCAAGCACTTCCTGCAACAGCTCGCGCGCACCTTCCTTGTCGCCGATCTCGATGTAGGCCTTGGCCAGGTCGAACTTGATCTGCAGGTCGCGCACGCTGTCGGAGCCGCCTTCGCCAGACAGGGTATGCGGCAGATTGGTATCCAGACGGATGGCCGATTGCGGCTCGTCGTTGGCCACGTGTGCCGGCTCGGCGTGATGCGCCTGGGCTTCGAAGTGCATCGGAGCCTGCGAGGCGTCAGCCGGCTGCGCCCATGACGGGAGACTTTCCTCGGCTGCGGGCACCGCCGCTGCCGCGGCCGCTTCGGCTGCAGCCGGAGTCGGGTTCAGGTCCAGCGACAGGTCCGACAGATCCATATGCAGCGGGGGCGCAGCGACCGGCTGATAAGCCTCGCCAGCATGCACGTTGAATTGCGGGAGGTCGGCGTTGGGCTCGGCGTGCACCTTGAACATGTCTGCAGCCTCTTCCGGCGCAGTGATCGGCTCGCTCGCCGAGGGCGCCGGGAACGATTCCAGCGGCAGTTCAAGATCGGCCAGCTGCGGTGCCTTGGTCGACGGCGCAGACGGGTCCAGATCCGGGGACAGCGTGGTCCAATCGTCGCCGCGGCGAGTCGTTTGACCCGTCACCGTCGGGCTGAAGGCTTCAGCCGCCACGGCAGCCCCGACGCCCGCAAGCGCCGCAGCGCCGGCGACAGCCGCACCGGCATGGCTCGGCGCAGCAGCGGCTTCGGCAGTGGGATGCTGCCCGTCACCGTGCGCCGTCAGGTACAGCGGGTTGGCCGGATCGAACTTGCGGCCCATTGCGGTAGCCTCAGCCCACTCGGGCGACGATGCACCCACCTGCGCCAGCATCTCTTCTGCAACGGTCTGGAACCCGTGTGCGTCCTGCCGGTTGGCGTAGATCTCCATCAGCTTCAATCGAATGGCCTGACGCTCCGGATGCTGTTCAAGCGCCTCGCGCAGGATTTCCTCGGCCTGCACGTCGCGGCCATAGGCAATATAGACATCGGCCTCGGCGATCGGGTCTACCTCGTTACTCTCGTTGCTGCCGCCGATACGGAAATCGGCACCAAACACGCTGTGCTGGGAGGTATCCACGCTTTGGCCCCCGGCTGCACCGAAGAGCGAGTTCGCACCGGCCATCACGGTGCTTTCCTGGGATAGCAAACTATCCTGGAAGCCGTGCCCCTGCTCCGGCTTTTGCTGGCGACGACGATACGCCACCAGGCCACCCAGCAACGCGATCACCACGCCACCCAGGCCAAGCGCCATCGGGTTACCCATCAGCGACGACAAGAACGACTCTTCGGCAATCGGCGGCTGGGGCGCCACGACAACAGGCGCCTTCTTCTTCGGCGCCACGGCCGGCGCGGATGCGGCGGCAAGGGGCGCGCTGGCAGCCTGCGCCGCCGAGGCAGCGGCAACCGGAGCCGATGCCGCTTCCGGCGTGGAAGCGGCAGCCGTTGCCGACGAAGCCGGCGCCGCAGCGGCCGTCTGCGTATTGGCCACCGGTTGAGCCGGCGCAGAAGCCGACGCAGCAGCCGGTGCCGGTGCATTAGCGGCTGCCACAACCGCGGCGGCTGTCGACGGTGCAGCGCCCGCTGCAGCCGGTTTGGCGGCGCTCGCCGCCTTCGCCAACTCGGCGTTCTTCAGCTCGACCAAGCGTTGCATGTCAGCGAGATTCCTCTCCAGCTGAGCAACGCGTGATTCCATTTCCTTGAGCGCATGCTCCTTGGCGACCAATTCCTCGTCGCGCGCGGCAGCGCTGGCCTTTGCGGTGCGATCCGCCTTCGACAGGCGCAATTCATCGCGTCCGCTGGCTGCCGGTGTAGCCTGGTCCTGCACACGGGCCGACACGCTGCCACTTTGCTGGCGAGCTGAATCGGTGTCTGTCGCTGCGTTGGCTTCCGCTGCGGTGGCCAGGCGATTACGATAACCGGCGAAACCGGAGGTCTGCGCGACCACCTCACGACGTGCTTCGCGCGGCGAGACTTTCTGCGCATCGGTCTGCGACGGCACTTTCAGCACTGAACCGGTACGCAGCCGATTGATATTGCCGCCGATGAACGCGTTGGGGTTATTGCGATACAACGCCAGCAGCATCTGGTCGAGCGACACGGCCTCCTGGCCCTGCGCCGCCGTCGAGGCAATGTCATACAGGCTGTCGCCCCGCTGTACGGTGTACGAACCGCCCGGAGCCGCGTTCGGCGCGGGAGCAGCGGGCGCCGCTTGCTGCGGCCGTGCTGCCTGGCGCGCTGGGCGAGCCGGCGCGGCGGCTGCCGGTGCCGGTGCAGGCGATTGGGACGCCGGCGCAGAAGTGGTTTCCGCCGCGCCGGGCGTGGTGGCTTGTACTACCGGCGTCGGCGCAAAATTCTGGGCGGAATGGTTCGACCCTACCGGATCCAGCAGGAACGTATAGGCGCGGGAGATATGGCCGCTCGCCCAGTTGAGATCGACCAGGACATCGACGAACGGCTCGGCAACGGGCTGGGTGGAACGCAGCCGCACCACGTAATTGCCGTCTGACTGGCGCACCAGCGAGGCACGCAGCGAAGAGACGATTGGGTTGTAGGTCAGGCCGGCGCGCGCGTAAGCGTCGGGGGTTGCCAGCTTGGCAACCAGGTTTTGCGCTTCTTCCGGCGTCACGCCAGTCAGGTCGATTTCGGCCTGCAGCGGCTGCCCAAGATTGGAACGCACGTGCAGCGCCCCGAAGCCAGCCGCCTGCGCAGCGGGCTGGATCAGCAGCAGGCTCGCCGCGGCAAACGCGACGGCAGACCAGCGGGGACTGCGATGGGACGATTCTCTCCGGCGGTATTGGCTCACCCTCACCTTCGACTCCGTTATCTTGTAATGTGCAAACGAACTTAACATCAACGAGTTAGCGCAGCAAGTTCACCCAAAAGGTGAAAAGCCGGGACAAGAACCGCCGTCAATTCATCTGAATACGACAAAGTTGGCGAGATTCTGAAGCACCCGACGTACCCCCCCGGAATGCGTGTGCTTCAATGTGGCGCTAACCCCTCCCCGTGCCCCGTCCACCCCACCAATGGGCGGACAGCGTTCCGGCCGCTATTGTGTACCAACGTTAAAGCCCGTGGGCGTCCAGATGGCACAACGCCGCGCAGGCCGCGCGGCGTTGGTTGAAAAAGCGCACTTTCTGTTGTCAGGCAGCAACGACCATCGTTACAGGCCCGTCTGCCACCGAAAGCAAACCGAGAGTCACTTATCGAGCAGGATGCGCAACGTACGACGCAGCGGCTCGGCGGCGCCCCACAGGAGCTGGTCGCCGATCACGAAGGCGCTCACATACTCGGGCCCCATGTTCAGCTTGCGCACGCGGCCCACGCCGATTTCCAGGCCACCCGTGATGGAAGCCGGCGTCAGTTCCCTCTCGGTGATGCTGCGGTCGTTCGGCACCCACTTCACCCAGGGGTTGCCCGAGCGGATGATCTGCTCGATTTCGTCGAGCGGCAGGTCGCGCTTGAGCTTGAGCGTCAGGCCCAGGCTGTGGCAGCGCATTGCGCCAATCCGCACGCACAGGCCGTCGACCGGAATCGTCTGCGCCGTGCCCAGGATCTTGTTGACCTCGGCCTGACCCTTCCACTCTTCCTTGGACTGACCGTTGTCGAGCTGCTTGTCGATCCACGGGATCAACCCACCAGCCAGCGGCGCCGGGAAGAATTCGGTCGGCACGTCTTCGCGGATGGTCTTGGCAACCTTGCGGTCGATGTCCAGGATGGCGGAGGCCGGGTTGGCCAGCTCATCGGCCACGGCACCGTGGATCACGCCCATGCCCTTGAGCAGCTCGCGCATGTGGTTTGCACCGCCGCCCGAGGCTGCCTGGTAGGTCATCGAACTGACCCATTCGACCAGGCCTTCGCGGAACAGACCGCCCACGCCCATCAGCAGGATGGAGTTGGTGCAATTGCCACCGATGAAATTCTTGGTGCCGGCCGCCACCGCATTCTTGATGAGCGACAGGTTGACCGGGTCCAGCACGATCACGGCATCGTCTTCCATGCGCAGCGTCGAGGCGGCGTCGATCCAGTAGCCATTCCAGCCGGCAGCGCGCAGCTTCGGGAAGACTTCTGTCGTGTAGTCACCGCCCTGGCACGTGATGATCGTGTCGCACGCCTTCAGCGCTTCGATGTCATTCGCGTCGGCCAGGGGCGCATCCGTCTTGGCGAATGCGGGTGCCTTGCCGCCAGCGTTGCTGGTGCTGAAAAACACGGTGTCGATCAGGTCGAAATCCTTTTCTTCCTGCATGCGCTGCATCAGCACGCTACCGACCATGCCGCGCCAACCGACGAGACCTACCTTCATGATTGTGAACCTCTAGTGATTTTCCCCGCCTCGGTCGCCCGGCGTGACCGCGCGGGGAAGGCGAACGGGCACGACGGACGATCTACGAGATCGTTTTTTTGGTAATGATTTTCGTGGTCGTGCGAATCTCGACAGGCGTCATGCGAGTGCGCGCGGCGGTGCCCTTGGCGGCAATGGCCAGGGTGCCCAGAATGCCCAGTACGAGGACGGGGAGCGCAATCGAGATCATCTGCAAAAATATACACGATTTGGCGGCCACACAATGCACTGCAACATGTGTCCGCCCAAAAAACGACGATTGCGGTGCCGCGTGTGACGGCACCGCGACGCATGTTTTGATTTACAAGGCAGCGACCACGGCGTCGCCCATCTCGACAGTGCCGACCTGCTTGCAACCGGGCGTCAGGATGTCGCCGGTCCGGTAGCCCTGCGCCAGCACCTTCTTGACGGCAGTTTCGATGCGATCAGCCTGCTCGGCCTTGTTCAGCGAATAGCGCAGCATCATCGCCGCCGACAGGATCGTCGCCAGCGGGTTGGCAACACCCTTGCCAGCGATGTCCGGCGCGGAGCCGTGCGACGGCTCATACAAGCCTTTGTTGTTCGCATCGAGCGACGCCGACGGCAGCATGCCGATCGAGCCCGTCAGCATGGCAGCCTCGTCCGAAAGGATGTCGCCGAACATGTTGCCGGTAACGATCACGTCGAAGTTCTTCGGCGCCTTCACGAGTTGCATGGCCGCGTTGTCGACGTACATGTGCGACAGCTCGACTTCCGGATATTCCTTGTGCACATCGGTGACGATGTCCTTCCAGAACTGGAACGTCTCGAGCACGTTGGCCTTGTCGACGCTGCACAGCTTCTTGCCGCGCTTGGCGGCAGCCTGGAAGGCGACGTGCGCGATGCGGCGGATTTCCGGCTCGCTGTAGCGCATGGTGTCGAAGCCTTCGCGCGCGCCGGCGAACACACCGTCAGGTGCTGCTCGCACGCCGCGCGGCTGGCCGAAGTAGATATCGCCAGTCAGTTCGCGCACGATCAGGATGTCGAGGCCGGAGACGATCTCAGGCTTCAGGCTCGACGCGCCGGCCAGTTCCGGATAGCAGATCGCCGGACGGAAATTGGCGAACAGTTGCAGGTGCTTGCGCAAGCCGAGGATGGCCTGCTCCGGGCGCAGCTCGCGCGCCAGCGTGTCGTACTTCCAATCGCCCACGGCGCCGAACAGGATGGCGTCAGCCTCCTTGGCGAGCTTGAGCGTGTCTTCCGGCAGCGGATGGCCCTTGGCCTCGTAACCGGCGCCGCCCACCGGGGCGAATTCCATCTCGAACGGCTCGCCCAATACCTTGAGCACCTTCACGGCCTCGGCGACGATTTCCTTGCCAATGCCGTCACCCGGCAACACTGCAATCTTGGTCATGTGGTTGTCCTTGTTGTTCTGGTATCCGCTCAGCCGACGAGCTTGTGCGCGAGCCACGGCATCCTGGCCAGGCGCTGCGCTTCGTAAGCCTTGATCTGGTCGGCGTAGCGCAGGGTCAGACCGATGTCGTCGAAGCCGTTGAGCAGACAGTATTTGCGGAAGGCCGTGATGTCGAATGGATACGCCGTACCGCCCGGCGTGACGATGATCTGCTTGTCCAGATCGACAGTCAGCTGGTAGCCGGTAAAGGCTTGCGTCTCGTTGAACAGATGGTCGACTTGCGACTCTGTCAGCACGATCGGCAGTAGGCCGTTCTTGAAGCAATTGTTGAAGAAGATGTCGGCAAAGCTCGGCGCGATGATGGCGCGGAAGCCGTACTGCTGCAGCGCCCACGGCGCGTGCTCACGCGAGCTGCCGCAGCCGAAATTCTTGCGCGCCAGCAACACCGAGGCGCCCTTGTAACGCGGCTGGTTCAGTACGAAATCCGGGTTCAGCGGACGCTTGCTGTTGTCCTGCCCAGGCTCGCCGACGTCCTTGTAGCGCCACTCGTCGAACAGGTTCGGGCCGAAGCCCGTGCGCTTGATCGATTTGAGGAATTGCTTCGGGATGATGGCGTCGGTGTCGACGTTTTCGCGGTCGAGCGGCGCCACGAGGCCGGTGTGGATGGTGAATTGTTCCATGATTGCTCTCTCTATCCTGCCGCTCAAGCGAGCTTGCGCACGTCAACGAAGTGACCTTCCAGGGCAGCCGCAGCCGCCATCGCCGGGCTGACCAGATGGGTGCGGCCGCCCGCGCCCTGACGGCCTTCGAAGTTGCGGTTGGACGTGGATGCGCAGCGCTCGCCCGGGTCGAGGCGGTCGGCATTCATTGCCAGACACATCGAGCAACCCGGCTCGCGCCATTCAAAACCCGCCGCCTTGAAGATCTTGTCGAGCCCTTCGCGCTCGGCCTGTTCCTTCACGAGGCCCGAGCCCGGCACGACCATCGCCAGCTTCACGTTCGAGGCAATGCGCTTGCCCAGCTTCTGCACGACCCACGCGGCAGCGCGCATGTCTTCGATGCGGCTGTTGGTGCACGAGCCGATGAACACCTTGTCGATGTTGATGTCGCTGATGGCGACGTTCGGCTGCAGGCCCATGTATTCGAGCGCGCGCTCCATGGCGTTGCGCTTGTTCGGGTCTTTTTCCTTTTCAGGATCCGGCACACGGTCTTCAATGCTGACCACCATTTCCGGCGACGTGCCCCAGCTCACCTGCGGGCGAATCTCTTCAGCGCGCAGCTCGACCACCTGATCGAAGTGCGCACCTTCGTCGGAATGCAGCGTGCGCCAGTAGGCGACGGCCTGTTCCCACTCCACGCCCTGCGGCGCGAACGGACGACCCTTGATGTACTCCAGCGTGACATCGTCCACGGCGACCATGCCTGCGCGTGCGCCGCCTTCGATGGCCATGTTGCACACCGTCATGCGGCCTTCCATCGACAGCGCGCGGATGGCCGAGCCACCAAACTCCATGGCGTAGCCCGTGCCTCCGGCCGTACCGATCTTGCCGATGATGGCGAGCACGATGTCCTTGGCGCTGCAGCCGCGCGGCAGCGTGCCTTCCACCTTCACGAGCATGTTCTTGCTCTTCTTGGCGAGCAGCGTTTGCGTAGCCAACACGTGCTCGACTTCCGACGTGCCGATGCCATGCGCAAGCGCGCCAAACGCACCGTGCGTGCTGGTATGCGAATCGCCGCACACGACCGTCATGCCAGGCAGCGTCGCGCCCTGCTCCGGCCCGATCACGTGCACGATGCCCTGACGCTTGTCATTCATCTTGAATTGCGTGATGCCGTAGCTGTCGCAGTTGGCATCGAGCGTATCGACTTGCAGCTTCGAAACCGGATCGGCAATGCCGTGCGAACGATCGGTGGTCGGCACGTTGTGATCCGACACAGCCAGGTTGGCACTGATGCGCCACACCGGACGCTCGGCCATCTTCAGGCCTTCGAAGGCCTGCGGGCTCGTCACTTCGTGCAGCAGTTGACGATCGATGTAGAGGACGGTCGTGCCATCCTCTTCGGCATGAACGACGTGATCGTCCCAAAGTTTGTCGTAGAGCGTCTTGGCCATGATGCGATCCGTGCACAACGCGCCCTTTCTTATTTCAGGGCCGCCGCGCGAGCAGTTTCGTGGGGAGTGATCGATTATGCCACCCGGTGCATTGGGCACCGGACGTGACTGACGAAAGGGGGTATCGCCATTATGCGAAAGCCCTTCTGACAGCTGCGGGCAACAAAAAGCCCCGCTGGTTTCCCGAGCGGGGCTTCTGTAAAGCAAACAGCCTGGCTTAGCGCTTGTCGATCGACGGCACTTCGCGGGTTGCAGCACCGTTGAACAACTGGCGCGGACGGCCGATCTTGTATTCCGGATCCGTGATCATCTCTTCCCACTGTGCAATCCAGCCCACCGAGCGGGCCAGCGCGAAGATGCAGGTGAACATCGAAGTCGGAATGCCCAGCGCGCGCTGAACGATGCCCGAATAGAAGTCGACGTTCGGGTACAGCTTGCGGCTGACGAAGTACTCGTCTTCCAGCGCGATCTTTTCCAGCTCCATGGCCAGCTTGAACAGCGGGTCGTTGTGCAGGCCCAGTTCGTTCAGCACTTCATGGCAGGTTTCGCGCATCAGCTTGGCGCGCGGATCGTAGTTCTTGTACACGCGGTGGCCAAAGCCCATCAGGCGCACGCCGCTGTTCTTGTCCTTCACCTGCTTGATGAACTCGGGCACCTTGTCGACGGTTCCGATTTCTTCCAGCATGTTCAGTGCAGCTTCGTTCGCGCCGCCGTGCGCCGGGCCCCACAGGCAAGCGATACCGGCAGCGATGGCAGCGATCGGGTTGGTGCCCGACGAACCGGCCAGACGCACCGTCGAAGTCGAGGCGTTCTGCTCGTGGTCTGCGTGCAGGATGAAGATCCGGTCCAGTGCCTTCTCCAGCACCGGGTTCACCTTGTAGTCTTCGCACGGCGTGGCAAACATCATGCGCATGAAGTTACCCGTGTACGACAGGTTGTTCTGCGGATAGATGTTCGGCTGGCCGATGTTGTACTTGTACGCCATGGCCACCAGCGTCGGCAGCTTGGCGATCAGGCGGATCTGCGAGATTTCGCGCTCGCGCGGGTCGTTGATGTTGGCAGCGTCCGGATAGAAGGCGCTCATGGCACCAACCAGGCCAGTCAGCACGGCCATCGGATGGGCGTCACGACGGAACCCGCGCAGGAAGAACTGCATCTGCTCGTGCACCATGGTGTGATTCGTCACCACATGGTTGAACTCTTCCTTCTGCTTGGCATTGGGCAGCTCACCCTTCAGCAGGAGATAGCAGATTTCCATGAAATCGCACTTGCTGGCCAGATCGTCGATGGCGTAGCCGCGGTACAGCAGCTCACCTTTGTCACCATCAATGTAGGTGATCTTGGAATTGCACGACGCGGTCGACATGAAACCGGGGTCGTACGTGAACTTGCCCGTCTGACCGTACAGCTTGCGAATGTCGATCACGTCCGGGCCAACCGTGCCCTTGTAGATCGGCAGCTCGACGCTGGGCGAGCCATCGGAAAACGATAGGGTGGCTTTCACTTCGGACGGCGTCATGTCGGTTTCCTTCTCTGCTGTTTATAAAAATAAAGTCGGGAGACTCCCGCCAGACGGATCAAGGGGCGCCGGCCGGGGGCGGCTGGACTGATTCGTCTTGCGGCAACCTCTCGCGCGCCGGTTTAGACCGAGCGCAGCAAGGTCAGGACGTGCTGGATGTGAGGCACGTCGAGTTCGCCCTCCGGCTCCTTGCGTGCAAGCAGGAGATCCATCAGGTCGTTGTCGGGTAGCTCGAACAACTGCGAGAGTGCGGCAACGTCGTCATCCGACAGTTCCGTCTCGTAGCGGTTGAAGAAGCGCTCGACGATGATGTCGTTCTCGAGCAGGCCGCGTCGGGCACGCCAGCGCAAACGGGCTCGCTTGTGCGGATCGGACTGATGGGAGAACGTCGGAGTGTTCACAGCAACCATACTTCCTAAAAATGCGTCGCCGGAGAAACCGCTCCGGCGACACACAATGCCAAAGTGCGCTGACTCGCGGCTCACACCGCGCGGCGCACCATCAATTCCTTGATCTTGCCGATGGCCTTGGTCGGGTTCAGACCCTTCGGGCACACATCGACGCAGTTCATGATGGTGTGGCAGCGGAAGAGGCGGTACGGATCTTCCAGGTTGTCCAGACGCTCGCTGGTGGCCTGGTCGCGGCTGTCAGCGATGAAACGATACGCCTGCAGCAGACCGGCCGGGCCGACGAACTTGTCCGGGTTCCACCAGAACGACGGGCACGACGTCGAGCAGCTCGCGCACAGAATGCACTCGTACAGGCCGTCGAGCTCTTCACGCTCTTCCGGCGACTGCAGGCGCTCCTTCTCGGGCGGCGGCTCGTCGTTGATCAGGTACGGCTTGATCGAGTGGTACTGGTTGAAGAATTGCGTCATGTCCACGATCAGGTCGCGCACCACGGGCAGCCCCGGCAGCGGGCGCAGCACGATTTTCTCGGGCAGCTCACGCATGTTGGTCAGGCATGCCAGACCATTCTTGCCGTTGATGTTCATGGCGTCGGAGCCGCACACGCCTTCACGGCACGAGCGACGGAACGCGATCGACTCGTCCAGCTTCTTGAGCTTGACCAGCGCGTCGAGCAGCATGCGCTCGTGACCGTCGAGCTCAACCTCGTAGGTCTGCATGCGGGGCGCTGCGTCCTTGTCCGGATCGTAGCGATAGACTTCAAAAATACGCTTCATTTTTGTGGGCCCTTCTTATCCGTTAGAACGTACGCGCCTTGGGCGGCACCGATTCCACCGACAGCGGCTTCAACTGCACGGGCTTGTAGTCGAGGCGGTTGCCTTCGGAATACCACAGCGAGTGCTTCATCCAGTTTTCGTCGTCGCGGTTCGGGAAGTCGCTGTGGGCGTGAGCACCGCGTGACTCCTTGCGGGCGGCGGCCGACACCATCGTCGCCTTGGCCACTTCCACCAGGTTGGCCACTTCCAGCGCTTCGATGCGCGCGGTGTTGAACACCTTGGACTTGTCCTTCAGGTGGATGTTGGCGGCGCGCTCGCCCACTTCCAGGATGCGCTCGACGCCTTCATCCATCAGCTTCTGCGTACGGAACACGCCCGCGTGCGACTGCATGTTGCGGCGGATGTCGTTGGCAACGTCCTGCGCGTACTCGCCCGAGCTGGACGCATCCAGCTTGGCCAGGCGCTCGAGCGCACGGTCGGCGGCATCGGCCGGCAACGGCTTGTGCTCGCGGTTCTTCAGGTTCTGCGCAATGATGTGGTTGCCCGCCGAACGGCCGAACACCACCAGGTCGAGCAGCGAGTTCGTGCCCAGGCGGTTGGCGCCGTGCACCGACACGCACGAGCATTCGCCAATGGCGTAGAAGCCGTTGACGACCTCGTTCGGGTTGCCATTCTTCGGCACCACGACCTGGCCGTGATAGTTCGTCGGAATGCCACCCATCTGGTAGTGGATGGTCGGCACCACCGGAATCGGTTCCTTGATGGCGTCGACGTTGGCGAACTTCAGCCCGATCTCGCGGATCGACGGCAGGCGCTTCATGATGGTCTCGGCGCCGACGTGGGTCAGGTCGAGCAGCACGTAGTCGCCGTTCGGGCCGCAGCCACGGCCTTCCTTGATTTCCTGGTCCATCGAGCGCGACACGAAGTCACGCGGCGCCAGATCCTTCAGCGTCGGAGCATAGCGCTCCATGAAGCGCTCGCCGTCCTTGTTACGCAGGATGCCGCCTTCGCCACGCACGCCTTCCGTGATCAGCACGCCCGCACCGGCCACGCCGGTCGGGTGGAACTGCCAGAACTCCATGTCTTCGAGCGGAACGCCTGCGCGCGCGGCCATGCCCAGGCCGTCACCGGTGTTGATGAAGGCGTTGGTGGACGCTGCGTAGATGCGGCCTGCACCGCCCGTGGCGAACAGCGTCGTCTTCGCTTCGAGGATGTAGACCTCGCCGGTTTCCATTTCCAGCGCCGTCACACCCAGCACGTCGCCGTCCTGGTCGCGGATCAGGTCCAGCGCCATCCATTCGACGAAGAAGTGGGTCTTGGCACGCACGTTACGCTGATACAGCGTGTGCAGCAGCGCGTGGCCGGTACGGTCAGCCGCGGCGCAGGCACGCTGCACGGGCTTCTCGCCGTAGTTCGACGTGTGGCCGCCGAACGGACGCTGGTAGATGGTGCCGTCGGCGTTGCGGTCGAACGGCATGCCGAAGTGTTCCAGCTCATACACCACGTTCGGTGCCTGGCGGCACATGAACTCGATCGCGTCCTGGTCGCCGAGCCAGTCGGAGCCCTTGACGGTGTCGTAGAAGTGATAGTGCCAGTTGTCTTCGCTCATGTTGCCCAGCGAAGCACCGATACCACCCTGCGCCGCCACGGTGTGCGAGCGGGTGGGGAAAACCTTGGACAGCACGGCCACGGAGAGGCCGGCTTCTGCCAGCTGCAGCGATGCGCGCATGCCCGAACCGCCCGCGCCGACGATCACCACGTCGAACTTGCGGCGCGGCAGTCCAGTCTTGACTGCGACCATGTCTTAAACCCTCCAGAGAATCTGAGCTGCGTAGCCCGCGCAACCAACGAGCCACAGAATCGTCAGCACTTGCAGCGTCAAACGCACTGCCACGGGCTTGACGTAGTCCATCCAGATGTCACGCACGCCGATCCAGGCGTGATACGTGAGCGACAGGATCGCCAGGAACGTCAGCATCTTCATCCACTGGTTGGCGAACAGGCCCGCCCAGCTCTGGTACGACGTGTCCTTCGAGAGCAGGAACGACGCCAGCAGCACGACGGTGTACACCGCCATGATCACCGCCGTCACGCGCTGCGCGAGGAAATCCTTCAGGCCATAGTGCGCGCCAACGACCAGGCGCTTGGGACCGATATTGTTGTTTGCCATCAGGAGCTCCTCAGAACAGGCCGAACAGCTTGGCGCCGAACACGACGGTGAGCAGCAGGCTGACGATCAGCACGCTGACAGCCGACTTGGCCGAGGTGGTCTTGTCGATACCGATGTGCAAGTCGAGGATCAGGTAGCGGATACCAGCGCAGAAGTGATGCAGATACGCCCAAATGAGCGCAAGAACGACAACCTTGGCGAAGCCGTTGGACAGAAGCGCCGAGAACTTGGCGAAACTGATTTCCGACGTGAGACTCTGCTCGAACAGATACAGCACGAACGGAAGAAGAAGAAACATCAGTGCACCGCTGGCACGATGCAGGATGGACACCTTACCGGCCCAGGGCAAGCGGTAGCGGGCGATGTCGCCCAAACCGATGTTCCTGAATTCCGGCCTGGCTTTCTTGATGGCTTCTGCCATGTCAGACCCCATTGGCTAATCAACAAACAAAACTGCTTTGCAAAAATCCGCAAGATTTTAGCGCGCTTTCGTTGCGCAGCGCACCAATAATTTCCCGCGCAGCGCCCCGTTCTTTGTGCATCCTGCCCCCTGCCGCCATTGGCGCAAACGGGGGCGATTGTCTTCTCTACACAGCCTTCATGGCGCGCAATGCGCTGTTGCGCAACCCACAAATCAAAGCGCCGCCGAACCCGCATCAATCAGGCCCGGCGGCGCGTAGTCAACTCAGGTCATTCTGGTAGTAATGCCGCGTGGTGACGTACAGCCCACGGCGCAACTCCACGGGTCTATCGCCGAATGTGTGCGAGACACGCTCCACCGACAGCAACGGCGACCCGGTCGTCACGGACAACAGCTCCGCCGTGGCCGCATCAGCGGCGACAGCACGAATGTGCTCGGTAGCACGCAGCATGCGCACACCGAATTCCGCCTCGAAGAACGCGTACATCGGCCCTTTCCACTCGGTCAGCTTTTCGGCGGTCAACCCCTTGAAGCTGATTCCTGGCAGCCAGATTTCCTCGAACACGGTCGGCTCGCCGGAAAAGAACAACACGCGGCGGATCTGCACGACGCTGTCACCGGCCTTCAGCTCGAGCAGGCGCGCGATTTCGGCCGGCGCCCGCATACGCTTGCATTCCAGCACGCGGCTGCTCGGGTAGTGTTGCTCACCCTGCTCCGGCATCAGGCGCAAGAAGCGGAATTGCACGCCTTCTTCGTAATGCGTCGTAACGAACGTGCCCTTGCCCTGACGGCGAGCGACCAGATTTTCGGCCGCCAACTCATCGATCGCCTTGCGTACGGTGCCCTGGCTCACCTTGTAACGCGCCGCCAGCTCCATCTCGCTGGGAATCATCTCGCCCGGCTTCCACTCGCCGGTCTGGAGGCTTTTCAGGATCAGTGTCTTGATCTGCTGATAGAGCGGACTGAAGGTGGGTGAGCCCGCCCCCGCGCCCGCTGATGCAGGCGACATACCGACGTCCGCGCCAGTAGCGGGCGGCACGACGGCAGATGGAGGGCTGGAGGGACTCGACATAACTGCCGATTTCACCACAAAAGCCACGGACGCGTCCAGCCCGTTTATAGAATGTCTTATGTCTTATATAAGACAGAAGATTGATTGACTTTCACATCAGGGCACCCCTACACTCGCGCCTGTTCCGGACGAGCGGTTTCACACTGGTCACAGCGAGGGTTCACGCACACGCGCCAGGGTGTTTCCACTTCGTCATGCGGACGCAGTAAACTGCGAAGTTCTTGCCGATTCCGGGCCGGCTACCCCATGAGATCCATGAGGCAGTGGCATGCGTCGGCGATGCCCGCGCAGCTGCGCCGCCATCCTGCCAAGGGTGCGCGCCCTGCGCAGTGCGATCCGCTTTTCACTACCGTTTGGAGAGTTCTCATGGCAAAAGCACCCATGCGCGTCGCAGTGACCGGCGCTGCTGGACAGATTGGTTACGCCCTGCTGTTCCGCATCGCTGCCGGCGAAATGCTGGGCAAGGATCAACCCGTCATCCTGCAACTGCTGGAAATCCCCGATGAGAAGGCCCAAAAGGCGCTCAAGGGCGTGATGATGGAGATCGAAGACTGCGCCTTCCCGCTGCTGGCCGGCATGGAAGCCCACTCCGACCCGATGACTGCCTTCAAGGACGCCGACGTTGCCCTGCTGGTGGGCGCCCGCCCCCGCGGCCCGGGCATGGAGCGCAAGGACCTCCTGTCGGCCAACGCGCAGATCTTCACGGCACAGGGCAAGGCCCTGAATGCCGTCGCCTCGCGCAACGTCAAGGTGCTGGTGGTCGGCAACCCGGCCAACACGAACGCCTACATCGCCATGAAGTCGGCGCCGGATCTGCCCCGCGAGAACTTCACCGCAATGCTGCGCCTGGACCACAACCGTGCCCTGTCGCAGATTGCCGCCAAGACCGGCAAGCCGGTGTCGAGCATCGAGAAGCTGTTCGTGTGGGGCAACCACAGCCCGACGATGTACGCCGACTACCGCTACGCCACGATCGAGGGCAAGAGCGTCAAGGACATGATCAACGACCCGGTGTGGAACAACGACGTGTTCCTGCCGACCGTTGGCAAGCGCGGCGCCGCCATCATCGAAGCGCGCGGCCTGTCGTCGGCCGCTTCGGCCGCCAACGCTGCCATCGATCACGTGCGTGACTGGGTGCTCGGCACCAACGGCAAGATCGTCACCATGGGTATCCCGTCGAACGGCGAATACGGCATTCCGAAGGACGTCATGTTCGGCTTCCCGGTCACGACCGCCAACGGCAAGTACGAAATCGTACAAGGCCTGGAGATCGACGAGTACAGCCAGGGCAAGATCAACATCACGCTCAAGGAACTGCAGGAAGAGCAAGATGGCGTGAAGCACCTGCTGGGCTGAGTCGCATGACCTGAAGAGAAACCGGAGCGGATCGCCAACGAACCCTCCGGTTTTTTTTGCATCTGGAAGGCGCCGCAAGCGCCGCCAATCTGATAGAAACGCCGTGCACCCCACCGAGGTTTTGTTCCAGGACGACACCGTTCCTGCCCAATTGCCCGTCTGCGACCACTATGCTGGCGCGGAAAAGCTGATGCGCAAATCGCTCGCGCTGCAACAAGCCCTTGGTCCCGTTTTCGACATCACGTTTGACTGCGAAGATGGCGCCGCCGTCGGCCGCGAGCGCGAGCATGCCGAACTGGCCGCCGCGCTGATCAACAGCGACGATAACCACTTCAATCGCGTGGGCGTGCGCATTCACGATCCGAATCACGATGCGTGGACGCAGGACGTCGACATCCTCATCGGCCAGGCAGGCAGCCGTCTTGCCTATGTGACCGTGCCGAAAGTGCGCGACGTGGTGGAAGTCGCGCGCGTCACCGACCGCGTGAACCAGGCCGCGCGTGCGGCCGGAATTGCGCGACACCTGCCGATCCATGTGCTGATCGAAACGCATGGCGCGTTGGCGCAGGTGTTCGACATCGCATCGCTGGTGCAAGTGGAGTGCCTGAGCTTCGGGCTGATGGACTTCGTGTCTGCGCACAACGGCGCGATTCCAGGCGCGGCGATGGGCTCGCCGGAGCAATTTGAACATCCGCTGATCCGGCGCGCCTTGGTGGACATCTCTGCTGCATGCCATGCGCATGGCAAGGTGCCGTCGCACAATGTCAGCACCGATATCAGGCACCCGGATCGCGCGGGCACCGACGCCGCGCGGGCACGCAACGCATTCGGCTATCTGCGCAAGTGGAGCATCCACCCCGACCAGATCGAACCGATCGTGCAGGCATTCCGCCCGTCGCATGACGAAGTGATCCAGGCTGCGGCCATCCTGGGGGCTGCACAGGACGCCTCCTGGGGACCGATCCAGCACGAAGGACGCCTGCACGATCGGGCCAGTTACCGCTACTGGTGGGCGGTGCTTCAACGTGCACACACCACGGGAGTGGAAATGCCGGTCAGTGCCGCATCGCGCTTCTTCGCATGATGCAGCCATCGCATTGAGAGGAGAGTTGCCATGACATCCGATACGCAATCCAGCGCAGGCGCGCGCTTCCGCCATGCGCTGGCCGAAGAATCGCCGCTGCAGATTGTCGGCACGATCAACGCCAACCATGCGCTACTGGCCAAGCGCGCCGGCTATCGGGCGATCTACCTGTCAGGCGGCGGCGTGGCGGCAGGATCGCTGGGCTTGCCCGATCTGGGCATCTCCGGCCTCGACGACGTCCTGACCGACGTGCGCCGTATCACCGACGTGTGCGACGTACCGCTGCTGGTTGACGTCGATACCGGCTTTGGGGCCTCCGCCTTCAACGTGGCGCGCACGACCAAGTCGTTGATCAAGTTCGGCGCGGCCGCCATGCACATCGAAGATCAAGTGGGGGCCAAGCGCTGCGGACATCGGCCGAACAAGGAAATCGTCTCGAAGGACGAGATGGTTGACCGCATCAAGGCCGCTGTCGATGCGCGCACCGATGAGGCTTTCGTTGTCATGGCTCGCACCGACGCGCTGGCGGTCGAGGGCTTTGACCGCGTCCTGGAACGCGCCGTAGCCTGTGTCGAAGCGGGCGCGGACGCGATCTTTCCCGAAGCGATGACGGACCTGTCGATGTACCGCCGGTTCGTTGACGCCGTCAAAGTGCCGGTGCTGGCCAACATCACCGAGTTTGGCCAGACGCCGCTGTTCACGCGCGATGAACTGGCCTCCGTGGGCGTCTCGATGATCCTGTATCCGCTCTCGGCCTTCCGCGCCATGAACAAGGCTGCCGAGAACGTCTATGCCGCCATTCGTCGCGACGGCACGCAGAAGAATGTCGTCGACACCATGCAAACGCGCATGGAACTCTACGACAGCATCGGCTACCACGAATACGAAGCCAAGCTGGACGCGCTGTTCGCGCAGAACCGCAGCTAAGTCTGGCAGATCGATCAACACCGACAAGGAGCACCGAAGGCGCAGAGCAGGGGGCGGGTTGCCCCGCAATACCCGGCAGCAGATGGCAGGTCTCCCTCATTTGGTGGACAGCTTGCATCGTCGTGTAACAGACCGTTGGGTGCGGCGAACAAATCGGTCAAAATACCGGCCGGCGTGCGCCAAGCCCTGGCATTCCGGCCCCGGGCGGCCGCCACCCCTGACCAGTCTTTCGGAAGGAAATTTATGAACAAGTTCATCGTGGGCGCCTGTGCCGGCGTTCTCTCGCTGGCTGTATCGCAGTACGCGACGGCCCAGAGCCCGACCACGGCAAAACCGGCTGCCAAGAAGAAGGCGCACGCCAGGAAGAAGATCGCCAAGAAGGCACCCCCGGTTGCTGCCGTCAAGCCGGAAGGCGTGGAATGGAAATGCGAGCTCGGCAACGAGATGTACCTGAAGGGCGACATGGCGCGTGACCAGGTCATCACCATGTTCTGGAAGGGCAAGAACTACCAGTTGCCGCGCCAGATGACGCATACGGGCGCCGACCGCTATTTCGATCAGAAGTCCGGGCTGGACCTGGTGGTGATCCCTGCCAAGGCCATGCTGTTCGACCACAATGAGGGCCACCGTCTGGCCGACGAATGCCAGACTGCCGCAATGGCCGCCGGCGCACCGGCTCCGACGCAAGCCGGCGCGCTGCGTGCTCCTGCGGGCCTGCCGCTCATGCTGCAGGACAATGCGACCCCCGCTCCGGCTCCGGCTCCGGCTCCGGCCCCGTCGCCTGACGCGGCTCAACCGGCCAAGCAGTAACGCGCACTATCGCCAGGGGCCGACAGGAACTGCCCATGTCCGCGCCGATTGCAAACATCCGCCCGAAGCCCGACAAAGTCATCGTCGACATCGTCGACTACGTGACAGCGTCCAAGCTCGCCAGCAAGGCGGCCTACGATACGGCCCGCCATTGCCTGATCGACACCTTGGGCTGCGGGCTGGAGGCGCTGTCCTATCCGGCGTGCACCAAGCTCCTGGGGCCCATCGTACCCGGAACCATCGTGCCCAACGGCGCGAAGATTCCGGGCACGCCATTCCAGCTCGATCCGGTGCAGGCGGCCTTCAATATCGGCGCCATGATCCGCTGGCTGGATTTCAACGACACGTGGCTGGCAGCCGAATGGGGCCATCCGTCGGACAACCTCGGTGGCATCCTGGCGGTGGCCGACTGGCTGTCCCGCACGAACATTGCCGGAGGCAAAGCGCCGCTCGTCATGCGCGACGTGCTCACCGCGATGATCCGCGCCCACGAAATCCAGGGCTGCATCGCGCTCGAGAACGCATTCAATCTGGTAGGACTGGACCACGTTGTACTGGTCAAGGTCGCCACCACCGCGGTGGTCGGGCAACTGCTCGGGCTGTCACGCGAGGAACTCATCAATGCCGTGTCGCTGGCATGGGTGGACGGCCAGGCGCTGCGCACTTACCGCCACGCGCCGAATACCGGAAGCCGCAAATCCTGGGCGGCAGGTGACGCGACCAGCCGCGGCGTGCGCCTCGCACTCATTGCCAGGACCGGCGAGATGGGCTACCCCTCCGCTCTCACCGCAAAAGGCTGGGGCTTCTACGATGTGTCCTTCAAGGGGCGGCCGTTCAAGTTCCAGCGCAAGTACGGCACGTACGTGATGGAGAACGTGCTGTTCAAGATCAGCTTCCCGGCAGAATTCCACGCGCAGACTGCCGCCGAAGCCGCCATGACGCTGCACACGGCCCTTGCCAAGGCCGGCAGGACCGTGGATGACATCGAACGGGTCACGATCCGCACGCACGAAGCGGCGATCCGCATCATCGACAAGCAAGGCCCACTGAACAACCCGGCCGACCGCGACCACTGCATCCAGTACATGGTCGCCGTGCCCCTGATCTTTGGCCACCTGAGGGCTGAGGACTACGAAGACCACGTCGCCCGCGACCCGCGCATCGATGTGTTGCGCAAGAAGATCGTCTGCGTCGAAGACAAGCAGTTCACCCAGGATTACCACGACCCCGGAAAGCGCTCGATCGCCAATGGCATCACCATCCAGTTCAGGGATGGCACGGCGCTCAAGGAAGTCGTGGTGGAGTACCCGATCGGCCACAAGCGGCGTCGCAAGGAAGGCATGCCGCTGCTGGTCGAGAAGTTCCGGAGCAACCTGGCCCGCCGTTTTCCGGACAGGCAGCAGGAGGCCATCCTGCGTGTGTCATTGGACCAGAAAGCGCTGGAAGCCATGCCGGTCAACGAGTATGTCGATTTGTACGTGATTTGATTCTGTCGATTTGATGTATCCGCAACGGTCGCTTCGGCGCCCCGCGCATCCTTGAGCCTTGGAGCCATGCCATGCCCTACAACCTGAAAAAAACCCTGAAGGAATTCAAGATCAACGGCGGCCAGACCGGCAAGTTCCACTCCCTGCCGCAACTGGGCAAGGAACTGGGCGTGGCGATCGAGCGCCTGCCGGTGTCGATCCGCATCGTGCTGGAGTCCGTGCTGCGCAACTGCGACGGCAAGAAGGTGACCGAAGAGCACGTTGCGCAACTGGCCAACTGGAAGCCCAACGCCGAGCGCGTTGATGAAATCCCGTTCGTGGTAGCCCGCGTGGTGCTGCAGGACTTTACCGGTGTGCCGCTGCTGGCTGACCTAGCCGCCATGCGCAACGTGGCCGAGCGCATGGGCAAGAACCCCAAGAAGATCGAGCCGCTGGTGCCGGTCGACCTGGTGGTGGATCACTCGGTGCAGATTGACCACTTCCGTGAGAAGAAGGCGCTGGACCTGAACATGCAGCTGGAATTCTCGCGCAACAACGAGCGCTACCAGTTCATGAAGTGGGGCATGCAGGCATTCGACACGTTTGGCGTGGTGCAGCCTGGCTTCGGCATCGTCCACCAGGTCAACCTGGAGTACCTGGCACGCGGCGTCCATAAGAAAGACGGCGTGTACTACCCGGATACGCTGGTCGGCACCGACAGCCACACCACCATGATCAACGGTATTGGCGTGGTGGGCTGGGGCGTGGGCGGCATCGAAGCGGAAGCCGGCATGCTCGGCCAGCCGGTGTACTTCCTGACGCCGGACGTCGTGGGCGTGGAGCTGAAGGGCCGCCTGCGCGAAGGCTGCACGGCCACCGACCTGGTGCTTACGATTACCGAAATGCTGCGCAAGGAGAAGGTCGTCGGCAAGTTCGTCGAGTTCTTCGGCGAAGGCACCGCCAGCCTGTCGCTGCCGGACCGCGCAACCATCGGCAACATGGCTCCGGAATACGGCGCCACGATGGGCTTCTTCCCGGTGGACGACAAGACCATTGACTACTTCAAGGGCACGGGCCGCACGAAGGAAGAAATCGCCGCGTTCGAAAGCTACTTCAAGGCGCAGAAGCTGTTCGGCGTGCCGAAAGCCGGCGAAATCGACTACACCAAGACGTTGACGCTGGACCTCGGCACGGTGGCCCCGTCGCTGGCTGGCCCGAAGCGCCCGCAGGATCGTATCGAAATCGGCAACGTGAAGTCGACGTTCTCGTCGCTGTTCTCCAAGCCGGTTGCTGAAAACGGCTTCAACAAGAAATCGGAAGACCTCGACAAGACCTTCACGACCACCAACGGCGTCGACGTGAAGAGCGGCGACGTGCTGATCGCGGCCATCACCTCGTGCACGAACACCTCGAATCCGAGCGTGCTGCTGGCGGCGGGCCTGCTGGCCAAGAAGGCTGTCGAAGCCGGCCTGGAGGTCGCGCCGCACATCAAGACCTCGCTCGCCCCGGGAAGCCGCGTGGTGACGAAGTACCTGGAAGCCGCCGGCCTGCTTCCGTATCTGGAAAAGCTCGGCTTTGGCGTGACGGCCTACGGCTGCACGACGTGTATCGGTAACGCCGGTGACCTGACGCCGGAGTTGAACGAAGCCATCGTGAAGAACGACATCGTGGCCGCCGCCGTGCTGTCGGGCAACCGTAACTTTGAAGCGCGCATCCACCCGAACATCCGCGCCAACTTCCTGGCCTCGCCGCCGCTGGTGGTCGCTTATGCAATCGCCGGCAACGTGACGCGCGACCTGATGACCGAGCCGGTCGGCAAGGGCAAGAAGGGCCGCGACGTCTATCTGGGCGACATTTGGCCGACCTCGGACGAGATCGCCAAGCTGATGAAGTTCGCAATGAACGCCGACACGTTCCGCACGAACTACGAACAGGTCAAGAAGCCGTCCAAGCTGTGGGCCAACGTCAAGGGCACGAAGGGTCAGGTCTACGACTGGCCGAAGTCGACGTACATCGCCGAGCCGCCGTTCTTCGAAGGCTTTGGCATGACGCCGGCCGCTGCCTCGGCATCGGTCAAGGGCGCACGCGCGCTCGGCGTGTTCGGCGATTCCGTGACGACCGACCACATCTCCCCGGCCGGTTCGATCAAGGAAACGTCGCCCGCCGGCAAGTACCTGCTGGCCAACGGCGTGCTCAAGGCCGACTTCAACAGCTATGGCTCGCGCCGCGGCAACCATGAGGTGATGATGCGCGGCACGTTCGCCAACGTGCGCATCAAGAACCTGATGATCCCGGCCAAGGCCGATGGTTCGCGCGTGGAAGGCGGCGAAACGCTGTTCCAGCCGAGCGGCGAACAAATGTCGATCTACGACGCCGCCATGAAGTACATCGCCGACGGCACGCCAACGGTCGTATTCGGTGGCGAAGAGTACGGCACGGGCAGCTCGCGCGACTGGGCCGCCAAGGGCACGCAGCTGCTGGGCGTGAAGGCCGTGATCGCGCGCAGCTTCGAGCGCATCCACCGCTCGAACCTGGTCGGCATGGGCGTGCTGCCGCTGCAGTTCAAGGGCAACGACTCGGCACAATCGCTGGGCATCGTGGGCGACGAGACCTTCGACATCGAAGGCCTGGATGGCGAAATCAAGCCGCAACAGGACGTCACCCTGGTCATCCATCGCGCCAATGGCGAGACGACGCGTGCACAAGTGCTGCTGCGCATCGACACGCCGATTGAAGTGGACTACTACAAGCACGGCGGTATTCTGCCGTTCGTGCTGCGTCAGTTGCTGGCCGCGTAAGCTGCCGGCTGCGCTGCAGCAGACCGGAAGCCGGCTCTTCGGAGCCGGCTTTTTTTATTGCTGCGAATCAAACGTGATGACGAGGGCCCAATCCGCAGGCGCGCTTTGGTAGAGTGTGCCGAGTACCGCGCGGCGCAGTTCTCCGTGATCCGCGCAGCCGTCCGGTTCATCTCTGACGATTCATCCGCAGGAGCTTCGCACCCATGTCCAAAGTGGTCCTCGCCCTACTCGTCGTTGCGGCCGCCGTGTTCTATATCGTGTTCAAGGCGCCGCAAACCGATACGCGGGCACCGGCATCGACTGCGACGCCCGGAGCAACCGCCCTGGCACCACCGCCGGGCAACGCACCCGCTTCCGCAGCAACTGCCAGTGCCCCGGCCAGCATTCCGGCCGCATCGGAACCTGTTGCCACCTCGGCACCGCGCACGACGCGCGATACCGCAACCGAAGCATCGGCACCCCCAGTCAAACCCTAGGCTTTCGCCGATAAAGCGTCGGGCAGCTGCGTCCAAGGGTAAAATAACGCCCCTTCTTTCCAATCGACCGGTACGGCACAGCATGGCAGGATTCCGCTCCAAGGCTCCCCAACGTCTTTCCCCCGATGCAGAACGGCTCGTCGCCGATGCCCTGGCGCTCGATGCGTCCGGCAGCCGCATCGAAGACGTCTACTGGGAACAAAGGCTGTCCGAACGCCTCTCCCGGCTGCTCAAGAATGGCAGCCAGACCGCGCTCGACGCCGCACTCGAGCACCTCTTCAAGCACAATGAAGAGGCCTCTGACGTGCTGGCAGAGCAGGCCGAGACGTTGGCCGAGTCGGCAGTGATCAGCTCGGGCGGCGTCGAATACGACGCGTTGCTGATTGCTGCGCCCGTCCTCGCACACACGCGCTACATGATTCCGTCGGGCACCATCAAGCCCGAGCTTGCGCAGACGCTGCAGGTCCACCTGCAGGCCCATGTGATGGCGTCCAATGCCCGCGTGGCGCTGGCGCCTTATCTGTACAGCATCGATCAGCTTCCGCGCACGCATTCCGATACCTTCGCGCTGACACACAAGCTGGCCGCGTATGCGCTGTCGGGTCAGCCAGCCAAGGTCGACCTGCGCGACATGCCCGAGACCGCGCCCATCCTGGCCGACCCGCGCTACCTGCTGGCCATTGTCGTGGCCCAGCATGGCCAGCCGCTGTTCCGCTGGCAGGAAGACGCCAAGGAACACCATGCCGAGCGTTCAGCGTGTCTCGAACAATGGCGCGAGCAGGTCACGCCGACGATCTCCACGCTGATGCCCGGCTGCGAGTTCGATCTGCTGCTGCCGGACGCATTCTTCCTGTCCTGCCGCGAATCCGACAAGCGCATCCGTCCGCTCACGGTGCGCGCAGCCGTCAACTATCTGCAAGGCGCCCTGGACATGCCGGCCAACCGCTTTGCGGCCATCATCGGCGCATTCGGCGAAGAGCAGATCGAGGAATACCGCGTCGCTTTCACGGTGCGCGGAGAGAAAGACCTCATCTATGGCATCGTCTGGCCGGTCTACGGTCGCGATGGCGGCGCCACGGACGTTGCCGCCGAGGGCGAGCCCGGCAGCCCGCTGGAGCAGATCTGCGACGAACTGCGCGCTTGCGGCATCGAAGACATCTTCCGCCACGGCCAGCTGTTCGAGCCTGAGTACTGTGAAGACTGCGGCGCGCCGCTGTATGCGGATCGCTCGGCCGAGATCGTTCACGCAGAAATGCCGGAAGACGCACCCACACAGCAGCCCCTGTTCCACTGAGGTGCCGTACCGCGACGCAAGCCACCTTCGGGTGGCTTTTTCATTGCTGCGGCGTCGATTCTATCGATAGCCGCTTTGTGCCCCACACGTCGAGACGGGCTGCGGCACAATGGCGCTTTCTCGCCACATGGCATCATCGCCCGAACCCGAGGAGCTCCCGATGGCCAGTCACCCCTTCAGCCCTTTTCTGCGCGCCCTGATCCGCAACCTTGCCGCGTGCATACTGGCAGGCACCGCGGCAGTGCCGCTAGCCGCACAGGCCGACGACTTGCGCATTGGCCTCTCCGCCGACGTCACATCGATGGACCCGCAATGGAACAACGCCGGTCCCAACAATGCGATGGCGCTGCATATCTTCGAGTCGCTGGTCTTTCTCGACAAGAACGGCCGATACATCCCAGGCCTGGCGACATCGTGGAAGGCCATCGATGCGCACACGTGGGAAATCAAACTGCGCCCGAACGTGAAATGGAGCGACGGCACGCCATTCACCGGCGAAGACGTGAAGGCCTCCATCGAGCGCCCCGCGCGCCTGACCAACAGCCCGGGCCCGTTCACGAGCTACACCAAGTCGATCACCGAGGTGCAGATCGTCGATCCGCTCACCGTGCGGCTGAAGGTGTCGATCCCGAACTACGCGAGCATCCCGAACGACCTGAACAGCCTGCCGATCATCCCGAAAAAGGTGGCAAACGCATCGCAGGCCGACTTTGATGCGGGCCGCGCCATGATCGGCACCGGCCCGTTCCTGTTCGACCATTTCACGCGCGGGCAAGAGATTGTCCTGAAGAAGAACCCCCATTACTGGGGCCGCGTGCCGCAGTGGGACAAGGTGACCTTCAAGATCATCACCGACAATGCGGCGCGCACGGCCGCCCTGCTCTCGGGCGACGTGGATGTGGTGGAAGCGGTCCCGGCCGCCGATGTGCCGCGCATCAAGCAGAACCCCAAGTTCCATCTCGAGCAGCAGGTGTCGTGGCGCACGATCTTCTGGCAGATGGACCAGAGCCGGGATGCCTCGCCGTTCATTACCGACAAGGCAGGCAAGCCGCTTGCCAAGAACCCGTTCAAGGACCGTCGCGTGCGCGAGGCCGTAGCGCTGGCAATCAACCGCGATGCCATCGTGAGCCGCGTGCTGGAGGGCCAGGGCGTGGTCGCATCGAGCATTGTGTCGCCCCAGATCTTCGGGCACCCGGGTGGGAAGCCGATCGGATATGACCCTGCCCGCGCAAAGAAACTGCTTGCCGAGGCGGGCTATCCGGACGGCTTCGGTCTGACGCTGCATGCCACCAACAACCGATACCTGAATGATGCCCAGGTGGCGCAGACCACGGCGCAGTTGCTCACGCGCATCGGCATCCAGACCAAGGTGGAAACCCTGCCGGTGGCGGCGTATTTCTCGCGTGCGCGCCAGGGCGAGTTCTCGTTCATGATGCTCGGCTGGGGTTCCGTGGCCGCGGACGTGGCGCTGCGCAGCATCCTCGGCACGCCAAATGCGCAAACCGGCTACGGCACCTGGAACTGGGGCCGCTACAGCAATCCGGAACTGGACAAGCTCGTGCAGACGTCGCTGTCCACGGTATCGAGCGAACAAGCGCACGAGCAGGCCGCCAAGGCTGCGGCACGCTTTGCACAGCAGGATTACGCGATCATCCCGTCGCACCACCAGCTCGCCACATGGGCGATGCGCAAGGGCATCCGCTACGAGGCGCGTACCGACGAATGGTCGCTCGCGCACCTGTTCACCAAGCAGTGATGACCGGCCCGCAACGTCGTGGCGTGCGGTGACAGCAAGATCGCCGCACGCGCTGCATTGGGGAAAGCCGCAGGAACTTTCGCCTACGGCTTTCCTCTATCATGGCGTTTTCCCACGCCGATACCCTGTAACACTCGTGATGTTGCGACCCAAACTTCTTTGTCTCGGCGTCGTTGCGCTGCTGGCTGCCTGCTCCAATCTGCAGACCCAACCAACCGACACGTCGAACCAGACCACCGCCTCGACTGGCGCAGCGCCGGCCACCCAGGCCGTGCAGTCCACGCCGGCCACCCCGCCCGGACCGACCACCCCGCCCATCGTGTTCAGCGCGCCCGACGCGGACGGCACCACAACGGTCAACCTGCCGCCCAAGGACAAGATGAGCTTGTCCGAGTACCGCGCACAAACCCGCGACCGCCTGATCAAATCTGAAAACGCTCGCCCCGACGTGGCCGATTGCGCCGCACATGCGAGCTGGATCATTCCACGCTCGACGAGTTTCGATCAGTTCCGACTGCCGACCGGCGCATTGTCCGACGGGCAAGCCAAGGTCGAACCATGGGATACGCGTTTCTCACCGAGCAAGCAAGGCGCAATCAAGGTCTCGAGCGTGGTGAGCTTCATCGCCGCCGTGCACAAGCGCGGCACGCCAGGCGACCAATGGGAACCGGTAAAGGTGCGCTGCGGCTATGACGAAGGCATGATGCTCGCGTACGAGTTGCTGGACGCCAACGGGCAACCGTTCGCCAGCCCGTCCGCCGCACCATCGACAACCGCCCGTACGCACTGCCGACGCGGTCATCGCTGCACGACGACTGCGGCGCACGGCAAAACCTCTGCCAGGGGCAAGGCCTCGGCCAAGTCCGCCAAAGCTTCCAGGAGCAATGGCACGGCAAAGGCCAAGTCGGCCACGACCGGCAAATCCAAATCCAACGCCAAGTCGACGACCAACAAGGCAACAAAGAAGAAATCGACGGCCAGCCAGTAAAAGCAAACGCGCCGTCAGGGTTTCTGGCGGCGCGTGTTGTCTTGGGGTCGCCGTACCCCCTCAGCCCAGGTATTCCAGGATCGCTTGCAGCATCGCCGCGCCCAGGGCGGCACTGCGCGCACCGTCCCAGCCCACGCGCGCGTCGGGCAAATCGGCGTTGTCCTTGAACGGCATCTCCAGCGTCAATGACAGGCACCCATAGGTATGGCCGATGTACTTGGAGGCCAGCTTGAGCGCATCCTCGTTGTACTTGCTCGCCTCGTAGCCGTACTTCGTCTGAAAATCCGGTGAGGCGCGCAGGAACGCGGCCACAAAGCGGTCCTGGTCCGCGCGCTGCGCATCGGTGAAGCCAGGCAACATCTCGCTGCCGGCCACGAAGACATAGGGCAAGGCCTCATCACCATGGATATCGAAGAACAGGTCGACGCCGGTTCGCTCGATCGCCCCACGCACGCAGAGGACTTCTGGGCTGCGCTGCGCATCGGGCTCCATCCATTCCCGGTTCAGGTTGGCGCCCGCTGCATTCGTGCGTAGATTGCCGAGCGACGAACCGTCCGGGTTCATATTGGGCACGATATGAAACACCGCGCGGTCGGCGAGCACGCGTCCCACCGGGTCACCCTTCCACACGCCCTGACGCGTCAGGCGCGCGAGCAGACCTTCGACAAACCATTCGGCCATCGTCTCGCCGGGATGCTGGCGCGCGATGATCCAGACATGCTTCTTGCCAGGCCCGGGCTCGCCGACGGTGATGCTGGTCATGTCGCGCCCCTGCACGGTGCTGCCCAGACGCTGGGTCCGCACGCCCGGCGACGCTTGCGCGGCCGCAACGAGCGACAGGTGCCGCTCATCCGGATACGGTTCGAAATACGCGAACCAGACGCTGTCGTGCTCGGGGGTCAGTTCGATGGTCAGCGCCTTGCCGTCGTAGCGCGTCGGCACGCGGAACCAATGCTCCCGGTCATACGACGCGACGGCCCGGTAATCCTTCCAGCCAGCGGCGTACGTGCATTCGCTGGCGTTCTCGAGGGTCAGCCTGCACGCCTGACCCTGCACGCCCTGCAGGCGGAAGTGGAACCACTGCGTGAAGTCGGCATGCGAATCACGGCGGATGCGCAGGCGGATGGCATCTGCGCGCGCGGCATCGACGATCTCGATGGCGCCGCTGTCGAACGTGCTGGAAATGTACGGTTGGGTGGCAGTCATGTCAGGCCCTGAAGACGTTGGACAGCAAAGGCGTGTCAGGCAAGCTTGCGGCGGAAGACCCAGCGCTCGTCGTCGGAATCGTCGGCGACAAAGGCATAGCCATCGACATCGAACGCCTGGAGCTTGCGCGGATCGGTCATGCGGTGTTCGATCGCGTAGCGCGCCATCAGCCCACGCGCGCGCTTGGCATAGAACGAAATGATCTTGTACTGGCCGCTCTTCCAGTCTTCGAACACCGGCGTGACGACACGCGCCTTGAGCACCTTGGGCCGCACCACCTTGAAATACTCTTCCGACGCGAGATTGACGAGCACGGGGTCGTCGTCCTGCTTGAAGAGCGTATTGAGCGCAAGCGTCACATCATCGCCCCAGAACGCGTAGAGATCCTTGCCGCGCGGATTGGCCAGGCGCGTACCCATCTCCAGCCGATACGGCTGCATCCAGTCGAGCGGGCGCAGGACCCCGTACAGGCCGGACAGAATGCGCAGGTGCTTCTGCGCGAAGTGCAGATCGTCTGCGGAGAGCGCGTTTGCGTCGAGCCCGCCATACACATCGCCGTCGAACGCGAGGACCGCCTGCTTGCTGTTCTCGGCCGTGAATTCGGGCGACCAATCCGCGTAGCGCGTGGCATTCAGCACGGCAAGCGGGTCGGAAATGTGCATCAGCGTGCCGATCTGGGCCGGTGACAGCTTGCGGAGCACGTCGATGAGTTCTGCGGAGCGCCCGATGAAATCGGGCAGCGTGTGGGTCTTGATGCGCGGCGGCGTGTCGTAGTCGAGCGACTTGGCCGGCGAGAGGACGATGATCATGTCAGAATCGCGGTTCACAAGTCTGGAATTGTATCGAATGGCAGACGCTGCCGCCCTTGCCCCGAGCCCATGCCCGCCACCGCCGCGCGTGGTGCTGGACTCCAACATCTGGGTCGACATCCTGATCTTCGATGACGCTGTGGCGCGCCCTATCCGGGCAGCGCTCGAAGCCGGCCGGCTGGAAGCCATCATCAGCCCCGCCTGCCGCGAAGAGTTACGCCGTGTGCTCGACTACCCGCAGTTCGCGCGCTATGCAGTCGATGCACAGGCGGCGCTGGCCTGGGTGGACCGTGTCACGCAGCCGGTGGCCGACCCCGAAGAGGCGGCCGGCGCGCAAGGCCAACCCTTTGTCCCCCGCTGCAAGGACCGCGACGACCAGAAGTTCCTCGCGCTGGCCGACGCTGCCAGCGTGGCGTATCTCGTCTCCAAGGACAGGGCGGTGCTCAAGCTCAAGCGTCGCATGGCCAAGTATTGCGACGTGGCCGTCTTGCCGCCGAAAGAATTCGCCGCGCGCGTCAGGTTGGAAGCCATTGAACCTGCCCAAGCCCACCTCAAGCCCGAAGCCGCCTTGCCATGACCACCGTTGCTACCCGCGCTGCTGAACCCCTTGCGCCCATGACCCCGCCGCCCTCGCGGCTGCCGAATGTCGGCACCACCATCTTTACCGTGATGTCGGCGCTGGCCGCCGAGAAGCAGGCCGTCAACCTCGGCCAGGGCTTCCCTGACTTCGACTGCGACCCGCGCATCGTCGATGCGGTGTCGGACGCCATGCGCGCCGGGCTGAACCAATATCCGCCCATGGCGGGCGTGCCGGCGCTGCGCCACGCCATCGCAGCGAAGATCGCCAACCTCTACGGCCACAGCTACGACGCCGATCGCGAGATCACGATCACCGCCGGCGCCACGCAGGCACTGCTGACCGCCGTGCTGTGCTGCGTGCATCCCGGCGACGAAGTGATCGTGTTCGAGCCGACGTACGACAGCTACATCCCATCGATTGAGCTGGCAGGTGGCAAGGTGGTTCCAATCACGCTCGAAGCTCCGGACTTCCGTATCCCCTTCGACAAGCTGGCGGCTGCCATTTCACCGCGCACGCGCCTGGTCATGCTCAACACGCCGCATAACCCGACCGGCACGGTCTGGCATGCGGACGACATGCAGAAGCTCGCCGACATTCTGGCGCCCACCAACGTCCTGCTGCTCGCCGACGAGGTCTACGAGCACATGGTGTACGACGGCGTGCCGCACGCCTCGGTGGCACGCATTCCCGAGCTGGCGCGGCGTGCCTTCGTGGTCTCGAGCTTTGGCAAGACGTATCACGTGACGGGCTGGAAGGTCGGCTACGTGGCTGCGCCCGCTGCGCTGTCGGCGGAATTCCGCAAGGTGCACCAGTTCAACGTGTTCACGGTCAACACGCCAATGCAGCACGGGCTGGCGGCCTATATGGCCGATCCGCGCCCGTACCTCGACCTGCCCGCGTTCTACCAGCACAAGCGCGACCTGTTCCGCGCCGGTCTCGAGAAAACGCGCTTCAAACTGCTCCCCTGCCAGGGGACGTATTTCCAGTGCGTGGATTACACCGCCATCTCGGACCTGCCCGAGGCCGAGTTCGCCAAGTGGCTCAACAGCGAGATCGGCGTGGCGGCCATCCCCGTGTCGGCGTTCTATTCGCAGCCGCGCGAGTCCGGCGTGGTGCGTTTCTGCTTCGCCAAGAAAGACGAAACGCTCCAGTTGGCGCTGGAGCGTTTGTCGAAGCTGTAAGGCTGGCGCCCGTCAGGCTCGCTTGCTGGCGTAGTAGGCGAGCATCTGTTCCGTGTTGACCTTGCGGTCGGCGTTGATCTTCTGCACGTTCGGGTTTTCAGCCATTTTCGCCAGATACGGCTTGATGCCCTCGATGGCCGCGAGCATGTCTTCGCCGTAGATGATCTTGGTGGCCGAGCTCACCAGCGGGAAGTGCACGATGGCCGCACAGTCCGCAATGGTGAACGTGTCGCCCGCCACATACGGCGCAAACTTGAACAGCTTTGCCGCGGCCGGAATGTTCTTCTGGAGTTGCTCGCGCACCTTCACCTTCAGGTTGTCGCTGACCTTGCCGCCGAAGAACGCTTCTGCGAACAGCTGGCGCGCCACCAGTTCCAGGTGTAGCTCCAGGAAGGTCACGATTTCGCGCACCTTCGCCGCCGCGAACGGGTCGGACGGAATCAACGGATGCTGCGGATAGCGGGCCTCCAGATAATCGACAATCACCTGCGACTCGCAGAGCCCTCCCGCTTCGCACGCCAGATACGGGACCTTGTGCAGCGGGGAGAGGTCAGCATCGGTCTGGTCGGGCCAGCGCAGCGCTTCCTCGAACGGAAGGCCCTTCTCCATCAGCGCCAGCTTCACCTTGTTGTAGTAGTTGCTCGCAGAAAAACCGTATAGCGTCAGCATGAAGCCTCTCTCCTTGGTGGTGTGACCGCCCATTATGGTCGGTGCGGGTGCCAAAAATCGCACGCTCGTGCTATTTTAGCCAGACTTCTTTCGATCGCAGCGGAATTCAAATGCAGACCATCGGGATTGTGGGCACCGGCGCCATGGGGCGCGGCATCGCACAGATTGCGGCCCAGGCCGGCCTGCGCGTCAGGCTGTTCGACGCCAACGCGCAAGCGGTGCAGGCGGCGCGCACGGCACTGGCAGACACGCTGACCAAGCTGGCCGCCAAGGGCAAGCTCACGGCGGATGAAGCCGACGCCACAATCGGGCGGCTGTCTCCCGCCGACACCCTCGCCGACCTCGCCGACTGCGATCTTGTCGTCGAGGCCATCGTCGAGAAACTGGAGGTCAAGCGCGACCTCTTCCGCCAGCTTGAAGACATCGTGCGTGAAGATGCGATCCTGGCGTCGAATACGTCGTCGCTGTCGATCACGGCCATCGCTGCGGCGTGCAGGCACCCCGAGCGCGTGGCGGGCTTCCACTTCTTCAATCCGGTGCCGCTGATGAAAGTCGTCGAAGTCATCGACGGCCTGCGCAGCGCGCCGGCCACCGGCGACGCCCTGGCCCTGCTCGCCAAGCGCATGGGACACACCGCCGTGCGGTGCATCGACATGCCGGGCTTCATCGTCAACCACGCCGGACGCGGCATGAACACCGAGGGACTGCGCGTGGCGCAGGAAGGCGCCGCCGCATTTGCGGACATCGATGCCGTGATGCGAGAGCAAGCCGGCTTCCGCATGGGCCCGTTCGAGCTGATGGACCTGACGGGCCTGGACGTGTCGCATCCGGTGATGGAATCGGTCTACCGCCAGTTCTATGACGAGCCACGCTATCGGCCTTCGCAGATCACAGCCGTGCGCCTTGCCGGGGGCATCCTGGGCCGCAAGACCGGCGAGGGCTTCTATCGCTACCCCGATGGGCAGAAGCAGGTCCCGGCCGCAGCGCCCGCGCCGGCAGCCCGCCCGTCGTCGGTGTGGATCAGCCGCGCTCATGAGGCCGGTCATGCCGCAGCCCAGCGCCTGCTGCTCAGTCTGGGTGTCACGCCCGAAGCGGGCTCCAAGCCATCGGCCGATGCGCTCATCATCGTCACGCCGCGCGGCGTCGACGCGACGGCTTGCGTGGCCGCCGAGGGACTCGACGCGCGCCGCACCGTGGCGCTCGATACGCTCTATCCGTTTGCCGCCACCAAGCGCCGCACGCTGATGACCACGCCCGCCACCGACCCGACCTACCGCGACGCTGCCCACGGCCTGCTCGCCTCCGATGGTGTGCCCGTGACGGTGATCCGCGATTCGGGTGGCTTCGTTGCGCAGCGCATCGTCGCGTGCATCGTCAACATCGCCTGCGACATCGCACAGCAGCGCATTGCCACGCCACACGACATCGACCTGGCCGTCACGCTCGGCCTGGGCTATCCGCAGGGGCCGCTCGCGCTGGGCGACACGCTCGGCGCAATGGCGATTCTCGAAGTGCTGCAGAACCTCTACGCGCTCTACGGTGACCCACGTTACCGCCCGAGCCCATGGCTGCTGCGCCGTGCGCGTCTTGGCATGTCGCTGCTGACACCCGACGCCTGATCGCCCCCACCCACCCTGACGAGGCCGACATGACCGCGCAACTGCTCTCCCAACGCATCGGCTCGACGCTGGTGCTCACGCTGTCCAACCCCGACGCGCGCAATGCACTGGACCCGGTGATGTACGCCGCGTCGATGGAAGCACTGGACCGCGCCGCCAACGACAACGAGATCCGCGCCGTCATCTTCACGGGTGCCGACAAGGCCTTCTGCGCCGGCGGCAACCTGAACCGCCTGCTGGAAAACCGCAGCAAACCCAGGAGCGTGCAGGAACAGGGCATCGACGCGCTCAACCACTGGATCGAAACCATCCGCACGTTTCCCAAGCCCGTGATTGCGGCCGTGGAAGGACCAGCGGCGGGCGCTGGCTTCTCGCTCTTGCTGGCGTGCGACCTTGTGGTCGCCGCATCCGATGCGAAGTTCGTGATGGCGTATGTGAATGTCGCGCTCACGCCGGACGGCGGCGGCTCGTGGCACATCGCGCGCTTCCTGCCGCGCCCGCTCGCCAGCGAAATCATCATGCTGGGTAAACCCGTCGGCGCCGAGCGGCTTGCACATTTCGGCCTCATCAATGAAGTCGTCAAGCCGGGCGAAGCGCTGGATCACGCGCTCGCGCTGGCGGAAAGACTCGCGGCGCAATCGCCGCACGCCGTAGGGCGCATCAAGGGCCTGATCGCGCACGCAGAAGATGCCTCGCTGCACGAGCATCTCAAGGCCGAGCAACACAGCTTTGTCGAAGCCCTGCACCACGCCGATGGCAACGAGGGCATTTCGGCCTTTCTGCAGAAGCGCAAACCCCAATACCGCTGAGCATGGTTCCGTTCCCGACCCCGAACCGTCGGCGCGTCTATCTGATGCGCCATGGCGCCGTCACGTACTTCGATGCAACCGGCCGCCCGGTCCTGCCCGAAACCGTGCCGCTCAACGAAGAGGGCCGCAGGCAGGCCAGCGCCGCAGGCCAAGCCTTTGCGAACGAGAACATCGTCTTCGATCGCGTGATCGTCAGCGGCCTGCCGCGCACGGTGGAGACGGCGCAGCGCGTTCTGGCCGAAATGCCCGCGATGCAGCAACGCGGCGTCACGCTCGAGCAATGGCCGGAGCTGCAGGAGATCCGCGGCGGCAAACTGGCAGAGATTCCTGAGCACGAAGTCGCGCAGGCCTTCATCGGTGCATTCGCGGGCACGGTGCCGGAAGACCGGCGTTTTCTCAACGGCGAAAGCATCGGCGAGTTCCTCGACCGCGTGATCCCGGCGCTGACCCACCTGCGCACGCAACCCGACTGGGACACGGTGCTGCTGGTGCTGCACGGTGGCACCAACCGCGCGATCCTGTCGCACGCCATTACCGGAGGCCAGCGTGTGTTCTTCGGCAACCTCGCGCAGACCGCCGGCTGCATCAACGTGCTGGATGTCGGCGATGACCCTGCCGACTGGGTGCTGCGCATGAGCAATTTCGCGCCACCCTCCCCCGTACACCTCGGCTCACGCCTGACGACGATGGAGGTCCTGCTGCAGCAATACCTTCGTTTCCGCCGGCCGGCAGCCTGACCCCTTTCCCAATACAGAGACAGAACAAGATTCGGAGACACGCCATGACACAGCAGGATTTTTCCGCCTTTGAAGGCACGCGCCCCGTCGCAGAACAACAGAAGTTCGACATCGGCGCGCTCGAGGCATGGATGGCCCATCACGTGCAAGGGTTCGCTGGCCCGCTCACCGTTGAACAGTTCAAGGGGGGGCAGTCGAACCCGACCTTCAAGCTGATCACCCCTTCACGCACGTATGTGATGCGCGCCAAGCCGGGCCCGAAGGCGAAACTGCTGCCCTCCGCCCACGCCATCGAACGTGAATACCGCGTGATGGATGCACTGGCCAAGACCGATGTGCCCGTCGCCAAGATGGTTGCGCTGTGTGAAGACGAAGCCGTGATCGGCCGCGCCTTCTACATCATGGAATTCGTGCAGGGCCGCGTGCTGTGGGACCAGGCGCTGCCCGGCATGGAGCCGGCCGAGCGCACCGCGATCTATGACGAGATGAACCGCGTCATCTCTGCGCTGCACACCGTCGATTACGCCGCCATTGGTCTGGCTGACTACGGCAAGCCCGGCAACTACTTCGCGCGCCAGATCGAGCGCTGGAGCAAGCAATACAAGCTGTCGGAAACGGAATCCATCCCGGCGATGGACAATTTGATCGCATGGCTGCCCAAGCATGTGCCGCAGGAGGCCGAAGAGATCACCAGCATCGTTCACGGCGACTACCGGCTCGACAACCTGATCTTCCACCCCACCGAACCGCGTGTGCTGGCCATCCTCGATTGGGAACTGTCGACGCTGGGCCATCCGCTGGCCGATTTCAGCTACCACTGCATGAGCTGGCACATCGAGCCGGGCCAGTTCCGTGGCGTGGCGGGGCTGGACTTCGCAGCGCTGGGCATCCCGACCGAAGCCGAGTACATCCGCCAATACGAAGAACGCACCGGCCGCCGCATCACGGGCGACTGGAACTTCTACCTCGCCTACAACATGTTCCGCATTGCCGGCATCCTGCAGGGGATCATGAAGCGTGTCGTGGACGGGACGGCCTCCTCTGCGCAGGCGCTGGAAGCCGGCAAGCGCGCGCGCCCAATGGCTGAACTGGGCTGGAAGTACGCGCAGAAGGCCGGCGCCTGAGCGCTGGTCTCACTCGTACTCGCGCGCCGCTTCCAACGGACCGGACAGCGGCGCTTCCAGCTCCACCACCACACCACCCGGCAACTCGACAAAGATCTGCGCAGCGGGCCGGCCAGGATGCTTGCGCACCTGGTGCGGCATCCCGCTCGCCTTCACGGAGGCGAGCACCTCCGCCGCATCCCGCTTGGTGCGGAAGGCGATGTGCGAGAACACCATTTCCGGTGCTTCGCCCTCTTTGTCCACCAGGTGCACCAGCGCATCGTCGCCCTGATACAGCCACGTGCCTGAGAATGGAAAGGCCGGGCGAGGTCCAGGCTTCCAGCCCAGCACGTCGGCGAAAAACTTCCGGATGGGCGCATCGCCCGCCACGTGAAAGTTGATGTGATCGAATGTCCAGTCGCTGCCGGATGTCATAGCAAACCGCCTCCGTCAATGTCGATGAGGGCACCGGTCATGAACCCGTTGGTCATGGCCAGCAGATAGCCTTGTGCCAGGTCGTCGGGCGTACCCACGCGGCCAACGGGCAAGCCGCTGCCGATGCGGGCGAGCATGGCCTGGCGATCACCCTGTGCGCCCCACACCGCCGTATCCACCACGCCAGGACTCACCACGTTGACGCGGCGCGGCGCCAGTTCCTTCGCCAGGTTCCTGGCGGCCGCCTCCACGGCAGCGTTGATGGACGCACGCAGCAGCCCGGTGGCCGTTGGCTTGCGCGAGAGCAACCCAGACGTGAGGGTAATCGATGCGCGCGCCGCCAGGTGCGGCAACGCTGCCTGTACCGCCATCAGCGCCGCAAAGAGCTTGGTGCCAAAACCTTGCTCCAGATCGGCACGCTGCAAAGATGCAAAGGGTGGCGGGCTCTTGCGCGAGCCAATGGTGATGACAAGATGGTCGATCTGACCACCGGCAGCGGCTTGCGACATGGCACGGACCAGCGACGCCGTATCGTTCGCGTCGACGGCAATCCCGGCAATGGCGCCATCGGCCGCACCCGACCTGCCCAGCACCGTCACCCGCGCACCCGCCACCGCAGCCGCTTGCGCCACCGCCTGGCCGATGCCCGCCGTGCCGCCCAATACCACCACCGACTGGTCCTGCAAGATCTTCGACGTCATGCCAATGCTCCTTTGAGAAGAAAGAAAAAAACCGTATCCCGGATGCGGCCATTCTTTCATCAAACAAAAGCGAGACAATCTGGCTATGCTTTGATGATTTTCCAAATTTAATTTGATAATGATTGCGCTCGACGACCTCCGCCTGCTGGTGCGCATTGCAGACGCCGGCAACCTTTCCGCCGCGGCACGCCAGCTCGGCTGGCTGCCCGCCACGGCCAGCGCCGCGCTCAAGCGCGTGGAAGCCGAACTGGGCGCGCGGCTGTTCGACCGCACCACACGCAGCATGCGGCCCACCGAAGCCGGCCAGCGTTATCTGGGCTACGCAAGACAGGCGCTGGAGGCGTTGGATGAGGGCGCGGAAAGCCTGGGGCAGGATCGCACCGAGCTGTCCGGCCCGATCCGCATTGCCGCCACGTCGGACCTCGGCCGGCACATCCTGCGCCCCTGGCTGGACGCCTTCTGCGACCAGCATCCGGGCGTGCGCGTGACACTCGTGCTCGGCGACCGGCTGGCAGACCTGATGCGTGAAGACCTGGATTTCGCGCTGCGCTACGGCCACCTGCAGGACTCTGCGCTGTTGCGGCGGCCGCTGGCAGCGCATCCGCGTGTGATCGTGGGCGCGCCGTCATATTTCAAGCAGCACGGCAGGCCCGCGCACCCGAGCGACCTTGCAGACCACCGTTGCCTGATCCTGCTGCGCAACGGCGAGCCCGTCACGCGCTGGCAGCTCACCCACGCCAGCGGCCCCGCCCCGATCGACGTACGCGGCGATTTCCAATGCGACGATGGCGCGGTCGTCCGCGACTGGGCCATCGCGGGCCGAGGGCTGGCGTTCAAATCCTGGCTGGACGTCGCGCAGGACGTCTACGCCGGGCGCCTGGAAGTGACACTGCCGGCGTGGAGCCATGCACCCACCCCGCTGCAGCTGGTCAGCCTGGCCCGCCGACATCGCCCGGCGCGGCTCACGGCATGCGCGGATTTCCTTGCCGCACGCTTTGCGGAATTCAGCGCACGCTATCCGTTTCCGTCGGCAAAGGCGGCAACCGCATCGTCCAGGGCCACCTCGGCCATTGCGGCAAAAACGTGATCGCGCAGCCACCGACTGGCGGCATCCTGGTCGCTGTTGGTGTGCCAGTACAGGTAAAGCTCCAGCGGCGGCACGTTGAACGGCAGCGGCAGCATGACGTTGCCGTACGGCTCGTTGGCGATGCGGGCATAACGGATCGGCAAGGTGGCCAGCAGATCCGTGCAGCTCACCACACGGCAGGCTGCCGGATAGTGCTGGCAGCGTAATCGCACACGCCGTTCATGGCCGAGCCGGCGCAGCTCCACGTCCTCCAGGCCAGCGCCTCGGCGCCGCGACGACACGTGCACGTGCTCGCACGCCAGGTAGCGTTCGAGCGTAAGCGGCTCGTGCGCGATCGGGTGGCCCGGGCGGGCCAGCACCACCATCGGATCGGTCAGCAGCGGGGCATGGCGGATGGCGGGCGACGCCGGCAGCAGAATATCCGCCGCCGCATCGATGGTGCCGGCCAGCAATTCGGCTTCGAGCTGGCGCCGGTCGCCGCGTACGGTCGTCACGTCGATGCGCGGAGCCTCCTTGGCAATGGCGGCCATCAACGGCGGCAGCAGCGTCGCTTCCAGCGCATCGCGCATCGACAGCGTGAAACGGCGCTCGCTCGTGGCCGGATCAAAGCGCGTGCCTTCGCGCAAGGTGCGCTCGAAGCCCTGCAACGCGGTGCGAACCTCGGCGACGAGCGTGCGCGCCAGGGGCGTCGGCACCATGCCCTGGCCCCGGCGCTCGAACAGCGCGTCGTCAAACAGCTCGCGCAGCCGTCCAAGCGCATGGCTGACCGCCGGCTGCGTCAGGTTGAGCGTGCGCGCCGCCGCGGTGATGCCGCCCTCTGTATAGATCGCATCAAAGACGACGAACAGGTTCAGGTCGACGCGGGATATATGCATGATATTGATGAACTGCAATCCACGAAATTCATTTCTCTTATTGTATGCCAGCGCTTATCCTGCGGACATCGATGTGAGTAGCGCCACGCGCCATGACCACAGCCACCCGCCTCCGCGTACCTGCCGGCTTTCAACAGCTGGTCAAGCCGAGCCCCTTCCTGACCATGCTTGGGCCCGTCTATGCGCGTGGCATGGGGCCGTCGATGGTGATGGGCTTTCACGTTGGCCACCACCACCTGAACCGGCGAGGCATCCTGCACGGCGGGGTCGTGGCGTCACTGGCGGATGCAGCGCTCGGCTACTGCCTTGCCGAGCCTGCGAGCGGCGACAGTCGCGAGGGCGTACTCGCCATGTCGACCGCCAGCCTGACGGTCGACTTCATCGCTTCGGCCGGTGAAGGCGACTGGATCGAAATCACCCCGGAAGGGTTGCGCACCGGCAGCAAGCTGGCCTTTGCGCAAGCCCTGTTTCATCGCGCTGACCGGCTGGTCGCCCGCGCGAGTGCCGTGTTTGCAGTGCTCGGCGGACGCATCGCCGGGCCGTCTGATCCGACTTGATGGATTGCCCGTTCGAGATTTCCTGAGGAGACACCATGAATTTCGATTACACGCCCAAGGTCAAGGACATGCAGGCACGCCTGCTCGCCTTCTTTGACCAGCACATCTACCCGAACGAGCACCGCTTTCACGAAGAGGTGGAAGCCAACCGCCGCGCCGGGAATGCCTGGATTCCGACCAAGGTCATCGAAGAACTCAAGCCGCTGGCACGCAAGGCCGGGCTGTGGAACCTGTTCCTGCCGCGTTCGCCGCGCGCGCCCGAGGGCCTGTCGAACCTCGAATACGCCCCGCTGTGCGAGATCATGGGCCGCGTGCCCTGGGCGCCGGAAGTGTTCAACTGCTCCGCGCCCGACACCGGCAACATGGAAACGCTGGAGCGCTACGCGTCTGAAGAACTGAAGGATCGCTGGCTGGAGCCGCTGCTGCGCGGTGAGATCCGCTCGGCCTTCCTGATGACCGAGCCGGCCGTGGCCTCGTCGGACGCCACCAACATCGAATGCCGCATCGAGCGCCAGGGCGACGAATACGTCATCAACGGCCGCAAGTGGTGGTCGTCGGGTGCCGGCGACCCGCGCTGCGCTGTTTACATCGTCATGGGCAAGACCAACCCCGATGCCGGCCGCCACGAGCAGCAATCGATGATCGTGGTACCGGCCAATGCACCGGGCATCACGGTCATGCGTCCGCTGTCGGTGTTCGGTTACGACGATGCGCCGCACGGCCACATGGAAGTCGACCTGAAGGACGTGCGCGTGCCGGTGGGCAACATCCTCCTGGGTGAAGGCCGCGGGTTCGAGATCGCGCAGGGTCGCCTGGGCCCGGGCCGCATCCACCACTGCATGCGCAGCATCGGCGTGGCCGAGCGCGCGCTGGAACTGATGTGCAAGCGCCTGTCGTCGCGCGTTGCGTTCGGCAAGGCCATCGCACAGCACAGCGTGTGGCACGAGCGCATTGCCGAAGCCCGCTGCATGATTGAACAGGCCCGTCTGCTCACGCTCAAGGCCGCGTACATGATGGACACCGTCGGCAACAAGGTCGCCAAGGCCGAGATCGCGATGATCAAGGTCGTAGCCCCGAACATCGCCTGCCAGATCGTCGACTGGGCGATCCAGGCACACGGCGGCGGCGGCGTGTCGGGTGATTTCCCGCTGGCGTCGGCCTATGCACACCAACGCACGCTGCGCCTGGCTGATGGCCCGGACGAAGTGCACCGCGCGGCCATCGCCAAGCTGGAACTCGCCAAGCATCTGCACAAGCTCGCCGATGTGGCCGACATGCCAGTCACGCGCGGCGCCTGAGGCTGGCCATAACGTTCACTCCTTGTCCCCGCGTTACGCGGGGTTTTTTTTGCCCGCGCGCACCGTCAGCGCGTTTTGGCGTTCTGTGCTTGAATGACCGGCTCTTCCTTCTTTCCTGCTCAGGAGCAAGCAAGTCATGATCGACGTCTACAGCTGGGCCACGCCCAACGGGCACAAGGTGCACATCATGCTGGAGGAATGCGGGCTGCCCTACCGCGTTCACGCCATCAACATCGGCGCCGGCGACCAGTTCAAGCCCGACTTCCTCAAGATCAGCCCCAACAACAAGATCCCGGCCATCGTCGATCAGGATGGTCCGGACGGCAAACCGATTTCGCTGTTCGAATCGGGCGCGATCCTGCTGTACCTCGCCGGCAAGACGGGCAAGTTCATGCCCGACGACGTGCGCGGCAAATACGAGGTGCTGCAATGGCTGATGTTCCAGATGGGTGGCGTCGGCCCGATGCTTGGTCAGGCGCACCACTTCCGCATCTACGCGCCTGAGAAAATCGAGTACGCGGTCAACCGCTATACGAACGAGGCCAAGCGTCTGTATGGCGTGATCGACAAGCGCCTGTCCGAATCCAAGTACCTGGGCGGTCCGGAGTACTCCATCGCCGATATCGCCACGTGGCCGTGGCTACGCAGCTGGCAGAACCAGGGGATCGAGCTGTCGGATTACCCGAAGCTGCAGCGCTGGTTCGAAGCCATTGAAGAACGCCCGGCCGTGCAGCGCGCGGTGAAGGTGCTGGCCAAGGAACGGCCTGCTGTGCAGGACGACAAGGCGAAGGAGATTTTGTTTGGGGCGACGCAGTACGAGCGGCGTTGATTCGGCGTTTTCCTTTGCTGGAAGGGCTGCCTTGTTTGGCGGCCTTTTTTGTTTTTGTTGGTTGGGGTTGGGCTTTTGTTTTGTTCCCCTGCGGGGGCTGGCTCTTGTGGTGCATCCCGTGTTTCACCCCCTGCCGGGGGCGACTCACTTTCTTTGTCTTGCCAAAGAAAGTAAGCAAAGAAAGGCGCGCCCGAGATGGCGACTTCCCCTTGGATTTTCGTAACCGGGCGGAGACGGGGAAAACTCGCTGCGCTCAAACAGTTCCCCGTCTTTTTTCCGCCCGCTTACAAAAATCCAAGGCGCCATCTAGGGCGGGAACGTCAAAGGCCACACCGTCGGTGTGCTGGACTAGGTGGCACTTATTTTTGCTGTTGTTGCTTGCTTTGCTTCGCGTTGTATTGGTGGTTCCTGCTGCACGGGCGATCGATAGTTTGGCCTTTCCCTGCCCTAGATGGCGCCTTGAATTTCTGTTGCAGGGAGGAAAAAGGAAGGGAAACTGTCTGAGCGAAGCGAGTTTTTCCCTTCCCCTCTCTGCGACATAAATTCAAGGAATCTTTCGCCATCTTGGGCGCGCCTTTCTTTTGCTTACTTTTCTTTGGCAAGACAAAGAAAAGTAAGTCGTGCCCGGCAGGGTACGAAACAGGGATGGACCACAAGCGCCCACCGCAGGAAACACACCGCCCCAAAAAGCTAGCCCCCCACCAACATCCCCTGCCTCTCAATAAACCGGATCACCTCATTCAACCCACCCTGCGCCCGCAGATTGCACATCACGAACGGACGGTCGCCACGCATCTTGCGCGTGTCGCTCTCCATCACCTCCAGCGACGCTCCGACATACGGCGCCAGGTCCGTCTTGTTGATGATGAGCAGGTCCGACTTGGTGATGCCGGGGCCGCCCTTGCGCGGAATCTTCTCGCCGCCCGCCACATCGATCACGTAGATGGTCAGGTCCGACAGCTCGGGGCTGAACGTCGCCGCGAGGTTGTCACCGCCCGACTCGATGAAGACCACATCCGCATCTGGAAACCTGGAGAGCATGCGATCGACCGCTTCGAGGTTGATCGACGCATCTTCGCGGATGGCCGTGTGTGGGCAGCCGCCGGTCTCGACACCCATGATGCGTTCGGCAGGCAGCGCGCCGGAGATGGTCAGCAGGCGCTGATCTTCCTTCGTGTAGATGTCGTTGGTGATCGCCACGAGGTCGTAACGCTCGCGCATGGCCTTGCAGAGCATTTCGAGCAGCGTGGTCTTGCCGGAGCCCACCGGGCCGCCCACGCCAACACGCAGGGCAGGAAGTTTCTTGGTTCGCATGATGATCGGGTTCAGGATCGAAAGAGTCGTGAGTATTGCGTTTCATGCCGGGCAGACAGCACGCCCAGCCCCGGCGAAAACGTAGACAGTTCAGGCGGATGACAGGCCGCGCGGCGCGTGGCCTCTTCCACCGCACGCGCCACCGCAGCGTGCAGGCCAAAAAGGATGCGCTGCCCCGCAGCCTGCCCGAGCGGCACCGCCTTGACTGCCGCCGCCATCTGGTTTTCCACCCAGGCAAAGCAGTACGCCGTCACACCGTCACGCGGGTCGACATTCAGCGCAGCAGCGGCGGCGGCAAAGGCCGTCGGAAACGTCACCGAGGCACGCGCAGCCAATGCACTGCGCAGTGCACCATCGCCCCACTCCATCTGCTGGATGAGGCGATTGAGCGACCAGCCCATCTGAGACGTTTCGAGCCGCAGCTCGCGCGTCTCGCGGGTGGCAAGGAACCACGCATCGCGCTCGGCCACGGCATCGAAGCGGCCTGCCTGCCAGTCGGCAAACTGCAGCAGCCACAGCGGCGCCTCGCAGGCGGCCAGCACGTCGAGGCCTTCGGCAATCCACGCCGCAGCCGACGCTTCATCCACCACGTGCCGCACGTCTACCGCTGCCTCCAGGCCCTGCGAATAGCTGAACGCGCCCACCGGCAGCGCCGGCGACGCGAGATGCAGCAAGGCAGTGAGCTGCGCGGCGTTAGTCATGGTGATGGTGGTGATGGCCGCAGCCGGGCCCGTGGACATGGCCGTCGTCGTGACCGTGACCGTGGTCGTGCCCATGCGCGTGATCGTGGCTATGCGCGTGCCCATGGTCATGATCATGCGAGTGACCGTGATCTTGCCCGTGGTGTTCGTGGTACAGCGCCTGCGCGGCCGCGTAGTCCTCTTCGAACGTCGCATCGTGGCCGTGACGATGGCCGCCACCATAGGCGCCCGCCTCCGGCTCGAACGGTGCTTCCACATGCGCGACGGTCACGCCCAGGCGGACCAGCATGTCTTCGAGCACTGGATCGGCTTCGAGCTGCAGTGCATCGGCACTGACCTGCACGGGCGTGTGGCGATTGCCGAGGTGGTAGGCGGCGCGCATCAGCGCAAGACGGTTGTCGCTGGTCACGCGCAGTACCCGCTCAGGCGCGGCCTGCACTTCCACCAGCGTGCCGTCTTCAGCGACCAGCACGTCGCCGCCGCGCATGACGGTGCCGCGCGGCAGCACCACGGCCACTTCACGGCCATCGTCGAGGGTGGCGCGCAGGCGGCTGCGGCTGCGCTCCAGGAATGGCAGCACTAGCTTGGGTGCACGCTTGACCAGCACGGAGGCCAGGCCATGCGGTGCGGGGAGGTGTTTGTTGATGGAAAGCATCTTTACGACCTGATTCGTCATCCAACTATGAAGCTCGAAGTTCTGAACTCCAGGCGTCGAGTTCTGAACTGCAAGCACCGGGTTCGGAACTTCAAGCGTGGAGTTCTGAACGCCATACGTCGGGTTCTGAACGTCAAACGTTGAGTTCGGAACCTCAAGCGTCGCGTTCTGAACTCCGAGCGTTGAGTTCAGAGACGCCACGCATCGGGTTCGGAACTTCAAGTGTCGAGTTCTGAACTCCAACCGCCGAGTTCTGATCTCCAAGCGTGGAGTTTTGATCTCGGCGCGGCAGCGCATCCTTATTTCACCCCCTGCCGGGGGCGACTCACTTTCTTTGTCTTGCCAAAGAAAGTAAGCAAAGAAAGGCGCGCCCGAGATGGCGAAAGACTCCTTGAATTTATGTCGCAGAGAGGGGAAGGGAAAAACTCGCTGCGCTCAGACAGTTTCCCTTCCTTTTTCCTCTCTGCAACAGAAATTCAAGGCGCCATCTAGGGCACAGGTAAAGCACACAATCTTCTGCCCGTGCGCCACTCCGTTGTACGACTGGAACCATCGCTCGCACTCAACGAGCCCCGGCGCCCACCTCAGTTCCCCGCCGGTGTGGCCGTTGACGTTCCCGCCCTTGATGGCGCCTTGGATTTTTGTTGCGGGGAGGAAAAAGAAGGGAGGCCTGTTTGAGCGCAGCGAGTTTGCCTCCCTTCCCTCCCCGCGACACAAATCCAAGGAGTCTTTCGCCATCTCGGGCGCGCCTTTCTTTTGCCTACTTTTCTTTGGCAAGACAAAGAAAAGTAGGTCGTGCCCGGCAGGGTACGAAACAGGGATGGACCAACAACAACAAACCCAAGCCCATCCCACCCACCCCACCAACTAGAACAAGAAATACCTCTGCGCCATCGGCAACACCTCCGCCGGCTCACAAGTCAACACCGTCCCATCCGCCACCACCTGATACGTCTCCGGATCAACGGTAATGTCAGGCTGCCAGTCGTTATGAATCATGTCCGCCTTGCTCACACTACGCGTGCCCTTAACGACTGCAGTGGTCTTGGCCAACCCATATCGCTCCGCCACGCCAGCCGCAGCAGCCGATTGCGACAGAAACGTCAACGACGTCCGCCCCAACGCCCCGCCCGCCGACCCAAACATCGGCCGATAGTGCACAGGCTGCGGCGTCGGGATCGACGCATTCGCATCCCCCATCGCCGCAGAAGCAATCATCCCGCCCTTCAGGATCAGGCTCGGCTTCACGCCAAAGAACGCGGGCTTCCACAATACGAGGTCAGCCCACTTGCCGACTTCAACCGAGCCCACTTCGTGCGCAATGCCATGCGTGAGCGCGGGGTTGATCGTGTACTTCGCCACGTACCGCTTCACGCGGAAGTTGTCATGCCCGCCGCGCGCGTCGTTCGGGTCGCCGGCCAGCTTGCCGCGCTGCACCTTCATCTTGTGCGCGGTCTGCCACGTGCGCAGCACGACTTCGCCGACGCGGCCCATGGCTTGCGAATCGCTGGAGATCATCGAGAACGCGCCCAGGTCGTGCAGGATGTCTTCGGCCGCAATCGTCTCGCGGCGGATGCGGCTCTCGGCAAAGGCGATGTCTTCGGCAATGGACGCATCGAGGTGATGGCACACCATCAGCATGTCGAGGTGCTCGTCCAGCGTGTTGACGGTGAACGGCCGCGTCGGGTTGGTGGACGATGGCAGCACGTTGGATTCACCGCACACGCGGATGATGTCGGGCGCGTGCCCGCCGCCCGCGCCCTCGGTGTGATACGTGTGAATCGTGCGTCCTTTGAATGCGGCGACGGTGGCTTCAACAAAGCCCGATTCGTTCAACGTATCGGTGTGGATGGCGACCTGCGTGTCGGTGTCGTCGGCCACACTCAAGCAGCAATCGATGGCGGCGGGCGTGGAGCCCCAGTCTTCGTGCAGCTTCAGGCCGATGGCGCCTGCGTCGATCTGCTCGCGCAGCGCGCCGGGCAGGCTGCCGTTGCCCTTGCCCAGGAAGCCGATGTTCATTGGGTACGCATCAGCCGCCTGCAGCATGCGCTGCATATACCAGGGGCCCGGCGTGCAGGTGGTGGCGTAGGTGCCGGTGGCGGGGCCGGTGCCGCCACCAATCATCGTGGTCACGCCGCTGTTCAGCGCCTCGTCGATCTGCTGCGGGCAGATGAAGTGGATGTGCGAGTCGACGCCGCCGGCGGTGACGATCATGCCCTCGCCCGCGATGATCTCGGTGCCGGGGCCGATGACGATCGTCACGCCGGGTTGGATGTCCGGATTGCCCGCCTTGCCGATTGCCGAGATGCGGCCGTGCTTCAGGCCGATGTCGGCCTTGACGATGCCCCAGTGGTCGATGATCAGCGCGTTGGTGATGACGGTGTCGGCGCAGTCTTTCGATTCGCGCTGGCTCTGGCCCATGCCGTCGCGGATGACCTTGCCGCCGCCGAATTTCACTTCTTCGCCGTAGATGGTGAAGTCGCGTTCGACTTCGACGATGAGGTCGGTGTCGGCCAGGCGGACGCGGTCGCCCGTGGTTGGGCCGAACATTTCCGCATAGGCGCGGCGGTCGATCTTGAGTGTCATGTCCGTTCCTTCTGCGTCAACTTCACAGCTTGCCCATCACACGGCCAGCAAAGCCATAGACCACGCGATCGCCCGCAAGCGCTACGAGTTCGACCGTGCGCTCCTGCCCCGGCTCGAAGCGCACGGCGGTGCCGGCGGCGATGTTGAGCCGATAGCCGCGCGTGGCTTCGCGGTCAAAGCGCAGCGCGTCATTCACTTCATAGAAGTGGTAGTGCGAGCCGATCTGCACGGGGCGATCACCAGTGTTGGCCACCGTGACCGTGACCGTCGCGCGGCCTGCATTGAGTTCGAGATCGCCGTCTTGCGGCAGGAGTTCTCCGGGGATCATCTCGCGCCCCTTCAGACGGCCGCCGCCAGCAGGCCGGCACCGTACAGCGCCACGCCCACACCCGACAGACGCGCCAGCCATGCCAGACGCGGCTTCAGCGCAAAGCCCGCGCCGATACCGGCGGTATGCAGCAACGCAGTCGCCACGGCAAAGCCGCCCACGAAGGTCGGGAACATGGCCTGCGCGCCTGCGGGGAATTCCGTGCCGTGCGCGTAGCCGTGGAACAGCGCGAACGCGCCGCACAGCAACGCACCACCCCATGCCGGCAGTTGGGCGCGAGCGGCAATCAGCAGGCCGAACACGAGCAGCGATGCGGCGATCATCGGCTCAGCCATCGGCACCGCCACGCCACCCGCGCCGAGCAGCGCGCCCAGGATCATCAACGCAACAAAGGCGACCGGCGCCCACAGCGCATCGCGCACCGAGCGCGAGGCCAGTGCGCTCCACACGCCCACGGCCACCATCGCCAGCAAATGGTCAGCGCCCGTGAGCGGATGCAGGAACCCGGCAAGCAAGCTGCCTTCGGCGGTATGGCCCGGATGCCCCGGGTGGGCAAACGCGATGGACGCGCCAAACGTGAGCGCAATGGCCGCAGCGGGCCGGACGAAGCGAGACAGGGTAGGCGTCATGGCAGGACTCGTAGTGGTGAGTGGCGTGCGGACTTCAAACTTCAAAACTCAAACGATCGGGTGATGGACGGTGACGAGCTTCGTGCCGTCCGGAAACGTGGCTTCGACCTGGATGTCGGGAATCATCTCGGCCACGCCGTCCATCACGTCATTGCGGGTGAGGAGCGTGGTGCCGTAGTGCATCAGCTCGGCGACGGTCTTGCCGTCACGCGCGCCTTCCATGATGGCCGCGCTGATGAAGGCGACGGCTTCCGGGTAGTTGAGCTTGAGGCCACGGCCCTTGCGGCGCTCGGCCAGCAAGGCGGCGGTGAAGATCAGCAGCTTGTCTTTTTCGCGCGGGGTCAGTTCCACGAGGGGCTCTCTTCGGTGAGGGTCAATTCAGTTGAGTTCAGATCGGGCGATGCGAAGTCACGTTGCCATCAACTGGCCATCATGTGGCCCACAGGCGCAGCGGACGGCCTATCACGCCATGCATCGGTTCGCGCAGCGCGAGCCACGTCTGTGACAGCAACGCGCGCGCATCTTCGGGCCGACGTGCGAACACGCGCAGCAGCAAAACGTTTGGCAGACCGGGTGCATCTTGCGTGAGACACGTGACGCCCGCGCGCAGATCGTCGTTGTACGGCAGGTGCTCGGCCATCGATTCGGCCAGGGCTTCGGTGGCGCCCTCGCCCACGGCCCACAGCGTGCCGACGACGTGGAAGCCGGCCATGCCCGTCGTCGCATTCAGCATGGGCGATTGCGCATCGAACGCGGCCGACTCGATCCATAGCGGCTGGCCGTTGCAACGCAATGCGGTGCGCATGGCGATGCGGCCTTCGTCCCACGATTCGCCAGCGGCATGGCGGCCGAGCATGGTGGTGTCCCAGCCGATGGCGGTGGCACCGGGGGCCAGATCGAGAGTCAGGTCGATGATCGGGCAGGCCTGGTTGAAGACGATGTTCTCTTGCGGCAGCCAGTCGAGCCGCGCGCCTGCATCCATGCGGATCGCAACGCGCTGCGTGGCCGTGCGGCCGAGCGACTTGTACCACTTGGTGGCGCCGGGCGTGGTCAGCACGGCATGCGCATCGGCGCCGAGTTCGATGTCGATATCGAGCACGTCGCCGCCTGCAATGCCTGCGGGCGGATGCAGCATGACGGCATGGCAGACGCCCTCACCTTCCGGATACAGGGCCTTCTGCACCCGCAGCGGCCCCTGATGCCGGCACATGGCCAGCACGGTGCGCTCACTGCGCCGTGCAAACGCCAAGTGCAATGAGGCTTCCCAAGATGCAAATGCGGAGGCCTGCGGCGGAACAGGAAAATCGGGATGGCGCATCGGTCGTGCAAACGGGAGGCATCCCTCATGAAACGCGGCTGTGCGGTTCAGATTGGACTCTGCCCTAAGCAAACGGAAAGGTTTTCCATCATAGCCAGATGCCGCCCATTTGGCACCCGACTTTTTCACACGACACCTGTGCGTCAAACCGCCACCAGATCGCGTACGCCATCGGCCTCCATGTTGGCGCCGTCGCCCTGGGCGATCACCTCGCCACGGCTCATGACGACGTAGCGGTCGGCAATGCTGCGTGCGAAGTCGTAGTACTGCTCGACCAGCAGCACCGACATGCCGAACTCATCCACCAGCCGGCGCAGGGTGCGGCCGATCTCCTGGATGATCGACGGCTGAATGCCTTCGGTCGGCTCGTCCAGGATCAGCAGGCGCGGCTCGCTCATCAGCGCGCGGCCAATGGCAAGTTGCTGCTGCTGGCCGCCCGACAGATCACCGCCGCGTCGGCCCTTCATCTCCTTGAGCACCGGAAACAGTTCATAGATGGAATCGGGCACCTTGGACGGCGCACGCTTGGCGGCCGCACCGATCAGCAGGTTCTCTTCCACCGTCAGGCGCGGGAAGATCTCGCGCCCCTGCGGCACATAGGCAAGCCCCTGCGAGACACGCTCGTACGCGGGCAGCTTCTGGATGGTGCGCCCTTCCCAATCGATCGCACCGCTGGCAGCGGGCACCACGCCCATCAGGCATTTGAGCAGCGTCGTCTTGCCGACGCCGTTACGGCCAAGCAGTGTGGTCAGCTTGCCTGTTGGGACGTCAAAGCTGACGTTGCGCAGGATGTGGCTGCCGCCGTAGAACTGGTTCAGTTGTTGGACCTGCAACATCGCGTTCTTTCCTTTTGCCTTGAGAAGGCTCTAACGCCCCAGATAGGATTCGATGACGCGCTCATCGCGCTTGACGGCGTCGAGCGTGCCTTCGGCCAGGACGCTGCCTTCGGCCAGCACGGTCACGCGCCCTTCCGCTCCCGCCAGCGCGGCGACAAACTCCATGTCGTGCTCCACGACCATGATCGAGCACGTGCCGCGCAAGCCGTTGAGCAACGTTGCGAGCTGCATCGTCTCTTCATCCGTCATGCCCGCGACAGGCTCATCCAGCAGCAGCAGTTGCGGCTGCTGCATCAGCAGCATGCCGATCTCCAGCCGCTGCTTCTGCCCGTGCGAGAGCAGCCCGGCGGGCCGATACGCCTCGGCTTCCAGGTGGATGCGGCCGAGCGTTTCTTCGATGCGCTGACGGCCGTCGTTCAGCAGACGCGCGCGCAGCGATACCCACCAGCGCTTGTCGGCCTTCATCGCCAGTTCCAGGTTTTCCCACACGGTGTGCTGCTCGAACACGGTCGGTTTCTGGAACTTGCGGCCGATGCTGATCTGCGCGATGCGCGGTTCGGTCAGGCGTAGCAGGTCGATGGTCTGGCCGAGGAACACGCGGCCCGTCACGTCGGCGTTGCGCGGCCCCGTCTTGCCGGTAATGACGTCCATCATCGTGGTCTTGCCCGCGCCGTTGGGGCCGATGATGCAGCGCAGCTCGCCGTGGTCGATCGACAGCGTGAGCGCGTTCAGCGCGCGAAAGCCGCCGAAGCGCACCGTCACGTCTTCGAGATACAGGATGGCGCCGTGCGAGACGTCAATCGTGTCCGGCTCGACCAGGTGGCCCATGCCGGTGGCGGTGCCAGTCTCCGCGCGGTCGGGGAGCTCGGTGAACGTGCTCATGCGTGGTCTCCGGTCACGGTCGCGGCTTCGGGTGCCTTGGCTTGCGTGGGCGCCCGCTTCTTCATGCGCAGCTTGCCCATCAGGCCCAGCACACCGTTCGGCAGATACAGCGTCACCAGCACGAAGATTGCACCAAGCACGAACAGCCAGTATTCCGGCACCCATGCGGTGAGCAACGTCTTGGCCCCGTTGACGAGGAAGGCGCCGATGATCGGGCCGATCAATGTGCCGCGCCCGCCAACGGCCACCCACACGGCCATCTCGATGGAGTTGCCCGGCGACATCTCGCCCGGGTTGATGATGCCGACCTGCGGCACGTAGAGCGCGCCCGCAATGCCGCACAGCACCGCCGAGAACGTCCACACGAACAGCTTGTAGCCGAGCGGGTTGTAGCCGGAGAACATCACGCGGGCCTCGGCATCGCGAATGGCAGTGACCACGCGGCCGAACTTGGACGTGACGATGGCGCGGCACGCGATGAACGCCAGCACCAGCGCCACGAACGTCGCGACGAACAGCACGGTGCGCGTGGGCAATGCGGAGATCGGGAAGCCGAGGATGCGCTTGAAGTCAGTAAAGCCGTTGTTGCCGCCAAAGCCCGTTTCGTTACGGAAAAACAGCAGCATGGCCGCATACGTCATCGCCTGCGTGATGATCGACAGGTACACGCCTTTGACGCGTGAGCGGAAGGCAAAGAAGCCAAACAGCCACGCCAGCACGCCGGGCACCAGGATCACCAGCAGCATCGCCCACGCGAAGTGCTCGGTGCCGTGCCAGAACCACGGCAGCTCTTTCCAGTCGAGGAAGACCATGAAGTCGGGCAGATCGCTCTTGTACACGCCTTCTCGGCCGATGGAGCGCATCAGGTACATGCCCATGGCGTAGCCGCCCAGCGCAAAGAACACGCCGTGGCCGAGGCTGAGGATGCCGCAGTAGCCCCACACCAGATCGAGTGCCAGCGCGGCCAGGGCGTAACACATGATCTTGCCGATGAGCGTGAGCGCATACGCCGACAGATGCAGCGGGCTGCCTTCCGGCACAAGAAGCGCGCACACCGGCGCACCAATGCACACGATGAGCGACACGAGCACCAGCGCAGACCACCCGCGCCGCGACAGCAGCGGCATGCGCGCCGGAATATCGAGAGAGAACTTGGTTGTCGTCATATCAGGCCTCGGCGCTGCGGCCTTTGAGGGCGAACAGGCCCTGCGGACGCTTCTGGATGAACAGCACGATCAGCACCAGCACGATGATCTTCGCCAGCACCGCGCCATAGAACGGCTCGATGAATTTGTTGATAAGGCCCAGCCCGAACGCACCGATGATCGTGCCCGCCAGCTGCCCCACCCCGCCCAGCACCACGGCCATGAACGAATCGATGATGTAGCTCTGGCCGAGGTCCGGCCCGACGTTGCCGATCTGCGAAAGCGCGCAGCCGCCCAGCCCGGCAATACCCGCGCCGAATGCAAACGCGTAGCTGTCGACCTTCCACGTACGCACGCCAACGCAGGCGGCCATCGTGCGATTCTGCGTGGTGGCACGCACGAACAGCCCCAGGCGCGTGCGGTTGAGCACCGCCCAGGCGATCGCCACCACGGCCAGCGCAAACAGCAGGATGACGAGCCGGTTGTACGGCAGCACAAGGCCCTGCGTCAGGGCAACGCCGCCGCTCATCCAGCTCGGGTTGGCAACCTCCACGTTCTGCGCACCGAAGATGGAGCGCACCGCCTGCATCAAAAGCAGGCTGATCCCGAAGGTGGCGAGCAGCGTTTCCAGCGGACGGCCATACAGGTGACGCAGCACCAGCCGCTCCAGTGCAAAGCCGACGACAGCCGCCGCCAGGAACGCGGCAGGCAGCGCTGCGGGCAGATACCAGTCGAAGGCGTTCGGAAAGTCGTTGCGGAAAATCGTCTGCACCACGTAGGTGGCATACGCACCGATCATCAGGAACTCACCGTGCGCCATGTTGATGACGCCGATCAGGCCGTAGGTAATGGCCAGCCCGAGGGCCGCTAGCAGCAGCACGGAACCGAGGCTCAGGCCGGCAAACAGGTTGCCGATCAGTTCAGATTTGCGTTCCTGCGCGGTCAGACTGTCGAGCGCTTGCTGTGCGGCGGCACGCAGCTCATTGTCGGCGCCGCTGTCTTTGGCAAGCAACGGGGCGATGCGCTGGCGGGTCTGCGGATTCGTATCGGCTGCGAGCAACTTTAGCGCTTCGAGCTTCTCGGCATGCGTGCCATCGTCGAGCGCGAGGTTGGCCCACAGCAGATGCAGCTTGCCGCGCAGCTCCGGATCGGTTTCATGCTTGCGTGCGGCGTCGACAATGGGGCGCGACGCCGTCTCGGGATGCGCGAGCAACGTATCGACGGCTTGCGCGCGCACGGCACGGTCGGGCGATTGCAGCACGAAGCCGCTCGCCGCACTGTCGACTTGCGCACGCAGGGCATTGTTCAGTGTGAGGGATTGCAGATCGTCGGCCTTGACGGTGACCGGCTGACCGGAGATCGCATCCAGGTACTTCTCGCCGTCCTGGCGCACCATGCCGGCGGCGGGCGCGAAGAACAGCGCGTCATTCTGCAACGCTTGCAGGATCGGCCCGGCTTGTTCGGCGGGCGCAGCGGCCAGCGCGTTGAGCGTCTTGACCTTGGCATCGAAGTCGTCTTCGGCCAGCGGCTTGAGATCGGCCTGGGTCAGGGGTTGTCCGGCCGCCCACGCAGATACCGCGGGCATCGCAGTCAGACAGAAGGCGCACAGCAGTGCGGCAAGGGAATGAAACAACCAGCGGGACAAGCGCATCATGGCAATCCGATGCGTGGCGGCCGATGTCGAAACCGGTCCGCCACGTCGTACAGCGTCGTTCAAAGGACTGGCCACGTCAGACACGTGACCCGTCCGCCTGACCACATTACTTGCTTGCAACCATGTCAGGCTTGCCCTCGTTGCCCGGGATGTACGGGCTCCACGGCTTGGCACGGATCACCGTCGGCGTCTTCCACACGACGTTGAACTGGCCGTCGCCACGCACCTCGCCAATCATCACAGGCTTGCTCAGGTGATGGTTGTTGTTCATCACCAGCGTGAAGCCCGACGGAGCCTTGAACTGCTGGCCGTACATCGCCTTGCGGACCTTGTCTACGTCGGTGGAACCGGCCTTCTCGACAGCTTGCTTCCACATCATGATGCCGACGTAGGTGGCTTCCATCGGGTCGTTGGTGACGCGCTTGTCGCCGCCGGGCAGATTGTTGGCCTTGACCCATGCAGCCCACTTCTTCTTGAAGTCGTCGTTGACGGGGTTCTTGACCGACATGAAGTAGTTCCATGCAGCCAGATGGCCCACCAGCGGCTTGGTGTCGATGCCGCGCAGTTCTTCTTCACCCACCGAGAAGGCCACCACCGGCACGTCCTTGGCCTTCAGGCCCGCGTTGCCGAGTTCCTTGTAGAACGGCACGTTGGAGTCGCCGTTGATGGTCGACACCACGGCCGTCTTGCCGCCCTGCGCAAACTTCTTGATGTTGGCGACGATGGTTTGGTAGTCGGAGTGGCCGAACGGGGTGTAGACCTCTTCGATGTCGCTGTCCTTCACGCCCTTGCTGTGCAGGAACGCGCGCAGGATCTTGTTGGTCGTGCGCGGATAGACGTAATCGGTACCGAGCAGGAAGAAGCGCTTGGCACCGCCGCCCTCCTTGCTCATCAGGTATTCCACGGCCGGAATGGCCTGCTGGTTGGGCGCCGCGCCGGTATAGAAGACGTTCTTCGACATCTCTTCGCCTTCGTATTGCACCGGGTAGAACAGCAGACCGTTCAGCTCTTCATAGACCGGCAGCACCGACTTGCGCGACACCGACGTCCAGCAGCCGAACGTCACGGCCACCTTGTCCTGCGTCAGCAGCCCGCGCGCCTTCTCGGCAAACAGCGGCCAGTTCGACGCCGGGTCCACCACCACCGGCTCCAGCTTGCGGCCCAGCACGCCACCACTCTTGTTGATCTCGTCGATCGTCATCAGCGCGACGTCTTTCAGCGACGTCTCGGAGATGGCCATCGTGCCCGACAGCGAATGCAGGATGCCGACCTTGATCGGTTCTTTGGCCTGGGCAAACGCGAGGCTCGACACGGACAACAGCGTTGCGGCGGCGGCAGACAGCTTCAACAGCTCACGACGTTTCATTGCGGCTCCTTGGGTTTATTGGTGGCAAGAACGACTCCCGGGGCCCAAAAGTGCAACTACCGTGCCATCGCATTTGGCTCGTTCAAAGGGAAATACGCGCCAAAACGGTGCTGAAGCCGCGCCAAGTCAGCGCATGTGTTCGTTGGAATGCGCCCGCTTGGGGCGCGTAAAGACAAGCACAAAACAAGCGGAGTGCAAGCGCACGCCAGTGCAAAAAGAAAGGCCGGCATTGCGCCGGCCTGGGGAACATGAGAAAGACGCGACTCAGGAATAGCGGCGAGAGATCGATTCGGCCACGCACACCGGGCGATCCTGCCCTTCGCGTTCGATGGTCACCGCCCAGGTCATCTGCGCGCCCGTCAGCGTGGGGGCATTGGGCAATGGCGGCAGCGCTTCCATTTCCACCAGCTTCACGCGGGCGCGCACACGGCTGCCCACCGGCACGGGCGCGGTGAAGCGGACCTTGTTCAGGCCGTAGTTCACGCCCATCTTCACGTCTGACATCTCGATCGCGTTGGCCATCAGCATGGGCAAAAGCGACAGCGTGAGGAAGCCGTGCGCCACCGGCGCGCCAAACGGCGACTCGCGCTTGGCACGCTCCACATCCACGTGAATCCACTGGTGATCGCCCGTGGCCTCGGCAAAGAGGTTGACCTGCTGCTGCGTGATCTCGGTCCAGTCGCTCACGGCAACTTCCTGGCCGATCAAGCCTTTGAGCTCGTCGAGCGATTCGATGATGCGCATCTGCGTTGTCTCCTTGTTGTGATGGAATGGCGAGCGATCAGGCTTGCGGACGGCGACCGAACAGGCCCATGCCCGTGACGGTACAGACGAGTTCGCCGCGCTGGTTGCGAGCCTCCCAGCGGTTGACGGCCACGCCGCGATCCGGCTTCGACTGCGACGGACGCACTTCCATGCAGGTGCTCGACACCGACAGCGTGTCGCCCGGATACACCGGCTTCATCCAGCGGATTTCATCCACGCCGGGCGAGCCCATGCTGGCCGCCTTGCCGAGAAACCCCGTCACCATCAGCCGCATCATGATCGAGCAGGTCATCCAGCCGCTGGAAATGATGCCGCCGTAGATGCTGTGCTTGGCGGCTTGCGCATCGATGTGGAACGGCTGCGGATCGTACTGCCGCGCGAAGGTCAGGATCTCTTCTTCGGTAACCGTGTAGGTGCCCATCTGCAGCGTGCGGCCGACTTCGAAATCGTCGAAGTAGAACTCGTACGATCGTGTTGTTGCTGCCCTTTCGTTCTCCGCCATCTCGTCTCCTCCAAATGACAACGCCCCGCACGAATGCGGGGCGTTCAGGTTTGCCGTTACGCCGCTTGCTGGAAACCCGGCAGCGATGCGAAGCGTGCCAGGTGATGGTCCACGTCGCCCAGCGTCGTGTTGATCATTGTCAGCCGCTTGAACATGTGCGCGGCCGGCAATTCGTTCGTCACGCCCATGCCGCCGTGCAGTTGCACGGCTTCCTGACCAACGTCTCGCGCTGCCTGGCCGACACGCGCCTTGGCCGCCGACACGTAGCGGCGGCGTGCCTCGACATCGCCATCTTCAAAGTGCGCAGCAGCCAGATAGGTAATCGAACGGGCCTGCTCTGCGTGGATGAACATATCGACCATACGATGCTGCAGTGCCTGGAAGCGCGCGATGGGCACGCCGAACTGCTGGCGGGTCTTGGTGTACTCCAGCGTTGCGGCGTTCAGCGCATCGATCAGGCCGATCGCTTCTGCGCACAGCAGGACACAACCAAGATCGGCCACGGCATCGATGGTTTCCCACGCCTCGCCCGCAGTGCCCAGCAGCGTTGCCGGTGCGTTGTCGAAGCGGATGTCGGCAGCACGCAGGTTGTCGATCGTACGGTAGTCCTTGACCGTGACGCCGGCGGCGTTACGGTCGACCACGAAGAGCGACAGACCCGACGTATCACGCGCGTCGCCGCCGGTACGTGCCGAGACGATCAGCTTGTCAGCCTGTGCGCCGTGCACCACCACCGCCTTCTCGCCGGTGAGCGTCCAGCCGTTGCCCTGCTGCGCAGCGCGCGTGGTGACGTTGAAAAGCTCATAGCGCGATTGGGGCTCGCCGAAGGCAATGGCCAGCTTCACGGCGCCGCCAGCGACTTCTTCGAGCAATGCATCCTGACCGCCCGCCAGCTTGAGCGCCTGCGCGCCCAGCACGGTGGCCTGATACGGCTCCACGACCAGGCCGCGGCCGAGTTCCTGCATGACGACCAGCAGGTCCATCGCGCGACCATCAAAACCGCCTTGTGCCTCCGGCACCGGCAGTGCCGTCAGACCGAGCTCCGCCAACGCATCCCAATGGCCTTGCGATACGCCTTCGGGGGAATACACGACCTTCTTGCGCGTCTCGAAGTCGTAGTCCTTGTCGATGAAGCGGCGCACTGCATCGGCCAGTTGCTTCTGTTCGTCGGTGAACGAGAAATCCATGTTTGTCTCCGCTATGTGTTCTGTCGCCGTTCTGCTCAGACGCCAAGGATCATCTGCGAGATGATGTTGCGCTGGATTTCATTCGACCCGCCGTAGATCGAGGTCTTGCGATAGTTGAAGTAGTACGGTGCGAGCGGCGCAGCATCGTTGTCGCCCGTGACGGCCTGCGGCACATCGCCCTCGAGGTAGTCCGGGTCGAAAGGCTGGGCATACGGCCCCACGGCCTCGACCATCAGTTCGGTCAGCAACTGCTGGATCTGCGTGCCCTTGATCTTCAGCAGCGATGCCTCGGGGCCCGGGCCCTTGCCGGCGTTCTCGTTCGACACCACACGCAGCACCGTCATCTCCAGCGCCAGCAGTTCAATTTCGAGCGAAGCGATCTTGGCAGCGAACATCGGATCTTGCAGCAACGGCTTGCCGTTCTTCTGATGCTGCAACGCGACGCGCTTGAGGAATGCGAGTTCGCGCTTCGAATTGCCCACGCGAGCAATGCCGGTGCGCTCGTGGCCAAGCAGGTACTTGGCATACGTCCAGCCGCGGTTCTCTTCGCCGATGAGGTTTTCGACCGGCACCTTCACGTTGTCGAAGAACACCTCGTTCACCTCGTGCTCTTCGTCGAGCATGATGATCGGGCGAACGGTAATGCCCGGCGTCTTCATGTCGATCAGCAGGAACGAGATACCCTCCTGCTTCTTGGCCTCCGGGTCCGTGCGGACGAGGCAGAAAATCATGTCGGCGTGCTGGCCGAGCGTCGTCCAGGTTTTCTGGCCATTGACGATGTAGTGGTCACCTTCGCGTACCGCGCGCGTCTTCAGCGAGGCGAGGTCGGAGCCCGAGCCCGGCTCCGAATAGCCCTGGCACCACCAGTCGGTACAGTCCAGGATGCGCGGCAAGTAGTAGCGTTTCTGCGCTTCGTTGCCGTACTTCATGATGACGGGCGCGACCATGCTGACGCCGAACGGCAGCACGCCAGGCGCGCCGACCTGCGCGCACTCTTCGTCCCAGATGTGTTTTTGGATGGGGGTCCAGCCGGTGCCGCCCCATTCGACCGGCCAGTGCGGGACCGACCAGCCCTTGCCCGCCAAAGCCTTGTGCCAGCGTACGAAATCGTCGCGGTTCAGGCGGCGGTGGTTCAACACCTTGTCTTGGATGTCCTTGGGCAGATTGGCTTGCAGCCAGCCGCGGACTTCCTGGCGGAACGCGTCATCGGCCGCCGAGTAGTTCAGATCCATGCCTGTCTCCTGTGGTTGGCTCTCCACCGCGGCAAATCGATGGAGAACGTTCTGTCGGACCGGCGCGGACCTGGAATCGGGCGACTAGTGCACGGGCTGCTTAAGCGCGTCGGGCACCAGCAGCGGCATCACGTCAATGCCTTCCTCTGCCAGCTCCTGCGCTTCCTCCCGAGATGTCGTCCCGCGAATCCCCCGCTCCGGCGCCTCGTTGTAATGCATTCGGCGCGCCTCTTCTGCAAACCGATCACCGACGTCCTCGGTCGTGGCGAGGACATGGCGCACGGCTTTCAGATAGAGCTGCTGCAGGGCTGCTGCGGAAACACCGGCCTTGCCTTCGCCCGTCGTGACGGCATTCCCGTTGGTGGGGGCATCGGCACGTGACGATGACAAATTCAGGCGCGGCGCACTCGGCAAGCGCTCAACCTCGTTGTGACCGCAAACTGGGCACGTCAATAGCCCGCGCTCTTGCTGCGATTGCAGGTCGGCATCGGAACCGAACCAGCCTTCGAAGCGGTGGTCATTGGCACAGCGGAGGTCCAGCACTTTCATGATCGGTCCAGCGCATGGAGATGAGTGTATCCCCGATTCGAAAATTTGTGAACGGTCGTGCTAATTTTTTCGCACGACCGTTCGCTAAGAGACGGTGAGCAAAGGAAGTGGGGCCGGCTGCCGATGATTCAAGCGGCGCCAGCGCCACCCGGAGCCCACTCGCCGGATAGTATCTTCTCCAGCCAGAACACACCGATGATGGTCTTCACGTCGGATATCTTCCCGGCGCGGACCCAGTCGATCAACTGCCCGGCCGACGTGATGAAGGTCTCCAGGAATTCGCCTTCGTCGAGCGCGGCCTCGCCTTGCTGCAGATCCCGCGCCAGATAGATGTCGATGAACTCGGTGGAATACGAGATGACCGGATGGATCCGCGTGAGGTAATCCCAACGCTCGGCGGTGTAGCCGGTCTCCTCTCGCAGCTCACGCTTGCCGCAGGCCAAGGCCCCCTCCTCTGGATCGAGCTTTCCAGCCGGGAATTCGATCATCACCTGACCAATGGGATAACGGAACTGGCGTTCCATCAGCACGGTACCGTCGTTGAACAACGGAATCATCATGACTGCGCCCGGATGGATCAGGTATTCGCGGCTCGCGTTACGCCCGTTCGGCAAGCGAACGATGTCCTGCTTGAGGGTCAGAAACTTGCCCTGGTGCATCAGCGCGGACGCAACCGGCGTCTCACGCAGGCCGGCGTCGGTATCGGATGCAGTGTCAGGCGATGGGGGAAGCGGGTGGTGATCAGACATGGCGCTCTCTCGTGCCGAGACAGCGGATACCTGCACGGCGGATGGTCAACGGGGGTGGCGAACCAGGTACTGCCACGTAAAGCCGGGAAACGCGAATACCAGCATCAGGCAGGCTGTGACTGCGTAGAACTGCCACCCCTGCGGGAAGGCATTGCCCTGGCTTGATTCGATGCCGAAACCGATCAACCCCACCATCACATACATGGCAATCAGCTCGACGCCACGCAACCAGAACGGCTTGCGTGGCCAGCGTGCCGGCACCAGGGCCAGCACGCGTTGATTGACGAACGGCAGATTCGCACCGATCAGTGCCAATACGATGACAAACAGGCCGCTCGTCGAAGCGCTCATCATGAACCGCCGACTAGGAAGCCAGGGTCAGGCGGATGGCCTGATAGCAGAGGGCCATCAGGCTCGCCGGGAAGATACCCAGCAGCAAGACCAGCAGGCCATTGACCGACAGCAGCGAGCGCAAGCCAAAGGTCGCTTCCACAGGGCCTTCATCCGCCGGCGCGTCAAAGTACATCGCCTTCACGACACGCAGGTAGTAGAACGCGCCAACCAGTGAGAACAGCACAGCCACGATGGCCAGCCATGACATGCCGGCGTCCACCACAGCGCCCAGCACGGACAACTTGGCATAGAAACCGACCGTCGGCGGCAGACCTGCCAGGGACATCATCATGAACAGCATCAGGAGCGCAAACCAGGGGCTCTTCTTCGACAAGCCCTTCAGGTCAGCGATCTCCTCTGCTTCATAGCCCTTGCGCGCCAGCAACAGAATCATGCCGAAGGCTCCCAGCGCGGTGAGCACATAGGTGATCGCGTAGAACATCGATGCGCTGTAGGCCTGGGCCGTGAGGTTCGGCTTGCCGGCGCTGACGCCCGAGAGCAACCCAAGCAGCAGGAAACCCATGTGCGAAACCGTCGAGTACCCCAGCAGGCGCTTGAAGTTGGTCTGCACCACACCCGTGATGTTGCCCACGGCCAACGACACGACCGCCAACACGATCAGCATGTTCTGCCAGTCGAACGCCAGGGGCAGCATCCCCTCGACCAGGATACGCAGCGCCATTGCAAACGCTGCCAGCTTCGGCGCCCCCGCAATCAGCAGCGTCACCGCCGTGGGGGAGCCTTGGTACACATCCGGCACCCACATGTGGAAGGGTGCGACACCCAGTTTGAAGGCCAGCCCTGCCACCAGGAATACGACGCCAAACACCAGGATCGTCTTGTTGATATTGCCGGTGTTGATTGCGCGGAATACCTCACCCAGGTCCAGCGATCCGGTCGCGCCGTACAGCATCGACATGCCATACAGAAGCAGGCCCGACGCCAGGGCACCCAGAATGAAATACTTCATCGCCGATTCCGACGACACGTTCGAGCGGCGACGCAACGCGACCAGCGTGTAGGACGCCAGCGACAGCAACTCCAGACCGAGATAAAGGGTCAGGAAGTTGTTGCCGGTGATCATCACCACCTGACCACCCAGCGTGAAGAGCGAGAACATGTAGAACTCGCCGTTATACATGTCGCGGTCTGCCAAATACTTCCGCGTGTACACCAGCGTGGCGAACAGCGCCAGCGCAGCAGTTGCACACAGCACGTTGGCCATCGGATCAATCACCGCCAGTTTGCTGAACGCATAGTGCGTTTCGCCGCCGGCCGCATTGATCGAAAACCACACGGCAAGCACCAGCGTAATGACGAGCGACACCGGATAGGCAACGCTGCTGCGCTGCTGGCCTCGCGCCAGATCAATCCAGTTGACGGCACCAATACCAAGTGCGAGGAAGATGATCGGGGCGATGGCCGCCATGGATGAGGACGATTGCATGGTTTCTTCTCCCCGCTTACAGCTTGCTCTGTGCCACGTGGGTGAGGAGATTCACCACGGACGCGTGCATGACATCAGTGAAGGGCTTCGGATACAGGCCCATGTACAGCGTGGCGATCGCGAGCACGCCCAGCATGAAGAACTCGCGGCAATTCAGGTCCTTCAGCTCGGCCACGTGCTTGTGGGTCACATCACCGAAGATCACGCGCTTGACCATCCACAACGAATACGCTGCGCCCAGGATCAGTGCCGTCGCGGCCAGCAAGCCGATCCAGAAGTTTAACTTGACAGAACCCAGGATCACCATGAATTCGCCAACGAAGCCAGAGGTTGCCGGCAGGCCGCAGTTGGCCATTGCAAAGAACACCGACAGCGCCGCGAACTTCGGCATCGTGTTCACCACACCGCCGTAATCAGCGATCTGGCGAGAGTGCACACGGTCATACAGCACACCAATGCACAGGAACATCGCGCCCGAGATGAAGCCGTGCGAAATCATCTGGACGATACCGCCTTCGACACCGATCTCGTTGAAGATGAAGAAGCCCAGTGTGACAAAACCCATGTGCGCGATCGACGAATAGGCGACCAGCTTTTTCATGTCGGCTTGCACCAGCGCCACCAGGCCGATGTAGATCACGGCGACCAGCGAGATCGCGATGATGAATGCGGACAGGCTATGGCTGGCATCCGGCGCGATCGGCAACGAGAATCGCAGAAAGCCGTAAGCGCCCAGCTTCAGCATGATCGCGGCCAGCACCACGGAACCGCCCGTAGGCGCTTCCACGTGGGCGTCGGGCAGCCAAGTATGGACCGGCCACATCGGCACCTTCACGGCAAACGCCATGAAGAAGGCGATGAACAACAGGATCTGCTCGTTCAGCGACAGCTTGACCTCGTGCCACTGGAGGATTTCGAACGTACCGCTGTGGAAGTACAGATACAGCAGGGCAATCAGCATCAGCAGAGAGCCGAGCAGCGTGTACAGAAAGAACTTGATCGCCGCGTAGACGCGGTTCGGACCACCCCACACGCCGATGATGATGTACATCGGGATCAGCGTGGCCTCGAAAAATACATAGAACAGCATGCCGTCGAGCGACGCGAACACGCCGATCATCAGACCCGACAGAATCAGGAACGCGGCCATGTACTGCGCCACGCGCTCTGTGATCACTTCCCAGGCCGAGATCACGACGATCACGGTGATGAAAGACGTCAGCACGACGAACCACATCGAAATGCCGTCGACACCCAGGTAGTAGCTGATGTGGAAGCGTTCGATCCAGCTCGACTTCTCGACGAACTGCATCGCGGCAGTCGTTTTATCGAAGCGCGTGATCAGCGGCAGCGTCATCACGAAGCTGATCAGTGAACCGATCAGCGACATCCAGCGGACATAACCGGGATTGCGGTCTGAGCCCGAGGCCAGCACCAGCACGCCGAAGAAAATCGGCAGCCAGATCGCAAAAGACAGAACCATTTTTGTTATCCCTTATTTGCCCGCAAGGAACACGAAGTACGTCAGCAGCGCAACCGTGCCGACAATCATCGCGAACGCATAGTCATAGATGTAACCGGACTGGAGCAGGCGTACGACGCTCGCGAACCACCCCACCAGACGCGCGCTGCCGTTGACGACCACGCCATCGATCACACCCTGATCGCCGCCCTTCCACAAGCCGCGGCCAAACTTGACCGCGCCGTTGGCGAAGACGATCTCGTTGATCTTGTCCATGTAGTACTTGTTGTCCAGCAATTTGTAGACGCCGGAGAAACGGCTTGCAATTGCGGCCGGGATATCGGGGCGCTTCAGGTAGAAGAACCACGACAGCACCACGCCCGCCAGCAGCAGGATGAACGGCGCTGACGTGAAGCCGTGCAAAGCCATCTCGACCCAGCCATGGAAATCTTCAGCCAGCACCTTCATTGCTTCGTGGTTGTCAGCATTGAAGATGACTTCCGAGAACACCACACCGTGCTTGAAGAACTCGCCGAACAACATCGGCTGAATCGCCATGGCACCGATGATGACCGACGGGATTGCCAACAAGACCAGCGGGACCGTCACAACCCAGGGCGACTCGTGCGGCTTCTCGCCCGGCGCAAGGCCGTGGTGATGGTCGTGGCCACCCTCCTCCTCTTCATGGTGATCGTCATGATGAGCGTGGGCCGTGCCGAAACGCTCTTCACCGTGGAACACCAGGAAGTACATGCGGAACGAGTAGAACGCAGTCACGAACACGCCGGCCAGCACCGCCCAGTAAGCGAAGCCAGCGCCCGGCAGGTGCGATTCGCGCACCGCTTCGATGATCGAGTCCTTCGAATAGAAGCCTGCGAAGAACGGGGTGCCAACCAGTGCCAGCGAACCTACCAGCGACGTCAGCCACGTGATCGGCATGTACTTGCGCAGGCCGCCCATGTTGCGCATGTCCTGATCGTGGTGCATGCCGATGATGACCGAGCCGGCGCCGAGGAACAGCAACGCCTTGAAGAACGCGTGCGTCATCAGGTGGAACACCGCAACCTGATAGGCCGATGCGCCCAGCGCGACGGTCATGTAGCCCAGCTGCGACAGCGTGGAGTACGCCACCACACGCTTGATGTCGGTCTGGATGATGCCCAGGAAGCCCATGAACAGCGCGGTGATGGCACCAATGATCAGCACAAACGACAGCGCGGTGTCCGACAGCTCGAACAGCGGCGACATGCGCGCGACCATGAAGATACCGGCCGTCACCATCGTGGCTGCGTGAATCAGTGCGGAGATCGGCGTCGGGCCTTCCATCGAGTCGGGCAGCCACACGTGCAGCGGGAACTGCGCCGACTTACCCATCGCGCCGATGAACAGGCAGATGCAAGCGACCGTCAGCATGTGCCAATCGGTGCCCGGGAAGCCGATCGTGGCCAGATTGTCGCGGGCCGCAAACACGTCGGCATAGCTCAGGCTACCGCTGTATGCCAGCAGCAGGCCGATGCCAAGCACGAAGCCGAAATCGCCCACGCGGTTGACCAGGAACGCCTTCATGTTGGCGTAGATGGCCGTCGGACGCTTGAACCAGAAGCCGATCAGCAGGTACGACACCAGGCCCACCGCTTCCCAGCCGAAGAACAGCTGCAGGAAGTTGTTGCTCATCACGAGCATCAACATGGAGAACGTGAACAGCGAGATGTACGCGAAGAAACGGTTATAACCGTCGTCTTCCGCCATGTAGCCGATGGTGTAGATGTGCACCATCAGCGAGACGAAGGTCACCACGCACATCATCATCGCCGTGAGCGAATCGATGAGGAAACCGACCTCCATCTTCAGCGGGCCGACTGACATCCACTCATAGACGGTACCGTTGTAACCGGCGCCATTCATGACGTCAGACAGCGTCAGTGCTGATAAGACGAAGGCGATCGCGACACCAAGGATGGTGACAGTGTGGGACGCCGCGCGGCCGATCTTCTCACCAAAAAACTTGGTGCCGAACAGCCCGGCGATCGCCGCGCCGGCCAGCGGCGCAAGCGGAATCGCCAGCAGCAGGTTGGGGTTGAGCGTGGTAGCCATGGAACGCTTCTTATAGGTGGATGCGGCGGTCAGCCCTTGAGGCTGTCCAGATCGTCGACGTTGATGGTGTCCAGGTTACGGAACAGCACCACCAGGATGGCGAGACCGATCGCGGATTCCGCCGCAGCCACCGTCAGGATGAAAAACACGAATACCTGCCCCGCCAGATCACCCAGGTAATGGGAGAACGCGACGAAGTTCATGTTGACCGCAAGGAGCATGAGCTCGATCGCCATCAGCAGCACGATCACGTTCTTGCGGTTCAGGAAGATGCCGACGATGCTGATGGCAAACAGCACCGCGCCGAGCACGAGGTAATGGGCGAGGGACAGCGAAGACATATGGATTCTCCCGGGGCTCAGCTTTTGGATTCAGCCGAAGCAACGCCGGCCGCCTTTTCCGCCGGCATCGAGACCAGGCGCACGCGATCCTTGCGCTGGACCCGGATCTGTTCGGAGGGGTTCTGGGCCTTTGTATCCTTGCGGCGCCGGGCAGTCAGCGCAACCGCGGCAACGATCGCCAGCAGCAGCACCACGCCGGCAACTTCAAATGCATAGATGTAGTCGGTGTAGATGAGCTTGCCCAACGCCTGCGTATTCGGGCCGTTAAACCCTTTGGGCAGCTCCTGCACTGGCTGCACACGGCCCATGAACGTCTTGGTGAGCACGACAGCCATTTCGAGGATGATGACCACGCCTACGAACGCGGCCATCGGGACGTAGGTCCAGAAGTCGCGGCGCAGGTGCTCGATATCGATATCGATCATCATCACCACAAACAGGAACAGCACCATCACCGCTCCGACATAAACGAGCACCAGCGTGATCGCGAGGAACTCCGCCTTGAGCAACATCCAGATCGCCGCCGCGGTGAAAAACGACAGCACGAGGAACAGCGCCGCGTGAACCGGGTTCTTCGCGGTGATGACCTTCAGCGCTGCGAGCACCAGCACCAGCGCGAAACAATAGAAGATGATCGTCGTGGTTTCCATGATCCTGGCGCGCGCCGTTTGGCGGCACGCGCTTATCCAAAGCCGCCGCAGCTCAACGCTGCCGCAACTGGTTGGCTCCCGAAGAGCCGTTGTCCTTCCGGAATGTCAACTGCGCCACCCGCCGCTTTCGCCGCAGGCGTCTTGAATCAGCGGTACTTTGCGTCGGCCGCCTTGTTGGCCGCAATTTCCGGCTCGAAGCGGTCGCCTACGGCCAGCAGCATGTCTTTGGTGAAATACAGGTCGCCGCGCTTTTCACCGTGGTATTCCAGGATGTGGGTTTCGACAATGGCGTCCACGGGACAAGCCTCTTCGCAGAAGCCGCAGAAAATGCACTTGGTCAGATCGATGTCGTAACGCGTCGTGCGGCGTGTGCCGTCGTCGCGCTGGTCCGATTCGATGGTGATGGCCATGGCGGGACACACGGCTTCGCACAGCTTGCATGCGATGCAGCGTTCCTCGCCGTTCGGATAGCGCCGCAGCGCGTGGAGACCGCGGAAACGCGGTGACAGCGGCGTCTTCTCTTCCGGAAAGAGCACCGTGATCTTGCGCGCAAACAGATAGCGCCCGGTCAGGGCCAGCCCCTTGAAGAGTTCCTTCAGGAGCAGGCTGTTAAAAAATTCCTTGATGGCAAGCAACATGGTGCCTTCCTATTGTCCCGTTACTTCCAGATATTCCAGGGCGACACCAACCAGATGGCGACGACGACCAACCAACCCACCGTGAGCGGAATGAAGATCTTCCAGCCCAGACGCATGATCTGGTCATAGCGATAACGCGGAAACGATGCGCGCAGCCAGATGAACACCGACAGCAGGAGGAATACCTTGATCAGCAGCCAGAAGAAGCCCGGAATCCAGTTGAGCACCGGCGCATCGATCGGCGAGGCCCAGCCTCCCAGGAACATCGTCGCCGTCATTGCCGAGATGACGATCATGTTGATGTATTCAGCCAGGAAGAACAGCGCGAACGCCATCCCCGAGTACTCAATCATGTGGCCTGCCACGATTTCCGACTCACCTTCCACCACATCGAACGGATGACGGTTCGTCTCGGCGACGCCGGAGATGAAGTACACGCCAAACATCGGCAGCAGCGGCAGCCAATTCCACGACAGGATGTTGATACCGTGATCGGCGAAGAAACCGCGATTCTGGGAATTCACGATATCGGACAGGTTCAGACTGCCTGTGACCATCAACACGGTCACAAGCGCAAAGCCCATGGCGATTTCGTACGAGATCATCTGTGCCGATGCGCGCATCGCACCCAGGAACGCATACTTGGAATTCGAGGCCCAGCCGGCAAGGATCACGCCATACACGCCCACCGAACTGATTGCCATCACGTACAGCAGGCCGGCGTTGATGTTCGACACCACGGCCTCGGCCTGGAACGGCACCACCGCCCAGATCGCTATAGCGGGCATCAGCACCATCAGTGGCGCGATGATGTACATGCCACGGCTGACCGCGCTCGGCACCATGACTTCCTTGAGCAGCAGCTTGAGCACGTCTGCAATCGGCTGCAGCAAGCCCATCGGACCCACGCGGTTCGGGCCCAGACGCACGTGCATCCAGCCGATGAGCTTACGCTCCCAGAGAATCAGGTAGGCCACGCACAGCAGCAGCGGCAAGATGATGCAAACCGCACGAACCAGCGTCCAGACCAGCGGCCACCAGCCGCCGAAGGTGGCGGCGCCGAAAGATGTAATCGACTCGATCATGTTGACCCTTACACCGTAGCCGCCAGCGCGGACGATTCAACCTTCTCAACGCTCACCGCACCGAACATCGCACCCAACTTGGTCGAAGCTTCGGTTGCAGCCGGCACACGGATCACACCGGAAGCCAGCGACCGATCCAATACCGCCGGCATCACGACACTACCCTGCCCTTGCGTCACGCGGACGGCATCGCCATCGGCCAGACCCAACTGCGTGAATACATCGGCGGACACGCCTGCACGAACGGCTGCGCGAGCGGCTGCGGTCAGCTGCAGAGAACCGGCTCGACGCACAATCGGGTCAGCGTGATAAATGGGGACGTCGGCCAGACGTTCGATGCCGACACTGTCCGCAACCGGCACCGTAATCTGCGCGGTTGTTGCGTTGGAGAGCTGCCCGGCAACCGGCTTGGCCAACACCTCGTCACGCACAGCTTCCGACGTGTCGTATTCGAAGCCAGGCAGATTGAGTAAATTGCCAAGCACCCGCAGGACCTTCCAGCCAGGGCGCGAATCGCCCAAACCACGCACCACGCCGTTGAAGCTTTGCGGCAGGCCCTCGCAGTTCACGAACGTACCCGCGGTTTCAGTGAACGGCGCGGTCGGCAGCAGCACATCGGCGTATTCCAGCGCCGCACGCGACGCGAACGGTGCCAGTACGACCACGGTATCGGCCTGATCCAGCGCAGCGCGCGCCTGCTGTGGATGAGCGGTATCGAACTCCAGCTCGGCGCCGAGGAGCACATAGGCACGGCGCGGCTGCGCCAGCATGGCGGAAACATCGAGGCCGCTGGACTGCGGCAGCGCGCCAGCAATGTAGCCCCCCACCGTATTGGCAGCCTCGGTCAGGAAGCCCAGCGTGGCGCCGGTCTGCTGAGCGATCCACTGAGCCAGCGCATGCAACTTCGAGAACTGCGGATGCGCCACGGCGGCATTCCCCAGGAACACGGCCTTGCGCTCACCCGAAGCCAACGACGCGGCGATGCGCTGCGCGGTTTCCCCAGCCTCGACACCTTCCGTGCCCGTCGGACGTGCTGTGTTGCTGGCTGCGGCAATCGCCACGGCCACTTGAGCCATCAACGACAACCATTGCGAAGGCGCGCCTAGAAGTTGCGTGGCTGGCATCAGCAGGTCTTCGCCGCCGGCACCGATCACGCTCAACTGCGCCCCCTTCTTGCCGGCTTGGCGCAGACGCGCAGCGAGCAAGGGGTGATCCTTGCGCAGGAAAGCACCCACCACCAACGTGCGCTGCAGCAGCGACACATCGGCGATCGGCATGCCCAGCCACGGAGCCCCCGCCGGCTTGACGGAGAAATCCGATTGGCGCAGGCGGAAATCAATGTTGTCGCTGCCGATGCCGCGCATCAGCTTCTGCAACAGGAACAACTCTTCCAGCGTGCTATGCGGGCTGGCCAGTGCACCAATCTGCTCGGCGCCGTGGTCACGCTTGACGTTATTCAGACCGTTGGCCACGTATTCAAGCGCCGTGGTCCAGTCGACAGCATTCCACTGACCGCCCTGCTTGAGCATTGGCTGCGTCAGGCGCTCGTCGCTGTTGAGACCTTCGTAGGCAAAGCGATCCTTGTCGGACAACCAGCATTCGTTGATGGCTTCGTTGTCCAGCGGAAGCACGCGCATCACACGCTGGTTCTTGGTCTGAACGATCACGTTCGCGCCGAGGCCATCATGCGGCGACACCGACTTGCGGCGCGCCAGTTCCCACGTACGGGCCGAGTACCGGAACGGCTTGCTGGTCAGTGCACCGACCGGGCACAGGTCGATCATGTTGCCCGACAACTCCGAATCCACCGTCTGGCCGACGAACGTGGTGATCTCGGAATGCTCGCCGCGGTTGAGCATGCCCAGTTCCATCACGCCGGCAATTTCCTGGCCGAAGCGGACGCAACGCGTGCAGTGAATGCAGCGCGTCATCTCTTCCATGGAGATCAGCGGGCCCACGTTCTTGTGGAACACCACGCGCTTCTCTTCCTTGTAGCGCGATTCGGACTTGCCGTAGCCGACCGCCAGATCCTGGAGCTGGCACTCGCCGCCCTGATCGCAGATCGGGCAATCCAGCGGGTGGTTGATCAGCAGGAATTCCATCACGGACTTCTGCGCCTTCACGGCCTTCTCCGAGGCAGTGAAGACCTTCATGCCCGCGGTGACGGGGGTGGCGCAGGCCGGCAGGGCCTTGGGCGCCTTCTCGACCTCGACCAGACACATCCGGCAGTTGGCCGCGACCGACAGCTTGCGGTGATAGCAGAAATGAGGAATGTAGGTACCCGCCTGGCGGGCCGCCTCCATTACCAGGCTGCCCTCGGCAACCTCGACCTTCTTGCCATCGATTTCGATTTCAACCATGTTCTGCCACGCTTAAATGTAGGTGGGCACCATGCACTGCTTGTGTTCGACGTGATACGCGAACTCATCCCAGTAGTGCTTGAGCATGCCGCGGACCGGCATCGCGGCGGCATCGCCGAGCGCGCAGATGGTCCGGCCCATGATGTTCTCGGCCACGTTGTTCAGCAGGTCCAGATCTTCCTGGCGCCCCTTGCCGTGCTCGATGCGATCGACCACGCGGTACAGCCATCCGGTGCCCTCTCGGCACGGCGTGCACTGGCCGCAGGACTCCTCGTAATAGAAATACGACAGGCGCAGCAGCGACTTCACCATGCAGCGCGTCTCGTCCATCACGATCACCGCCCCTGAGCCGAGCATCGAGCCGGCCTTAGCGATCGAGTCGTAGTCCATGTCGGAGGCCATCATCAGATCGGCCGGCACGACTGGAGCCGAAGAACCACCCGGAATGACCGCCTTGAGCTTCTTGCCGCCACGCATCCCGCCAGCCAGCTCCAGCAGCTTCGAGAACGGCGTGCCCAGGGGGATCTCGTAGTTGCCCGGACGCTCCACATCCCCGGACACCGAGAAGATCTTCGAGCCGCCGTTGTTCGGCTTGCCCATCTTCAGATAGTTGTCAGGACCGATGGACAGAAGGAACGGTACCGCAGCGAAGGTCTCGGTATTGTTGATCGTCGTGGGCTTGCCATACAGGCCGAAGCTGGCCGGGAACGGCGGCTTGAAGCGAGGCTGCCCTTTCTTGCCCTCCAGCGATTCGAGCAACGCGGTTTCCTCGCCACAGATGTACGCGCCATAGCCATGGTGCGCATGCAGCTGGAAGTTGAAACCGGAACCAAGGATGTTGTCGCCCAGGAGGCCCGCAGCACGCGCCTCTTCCAGCGCCTCTTCAAATCGCTTGTAGACGTCCCAGATTTCGCCGTGGATGTAGTTGTAGCCCACGGTGATACCCATTGCGTAGCCACCGATCGCCATGCCTTCGATCAGCGCGTGCGGGTTGTAACGCAGGATGTCGCGATCCTTGAACGTACCGGGCTCACCCTCGTCCGAATTGCAGACGAGATACTTCTGGCCAGGGAATTGGCGCGGCATGAAGCTCCACTTCAAGCCAGTCGGAAAGCCAGCGCCGCCGCGGCCGCGCAGCCCCGAAGCCTTCACGTCGGCGATGACCTGCTCGGGCGGGATCTTCTCGGTCAGGATGCGCTTGAGCTGCTGGTAGCCGCCGCGCTTGACGTAGTCTTCTAGGTGCCAGTTGTCGCCGTTCAAGCCGGCGAGAATCAGCGGCTGGATATGTCGATCGTGCAGAGAGGTCATTTACTTGCCTGCTCCGTTGGCGGACGCCTTCGCCTGCAAATCGGCGATCAGCGCGTCGAGCTTCTCGTTGCTCATGAAGCTGCACATGTGGGTGTTATTGACGATCATGACCGGTGCATCACCGCACGCGCCCATGCATTCACCTTCTTTCAGCGTGAAATTGCCGTCGGCCGTGGTCTCATTGAAACCGATGCCAAGCTTCTTCTTCAGATGTTCAGCAGCACGGTCGCCGCCCGACAGCGCACAAGGCAGGTTCGTGCACACCGACAACTTGAAGCGGCCTACCGGCTTGGTGTCGTACATGTTGTAGAACGTCGCCACTTCCTCGACCCACACCGGCGGCATTTCGAGATACTCGGCCACGAACTGCATGACTTCGGGCGAGACCCAGCCTTTCTCGCTCTGCGCGACCGCCAGCGCCGCCATCACGGCGGACTGTTTTTGGTCGGCGGGATATTTCGCGACCGCCCGGTCGATTTCCTTGAGAGCTTCTGCTGATAGCATGTTCGTTGCGATTGGTGCGGGACGCGGGGCTCTCACCCCGGCGTGCGTCCTCGTTTCACAGCCGCGCTTGCCCGCGCGTCAAACCTTCGTTTACTGGGCGCTCAGCGATCGATTTCGCCGAACACGATGTCCTGCGTCCCGATGATCGTCACTGCATCGGCGATCATGTGACCCTTGGCCATCTCGTCGAGTGCCGCCAGATGGGCGAAGCCCGGTGCACGAATCTTCAGGCGGTACGGCTTGTTGGCACCATCGGACACCACATAGATACCGAACTCGCCCTTCGGGTGCTCGACGGCGGCATACGCCTCGCCTTCCGGCACGTGCATGCCTTCCGTGAAGAGCTTGAAGTGGTGGATCAACTCTTCCATGTTGGTCTTCATGTCCACGCGCGAGGGCGGTGCCACCTTGTGGTTGTCGGTGATCACCGGACCCGGATTCTTGCGTAGCCACTCGATGCACTGGCGAATGATGCGGTTGCTCTGGCGCATTTCTTCGACACGCACCAGGTAACGGTCGTAGCAATCGCCATTGACCCCGACGGGGATATCGAAATCGATGCGGTCGTACACCTCGTACGGCTGCTTCTTGCGTACATCCCACTCGATCCCGGAGCCGCGCAGCATGGCGCCGGAGAAACCCTTCTGGAGCGCACGCTCCGGGCTCACCACGCCAATGCCGACCAGGCGCTGCTTCCAGATCCGGTTATCGGTGAGCAGCGTTTCGTATTCGTCGACGTACTTCGGGAAACGATTGGTGAAGTCTTCGATGAAATCCAGCAGGGAGCCCGAACGTGTTTCGTTCAGCGCGGCCAGCGCCTTCTCGTTGCGCACCTTGGATGCCTTGTATTGCGGCATCGTATCGGGCAGGTCGCGGTACACGCCGCCCGGACGATAATAGGCCGCATGCATACGCGCGCCCGACACGGCTTCATACATGTCGAACAGGTCCTCGCGCTCGCGGAAGGCATACAGGAACACCGCCATGGCGCCCACGTCCAGCGCGTGCGAACCGATCCACATCAGGTGGTTCATGATCCGCGTGATCTCGTCGAACATGACGCGGATGTACTGTGCACGGAGCGGAACCTCGAGGCCCAGCAGGCGCTCGATGGCCATCACATAGGCGTGTTCGTTGACCATCATCGACACATAGTCGAGGCGGTCCATGTACGGTACGCTCTGGATCCAGGTCTTCTGCTCAGCGAGCTTCTCAGTCGCACGATGCAGCAGGCCGATATGCGGGTCAGCGCGCTGAATCACTTCGCCATCCAGCTCGAGCACCAGGCGCAGCACGCCGTGCGCGGCCGGGTGCTGCGGGCCGAAGTTCAGGGTGTAGTTCTTGATATCTGCCATGATCGGGCGCCCTTCAGTGCTTCAGGCCACCGTATTGATCCTCACGGATCACACGCGGCGTAATCTCACGCGGCTCGATGGTCACCGGTTGGTAGACCACACGGCGCTGCACCGGGTCGTAACGCATTTCAACGTAACCCGACACAGGGAAATCCTTGCGGAACGGATGGCCGATGAAACCGTAATCGGTCAGGATGCGGCGCAGGTCCGGATGGCCTTCGAAGACCAGACCGTACAGGTCGAACGCCTCGCGCTCGAACCAGTTTGCGGAATTCCAGATGTCTACAACGGACGGCACGACAGGAAGGTCGTCATCCGGCGCAAACACGCGCACGCGCACGCGCCAGTTGTGCGATACCGACAGCAGATGCGAGACAGCGGCAAAGCGCGGACCATTCCAGGCACCATCGCCGTAGTCGGCATAGTCGACGCCGCACAGATCCATCAGTTGCTCGAACTTGAGCGAAGCGTCGTCGCGCAGCACCCGCATGGCCTCGAGATAATCGGAAGCCTTCACCACCAGGGTGAGTTCACCGACGGCTTCGGACAGACTCTGAATGCGGTTGCCTAGCGCCTTCTCGAGCGCGGCTTTCAGGGTGGCAAGCTTGTCGGTCATGTCAGCCCTTGCGCGCGATGGTATTGGTACGGCGGATCTTCGCCTGCAGCTGGATGACGCCATAAATCAGCGCTTCCGCCGTCGGCGGGCAGCCCGGCACGTACACATCGACCGGCACGATGCGATCGCAGCCGCGCACGACGGAGTAAGAATAGTGGTAATAGCCACCGCCATTGGCGCACGACCCCATCGAGATGACCCAGCGAGGCTCGGCCATCTGGTCGTACACCTTGCGCAGCGCGGGCGCCATCTTGTTACACAGCGTGCCGGCCACGATCATCACGTCAGACTGACGCGGCGACGGGCGGAACACCACACCGAAGCGGTCCAGGTCATAACGCGATGCGCCAGCGTGCATCATTTCGACGGCACAGCAGGCCAGGCCGAACGTCATCGGCCACAGTGACCCGGTACGGGTCCAGTTGATCAGCTTGTCAGCGGTTGTCGTGACAAAGCCTTCATTGAGTACGCCTTCGATCGCCATTTCACATCACTCCCAATCGAGCGCGCCTTTTTTCCAGATGTAGACGAAGCCCACGAGAAACTCGAGAAGAAACACACCCATCGCGAAGAACCCAGGCCAGCCGATCTCACGCAGCGCCACGCCCCACGGAAACAGGAACGCAGTCTCCAGATCGAACAGAATGAACAGGATGGCGATGAGGTAATAGCGCACGTCGAACTTCATGCGCGCGTCTTCGAACGCTTCGAAGCCGCACTCGTACGGCGAGAGCTTGTCAGGATCGGGATTGTTCGGACCGAGAACTCGGCCGATGGTCATCAGAGCAAGGCCAAGGCCAACGCCGACAACGATAAACAACAGTACGGGGAAATAGGCTTCGAGGTTCAAGGGACGCCCGCCTTTTTGAATGGTTGCAACAGCACTGCCCGCAGGCGGCGCCTTGTCGCCCCATCGAAGGCGCCGGGTCCGCAGCCTTACGACGCTTCAACTGCGCGTCGTCTTGCGGAGGGGCCTGCGCGGAACATCCCGTTGAACAGACCCCGAATTTGATTGGTGCCGACGGCGAGACTCGAACTCGCACAGCTTTCGCCACTACCCCCTCAAGATAGCGTGTCTACCAATTTCACCACGTCGGCTGGGGGATGAAACTTTATCAGGAAGCCGGATTTGGCTTGGCGCCTCCGCCGTTTTCCGTATTGTTTCAAGCCTTGCATTCTACCGCAAAGCGAGACTTTTGTTCAATGCACAAACAAAAAACTTGCACTGCAAGATGGGCTTTCGAACCGCGACAGCACACCCCTATTGATTACGGGAAATTACTTCGGCACAGCCGGCGCGGACGCTGCCGCTGATGCCGCCGGAGCCGACGCAGCAGGCGCCGAAGCCGCCGGCGCAACAGGCGCCACCGCTCCCATCACACCCGCCGAAACACCACCCTTATTCGTACCGATCAGCGTGAGCGCCAGCGTGGCAATGAAGAACACGGTGGCCAGTACCGCCGTCGTACGCGACAGGAAGTTGGCTGAGCCACTGGCACCAAACAGGCTGCCCGAGGCGCCCGAGCCGAATGCCGCGCCAACATCCGCGCCCTTGCCGTGCTGCAGCAGCACCAACCCGATGACGCCCAGTGCGCTTAGGATTTGCGCTACCAGCAGCAGAGTTTTCAGAATCGCCATTTCGCTTCTCTCAAGAATATGTTGCGGTCGCGCACATCCGTTGTGCGACGACCTAGACAGCCGCTTACGCGCGGCCGATCGCCAGAAAATCTTCAGCCTTCAGCGATGCGCCGCCGATCAGGCCGCCGTCGATATCGGCCATCGCGAACAGCTCACCCGCATTGTCCGGCTTCACACTGCCGCCATACAGGATCGGCAGGCGCTGTGCCACATCAGCATGGCACGCAGCGACGCGGCCACGCAGGAACGCATGGACCGCCTGAGCCTGCTCGCTCGTCGCCGTTTTACCGGTACCGATGGCCCAGACGGGCTCATAGGCCACAACGATGCGGCCGAGTTGCTCAACCGACAGCGCGTCCAGCACCGCGTCCAGCTGGCGGCCGACCACCTGCTCTGTCTCACCGGCTTCACGCTGTGCGAGCGTTTCACCCACACAGACAATCGGGATGATGCCGTGTTCCAAGGCCCGCAGCGCTTTCGTCGCCACTTGCGCATCGGTTTCGCCGTGATACGTTCGGCGTTCGGAGTGGCCGACGATCACGTAGCCACAGCCGAATTCCGACAGCATCGACGCCGCCACTTCACCGGTAAAGGCGCCGCGCGTTTCTGCCGACACGTCTTGAGCACCCCACCCCACCATCGAGCCGGCCAGCAGCGACTGGCACTGCGCCAAGTACGGGAACGGGGCGCACACCGCCAGCGTGGCGTTGGTTTTGCCTGCCGCCTTGATCTGTTCAAGCAGCGCGGCGTTGGTGCTCAGGCTGCCATGCAGCTTCCAGTTGCCCACCACCAGCTTCGGTCTTGCGTTCACGTTTTTGCTCGGTCGACTGTCAAATAAACCCGGCATTCTACCGTGGCGGCAAAAACGGGGTCAATTTTCGCGTCTTGGCGTCAATCCCAAATCAACATGATCTTGCCGATGTGGGCACTCGACTCCATCAAGGCATGCGCCTGAGCCGCCTGTGCCGCCGGCATGACCTCGTGAATCACAGGTTTGATGCGGCCCGACGCCAGCAGGGGCCATACCGTCTCGTACAAGTGGCTGGCGATCGCAGCCTTGAAGGCGACCGGCCGCGGGCGCAGCGTCGAGCCCGTCAGCGTGATGCGCCGGCGCAGGATGTCGCCCAGCGGCACCTCGGCCTTGGCGCCACCGAGCAATGCGATCAGCACGATACGCCCGTCGTCGGCCGTACAGGCAATCTCGCGCGCGACATAGCTGCCGCCCACCATGTCCAGCACCACGTCGGCACCACGCCCGGTCTCCGACTTGACGATCTCGACAAAATCTTCTGTCTTGTAGTTGATGGCGCGAGCGGCGCCCAGTTCGACGCAGGCCGCGCACTTGTCCTCGCTGCCTGCCGTGGCGAACACCCGATGGCCCAATGCCGACGCCAGCTGGATGGCCGTGGTACCGATGCCACTGGAGCCGCCCTGCACGAGCAGGGTTTCTTCGGCACCATGTGCGCCCCGCCCGAGCAACCCGCGATCAAAGACGTTCGACCAGACGGTGAAATAGTTTTCCGGCAGGGCGGCAGCCTCGACGTCGGACAAGCCTACCGGCACCGGCAGCACCTGGCCCAGCGGAGCGGTGCAGAATTCTGCGTAACCGCCACCCTGCACCAGCGCGCATGCGCGATCGCCCAGCTTCAAGCCATACCGGTTGTCGGCGTGCGACAGATCTCCGCCGACGAGCTCTCCAGCCACCTCCAGCCCGGGAATATCGGAGGCGCCGGGCGGCACCGGGTAATTGCCGGTGCGCTGAAACACATCCGGCCGATTCACGCCGGCCGCGCGCACGCGGATCAGCACTTCGCCCGGTTTCGGCTCCGGCGTGGGCCGCTCGCCAAGCTTCAGGACTTCCGGGCCGCCGTATTGTGTGATTTCAATCGCTTTCATGGGAATCGGGTCAGTGAGGGTTACGACACAGAGCGCTTCGGTTCGACGAAGTGCTGCGGAATGCCGCGCGTGGTTTCGCGCAGGATCTCCTGTTTGCCATGGACGATGGCATCGGCGATCTTGCCGATATGTAATTTGAGCCACATCTCAGTCGGCGAGCCGGCGCGGTAGTCGGCCGGGCCGTGCATGTCGACGCGATCATCCGCACGCAAGTTGTCGGCCTGCTCGAAAGAGCGCGGGCTCTCGGGGTTGTAGACCGCGTACGTGCGACCGCCGCCCTTGCGCGCCACCGAGAACGCCGGAATATCGCTCGGGCCATCGGCCACGTAGATCATGTTGGCAAACGGCACGCGACGCTCATCCTCGGCGATGGACGAGTTGACGTTGACCGCTTCCGGGTGCTTGTTGACGCCCTTGTTGATCTCGAACAGCGCGCGTGTCTTGGTGGTGTTGTCGATGGCATAGATGACCTCCGAGATCACGAGCCGGCCGGTCGCATCCGGGGCTTCCAGAAATTCGCAGCCCCATACGCCATCGATATACGGCGCGATGGGCGAGCCCTTGATCATCTCGGTCAGGCCAGTGCTGACGATGTAGTGCTCGAGCTTGATGTCGAACGCCTGGTAGGCGCCGCTGTCGCGCACCCAGATCTTGCTGCGCTCGAAAAAGTCGGTCACGCCCGGGAAGAACTCAAGCTCGGCGCCAAGTTCGCGCAGCGTGGCATTGTCCAGACCACTCATGCGGCCGTCACGCACGTGGCGCAGCAAAACGTTCAGGTAGAAGGTTTCGCGGTTGACTTTTTGTCCGCGAAACTCGATTTCCCTCGCGCCCGCGTCGACTTCGTCCCAGAACGCCTGCTCGGCAACGCCGTAGCGTTCAAAGAGAGGCTCCTGCATGTAGCGAGGGATCAGCGTCTTGTCGAAATCCCAGACGACGGCGATGCGGTTTTGCTCGAACAGGCGGCTCATGTTAGGGCGCGATGGGGTTGCGAGAAACACTCGCGACGCAGTGTAAACAAAAAAACGGCTGGACATCGTCCAGCCGTTTCCGTCACGAGAAACGCCGCGCTTACTGCTGTTGTTGCTGTTGTTGCTGTTGTTGCTGCGAGGCAGCGTCGCCAGCACCCGGTGCTTGCGGTGCCGCAGCCGGCACGTCACCTTCCTCAGCCTTGGCAGCCTTGATCGACAGACGCATGCGGCCCTTCTCGTCGGTGCTCAGCAGCTTCACGCGCACAGCCTGGCCTTCCTTCACGTAGTCGGACACCTGGTTTACGCGCTCGTTGGCGATTTCCGAGATGTGCAGCAGACCGTCCTTGCCCGGCAGGATGTTGACGATCGCGCCAAAGTCCAGCAGCTTGAGCACGGTGCCGTTGTAGATCTTGCCCACTTCAGCCTCGGCCGTGATGCCTTCGATGCGGCGCTTGGCTTCGGCCATGCCTTCCGACGACGTCGACGCGATGGTGATCGTGCCGTCTTCCTGGATGTCGATCGTGCAGCCGGTTTCCTTGGTCAGCGCCTGGATGGTCGAACCGCCCTTGCCGATCACGTCGCGGATCTTCTCCGGATTGATCTTGACGGTGATCATGCGCGGAGCGTGCTCCGACAGCTCGGTGCGTGCGCCGCCCATGGCAGCCTGCATCTTGCCCAGGATGTGCAGACGGCCTTCCTTGGCCTGCGCCAGTGCCACTTGCATGATTTCCTTGGTGATGCCCTGCACCTTGATGTCCATCTGCAGCGCGGTGATACCAGCGTCGGTACCCGCCACCTTGAAGTCCATGTCACCCAGGTGATCTTCGTCACCCAGGATGTCGGTCAGCACGGCGAACTTGTTGCCTTCCAGGATCAGGCCCATGGCCACACCAGCCACGTGCGCCTTGATGGGCACGCCTGCGTCCATCAGTGCCAGCGAGCCGCCGCACACCGACGCCATCGAGGACGAGCCGTTCGATTCGGTGATCTCCGATACCAGGCGCATCGTGTAAGCGAATTCGTCGTCCTTCGGCAGCACCGGAATCAGCGCGCGCTTGGCCAGTCGACCGTGGCCGATCTCGCGGCGCTTCGGGCTGCCCACACGGCCGGTTTCGCCCGTGGCGAACGGCGGCATGTTGTAGTGGAGCATGAAGCGATCGCGGTACTCGCCTTGCAGCGCGTCGATGATCTGCTCGTCGCTCTTGGTGCCGAGGGTGGCCACCACCAGCGCCTGCGTCTCACCACGCGTAAACAGCGCCGAACCGTGCGCGCGCGGCAGCACGGAGGAGCGGATCTCGATCGGGCGCACCGTGCGGGTGTCGCGGCCGTCGATACGCGGCTCGCCGCTCAGGATCTGGCCGCGCACGATCTTCGACTCGAGTTCGAACAGGATGTTGTCGACTTCCACGCCGTCGGCATCCACGCCGGCTTCAGCCAGCTTGGCGGCAACCGACTTGTAGACTTCCTTCAGCTTCTGGCTGCGAGCCGACTTCTGGCGCAGCTGATAAGCGGCCTGCAGGTCGGCCAGACCCAGCTCCGACACCTTGGCGACCAGCGCCTCGTTCTTCGGCGCAGGTTGCCAATCCCATTCAGGCTTGCCGCCTTCACGCACCAGGTCATGGATCGCGTTGATGGCGATCTGCATCTGCTCGTGGCCGTACACCACGGCACCCAGCATCACTTCTTCCGACAGCTGGTTGGCTTCGGATTCGACCATCAGCACGGCACGCTCGGTACCGGCAACGACGAGGTCCAGTTCCGAATGCGCCAGTTGCGCACGGTTCGGGTTGAGCAGGTACTGGCCATCTTTGTAACCCACCCGGGCAGCCCCCACCGGGCCGTTGAACGGCAGGCCCGACACGGCCAGTGCAGCCGAAGCAGCGACCAGCGCCGGGATGTCGGCCGGCACTTCCGGGTTGATCGACAGCACGTGGATGACGACCTGAACTTCGTTGTAGAAGCCTTCCGGAAACAGCGGACGCAGCGGACGATCGATCAGGCGCGAGGTCAGCGTTTCATTTTCCGACGGACGGCCTTCACGCTTGAAGAAGCCGCCCGGGATCTTGCCGGCGGCGTAGGTCTTTTCCAGGTAGTCGACGGTCAGCGGGAAGAAATCCTGGCCCGGCTTCGCATTCTTGGCACCGACCACGGTGGCGAGGACGACGGTGTCATCCATGTCGAGCACCACGGCGCCGCTGGCTTGACGAGCGATCTCACCCGTTTCCATGCGAACCGTATGGCCGCCCCACTGGAATTCCTTGACGATCTTATTGAACATGTTTTCTCCTGTTCGGTATTCGCGGCGCCGACGCTTCGACGTCGTTTCTCATGCGCCACGACAAACACGCTCCGGAAGACGGTGCGGTTGCAGAAGTGTGTTTATGCCATTCCAGAGCGGCGCTGCCGCAACGCCGCGCTGGAATGACACAAGATCCTGCTTCCTGCCGCCTCCGGCCCTTGGCAGCCGATCAACCGGCTGCCCTCGCTTGCCGGTTGCCCGGCGCGACCACAAACGCGGCCGCCAAAAACAAAATGCCTGCATCAGCATGCTGACGCAGGCACTTATTCATCACGCGCTGCGCGTGATACCCACCATTACTTGCGCAGACCCAGCTTTGCAACCAGTGCGGTGTAACGGTCGGCGTCCTTGCCCTTCAGATAGTCCAGCAGACGGCGACGACGGCTCACCATCTTGAGCAGGCCGCGGCGGCTGTGGTGGTCCTTCATGTGCGCCTTGAAATGCGGCTGCAGTTCGTTGATGCGGGCCGTCAGCAGTGCAACCTGCACTTCCGGGCTACCCGTGTCGTTGGCGCTGCGGCCGTTATCCTTGACGATTTCTTGCTTGTTGATGTCAGCGACGGACATGTTGATTCCTTTGACTTGCGGACACTGCAGCGCCAAGAGTGGCCGCCGCCGATGCCGTGTTAAACGATAGTCTTGCCGGACACGTGTCAGACTCGATCAGGCCGGCAAGACCGCGATTATAGCTCAGAACATTGCACTGACGACTGTTTCATGCCACTCCCGCTCAGGGGCGCACCATCTTGCAGGTCGTCGGCAAAGCCGTTTGCGCCGCATTAATCACTTTCAACGTGCGAAAGCCGTAACCGGAACCCTCGATATCGAAGGGTACGCCAGGCGTGCCCGCGCGCTCCATCTGCATGACGATCAGCGGCTGGATCGCCTGGTGGTCCTCGGGGCGCAGCGTGATGCGGTGGAAACCATTGTCCATCGAAGCGCCTTCCAAAGCACGCGCCACGGCTGCCGCCTCATTCGTGCCGGCGCGCTCGATGGCAGCGACCAGCATGTCGACCATCATCTGGTCACGCAGAACCGGGTAGTCGTCCGCCGCGGCTGGATAGCGTACACGGAACGTCCTATAGAAGGCGTCTGATTTGGCGCCACCTAGATTCGGATGCCACTCCGCCACCGCCACCACACGGCCGACGCCTGCCTCCCCCATCGCGCCAGGCGCACCCAGCGAGTTGCCATAGAACGTGAAGAAACGCGCTTTGAGCCCCGCATCGCGGGCGGCTTTGACGAGCAGCGTCAGGTCATTGCCCCAGTTACCGGTGATGACCGTATCGGCCCCCGACGCTGCAATGCGCGCCACGTAAGGCGCAAAGTCCTTCACCTTGCCAATCGGATGCAGCACCTCGCCGACGATGGCGACATCGGGCCGTTTCTCTCCCAACTGCTGGCGTGCAGACTGCGCGACCTGACGACCAAACGTGTAGTCCTGCCCGATCAGATAGACCTTCTTGATGGACGGGTCCGTGCGGATGACTTCGGTCAGGGCATGCATGCGCATCTCGGCCGAGGCATCGAAGCGAAAGTGCCAGAAACTGCATGCTTCGTTGGTCAATGCCGGATCGGCGGCGGCATAGTTCAGAAATAGCACGCGCGCGCCAGGATGGCGCTCGTTGTAGCGCGAAATCGACGTCGACAGCGCCGCCGCAGCCGCAGAGCTATTGCCCTGCATGACAAATCGGATGCCCGCATCGGTGGCCGCCTGCAATTGCAGCAGAGACTCATCGACGGTGTTCTTGCTGTCGAAACGCACCAGGGCGAGTGGATGGCGCCCATCGGGTAGCCTCACGCCTCCGCGCGCGTTCACACGTTCAATGGCAATGCGCAGATTGCGATCTACCGCCTCGCCCGCATTGGCAAAGGGACCCGACAGGCCTTCAATCAGTGCGAGCCGGATCGGCGCGGCCTCAGGCTGAGCGCATGCCGCACCGCACAGGCCCACTGCCGCCAGCGCGGCCATCAACCAACGTAACATCATGGCAACTCCCCGTGAAGCGCGGATGGTAAAGCCGCCACGGGCGCAAGCACAAGCAGCCGCCCTTGCCCAGCGACTGCACCCCCGAAATCGGCACCGGGCTTCGACACGCGATCGTGGCAAAGGGATGAGCGCGCGTCGTTTTTCAGCGGCAACATCCACGCGAGGCAGATGACCTGGCGTGGACATTCGGGTCGGCAATGTCGTGGATCGCACGGACACCGCTCTCAAAGACGGCTGGCATCGGATCACGCTTCTTCTGCAACCCGATACGGCCGTACCCGCTTCGCGACCCGATGGGTAACCGGGTGCGCGCTCTGTGATGTTCCTGTGGAACCGCGATCAGATCTGAGGATTGAGCTTCTCGCTGCTCTTGTCCTGCAGCTTGTTCAGCGCGGCCAGATACGCCTTGGCCGAGGCGGCGACGATATCCGGATCCGTGCCCACGCCGTTGACGATGCGGCCCGACTTCGACAGGCGAACCGTAACCTCGCCCTGCGCCTGCGTACCCGTCGTGATGGCATTGACGGAATACAACAACTGCTCGGCACCGCTGGCAACCTTGCTCTCGATGGCATTGAGGGTGGCATCAACAGGACCGTTGCCTTCCGCCTCGCCCGTTACCTCCTTGCCGTCCGCCACGAACACGATGCGGGCATGCGGACGCTCGCCGGTTTCCGAGCGCTGCGACAGCGACACGAAGCGGAAATGCTCGCCTTCGCTCTGCTGCGCCTCATCCGAGACGATGGCAACGATGTCTTCGTCGAAGATCTCGGCCTTCTGATCGGCCAGCTCCTTGAAGCGCGTAAAGGCTGCATTGAGTTCCGCCTCCGAATCGAGTTCGATACCGAGTTCCTGCAAGCGTTGCTTGAACGCGTTGCGGCCCGACAGCTTGCCGAGAACGATCTTGTTCGCAGACCAGCCCACGTCTTCCGCGCGCATGATTTCGTACGTGTCGCGCGCCTTCAGCACGCCGTCCTGGTGAATGCCGGAGGCATGTGCGAAGGCGTTTGCGCCCACCACAGCCTTGTTGGGCTGCACCACGAAACCGGTGATCTGCGAGACGAGCTTGGAAGCCGGGACGATCTGCGTCGTGTCAACGCCGACGTCGAGGTTGAAGTAGTCGCGGCGCGTCTTGACGGCCATCACCACCTCTTCCAGGCTGGTATTGCCGGCGCGTTCACCCAGGCCGTTGATGGTGCATTCGACCTGACGCGCGCCACCCAGCTTGACCGCAGCCAGCGAATTGGCGACTGCCATGCCGAGGTCGTTATGGCAGTGCACCGACCAGATCGCCTTGTCCGAATTCGGGATGCGCTCGCGCACCGAGCGAATCAGTGCGGCATAACCTTCCGGCACCGCGTAACCCACCGTATCGGGAAGATTGATCGTCGTCGCGCCCTCGGCGATCACGCCTTCCAGCACGCGACAGAGGAAATCCATGTCGGAGCGGCTGCCATCTTCCGGCGAGAACTCAATGTCGTCCGTGAACTGACGCGCGAACCGCACCGCAAGACGGGCCTGCTCGTACACCTGATCCGGCGTCATGCGCAGCTTCTTTTCCATGTGCAGCGCCGAAGTGGCGATGAATGTATGAATCCGGAACTGACCGGCGGGCTTCAACGCCTCGGCCGCGCGGGAGATATCACGGTCGTTGGCGCGAGCCAGGGAACAGATTCGCGAGTCCTTGACCGACTGCGCAATCGCGCGGATGGCCTCGAAGTCGCCATTCGAGCTGGCCGCGAAACCGGCTTCGATCACGTCCACCTTGAGCCGCTCGAGCTGTTTGGCGATACGGATCTTTTCTTCCTTGGTCATCGAGGCGCCAGGGGACTGCTCGCCATCGCGCAACGTGGTATCAAAAATAATGAGTTTGTCGCTCATGGCGGCTCCTTGGTGGCGTGACGTTTTTGGCGTCGATCTCAGTGGTGTGAAGGGCTGGCTTTTTGCGGCGCAAAATGCAAAACGCCCCGGCGTGCATGGTTGCAGGCCGGGGCGCTGTGAATCCTGGTTCGCGAAAACTTGGCGGTTTCAGCTTGCCTTGTCTTGCTATTTCCTATGCGCGTGCCCCGACCTGACGACCTAGTAGGCCATCAATCGAGACTAGCGTAATCAGAATGGAAATCAGACGCGAAAGCATGCGGTCGACTATAGACGAATTCAAAAATTGACGCAAGCGCACAATCGTGCAGCGCACCAGTCACTCATGCGCATCTTCGGACGCCTGCCTTGGCAAGCGCGGACTTCCCTGCTGCCCGTGCAACGTGCGCCAGCCCCAGAGGAGATAACCCGATAGGGCGTAGCCAACGAACAGGCCGAACAGTGCCACCGGCGGATCGCTCGATACCACCACGAACAGCACAAGCACCAGCACCATCACACCGAACGGCACACGGTGCCGCACATCAAGCGCCTTGCCACTGTAGAACGGCGCATTCGACACCATCGACAGCCCTGCATACAGGGTCAGCCCGAATGCAACCCACGGCATCCACAGCTCCTTGACGGGCAGCTTGTTGTCGATGGCCAGCCAGACAAAGCCGGCGATCAGCGCAGCGGCGGCCGGGCTCGGCATCCCCTGGAAGAAGCGTTTGTCGACCACACCAATGTTGGTGTTGAAGCGCGCCAGACGCAGCGCTGCGCCTGCGCAGTAAACGAACGCAGCCAACCAGCCCCACTTGCCCAGGTCACGTAAGATCCACTCGTACATCACCAGCGCGGGCGCGACACCGAATGACACCATGTCCGACAGCGAGTCGTATTGTTCACCAAACGCGCTTTGCGTGTGGGTGATGCGTGCGACACGCCCGTCCATGCCGTCAAGCACCATCGCCGCAAAGATGGCAATGGCCGCCGTCTCGAAGTTCAGGTTCATGGCCTGCACGATCGCAAAAAAGCCCGCGAACAGGGCCGCTGTCGTGAAGGCATTGGGCAGCAGGTAAATGCCGCGCCGACGTGGACGCATGACCTCGAGGTCGTCGTCCTCCGATCGTGGATGGTTGTGGCGCAACGGACGCAGGTGCGTCACATTGTTGGCAGTAAAGCGCTTCTTGCGCCGGTTGAACGCGGGCATGGCAGCCTCCGTCAGTCCAGTTCGGCGAGCACCGTGAGGGTCGCAGACACTTTCTCGCCAATTGTCACGCGCGGGCGCGCAGTCAGCGGAAGATACACATCGACGCGCGAGCCGAATCGGATGAAACCGTAGCGCTGACCACGTACAAGCGTCTCGCCTGCCTTGGTATAGCAAAGAATACGACGCGCGATCAAACCGGCCACCTGCACCGACGTGACGAGCTGCCCGTCGGCGCGACGCAACACGACTGCATTACGCTCGTTCTCCAGCGAAGCCTTGTCCAAGTCGGCATTCACGAACTTGCCGGGAAAATACTGCACTTGCTGCACCGTGCCGTCGACCGGCGCACGGTTCGAGTGCACGTTGAACACGTTCATGAACACGCTGATCTTCAGCGCATCGCGATCGGCGTACGGATCACGCACTTGCTCGACGGCGACGATGCGACCATCGGCCGGCGACAGAATCGCATTGGCCTGCGTGGGCACGGCGCGCGCCGGATCGCGGAAAAACTGCAGCACAAACAGCGTCAGCATCCAGAACGGCCAAGCCCAGCCGAAGCCGGCGGCAGCCTGCACGATGAGCGTGACGATGAAAATCCCGCCCAGGTACGGCCAGCCCTCGCGGGCGATGATGGGATGCGGATACGTGTTGTTCAAATCAGACCTCGACAGCGTCTTGAAGGAAATGCGGCATTCTAGCCGACACGGGGCCGCGCCAGCACTTGAAACAATGGTTGGCGCCCCGGATTCAGCATAAAAAAAGCCAGCCCGGAGGCTGGCTTCTTCTCGCACAAGGCGCGAACAATCAGTTCTTCGTCTGGTCGACCAGCTTGTTCTTGGCGATCCACGGCATCATCGCACGCAGCTTGGCGCCCACTTGCTCGATCTGGTGCTCTTCGGTCAAGCGACGACGCGAGATCAGCGTCGGCTGGCCTGCCTTGTACTCCAGCAGGAAGCTCTTGGCGTATTCGCCGGTCTGGATGTCCTTCAGGCATTGCTTCATGGCCTTCTTGGTCTCTTCCGTCACGACGCGCGGGCCAGTGACGTACTCGCCGTATTCGGCGTTGTTCGAGATCGAGTAGTTCATGTTGGCGATGCCGCCTTCATAGATCAGGTCGACGATCAGCTTCAGCTCGTGCAGGCACTCGAAGTACGCCATTTCCGGAGCGTAACCAGCCTCCACCAGCGTCTCGAAACCAGCCTTGATCAGTTCGACGGTACCGCCGCACAGCACGGCTTGCTCGCCGAACAGGTCGGTTTCGGTTTCTTCGCGGAAGTTCGTCTCGATGATGCCGGCACGGCCGCCGCCGTTGGCGGTGGCGTACGACAGGGCGATATCACGCGCGGCGCCCGACTTGTCCTGGTGCACGGCAATCAGGTGCGGCACGCCGCCACCTTGGGTGTACGTGCCACGCACGGTATGGCCCGGAGCCTTCGGGGCAATCATGATGACGTCCAGGTCGGCGCGCGGGATCACGGCACCGTAGTGCACGTTGAAGCCGTGAGCGAATGCCAGTGCAGCGCCTTGCTTGATGTTGCCGTGCACTTCGTTCTTGTACACGTCGGCGATCTGCTCGTCCGGCAGCAGGATCATGACGACGTCGGCTTCCTTCACAGCCTCGGCCACTTCCTTGACCTGCAGGCCGGCGTTGACAGCCTTGTTCCACGACGCGCCGTTCTTGCGCAGACCGACCGTCACCTTCACGCCCGAGTCGTTCAGGTTCAGGGCGTGGGCGTGGCCTTGCGAGCCATAGCCGATGATGGTGACGTTCTTGCCCTTGATCAGGGAGAGGTCAGCGTCCTTGTCGTAAAACACTTTCATGTTGATGTCCTAATTTTCAAATACTTCAATATCGATGGGGGCCGGCCGCAGTTACACGCTGGGTGCACGCGCCGGCTCAAACCTTCAGAATGCGCTCGCCGCGGCCGATGCCCGAGCCGCCCGTACGGACGGTCTCAAGAATGGCAGTGCGATCGATGGCATCGAGAAACGCGTCGAGCTTGCTGCCGTTGCCGGTCAGCTCGATCGTGTAGGTCTTCTCGGTCACGTCGATGATGCGGCCGCGGAAGATGTCCGCGGTACGCTTCATCTCCTCGCGCTCCTTACCGACCGCGCGCACCTTCACGAGCATCAGCTCGCGCTCGATGTGCGCACCTTCGGTCAGGTCGACGACCTTGACGACTTCCACCAGGCGGTTCAGGTGCTTGGTGATCTGCTCGATGATGTCGTCCGAACCGGTCGTGACGATCGTCATGCGCGACAGCGAGGCATCTTCGGTCGGAGCGACCGTCAGCGTCTCGATGTTGTAGCCACGCGCCGAGAACAGACCCACCACGCGCGACAGCGCGCCGGGTTCGTTTTCCAGCAGGACGGAAATGATGTGACGCATTACAGATCCTCCGCGCCGAGCAGCATTTCAGAAATGCCCTTGCCTGCCTGGACCATCGGCCAGACGTTTTCGGTCGGGTCGGTCTGGAAGTCGAGGAACACGGTGCGATCCTTGAGTCGGAAGGCTTCGCGCAGCGCGGGCTCGACGTCGGACGTCTTCTCGATGCGCATGCCAACGTGGCCATACGATTCGGCCAGCTTTACGAAGTCGGGCAATGCCTGCATGTAGGAGTGCGAGTAACGGTTGTCGTACTCGATTTCCTGCCACTGGCGCACCATGCCCAGGTAGCCGTTGTTGAGCGAGCAGATCTTCACCGGGGTGTCGTACTGCAGGCAGGTCGACAGTTCCTGGATGCACATCTGGATCGAGCCTTCACCGGTGATGGTGACAACTTCCTTGTCCGGGAATGCCTTCTTGATGCCCATCGCGTACGGCAGGCCCACGCCCATCGTGCCCAGGCCGCCGGAGTTGATCCAGCGGCGCGGCTCGTTGAACTTGTAGAACTGCGCGGCCCACATCTGGTGCTGACCGACGTCAGAGCAGACGAAGGCATCGCCATTGGTCAGTTCCCAGATCTTCTCGACCACGTACTGCGGCTTGATGATCTCGGAGGTACGGTCGTACTTCAGGCAATCGACGCTGCGCCACTGTTCGATCTGCTCCCACCACTTCGCCAGCGCCGTCTTGTTGGGCTTGATTTCACCCGTCTGGATCTGGGCGATCATCTCCTGCAGCACGTCCTTGACGTTGCCGACGATGGGGATGTCGACCTTCACCCGCTTGGAGATGGAGGACGGATCGATGTCGATGTGGATGATCTTGCGCGGCTGCGTGGAGAAGTGCGCGGGGCTGCCGATCACGCGATCATCGAACCGTGCGCCGATGGCGATCAGCACGTCACAGTTCTGCATCGCCATGTTGGCTTCGTACGTGCCGTGCATGCCGAGCATGCCAACGAACTGCTTGCTGGTACCAGGGAAGGCGCCCAGACCCATCAGCGTGTTCGTGACCGGGTAGCCCGTCAGCGCAGCCAGTTGGCGCAACTCTTCGCTGGCCTCCGCCAGCACCACACCGCCACCCGAATAGATGTACGGACGCTCAGCCTGCAGCAGCAGGCTCACCGCCTTGCGGATCTGGCCGGAGTGCCCCTTGTTGACCGGGTTGTACGAGCGCATCTCGATGGTCTTCGGATACTCGTACTTGCACATCTCGCGCGAGACATCCTTGGGGATGTCCACCACCACCGGGCCCGGACGACCGGTCGAGGCAATGTAGAACGCCTTCTTGATGGTCGACGCGAGGTTGCGAACGTCCTTGACCAGGAAGTTGTGCTTGACGATCGGGCGCGTGATGCCGACCGTGTCGCACTCCTGGAAAGCGTCCTGGCCGATGGCGTGCGTCGGCACGTTGCCGGTGATGACCACCATCGGGATCGAGTCGAGGTACGCGGTGGCGATGCCGGTCACGGCATTTGTCACACCCGGGCCGGACGTGACCAGCGCGACGCCAACCTTGCCCGTGGCGCGCGCATAGCCGTCGGCCGCATGGACCGCCGCCTGTTCATGGCGCACCAGGATGTGTTCGATCTTGTTTTGCTTGTAGAACGCGTCGTAGATATAGAGCACCGCGCCGCCGGGGTAGCCCCAGACGAACTCGACACCCTCTGCCGCGAGCGCATTGACGAGGATCTCTGACCCCATCATGTCGGCAGTTGAACCGCTATTGGCGTGGGAAAATTCCGCGCTTGGCATATTCATGTCAGTCCTTTGCAATTTTCGGCAAAAAATTGTTTGGATGCTCTCTACCGGGCTTGTGGCGCGGGTTTGAGCGGTGCGCGTCTGCATGGATGGTCCGCCTGATGGGCGGCCAGATGAGACAAACCACAGATGTTGTGAACCGCGAATGATACTGCAATGCCGCAAGGCGGTCCAGCCGCCGCGCGATTCGCCACACCAGACTGTCCGCCGGACAGCCGGGCTGTCCGCGGAACGGCATTTTTGCTAGCATCGCAACATTTTTGGCGGCCTAGACCGTCAGCCGCGCGGCGCTACCATCACATTATGACAATGTGAAATGTCGCCAAAACGCCCCACAGGATTCGCACCCGCCGTTGTATGGCCTCTGAACAGGAACTGTCGGCCTTCCTTTTAAGCGTCGAAAAACGCGCCTTCAAGCAGGCAGTATTCGCGGTCCGCGATGATGACGCCGCGCTCGACATCGTGCAGGACGCGATGATCAAGCTAGCCGAAAAATACGGGGACAAGCCCGGCGCAGAGCTGCCGCTGCTCTTCCAGCGCATCTTGCAGAACACCATTCACGACTGGTTTCGCCGCGCCAAGGTACGCAATACCTGGGTCAGCTTGTTCTCCAGCTTCCGCTCGGACGCCGAGGGCGACGATACGGATCCGCTTGAGTTGATCGAAAGCGAAGCCGGCTCCACAGCAGCGGAGAGCAGCGCCGACAAGTTCGAGCGCGCGCAGATGCTGGACATTCTGGAACGTGAGATCGAGAAGCTTCCGGCGCGTCAACGGGAGGCCTTCCTGATGCGTTACTGGGAAGACATGGATGTTGCCGAGACCGCCCAGGCGATGGGCTGTTCCGAGGGGAGCGTGAAGACGCACTGCTCGAGGGCAACGCACGCCCTGGCCCAAGCGCTGCGGGCGCGAGGGATCCGACTATGAACAAGGCAGAACTTCGAGAACGCCGCTTCGTGCATGCCGTCCGCACCGCTCTGAACGAGTCGGCCGGACAGTTGCCGCCCGATGTGCGCGACCGCCTCGCCGCGGCGCGCCGGACAGCGCTCGCGCACCAGAAAGCAGAGGCGCCGCAGACGGTGCGTTCGTCTGCCATGGCCGTGCCCGGTGTGGGCTCAGTGTCGTTCGATCTGGAGGGACGCGGTCACGCCCCGCTCCAGCGTGCCGGCGCATTCCTGCGCCGCCTGGGCCTGCTGTGGCCGACCATCGCGCTGATCGCTGGGCTGGCCGGCATTTATCAGTGGCAGCAGCAGCAACGGGTCAACGAGCTCGCCGAAGTGGACGCCGCAATGTTGCTGGATGACTTGCCGCTGGCCGCCTACGCCGACCAAGGCTTCCATCAGTATCTCGACAAACGCGATCAGTAAAGGCTGATCGATGAGCAACTTGCACCGCACCCACGGCCAGGCACCGCGAGGCGATCGATTAGCACACCCCCGCGCAATCCTCCTCGCGCTGATCGGTGCCGCGGGACTGCTCACCACCGGGCTCGTCATCGGACAGGTCCAGACAGCGTCGATGCCGGCAGCTGCCTCTGGCGCAGCAGCCAGCACAACCACTCCGCTGGCACTGCCAACGCCGCCCGCGACCAATCCGCAGCCCTCCATCCACCCAAACTGGTCGGAGTTGACCGTTGTACAGCAACGCATCCTCGCGCCGCTGTCACCGGAATGGAACGGGCTGCCCGAACTTGCCCGCAGGAAGTGGCTGCAGATCGCCCAGGCCTATCCGAGATTCACACCGGCCCAGCAGCAGCGCCTGCAGGCGCGCATGGCCGACTGGATCAAGCTGACGCCGGAACAGCGTCACCGCGCCCGCGAAAACTTTCAGACCACGAAGTCCGTTCCGGTGCAGAAGAAGAGCGAGGCCTGGCAGCGATATCAGCACTTGTCCGACGACCAGAAGAAGGAGCTGGCCGCGGCAGCCAAGGCACAGAAGCGTCTATCGGCTGTCACGGCGTTGCCAAGTAGCGCGCGGCTCGCCAAGGATGCTGCGAAAGCCGTGCATCATGGGGCGCACACCAAGCCCGGCACGACCAAGTCCGCACCGAATGCGACGACACCGGCGCCGCTGCCGGTAACTGCATCGGCGCCGACAGCGTCGTCAACGCCGGCACCAGCGCCGGCAGTTGCCGCCCCCGCCGCCGCCAGCACCCCGTCCGTTGCGCCTGCCGGGCATTCCGACGGCGACTCCGGCAACCCGCCACCATCGACCATGCTGGGCAGCTGAGCCCGGCGCGCCGTTTGGCATAATCCGAACAAGCGCCGCACATGAAGTCCGGCGCATGATCGACAGCGCACTGAACGCGCGCACCCGGATCGATGCTCAATATCGCCTCCCCCTCCTCCCCCACTACGGCCTCTGACCCGCTCGCAGCGCCAACACTGCGGCGCCGGTTCGCAGCCATGCTCTATGAAGGTCTGCTGCTCTTTGGTGTGATGTTCGGGGCAACGGCCCTCTTTCTGCTTGCACGCGCAGTCATCCCACCATTGGCCCGCACCGGCGACGCAGGCCTGCAAGTGTGGGGCTTCTTCGCGCTCGGTCTGTACTTCGTCGGCTTCTGGCGCAAGCGCGGGCAGACGCTCGCCATGCAGACGTGGCGTATGCGCGTGGTGAATGCAGACGGTTCGCGCATTTCGATCGGTCGCGCCATTGCCCGTTATGTGCTGGCGTGGATGTGGGTCGCCGTAGCCGTTGGCGTCATCCACCTGAGCGGCGTGTCCCGCTGGGCCGGGGCCGGAGTCGCTCTGGCCTGCGTATTGGCCTGGGGCGCGCTGGCGTGGCTCGACCCGCAACGCCAGTTCATGCACGATCGCCTGGCCGGCACGCGGCTGGTGCGCGACTGACGTCATCCTCGGCGACGGCCCTGCCATGACCCGCGCCGATCTCGCTGCTCCATCCGTCCCATTCGCGTCGCTGACGGCAGCCAATGCGCGCCGTGCAGCCGTGGCGCTCCAATGCGTCGCGGCGGTCGCGGTAGCCTGGGCGGCGCATCGCTGGGGCGGATGCAGTTGGGCAGGCGCAGCAGCCGTTGCCGCAGTGGCGCTGGTCTTCGGCTACGTGGCGTCGGTTGGCTGGGCGTTCCTCATCGCGTTGGCGAGTCTCGGCTCGGCGAATCCGGATGACCCAGCCTGGGATCGCATGCCCGTACCGAGCGCGCAACGGATCGGCACCGCAGGCTTCATTGCATGCTGGCTGCGCGAATGCGCGTCGGTCGCATGGATGTTCAACGTGCTCCAGCCATTCCGGGCACAGGTGGCGTTCGATACGCCGGTTGAAGGCGGTCAGCGCATACCGGTGTTGATGATCCACGGCTATGGCTGCAATCGCGCGGTGTGGCTGCCGATACAGAAGCACCTGGCCGCAGCCGGTCACCCAACCGACGCGATCGATCTGATGCCGTTGCTAGGTGATATCGATGATTACGCTCGCGACATCGCCCGCGCCATTGCAAGCATGACGCATGCGCATGGCCGCGCTCCGGTCCTCCTCTGCCACAGCATGGGCGGGCTCGCCGCACGGGCTTTGCTGCGCCAATCGGGGGACGGCTGCCCGGTGGCGCACGTCATCACGCTCGGCACGCCACATCGCGGCACGGTGATGGCGCGCGGCGGGCGCGGCCGCAATGTGCGGCAGATGGCGTGGGCCAGCCCCTGGCTGCGTCAGCTGGCCGCATCCGAAACGCCGGCTGTGCGTGCACGCATCACGTCGATCTTCTCGTGGCATGACTCCATCGTCGGGCCAGCCGGAGCGTCATGGCTGGAGGGCGCACGACACGTTCCCTTCGCGGGCATCGGGCATGTGTCGCTGCTATGCGACGCGCGCGTGCGCAACGCCGTGCTGGCCGAACTCGCACGCATCGAACGCATCAGGCCAACCCCATCCGCTTGAAAGGCTCGCCCCGCGCGGGTCTTGGGCGCATGCCGCAGCGCCTTGCGAGCACCCCGTCATGTGACGGTCATGTTTCTGACACGGCGCGTTCACGCAGCGGTGGCGAAATCCATGTAACGCAGCCTTCGTTGCCGACATGGTCCTGCCCAATCTGCCATCGCGCCCTGGTTTCCTCCGCCGCTTCGCGCAACGCTTTCGCGCCGCTCCCTCCATCGGTTCCGACCGGAACGCTCCCCCGCCGCTGATGCAAATGGCCGCTGGACTCGCCGCCGCCGGCGCGCTGGGTTCCGCGGTACCCGCCAGCCGCGGCGACGTGCGCGACCATGAGCCGCCCGGGGCTGCGCCCGCCCCGATGCGGCTTGCAGAGCAACTGGCGGACAACGATACCGATCCGCCGATCGAAAAAATCCACCGCTATCGCACCATCTGGCTGTCGGACATTCATCTCGGCACCGCCGGCTGCCAGGCCACCTACCTGCTGGACTTCCTCAAGCACAACGAGTCCGACACGCTTTACCTCGTCGGCGACATCGTGGATGGGTGGCAACTGCGCAAGGGCTGGTACTGGCCACAGGCACACAACGACGTGGTGCAGAAGGTGCTCCGCCGGGCGCGTAAAGGCACGCGCGTGGTGTTCATTCCTGGCAACCATGATGAGATGGCGCGCCAGTTTCACGGTCTCAACTTCGGCGATATCGAGGTCGCAGAGGACGCGGTGCACGTGACGGCTGCAGGCAAGCGCCTGTGGGTGGTGCACGGAGACCTCTTCGACGGCGTGATGCAGCACGCGCGCTGGCTGGCCTACGTGGGCGACACGCTCTACACCTTCATCCTGGCGATGAATCGGCACTTCAATCGCATTCGCGTGCGGCTGGGGTTTCCGTATTGGTCGCTCTCGCAATACCTCAAGCACCAGGTCAAGAACGCAGTCAACTTCATCAACTCGTTCGAGCGCGTGATGACCGACGAGGCACGCCGCCGCGGCTGCGACGGCGTGGTCTGCGGGCATATCCACAAGGCCGAGATCCGCGAGATCGACGGTCAGCTTTACTGCAACGACGGCGACTGGGTGGAGAGCCTCTCTGCCCTCGTCGAAACCATGGAAGGCGAGTTGCAGATCGTCTACTGGACGCATCTGCTCGATGCACCGCGTACGACCCGCAGGGCACGCCGTGCCGCAGCGGCTGCTGTCTGATGAAAACCCACATGACCACAACCAGTATCGACCTCGCGCCCCTCGACGTTACCGCCACGACATCCACCGCACCCACGCCCCAAGGAGAGCCCGTGAAAGTCATGATCGTCACCGATGCCTGGGAACCGCAGGTCAACGGCGTCGTCCGCACCCTAACCCAGACACGCCGCGAACTCGAAGCAATGGGCCACCTCGTCGACATGATCACGCCACTCGAATTCAAAACGGTGCCGTGCCCGACGTACCCAGAGATTCGCCTGTCGATTCTGCCCGCCAAGCGTATGCGCGAGCGCATCGAAGCGTTTGCGCCGCAAGCGCTGCATATCGCCACGGAAGGCCCACTTGGGCTCGCCGCGCGCGCCTACGCACTGCGGCACAAGCTGCCCTATACGACGGCTTACCACACGCGCTTTCCCGAGTACGTGCAGGCGCGCTTCGGGATTCCGCTGGCCTGGACGTATCGCTTCCTGCGCTGGTTCCACAGCCCCGCCCAGGCCGTGATGGCACCCACGCCCGTCGTGCTGAAAGACCTGGCTGCGTATGGCATCACGAACGGCGTGCTGTGGACGCGCGGCGTCGACCTTGACGTCTTCACGGCGCAACGCGGCAACGTGCTCAACACCGCGCACCCGATCTTCCTGTACGTAGGCCGCGTGGCCGTCGAAAAGAACGTGGAGGCGTTCCTGGAACTCGACCTGCCCGGCTCGAAGTGGGTCGTGGGTGAAGGTCCGGCCCTGGCCGGCCTCAAGGCGAAATACCCGAACGCGAACTACCTGGGCGTGCTCAGGCAGCCTGAGCTGGCCAAGGTGTATGCGTCGGCCGATGTATTCGTCTTTCCGAGCCGCACCGACACGTTCGGCCTCGTACTGCTGGAGGCGCTTGCCAGCGGCCTGCCGGTGGCGGCGTACCCCGTGACGGGTCCGATCGACGTGCTGGGGGACTCGCCGGCCGGCGCGCTGCGAGAAGACCTGCGGGAAGCCTGCCTGGAAGCGTTGCGCATCGACCGCGCCACGGCACGTGCGCATGCGGAGCGCTTCTCGTGGCGCGCAGCCTCCGAACAATTCCTGGCGCACCTGCGTCCGTTGCCCGCCGGCCAGGCCATTGGCGCCAAGGCTGCGCAGCCGTCCACCGCAGCGGGATCCTGAGCCTTGCGTGCCATGAAGCCCACCACCCCGCCGGAACGCCCGCCCGCACCGCCTGCGGCAGGCGCCTATTCGCCGGCAGACAACCCGCACAAGGGCAACCGCGGCGTCACGCGGGCGTGGTTTGCGCTCAAGAACTCCATCAGCGGCATCCGCTTTGCCATCGACGAGGAAAGCGCGTTCCGCCAGGAGTTGACGCTCTGCGCAATTCTGCTTCCGTGCGCGTTCGTCATCCCCGCCACGGTGGTCGAGCGCATCATGATGATCGGCACGCTGGTGCTGGTGCTCATCGTCGAGCTGCTCAATTCCAGCGTGGAGGCCGCGGTCGACCGTATTTCACTGGAGCAGCATGGCCTGTCCAAACGCGCCAAGGACTTCGGCAGCGCCGCGGTCATGCTCGCCCTCCTGCTTTGCGTGGGCACATGGGCGGCGATCGCCTGGCCCTGGGTGGCAACGCTGCTGCACTAGGCACGCGTTAGGACATACCCGCCCTTACGCCACGTCAACGTTTGGCAACGTCGCCCCCGCTGTACCCGGAGCGACGTTGCACTGGCACGATCTTTTATAATCCGGGCACCAACACGCCACGGAGACAGGGCCCCCGGCCTTGGCAGTTCAATGGAAACCAAGCAGCATTCCACCGGCCCGCGCCGCACACGCGATCGCATCCTCGAGGTGTCGCTACGCCTGTTCAACGAGCTCGGCGAACCCAACGTCACCACCACGACGATCGCCGAAGAACTCGAGATCAGCCCGGGCAATCTGTACTACCACTTCCGCAACAAGGACGACATCATCAACTCGATCTTCGTCCAGTTCGAACAGGAGATGGGCCGTCGCCTGAAGCTGCCCGACGACCACAAGGCCACACTGGATGAAACGTGGGGCTACCTGCAGTACATGTCGGAATTCCTCTGGAATTACCGCTTCCTGTATCGCGACATCAACGATCTGCTTGCGCGCAATCGCATGCTGGAGTTGAACTTCAAGCGGATCGTCGAGCAGAAACGCCACTTCGCAATGGACATCTGCCACCAGTTCATCGAAGACGGCGAAATGGAAGCCACGCCCGAGCAGGTGGACGTCATCTGCACCAACATCGTCGTGGTGGCCACATACTGGCTGTCGTTCCAGTTCGTGCAGCACCCACGCCAATACAACGATCCCAACGCGATCCGTGACCACCTGCACGGCGTGAGCTACCACATCCTGTCGATCCTGGCGCCGTATTTGCGCGGCAAGCCCCGGCGGGCTTTCGATCTGTTGGCAGTCAGCCGCAGCAACGACCCGCCGCCCCAAGTCACCTCAGCCCAATGAATTCGATCTGCGTCTATTGCGGTTCCAGCCCGGGCGTGCGCCCCGAATATGCAGGCCAAGCCATTGCGTTGGGTGAGGCGATGGTCAGGCGCGGCCTCACGCTCGTCTACGGCGGCGGCAATGTTGGCCTGATGGGTATCGTGGCGGATGCGGTCCTGCACGGCGGCAGTCCTGTCATCGGCGTCATTCCCAAATCGCTCGTGCGCAAGGAGGTCGGCCATAAAGACCTGACCGAACTGCACATCGTCGACAGCATGCACCAGCGCAAGCAGATGATGGCTGACCGCGCGGATGCCTTCATCGCCATGCCTGGCGGCGTGGGCACCTACGAGGAGCTGTTCGAAACGTTCACGTGGCTGCAGCTCGGCTATCACAACAAGCCGATCGGCCTGCTGAACGTGGCGGGTTTCTACGACAAGCTGCTGGGCTTCATCGACCATGCCGTGCAAGAGGGTTTCCTCAAACGCCACCACGCCGATCTGCTGCATGTCAGCGACGACCCGTCCGCGCTGATCGACATGCTGGCAAACGCGCCGCGCGACACCGTCGACAAGTGGTCGGAGCGCCGCGAGCGTACGTAGGCCACGCATGCAAGACACCTTGCTCGGCATGGCGTGCTGCTGACAGTGCGGCGCGCGTGGGCGCACCATACGCCAACGCTGTTGCGCGGGGGTTCGATGGTGCCGATCACGTTTTCGGGCGCGCTCATGTAGTCGGCGTTCAACCGCTGAGCCGCGTCAGAGTCTAGAAGGACGATCCCGGCTGCGCGAGAAACGCGACCTCTTCCGGCGTCGACGCCCTTCCCAGCGCGGCATTGCGATGCGGGAAACGCCCGAAGCGCGCAACGATGTCCCGATGCTTCTCGGCCCAGACCAGCGAATCCGTATCGCCCTCCTGGTCGCGCAGGCGCGTATAGAGTCGAATCGACTCGTCCTGCATGGCGGGCACTTCGCTGTGCTCGAACGGCAGGTAACAGAACATGCGGTGGAAGCGGGTTGGGAGCTGGGTGTCCCAGCCAGCGGCCACGACGATCTGCGCGGTGTGCAAGGCCGCTGCATCGCTGGCAAAGGCGCGGGCCGTATTGCGGAACATATTGCGCGAGAACTGATCGAGCACCACGATGCGCGCGATGGCTTCCTGCGGCGTGTCCATCCACGTATCGCCTCCGCCTGCCGAGAGCGCCTCCCACAGCGGCAGGAAGCGGGCGCGAATCTCTGCATCGAACGCATCGGACTTGGTGAACCACTCGGGCCGCGCATCGACGAGCGGCACGGACCCGAACCAGAACGCGAGTACGTCGTCGGCAGTGGGCAAACCGATCATGCGAAGTCTCCTGTCTTTGTCATGGGCACGCGCCATCAGCGCGGTACGTTGCGCATCCAATCCGCGGTTTGCCAGAACGCCTGCATCAGGCGCATCTGCAGGGCTTCGTCCAGGCCCTGGTCCTGCATCGCGAGTGCCATGCAGCGCATCCACTGGTCGCGCTCCTGCGTGCCGATCTCGAACGGGAGATGGCGCGCGCGCAGGCGCGGGTGTCCAAAGCGTTCAATGTAATGGCTGGGGCCGCCCAGCCAGCCGCACAGGAACCAGAACAGCTTGTCGCGTGAACCGTCGAGGCTGGGCGGATGCAGCGCGCGCAGCACGGCAAACTCGGGTTCGAGGTCCATCAGGTCATAGAAGCGGTCCACGAGTTCACGCACACGCGCCTCGCCGCCGATCAGGTCGAAGGCCAGGGATTCCTGGCCGGAGGTTGCATCAGTCATACAGCGTCAGTCACTTCAAGAAGAATCACGCTCCGCTCACGCGTCGCGCAGCGTTGCCATGGCCGGCCGGCGCAGCACGTCGCGCAGACTCAGCCAGCCCCCGGCAAAGGCGCACACCATGCCGCCCACAATGCCCACCGGAAGAATCGCCGGGTTGAACCGATAGGGAAAATCGAACACATAGGCCGACAATGCCCAGCCGATCGCAATCGCTGCCGCACCGGCCATCAGACCGGCCAGGCCACCGACGATCAGCACCTCGGCGTACTGCGTCTGGCGCACCACACGAGAACCCGCGCCCAGGGCGCGCAGCACGCCGGCATCGCGCAGCCGCTCATCGCGCGAGCCCGACAGCGCCGCATAGAGGACGAGCATGCCTGCCGCCAACGTAAAGACAAACAGAAATTCCACGGCGGCCGTCACCTGGTCGAGCACGCCTTGCACCTGCTGCAGGATCAGCTCGGTATCGACCACCGTCAGGTTGGGGAACGCGCGCACCAGCCTGGACGGCAAGTCCGCTTGGCCGGCGGGAATCCGGAACGCTGTCACGAAGGTCTGCGGCATGTCGCGCAGCGCCACGGGCGGCAGGATCACGAAGAAATTCACGCGCATCGAACTCCAGTCGACCTTGCGTAGCGAGGTGATGGGCGCGTCGACGGTCTGCCCGCCGACGTCGAAGCGCAGCACGTCGCCCAGGCGCAGGTTCAGCGTCTTGGCGATGCCCTCCTCCACCGATGCCTCGGGCTTCTGTCCGCCGAACCAATGCCCCGCGACGATGCGATTCTCCGGCGGCTGCGCGGTTGCGTAAGACAGGTTGAACTCGCGCTCGACCAGGTTGCGGGCGCGCGACTCGGCATAGGTCTGGCGGTCGATGGCCTGGCCGTTGACGTGGGTCAAGCGCCCGCGCACCATCGGATAGAGCTTCGGTTCTGCAACGCCGGCGCGGGCCAGCGCCTGACTGACGGGCCCCACCTGGTCCGGCTGGATATTGATGATGAAACGGTTGGGCGCATCGGCAGGCGTCGCGCTGTGCCACGAGCGGATCAGATCGTTGCGGGTCATGGCGAGCAGCAGCAGCGCCATCAGGCCGACCGCCAATGCCACGGTCTGCAAGACGCTGACGCCACGGCGGCGCTCCAGCACGGCCAGCGCAAAGCGCCACCCCACGCCGAACACACGCCCGCGACCCCGCGACGCCGACAGCGCCCGCAGCGCGCCCGCGGCCGCCAGCGAAAACATGACGATGGCGCCGGCAAGCCCCGCTGCCATCAGCGCTCCCAGCTTCAGATCCCGCGCGGATGCCACCAGCAGCGCGAGAAATGTCGCACCACCAAAGGCGTATCCCACCCATGTGGCAACGGCACGCTCACCCACATCGCGGCGCAGCACGCGCAGCGGCGCCACACGCACCAGGTTCAGCAGGGGCGGCACAGCAAAGCCCAACAGCAGCACCAGCCCCGCCATCACGCCGACGACAGCCGGCCACACCGACGGCGCAGGCAGCGACACGGTCAGGAGATCACCCAGCGATGCCAGGAGCAGCCAGTGCGCTCCAAAGCCGAGCGCGACGCCTGCGGCCGACCCCAGGATGCCCACCAGCACGAATTCCAGCGCGAACAGGCCCAGGATCTGCCCCTGCCGCAGCCCCAGGCATTTGATGATCGCCACCGCATCGGTATGCCGCGCGGTGTAGCGACGCGCCGCCATGGTAATCGCCACGGCAGCGATCATCGCGGCCAGCAGCGCCACGAGCGACAGGAAGCGCTCGGCGCGATCCAGCGTTTCACGCATCTGCGGCTGTCCGTTCTGCAAAGACTCAATGCGCACACCACGCAAATGCCGCGTCTTCAACACCTGCTCCGCCCAGTTGCGGAAAGCGTTTGCAGCGGCATCCGGACCGGCCACCAGCAAGCGATAGGTTATCCGGCTGCCATAGGTGACCAGGCCCGTCGACGCCAGGTCGGCCATCGGCAACATCACTCGGGGGGCAAAGTTCATGAAGCCCGCGCCGCGGTCAAGCTCCTGCGTGATGACGTGGGCGATCCTGAACGTACGCGTACCAAGACGGATGGCATCGCCCACGCGGACGCCCAGCGCCTCAAGCAGCGGCGCGTCGACCCACACTGTGCCGGGCGCGGGAATCGCGTGGATGGGTGCGCCGAGACTGTCGCCCCCGTCACCGACCTTGATGGCCCCGCGCAGCGGGTAGCCCAGGTCGACCGCCTTGACGGCGGCCAGTTGCGAAACCGGTTCGCCCGATATGCCGCTGGCCAGCGCTGTGGCCATGCTCGGAAACACCGCGGTATGCGTGACCTGCAAGCCACTGGCGCGGGCCCGCGCTTCGATATCCGCTGGCAGCGGCTGGTCGGACACCACCAGCACATCGGCGCCCAGCAATTGGCGCGCATCGCGCTCCAGTCCGGCATGCATCCGATCGGCGAGGAAACCGACCGACGCCAGGGCAGCCACGGCAAGCACGAGCGCGACGAGCAGCAGGTTCAGCTCACCGGCGCGCCAGTCGCGCCGCAGCATGCGCAAGGCTTGGATCCACACGGAAAATCGAGACATGGGCAGAACACGGACGGGGCGCGTCGAACGCGCGACCCCGCCATGTTCGCATGACTTCAGCGCGCGAGCGCGGGGAGGCCCTCGGCGTGCCAGGGCAGCGCCTGCTCGGCGGTCAGCAGCGAAACGTGCTCGGGTGCGCGATAGCCTGCCAGATGGCTCAGGCCCGCCCGGAAACCGGGGTCGCCGATGCGCTCCATCAGCTCGCGCACCCAGGGCGCAAGCGCGTCATTGCGGCGCACCGCCAGGTAATACGTTTCGCGCGTGAGCGGCACGAAATGCAGACCGTGGGCCTCGGCGCCCGGGCGCAGGCCGAAGCCAACGTCTGCCCGCCCGTCCTGCACGGCCACGGCGATCTTGTCGCTGGAAAACTCCTGTTCGTCGTACCCGAGAATCTGGTCGGGATACAGGCCCGCGGCCACCAGCAGCTGATCGAACAGCAAGCGCGTGCCCGAACTGCGCTGGCGATTGATGAAGCGCGCCTGCGTGCGCGCCAGATCTGCGAGCGACTGCACACGTCCGGCCCACTCCGGCGACATCATCAGACCTTGCTCGCGGTCGGCCAGCGCGATCAGGCGCACTGCCGTCGGGCGTAGCCATTTGCGCAATGTCTGATGCGCAATCGAACCAGCGCCCTGTTGCGGCGCCACGTAAAAGCCCGCCACCTCGCACTGCTTCTCCTGCAGGCAGATCAAGCCCTCGACGGCACCGCAGAACACGGTGTCGAGCTGCGCGCCGTGGCCTTCGTTGGCAAACGTTTGAGCCAACACCTCGACCGCTGGATCGTGACTGCCCGAAAAACGGATGCGCGTCTGCGATTGGGAGGCATCTTCCAGCTCAGCGAGAAACTGATGCATGGCATGGCGCACCACGGGGTCGAGCTGCTCGCGCAGACGCATCTCGGCGCGCAGCATGCGTTCGCCGAACAGGGTGAGAGAAGCGCCGCGGCCGCGTTCCATGTCGAGCAGGGAGCGCCCGAGCATCTCTTCCCACGACCGCATCACGCCCCAGGCGTGCCGGTACGACAACCCGACCTGCTTGGCTGCCCGGTGCAGCGATCCCGTCTCGCGCACGGCTCGCAGCAATTGGAAGACCTTGCCATTGGCACGCGGGTTATCGTCCGGCCCAATTACCGGAAAGACTTCGAACTGGAACGTCATTATGTTTATGATTTCCCATTTACTTCGATCACGCTCCCGGAAAACAATCTTCGTGATCTTCGGGGCGGGCGCATCGTGGCCGCCGCACGCCGCCATCATGCAGCATCAGACATAAAGCGTCCACGTCTCTCACATTGCCCTCACGACATGACCCGCCTGTCCAAATCCCTTCGCGCATCGGCTGCCGTCTTGATGACGCTGGCGTTTGCCACCGCCGCATATGCTGGCGATCTCCGCATGGCGACCACCACCAGCACCGACAATTCGGGCCTGCTGAAAGTGCTGCTGCCCAAGTTCGAAGCCGCCACGGGCGTCCATGTGCAGGTGATCGCCGTTGGCACCGGCAAGGCGGTCAAGCTCGGGGAATCGGGCGATGTGGATGTCGTGCTCGTTCACGCAAGGTCGCTGGAAGACGCCTTTGTCGCATCCGGCGGCGGCATCGACCGGCGCGATGTGATGTACAACGATTTCATCCTTGTCGGCCCGGCGGCAGATCCGGCCCACCTGCGCGGACAGAAGGACGTCATCCGGGGCATGGAGGCGATTGCCAAGGCCGATGCCAAGTTCATCTCGCGTGGCGACAATTCCGGCACCGATGTCATGGAAAAGGCCTACTGGAAGATGGCCAACATCGATCCGAAGGGTCAGCCTTGGTACGTGAGTGCCGGCCTGGGCATGGGCGAAGTGCTGAACATGGCCGCGCAGATGAATGCCTACACGCTCTCTGACCGAGCCACCTACGGCGCCTATCGCGCCAAGACGGGCCTGGATATCGTGCTGGCCGGCGATCCGCGCATGTTCAACCCGTACGGCATCATCGCCGTCAACCCGAAGAAATATCCGAGCACCAACTACGCGGATGCGACCAAGCTGATCCAGTGGATCACGTCGCCCGCCGGCCAGCAGGCCATTGCGGACTTCAAGGTGAACGGTGAGCAGGTGTTCTTTCCGGACTACGGGAAAGCAGCGCCCGGCAGCAAGTAACGCGCACTGAAATAGCGCACAGGACGGCAGCTCAGGCTGCCGTTTCCAATTGCGGATGCTGCGGCAGTTCGGCCGCCACCTCGCCGATCATGCGGCGCAGCCACATGACATCGGGTGCAGCATGGCTACGCTCGTGCCAGAGCTGATAGAAGCGCATCTTGGGGAACGCAACGGGTGCGGGAAGGATGCGGATCGGCAGGTACTGCGCGCAATGCGCGGCGAACTGCCGGCCCGTCGTAAAGACGAGGTCCGAGCGCATCAAAACGTACGGCACCAGCCCGAAGTACGGTAGCGACACCTGGATCTGGCGCTTGAGCCCCTGCTCTGCAAGTGCCTGATCGATCATGCTGCGCTGCATGACGGCATACGGCGCGGGCGCCAGATGCGGCATCTCCACATAGTGCTTGAGCGAAATGCCCTTGCGCGCCAGCGGATGCTGCGCACCCAGCATGCAGACGACTTCATCGTCGAACAGCGGTGAAATATGCAGATGTTCGGGCGGCGACAGCCAGTTGCCGATCACGAGGTCCATGCCGCCCTGCTCCAGTGCGGCCAGGTAATCGACGCCGGCATTGAGCGGATGCACCACCAGCTTGGCCTGCGGCGCCTGCTTGCGCAGACGCTCGACGATGTTGGGCAGGAAGAAGGCATCGAGGTAATCCGGCGCGCCGAGGTGAAACGTGCGGGTGGTGTTGCCGGGGTCGAATTCCTGCGACGGGCGGGCGATGCGCTCCATCGCCTCCAGGCTCTGCTGCGCGAGCGCCAGCAGATCATGGCCGCGCTCGGTCGGCACCATGCCGTTCTTGCCGCGCACCAGGATGGCGTCGCCTGTGATCTCGCGCAGGCGCTTGAGCGTGTTGCTGATGGCCGGCTGTGACTGGCCGAGCTTGACCGCCGTGCGCGTCACGCTCTGCTCGGTGAGCAGCGTGTAGAGAACACGCAGGAGGTAGGTATCGAGGTGATCTTTGCCGTGCATCTGGAGGCGGGTAGCGGCTGCGCCGACCCTTCTAAAAGAAGTGCTTGGGGACGCTGTCAGTGTATGTCACCTGCACGCCGCGCCGCCAGACCGCTACCGGCGGGTATACCCCGGATTTTGGCTTTCCGATGCGGGTTATCACATGGGCCAAATATTGCATTCCTGGCCCGGTGCTATGGTTCCGTTACACACACAAACAGGCGTAGAACCCCCATGGAGACTCAGCCCATCCGCTTCTTCCACCGCGGCCAGGTCCGCACCGTCACGGACGCCCCGATCACCCGGACGGTGCTTCAATACCTGCGTGAGGACGCACACTGCACCGGCACCAAGGAAGGTTGCGCCGAAGGCGATTGCGGTGCATGCACCGTGGTGCTCGGCGAGCTGCAGGAAGACGGCAGCGTCGGCCTGAAGGCCGTCAACGCGTGTATCCAGTTCCTGCCCACGCTGGACGGCAAGGCGCTGTTCACCGTGGAAGACGTGCGCGGCAAGGACGGCACACTGCACCCGGTGCAAGAGGCCATGGTGGAGTGCCACGGCTCGCAGTGCGGCTTCTGCACGCCGGGCTTCGTGATGTCCCTCTACGCGCTGTACGAAAACACCGGCAACCAGGCGCCGATCCCATCGCGCCAGACCATCTGCGATTCGCTGACCGGCAACCTGTGCCGCTGCACCGGATACCGCCCGATCATCGACGCTGGCGAACGCATGTTCGAACTGCCCGCGCCGGCAGGCATCGACCGCACGCAATTGGCCGACACGCTGCGCAAGCTGCAGCGCAAGGACACCTTCAGCTATGCGCCCGTCGACACCGAGAACGCAGCGCGCTTCTACGCACCGCGCACCGCATCGGCCTTTGCCGCCATCAAGGCCGCGCATCCGAACATCCGCATCCTGGCCGGCAGCACCGACGTCGGCCTGTGGGTCACCAAGCAGTTCCGCGATCTGGGCGACATCCTGTACATCGGCCAGGTAGCCGACTTGTACGCACTGGAAAAGCGTGGCGGCTGGATCGAGATTGGCGCGGCCGTCTCGCTGGAAAAAGCCTACGAATTCCTGGCCGCCGACTACCCCGAGACGACCGAGTTGTGGAAGCGCTTTGCCTCGCTGCCGATCCGCAATGCTGGCACGCTCGGCGGCAACATCGCCAACGGCTCGCCGATCGGCGACTCGGCACCCGCGCTGATCGCCATCGGCACGCGCGTCGTCCTGCAGCGTGGCGAAGTCCGCCGCGAATTGCCGCTCGAAGACCTCTACCTCGCCTATCAGAAGAACGCGATGGAAGAAGGCGAGTTTGTTGCCGGCCTGCGCATCCCCGCGCGTGAGGGCCGCGATGCTTTGCGCTTCCGTACGTACAAGCTGTCCAAGCGCTTTGACGAAGACATTTCCGCCGTGTGCGCGGCGCTGGCCATCGAGCTGGACGGTGACATGGTCCGCAGCGCACGCATCGCCTACGGCGGCATGGCAGCAACTTCCAAGCGCGCCACTGAAACCGAAGCCGCCATCGTCGGCCAGCCGTGGAACGAAGCAACGGTGCGTGCTGCCATGGCAGCCATGTCACGCGACTACACCCCACTGACCGACATGCGCGCGACCGACAACTACCGCCGCATATCGGCCGCCAATACGGTGTACCGCTTCTGGCTGGAAACCCGCCCCGATGCGCCGCTTGCGGCCGAACAGATCAATGTGCGCGCGGTCGAATTGAATACCCTCACAGCAGCGTAAGAACATGAACAAGCAAACCGAAGCCTTCCTGCTGGCTGAAGCCGATATTGCTGCCGCCATGCCTGATCAGCGCGGTGCTGTGGTGGGCATTTCGCGCCCGCATGAGTCTGCGCACCTGCATGTCGCGGGCACTGCCACGTACACCGACGACATTCCTGAGCTGGCCGGCACGCTACACGCGGCGCTCGGCATGAGCACGCAGGCGCATGCGCGCATCGTCAACATGGATCTGGATCGCGTGAAGGCCGCGCCGGGCGTGGTGGCGGTATTCACATCAGCCGACATTCCGGGCACGAACGATTGCGGGCCGATCATCCACGACGACCCGATCCTCGCTACCGACACCGTGCACTTCATCGGTCAGCCGATGTTCATCGTGGTGGCCACGTCGCACGATGCGGCCCGCCGTGCGGCGCGTCTGGGCAATATCGAATACGAAGTCCTGCCCCCGCTGCTGACGCCTGAAGAAGCGCGTGCCGCCGGCAAGTCCGTGCTGCCGCCGATGCACCTCAAGCGCGGCGAACCGGCTGAGCGCATCGCCTCTGCACCCCACGCTGAAGCCGGCAAGATGTCGTTGGGCGGGCAGGAGCAGTTCTACCTCGAAAGCCAGATCTCGTACGCCGTGCCGAAGGAAGACAATGGCATGCACGTGTGGTGCTCGACGCAGCATCCGACCGAGATGCAGCACATGGTGTCGCACATGCTGGGCTGGCATGCCAACCAGGTGCTGGTCGAGTGCCGCCGCATGGGCGGTGGTTTCGGCGGCAAGGAATCGCAATCCGGTCTGTTTGCCTGTTGCGCTTCGCTGGCGGCGTGGAAACTCGCCTGCCCCGTCAAGCTGCGTCCGGACCGCGACGACGACATGATGATCACCGGCAAGCGGCACGACTTCCGCTTCGCCTACGAAGCCGGCTACGACGACGACGGGCGCATCCAGGGCGTCAAGGTCGACATGACCTCGCGCGCCGGTTTCTCGGCCGACCTTTCGGGCCCGGTGATGACGCGCGCCATCTGCCACTTCGACAACGCCTATTGGCTGCCCGAGGTGGAAATCGACGGCTTCTGCGCGCGCACCAACACGCAGTCGAACACCGCATTCCGCGGCTTCGGCGGCCCGCAGGGCGCGTTTGCCATCGAGTACATCATGGACAACATCGCGCGCTCGGTCGGCAAGGATGCCCTCGACGTGCGCCGCGCCAATTTGTACGGCAAGGACAAGAACAACGTCACGCCGTACGGGCAGACCGTGGAAGACAACGTCATCCATGAACTGCTCGACGAACTGGAGGCGACGTCCGACTACCGCGCCCGCCGCGAAGCGATTCGCGCGTTCAATGCGACCAGCCCGGTCCTCAAGCGCGGCTTGGCGCTGACGCCGGTGAAGTTCGGCATCTCGTTCAACGTGAAGCACTTCAACCAGGCCGGCGCACTCGTGCACGTCTACAACGACGGTTCGATCCTCGTAAACCACGGCGGCACCGAAATGGGCCAGGGCCTGAACACGAAGGTCGCGCAGGTCGTCGCGCACGAACTGGGCGTGTCGTTCACGCGCATCCGCGTGACGGCCACCGACACCAGCAAGGTGGCCAACACGTCCGCCACGGCTGCATCCACGGGCAGCGACCTGAACGGCAAGGCCGCGCAAGACGCCGCACGCCAGATCCGCGAGCGCCTGATCGCGTTTGCCGCCGAGCATTACGAAGCGCCCATCGAAACGGTGGCGATCGTGGGCGACCATCTGGAAATCGGTGCACGCCGCGTGCCGTTCAACGAACTGATCAGCAAGGCCTACGTTGCGCGCGTGCAGTTGTGGTCCGACGGCTTCTACGCCACGCCCAAGCTGCACTGGGATCAAGCCAAGCTGAAGGGCCGGCCGTTCTACTACTACGCCTATGGCGCGGCAGTCTCGGAAGTGGTGGTCGATACGCTCACAGGCGAATGGCGGCTGTTGCGCGCCGACGTGCTGCACGACGCCGGTCGCTCGATCAACCCGGCCATCGACATCGGCCAGGTGGAAGGCGCGTTCATCCAGGGCATGGGTTGGCTGACGACCGAAGAGCTGTGGTGGAACAAGAACGGCAAGCTGATGACGCACGCGCCGTCCACCTACAAGATCCCGACGGTCAACGACTGCCCACCGGACTTCCGCGTGAACCTGTTCAACAACGCCAACGTGGAAGACAGCATCCACCGTTCCAAGGCGCTGGGTGAACCGCCGCTGCTGCTGCCGTTCTCGGTGTTCTTCGCCATTCGCGATGCAGTGGCTGCGGTTGGCGATGGCCGCACGAACCCGCCGCTGAATGCGCCGGCCACCAGCGAGGAAATCCTCAAGGCCGTGGATGCGATCCGCAGCGCCCCGCTGACCGCCTGAGTCGGGAGACACCATGGACCACACGCAATTGCGCCCATTCCGCTTTGCCGATGTGCTTGCCACCGTGCAGGCCGGGCAGCCGTGCGTGCTGGTCACGGTGACGGACGTGCAAGGCTCTGCGCCGCGAGAACCGGGCACGCTCATGCTGGTGGGCACCGACGGCTTCTTCGGCACCATCGGTGGCGGTCATCTGGAATGGCGCGCGATGGAAATTGCTCAGGCGATGATGGACGTGCCCGAAGCCACCGGCGAAGCGCGCCGCCAGTTCGTGCGCATTCCGCTTGGGCCTGCGCTCGGCCAATGCTGCGGCGGCGTGGTGCGGCTGTCGCTTGAACGACTCGACGCGCGTGATGTGGACTGGATCGCCCTCGCCGATGACGCCATGCGCCAACGCCGCAGCCTGCGCCGCTTTGTCTCCGCTGATCCTGCGGTAGCGGTTGAAGCAAGCGTGGGCGACGCAGCTGCGGCCGGCGTGCAATTCGACGCCAGCGGATTCACCCAAACGGTGCTGCCGCCCGACATGTCGATCGTGCTGTGCGGCGCGGGCCATGTCGGGCACGCCATCGTGCGCGCACTGGCGCATCTGCCCTGCCGCGTCACGTGGGTGGATGAGCGCGATGCGATGTTCCCGTTTCCGACGGAAGTGCCCCCGAACGTCGTCATCGAATCCACCGATACGCCGGAAGCCGTGATCGATCACGCGCCCGCCGGCAGCTACTTCCTGGTCATGACGCACAACCATGCGTTGGATCTCGCGCTGTGCGAACGGATCATGCGCCGCACGGACTTTGCCTACTTCGGCCTGATCGGCTCCAAGACCAAGCGCGCGCGCTTCGAGCACCGCATGGTCGAGCACGGAGTGGACCCGGCACGCCTGCCGGAAATGGTGTGTCCCATTGGCGTGGCGGGCATCGTGGACAAGGCGCCGGATATCATTGCGGTATCCGTCGTCGCGCAACTTCTGCAGGTGCGAGAGCTGCAACAGCACGCGCTCACCAGCGCCAGCAGCGGCGCGGCGGTTCCTTACCGAGTCCCCACGCCTGTCTAATCATGCCGATTTCCGCCGCGCTTGCAGAACGCATCGCCACCAGCCCGAAAGCTGAACTGCACATCCACATCGAAGGCTCGCTCGAACCCGAACTGATGTTCGCGCTGGCTGAGCGCAACGGCGTGAAGCTGCCGTATGCGTCCGTCGAGGAAGTGCGCGCCGCCTACGCCTTCGACGATCTGCAATCGTTCCTCGACCTGTATTACGCCGGCGCCAGCGTGCTGCTCACCGAGCAGGATTTCTACGACATGACCGCCGCGTACGTGGCACGCGCACTTGCCGACAACGTCCACCACGCCGAAATTTTCTTCGACCCCCAGACGCACACCGCGCGCAACGTGCCCATGCATGTCGTCATCCACGGCATCGTCCGCGCATTGGATGACGCCGAGCGCGAGCACGGTTTTTCCAGCGCGCTGATCCTCTGCTTCCTGCGCCATCTGAGCGAGGAAGACGCATTCGACACGCTCGAAGCGGCCCTGCCCTACATCCAGGACCCGGCCAACCGCATCATCGGTGTGGGGCTGGATTCATCCGAGCGTGGCAATCCGCCGGAGAAGTTCGCGCGCGTATTCGCGCGCTGCAAGGGGCTGGGCCTGCACCTGGTGGCCCACGCCGGCGAGGAAGGCCCGGCGCAATACGTGATCGACGCCCTCGACATCCTCAAGGTGGAGCGCATCGATCACGGCGTACGCGCCATCGACGATGCCGCACTCGTCAAGCGCCTCGCCGCCGAACGTATCGCGCTGACGGTCTGCCCGCTCTCGAACGAGAAACTGAAGGTCTATCCGGACCTGCGCGACCACTCGCTCAAACAACTGCTGGACGCGGGCTGCGCTGTGACGCTGCACTCCGATGATCCGGCCTACTTTGGTGGCTACATGAACACCAACTGGCTCGCCACCTTCAATGCCCTCGACCTGTCTGCGGCCGATGCGCACACGCTCGCACGCAACAGCTTCGAGGCGTCCTTCCTGCCCGAACAGGACAAAGCCCTGTGGCTTGCCAAGGTCGACGACCACTGGAAAGCCGCACACTAAAAATCTACGAAACGACGATGACCACGATGCCCCCGACTTCCAACAACGTTCACGCTTACCGCGGCCGCGTGCTGCATTTCCTGCACGATCCGCAGTATCGCGAGCGCGATGCCTATGAGTACTGGGAAGACGGCCTGCTCGTGGTCACGGGCGGCAAGGTCGTGCAGGCCGGCGACTACGCGGCACTGCGCGAAAACCTGCCCGCCGGCACGCAACTGCACGATTACAGCGGCAAGCTGATCGTCCCGGGCTTCATCGATACGCACATCCACTTCCCGCAGACGGACATCATCGCGTCGCCGTCGCCTGGCCTGCTGCACTGGCTGGAGACATACACCTTCCCCGAAGAGCGCCGCTTCGAGAGCGAGCAGTACGCCGCTGGCGTCGCCTCGTTCTTCCTCGACGAACTGCTGCGCAACGGCACGACCAGCGCCATGGTGTGGAGCACCGTGCACCGCAGCTCGGCCGAGACGCTGTTCACGCAGGCCCAGCAACGCGGCATGCGCATGATCACCGGCAAGGTGATGATGGACCGCAACTGCCCGGAATATCTGCGTGACACGGCCGAATCGGGCGCCCGCGACACGGCTGACCTGATCTCACGCTGGCACGGCAAGGACCGTCTGGCCTACGCCATCACACCGCGCTTTGCACCCACGTCGAGCGAAGCGCAACTGCAAGCGTGCGCAGAGCTCGCCAAGCAATACAAGGACGTCTTCATCCAGACGCACGTCGCAGAAAATCCCGACGAAGTGAAATGGGTGGCCGACCTGTTCCCGAACGCACGCAGCTACCTGGACGTCTACGACCGCTACGGCCTGCTTCGCAAAGGCGCCTTTTACGGCCACGCCATCTGGCTGGACGACGGCGACCGCCAACGCATGGCCGAATCCGGTGCAGCCGTGGCGCACTGCCCCACGTCCAACCTGTTCCTGGGCAGCGGCCTGTACAACTTCCACAAGAACGACGCGCATCGCCTGGCGCTCACGCTGGCCACTGACGTTGGCGGCGGCAGTTCGTTCTCGATGCTGCGCACGATGGGCACGGCGCATAAGGTCGCGCGCATGGGCGGCTATCACCTGACCGCCCTGAGGATGTTCTACCTGGCCACGCGCGGCGCCGCTGAAGCGCTGGGCTGGGAAGACCGCATCGGCAGCTTCGTACCGGGCGCGGAAGCCGACTTCATCGTGCTGGACCCGGCAGCGACGCCGCTGCTGGCCCGCCGCAATGCACGCTCGGAAACGCTGGAAGAGCTGCTGTTCTCGCTGGCACTGCTGGGCGAAGACCGTGCCGTATCCGCCACTTACATCCAGGGTGAGCCGGCCAAATTCGCGGTTGGCGCCAACGCCTGATGCACTTATAATCCTGCCTTCCATTGGGGAGTAGCCGCCCGGGGTCGATACCCTGGGGGCCACGTCAACAGACTTGACCGCCGTCGCAACGACAGGTGGTTATGGCGTGGTCAGCCGCACTCAGGGTGCCACCCCGGCACCCGGTGACGCGCCTGGCGAGACCGATGACAACCCACTGCGGACAGGGCCGGCAGTGGCGCGTCATTGGTTCGCACACGGCCCGGACACCACAACAACATGGAAGCCTTTCTCGTCTCCACCGGCATCGTCGCCCTCGCAGAAATCGGCGACAAGACGCAACTGCTGTCGATCTTGCTGGCTGCGCGTTTTCGCAAGCCGGTGCCGATCATCCTCGGCATCTTCATCTCCACCCTTGTCAACCACGCACTGGCCGGCGCTGTCGGTGGCTGGATCACACATGTACTTGGCGAGAACGTCCTGCGGTGGATTTTGGGCGTGGGCTTTATCGCCATGGCCGGGTGGATGCTGATTCCGGACAAGCTCGACGACGAAGAGGCGCCCAGCGGCACGCAGCGCGGCCTGGGCATCCTGGGCACGACGATCGTGGCGTTCTTCTTTGCCGAGATGGGCGACAAGACGCAGATCGCGACCGTGGCACTGGCGGCTCGCTTTCACGATGTCGTATCGGTCGTGGCGGGCACGACCGTTGGCATGCTGCTGGCGAACGTGCCGGCCGTGCTGATGGGCAACAAGTTCGCTGCGCGCATGCCGATCACGCTGGTGCATCGGATTGCGGCGTTGATCTTTCTGGTGCTGGGAGTGCTTGCGCTGTTGGGCGTTGGGAAGTAAGCCACAGATCTCAGGCTTCAACGCTCGCTCGGGGCATGCTTAGGCTGCGCGGCGCACCTTGGAAAGCGCCAGCGCAGCGCCCTGAGGCTTGTATGGCCGAACCGAAATCGAGCGACGCGGAGCACCTCGCCGCTGATGCTTAGCGCAAAAAAAACGGGGCCGTAGCCCCGTTCAACCCTCACCGGTCATGCCACCCGCTAGGGAACAAATGGCATGCTCCGATAAACCTTTCTGTTGTTGCTCAGCGTGCGCCTCAGTTCGTCTTGGCGCCGTCCTCAAACCACTTGGCGATGATCGCGCGCTCGTCATCGGTAATCTGCGTCACGTTGCCCAGCGGCATCAGCTTCTGCTGCACGACTTGCTGATAGATGAGCTGCGCATGCGCGGCGAGCTCGTCGGGCGTATCGAGCAACACGCCCTTGGCCGGTGAAGGCATCAGGGTAGGATGAGCCGAGTGACATTGGTAGCACCGCGCAGTAACGACTGCCTGTACTTTGGCGAAGTCAGAGCCGCCGTGTGCCGGAGTGGCAGCCACCGCCGCGCCTTGCGCCGCTGCGGCCGGCGCGCTTTCCGTGGCCGCAACGGCCGGACGGGGCACCGGAGCGAGCCACACCGCCACCCCCAACAGCACGGCCACGCCTGCTGCCGGATAACCCCAGTTCACCACGCCCTTGTGCTTGAGGATGAAGAACTGACGGATCAGCACGCCAGCCAGCATGATCAGCACCAGCACAGCCCAGTTGTACTTGGCGGCGTACGTCATGCTGTAGTGGTTCGACAGCATCGCAAACAGCACCGGCAGCGTGAAGTACGTGTTGTGCACGCTGCGCTGCTTGCCGCGCTTGCCGTGGATCGGGTCCGGCTTCTCGCCCGCCTTGAGCGAGGCCACCACCTTGCGTTGCCCCGGAATGATCCAGAAGAACACGTTGGCGCTCATGATGGTCGCGATCATCGCGCCGATCAGCAGGAATGCCGCGCGGCCCGAGAACAGGTGGCACGCCGCAAACGCCGCGAGCACCACGTAGATCGCCACCAGAATGCCGACCACGCGGTCGTTCTTGCCAAACACGCGGCAGATGGTGTCGTACACGAGCCAGCCGACCACCAGGAAGCCCAGTGCGAGCAGCACGGCCGTCGTCGCCGTCATGTCGAACACGCTGCGATCGATCATGTAGACGTTGGCGTTGAACAGGTACACCACCGTCAGCAAGGCGAAGCCCGACATCCAGGTGGAGTACGACTCCCAGTAGAACCAGTGCAGATGGTCCGGCAACTGCTTCGGTGCCAGCAGGTACTTCTGCGGGTTGTAGAACCCGCCGCCGTGCACGGCCCACAGCTCGCCGTCGACGCCCTTGTCCTTCAGATCCGGCGCGGTCGGCTTGGTGAGGCTGTTATCGAGCCAGACGAAGTAGAACGACGACCCGATCCACGCGATCGCAACGATCACGTGCAGCCAACGCAAGAGCAAGTTGGCCCAGTCGAGGATATAGCCTTCCATGATTGCCCCGCTCCTTAGCTACCGCGATAGGTCGAATACGACCACGGCGACACCAGCAGCGGCACGTGGTAGTGCGCGCTCGTATCGGCCACGCCAAAGCGCAGCGTCACCACGTCCAGGAACGCGGGCTCGGGGAGTTTGACGCCGGCGGCGCGGTAATACTCGCCCACGCCGAAGTCCAGCTCGTACACGCCGGTTTGCAGCGCGTCGCCTTCAAGCAGCGGCGCATCGCAACGGCCATCGTGATTGGTGCGAACCGATTTGATCGGTTGCCGCTGATTGTCGACAATTTTGAACAGTGCAATCGCCAGGTTTTGACCCGGCGTGCCTGCAGCGGTGTCGAGCACATGGGTGGTCAAGCGTCCCATTTGTCTTCCTCTGTAGTTCGAATTTTCAGAAGCGCCGCTGCCTCCACTTGCACCTCGCGCCAAACCCTTGTGTGACAAGGGCTGGCGTCGGGGCCCGCTCGGTACGTGCTGTGCACGCATCCCGGCGCGCGTCCAGCCGGTTTACGCCTGCCGTCCATCGGGGGAAGACATGCCAAACCGGCAAAGCCGTCGCTCGTTCTGGGTCCGACTCCTTGTCTTCGCCGTGTCCCTAGACCGGCTCGAAACAGGGATTTCCCTAGTTTGTCGGATTCCCGAACGCATTTTGTTGACAATATTGAAGGCGCCCACGAATAATTGTCAACAGATTTTCGCAGTGGCTGATGCCGCGGCGCACTAATGAAAGGCAGGTCTGCCATGTCCAAGAATCTCAAGCTGGTCTCCACGGAAGCGGTGTCAAAGTCGGGCGCCAAAGCATCGGGGGCAACACGCATGTCGGTCGAAGAACGGATGTATCACGAGATCTACGACGCGATCATGGAACACCGTCTGCCACCGCGCACGAAGCTGACGGAGCATGCGCTTTGCGAAATCTATGCCACCGCCCGGCATACGGTGCGCAAGGTCTTCTCCCAACTGGCCGCTGATGGCCTGGTTGACCTGGAGCCGAACCGCGGTGCGTTCATCGCCGCACCCTCCATCGACGAGGCCCACGCCATGTTCGAGCTGCGCCAGATCCTGGAGCGCGCGGTGCTCGACAAGGTGGGTCACAGCAGCAACCCCAAGGCGGCCATCGCGCCGCTGATGGAACTCGTCAAGCAGGAGCGCCAGGCGTTTGTCACGCACGATCGTCCGCGCTGGATTCGCCTGTCTGCGGAATTTCACGTGGCGCTGGCCGAGCAATCCGGCAACCCACTGGTGGTCGAGATGATGCGCAGGCTGGTGTCGCGCACCACGCTGATGATCGCCAGCGTCGAGGCCCCGGGCAACAACGCCTGCTCGTTCGACGAACACCTCGACATCCTCAATGCCCTTGAGCGCGGCGACGCCAGCGCTGCCCAGGCCCACATGGCCCAGCACTTGCAATGTTGCGCCGATCGCGTGCGCCCCGAAGCGCCCGCTGATTTCGATCTGCGTTCGGTATTGGGCCCGCGCGGCGGGAAGGACAAAGTCTAGGACCGGTTTAGCTGTATCGGGCGAGCCGGCACGACAGAGGCCAGCCGCCACAAGCCGGACGCCGTCCGGCTTACCACCCAAAGGAGACCTTCATGGCAAGCAGCACCATCGCCGCCCCCACGGCGGATCTGACCAATGAGCGCGTGGCGTACGGACGCCTGCTCGCATTGGGCCTTCAACATGTATTGGTGATGTATGCAGGCACCGTGGCAGTGCCTCTGATTGTGGGCGGTGCACTGCATCTGCCCAAGGAACAGCTTGCGTTCCTGATCAACGCAGATCTCTTTGCCGCCGGCCTAGCCACACTCATCCAGGCCTTCGGTGTGTGGAAGTTCGGCATCCGCATGCCGGTCATGATGGGCGTGACCTTCGCGTCGGTGGGCCCGATGATCGCCATTGGCACCGACCCGAGCATCGGCCTGCTGGGCATCTACGGCGCTGTGATTGCGGCGGGGTTGTTCGGCATCATCGTCGCGCCGCTCATGGGGCGCGTGCTTGGGCTCTTCCCGCCGGTCGTAACCGGCACCGTCATCACGCTGATCGGCATGTCACTGATGGGCGTGGGGATCAACTGGGCTGCGGGTGGCCAGCCGACCATGAAGACCATGGTGGACGGCGTGCTCAAGACCGTGCCCAATCCGGCCTACGGCGACCTGAGCGGCTTGGGCATCGCGCTGGCAGTGCTCGTCATCATCCTGTTGCTGACAAAGTACGGTCGCGGCCTGATCGGCAATATCGCCGTGCTGCTGGGCATCGTGATCGGCACGTTCATCGCCATGGCGTTCGGCAAGGTCAGCTTTGCCGGCATCACCGACGCCGATTGGGTGGCCGTGATCACGCCGCTGCATTTCGGCATGCCGACCTTCCACTTCGGCGCCATCGCTTCGATGTGCATCGTGATGTTGATCACGCTGGTGGAATCGACCGGCATGTTCCTGGCGCTGGCGGAAATTACCGGCAAGAAGCTTTCCACCGATGACCTCACCCGTGGCCTGCGCGCTGACGGTCTTGGCACGGTGATCGGCGGCTTGTTCAACACGTTCCCGTACACCTCGTTCTCGCAGAACGTGGGGCTGGTGACGGTCACGGGTGTGCGCTCGCGCTTCGTGGCAGCCATGGGCGGCCTGATTCTGATTGCGCTGGGCCTGTTCCCGAAGATGGCCCACATCGTGGCGTCCGTCCCGTCCTTCGTGCTGGGTGGCGCGGGCATCGTGATGTTCGGCATGGTGGCCGCCACGGGTGTGCGCATTCTGGGCTCGATCGATTTCAACAAGTACCGCCACAACCTGTTCATCGTGGCGATCTCGATCGGCTTCGGCATGATCCCGACGCTGGCACCGACCTTCTTCCAGTATCTGCCGCATTGGCTGGAGCCGGTCACGCACAGCGGCATCGTGCTGGGCACGCTGGTCGCCGTCATCCTGAACCTTTACTACAACGGCATGCAGTCGGCCGAGCACGCAATGCGCGACGCTGCCGCCAACACCCACGGCACGGAGTAATTGCATGACCGCCACTGTCGCGCACAACGACCCGCTTCTGATCGCCCGTCATGCCGACGTGCTGGTCACCATGGATGCGCAACGCCGCGAGATCCCCGACGGCGCACTGGTTGCGCGCGGTGGCGTGATCGAATGGATCGGCGCCACGGCGGATCTGCCCTCGCAGTATCGCGACGCCATCGGTCAGCCGAATGTGCGTGTGATGGAGCTGCGCGACCACGTGGTCACGCCGGGCTTCGTCAACACGCACCATCACATGTATCAGAGCCTGACGCGCGCCCTGCCGGCCGCGCAGGACGCCGAACTGTTCGGCTGGCTGACCAACCTGTATCCAGTGTGGGCAGGTCTCACGCCGGAAATGGTGCGCGTGTCGACGCTCACGGCGATGGCCGAACTGCTGCTGTCGGGTTGCACGACCTCCAGCGATCACCTGTATCTCTACCCGAACGGCAGCCGGCTCGATGACTCGATCGAAGCCGCACAGCAGATCGGCATGCGTTTTCACGCGGCGCGCGGCAGCATGAGCGTCGGCCGCAGCCAGGGCGGTTTGCCGCCGGACCGCGTGGTCGAAGGCGAAGAGGCCATCCTGAAGGAAACGCAGCGCCTGATTGAAACCTGGCACAACGCCGATCGCCATTCGATGCTGCGTATTGTGGTGGCACCGTGCTCGCCCTTCTCTGTCTCGCGCGACCTGATGCGCGAATCGGCCAAGCTCGCGCGCAGCTACGGCGTGTCGATGCACACACACCTGGCCGAGAACGATAACGACATCGCTTACTCGCGCGAGAAGTTCGGCATGACGCCCGCCGAGTACGCAGAAGACCTCGGCTGGGTGGGCCGCGACGTCTGGCATGCACACTGCGTAAAGCTCGACGCGCATGGCATCGACGTATTCGCGCGCACCGGCACCGGCGTTGCGCATTGCCCGTGCTCGAACATGCGGCTGGCGTCGGGCATTGCGCCCATCCGCACCATGCGCGACGCCGGCGTACCGGTCGGCCTCGGCGTGGATGGCAGCGCGTCGAACGATGGCGCGCACATGCTCGGCGAAACGCGCCAAGCCATGCTGCTCGCGCGTGTCGGCTTCGGCCCCGCGGCGATGAGCGCGCGCGAGGCGCTGGAGATCGCCACGCTCGGCGGCGCGCGCGTGCTCAACCGCGACGACATTGGTGCGCTCGCACCCGGCATGTCGGCCGACTTTGTCAGCTTCGATCGTCACCAAGTCAGCTTTGCCGGCGCCGACCACGACCCGGTTGCGGCGCTGGTGTTCTGCGCCCCGTCCAACGTGGCGCACAGCGTGATCAACGGGCGCGTGGTCGTCGAAGACGGCCGCCTGACCACGCTGGAACTCGACGCCCATCTCACGGTTCACCGGAAGCTCGCGCTGGAACTGGCGCAGGCTGCCCGGGCAGTCCCGGCCTGACGCGATGGCGCTTTGTCTTGTTCATGACGCCGCTGTGATGTCGTGAATTTGGAAAGCCGCATTCCACTGTCTGACCGGTGTTGTATGAAGTCTCCTCGACATGAAAAAACCATGACAAACAATAACTATCCGCGCGATCTCATCGGTTACGGCAAGAACCCGCCCAACGCCAATTGGCCGGGCGGCGCGCGCGTAGCACTGCAGTTCGTCCTCAACTACGAGGAAGGCGGTGAAAACTGCGTCTTGCACGGCGACGCCGGCTCCGAGCAGTTCCTCTCCGAAATCATTGGCGCCGCGGCCTACCCCGACCGCCACATGAGCATGGAGGGCATCTACGAATACGGCTCGCGTGCAGGCGTGTGGCGCATACTGCGCGAGTTTGAAAAGCGCGGCCTGCCGCTGACGATCTTCGGTGTGTCGATGGCCCTGCAGCGCCATCCGGACCTGACCCAAGCCTTCGTTGACCTGGGCCACGAAATCGCCTGCCACGGCTGGCGCTGGATCCATTACCAGAACATCGACGAAGCCACCGAGCGCGAGCACATGCGCATTGGCGTGGAGATCATCCGCGAGCTGACCGGCAACGCGCCGCTGGGCTGGTACACCGGCCGCGACAGCCCCAACACGCGCCGCCTGGTGGTCGAGCACGGCGGCTTTGCCTACGACGCCGACTACTACGGCGACGACCTGCCGTTCTGGACCGAAGTGCAAACCTCGTCGGGCGAGAGCAAGCCGCACCTGGTGGTGCCGTACACGCTCGACACCAACGACATGCGCTTTGCCAGCCCGCAAGGCTTCAACACAGCCGACCACTTCTACCAGTACCTGAAGGACGCCTTCGACGTGCTGTACGAGGAAGGCGATCCCAACGGCCTCGCACGGCCGAAGATGCTGTCGATCGGCATGCACTGCCGCCTGCTGGGCCGCCCCGCGCGCTTCCGTGCGCTGCAGCGCTTCCTTGACTACGTGCAATCGCACGACAAGGTCTGGATCTGCCGGCGCATCGACATCGCGCAGCACTGGATCCAGAACCATCCGTATGCCAAGCAACCCGTTTTGAGCACCGCAGCATGAGCCAGACCACCTATACCCTCTCGCAACTCAACGGCATGGACGCATCGCAGTTCGTGCAAGTCCTGGGTGGCATCTACGAGCACTCGCCCTGGGTTGCTGAACAGGCCGCCACGCAACGACCGTTTGCTTCGCCCGAGGCGCTCGCGGCTGCCATGCGCAATGTCGTCGACACCGCGGGCATCGAGCCGCAGCTCAAACTCGTGCGCGCCCACCCGGAGTTGGCGGGCAAGGCCGCCGTGCGTGGTGAGCTGACCGCCGAGTCGACGCGCGAACAAAGCGGCGCGGGCCTGAACCTGTGCACGCCGGAAGAATTTGCACGCCTGCAGGCACTCAACGCCCAGTACAACGAGAAGTTCGGCTTCCCGTTCATCCTGGCGGTGCGCGGCTATGACCGCCACGGCATCATCGAGAACTTCAGCCACCGCGTTGAGAACGACCGCGATACCGAGCTGCGTGCGTCGCTCGAACAGATTCATCGCATCGCGGGTTTCCGCTTGGCCGATTTGATTGCAGCACACTGATTTTTCAGGTTCATCAGCAAAAACAACGCTGTGGGCACGGTGTCATGGGGCATGGGACACCGATCGGCATGGAGCCTGACCAGCCGGCCTGTGACCGCATCAAAGAATGCGGCGCAACCCGCAGTGATCTTCAACAACAAAGGAGGTAGCAATGCAGTCGAAATTCAAGCGTGGCGTGGCCGCGCTGGCAGTGGCATCGGCACTGGGGGCAGCAAGTGCCGGTGCGCAAGCGCAATCGTCCGTCACGCTGTACGGCCAGGTGGATGCATGGGCGGGCGCCACCAAGAGTCTGGGCGCATCGGATCGCGCCTGGGGTGTCAACTCGGGCGGGATGTCGACCTCGTACTGGGGCATGAAGGGCAGCGAAGATCTGGGCAACGGCCTGAAGGCGATCTTCACGCTGGAAGCGTTCTTCCGCCCGGACACCGGCAAGTCCGGCCGTTTTGACGGCGATACGTTCTTCGCCCGCAACTCGTTCGTGGGCCTGCAATCGAGCACGTGGGGCTCGATCAAGCTCGGCCGCCTGACGCCACCGTACTTTGTCTCGACGATCCTGTTCAACCCGTTCATCGATTCGTATACGTTCTCGCCGATGGTGTTCCACACCTACCTCGGCAACGGCCTGAGCGGCCCCGGCGGCATCTCTGGCCTGGTGGGCGATTCGGGCTGGAACAACTCGATCATGTACTCCACGCCGGACTTCAACGGCCTGACCGCCAACTTCATCTACGGCGCGGGTGAGCAAGCCGGCCATAACGGCCAGAACAAGTGGGGCGGCAACTTCCTGTACTTCCATGGCAACTTCGCGGCCACGGCAGCCTTCCAGCAAGTGCGCTTCGACGGTGCGCCGGGTGACCTGAACGCGCTGGTGGCAGGCTTCTCGCGCCAGTCGGCTGCGCAACTGGGCGCCACGTACGACTTTGGCGTGGCCAAGGTCTACGGCCAGTACCAGTACATCAAGAACGCCATCAACTCGGGCGACGCGAAGAGCAACGGCGGCCAACTGGGCGTGTCGGTGCCTGTGGGCCCGGGCAGCATCCTGGCGTCGTACGCGTACACGAAGACCTCGGGTGCGGCTGACGTGAAGCGCAACACGTGGGCAGTCGGCTACGACTACTCGCTGTCCAAGCGCACTGATGTGTACGCCGCGTACATGCGCGACAAGGTGACGAACCTGAGCTCGGCCGACACCTTCGGCGTGGGCATCCGCGCAAAGTTCTAAGCAGTCGGCAGCAAAGAAAAACGGCGCCTGGATTTTCCCCAGGCGCCGTTTTCTTTTGGGCCGCCAACCTTCAGCGGCCCAAATACCGGATCAAACGATCAACGCGTGGCCGACACGTCTGCCACCGCCAGCGCCGTCATGTTGACGATACGGCGCGATGTGGCCGACGGGTTCAGGATGTGCACCGGCTTGGCCGCGCCCAGCAGGATCGGGCCCACCGTCACGCCCTGCCCGCCCGTGATCTTGAGCAGGTTGAACGCGATGTTGGCGGCGTCGAGCGACGGCATCACCAGCAGGTTTGCGCTGCCCGAGAACGCGCTCTTCGGCAGGAAGTGGTGGCGGATATCTTCCGACAACGCCGCGTCGCCCTGGATCTCCCCTTCCACCTGCAGATCCGGTGCTTCGGTCTTCAGCAGGTCATACGCAGCGCGCATGCGGCGGGCCGAGGCGTTTTTCGACGAGCCGAACATGGAGTGCGACAGCATCGCCACCTTCGGCTCCTGGCCGAAACGGCGCACTTCTTCTGCCGCCAGCTTGGTGATGTCGGCCAGTTCTTCTGCGCTCGGCATCTCGTTGACGAACGTGTCGGTGATGAACAGCGTGTGCTTCTCCAGCATCAGGCCGTTCATGGCCGCAAACACCTTGGCGTTCGGGGCCAGGCCGATCACGTCGCGCACGTGTTCCAGATGCGCGTCAAAGCGGCCAACCGCGCCGCACAGCAGCGCATCGGCATCACCCAGACGCACCAGCAGTGCGCCGATCAGCGTGTTCGAACGGCGCAGCGCCGACTTCGCCATGTCCGGCGTCACGCCGTTGCGGCCCATCAGCTCGTGGTAAGCGGTGTGGTACTGGTGATAGCGGCGATCGTCTTCCGGGTCCACCAGCTCGAAGTGCACGCCCGGCTTCAGGCGCAAGCCAGCCTTCTGGATACGCATTTCAATCACATGCGGGCGGCCGATCAGGATCGGCTTGGCCAGGCCTTCGTCGACCACCGTCTGCACGGCGCGCAGCACGCGCTCTTCTTCACCTTCGGCGTACACGACGCGCTTCGGGTTGGCCTTGGCGGCCGAGAACACCGGGCGCATGGTCAGGCCCGTGTGATACACGAAGTCGCTCAGTTGGGCGCGATACGCATCCAGATCCTTGATCGGGCGCGTGGCCACGCCGGATTCTTCCGCAGCCTTGGCGACGGCCGGCGCGATCTTCTCGATCAGGCGCGAATCGAACGGCTTCGGGATGATGTAATCCGGGCCGAAGGTCAGGTCCTGCCCGGCGTAAGCCTGGGCCACGGCGTCGTTCGTTTCGGCTTCCGTCAGTTCCGCGATGGCCTTCACGCATGCCAGCTTCATCTCTTCCGTGATCTTCGTGGCGCCACAATCGAGCGCACCGCGGAAGATGTACGGGAAGCACAGCACGTTGTTGACCTGGTTCGGGTAGTCCGAACGGCCCGTGGCGATGATGCAGTCCGGCCGCGCGGCCTTGGCCACTTCCGGGCGGATTTCCGGCTCGGGGTTGGCCAGCGCCAGGATGATCGGCTTCGGAGCCATGGTCTTGACCATGTCGGCGGTCAGCACGCCGGCGGCCGAGCAGCCCAGGAACACGTCTGCATCGCGCACGATGTCGGCCAGCGTACGGGCCGAGGTGTCCTGCGCGTAGCGCGCCTTGTTCGCCTCCATCTTGGCGTCGCGGCCGACATAGATCACGCCCTTGGAATCGACCACGTAGACGTTCTCACGCTTGACGCCCAGGCCCACCATCACGTCCAGGCAGGCAATGGCCGCGGCGCCCGCGCCCGACACGGCCACCTTCACGCTGCCGATGTCCTTGCCGACGACCTTCAAGCCGTTGAGCAGCGCCGCCGACGAGATGATCGCCGTGCCGTGCTGGTCATCGTGAAAAACGGGAATGTTCAGGCGGTCACGCAGCTTCTGCTCGATGTAGAAGCACTCGGGCGCCTTGATGTCTTCGAGGTTGATCCCGCCCAGCGTCGGCTCCAGCGAGGCAATGATGTCGACGAGCTTGTCCGGATCGCGCTCGGCCAGTTCGATATCGAACACATCCACGCCGGCAAATTTCTTGAACAGGCACCCCTTGCCCTCCATCACCGGCTTGCTGGCCAGCGGGCCGATGTCGCCCAGGCCCAGCACAGCGGTGCCGTTGGTGATCACGCCGACGAGGTTGCCGCGCGAGGTGTACTCCGCCGCCAGCGACGGGTCTTGCTCAATCGCGGTACACGGATACGCCACGCCCGGCGAATACGCCAGCGACAGGTCGCGCTGGTTGATCAGCGCCTTGGTCGGGCGCACCTCAATCTTGCCGCGCGTGGGGGCGCGATGGTATTCAAACGCCGCGCGGCGCAGTTCGGCCTCGGCGCCTTGGTCTTGGGAATCCGGCGAGGCGTCGTGAAGCTTGTCGTTCATAGCAATGAATCCTGATGGGGAGTTCCGCACATGAGGCGCACATGCGCTCAGGCAGAAACTCCCTGAGACGAAATGGCGAAAAACAGTGGGAACAAAGAGAAACCGGGGGTGAGGCCGCACGCGTTGCGCAGCACCGTCAGGAGGGTAGCGACGGGGCGGAGGCGGCGCCGGCCAGGGGTGGCGGTCGGCGCGAGACGGGATGAAGTGACAACGCTCAAGCGAGGTACGGCTGGCGGCCTACAGATTAGGTCACGCATTCTAACGTAGACAGCCGGCCAAAACCCACCCTGGCGCCTACTTGGGTGCCGGCCCGGATGCCGGTTTCGCCGCCGGTTTCACCGATGGATCAACAGGCAGCTCTACGACGATGGGCTGCGCGTTCGGCGCCGGGAAATTGGCAAAGGCGCTGCGTACCAGGTACGGCATCACCGCCGTCAGCGATCCATCCCCACCCTGCGTTTGCGCCGTCACCTGATAAACGCGCTTGCCGGTGGCTGCTTCGTCAATTTCCACGTGATAGGCATAGAACGGCACCTGCACGTTGGTATCGACGTATTGCGGCCCCCACGGGCCCCAGGGTCCCCAAGGGCTGCGCCATGGCCCCCATGGCCCGGGCCCCCAGTACGGATCGGGATACACCGGCTGCCGCACCTGTACGAGGCGCGTGGCGGTCGAGTAGTCCAGGCGGACCAAATAGCGTGCGCTGGCACGGGGCACGCTGGAAAAGCCGTGGGCGGCCAGTTGGTCTGATGTCCAGGTCTCGTAGGTCTGGCGTTCGAGATCATTTTGCTGCGCCGCAGTGTGCTCGAAGGCATAGGTGCGCGGCGGGTTGTCGGTCCAGCCGGGTTGCCGGAACGCCGTCACCTGGCTGGTGACCGTGCTCGCGCAGCCCGCCAGCAGGCTGGCCGCCATCAGGGCGCCAGCCATCGGCCAGACGCCCGATCTCTTGATCCATTTCCACATAGAAGATCCCTCTACTCTCAATCAGACAGATGGTCGCGGGCCCAGGGCGCGGGCTGCGCGCGCTCTGTTACTCAGAGTGACGCCCCGCGCGGAAGATTCCCGCCAAGGGCCTGAGTACAATGGCCCTTTGCGACCGCAGACAACGCAGATAAGGATGTTACCGATGTTGCGCACCGATACCGCCGTCACGATTTACCGCAAGGACTACACCGCGCCCGCTTTCCGCATTGACGAAGTGGCCCTGGAGATCGATCTCGTGCCCGAGCGCACTCGCGTCGTCAACCGCATGCGCATGACGCGCACGGACGCCGGCAAGCCGCTCGTGCTGGTGGGTGAGGGGCTGGAACTGGCCGCCGCAACCGTCGACAGCAAAGCGCTTTCCGGCCTGCAAGCCTCGGGCGACACCCTCACCATCGACGCCGTGCCGGCCGATGTTGGCACCAGCTTCACGTTGGAACTCACCACCTACTGCAATCCCGCAGCCAATTCGTCGCTGATGGGCCTGTACGTTTCCAACGGCAACTTCTTCACGCAGTGCGAGGCCGAGGGCTTTCGCAAGATCACCTACTTCCTCGACCGCCCGGACGTGATGACGGTCTACACCGTCACACTGCGCGCATCGAAGGCGGACTACCCGGTGCTGCTGTCCAACGGCAATCTCATGTCGGAGCGCGACCTGCCGGACGGCCGCCACGAAGCCGTGTGGCACGACCCCTTCAAGAAGCCGTCTTATCTGTTCGCGCTGGTGGCGGGCAAGCTGGAGTGCATCGAAGAGCGCATTCAATCCGCCTCGGGCAAGGAGAAACTGCTGCAGGTCTGGGTCGAGCCGCACGACCTCGGCAAGACCCGCCACGCGATGGATTCGCTCATCCATTCCATCCACTGGGACGAACGCCGCTTCGGCCTGGAGCTGGATCTCGACCGCTTCATGATCGTCGCCGTGGGCGACTTCAACATGGGCGCGATGGAGAACAAGGGCCTGAACATCTTCAACACGAAATACGTGCTGGCCAATGCAGAGACGGCCACCGATGTGGACTTCGCCAATATCGAATCGGTGGTCGGCCACGAATATTTCCACAACTGGACGGGCAACCGCGTCACCTGCCGCGACTGGTTCCAGTTGAGCCTGAAGGAAGGCCTGACGGTGTTCCGCGATCAGGAGTTTTCCGCGGACATGGCCGCAGCCGCCGGCAACGAAGCCGCCGCGGCCAGCGCCCGCGCCGTCAAGCGCATCGAAGACGTGCGCGTGCTGCGCCAGGCGCAGTTTCCGGAAGATGCCGGCCCGATGGCCCACCCGGTGCGGCCCGACAGCTACGAAGAAATCAACAACTTCTACACCGTCACGGTGTACGAAAAAGGCGCGGAAGTGGTCCGGATGTACCAGACGCTGCTCGGCCGCGACGGCTTCCGCAAGGGCATGGACCTGTACTTCCAGCGCCACGATGGCCAGGCCGTCACCTGCGACGACTTCCGCGCTGCCATGGCCGATGCCAACGGCCGCGACCTCACGCAATTCGGCCGCTGGTATAGCCAGGCCGGCACGCCTGTCGTCGCAGTCGAAGGCCATCACGATGCGGCCACGCACACCTACACGCTCACGCTGCGCCAGCGCTGCGAGCAGGTCGGCATCGAAGTCAACAGCGGTATCCAGAAGCAACCGTTCCACATTCCGTTTGCGATCGGGCTGATCGACAAGCAGGGCCAGGATCTGCCCCTGCGTTTGCGTGGTGAAACCGCATCGGCCTCGCCCGTGACCACGCGCGTGCTGGACTTCGCCGAAACCAAGCAGACCTTCGTCTTCGAAGATGTGGCCGAAGCGCCGTTGCCCTCGCTGCTACGCAATTTCTCGGCGCCGGTGATCGTTGAATACGGCTATACGACCGAGCAGCTCACGTTCCAGCTCGCGCACGATTCCGACCCGTTCAACCGCTGGGAAGCCGGCCAGCGCCTGGCCACCGACACGCTGCTGCGCATGGTGACGGACATCCAGCACGGCCGCGCGCCGGTGGTCGACCCTGCGCTGGTCGAAGCCCTGCGTGCCGTCGTCGCCGACGCCTCGCTTGATCCGGCCTTCCGCGAGCAGATGCTGATCCTGCCGGCAGAGAGCTACTTGGCCGAGCGCATGGACGTAGCCGATCCGGCAGCCATTCATACGGCGCGTCGTACGCTGCGCCGCACGCTTGCGGAAGCCCTCAACACCGAGCTGCTGCGCGCGTATCACGACAACCAGACCGACGAGCCGTATTCGCCCGATGCGGTATCGGCCGGCAAGCGCGCACTCAAGAACATCACCCTCGGCTATCTCGTGGAAACCGAAGCGCCCGACGCGTTGGCGCTGGCCGAGCGGCAGTACGCCAACGCTACCAACATGACCGACCGCATGGGCGCCCTGTCCGCCCTGGTGACCAGCTACGCACCGGGCCGCGAGGCGGCGCTGGCCGATTTCTACACGCGCTTTGCCGACGACGCACTCGTCATCGACAAGTGGTTCTCGCTGCAGGCCATGCAGCCGGGCGCCGCCGGCAAGCCGACGCTGGCGACCGTGCGCGCCCTGATGGCCCATCCCGCCTTCACGCTGCGCAACCCGAACCGCGCGCGCTCCCTGATCTTCAGCTTCTGCTCGGGCAACCCCGCGCAGTTCCATGCCGCCGATGGCTCGGGCTATGCCTATTGGGCCGAGCAGGTGCTCGCGCTCGACGCCATCAACCCCCAGGTCTCTGCCCGCCTGGCACGCGCGCTGGACCGCTGGCGCAAATACGTGCCCACGCTGCGCGACGCCATGCAGGACGCGCTCAAGCGCGTGGCGGCGCATCCGAGCCTCTCGCGCGACGTGCGCGAGATCGTCGGCAAGGCGCTGGCCTGAATGTCACCGCTTGTATCGTAAAATCGCGCCCGTCTCAGGAGAACCCATGAAGCGCATCAACCTCACCCGCTACCTGATAGAAGAGCAGCGCGAGCACAACACCATCCCGGCCGAGCTGCGTCTGCTGCTCGAAGTCGTGGCGCGCGCCTGCAAGGCGATCTCGCACAGCGTCAACAAGGGGGCCCTTGCCGGCGTGCTCGGCTCGGCTGGCACCGGCAACGTGCAAGGCGAAACCCAGCAGAAGCTGGACGTGATCGCCAACGAAGTCCTGCTCGAAGCCAACGAATACGGCGGCAACCTGGCCGCCATGGCCTCGGAAGAGATGGAATCGTTCTACGAGATTCCGCACCGCTATCCGAAGGGTGAATACCTGCTGCTGTTCGATCCGCTCGACGGCTCGTCCAACATCGACGTGAACGTCTCGATCGGCACGATCTTCTCGGTGCTGCACATGCCGCAGGCGGGCGAGGCCGTGACCGAAGCCGACTTCCTGCAGCCCGGCGCCAAGCAGGTCGCCGCCGGCTATGCCGTGTACGGCCCGCAGACCACGCTGGTGCTGACCGTCGGTAACGGCGTGCACATGTTCACGCTCGATCGCGAAGTCGGCAGCTTTGTGCTCACCAGCCGCGACGTGCAGATTCCGGCAGACACCAAAGAGTTCGCCATCAACATGTCGAACATGCGCCACTGGGCACCGCCCGTGCGCCGCTACATCGACGAATGCCTGGCCGGCACCGAAGGCCCACGCGGCAAGGATTTCAACATGCGCTGGATCGCCTCGATGGTGGCGGACGTGCATCGCATCCTCACGCGCGGCGGCATCTTCATGTACCCCTGGGACAAGCGCGAGCCGGGCAAGGCCGGCAAGCTGCGCCTGATGTACGAAGCCAACCCGATGGCTTTCCTGGTGGAACAGGCCGGCGGCGCGGCCACCAACGGCGAGCAACGCATTCTGGACATCCAGCCCGAACAGCTGCACCAGCGCGTGGCGGTCGTCCTGGGGTCGAAAAACGAGGTGGATCGCGTCACGCAATATCACCTCGAAGCCAAGAAAACGGCGTAACGCCGCCATGTAAGACTGTTGCTCCGGCGGTTCTTGCAGAGCGACAAAAAGTTCTGTTAGAATCTCCGTTTCCGACGCCGCTGTAGCTCAGTCGGTAGAGCAGCGCATTCGTAATGCGAAGGTCACCAGTTCGATTCCGGTCAGCGGCACCAGAATGACGAAAAGCCCAGTCTTCATCGACTGGGCTTTTTGCTTTTGGCCTGCAGAAAAATCAGGCCGCGGGAATGCGCAGCTTCTGCCCCGGATAGATCCTGTCCGGATTCGACAGCATGGGCTTGTTCGCCTCGAAAATCAGCGGGTATTTGTTGGCGTCGCCATAAAACGTTTTTGCGATGGCCGACAGCGTATCGCCGCGCTCGACGGTATGCCATTGCGACTCGGCCGATTCGGTATTGACCGACATCTGATCGTCGACCGATTTGATGCCCTCGACATTGCCGCAGCACAGGACAATCTTTTCGCGCGTGGCCTGGTCAGGCGCGACACCGAACACCTTGGCGGCATCGCCATCGACCTGCACAGACAACGCGGTCGCCGAAAGGCCCTGTTGGGCGATGTATTGTTCGATGGCCGCGCTCTTTGCACGGTTGGAAGCATCTGCATCGGCCGGTGCATCCGCAGGAGCGGCTGCGGCATTACCGTGGAACAGCTTCTCGCCGGCTTCTTTGATAAAGTCAAAAAGACCCATAACGACCTCCATCAGTACACAACGGGGAACGGAAAGTGGGAAGGCGGATGCGCCAGGGGAGCGTCCGCCGCGGCAGTGTAGCCGCTCATGTACGCCCCCTCCATGACGGCTCGGGCGCAAATGCAAACTTCAGCGGCGTATGTGCATTGGCCGCAGCCCGATATGCTGCGATGCAACAAAATCGCTGGCACAATGGTCTACCGATGGAAGCCCAACACAACCGACGGGCAAGCCCCCCCCCCCACCCAGCCTGACGCATCGCCATGAATCGCATGTGGATAAAATCCATCTCCCGGCTGGTCGACGCACTGACCACGCCCGGCTTCGGGCGCCACTCGTGGCCACCCAAGCCTGTCAGGCCGCTCAAGCCCGCCGCGCGCCGGGACGGCCCGCGCCGCGTGCGCCCCACGCCCACCCAGGGAACCTTCGTTCGCGAACAGTTCATCTACGAACCCGAATCGCCCGCCGTGGTGGCGCGCCGGCCGGAATACTGGCTCTACACACCGCCCACACGCGGCAGCAAGCCCCCCGCATTGATGGTGATGCTGCATGGCTGCAAGCAATCGGCAGAAGTGCTGGCGCATGGCACGCGCATGAACGCACTGGCAGACCGCGAGGGCTTTATCGTGCTGTATCCGGAGCAGCCGCGCCGCGCGCATCCGCAATGCTGCTGGCACTGGTATGACCCCGAGCACGCGGGCGCACGCGAAGCCGATGGCATTATCCAACTGATCGAACAAACCCTGGCACAAACTGGCGCCGACCCTTCACGTGTGTATCTGGCAGGGCTGTCGGCCGGCGCGGGATTGGCCGGCCTGATGGCATTGCGTCATCCGAAGCTGTTCGCCGCGTTGGCGCTGCATTCGGGCCCGGCCTTGGGTGTGGCACGCTCGCCGGCATCTGCACTGAACCTGATGCGGCGCGGCGCACGCGTCGACCCGCTCGAAGCGCTATCGACCGTGGTGGATGTGAACGCCTACCCGGGCATGCCGACGATGATCCTGCACGGTCTGCGCGACGACGCCGTCAACCCGGCCAACCAGGCGCAACTGGCTGCGCAGTTCCGTGCGCTGAACCATCTGGGCGATGGGCGCGGTGTTTCGCGCGACACCTCACGCGGCGACGGCTACGTCCTGCGCAACGACATGCGCGGCGGCGAATGCATTGTCAGCCTGTGTCAACTCACAACCATGGGCCACGCCTGGAGTGGCGGCGACCCACGCTTCGCCTTCCACGCGCCGGGACCGGATTCAACGTGGCTCTGGTGGCAATTCGCGCGCCAGCACGTTCGGCAGACCGCGCTGGCAGCGTGAGCCCACGTCAGAGATCGATCGACTGCTGGACGGGGTTGCGCCCGAGCAATTCGTCAATCAACCCATAGCCGCGCGTCAGCCCGGCATCTTCCGCGGCTTCGCGCGTGGGCAGCGGGCGCTCGTCGTGCGAGTGGGCGACGAGGGTTTCGACCGCTGTCGGGTCTGCACCCGACTCGCAAATGCGCACGACAAAATCCCACTGCGTGGGCCCCTGCCCGCCCTTGTCCGATTTGCGCTCAGCACGCGGAATGGCCAGTACGTAGACGTCGAAGTCCTTGTACAGCTCGGTGCGCCAATTCGATTCCATTGTCATGTTGCCTCCCGGAAGACGCCGCAACTTCTCACTTGGCGGTTGCGGCATCGACAGACTTGCCTGCAAAAAACAGGCCGGTACATGACCGGCCTGTCGTTGCATCGTCAGCATTCGCCCTTGCGCGCGTGGCCCGGGGGGCAGTGGTAGCGGTCGTCGCGATCCCGGCCACGGCCATGCCAGCGACCGTCGTCGCCTCGGTCCCAGCCACCGTCACGCATTTGCCAGCCGTGCGGACCCTGCTCCCAACGCGGCTCGCGCCAGTGATAACCCGGTCGGCCATGTTCGCGATAGCCGCGACGCCAGACATAGCGGCCGTCGCGCCATTGCCAGTAACCCGGTACCCATACGTAGCCCGGCTGCAAGACTGGCACGGGCTCATACTGGGGCGGCGGGGGCGCGTAGGTCGGGCCGATCTGCACGCCGATCGACACCTGGGCCTGCGCCGGCAAGGCGATCGAACCAGCGACACCGGCAGCCGCCAAGCATGCAGCGAGAATCCATGCGTTCTTCTTCATGTGGGGACCTCCTTTTCAAAGCAATCGAGCGTGATTGCATCGTAGCATCGCGTTTCGCCCCCGCCTCTAGGGTGTTACGCGGCGTTACCTCCGTTACCGGAGACCGGAAATGTATTCACGTTTGCGTGACGTTGCGGTCGTTCCTCCCCCAGCCACGCGCAAAAGGCCTGCACGACCTCGTCACCCAGATTGCGCGCGGGGCTGTACCAGTAGTAGCTGCGCGCGACCAGCGCGAGATCCGGAAACGGCGCCACAAGACGCCCCTCCTCCAGATCCTCCGCGATGAGCGCCGATGGTCCCATCGCGACACCCAACCCATCGATGGCGGCTTGAATCGACAGATAGAAATGCTCGAACGTGAGCGCATGCGCTGGCCGCAGGTTCGGCACGCCTGCCAGCACCAGCCAGCTGGGCCACACCGAAGGCAGCGTGTCCGAATGCAGCAGCGTGTGATGCCGCAAGTCGGACGGGGTCGATAGCGGCAAGCGCTCCAGCAACACCGGGCTGCACACCGGAAAGCGGCTCTCGTCCAGAAAGCGCCCGGATTGAAAACCCGCATGAATCTCCGGCCCGCCACGAATGATCACGTCGAAATGATCAGGCAAGTCTTCGATCTCTTCGATGGAGGTGGTCAGCCGCACCTCCACGCGCGGAAAGCGCATCTGAAACGTGGAAAGCCGCGGAATCAGCCAGCGCATCGTGAACGTCGGGATGCTGTTCACACGGAGGATGCGCACGGCATCGCGGTCGCGCAGCGCCTGGCTGGCCATGCTGATGCGGTCAAGCGCTACGCCAATCTCGGCAAGGTAGCGTTGGCCCGCATCGGTCAGTTCCACACGCCGATTCAGCCGACGAAACAACGACACACCCAGCCACGCCTCCAGCGCCTGGATATGACGGCTGATCGCGCCATGCGTGACGCTCAGTTCTTCGCCCGCGCGCGTAAAACTGAGATGGCGCGCCGCCGATTCAAAGGCGCGCACGGCATTCAGAGGGGGCAGCTTGCGCATATCGCGTGAATTTTTTGCACAGATCGAGTCAGTATATATCGATTGTTGATCACACTTTTGCGGCGTTACGCTGGCGTCTTCTTGCTCTCGCTGCCACAGCATCGAGTGAAAAAAATCTACCCGATTCTCGCTTTCGCACATCGCGCACATCGTCATCGTGACCGCCGCCGTCATCGCCCTGGTTCTCTGCGCCGCCCTGCTCCACGCCTCATGGAATGCCTTGCTGAAAAGCGGCTCCGACCGCCTGCGCGCCATTACGCTGATGACGCTGGCCTCTGGCGTGGCCGCAATACCGATGGCGATTGCATTGCCGTTGCCGGCGCCGGCCGCTTGGCCTTATGTGGCGCTGTCCGCGGTGCTGCACGTCGGCTACAACGTGTTCCTCGCGCGCGCGTACCGGTTTGGTGAATTCGGGCAGGTGTACCCGATTGCGCGCGGATCGTCGCCGCTGCTGGTAACGGTGGGCGCCGCACTGTTTGCGGGCGAAATGCCGGGCGTGATTGCGCTCGCGGGCGTGGTGCTGGTGAGCGGCGGCATTTTGAGTCTGGCGCGCGGCCGCAAGGCCGACCTTGGCTCGACGCTGGCGGCCCTCACCACGGGCGTGTTCATCGCGTGCTACACGGTGTGCGATGGCATCGGCGCGCGGGTAGCCGGCAATGCGAATGCGTACTCGGCTTGGCTATTCATGCTCGACGGTCTGCCGATGGTGCTGCTCTATCGCGTGTGGAAAGGCCCGTTAAACATCGACCTGCGAGACGCCGCTACGCTCAAGACGTTTGGCGGCGGCGTGGTCTCGCTCATCGCATACGGCATCGTCATCTGGGCCGTGACGCTCGCGCCGATGGGGCCCGTGTCGGCCCTGCGCGAAACGTCGGTGGTGTTTGCCGCGCTGCTCGGCCGACTGTTCCTGAAGGAGTCGCTCACGGCGCGGCGCCTCTCGGCGTGCTCTGTCATCGCTTTCGGCGCCTACTGCCTGGGGCACCCGGCGTGAGGACACAACTCACGCCGAGCGCGGCGGATATTTGACTTCAAGGATGTCGATCTGCTCGACGCCCGTGGGCGTGCGCAGCGGCACCGTATCGCCCTCGCGCGCTTTGATCAGCGCTCGCGCAATCGGCGAGATCCAACTCACGTGTCCGATGTCCAGATCGACCTCGTCCATGCCGACGATGGTGACGGTGGTCTCGTCACCGCGCTGGTTGGCGTAGGTGACCGTTGCACCAAAGAAGATCTGATCGTTGTCGCCCTGCAAACTGGCGTCGACCACCTCGGCCTTTTCGATACGGCGCGTAAGAAAGCGGATGCGGCGATCGATCTCGCGCAGGCGCTTCTTGCCGTAAAGGTAATCGCCGTTCTCAGAGCGGTCGCCGTTTGATGCCGCCCAGGACACGATGCCAACCACTTCGGGCCGCTCGGTGTCGATCAGGTGCATCAGCTCGGTGCGCAGGCGCTCGTAGCCTGCCGGCGTGATGTAATTCTTCGAGCCTGCCGGCAACGGTGCGGCCCCTTCGGGCAGATCGTCTTCGTCATCGCCGGCGTCTTCCCGGACGAAAGCCTTGTTCATGTGGAAACCAACGGTGGATCAGGGCTCCATTATAGAAAGCCGGCTCCCTTGCAAGAAAAAGTGAAGAAGGGGTTCACAAGACCGAAAAACTCTGTATAATCTCACTTCTCGGTTGCGGCTGTAGCTCAGTTGGATAGAGTACTTGGCTACGAACCAAGGGGTCGTGGGTTCGAATCCTGCCAGCCGCGCCAACCTCATTTGAAAAAGGCTTCCAGAAATGGAAGCCTTTTTCTTTTGCCGCGCAGCTTGCTTCGCGAGCACAAACCATCCGCAAAAAGGCGAGGCTATGTGGCCTCGCCTTTTTTGCTTTTATCCGAGGGATCACTCCCCGCCGCGGTCCCGCGCGATACGGATGACATCCGGGTTACGCCGTAGCGCGCGCATCACGTCGGCGAGGTGCACGCGATCATGCACCTGGATCAGGAATGTCATATACGTCGCTTCCTGATCGCCCTCCTGCTCCATCGATACGTGGGCCACATTGGCGTCCGCCGAGGTCAGGTCCGCCGCCACGCGCGCGAGAATGCCCTTGGTATTGCGCACCAGCACCTTGATCGACACGTCAAACGCGCGCGTGGTGTGCTCGGCCCACATGACGTCAATCCAGTGCTCCGGATCCTTGCCATGCAAGCGCTTGGCCACGCGGCACTCCTGCACGTGGATCTGTAGCCCTTCGCCCTTGCCGATATAACCGACGATCGGGTCGCCAGGGATCGGTCGACAGCATGGCGAAAACACCATCGCCATGCCCTCGTCGCCACTCACGGTCACCGCGGGCGCTTCTTCGCCTGCGAAGGTATGCACGGCAGCCATCAGCGCTTCGTCACCCTCGTGGCCACCCTCCTGAAGGACGATCTCGATGCGGCGTGCGACCACGGCTGCCACGCGACGACCGAGGGCAAGATCCGCGAACACGTCTTCGCGCGTCTTGTTGCCAGTCCATTGGACAATTCGTTCCCACACCTGCGCGGACACCGCCTTCATGTCGATGCCGAGCTGGCGCAAGGCCTGATCCAGCAAACGCTCCCCGAGCTGAATCGCTTCGTCCAGCTTGGCCGTCTTCAGGAAATGACGGATCGCCGCACGCGCCTTGCCGGTGCGCACAAACGTCAACCACGCGGGGTTGGGCTTCGAATAGGGCGCCGTCACGACCTCGACGATATCGCCGTTCTTCAGCTCCGTACGCAGCGGCAGCAACTCGTTGTTGATCTTGACCGCCACGCACTGGTTACCCAGGTCGCTGTGCACGGCGTAAGCGAAGTCCAGCGCAGTGGCACCGCGCGGCAGCGCCCGGATCTCGCCTTTGGGCGTGAACACATAGACGGCATCCGGGAACAGGTCGATCTTGACGTGCTCGAGAAACTCCTGTGAATCGCCCGTCTGGCTCTGGATATCCAGCAGCGACTGCAGCCACTGGTGCGCCTGCTGCTGCGCGCGATCGGGCTCGTCGTGATGCTGCTTGTACATCCAGTGCGCGGCCACGCCCGCCTCCGCGATCTGGTTCATCTCCCGCGTGCGGATCTGAAACTCGACCGGCGTGCCGAATGGCCCGACCAGCGTCGTATGCAACGACTGGTAACCATTGATCTTGGGGATGGCGATGTAATCCTTGAACTTGCCGGGCATCGGCTTGTACAGGCTGTGCAGCGCCCCGACCGTCATGTAGCACTGCATCTGCGTGTCCACCACCACCCGGAAGCCATAGACGTCCAGCACCTGCGAGAACGACAACTGCTTGTCGTGCATCTTGCGATAGATGCTGTAAAGCGTCTTTTCGCGCCCCGTCATTTCGGCCGGGATGCCAGCATCCGCCAGTGCGCGCTGCGCCGCCTCCAGGATACGGCTGACCACCTCGCGCCGATTGCCGCGCGCCGCCTTCACTGCCTTCTCGAGCGTCGCATATCGGAACGGCGAGCCAATGCGGAAGCTCAGTTCCTGCAGTTCCCGATACGTGGTGTTCAGGCCAAGACGGTGGGCGATCGGCGCGTAAATCTCCATCGTCTCGCCGGCAATGCGACGGCGTTTCTCGGGCGGCACGTGGTCGAGCGTGCGCATGTTGTGCGTGCGGTCGGCGAGCTTGACGAGAATCACGCGCACATCGCGCGCCATCGCCAGCAGCATCTTGCGAAAGCTCTCCGCCTGCGCCTGTTCGCGGCTCTGGAATTCGAGCTTGTCCAGCTTGGTCAGGCCGTCGACCAGTTCCGCGACCTTGGGGCCGAACTTCTCGGCCAGCTCGCTCTTGGTCACGCCCTGGTCTTCGATCACGTCGTGCAGCAGCGCCGCCATGATCGATTGAACATCCAGCTTCCACGCCGCGCAGATTTCCGCCACGGCCACCGGATGCGTGATGTACGGCTCACCGCTCTGCCGGTATTGGCCAAGGTGGGCTTCGTCGGAAAAGTGGAACGCCTCCTTCACCAGCTTCAGGTCTGCCGGCTTCAGGTACGACAGCTTTTCAGTCAGCCCCGCGATCGAGACAACCTGCTGACGCGGCGGCGTGGCCGGCTGCGAGGTCGGTCCAAACAGGTGCCGATAGGTCTGCTCGAGCACCGCATCGATGAAGAGCGTGTCGGCCGGTTCGGGCTCGTCCGCCCGTGGTGCTATCTCTGCACCGCCGACCTTGTGCGTCTTGGGCGGTAGCGCCGCCCGCTCTCCCACCAGATCCGCGCCACGCGGGTCAGGCAGGTTCGGCGCGCCAGTACGCGGCGACGCAGGACCGGAAGCGGATGTCGGCATGGAAACGATGGAAGCGGTGGAGGGCCCGGGCGGCGATGCGGAGGGACCGCCTGTCGCGCCCGCTGGCACCACCGCCGGCGGCACATTGGATTCGTGCGTGGCGGAGTGCTCGTTTCTGGGCGAAGAAGAGGCGGGCGAGGTAGGCATGCCTGAGTCTGGTGCAATCGCGGCTTTGTCGTCCATGAAAGATCGCACAAACGATCCATGGCCGCGATCAGTGGCCAGGGCAGCGTACCACGCCAGGCAATGCAGTCAGCTCAGGATGGGACCTTCTTGAGCATCTCGATACCAACCTGGCCGGATGCGATTTCGCGCAATGCGGTCACGGTCGGCTTGTCCTTTGCATCGACCTTGGGCGTATGGCCCTGCACCAACTGACGGGCGCGGTACGTTGCGGCCAGCGCCAGTTCGAAGCGGTTCGGAATCTGTTTCAAGCAATCTTCGACGGTAATACGCGCCATGAAAACTCCACCTGGTGGCAAATCTTGTTGATATCGATATTTTAGCAGCAGCGTGGCACATGGCCCCGGCAGCCCATTCGGCGCAGGCTCTACCACAGTTTTGCCGATGCACCGGAAAATGCGGGCGCTCGCAGAAACTCAGTGGATGCCCAGTTCGACGAAGAGCTCGCCGTGGCGCGCCTTCTGGGCACCAAAGCGCAGACGCGTGGCCTGCACCACCGTGCGCAGTTCTGCCAGCGCGGTGCCAAAGTCTTCGTTGATGATCACATAGTCGGCATCGGGTGCGTGGGCCATCTCCGAGCCGGCGGCGAGCAGACGGCGCACGATCACGTTCGGTTCGTCCTGGCCGCGCTTCTTCAGGCGATCTTCCAGTGCCGTGAGCGACGGCGGCAGAATGAAGATCTCGACCGCGTTGGCGAAGCGCTGGTGCACCTGCTGTGCACCCTGCCAGTCGATCTCGAGCAGCACATCGGTGCCGGCGCGCATCTGCTCTTCGATCCACACGCGTGAAGTGGCGTAGTAGTTACCATGGACTTCCGCCCATTCGAGAAACTCACCGCGATCCCGACACGCCTTGAATTCCTCCACGGTCATGAAGTTGTATTCGCGGCCGTGCTGCTCGCCTGGGCGCGGCTGGCGCGTGGTCGCCGAGATCGACAGGCGAATCGACGAGTCCTGCGCCAGCAGCGCGTTCACCAGCGTCGATTTGCCGGCGCCGGACGGCGCCACGACCATGAACAGGCTGCCAGGGAAATGATTTTCGATAGGCGTGTCGACCGCGGAATGCGCTTGAGTGGATGGCATGTTCTGGTTCTGTCGTTCTGGAGTGTTATTCGAGGTTCTGGACCTGCTCGCGCATCTGTTCGATGAGCAGCTTGAGCTCCATCGACGCGTCGGCCAACTCCTTGGCAGCGGCCTTCGACCCGAGCGTGTTCGCCTCCCGGTTGAGCTCCTGCATCATGAAATCCAGGCGCTTGCCGATCTGGCCGCCCTTCTCCAGGATGTGGCGCGTCTCGCGCAGGTGCGCCTGCAGGCGGGAAAGCTCCTCGGCGATATCAATGCGAATGCCGTATACCGTGGCTTCCTGGCGGATGCGCTCGGACAGTTCATCCCGGGTAAGCGCAGGAGTGCCGTCTGGCGCAGCCAGGCCAAAGGCTTCGCGCAACCGGTCGGTCAATTTGTCCTGGTGCTGCTGAATCAAGTTGGGCACCATCGGCGCAAGCTGCTCGATGATCACCAGCATGGCGTCGACACGCTCCAGCAGCATGGACTTCAGCGCATCGCCCTCGCGACGGCGCGATTCGAGAAGTTGCTTGAGCGCCTCTTTGGCGGCGTCAACGACGGCTTCGCGCAGGGCGTCCTGGGTCAGTTGGGGCTCGGCCAGCACGCCGGGCCAACGCAGGATTTCACCCATACGAAGCGATCCCGAGGCCGGCAGGTGGCGCGTCACTTCCTGCTCCAGCCTGGCCAACTGTTGCAGCATGCCGACATTGAGCGCAGCGACGTCGCTGGCGGCTTCCTGGCGCTGCAGATTGATCCGGCACTCCAGCTTGCCGCGCGACAGTGCCCCCATCAGCATTTCGCGCAGGGCCGGCTCGAACGCCCGGCACTCTTCGGGCGCACGGAACAGCAGGTCGAGAAAACGCGAGTTGACGGTGCGGAATTCAACCGACACGGTGGCAAGGCTTCCGCTGGGGGCGCCGTGAGCGTCGGTAAAGGCTGCCTGGCGTGTGGCAACGCCGTAGCCGGTCATGCTATGGATCATGGATTCGTGGTCTTTTTTGCGTGGAGAAGCTTGGAGAATTGGCGGGGAATCCCCCACCTTTTGTCGCTTTACAACGTATGGACTGGTCGGTGAGAATCCGACAGCCATTTCGCCACAGAAGGTCTGTTGACCCTAACCATGACAGAGTCAAAAGGCTCAGGACAGCCAAGCAGTGCGCCGTTGCCGGTCGGCACCTTGCTGTCCAACTATCGTATTGTAAAGAAGTTGGCCAGCGGGGGGTTCAGCTTCGTCTATCTCGCCACCGATGAGCATGGGACGCCGGTGGCCGTAAAGGAATATCTGCCGTCTTCGCTGGCGCGTCGCGCCCCCGGCGAACTGATTCCGGTTGTGCCGGAAGAAAGCGCGAGCGCGTTCCGCCTCGGGCTCAAATATTTCTTTGAAGAAGGCCGGTCGCTGGCCAGGATTTCCCACCCTGCCATCGTGCGCGTGCTCAATTTCTTTCGGGAAAACGGCACCGTGTACATGGTCATGACGTACGAGCAGGGTAAGACGCTGCAGGAGCACATCCTCACCGCGCGCCAGCAAGGCAAGCTGAAGATGCTGCGTGAGCGCTTCATCCGCCAGGTCTTCCATGACCTCATGAGCGGCCTGCGCGAAGTGCACATCCACAAGCTGCTGCATCTTGACATCAAGCCGGGCAACATCTATCTGCGTGAAGACCATTCGCCGATCCTGCTCGACTTTGGCGCCGCACGGCAGACGCTCACGTCCGAGGCATCGCGTTTCCAGCCGATGTACACCCCGGGCTTCGCTGCGCCGGAGCTGTACCGCAAGCACAACGAACTCGGCCCCTGGACAGACATCTACAGCATCGGCGCCACGATCTTTGCCTGCATGGCTGGCACGCCCCCTCAGGAAGCGACGCAGCGCGAAAAGGAAGACAAGCTCGAAGAAAGCCTGGAGCGCCTGCGCAAGGTCTACACCAGCAGCCTGATCGACCTGGTCGGGTGGTGCCTCAAGATGAAGCCGGAAGAACGCCCGCAGAGCGTGTTCCGGTTGCAGAAGGTGCTGCGCGAAGAAAGCAACGCGCTGACCGAATTGCAGGCCCTGACCGCCGTCACGCAAGGCGGCCCATTGCCCGAAGAAAAAGAGGCGCTGACGACGCGTTTCATGAGCCTGTTGCGCCGCCGGGACAACTGACCCGCTTGCGCGGAGTATGATTTTCGAATCCAAGCGGCGCAGCGGCGGGCAGAAGCCGCCCTGCTCCGTTCTCACCTCACCCCAACTCACGAGCCGCAATGCGCTTCTCGGTTTATCAAGAAAGCAAAAAGGGCGCACGACGCGTCAACCAGGACCGCATGGGGTACTGCTTCACGCGCGACGCCATGCTGATGGTGCTGTGCGATGGCCTGGGCGGTCACTCGCTGGGTGAAGTCGCGGCGCAACAGGCGCTGCAGACCATGGCGCGCCAGTTCCAGCGTCACGCGCGGCCGTCGATCCGCAACCCGCGCGACTTCCTGCACGAGAGCATCATGCTCGCGCACCGCGACATCCACCGCTATGCCGAAACGAACGGCCTGCCGGATGCGCCGCGCACCACCATCGTCTGCGCGCTGGCGCAGCGCGGCTCGCTGCACTGGGCCCATGCCGGCGATTCACGTATGTACCTGATGCGCAAGGGCGCCCTCGTCACCCGCACGCGCGATCACTCCAAGATCGAAAACCTGCTGCAGCAGGACCGCGTGCTGCCGATGCAGGTTGCCAACCACCCCGAGCGCAACAAGATCTACAACTGCCTCGGCTCGCCCAACCTCCCGCTGGTCGACATCGGCGGCCCGGTCAATCTCGAGACGGGCGATGTCACCATGCTGTGCTCCGACGGCCTCTGGGGCAGCGTGCAGGAGGATGAGCTGATCGACACGTGCACGAGCTTCTCCGTCACGCAGGCCATCCCGGAATTGATCGCACGTGCGCTGCGCAATGCCGGCGACACCGCAGACAACACGACCGCCATCGCCATGATGTGGGAACTGGATGCCGTCACCGCCACGCAGGATTCCGTCCAGACCGACACCTTGCCGCTGAACGCCTTCACCACGTCCATCCTGGACGCGCCTGGCAGCGAATCGGGGCTGATGTCGGAGGAAGAGATCGAGCGGTCGATTGCCGAGATCCGCGCCGCCATCGACAAGACCAGTAACCTGACGCGGTAGGCGTTACCACGCTGCGCCATGCCGGCCCGCCCTGCCGAGCGCAGCGCGGGCCGGTATCATGTGGGGCTATCCGATTCTCCGCGAGACCCCCCATGCGACCCAGCGGCCGCCAGCCCGACCAACTCCGCCCTGTCACTCTCACCCGCCATTTCACGCGCCATGCCGAAGGTTCGGTGCTCGTCTGCTTTGGCGACACCCAAGTGCTGTGCACAGCCAGCGTGCTACCCAAGGTGCCTCCGCACAAGAAGGGCAGCGGCGAAGGCTGGGTGACGGCCGAATACGGCATGCTGCCGCGCTCAACGCACACGCGCTCCGACCGGGAAGCCGCCCGCGGCAAGCAGACCGGTCGGACGCAGGAAATCCAGCGCCTGATCGGCCGCGCGATGCGCTCGGTGTTTGACCTGACCGCGCTGGGCGAGAACACCATTCAGCTCGACTGCGACGTGCTGCAGGCCGACGGCGGCACGCGCACGGCCAGCATTACCGGCGCCTTTGTCGCGGCATACGACGCCGTCTCCGTCATGCGCAAGACCGGCTTGCTGCCTGAAGGCGCGCAACCGATCCGCGATTTTGTGGCGGCGGTATCGGTCGGCGTGGTCGACGGCGTGCCGGTACTCGACCTCGACTATCCGGAAGATTCCGCCTGCGATACCGACATGAACGTCGTCATGACTGGCAGCGGCGGCTTTGTCGAAGTGCAGGGCACCGCCGAAGGCACCCCGTTCACGCGCGCCGAAATGGACGCCCTGCTGGGGCTGGCCGACCAGGGCATCCGCACGCTGATCGGCCTGCAGAAGCAGGCGCTTGGCCTGTAAGCGAAGCTGCAATGCGCAAGCTCGTTCTCGCCTCGAACAACGCCGGCAAGCTCGCCGAGTTCAACGCCCTGCTCGCTCCACTTGGCTTTGACGTGACGCCGCAGGGCGCACTGGGTATTCCCGAGGCGGAGGAGCCTCATGTGACCTTCGTCGAAAACGCGCTCGCCAAGGCTCGCCATGCAAGCCGCGCCTCGGGCCTGCCCGCGCTGGCTGACGATTCCGGCATCTGCGTGCATGCGCTTGGCGGCGCACCTGGCGTGTACTCGGCGCGTTACGCCCAACTGGTCGGCGAACCGAAGTCCGACGCGGCCAACAATGCACGCCTCGTGCGCGAACTGGCTGGCAATGCCGACCGCCACGCGCACTATGTGTGCGTGCTGGTCTACGTACGACACGCGGAAGATCCGCAACCCATCATCGCCGAAGGCAACTGGTTCGGCGAGGTGATCGACACACCGCGCGGGGATGGTGGCTTCGGCTACGACCCGCACTTCCTGCTGCCGGGCCTCGGCAAGACCGCCGCAGAGCTCTCCAAGGCAGAGAAGAACACCGTGAGCCATCGCGCCCAGGCACTCACGCAACTGGTCGAGCGGCTGCGCCTGTTTGAAAACGCTTGAAGGTCCGATGATTCCGATTCACCCCGCCGGCGCCCCCAAGGCACCCTCCGCAACACCCGCCGAGACCGGCGACAAGGTCACCTCGGTGTTTCTGCAGCCGGGCAGGATCAGCTTGCCCGCCTCGCCACCGCTGTCCTTGTATGTGCATGTGCCGTGGTGCGTGCGCAAGTGTCCGTACTGCGATTTCAACTCGCATGCGGAGCCGGAGGCAGGCATCCCGGAGGAACGTTTCCTGGCAGCCGTCCGGCAGGATCTGGAGGCCGCGCTGCCCATGGTGTGGGGGCGGCCTGTGCACACGATCTTCATTGGCGGAGGCACGCCGAGCTTGCTGTCGGCGCAAGGTCTCGACCGGCTGCTGTCGGACATCCGCATGCTGCTGCCGGTCGATGCCGACGCCGAGATCACGATGGAAGCCAACCCGGGCACTTTCGAAGCCGAACGCTTCCGCAGCTATCGCGCAAGCGGCGTGAATCGGCTTTCCATCGGCATCCAGAGCTTCAATGACGCGCACCTCCAGGCGCTGGGCCGCATCCACAGCGCCACCGAGGCCCGCGCGGCCATCGACATCGCGCAAGCGCATTTCGACAACATCAACCTCGACCTGATGTTTGCGCTGCCCGACCAGACCCTCGCCGAGTGCGAGGCCGACGTTGAAGCCGCGCTCGCGTTGGACACGAATCACGTATCGCTCTACCACCTGACGCTGGAACCCAACACGTATTTCGCCAAGTACCCGCCCGCACTGCCGGACGAAGATACGGCGTTTGCCATGCACGACTGGATCCACGCGCGCCTCGCCGCTGCCGGCTACGAGCATTACGAGGTGTCGGCCTACGCCAAGCCGGGCAAGCGCTGCAAGCACAACCTGAACTACTGGCAGTTCGGTGATTACCTCGGCATCGGCCCGGGCGCGCACGGGAAGCTAAGCTTTCCGCATCGGGTCATCCGTGAAATGCGACACAAGCATCCGGACACCTACCTGCGTCATGCGGAAACGACCGGAGGCGCTGCAGTTGTCCAGGAACAGCGCGAAGTCGACGCGGCTGACCTGCCGTTCGAGTTCATGCTCAATGCGCTGCGGCTGACAGAGGGCTTCCCGGTCACGCTGTTCCAGGAACGCACCGGCCTGCCCCTGCGTACGGTCGAGCGCGAACTTGATGCGGCCGAGCAGCGCGGCCTGCTCGCGCGCGACCACGCCGCCATCCGCCCGACGGCGCTGGGGCAGCGATTCCTCAACGACCTTCAGACGCTGTTCCTGCCCGACGACGAACATTGAGGGTTGCGCCGCTTTGCGCAGCCGTTACAATGGCGGCCTCGCGTGCAATGCGCGAGCTGCAATCTGTACATCAAGGAAGCGTGGCCGAGTGGTTTAAGGCAGCAGTCTTGAAAACTGCCGATGGGGTGACCCATCCGTGAGTTCGAATCTCACCGCTTCCGCCAATTCAAGCCAAGTCATTGATTTGCCGATAGACAGGGGAGTTTTTGCCCCTAACTGGTACACATGACTGGTACACAACGGCAGCGCAAGGCTCGCTCAGCACAGGAAGCTGACACGCCCCCCTCTACATGCGCAAGGACGACCACGGTTACAAACTCGTCCGCCCCATCCCCAAGGATTTACGCGACCAACTTGGCCAGGCCAACTTCATCAAGCGATTGGGCCGCGATTACCGGGAGGCCAAAACCGCTTGCGTCAAGTTCACCGTCGAAACCGACCGGCAGCTTGCCGAGGCCCGAGCCAAGCGGGCCAACCAGAATTCGATCGATGCGTTCCTCAAGCGGGATACCCAAGCCCGGCTCAAAACCATTTCGGTTATCCAGTAACTCCCCGACCAAGTAGCAGCTCTCTGGCTACAAGCCCTGAATGCTGACGCCCTGGCCCGCAAGGGTGGTCTCGACGACGAATTTGAGTCGCTGGATGCCAACGTGGGAGAAATGCTGCCCCTTATCAACCGAGCGCTCGCATTCGGGTAAGTCGCCAAATTCCACGGTGTCACCGTCCAACTACTGATGATGCGGGGCTGTCAGCTAAGCGAAACGGCTACGCTCGGCTTGAGTCTGCGCGATAGACATGCTTTTCCTCCATGAAATAAGCCGACAGGGCCGTGTTGCCATACTAGCCGCCCAAATCTTCCACTGCTTCTTGGGCACAACCTGCTTCCACGTCGCATCCCCGCCTATGTCGCGCAAGAACGCCACCATGCGCACGAATTCCGCTTCCTCGTTCATGAGCTAGCCAATGCTGGCGCTGGCGTTCGACCGCAACACACGTCCTTGGTCGCCAGCAAGTCAGGCTTGAACGCTGCCAGATCGTTCGATTGTGGTTGCTTGCATCTGCTCCAGCGTATCGAAGGTCTTGGTGTCGTCGAGCTGGCCGAGGCGCACCACCGTGGACTCAGGACGCCGCGTCTCGCAAGCGATCCAGCGTGATTTCCACACGCCGGTTCAACGCCCTGCCCGCAGCGGTCCGGTTATCCCCAATCGGGTCTTGTGCGCCACGCCCGATGATGACCATCCTGCCCATTGCAATGCCTCGCCCGTGCAAATAGCGTCCAACCGCCATGGCGCGAGCTTCGGACAGCGCAAGATTCGACTCCAGGCTCCCTTTTGGACCGGGCGAGTCGTCTGTGTGGCCCACGATCTTGATCACGCCACGCGTTGTGGCCAGGGCCGTTGCAAGCTGATCCAGTTGACGCGCGAGCATTGATGTCAGCTCTGCCCGGCCTGGCGCGAATCCGAGGTCGGCACTGACCACCATATGCGCCAAGGCATCGCTTTGCGCGGACTCGACGGAGGCAACCTGAGTGGAGAGCTGATTCACCTTGTCCGTCAATGCTTGGTTGGCGCGGTGCTGCAAATAGACCACCAGCGCAAGCATAACCGCCAGCACTGCGACGATGGCCGCAATAACAACGGGGGCGCGGCTGCGCTTCTGCGGTTCCTCGTGTACGAAAAACATCTTCGGGCCAGGGTCGGCTGCACTTAAGACCGGTATCGGACTTGGTACGGCAGCGGCGGCAGCCAGCGGCACGGGTACTGCCGTGCTGTGGCGTGCTGGCTCCGGTCGCGGCAACGGTGCCCCATATTCGTCACGCAGCCCACGGTCGATCAGTTGGCCGAGCACTTCGAGCGCATCCCCGAATACGTTCGGGGCTTGCAGCAAGGTAGCGATCCAGGCGCGGCAACGGTGGCCGGCACTGTTCTCGCCGTAAAGCTCGGCCAGCAGGCCAGGCTGGAGCCATGCGCCACGCAGGCTGTTGGCACGGCCACGCACTCGGCTTCCTGCTTGATCCATCGCGGCACAGAAGCAGTAGTGAACTGCCTCCACGCCGTCAGCCTTGTGTCCGGCTGCATGGCTGGCGGCCTTGTAGGTCGCCAGACGTGCACGCGCTTCGGATTTGAGCGCATCCAGCCGTGCCAGCGATTCCAACTCCGGCGACAACTCGTCCAGCAGCCAAAACAGAGGTTGGGCAAGCCTGAGTAGGTGGTTCTTCGACGGCGCGCCCATCACCCCGACCTCCCCGGACACTGAAAGCCTTGCAGCAAACCCGTGGTCCACGGGTTCGGCAGGCTACCGGTGTTGATGTCGAGCTTGGCCTTGCGGCCGTCAAAGTCATACTCGGCCACAAAATGGCTGGCCGACGCCGAACTCGCCAGTTTGCCCTTGGCAATCACTCGCATGAGCGACCATGGACCTGACGCCGTCAGCGTGGACGTCTCCGGGCGCACGCGCGGGTTGGCGGTAATCTCAGCGCCCTGCCCGCCGCGCGGGCCTGGCCACGTGACCTTGAGCGGGCTCACCGGCCCGTGGACGTAACGCTGGCTCTCTCCGTCGAAGTCCATGTTCAGCTCGACAATCTCCGGGTCAAGCTCGACGACCTTCATATCCACCTTCCAGGCCATCTTCCTAGCGCCCGGATCCCGGAAGAACACCTCGCGGATTTCCTTGGCGCGCTGGAACGGCACCAGGCTCGGCCCCATTATTGGCGGCACGTCCGGCGCGCTGAGCGTGTAGCGCCAGGGGGAGATAGTGGTATCCACGTGCGGGGCCAGCACCTTCTGGAAGAAATCGTCCAGAACGCCTCCGGAAGCAAACACCCGCGCAAAGTCCTCCAGGTCCACATCCAGCTTTGACGTAGGCGTAAAGGGGTATTTACCGTCAATGGCGCTACGGCAGCTTTCGCCAATCACGGCGTTCATCTGGGCAATCAGGATGTCGCCGATGCCCTTGTTGACATCCCTCGAGCCCTGCACCACCAGGTTGGCTAGCACTTCCTTGAACGGTGCCGGCAGCTTGGCAGCCTCCATGCGTAATTGCGCGCCGGCTTCGGCTTGCGGCGGCAGGTTGCGTGTTTCAATGGCGTTGCTAGCGACCACGAGCGTGGTGTAGTACGCATTGACCATGCCGGCGATGGCGTCCAGCCGTGGCTTGCTGTTTCCTGCCTGCGCGTTGGCAGCCGTCACATCGGCCTGGCCCGTCACGACCTCACGCAAGGCTGCGAAGCGGCCATCCACAAGTTCGCGCTCCTGCCGTGCTTCGGCTCGGGTGGCGAAACCGCTGATCTTGTCGGACTTCTTGTCCAGGACGGCCAACGCCTTGTCCGCCAAGGACTGATCCTCCGGGTTACTGGGCGGCTGACTCAGCGTCGTCTCCTGCACCACGGCACGTCCTAGACGCGCCAGCGGCGAATCAGGCGCGGCGAAGTTGCGCAAGACCTCCAGATCGAAAGCGAGGTTGTTGCCCGTCAGTGCCCGAATGTCCTTGAGGTAGTCCGTCCATCGCTCGGCATACTCGGTCAGATACAAGCGACGGATTTCCTTCGTGAGTGGATCGTCGCCCGTCAGCTTGCCGGCCGCGCCCTCAAGCGTTTTTTTTTGAGCGCCGAGCCCGCCTCGTCCCATGACCCACGCATCCACCGCCTGGGCTTTATTCACGAACTCGGGCAGGCGTGCATTGAACAGGTTGTGATAACCCGCATAGGTGAACAAGCCTGGGACACCGCGTTCCAACGGCTCCCCGCTGGCGCGGGAGAACACCGTTCCGGCCTGTGGCCCGATCGCGCGTACCAAGGTGAAGTCCGCTGGCGCCTCCTCCATCATGGCGGCCTTGGCTCGGTCGTACAGACGCTCCGTCGACGTGTTACCGTCCAGGAAATCCCGAGCGGATTTGATGAGTGTTTCGTTCTTGGCGTACGGCGACAGAATCGGGCGGCTGCCATCGAGCAGGCTGTTCAGGTGTTCAACCACGGCAACGCGGCCGCCAAACGCGTCTGCACCTCCGGTCGCCCAGTCGGTCTGCACCCAGCTTCGTACGTCGGATGCACTGAACGGATCCTTTTCGTACAGCATCAGGTAGACGCGCAGCGTGTCGTAGGTCAGTTTGGCGTCCTTGCTGGCGATGGCGGCGGACAGCACCGATTCCACGCGGCGCACCAGATACGGTACCAGCAGGTTGTCCTCGAGCTTGACGTGTGTGGCGGTGGACACAGCCAGCACCGTCGGGACGGAATACAGCCCATAGCGCCAGCTCAACGGAGGCGCGGTCAGATTCAGGCTGGTGTAGGCCGGCAAGTCATTCGCCTGGGCGAGCAAATCCGGCACGCCATCCGCTTCCGGCTTCTTGTAGAAGTCCGTCACCCGTGCGCTCAGGGCGCGGGCCTTGTCCCGCACGACGTCGAGATAGTGGCTGTTGTGCCCGAAGCTTGCGTACAAGCCCGCCACCAGCCACAGCACAAGGGCCAGCATCGAGGTGTGGGCCATCAGGCGGAGCAGGCGGAAGCGGAACTCCCAGCGCAGATTCGGCCGCACGAGATGCGCCTCCGGGAAAATCCCCCGCTTGAAGAGGTCAGCCAAGAAGTAGCTGTCGGAACCGGCGGTTCGGCCACGCTCTTCGGCCTTGTCCGCATCCGCATCGAGCACGCGCAGCAGCACGGCATCGTTGGCGGCGATCACCGACTCGCTGGTCTGTGCCGCGCTGGTGAAGTAGACGCCGCGCAGCGTCGCCTTGACCTGCGTGTTGTCGTAGCGTGAGTCCGCAAAAATTTGGTCGACCAGGTCGGACAGCGGGTCGGTCAGGGCATCGAACTCCTCAACCAACCCCACCAACGCAGCGCGCCGATTCAGATCGAATTCCTCATTGAACCGGTCGGTTTCGCGTGCGACCAGACGCGCGCCCAAGGCAGCCATCTCGGTTTGACAAAGCGCACCGACGGGGGGTAATACCTCGTCGCGCTTGACCTTACGGTCCGCCGGGAAGCTGAAGCCCCACGATTGGGTGCGCCCTTCGCTACCCAGGTATTGGAAATACTGTGCGAAGCCGCTCAACTGGTCGAGCTTGCTGACCACGACATAGACTGGGAACTGGATCCCCAGCCTCTCTCGCAACTCCTCAAGGCGCGAGCGAATCTTGAGGGCCTCGCTGGCGCGCTCCTGTGGCGTTTGCTGAACCAAATCGGCCACGCTGACTGTGACCACCACGCCGTTGACAGGTGCGCGGCCGCGGACTTTGCGCAGCAGGCCGAGGAATCTGTCCCATTCGGCACGCACCGCTTCGGGCTTACGCGCCTGACTGGTGGTGTTGCCGACGGTGTCGATCAGCACCGCCTCGTTGGTGAAGCGCCATGCGGGGACGGTGGGACCATCCTCGGAGCGGGCGGATACGTCTGGGCTGCCGCCCACGGGGAAGCGCAGACCGGCGTTGCTCAACGCGCTCGTCTTGCCTGCGCCAGCAATGCCCAGCGTGAGATACCACGGCAACTCGTACAGATAGCGCCGTCCCTCGAACAGCCGAGCCAAACCACTGCCGGTACGCAGCGCCTTCAACTGGCGCATGGCCGCATCGACGCTGGCTGTCACGGTCTTGGTATCGCCCTCGGGGGCTGACTCATCGACGCTCTTCTTGCCAGCATCCAATATCCGGTTCCGGAATCCTTCGTCCGTGCGGATGCGGTGCCAGAGCAGGTAAAACAAGTAGACGGCCGACACCAGCACGATGACACCGATCAACAGCAGGCGAGGTGTCGTGTCTTGCAGCGGGTGATGCTCACCGAAGGCCAACATGGGCCCCACGTGCCAGATCAACAGGCATAGCGCGGCGGCCATCACGAAGAACACTGGCAACCCACGCAGCAGGAAGGCGTAGAGCGCCAGCAGCAGCACGATGATCGCCACGCGCACGCCGACACCGGCCAGCGGCACGATGCCATCCACGCTCAAGAGCGGTCCAATCCACCAGACCGCTGCGGTCACCAGAAGGATCGCCAACAGGCCCAGCATTTGCCAGGAAAAAATGGCCGATCCCAGTCGATTCAAGAATTTCATGCTTGGCTTCTCATGACTGCGAGACGATGATCTCGACCCGGCGATTTTTCGCCCGGCCTGCCCACGTCGTGTTGTCCGCCACAGGCTCGGTGTCGCCCTTGCCTACGGCTTCGATGCGGTTCTGTACGACGCCCTTGCCAGCCAGGTATTCGGCGACGTGCACCGCGCGCTCTTCGGAAAGGACCTGATTCGATGCGAACTCCGCCGTGCTGATCGGCTGGTTATCGCTGTGGCCGATGATGGTGACCTTGCCGGGCACCTTGGCGATCTCGTCTGCTACCTTGTCCAGCAACGGCAGGACCTTGGCGTTGACGCCCGCGCGGCCACCGCCGAACATGTCGTCGCCACGGAAAGTGACCGCGCTCTGGTGAGCGTCTTCCTTGACGGTCACCACACCGCGTGCGATCTCGTCCTTGAGCAGCTCCGCCAGACGCAGCGCCACTTTGGGTGGCGGCGGTGGGGTAATCCTGCCTATAGCCTGAATCTGCTGCTCCAGTTCGTGCGCACGCACGGAAAGTTGGTACTTGTACCAAGCGAACAGACCAAAGGCGGCCAGCCCGAGGATGGCGGCGCTCAACCAGATGGGCACCGTGCGGATCATCGAGAACCGTCGTGGCAGAGCGACCTGCAAATTCGGGGAAAGCTCTCGCGGCACGGGTCCGCGGTGCTGGCGAATCAGGTCATACAGACGCTGGCGAATCGCAAGATGCTGCCGTTCGCCGTCCGTGATGTTGCGGTACCGGCCCTCGAAGCCCAGCGAGAGCAGGTAGTAGATCAGCTCGATCACGTCGATGTGCTCGGCCGGGCTGTTCACCAGACGGCCCAACACATGGAAGACTTTCTCGCCGCCCTCGTGCTCACCGTGCATCTGAATGAGCAAGCTGTTGTTCGCCCAGACGTACTGGCCCCACGGCATGCCTTGCGCGGCTTCGTCCAGCGCCGTGCACAGGCAGTAGCGTGCGGCCAGAATATGTTCGGCGCGGATGTTGGCGCGCTCGCAAACGGTCTGGAAATCGTGCAGTTCCTCGATGAGGACGGATTTGAGGAGGACGACCTGATCGACGCGCAGCGTGGCTGGCATGTCCGCTAGCGCCCGCACCAACGGCCGGGCGGCGGCCAGCAGCGGGTTGGCGGCTTGCTGGGCTTTTGCGACACGTTGCTCGATGGGCTTGCGCTTGCCGCGCAGCGGGTCGTTGGCGGCTTGCGATGGAGTTGGCCGCACGGTGTCGGGGCCTTCCGCCATCGCGTCGGGCGTCTGAGCGAGGCGATTGTCCAAGTCTGTCGTGACGGGAGCGTTCATTGGCGCACCCCCCACAATTCAAGACGCAATTCGGGGAAGTTGCCCGCCACGTGCAGCGCGAGTCCGCCATAGCGCTGAACCTGCGCCCACAGCGGGTGGTTCTGATCCAACTCGAAATAGACCTGACCCGCGTTGAACGGAATCTGGCGCGGCGGTACAGGCATGGCTTGCAGCGCGATGCCTGGTAAGTGCGAGCGGATCAATTCAGCGAGACGCGCGGACGGCCCGACCTTGGCTTGGGCCGGGAACTGTTGCTGCAGCGTATCGGCGGGCATCTGTGCGCCCACCGCGAGCACGAAGGTGCCAAATCGCTCGAACTCCGTTGGCTCCAGCACGGCCAGTTGTACGCCGTTGGGTTCATTACGCAACTCAATGCGTTGAGCACTGCGCTCCAGCACCACGTTCAACAGGAAACGCAGATCGTCCACAACCGGTTTGATACAGGTGTGGGGCTCGTCATGCCGATATGGGGCATAGTCCTTCGGGCGGCGTGTTGTTATGCGCACGAAGGTGGACAGTTCACCCGCAAATGCGGTCAGTTCAACGTATAGGGCTTCGGGCGATGTTGCTTTAGCGCTGAGCATGTGCGCGAACACTGGCTCGAAGCGGTTAAACAACTGCAGGATCAGGTATTCGGAAATTTCCGCCGCATCGCCGCCGCGGGTACTGGAAGCCGTTAGGCGTTCGGCCATGGCGCTAGCGCGCAAGCGCAGCAGCCCGTGCACTTCACCCAGCCATGATTGCAGCAAGGCGCTGGCCGAGTAGACATTGACGGGCGGGATCATTGCCGCGTCGAGACGCGCGCTGCCGTCGGCACGGATTTCGATCACCTTGGTCAGGGGAAGGCCCAACCACGATTCGGTGAGTTCTTTCTCAGGCAGCAGGCGCAGACGCAGGTCGGCCAGCTGGACCAGTTTGGGGCCTTGGCCGATGCAGTTGGCGTCCAGCAGCTCTTCTTCGAAGCTACGGTAGCGGGCCAGGGAGTCTTGCGCATCCTCGAAGGTGGTTTCTTCCGTGTTTGGCGTGCGGATGGGGGCGGCCAGATAGATGGTCTGGTTCAGGTGCTCGTGACGCAGTGCCAGCGGCGGCGGCAGCTTGGCGTGTGCGGGCGCATCAAACGGTGTGCCATCCTGAAAGAGGCCAGCCGCGCCGGAGACGACGAGCTTGCCCAGCGCCAGTGCTTCCGCATCGACCGCGAAATCGTGGAAGCCCCAGAAGAATGGGCTCAAGGCGGCAGCGCGCTTGTGGGCGAAATGCTCCAGATAACGCTCCTGCTGCTGGAAGAGCTGCGGGCGCAAGAACAGCCCTTCGCTCCAGACGACTTTGTTGTACCAGCTCATAAAAATCAGTCAGGTTTGGATACGGTAACGGCTTGCTGGTCGAGCAGGATGTGCAGCTTGACCTTGCGGGCGGGGATGGCGGCGCGATACCAAGCGGCTTCGGGCGCGGGTGGCAGCTTGTAGATGGTGCGCCAGGTGGCCTTGCCCAGATCGCGGTAGCCGACCAGGAAGCCCAACGCTTGCGAGTCGGGGTTGAGCTTGCGCTCGATGTCCTGGAACTCGCCGGGGCGCAGGATGAATTCGTCGCGGGCGAGCAAGTCCTGCATCAGCACGGTTCGGTCTGTCGATTCGAGGGAGTAGTAGTCGGCCTGCTCGAAGCTGCTGGTGGTCTTGAGCTCGTACAGGCGAACGAGCACGGGGGACGCCCTGCCCTTCTCGTCGGGGTTGATGGTGCCCTTGGCCTCGATGGACAGGTCGAGCTTCATTTGCTCGGGCTGCGCGGGCGCGGTGGAGCACGCTGCGAGCGCCAGCGACAGCACCCACAGCATCAGCAAACGGAACATCATGCTTTGCCTGGCTGACTGCCGATGAGGATGCAGCCGCACTCGGTGCCGTCGCCCGCGTGGGCCATGAGAATGCCGTCGACTTTGGCGGTGCCGCCCACGTTCATGATGCGGTTGACGCCGTGCGTCGGGCAGTTGACGAGGTCGCCCAGGCGGGCGATGGGGCGGCCGCGGATTTTACTGGTGAGGGAGCCGGTGATGACGACAGCGCCGTGGGTGCCGGTGTCGCCTACGGTGATGATTTGTGCGGACACGTTTCGCCTACCTATCCATCGCTCGCATTGTAAAAAAACCGCCTATGCCGATGGCAGCAAACGGGGCCAGCACGATCACTCCTCCGACTGTCAAGAGAGCCAGCACTCCATCTGCTGCAACTGTTACAGGGGTCAGCACCGCCAGGGCTACCTTGCCGCCAATAGGCAACTCCTCCCGAACACATACGCTATAGGGTTGGTTGAATTTCTTTGTCTGGCCTGTCGCGGGTATCGTGAAGCCCCTAGCGCTATAGCGTTTGCCGTTCAGCTCAAAGTTCTGGCTCGTGCGCTCGCCATTCGATTTTTTGAACCCGTACGCCTGCGCCAATTGCTCGTCTTCATCGGTAGCATCTTTTGGCAATAGCAAGAAGAAGCTGCCATTGATGTCGCCGTTCGGCGTGACATCGAACTGACGCATCACTGCTGAGAGCTTCGGATGCAGCGGCGAGTCAAGAACTTCGATCAGCTTGGGTGGTGTATCGAAGATGTAGTGATAGGTTTCCCCAAGCACGACGATCTTCTTGCCGTCGCTGCTGACCAGGATTTGGCTGACGGGCTCCTTGTAATCCCTGTACTCTTTTTCTGAGATTTTCTTGTACAGCGCCTTGGTGGCGCACCCGCCTAGACCGAGCAGCGGCAGCGCCGATGCGCAAAGAAATAGCCGACGATTCATTATTTGTTCACTCCCCTAGAATTTTCTGTATCTGTTACTTGCACGCTGCGACCATCTTCTTCGCGGACTGCGCACCGGGCAGCCTGAAGAAGGCCGACAACGCATCCACACTCTCTGGAGTCTTGGCGTGCTGAATCAAGCTGCGGCACGTGCTTTCGTCAGGCGCATGGCCCTTATCCAGGCATGCACCAAACACCGTTGATAGGTCCGTCTTCATGCCAAGTTCTGCGTAAGTCGCTACCGCGCTCGGACGTAAAGAGGGGTGGGATTGCGCGCAACCTTCAACGATGCCGGCCAACTCAAACATCGCTGCTTCAACGGCCATCGCTGTTCGTACATCGTTCTTGAATTTCGCGTGGCACGATTCGACCATCCCTGCCGCGACTTTCGCGCTTGACGCTTCGAAGAACGCCTCCAGCGCATCCATGCTTTGTGGCGGCTTGGCTTGTTGGATCAAGCTACGGCACATGCTTTCGTCGGGCGCGCGCCGCATATCAAGACACGAGCCGAGCTCCGATGAAACGAATGCGCCGTCCATGCCGAATGCACCCAGAGCCGTATCTGCATACTTACGTAACGAAGAGTGAGCCTGTGCACAACCTTCGACCATGCCAACCATGTAGCCCACCGCCATGGTGGCGGCCAGCTGCATTTGGGTGCCGGCCATCTTCCTCAACTCCCGTGCTTGCCAGGCAGTGATGTCGGCATTGGCCTGAGTGGGCCATTGGCCGATGGCAACGGCGAGGGCGGCCGATGCCCATTTAGTTAAAGATCTCATTGCGTTGGCATCTCCTTTGTTCACTTATCAAAAGTGTTTCCAGCTTCAAATGCGATGTAGCTCTACCGTGCAAACCTGACTGAAACGCGCTCCGGCTTGTCCGTCTCATACAAACCGGTCTCGCCATGCTCGTCGGTGACTCCCGCCATCACTACAGTGCCGTCCTGATTGACGATTTCATATCGTCTATTCGCAACCGGCCGGTTATCTGCAGGACGCATCAACCGGAACTTGCGCCCAAATTTCTTCGCCTCCAATTGCGATGTCTGCAGATCCTGTTTTCCGGGCTGAAGCACTCCCGGTGCCGTAGTAGTGCAAGCAGACAGCAGCACGCAAAATGCCGCCAGTCCAGCCGTTATTCCGTACTTCAACGAATAAGAATTTCGCATAACACCATCTTCTTTATGACTCTTGGTTGGGAGACAAAATTTGGATAAGCGCCTAGACAGCTCTCGTGCCTCCGCTTGTCCCACGCTGCATTATTTGTTGTTAATTGGATTGCCAAACCACGGCCAATACGCCCGGCCCTCGCCCCGCGCGCGATCCCACTGCGTAATCTGTGGCGACGGCTTCCAACCCGGCGGCGGGCCAATCAACACGGCCCAGCTATCGGTGGCATCGGCCACGCTGGTGACGACCGCACTCTTTCCACTTTGGTTGGCATAGGCAGCGGCAAACGCAGCATTGGTGGCAAAGCTCGCTGCCCGCGCTGGCCCTTCCATGTGCTCGGACACGCTGTAGATATTGGTGACCTGGTCCAAGTCAGGCCATTGCTGATGCACGGCGGCACGCAGCGGGCCCATCAGCGTGGTGATGTTGGGGGCGTGCTTTTGTACGTCGTAATAGACGCGTTCGACCGGTTGGCTCTGAGGCACTTGCCCTTGCACCGCTTGCATCAAGTCGCTCCACGCACCGCCGGGGTTGGCGGACTTGGCATCGATACCGCCTTCGTGGTGGTGCGGAGCATAGACAGAAGCCAGCGGTGTATAGCCCCAATCCGCGCTCGGATGGCCGAGGATCAGGAGGGTGCTGTTCTCGTTGGTCTGCTCCCCCATGGGGTAGTTGGGCGCATCCATGTTCCACACCCACACCAGCTTGTTGGGATTCTCAGCTAAGAATTTGAGAGCCTCTTGCAGATCGTAGAAGCCGACGGTTTCATCGCCAGCCTTGAGCACGATCTGCGGGAGCCTGCCCGTGGGATTGAACATCATGCTCTTGGCGCCGGCGCTATTTGCCACCTTGTCAAAGACAAGCCGCCGCGCACCTTGCAGCGTCAAAGTCCGCTCGCCGATGATCATTGTTTCGTTTGCGGGCGCACCGCGAACGGTTTCACCCCGATCGTTTTTGTGCAAGGTCACCCAATAGTCCCGCATGCGCTCTTCTGCGTGCGCGGAGTCATAGGCCAAATAGCTGGGCGCAGGAATGCCCATGGCTTTCTGGTCATCTAGCAACTCTTTTTGACCACTGTCTAGGTTCTGGTCATTGAAGTACGTCGGTGTATTGAGCCATTCCCGCGGCATACCAGCGAACACGATCGCGTCGATGTAATCAGGACGACTCGTTCCCGTGCGAATCGAGTAGAAGTAATTCGGATCAGCCGGATAAGATCTGAAGGTGCTTAGTGGTTTGCTTAGTAACTTACTGAAAGCTCCAACAAATCGGTCGCGTTTGACGTTTGGATAGTCCTCCAGTCGCTGGTTGCGAGGCATGCCAAGAGTCAACTCCCCCACTGCGCCCCCCAACTTGAACCGCGCCGCCTCACGGTCATTCGCATTGGGCTGCGCCAGCCCCTGTACCCACAGCAGGTTCCATTGGGTGGGGTAGCTGCGTCGCATCAGCGGGTTGAGCCACTGCACGCCCAGCACCACGGCGGCAGGTGCTTTGGCGCAGTCGGCTTGTGCGCCAGCGGTTTGCATTCGTGGCCAAGCCACGGGCTTGCGAGAGTAGTTGGCAGACATCGAAACTCCAGAATGGCAGGCGGTCAGCAGCAGGCAAGTCGTGGCCAGCATCTTGGTAACCACAACCGTGCGCCTGCGCAAATTCAAACGAAACAGGTTAGACATGCAGGTCCTCATGCGTAGCGCGAGTCGGAGTTCTTCGGTTTGTGCTGCGATTGCAGGACCGGAGCCCAGTTGCGCTCAGCCTCAATCTTGAGAACGGAAAGCGCCCCCTTCTCTGGGTCGAACTTGGCGACCTCCATCAGCTTCTTTCCTCCCAATTGAGCCGTGCCGTAATACTCGAATTCGATGTCTTTGTCGGCATCTCGCCCCGGCGGGAAATAGTCGCCGTATTCTTCTTTCGGCTCACACCACCGCCAATCCGCCATCCTGCGCAACTGGTTCATCTGCGCATTGCTGAACTGGCACAGCCCCACGTCCACGTCATAGGCCAGCACGTGCTCGCTGTGCTCGGGGTTGGTCAGGATGGTGGAGTGGTTGGTCGCCTGCTGGTCGGCGCCCTTCGCAAGCAAGCCCATGCGCTGGGTCTTTTCAAATGCTCCAAAGTCCGTGCCATTGATGTCGACGTGCTTGGCTGCGCTCATCTTGCTGATGTCGTCTTCGTTGAAGCGCTTGCCAAAAAAATTGAGCGCGCCATCGGGGCCAAACCATTGCTTGCCACCGCTGCCGTCGTAGATCGCACGGCGCGCTTTTTGTCGAATGCCGGCGTTTTGGTCGTAACGCATGGACGCCTCGCTGGCGGCGTCGCCATGTCCGGTTTCGCGTTGCTCGGCGTAGGCGTCTTTCCCTTCGAAGGTCTTGCGGTTGGCGTTGAGCGAATCGCTGGCTGATTCCTTGTACCGGTTGGCGGCCTCCTCCAGTACGCCCTTCAGGCGCGCCTCAAACTCGCCCCTCATGCTCGCGCCGGCCAACAGCGCGCCGACATCCAGGCTGAGCAACCGTACGCCCTTCAGGCTCGGAGGCACTTCGTCAGAGGCAATGGCCTGGGCCAAGCCTTCGATCACTGCGGTCTTGCCGACACCGGCTTCGCCCGTGATAAGCGGATTGTTCTGACGGCGACGCAGCAGAATGTCCGCCATCGTGCGGATTTCGTGCTCACGGCCGATGACGGGGTCGAGTTCGCCAGCACGGGCCGCCTGGGTGAGATCGCGACAATACTGGCCCAGCGCGGACTTGCCCGACTTGGATGCAGCCATGGCACCACTGGCCTCGCCAGGCGTGGCGGACTCCAGACCGCTGCCGTCATAGGCAGCCTCGCCACTCTCCGGCGATTGCGCGACCAACGCTGGCACGGTCTCCACCAAATCGTCAACGCGCACCTTGGCGAACTGGTTCGAGATGGCGAGCATCGTGCGACGCAGCTCCGGCGTCTTGAGCAGCGCGGTCAGCAGATAGGCACCGCGCACACGGCCGTCAGCAAAGCCCAGCGTGGCGAACACCCAGGCACGTTCGATGGCGGTTTCGATCTGGAAGGCGAAGTCGCTGATGGACGTGGCGCCAGTCGGCAACGCGGCCAGCGCGCGGGTCAAGTCAGCATCAAGCACGGACCGGTCCACGCCCGCGTACGTCAAAACCCGCTGGAGATCGCCATCCGGCGCCTGCAGCAACTGATGCAGCCAGTGCACCACCTCCACATACGGGTTGCCGCGCAACTTGCAGAACGCTGTCGCGCTCTCGATGGCCTTGAACAGGGTGGGATTGAGTCGGCCGAACAGCGCCTGACGCGATATATCCATTGAAACTATTCTTGTGAATTCCCTTGAAATTCCGACCACCTATTCCGGGCGGCCTGAATTGGCTCTTATTTTTAGAATACGTTGGACCAACCACTCAGCGCAATTGAAATTATGCACTACAAATTTCAATGCTAATTTACATTTCTTGCGCCAACAACGTCAGAAATCATGTTATGAAAAAGAAACACAAAATACCCTTGTCAGACGGTCATCTCCAAGCCCTATGTTTTAATATAGATCAACACCCGAGAGCACCACAAATAACATACGAGACACACAGAAATGCGCCCCTCCATGAATATTGACAATTTATTTCATCCGAATCCTTGAATTATATTTTACTTAATTCTTATATTGAGAATATTGAATTTAAAATAATTTGCATTACGAAATGCATCGCGCTTGCAAATATCATGTGCTGCGTTTCAATCTTTCAGTCTATTTGCGCGTGGAAATCATGGAGCACCAACAACTCAACCAGCACGAGGGCGGCTTACTCGACGATCTCGTACCCGCAGGACGCGGCGACGCGATGCGGAATCTGGACGACCCGTTTGCCTTGTTGCGACACACCGGCACGCCCATGCCTCACCTGCCCTCGCGGGAGGTGCAGGATGCGATGTTGGACCCGTTGGCGCAGCTTCAGCGTGAAGCAGAGGCCGTGCTGCGCAACCCGGAGTTGACCAGCACCTACCGCCAATCGGCGTTGGTTGAGCGGTCCACCGCGCTGCCGGAGGCGGATACGCCGTCGAAGCATCCATGGGCAGGCACCGATGGTGACGCCAGCAGCCTGCTCGATCTGCTCTCCGGGCCATCCGGAATCAACGATCTCATCGGCACGATGGACTCTCTCGACACCCGCCGGCTCTTAACGCCGCCCACCACGCCGGATGTCTTGCTGCTCTTTGCCGGTGACATCGGCACACATCAGCGGCACGGCATGACCGCTGCATTGACCCGCCGCGAGCATCACCTGGTGTCGATGGACAGCGCCTATCTGCCCGCGGCACAAGCCGGAGAAGAACAACCATGACCACGATTGCCTTGGTGTCTAATCAGCCATTCAGCCCGGGGCTCACCGCCGTCCTTCAAGACGCTGGATCGGTTTCTCTCGCCTTGCAAGCTGCGGAAGCGCGCGTGCGCCAGCAACCCGCCGCACTCGACGCGCGCTGGCCGCTGTTCCAGTGGCTTTGCCTAGTGGGGGATTGGCCGCGTGCCCTCAAGCAATTGCAGATGGCTACCCAGTTGGCACCCGACTTTGCGCAGACCGCGCACGTCTATCGAGACTTGATCCGGGCCGAGATCTTCCGCGCTGCCGTGCTCAACGGCGAGCGCGAGCCGGGCGCCTTGTTGGCATCCCCCGCTTGGATGCTGCCACTACTCGATGCGCTGAAGCTGGCTCGAGAAAACAACCTTGATAAAGCGGATCGCTGCCGCGAGCAGGCGCTCTCCGAGGCTGCCGCGCCCGCAGGCACGCACGATGGCACGCCGTTTGGCTGGATCACCGACAGCGATACCCGCTACGGGCCGACGTGCGAGCTGATTTCGGCGGGGCGCTATGCATGGCTGCCGTTTACGCAGATGCGCAAACTGGAGATGCAGCCAGTCACAGGGTTGCTCGACCTGATCTGGCGGCCCGCCACAGTGACCCTGATCGACGGCGCCGTCTGCCGTGGCTTCACGCCCGCGCGCTATTCGCGTTCCGAGCACAGTGTCGAGGCGCTCCAACTGGCACGCGAGACGCATTGGACCGACGTTGGTCAGACCGGCGTCATTGCGCTGGGACAAAAGACGTGGATGACCGATACGGGCGACGTTGGCCTGCTCGACGTCATCTCGCTGACCTTCGAGCACGGCGCATGAGCGGACATCGCACACCCAAGCGGCCCAATACGCAGTTATTGCCGACGCTCTTCGACCGCCTGCGCGACGATGCACCGCTACGGGAAACCGAGAACGCCAGCGAGTACACGGTGAGCCGCTCGCAGATACGCGAGATTATCCAACGCGACCTGACCTACCTGCTCAACACCACCAACCGCGAAGACGAAATCGACCGCGCCAAGTATCCAGCGGTGGCGCGCTCGACGGTCAATTACGGCGTGCCGCCCGTGGCCGGCAGCTATCTCTCGACGCACAAGTGGACCGACATCGTTTCGATCGTCCGCCGGGCGATTCTGGACTATGAGCCACGACTCATTCCCGGCTCGCTCGGTGTTCGCCCGCTGGGCGATGAAGACGCGCCGACGCGCTACAACACGCTTGTCTTTGAGATCCGCGGTTTGATCCACATGGACCCGTATCCGATGGCGTTTACGGCCCAGAGTTCGCTCGACCTGGAGACCGGCAAGATGAACCTCCAATCCATTCACGCAAGCTGAGCCCATGGACCCGCAACTGCTGGATTACTACAACCGGGAACTCGTCTACATGCGGGAGCTGGCGGGCGAATTCGCCAAGCAGCACCCGAAGGTGGCCAGACGTCTGGGCATGCAAGGCATTGAGATAGCCGACCCCTACGTGGAGCGGCTGATCGAGGCGTTCTGCTTTCTGTCGGCGCGCACGCAGATCAAGCTCGACGCGGAGTTTCCACGCTTCACCCAACGGCTGCTGGAGGTGGTGTATCCCAACTATGTGGCGCCCACGCCCGCCATTGCGGTAGCGCAGTTCCACCCGAGCCACAGCGAAGGCGATCTCGCGCGTGGGCAGCCAGTACCACGCGGTACCCCCTTGCTCGCCAAGGCGCCGCCCGGCGAATCGACGCAGTGCGAGTTCCGCACGACGCAACCGCTGTCGCTCTGGCCGATCGAGATTGCCGAGGCGCGACTGACGGGCATTCCGCCCGACATTCAACGGCTGGAACGCTTTGTGCCCGCGCATGTGACCGTGCAGGGGGCGCTGCGATTGCGGCTTCGGCTCACTCTGGACGCCACCTTTGCGCAGTTGAACGGCTTGGAATCGCTGCCCATTCACCTGTGCGGCGACGACCAGATTGCGTCGCACCTGTTCGAGTTGCTGCACAGCGCGGGCTGCGCCACGTTAGTCGGCAAGCCGGGCGACATGGGTGAACGCTTACATGCTGTCACGAACAGCGCGGTGAGCCATGTTGGCATGGCACCTGATGAAAGTGCGCTGCCGCTGGATTGGAACAAGTTCCACGGGCACAACCTGGTACATGAGTACTTTGCGTGCCCGCAGCGATTTTATTTCTTTGGGCTCAACGGGTTGGCGCCTGGGTTGTCCCGGATCGACGGCCGGGAGGCGGAGATCGTGGTGCTGCTGTCAAAATCGCCACAAACCTTGGCCAGTCAGGTGGACGCGGGACAGTTCGCGCTCTTCTGCACGCCCGTCATCAACCTGTTCCCGAGGCGGGCCGACCGGATGGAGATTGACCCGGGGCGCACGGAGTTTCATCTGGTGGCCGATCGCCGCCGGCCGATGGATTACGAGATATTTTCGATCCGAAAACTGTCAGGGCAGGCCAACGAGCACAGTGTACCGGTCGATTTCCGGCCGCTGTTTTCCACGCTCAACAGCGATGAGGGCAACCACGGCCGCTACTTCTCGATGCGGCGCGAACGCCGGCTGGTATCCGAACACGGGCGCAAGCACGGGACGCGAACAGAGTACACCGGCACCGAGGTGTTCGTCTCGCTGGTGGATCAGGTCGAAACGCCCTACCCCAATGACCTGCGCTACCTGTCGGTCGAGGCCATGGCGACCAACCGGGATTTGCCGATGCTGGTGCCGCGCAAAGGGTTGAATGACCTGCGCTCACCGGACTCCATTCCGGTGGCGGGGGTTGGGCTGATCCGGCCGCCTTCCACGCCGCGCCCGCCCTTTGCAGAGGGTGAGACGGCTTGGCGCTTGGTCCGTCAACTGGGCTTCAACTATCTGTCGCTCACGGACCTAGATCACCGCGAGGGGGGGCAGGGCCTGCGCGACATGCTGCGCCTCTTCGTGGCCAGCGAAGACTTGGCGCAGCAGCGCCAGATCGAGAGCTTGATTGGCTCCAGGGTCCTGCCGGTTACGCGACGGTTGCCCGGGAGGGGACCGATCCTCTATGGACGTGGCGTGCAATGCGAGTTGACGGTGGATGAGACGGGGTTCTCGGGCATCAGTCCGTATCTGTTTGGGGTGGTGCTGGAACACTTCCTTGCTCGGCACGTGTCGGTCAATGCCTTCACGGAGACGGAGTTGACCTCGATCCAGCGCGGGCGGGTGCATCGCTGGCCCGTGCGCATGGGTAACCGGAGCGCGGTCTAGCCATGTATCGCGGAATCGACGACAACACACCACCCGCTGCAGGAACGCATCCTCCAGCAGCGCCACCGCTCCATCAAGCGCCCTGGCGGCTGAGTTTCCTGGGGCTGCTGCGTCAGTTGAGCGCGCAGCAGCGGGATCGTCCCCCGATTGGTCATGCGAGGCGGCCGAGTGACGAGCCCTTTCGGATTGGACAGGTCGCCTCGCTCACCTTCGCCCCGCGTGAAATCGCGCAAATTCAACAACAGCGGGACAAGCTCAGGATTCAGCTCTTCGGCCTGGGCATGCTGGGTCCGAATGGTGCGCTGCCGATCCACTTCACGGAGATCGTGCGTGAGCGGACCGAGGCGCACCGCGACAGCACCACCGCGGATTTCCTGGACCTGTTCCACCATCGCGCGCTCACGCAGTTCTACCAGGCGTGGGCGCATGCGCAATCGACGGCGGGGTTGGATCGCCGGGACGATGAGGTGTTCTCGCGCTATGTTGGATGGCTGGCGAGCCATGCGCCGAAAGAGATGGCGGGCCCGTTGCCCTCGCATGCCCGATTGGCAGCCAGCGCCCATCACGTGCGGGAAGCGCGCAACCCCGATGGCATTGCGGCCACGCTGGCGCATTTCTTCGGCGTGCCGGTAAAGCTTGAGGAATTTGTTCTGCACTGGATTGCGATTGATCCAGCCGAGCAATCGTTGCTGGGCGCCCCCGGCGCACCCAGCGTCATGGGGCAAGGCGCCATGCTGGGCGAAGCCGTACCGGATCGCCAACACAAATTCCGCTTGGTGATTGGGCCGCTAGACCTGAAGCAATACCTGAACTTCACACCGAATGGGCGGGATTTGCCTGTGCTCATCGAATGGGTGCGCTCGTTCGTCGGCTACGAGTTCGTGTGGGAGGTCGAGCTTCAGGTCATTCCCGACTCAGCGCCACCGGCGGTGCTGGGTTCCTCCGAAAGTCTGGGCTGGTCAACCTGGCTCGGAGAGCCCGACAGTGGCCGCGCCATCACCGGCATGGTGTTCGAGCCAGAGCAGTATGCAAAACATTGAAGCGATGAAAACGAAATCGAAGCATCCAGTATCCGCGCAGCCCATCACTGCGTTCGCCGAGCTATACGAGGCCATCTCCCAAGAAAAGCCCTGCGGGGATGACCTGGAATACGACCCGGAGTTTGTGGTACTGCAAGCCAAGGCGGCGACCAAGCCTGACGCCCAGTACGGCGAATTCGTCAGCACACCGGAGGCGGTGAACTGGAGCGACCTGGAGCGTGATTGCCGCCGCCTGCTGCAGCGCACGCGCGATATTCGTGTGCTGGTGCTGTTGCTGCGCTGCCGGGTCCGGCTGGACAACGCGAACGGCTTACGGGATGGCTTGGGCGTCTTGGCGCAACTGTTGGCGAAGTGGCCGGAGGCCATCCATCCGCAACTGGTGGTGGATGGCGAAGTCGACCCGGCGTTGCGCGCCAACGCGCTGGCTGCCTTGGTGGATCCGCAGGGGTTTTTGCAGGACATCCGGGAACTGGCCATCACCTGCAACGGTGTGCTGCGCCTGCAAATGCGTGACGTGGAGCGCTCGCTCAGCATCCCTCGACCGGCGGATGCGCTGGCGTCGGAGTCTGTGCGGCAGCAGCTTCAGGATTTGCGGCAGCAGCAGAGCCCGGCGATGGCGGCGCTCGACCAAGCGGCGGCCTTTGCGGCATCCATCGACGCATGGGCTCGCGACCATCTGCCGGGCGAGCATCCCGATCTGGAGCCGCTCCTTAAGCTGCTGGAGTTCGTGGCCACGGACACAGTCACAACATCGGCAGCAGCGGCGGTCCCGGTCACAGAACCGAGCCGGATAGCACCGGCCCTCCCGCCATCGTCAAACACTGGAAACCTGGAGTGCGGTGACGTGTATACTGAAGTCCCCAACTGCACCAGCCTTAGTGATGCGCAACCTGCCATACCCATGGATCGAGACACGGTTCGCGCTACGATTCGCTCCGCCCGGCTTTGGTTTGAACACAACGAGCCGAGCAGTCCGGTATCGCTGCTGCTCAAGCAAGCAGAGCGCTTGACCGGCAAAGGTTTTGATGAGGTGTTTCAGGCCATTCCGGCCGATCTCGTGGAACGATGGGCGCAGGATGATTGACGTATCACGACGGCCAACGCGCAAAGATTGATCGCAACATGCCGCAACCGGACACATGGGATCGGCTCTCACGGGAGAAACGGGCGCGCGAACTCAAGACCGTCAGTCGGGAATGCCATGCTGCTCACCGGCGTGAACGTCAGGCAACCCTGCCGCGCCTCCAACGGGACATCATCCGGTTTGCAATCCAACGGCATGGACTGCGCATTCTGCCCCATGTACCGGAGTGGGTGTCATGGCGCCGCGGTACTACAACCCCATGACGGGAGAGACTTGGTCAGGCCTGGGTGCGCCACTGTAATGACCCAGTGAAAAACTGCTCACGTCAGAATAGGAGAAATGACGATGCGCACGAAGATGGAAGAAGACATCAAGCACTGAACAGCCAAGCGCAAGCGCGCACTGGTGTTGGCCATCATCCAGGGCAAGACGACGGTAGCGGAGGCCAGTCGAGCCTACGATCTGTTTCCCTCCGAGGTTGAGGGCTGGGTGGACGATGGTAAGCGCGACGTTGAGAACGCATTGCGCGCCAACCCGCTGGACCTGAAGGAACAATACGAGCGGCAGATCAAGGGCCTTCAGGAAGCGTGCTGCGAAGTCATGCTGGAGCTGCGTGCCAGATAAAAATTGCAGTCCCTGAAGTCCCGGAAGGAACTCGTGCTGGCCGTGCTCCGTGCGGCGCTGGATGCTGGGCACGGACGCATCCGGTTTGGCTGGATGCGGTTGAGCGTTGAAACGCAAACCGTAATCAGTGTCAAGGCGGCACGGAAGCTTGCACCACCAGACGGTCCAAACACCCAAACGGGTCTACCAGCGTAGGAGCACACGATGGTACGCTTATTGACCTACATGGCTGGTACACACCGTGTTTCGGGTGTCGTTGTAACTCCTTGAATTACAACGACTCCTTATTTCAGACGCCGAATCTCACTGCTTCCGCCAATAAACCCGGTCTCACCCTCACCCTCGCCCTCGCCTTCGCTTGCTGGCGCAAGCTCAGCGCACCTGGGCGCGCAGCGCTCGCATCCACGTCAGATTGAACAGCATCAGCGCGACCAGTCCGCTGCCGCAGCACAGCAAGGCAACACTCACGCCAAAGCGCTGCATCAGGGCACCGGCAAGTACGCCCGAGCTGGCGGGGACCACCTGCGAGATGATGGTGTACATGCTCAGCACCCTTCCGCGCACGGCGACGGCGGCTTCGGCCTGAATGCCGGCAACGATCAGAGACAGGCTCATTCCGCCGAGCACACCGACCGTGGCAAGCATGGCCAGCGCGGTGCCAGGCGCCCGTATGCCGCCCAGCGCCGCAAGAGCGACGCCAGCGCCGAGCGTTCCCGCAAAGATGGCCGCTCCGTGATGCACACGGGAAGCCAGCACCATGGCCAACACGCCTCCGCCGATCAGTGACAGCGCAAGGCTGCCGAGCAGCAGCCCGCGTTGCAAGTCCGCGAGGCCGAGCTGCTCTACCGCCAGTCTTGGCAGCAGCACTTGCATCGGTCCCATGGCCAGATAGCCCGCCATGGCAACCAGCATCAGTTGCATCAGCAACGGCTGGGCCCATACCGCGCGCAGACCTTCCCGCACGTCGGCGGCCATCGCTTGGCGCGATGCGCTACCCGCTTGGGTCCGGACGGGCAGGAGCAGCACGGAGGCGACGATCACCAGACCGAGGATGCCCCACACCACGGACGGCCAGCCGCCCAGACGGCGCAGCATCGCGATCATCAGCGGCCCCAGGCCAAAGCCCAGCATCACGAAAACGTTGAAGAGGACGGACATCTTCTTGAGCCGCTCGGCTGGCACGATCTGCGCGAGTGCTGCCATCCGTGCAGGGGACGCAAAACTCCACGCCACACCCGCGAGCCCAGCGGCGAGCAGCAGCGTAGCGGTGCGCTCGTGCGGTGCCCGTAGGACGGTCCAACCCAATGCAAGCGCGGCAAGACCGAAGATGGCCTGCGCACCCTGGATGACGCGCCCCGGCGCCAGCCGGTCACACAACACGCCGGCAAACCAGCCGAGGACCAGAGGTGGCCCGAAGCACAGGCCCAGCCCGAGCCCGGATAACCAGGCAGAGCCAAGCATGTCCTGCGCAAACAGGATCACGCTGTAATTGACCATGTGCCCGGCTGTGAAAGCGCACAGGCATGAAGCGAGGAAGCAGGCTTGCCGATGCATCTTATCGTGGCTGGAGGTGAATCAGGGTTGGCTGGGCATCTTCGACATGCCAGCTCGGAAAGCTGGACGTTGACGTGTAGACACTGCCGTCGGGGGCAATCTCCACATCCCGCGTAAAGGCCACGCGCTTGGGCAACGGATACTGGACCCACTTGCCCGTGGCGATGGTGAGCGCATAGAGTGAATCAGACTGATCGCCGTTGACCCACACGACCCCGCGGGCCTTGTCCACGTTCAGTGCGTATGGCGTGTCGCTGCCCTTGGGCAGCACAGGCAGGTCGTAGCGCGTGAACTTTCCGTTTGCCGGGTCGTAGCTGGCGATGGCAGATTCCGGAAACGCGGTGATCCAGAGTCGGCCATCGGCATCCGTGCGCAGGCGGCGCGGACCCTTGAACGGCGTGGGGATCATCGTGATGCGGTCGGTGCGCGGGTCAATCACGCCGATCTCGTTTGTATGCAGCCGCGCGAACCACACTCGGCCATCGGGTGTGATGTCGATGCCATAGGGCAGTGGTACGCCGGTATTGTCCCGGTCGACCTTGAGCCAGTTCGCGAGTGGAACGCCATGATCCATCAGCCAGTAGAGCTGGCGGATGAAGTGCGTCGTGAACTTTTCGCCCAGGCTGCGCGTGGGAAGGTCATAAAGCTTGAACTTGCCGGTTGCGCGGTCGAGCATCCCGACCTGGTTCGAGAGCGCGAGCGTGAACCATACGCGGTCCTGCGCATCCACGCGAATGGTGTGCGGATAGAACCCGCCACCGATTTCGTGCAATTGAAACTTGCCGGTGTGCGGATCGAATTCGACCAGCCGCTGCTGCGCCGATGGCGTGATGAAGATGTGGCCGTCCTTTTGGGACTCGGCCAGGGAGTGCGCGTTGGACGTCGAATCGTGCCGCGGGAAATCCCGCAAGCGTGCGCTCAGCAGACCGCCCGGCTTGTCGCCCGGCAAATGCGGAATCTTGTAGACCGTCATGCGGCCGGTGTCGGGCTGAAGCGCCCAGAGCCGGTCCTGGATGTTGTCCGCGACATAGAGCACGCCGTCGCGGGCGAGCAATACGTCGTGGGTCTGCGACATGGCGTCACCGACGGGCCATTCCGTGATGCGCGCGGTGGCCAGCTCCGTTTGCCAGGGCGCTGTCTGCGCGACACGCTCGGGATGCTCGCGCAGCGTCTGCCAATTCTTGGCAAGCAGCGACGGCAGGATCTTCTGGTCTTCCGTCGACAGCCGCGACCCATAGCGCATCATGCGCTGGATGGTGTGGGTCCATTCCGTTTCCGAACGCTCGCGGCGCACGAATGCGTTGCCCTGCTGATGGCAGAACGTGCATTGCGTCTGGTAGCGCAGCTTCAGGCCGGGATCGCCAAGATCGAGCGAGCCGAGCCATGCATTGGCCGGCCGCGCCTCGGCAAGCCTTGCGGGGTCGGTTTCGCGCTGGATCTTCAGCACCGAGCCCGAGCTGGCCAGCGGCAGGGTCAGCTCCTGGTACCCCGGTTTGCGCAGGCGCACCTGCTGCGGAAAGTCGGGCGTGTCGTCGGGGAGCGTGGCGCGTCCTTGTGCATCGGTGAAGACGGTTGTCTCCTTCCAGGCCTGGAAGGGCTGTCCCGAAGGCGGGTAGCCGCCGTCACTATTCGGCAATCCCGGCGACTTGACGGGAAAGACGCGCAGCATGACGGTCGGCACGGGCACACCGGCAGCGTCCACCACCTGCACCTGGGCAGCCGAGGCGGCCCGCATTGCGCCAAGCAACAGGGCGCTTGGCAGAATCCATTTTGTTTGCATGATTGTCCTGCCTCCTTAACGGAATTCGTGGCCAACGCGACGGCGCATCAGGCCTTCGTACATTCGGGGCGCCAGGCGGCTGACGATATAGGCGACCTTTGCCGTGACACCAGGCAGCACCAAGCGCTTGCGGCCCACCGCTGCACGCACGATGCAAGCGGCGATCTCGTCGGGGCTGGCCACCGTTCCCGTCACGTCGCGCTTGCCGCCGACGGGCTTGCCGTCGCCTCCGAGCGCCGCCGCTTCAATCCCTGTCGAGATGAAGGACGGGCACACCAGCGTCACGGAGACGCCGCGGTCGCGCAGTTCGCTGCGCAGGCTGTCGAAAAAGCCATGCAGCGCGTGTTTGCTCGCGGCATAGGCCGAGCGGCCGATCAGCGGCGAAAACCCGGCGATGCTGCTGACGGCGACAATGCGGCCGCGTGTTGCCATCAGCGACGTCAGCGCTGCCTTCGTGCAATGCACCGCGCCGAAGTAGTTGACCTCCATGACTCGGTGCATGACCTCTGAACCTGTGTGCTCGAACAGGCTGCGCGCGGCGATGCCGGCATTGTTGATGAGCAGGTCGACATTGCCGAACAGCGCGACGACTTGCCCGAGGGTCTCTTCCACCCGATCTGCATCGGTGATATCGCAGGTAAAGGCTTGCGCGCGGCAGCCGTCAGCCCGCAATTCAGTGGCGATGGCTTCCGCCGCGGCGCCGTCGCGGTCGAGCAGGGCCACCTGGGCGCCCGCCCTCCCCAGCTGACGGCTCAACGCAGCGCCCAGTCCACCGCCCGCGCCGGTCACAACCGCGCAACGGCCCTGCCATGCCCCTACCTACGCACGCCCATGGCGCGGGCGACTCGCCCACCACAGATCGAAGACTTCGGCCGACGTCCTGCGCGGCCGGTAGCCAAGTTCGGCCTTGAGCCGCTGGTTATCGAGCACCGGCCGATAACGAAGGAAGCGGACCTGTTCCGGACCATAGCGACTGACGCCCAGGCGATGGCCGATCGCCAATGCCAGTTGCAGCAGCCACGGCGGGACGACCAGGCAGGGCTTGCCCATGCGTGCGGCCAGCTCGCGCACACCCAGCGCGCCATCGCCGGCCACGTTGAAGATGCCCGCACGGCGACCTCGCAACGCGTGCAGGATGATGCCGACGACGTCCTGGTCCCAGATGAAGACGAAAGGACTGGCCGCACCGCGAAGCACCAGAATGCGCTTCTTCTCGAACAGCGCCGTGATCTGATTGTTGACGCGCTCGCCGAGGATGGTGCCCACGCGGAGTACGGTCTGCTTGAGGGCCGGGTGGCGTTCGCGGTATTCGGCGAGCATCTCCTCAACCAGCCGCTTGTGCCAGGCATACGCAAACTCTTGGTTGCCGCGGATGGGGTCGCTCTCGCGAAGCCACTCGGGGTTGTCTGCGTGGTAGCCATACGCCGCGCCGGACGACGAGATCAGGATCTGCTCCACGCCGGTGGCCACGCAGGCCTGCAGGAGGCGCTGCGTCCCGACGACATCGACCTCATACTCCAGCGCACGATCGCTGCCTTGGGGCGGCGTCACGATGGCCGCGAGATGCACCACTTGCTGGATTCGATGTGTGCGCAGCAGCGCTTCGAGGTCTGCATTCCGAATATCGCCCTGTGCGTAGATGACGCCCGGGAGTCGTTTGCCGGCGGCTGGCTCGCGAAGATCCATGCCGACGATCAGTCCGGACTGTCCGCTGTACTGTGCAGCCAGCGCCTCGACGACCTGATGTCCCAGGTAGCCATTGCTGCCGGTGACGAGAATGCGCGCAGAGTCATTCATGCCAGCCTCCTGCGATCGCGCATCAGCCAGAATGTCGACAGCCCCGTGCCCGCCGCGATATGCCAGATTCCCCACCACGACGTGACGATGGCCATGCCGCCCAGCCCGTCAAAGAAATTGAAGATGAGCACCAACCCGAGCCCGGAGTTCTGGATGCCGGTTTCAAAGGCCACGGCGCGGCAGTCGCGCTCCGCCAAGCCCGCAAGGCGCGCGAAGGTGTAGCCACCGGCCAGGGCGAGTGCGTTGTGCGCCAGCACCAGCAGTACGACGTAGCGCCCCCACTCCAGGAAGATCGCCCAGTTGAGCGCCAGCGCGCCCAGCACGAACACCAGAAACACCAGCATCGAGAACCGCTTCATCGGCACGTGCAGGCGCTTGGCCAGGGCCGGCGCACGTGCTTGCACCAGCAGTCCGAGCGCCAGCGGCAGGCCCAGCAGCAGCCCGACTTCCAGCAGCATCCGCGCCGGATCGAGCGAGAAGCTATGCAGCAATGCGGCCATCTCCGGATCGCGTGACGCCCAGAAACTGACGTTCAGCGGCGTCATGACAATGGCGCCAAGCGTCGACAGGGTGCTGATCGACACCGACAGCGCCGTGTTGCCGTTGGCGCGGTGCGTGAAGAAATTCGAGATGTGGCCGGCTGGGCAGGACGCCACGAGCAACATCCCCAACCCGATCGACGGCGCCGGTCGCAGCAGGACGATCATCAGGAATGTGGCGGCCGGATACAGCACGTGATGGCTGAGCAGACCAATGACCAGCGCCCGCGGTCTGGCCCACGCCTGCCGGAAGTCGTCGCGCGTCAGGTCCAGGGCGATGCCGAACATCACCAGGGCCAGGACCAGGCTGAGCCCGAGCTGGGCTTGCGGATTGAAGTTCAGTCGCACCAGGTCAATCGACGAGGCAGCGACGTGCTGTGGTGTGATAGGCACCGGAGTCTCCCTTGATGATGGCCGCTCTCTGTTGGGGGCCATTGCGTCATGTCGACACCGATTGTTCTGTCCTGCGGACGACTTGCCTAGGTGCGAAACGTCCAAAACAGATGAAATTCGGACACGTTGCTACAATGCTCCGCCATGCAGCCAGACTTCCCTTTGTCCGACGAGCGGATTCACCGTCCGCACAAGCTCCAGGCCCTGATCGAGATCATGGTCGGCCTGGGCGTGGATGCCGTCGCGGCGCTGGCGGGCACAGGCCTCGCGGTGACAGACTTCCAGCGGCCCGAGACGCGCATCAGCGCGCGTCAGTTGCTGACCGTTTGCGAGAACGCACTGCGTCTGTCACCTCGCGCCGATCTGGCGCTGCGCGCCGGGCTTGCTGCCCGGATCACGCAGTTCGGCCTCTACGGATACGCCTTGCTGTGCAGCCCCACCGCGCGAGAGGCGATCGCCATGGCGATGCGCTATCGCGTGCTGACGGCACCGCTGCTCGGTCTGGAGTTTGTCCAGCGGAACAACGTCGTTGGCTGGCGCTTCAGCGATGTCTATGGCCTGGGCGAGGACACGCCGCTGTATCGCTTCGTGCTCGAATGGCAACTGGGTACGCAACTGGCCCTGCACCGTGACGTGCTGGGCGCAGCACTACGGCCCTTGCAGGTCATGCTGCCGTACGCGGCGCCGTCGCACACCGCCGACATGGCCGAGCAGCTTGGCTGCCCGGTTCAGTTTTCCAGCGGCCAGAGCGAGCTGCAATTCGATGCGGCCTGGCTTGAGCATGCTCCCGTACAGGGCAACCCCGCCACCGCCATGGTGGCGTACGAAACCTGCGAGCGCCTGCTGAACGAGTTTCAACAGGCGCGTGGCATCACAAGTCGATTGATCGCTGAATTGCTGCGCGTACCGGGGCGCTTTCCAGGCATCGAAGCGATTGCCGCCGACTGGGGGATGAGTTCGCGCACGCTCAGGCGCAAGCTGGCCGACGAGGGCAACGCCTATCAGCAAGTGCTCGACAAGGTGCGTTGCCAGCTCGCATTGGATTACCTGCGGGATACGCGATTGAACAATGACGAGATCGCCGCGGCGCTGGGGTTTACGGAGGCAGCGAATTTCCGTCAGGCATTCCGGCGCTGGACAGGCATGCCGCCCAGCCGGGCGCGGACGCGGCGCGGATCACCGGCTCGGTAAATGGGAAGCAAACGGGAAGCCGGCGAGTCGCAGGAAACGCACAGCGGACGGACCGCGCGTGGGCCGGGTAGCCTGCGTCAGGGCCGTCGTCGTAGGGGCAATCCATCGTCCTGGAGGCTGCCATCGGCGCGCCGGCGAAGCGAAGCCGCGGGCAAAACTGCTATAGTCGCGTCGGCCTTGATTTCTGACTCCTGCGATGTCCTTCGTCTTCCGCCGAACCGTTCTCACGCTTGCCGCCGCGGCTTCCGTTGCGGGCACCGGGCTGGCCAACGCTCAAGCCGCCGCACCGCAAACGCCAGCCGCCGCTACCGTTGCCGCGGGCGGCACTGTCGCTGAACTGCAGCAGTTGCTTGCCCAGAAGCGCCTGACCGAACTGCGCACCACCTACAACGGTGACTACGGTACGAGCCTGCTCCTGGTGAACGAAGACACCACCGCCTACGTCGCGCTCTCGTATCGCAAAGAATTGTGGCGCGTGTACAAGTTCGCGGCGGTCGAACCGGCCGAGGGCGCATATGACACCCTCGCCGGCCAGACCCGCACGTGGGCGGAAGACGACCTGCGCCGCGCTGTCACCGCCGGACAGAAGGCACACCTCGAACGCGAGGCCCAGGCGGCCGAACAGCGCGCCGCGTCCCTCAGCGAGGAAGTGCGCATCATGCAGGCGCAACGCCAGAAGATGCTGGCGGAGCAGCAAACCATGCGCAAGGAAGCCCAGGCATTGGACGTCGAACGCCGCGCATACAAAACGCAGTTCGATTCACTGCAGCAGCAGATCCGCCTGCTGGAAAAGCAGCTCAACGACCCGCACTGGTCGCCCGCACCGTAACGTCGCCAGGCGACGCGCGGCAAGCAGGATCCCCACCGGACCCGCCCTGGCGATATCGGACAAGTCTGATCGACCGGGCTGGCTTCGCTGTCTAAGATCGGCGCGTTCCATCGGGGCGCAGCTGGGTCCATCCGTCCACCCCATGGTCATTCAGCGTGGGGAAATGCAATGGGCAGGCGAAACTTCATCATCGACGGTCACTTGGCCATGCCGGGCGCCTCGCGGCTGCGCGTGCCGCCGCCATTCGGCGCGTCGCGCGGCATCACCGAGACGATCGAGTCGCGCCGGGCCAGCGCATTGGCGGATGACGTGTTCACCGCGCTCGGTGTCAGCGGCCCAGTCGATGGCTCGGCCTGGCCATCGCGACTCTCGCTGCTGGCAGTGGGCATCGCGTGTACAGTGGCTGCGGCGTGGCTTGGTGCCTACACCGCGCAGCGGCGCGACCTGACACCCTCCCGCGAACCCCTCCATGCAACGGCAGCTCCGCAGAATGCCGCCTCAGAGCCATCGCGGCCACCGGTGGCTTCCGCGTCTGGCCATGGCGTGCCGCTGGTCCTGAGAGCGATGACGCCCCCGGCCACACCGGCATTACCCGGTCTGGCACTGGCGAGCGGTCGGAAACCCGCCGCGGCGTCGCTGCCTTCAGCCAGATTGGCCGGTCCACTCAAGCGCGTGACTGTCTTGGCCGCCCCTGCCCAACCCATCGCTCAATCAGACCGGCCAAGCGCCCTTGCGCGCGCCGCTCACCGCACAGCTGTGCTCGCGGGGCCCATGGATTCCGCCTACCAGATCGACGATGCATCGCTGCCCGTCGAAACCGATCGCGCAATGGCCGAGACCACGCCGATCCATTCGGGCTATGTGGCGCACACCTCGCCAGTGCGCTTCGAACTGCAACGCCACACGCGCCTGACCGACTGATCCTGCATGCGCCCCGAGACTGCCGCCGGTTGCCTAGTGCAACTGCCCGCCTGTTTCGCGAATGTCTTCCGGACGACGCAGCGTCGTCTCGATGGCGATCCGCAGACCGGTCACAACGGTGTCCTGCGCCAGGCTCGGCTGGCCCGGATGCCTGACTGCCTGCGACGGCAGGTACGGAATGTGGATGAAGCCGCCACGCGTCGGCAAGTTGTGGCGGGCAATCGCATGCATCAGGCCATAGAACACGTGGTTGCAGACGAACGTGCCAGCGGTCTGCGACACGGACGCTGGAATGCCGCCCGCCCGCAGTTCCCGCACGATGGCCTTGATCGGCAGGGTTGAAAAATACGCCGCCGGCCCATCGTGCTCGATGGCAACGTCGATGGGCTGCTTGCCTGCGTTGTCGGCAATGCGCGCGTCGTCCACGTTGATGGCAATGCGCTCGATCGACATCTCGGCGCGGCCCCCTGCCTGCCCCACCGCGATCACCACGTCTGGACGCAGTGTCTGCAGCAGTTTGCCGAGCACCTTGATGGATTCGCCGAATACGGTCGGCAGTTGCCGCGCGATGATGTCGGCACCGGCGATTCCCTGCCCATCCAGCGTGCGCACAGCTTCCCACGACGGGTTGATGGGTTCGTTCTCGAAAGGATCGAAACCTGTGACGAGGACGGTTGGCATGGCGTTCTCCTGCTGCTCGGTAAGACAGAAATGATGATAAACGCCCGTTGAACATCATGCCCAAGCTTGCAGCGATGGCCTCACTTGACCTTGCTGCGCTTGTTCTCGAAGCTCAACAGGATGTCGACTTCCTCCGTGCCTGCCGTGTGCAGCCATTCGCGCGTCAGGCGCTCCCCCAGGCGCCGCATGTCGCCTTGCAGGCTCACGTCGGGGTTGAGTACACGCACGCCGGTCCTGGCAAGCTCGGCTTCATCGTGCTCGTAGGTCTGGCGGCTGGATTCCCAGCCACGCGCTTCGTAATCCTGGGCGAGCTTGAGCACCGTTTGCTGCATCGCAGGCGCAAGCCTGGCAAAGCGAGCCGCGTTGACGAACACCGCATTCTTCGGGATCCACGCGTTGACCTTGTAGTAGTAGGTCAGACGCTGCCCCGCCCTGGTCTCCAGACCGGTGGAGGGTGAAGTCAGCATCGTATCGATGCGGCCCGCGCCGATGGCGGCGCCCAGATCGGCTGCCTCCACCTGCACGGCCTGCGCGCCATAGAGTTCCGCGATGCGCTTCTGTGCGGCGTTGTAGGTGCGCAAACGATGTCCTTTCAGATCGGAGAGCCGGGCAATCGGCGTCTCGGCATACAGGTTCTGCGGCGGCCAGGGCACGGCATAAAGCAGACGCAAGCCATTGGCCTTCATCAGTGCCTCCACGCGGCTGCGCGAGGCATCCCAAAGCAGGCGCGCATCGTTGTAGCCCGACACCACAAAGGGAATCGAATCCACCCCGAACAGCGGATCGCGCGGGGCCAGCGTGGACAGCATCACCTCGCCCGCGTCGGCCTTGCCATCCCTCACGCCATCGAAAATGCTGGCGGCCTTGAGCAACGAGCCGTTCGGATAGACCTCGAACGTCAGCCCGCCATGAGTGGCGGCGCCCACCGCACTGGCAAAGGCTTGCAGGTTCTGCGTATGGAAGTTGGCGGCCGGATACGGCGTGGCGACGCGGAACGTCTCGGCGCGAGCCTGCGCGGCCGACACGAGCGACAGCGCACTGGCTGCGAGAACACAAAAAAAGCGGCGTCCCGACATGGAACGGCCGCGTGTCATCTGGCTGCTCATGAATCCCCCCGGAGAAGAGCGCGATGCTGGTCGACGGCCGCCCCTGCCGTGTCGCCACGAGCGGCCACGTGCGGTGGCGTCCGCCGGCTTGATTCGGTCGCCGACGTGACGCGCACAGCACGCTATACCTTCAACACGATTACTGCAGCATCAGGAAGTACAGCAGCACGATATTGGCTGTCAGCAGCAAGAGTGCGGTGGGGAGCTGCGCCTTGATGACGGCGTTCTTATCGGACAGCTCCAGCAGGGCCGCCGGCACGATGTTGAAGTTGGCCGCCATCGGCGTCATGAGCGTGCCGCAGTAGCCCGAGAACATGCCGATGGCCGCCATCACCGCCGGGTTGGCATGGAACACGCCCACCAGGATCGGTACCCCCACCCCGCCCGTCATGACCGGGAAGGCTGCAAAGCCGTTGCCCATGATGACGGTGAACAGCGCCATGCCCACGCAGTAGACGACGACCGCGACGAGGCGATAGTCCATGTTGATGTAGGCGGTGGCCAGGTGCGCGACGGCCTTGCCCACACCCGCATCGGCAAAGACGAGACCCAGCATGGCCAGCATCTGCGGCAGCACCAGCGCCCAGCCCAGCGACTCAGTCAGCCGGCGCGACTCACGCATGGCTTGCACCGGCGTGTCGCGCGTCATCCAGCAGGCCAGTGCGAGCGAGATGATGCAGCCCAGGCCCAGCGAGACGAACGTCTGGTTCTTCGGGTCCAGCAGCAGGTCGCCGCCGATCTTGATGTCCTTCAGGAACACGCTGCCAATGACGGTGACCACCGGAATGGTCAGCGCCGGGATGAACAGGCGGTTGCCCAGGCGCTTGGCCGACGCGCGGCGCTCTTCGACCGGCAGTTCGCCGTGCTTGCCGAGCGTGACACCACCCGTGCCGGCCAGCAGCGCCATCAGGACAGCGCCGCAGCCCACCAAGATCGGCGGAATCTTGTCGCCGACCAGGAAGATCATGGCGAAGATCGCCCAGAACAGGCCGGTCGTCCAGCGGCGCGGATGGTCCTTGTCGGCAAACGTCATCAGCGCGGTGATCGTCAGGACGATCCCGGCCAGCCAGTACAGATAGTTGATCGACAGAATCATGGCTTACCCCTGCTTGGCCGCAGCCGTGTTGGTGGTGCCGACGGCGCCCCGCTGGCTACCCATTTCACGGGCCAGCCAGCCGTCCAGGCGCTTGAGGCGCACAGCGTGGATCAGGAACGCGCAGATGGCGGTCGGGATGCCCCACACGGCGATGTGCAGCGGTTCGATGTCGATGCCCGAGCCGAGCAGGAACGTGTGCATCAGCGCGATGGCACCGAAGGCCACGAAGATGTCTTCGCCAAAGAACAGGCCGACATTGTCAGTGGCGGCACAGAACGCCAGCAGGCGTTCACGCACCGGCGCCGGCAGCTTGCCGAAGCGGTTCTCGGCGGCACCTTCGGCCATCGGCGCCAGCAGCGGACGCACCATCTGCGGATGCCCGCCGAGGCTCGTCAGACCGGCGGCCGCCGTCAGCTCGCGCACGGCGAGGTAGACGATCAGCAGACGACCCACCGTGGCCGATTGAATGCGCGAGATCCAGTTCTGCGCGTGCTCACGCAAGCCGTGGCGCTCAAGCAGGCCCACCACCGCGAGCGGCAGCAGGATGATCAGCGGCAAGGTCCGCGTCTTGATGATGCCCGTCCCGATCGCCGTCAGGATCTGGTCAATGGACATCGATGCCGCAAAGCCGGTGGCGATGGCAGCCGCCGCCACCACCAGCATCGGATTGAAGCGCAGGATGAACCCCGCGATGATGACGACCACCCCGATCAGCGGCCATAGATTCACTGCCGTACCCATGTGGTGCTTCCCCCCCAAGTTGATAAAAGGCCCCGTTGGAAGGACGGGGCCGTGGCTCAGGCGCCGGCGCGAACAGCGATCCCTTCGCTGCCCAGCCGTTCCCGAATGCGTCGCGCGAACGCCAGCGCGTGTGCGCCGTCGCCGTGCAGACAAACCGTTTCCGCGCGGATCGGCACCCACGTGCCATCGATGGCCTTCACGCGCTGTTCGCGCACCATCGTGAGCGTCTGGTCGAGCGCGGCCTCTTCACTGTCGATCAGGGCACCCGGTGTGCCACGTTTGACGAGCGAGCCGTCAGGGTTGTACCCGCGATCGGCAAACACCTCTTCCTTGGCCTGCAGGCCGAGTTCACGCGCGGCCTTGACCAGCTCACCGCCCGCCAGGCCGAACACCACCAGCGACGGATCGAAATCACGGATCGCGCGCACGATGGCGGCAGCCAATGGCCGGTCACGCGAAGCCTGGTTGTACAGCGCGCCGTGCGCCTTCACGTGGGCCAGCTTGCCGCCCTGCGCGCGCACGATGGCGGACAGCCCGCCGATCTGGAACAGCACGCCCGCGTAGATTTCTTCGGGCGGCAAGTGCATCTCGGTACGGCCAAAGTTTTCGCGATCAGGAAAGCTCGGATGCGCGCCGATCGACACGCCCTGGCGCAGCGCCCAGCCGACGGTCTGGCGCATCGTGTTGACGTCGCCCGCATGCCAGCCGCAGGCGATGTTGGCGGAGCTCACCAGCGCAAGCAGCGCCTCGTCGGTATCGCAGCCCTCGCCAAGATCGGCGTTCAGATCAATCGTGGTCATGATGGTGTCTTCCGGTGCTTCAGGCGTTCAGTCGCGTCCTGGCGGTGCGCCGGGCTGTGGAGAGGATGCCCTGGCGCTGCCAGTCCAGCGCGGTTTCGATTTGCTGCAGATACCGTGCCACGTCGGCGCGGGCGGCTTCGGCCTCTTCCAGCGTCACACGCTCGAAGCGCACGCGCGTGCCGAGCGGGATCTGCGCGAGGCGCCATTGATCGGCCAGGATGACGGTGCCGATCTTTGGGTAACCGCCGGTGGTCTGCGCGTCGGCCATCAGCACGATAGGCTGGCCCGACGGCGGCACCTGGATCACGCCCGGCACCACGCCGTGCGAGAGCAGATCGCCGCTGCGCTGCTTCTTGCGCTTGAGCTCAGGCCCTTGCAAGCGGAAGCCCATGCGGTTGCTGTTGGGGGTGAGCGTCCATTCCGATTCCCAGAACGCGGCCTGCGCATCGGCGAGGAACTCGTCGTACTCGGGGCCGGGCAGCACGCGGATCACGGGGGTGTCGCCTTGCGCGCGGTCGAACGTCCAGCGTGCCGCCTTCACGGCAACGGCATCGCCGCTGATGTCGGGCGCGTAGGTCGTATCGGCGGGAAGCACGGCCAGCTTGTCGCCGTCCCTCAGGGGGCGGCCCTCGAAGCCGCCGAAACCCGCCTTCAGGTCGGTGCTGCGCGAGCCCATCATTTCGGGGACATCGATGCCGCCAGCCACACACAAATAGGCCCGCACACCGCCCTGCGCTACGCGCAGCGTCAGCGTCTGCCCGCGCTGCACGGGAATCGCACGCCACGCATGCACCGGCGTGCCGTCGAGCGTGGCACGGCAATCGGCGCCGGTCAGCGCGATCAGCCCATTCACGTGGAAGCGCAGCGTGGCGTTACCCAAGGTGAATTCGATACCCGCCGCATCGCTGCGGTTGCCCACGAGGCGGTTACCGACGTACAGCGACAGCGGATCCAGCGCGCCCGACATGCACACGCCAAAGCGGCGATACCCGGAGCGGCCCAGGTCCTGCACGGTCGCCAGTACGCCAGCGCGTACGACTTCGATCATGGGTAGCGGTTTGGAGCTCATGCGCGCACCTTCGAGGCGACGAAGCGGATGCGGTCTCCTGGTGCCAGCAGCGCGGGGGGATTGCGCTGCGGCAGGAAGAGCGCTGCGTCCGTGCGCCCGAGCAATTGCCAGCCGCCGGGAGAGGCGGCTGGGTAGATACCGGTCTGCTCGCCACCGATGCCGACCGAACCCGCCGGTACGGCCATGCGTGGCTCGGCGCGGCGGGGCGTCGCCAGCGATTTGTCCAAGCCGCCCATGTAAGCGAACCCGGGCTGGAAGCCGAGGAAGTAGACGATGTATTCGGGGGCCGTGTGACGACGTACCACCTCTGCGGGAGTCAAGCCGGTGTGCTTGGCAACCTCGCGCAGATCAGGGCCCTCGTCGCCGCCATAGGCGACTTCGATATCGACCAGCTTGCCGTCGGCCACCAGCGCCTCGCTCTCCTCCCAGGCTTCACGCAGCCGGGTCTCGAGCAGTCGTGCGTCGGCCAGCGGCCCAAACACGAGCGTGAGATTGTTCATGCCGGGCACCACGTCCACCACGCCCGCCCAGTTGGACGCGCGCGAGGCCATCGCCCAGATGCGCTGCTGGCAATTCAGGGTCGCCGGCGGCGGGACCTCGCACAACAGCGCCAGCTCGCCCAGCCGGTGAATCGTGCACTGCAACTTAACCCCCGTTTCGTGTGCGCAGTTGTCGGACCAATCCCGGCAAAACGCTGCGCGATTGAAAACGAAAGTGATACGTTAATAAAACGTTGATAAATTCTATATAAGAGCTAACCCTTAGACCGCGAAAGGGGCGCGCTGCCCGCGTGTGGTGCACGGGGCAGCTTTCCTCATCATAGGTAACGACAGGGAGAAGAGATCTGGCGTGTTACGCAGGAGGCACACCAAACCGAGGCGGCTGCCGCAGAGCCGCCAGCGGAGTGACTTCAGTGTCCCGCCTCATGGCGCGTGGCGCGTAGGCCCAGCCACAGGGCGGCCGTCGAGCAGATCGCCATCATGCTCAACAGTGGCGCGGCACTCTGGCCCACGGCGGCAACCACCGTACCGGTGACCATGCCCAGGCCGAACTGCATGGCGCCCATGAGCGCAGAGCCAGTGCCCGCGCGGGCGCCCTGCCCCGCCATCGCCAGCGCCCCTGTGTTGGGCGAGATGCAGCCGATGGACGCGATGTAGCAGAACAGCGCCGCCAGCACGAGCGGCAGCGGCGTGAAACCGGCAGCCGCCGCCCCCGTCGCCAGGATGCTCGTCACCACCGGAATCCATAGCGCGCGCCTCAGCACGCGCGCCGGCGAGAACCGGCGAACCAGCCGCACGTTCACGCGCGAGGCCGCGATCATCCCCGCCGCGTTGCCGCCAAATACCCAGGCGTACTGCGACGGCGTCAGCCCGTAGCCGTCAATCAACACGAACGACGACACGGTGATGTACGCGAACATGCCCGACAGGAAAACTGCGCCGCACCACATATAGGCAGCGTAGTGACGGTCGCGCAGCAGGGCCCAGTAGTCGCGCAGGACAGGACCGAAGGCCAGCCTGCGCACGTTCTCCGGCGCCAGCGATTCGCGCATCAGGTAGTGCACGGCCACAAGCGACAGCACGCCAAAGGCCGTCAGCAGCACAAAGATGACGCGCCATGACGCCACCTGCAGTACCGCCCCCCCAATCATGGGCGCCAGGATGGGCGCGATGCCCATGACGAGCATCAAGGTCGAATAGGCCTGCGCGGCGCCGGCCGGATCCATGCGATCACGCACAGCGGCGCGCGCGATCACCATGCCGGCACATGCGCCAAACCCCTGCAGGCCCCGCAGCAGGGCCAGCATCGAGGCGTCCTTCGCAAAGGCACAGCCAACGGAGGCAGCCACGTACAGACCCAGGCCAATGTAGAGCGGCGGCTTGCGGCCAAAGCGATCACTGGCCGGACCGTAGATGAGCTGGCCGATCGCCAGGCTGATGAGAAAAACCGTGAGCGTGAGCCCCGCCGCCGCCGACGACGTATTCAGATCGCGGGCAATGGTGGGAAGGCTCGGCAGATACATGTCGACCGACAGCGGGCCAACGGCCGTAAGCGCGCCGAGCAGCAGAAGCCAGCCGGGGATAGGGCCGGGCAGGCGAGAACGTCCGGGAGCAGGAGCAGTCATGGAAGGCAGGACAACGCGGCAGCGCAGTGGCGACTGATCGCGGGGCAAACTGCGCACTGTAGCCTAAAGAGATCCCCTACGCCGAGGCACCGGGCCGGTGCATATCGTGGCAAACCCGCCGGATTCGCCCCACGCGGGGGACGCGCCTGCCACCTGCATACCGCGGCATGACAAGCTGCAACCCCGTCAATCGAGCCGCTCGTCCCGGCACGGGATTTGCACGCTGCCAGCCCTTGTACGAGACAGGCGCAGACCGGCTGAAATCGCGGTCCGACGCAATGCCCGAAGCTATAATTCGCGGCTGATGGCAAGCATCACATTGCGATGATGATTGCTGCGATGCGTCGAGGCGAACCTGCATCGGCACCGCAATCTGTGAAGTGTCGTCAACGCAAATAAGAGACCGCCTCCGATGCGCATCCGCACGGTGAGCGGCACGGAAACCACGAGCCAACCTGTTGTGACACCACTCCCACCACGCCTGTCGCTGACGGGCATGACCAAGCGCTACCCGAGCGTGGTCGCCAACGACGGCGTCAGCCTGACTGTCGCGCCGGGCGAGATCCATGCCGTGCTGGGCGAAAACGGCGCCGGCAAGTCGACGCTGATGAAGATCATCTTTGGCGCCGTGCAGCCCGACGCCGGCGAGATGCTGCTCGACGGCCAGCGCGTCGAGATCGCCAACCCGCACCAGGCGCGCGCGCTGGGCATCGCCATGGTGTTCCAGCACTTCTCGTTGTTCGACACGCTCACGGTGGCAGAGAACATCCTGCTCGGCCTGCCCGCTGGCACCGACTTGCGCGATGTAGCCGATCAGGTGCGCAGCACGGGCGAGAAATACGGCCTGCCGCTGGAGCCGCATCGCCATGTGCACACGCTGTCCGTCGGCGAGCGCCAGCGCGTGGAAATCGTGCGCGCGCTGCTCACCAAGCCGCGCCTGCTGATTCTTGACGAGCCGACCTCGGTGCTGACGCCGCAGGCCGTCGAGAAGCTCTTCGTCACGCTGCGCCAGTTGGCGGCAGAAGGCACGAGCATCCTCTACATCAGTCACAAGCTCGACGAGATTCAAGCCCTGTGCCACGCCGCCACGGTGATGCGCATGGGCAAGGTCACGGGCGTGTGCGACCCACGCCAGGAAACGGCGGCTTCGCTGTCGCGCATGATGATCGGTGGCGAGCCGCCGCGCGAATTGCGCCCGCAGACCACACCGGGCGAGGTGCGCATGGAGGTGGCCGGCCTGTCGCTGCCCAAGTCGCACGCCTTTGCGACGGAACTGCGTGACATCGCCCTGCAATTGCGCAGCGGCGAGATCGTCGGCATCGCGGGCGTCTCGGGCAACGGGCAGCAGGAACTGCTGGCCGCCCTGTCGGGCGAAGATACCCGCGCCTCGGCACAGACCATCAGCATCGGCAACGAGCCGGTCGCCAAGCTGGACCCACGTGCGCGTCGCAAGCGCGGACTGTCGTTCGTGCCGGAAGAGCGCCTGGGGCGCGGCGCCGTGCCATCGCTGTCGCTGGCCGCCAATACGCTGCTGACGCATCAGCGTGCGCCGCAGGTGCGTGGCGGGCTCATCGACAAGAAGGCTGCCGCCAAGCTGGCTACCGGCATCATCAGCCGCTTTGGCGTGAAGGCCGGCGGCCCGGACGCATTGGCCAAAAGCCTGTCGGGCGGCAATCTGCAGAAATTCATCGTCGGCCGCGAAATCGAATGCGCGCCGCGCGTGCTCATCGTCGCGCAACCTACCTGGGGCGTGGACGTGGGCGCGGCGGCGCAGATCCACAACGAAATCCTCGCGCTCAAGGCGGGGGGCTGCGCCATCCTCATCGTGTCGGAAGAACTCGACGAACTCTTTGCGCTGTGCGATCGCCTGCACGTGATCGCCAACGGGCGCCTCTCCCCTTCCACCCCCACGCACGCCACCGACCGCGAACAGATCGGCCTGTGGATGAGCGGCATGTGGGACAAGACCGCGGCTTCGGCGGCAGCAACCTCGGAGGCGGCCCATGGCTGACGTCATGCATGGCAGCCGCCTGGCGCTGCCGGTTTCGCTGGAGTTGCGCGCAATCCCTTCGCGCACCATGGCCTATGCCTCGCCGCTGATCGCGCTGGTGCTGACGATGGTGTTCGGCCTGCTGCTGTTCGCACTGCTGGGCAAGGACCCGGTGGCGGGCCTGCGCGTATTCCTCGTCGAGCCGCTGGCCAGCAAACGCGCGATTGGTGAAGTGCTGCTCAAGACCGTGCCGCTGGTGCTGTGCGCGCTCGGCTTGTCGGTGTGCTATCGCGCCAACGTGTGGAACATCGGCGCGGAGGGGCAGCTCATCGTCGGCGGTATCTTCGCGGCGGCCACGATCATTTACTTCGATACGCCCACGCCCGCCATCCCCGGCGGCTTTGCGCTGGTGCTGGCCGTCGTTGCCGGCCTGATCGGCGGGGCACTGTGGGCCGCCATTACCGCGCTGCTGCGTGATCGCTTTCATGCCAACGAGATCCTCGTCTCGCTCATGCTCACGTACATCGCGCAGTTGCTGCTGCTGTACGTGGTCAACGGGCCGTTGAAGGACCCGAACGGCATGAACTTCCCGCAGTCGATCGTGTTCGACAGCGCATTTGTTCTGCCGACGCTCGTGGCCGGCACGCGTCTGCACGTCGGCTTTCTGTTCATGCTGGTGATGACGGCGGCGATGACGTTGTTCGTGTTCCGCAGCTTTGCGGGTTACCGGCTGCAAGTGGGTGGGCTGGCACCGCAGGCGGCGCGCTACGCGGGCTTCTCGTCGCGTGCGGCGCTGTGGACAGCGCTGCTGGTGTCGGGCGGCCTGGCAGGCATTGCCGGCGCCTTCGAGGTCACGGGCCCGATCGGGCAGCTGCTGCCGTCCATTTCCCCGGGCTACGGCTTTGCCGCCATCGTGGTGGCATTCGTCGGTCGGCTGAATCCGGTTGGCACCGTGCTGGGCGCGATCGTGATGTCGCTGTTCTATATCGGCGGCGAGCTTGCGCAATCGCGCCTGGGCCTGCCGTCGGCCATTACCGGAGTGTTCCAGGGCATGCTGCTGTTCTTCCTGCTCGCCTGCGACACGCTCATCGAATACCGCCTGCGCTGGCGCGCGCATCACTGATCAGGCCTCACACATGGAAAGTCTCGCTCCCCTGATCGCCGCGTCGATCAACGCCGGCACCCCGCTGTTGCTGGCCGCCCTGGGCCTCTTGATGAACGAGCGCTCCGGCGTGCTCAATCTCGGCGCCGAAGGGATGATGCTGGTGGCCGCCGTGGTCGGGTTCATGGTCGGTTACCAGACGCAGATTCCGCTGCTGGGTTTTGCCGCCGGCGCGATTGCCGGTATGGTGATGGCAGCCCTCTTCGCGTGGCTGGCGCTGGTGCTCGTCACCAACCAAGTCGCAACAGGCCTCGCCTTGTCGATCTTCGGCACCGGGCTGTCCGCCTTCATGGGGCAGCGCTTTGTCGGCATGTCACTGCCGGCGCAGGCGCACGGCATTCCGGGGCTGGAGTCGATTCCGTTCGTCGGCCCTGCCCTGTTCGCGCACCACTGGATGGTCTATTTCAGCCTGCTGCTGTGCGGCGCGATTGCCTGGTTCCTGTTCAAGACGCGCGCGGGGCTCACGCTGCGCGCGATCGGTGAATCACCGGAGTCGGCGCACGCGCTCGGCTACCCGGTGCGCACCATCCGCTTTGGCGCGCTGCTGTTTGGCGGCGCATGCTGCGGGCTGGCCGGCGCATACCTGTCGCTCGTCTACACGCCAATGTGGGTCGAAAACATGGTCGCCGGCCGCGGCTGGATTGCCCTCGCGCTGACCACCTTTGCGACCTGGCGGCCCATGCGCATCCTGTTCGGCGCGCTGCTGTTTGGCGGTGTGACGATCCTGCAGTTCTACCTGCAGGGGATGGGCGTGTCGGTGCCGTCGCAGATTCTGTCGATGGCGCCGTTTGCCGCAACCATCGTCGTGCTGGCCATCATCTCGCGCAATCCGGATTGGATCCGCCTGAACATGCCCGCTTCGCTCGGCAAGCCGTTCCGCCCAGGGGCTGCCTAAACTGCTGCCCAAGGCTTCTGCATTCCCGTCTTTTGCTTCAAGCATTAACACAGTCAACGAGCCACACAACAGGAGAAATCGATGAACGTTACCCGCAGGATCACGCTGGCCGCCCTGGCCGCCGGTGCTGCCCTGACCCTCTGGGGTTGCGGCAAGTCCAATGACGGCGCCGGCGACAAGACCGCCGCCCCGGCCGCTTCCTCCGCGCCCGCAGCGACCGCCCCGGCTCCGGCAAACGAGCCGCTGAAGGTCGCATTCGTCTACGTCGGCCCCGTGGGCGATGCAGGCTGGACATACGCCCACGACGCCGGCCGCAAGGAAGTCGAGGCCAAGTTCGGCAACAAGGTGAAGACCACCTACGTCGAGAGCGTGCCCGAGAGCGCGGCCGACGCTGAACGCGTGTTCCGCGACCTGGCCACCCAGGGCAACAAGGTCATCTTCGGCACCAGCTTCGGTTTCATGGAATCGATGCTCAAGGTCGCCAAGGAATTCCCCGACGTGAAGTTCGAGCACGCCACCGGTTTCAAGACCGCCGACAACCTCGGCCAGTACGACGTGCGCACGTATGAAGGCGCGTACCTGGCCGGCGTGGTGGCCGGCAAGATGAGCAAGTCGGGCAAGCTGGGCGTGGTGGGTTCGGTGCCCATTCCTGAGGTGATCCGCAACATCGACTCGTTCACGCTGGGCGCGCGCAGCGTCAACCCGAAGGCCACCACCCGCGTGGTGTGGGTCAACAAGTGGTTCGATCCGGGCAAGGAGCGTGAGGCTGCCACCACGCTCATCGGCCAGGGCGTCGACGTGCTGATGCAGAACACCGACTCCGCCGCCGTGGTGCAGACCGCGCAGGAGAAAGGCGTCTATGCGATCGGCTGGGATAGCGACATGAGCAAGTTCGGCGAGAAGGCCCACCTGGCCGCCTCGATGAACAAATGGGGCGTGTACTACACCAAGGTGGTCGGCGACGTGCTCGACAACAAGTGGAAGCCGGAAACCGTGTGGTGGGGCCTGAAGGAAGGCGCAATCGATCTGGGCGCGTACAACGCCGTGGTACCGGAAGACGTGAAGGCGCTGGTTGAGACCCGCAAGAAGGGCATCATCGACGGCTCGGCACCGATCTGGAAGGGTCCGCTCAAGGACAACACCGGCAAGGAAGTCCTGCCTGCCGACAAGGTCGCCGACGACGGCTTCCTGCACGGCATCAAGTTCTACGTCGAAGGCGTGGAAGGCAAGATTCCGGGCTAAGTTCTACCCGTTGAGGCAAAAAGCCGGCACCTCGCAAGAGGGCCGGCTTTTTTATCGCTGCTTGCCACATTGAAATCGGTGCGTCGTACCCAAGCTGATAAGCTGGTTTGCCGGTCAAGCACCTGCATGTGATCCTCGCTTTTCACCCAGGAGCCCACGATGTTCGGACGCCTTTTCCGCCTGTGGAGCGTCGTGCGCACTGACGTGCGCCTGCTGTGGTTTGCACTGCGCCATCCGGACAGGCCGTGGTGGCTCGCCCCGGCTGCCCTGCTGCTGGTGGGATATGTGGTCTCGCCGGTCGACCTGATCCCGGATGTCATTCCGGTACTCGGCTGGGTGGACGACATCGTGCTGGTGCCGATTGCGCTGCACATGCTGCTGCGTGCGCTGCCCGACCGCGTGCGCGAGGATGCACGCTTTGCCGCCGCCCGGCGGGTGAAGCCCACCGGGCGCTAACCGCTCTTTACGGCAAAAGGATCGTCGATCCGGTCGTCTTGCGCCCTTCCAGATCGCGGTGCGCCTGCGCCGCGTCGGCCAGCGCGTAACGCTGGTGGATCTCGATCTTCACCTTACCGCTGATCACGACATCGAACAGGTCCGCGGCCATCGGCTCCAGCAGGTCACGCCGCGCCGTGTATGTCATCAGCGTCGGGCGCGTGATCTTGAGCGAGCCTTTCGCGCTCAGCACGCTGAGGTCAACCGGTGGCACCGGCCCCGACGCGTTGCCGTAGGTGACCATCATGCCGCGCGGGGCTAGGCAATCCAGCGAACCCGTGAACGTGTCTTTGCCGATGCCGTCGTAGACCACCGGCACACCCTTGCCACCGGTGATTTCGCGCACACGGTCGGTAAAGTTCTCGCGTGTGTAGACGATGGTGTGGTCGCAGCCGTGCGCGCGAGCAAGTTCCGCCTTGGCATCGCTGCCGACCGTGCCGATCACCGTGGCGCCCAGCGCCTTCAGCCACTGGCAGGCGATCAGGCCGACGCCGCCCGCCGCCGCGTGGAACAACACCGTATCGCCCGGCTGGACGCGGTAGCTGTCGCGGATCAGGTATTGCGTGGTCATGCCCTGCAGCATCATCGCCGCGCCGGTTTCAAAGTCGATGGCCTCCGGCAGGCGCACCAGGATATCGGCCGGCATCGTACGCACCTGCGCGTAAGCGCCGGTCGGACGGCCAGCGTAGGCCACGCGGTCGCCCGGCTTGACGTGCGTCACGCCCTCGCCCACCGCTTCCACCACGCCGGAAGCCTCCATGCCGATGCCGGCAGGCAGCGGCTGCGGATACAGGCCCGTGCGGAAATACACGTCGATGTAGTTGAGGCCGACGGCATGTTGCCTGATGGTGGCCTCGCCCGGGCCGGGCGCGGGCACGTCGACGTCGACGAGCTGCATCACTTCCGGGCCGCCGGTTTCAAAGATGCGGATGGCTTTTGATTGCGTCATGCGTGGATCTCCTTCGGGTCGGGTTGCACCAGCCGCAGGGCGGACATCACCAGATCGGCGGTCGCCAGGTTGGTGGCACAGGGAATGTTGTGGACGTCGCACGCGCGCACCAGCGCATTGATGTCGGGTTCGTGCGGCTGCGGCGTCATCGGGTCGCGCAGGAAGATGACTGCATCGATGCGGCCTTCGGCAAGCTGCGCACCGATCTGCAGGTCGCCGCCCCACGGGCCGGACAGCATGCGCTGCACCGTCAGGCCGACTTCCTTCTCCAGCCGGCCGCCGGTGGTGCCGGTTGCCAGCAGATCGCATTGCGACAGGAAGGCATGGTGTGTTTGCGCAAACGCGACCATGTCGTCCTTCTTGTGGTCGTGCGCGATCAGGGCGACGCGGCGGCGTTTCAAGGATGTGCTCTCGGGCGTATTGGTGGTCATTGGGGGTGGCTCAGAAGGTGCCAGGATATGCGCCGCCATCCAGCAGGATGTTCTGCGCGTTCAGGTAGCCGGCGTGCTGGCTGCACAGGAAGGCGCATACGGCGCCAAACTCGGCCGGCTGGCCGAAGCGCTGCGCCGGGTTGCCCTGGCGCTTGCGCTCGAAATGCTCGTCTGCGCGGATGCCTGCCGCCTTGGCGCCCGCTTCGAGCGTCTTGGTCAGGCGATCGGTTTCGAACTGGCCCGGCAGCAGGTTGTTGATGGTGACGCCGTGCCTGGCCACTTCGCGCGCAAGACCCGCCACGAAGCCGGTCAGGCCCGAGCGCGCGCCGTTGGACAACCCGAGCACGTCGATCGGCGCTTTCACGGCACCGCTGGTGATATTGACGATGCGGCCCCAGCGGCGCTCGATCATCTTGTCGACGGTGGCCTTGATCAGGTCGATGGGGGTCAGCATGTTGGCATTGAGGGCGGCCATCCAGGCGTCGCGGTCCCAGTCACGGAAGTTGCCGGGCGGCGGGCCGCCCGCGTTGTTGACGAGGATGTCGGGCGAGCCGCCCAGGCGTTCGCACGCGAGCAGCGCCTCAGCGCGGCCTTCCGGCGTCGTGATGTCGGTAGCGACGGCTTCCACGCGCACGCCGTGCGCTGTGCGGATGCGCTCGGCGGCTGCCGACAACGCTTCGGCACCGCGCGCGACGATCACCACGTCCACGCCTTCGGCGGCCAGCGCGTCGGCGCATGCGAGGCCCAGTCCCTTGCTTGCGCCGCACACCAGCGCGCGCTTGCCTTTCAAGCCCAGGTCCATCCTGTCTGACTCCTTCTTGATCGTTATTTCGCAGGGCTGGCGGGTTGGCTGCCACGCCGGGACAGCAGTGCCATGCCGGCCAGCACCAGTGCGCTGCCCGCGATCTGCCACATGGTGATCGGCTCGCCAAGGAGCCACCACCCGAGCAGCAGCGTCGACACCGGCCCGATCATGCCCGCCTGCGAAGCCACCGGTGCGCCCACGCGCGCCACGGCCATCATCGTGAGCGTGACGGGCGCCACCGTGCAGAATACCGAGTTGATGGCTGACAGCCCGTACACCTGCCATGGCAGCACCAGCGCCGACAGCGGCCGCAACACCAGAAACTGCACGATGCACGCCACGGTGGACACGCACATGGCATACGCCACCAGCCGCATCGAGCCCACACGCTTGACGAGTTCACCGCTGGCCAGCAGGTAGATGCCATAGCTGAGGGCGCTGGCGAGCACCAACCCGCCGCCCAGCCATACGGTGCCGCCGCCCAGATGCAGGTCGTGCGCAAACACCAGCACGATGCCGGCATACGCCGTCGCCAGCGACAACCATTGCAAGCCAGTAATACTGCGCTTGAAGACCGTCGCCGTGATCAGCAGGACAAACGACGGCGTGAGAAACAGGATCAGCCGCTCCAGCCCCGCCGTGATGTACTGAAGCCCAAGGAAATCGAGAAAGCTCGAAAGGTAATAGCCGACCAGCCCCAATCCGACGATGCGCCAGCGGTCTGCGACGGCCAGCGGCGCCACGCGCCGCGACTGCCACCAGCCCATCGCCATGAAGAGGGGCGCGGCCAGCAACATGCGCAGCGTGATCACCATCACCGCATCCACCTGGTAGCGGTACATCAGCTTGGCGACAACGGCCTTGGCAGAGAACAGCACGGCACCCACCGAGGCGAGCAGCAAGCCGCCAGTGTCGGCGGTACGCGTGGGGGCGGGGGGCGCAGAAGACGCGATGGTCACAACGGTACGCGAGCGGGCGCGGTGAGCGTGTTGGAGAGCGCCGTCGATTGTATGTGAATTCAACCATTCGTTCCGATGGCGGGCACGCCGCGCGTGGCACAGGTTTCGCTTCGGGCTCCGGCTGGCCGCCGTACAATCGCGCTGCATTCCGAATATCAAGAACGACAACGGATTCCACATCACATGAGCCAAACCCATTCCGCCGCCTTCGCCGATGGCGCCGCCAACGCGCCCGACCCGACCCTCTGGAACGAAGACCTCAACCCCACCCCGCAGGCTGCCCGCACCTGGACGGCGACCAATTACGCCGCGCTGTGGGTATCGATGGTGGTGTCGGTGCCAGCCTACATGCTGGCGTCGGGCCTGATGAGCGAAGGCATGAACTGGTGGCAGGCGGTGCTGACGGTGTTCCTCGGCAATCTGATCGTGCTGGTGCCGATGGTGCTGGTGGGCCACGCTGGCACCAAGTACGGCATCCCGTTCCCTGTGTTGGTGCGGGCGTCGTTCGGCGTGCGCGGCGCGCAGTTGCCGGCCATCCTGCGGGCCATCGTCGCATGCGGCTGGTTCGGCATCCAGACGTGGCTTGGCAGCCAGGCGATCTACACGATCCTCAACGTCGTCACCGACAACATGCTGGTCGGCAGCAACATTCCGGGGCTGGGCATCAACCCCGGCCAGGGATTCTGCTTCCTGCTGTTCTGGGCGCTGCACATCTGGCTGATCACCAAGGGGCTCGAATCGATCAAGCGCTTCCAGGCGCTGGCCACGCCGCTGTTGATCCTGGCGGCGCTGGGCCTGGTCTGGTGGGCGTATATCAATGCGGGCGGCTTCGGGCCCATGCTGTCTGCGCCGTCGGCGTTTGCGGCGGGCGGCAAGCGCGCCGGCGAGTTCTGGGGCTTCTTCTGGCCGTCGCTCACGGCCATGGTCGGCTACTGGGCCACGCTGGCGCTGAACATTCCCGACTTCACCCGCTTCGCACGCAGCCAGCGTGATCAGCTGGTCGGCCAGGCAATCGGCCTGCCGCTGCCGATGGGGCTGCTGGCGCTGGTGGCCGTGCTGGTCACGTCGTCCACGGTGGTCATCTACGGCCAGGCCATCTGGGATCCGGTCACGCTGGCCGGCAAGATGACGGGCCCGTCGGTCATCGTCGCGCTGCTGGCGCTGATCACCGCCACGCTGATGACGAACATCGCAGCCAACGTGGTCTCGCCGGCGTATGACTTCTCGAACCTGGCACCGCACCGCATCTCGTTCCGCATCGGCGGCTACATCACGGCGGGCATCGGCCTGGCGATGATGCCGTGGAAGATCCTGGAAACGACCAAGGGCTACATCTTCACGTGGCTGGTCGGTTACGGCGCGCTGCTGGGCCCGGTGGCCGGCATCATGATGGTCGATTACTTCCTGGTGCGCCGCACCGTGCTCAAGACGGGCGAACTGTTCCGCGTGGACGGCCCTTACGGTTACGGAAACGGCTGGAACGGCCGCGCCATCGCCGCGCTCGTCATCGGCGTGCTGCCCAATCTGCCGGGCTTCTTCAAGCAGGCCGGGTTCGTCGCCAACGTGCCGGGCGTGTTCGAAGCGCTGTACACGTATGCATGGTTCGTGGGCCTCGCTATTTCGGCCGTGGTGTATGTGATCCTGATGCGCGGTCGCCGTTGAGCGCCTCCACAATCGGCACGGGGCGCGCCGGTACAATGCGCCCCATCTGAGAATCCCTTGCCGCCATGAAACAAGATCCGCGCTTTCCGAACCTGTTCATCCTCAATCACCCGCTGATCCAGCACAAGCTCACACACATGCGCGACAAGGACACGTCGACGCGCACGTTTCGCGAGCTGCTGCGCGAGATCACGCTGCTGATGGGCTACGAGATCACGCGCAACCTGCCGCTGACCAGCCGCCACATCGACACGCCAATGGGCCCGATGGAAGCGCCCGTCATCGCCGGGCGAAAGCTGGCCGTGGTGCCGGTGCTGCGCGCGGGCGTCGGCATGAGCGACGGGCTGGTCGAACTGATTCCGTCGGCGCGCATCGGCCACATTGGCGTGTACCGTGATGAGCAACACCGCCCGGTGGAATACCTCGTGCGGCTGCCGGACCTGGAAGACCGCACCTTCATCCTGTGCGATCCGATGGTCGCCACCGGCTACTCGGCCGTCCACGCTGTCGACGTGATGAAGAAGCGCGGCGTGCCCGACGAGAACATCCTGTTCCTCGCGCTGGTGGCAGCGCCCGAAGGTGTGGAGGTGTTCCAGAAGGCGCATCCGAACGTGAAGCTGTTCGTGGCCTCGCTCGATTCGCACCTGGATGACAACGCCTACATCATCCCGGGCCTGGGCGATGCGGGTGACCGCCTGTTCGGCACGAAGAACTGAACGCGCACCGTTTTGCACAAACAAAAACAGCCGGCACTGCCGGCTGTTGTCTTTGGTGCGTCGAATGCGCTCAGCGCTTCTTCGATCCGCCCAGAATGCTGCCCAGCACGCCGCGCACGATTTCGCGCCCGACAGTGGAGCCGATGGTGCGCATCGTCGACTTGGCGAGGGTTTCGACGATCGAGTCACCGCGACCGCTGCGGCCGGTGCCCTTTGTCAGGATCGACCCGACTTCGCCGAGCCAGCCACCGCCGCTGTCCTGTGCCGGAGCGGGCATGGGCGCGGTTGTCGGAGCCGGCGCCGACGCCGTACCCGCGGAGGCACCGAAATCGGTGCCGATGGAACCAGGGGCCGGTGCAGTCGCCGAGCCGCTCGCGACACGGCCGGTCAGCTTTTCGTAGGCCGACTCCCGGTCGATGGCCTTGTCGTAACGCCCCGCCACCAGCGAATCGGCCAGCAACGCGCGGCGCTCATCGTCCGAAATCGGCCCGATGCGCGATGCCGGCGGCACGACGAACGCGCGCTCTGTGACCTCCGGGCGGCCGCCCTCATCGAGCATGGAGATCAGCGCCTCGCCCACGGCAAGCTCGCCGATAGCCGCTTCGATACTGAACCCCGGATTCGCCCGCATCGTGGTGGCCGCCGCCTTCACGGCTTTCTGATCGCGCGGCGTGAAGGCCCGCAGCGCGTGCTGCACGCGGTTGCCGAGCTGGCCGAGCACCGTGTCGGGCACATCAGCGGGGTTCTGCGTGACGAAGTACACGCCCACGCCTTTGGAGCGAATCAGCCGCACCACCTGCTCCACCTTCTGCAGCAGCGAGGGCGGAGCGTCGTTGAACAGCAGATGCGCCTCGTCGAAGAAGAAGGCGAGCTTGGGCTTGTCCACGTCGCCCACCTCGGGCAGATGCTCGAACAACTCGGAGAGCATCCACAGCAGGAACGTCGCGTACAACTTGGGCGCATTGAGCAGCTTGTCAGCCGCCAGGATATTGACCACGCCCTGCCCGCGCACGGTCTGCATCAGGTCATTGACGTCCAGCATCGGCTCGCCGAAGAACTGGTCGGCGCCCTGCTCTTCCAGCGCGATCAGGTTGCGCTGGATGGCCCCGATGCTCGCCGACGAAATGTTGCCGTACTGGTTCGTGTAGTTCGAAGAATGCTCACCAACGTGCTGAAGCATCGCGCGCAGGTCTTTCATGTCGAGCAAGGCGAGGCCGGCGTCGTCCGCGATCTTGAAGACAAGATTCAGCACGCCGGTCTGGATGTCGTTGAGTTCCAGCATGCGCGCGAGCATCAGCGGGCCCATGTCGGACACCGTGGCGCGCACCGGGTGACCCTTCTCGCCGTAAACGTCCCACAGCGTGACCGGGCATGCGGCCCATTGCGGCTCGTCCAGGCCGCGCTCCTGCAGGCGCGCCTTGAGCTTGTCGTTCGGCTGCCCAGGCTGCGAAATACCGGTCAGATCACCTTTCACGTCGGCCAGGAACACCGGCACGCCGATCTTCGACAGGCCCTGGGCGATCGTCTGTAGCGTGACGGTCTTGCCGGTGCCGGTGGCGCCGGTGATCAGGCCATGGCGGTTCGCGAGCTGGGGCAGCAGCACCAGCTCAGCTTGAGCGTTCTTGGCGACAAGGATGGGGGCGGTCATGGCGTATTGGCGGAGATCAAATTCCTGGGGGCAACGCCCGTGCTCGACCGGATGGACGGGTCGGCAGGCGGGTTCAGCATGCTAAAATCCGCGGTCGATTATAGAGCGTGCACGTGGCGTCGGACCGCCATCTGAACGCCTCACATCCCTTCATTTCCCACCGCATTCCGCTCGGAGAGTTTCATGGCCGGTCATTCCAAATGGGCCAACATCAAGCATAAGAAAGCCGCTGCCGACGCCAAGCGCGGCAAAGTCTGGACGCGCCTGATCAAGGAAATCACCGTGGCGGCCCGTCTGGGCGGCGGCGATGCGGACTCCAACCCGCGCCTGCGCCTGGCCATGGACAAGGCCACCGACGCGAACATGCCCAAGGACAACATCAACCGCGCCATCCAGCGCGGTGTGGGTGGTCTGGAAGGCGCGAACTACGAAGAAATCCGCTACGAAGGCTACGGTATCAACGGCGCCGCCGTGATCGTCGACTGCCTGACCGACAACCGCACGCGCACCGTGGCCGAAGTCCGCCACGGCTTCGACAAGTACGGCGGCAACATGGGCACATCGGGCTCCGTCGCGTTCCTGTTCGACCACATCGGCCAGTTCATCTATGCTCCGGGCACGCCGGAAGACAAGCTGATGGACGCCGCGCTCGAAGCCGGCGCCGACGATGTCGTCACCCACGATGACGGCTCGCTCGAAGTCATCTGCCCGCCCAACGATTTCAGCAAGGTCAAGACCGCGCTGGAAGCCGCCGGCTTCAAGGCGGAACTGGCCGAAGTCATCATGAAGCCGCAGACCGAAGTCGAGTTCACCGGCGAAGACGCGGTCAAGATGCAGAAGCTGCTCGACGTCCTGGAAAACCTGGACGACGTGCAGGAAGTCTTCACCAACGCGGTCTTCGGGGAATAAGCCCCGGGACACGCGCATAACGGCGATCGACCTCACGATCGCCGTTTTTGTTTTCCAGATTTCGAATTTTTGAGTAGGTACAGCATGAAAGTGATGGTGGTCGGTTCGGGCGGTCGAGAGCACGCCCTGGCATGGAAGCTGGCACGCTCGCCCAAGGTGCAGGTGGTATACGTGGCCCCCGGCAACGGCGGTACGGCGCTCGACAAGCGCCTGCAGAACCTCCCGATCACGGATCCGGAAGTGCTGGCAGCCTTTGCCGAGCGCGAAGGCATCCACTTCACGGTGGTCGGCCCCGAGGCGCCGCTGGCCGCCGGCATCGTCGACCTGTTCCGCGCCAAGGGCCTGCGCATCTTCGGCCCGACCAAGGCCGCCGCGCAGCTCGAATCGTCGAAGGATTTCGCCAAGGCGTTCATGCACCGCCACGGCATTCCGACCGCCAAGTACCAGACCTTTAGCGATGCTGCGCAGGCACATGCGTACGTTGACCAGGAAGGCGCCCCGATCGTCATCAAGGCCGATGGCCTGGCCGCCGGCAAGGGCGTGGTCGTGGCGATGACGGCCGAAGAAGCGCACAACGCCATCGACATGATGCTGGCCGACAACCGTCTGGGTGACGCAGGCGCACGCGTTGTGATCGAAGAATTCCTCGCCGGCGAAGAAGCCAGCTTCATCGTGGTGTGCGACGGCAAGAACGTCGTGGCACTGGCCACCAGCCAGGACCATAAGCGCCTGCTCGACGGTGACGCCGGCCCCAACACGGGCGGCATGGGTGCCTACTCGCCCGCCCCGGTCGTCACGCCGACGCTGCACGCCCGCGCCCTGCGCGAGATCATCCTGCCGACCATCCGCGGCATGGAGAAGGATGGCATTCCGTACACCGGTTTCCTGTATGCCGGCCTGATGATCGACGCAGAAGGCAACCCCAAGACGCTCGAATTCAACTGCCGCATGGGCGATCCGGAAACGCAGCCCATCATGGCGCGCATGAAGACCGACCTGTACGACGTGCTGGACCGCGCCATCGACGGCAAGCTCGACGGCATGGAGCTGGACTGGGACCGCCGCACCGCACTGGGCGTGGTCATGGCCGCACACAACTACCCGGACACGCCGCGCAAGGGCGACGTCATCACCGGCATCCCGAAGGAAACCGAAGACAGCGTCACCTTCCACGCCGGCACCACGCTCCAGGACGGCGAACTGGTCACCAGCGGCGGCCGAGTGCTGTGCGTGGTGGGCCTGGCAGACACCGTGAAGGCAGCCCAGCGGGCGGCCTACAACGTCGTGGAACAGATCCAGTTTGACGGCGCCCAGTACCGGACGGACATCGGATACCGCGCCATCCGCCGCTGATCGACACACCACCTACCGCGCCGGCGCCCACAGGGGCCGAGCGCGGTATCGGTCACCAAGGGTGATCCCCGACTTGCCTCGGCGACACGCCCGCTACAATGGTGACAACCGTATGACTTGGCCGCCGCTGCGGCCCCTCCCGACCTGATGGATACGCAAGCCGTCCGCGCCTACCTGCTGGACCTGCAGGACCGCATCACCACTGCCGTCGGCGCACTCGACGGCGGCACCTTCGCCACCGATACGTGGGAAAAGCCGCCCACCGAACGCCTGCGCGGCAATGGCCGTACCCGCATCCTCGAGGCCGGTACGCTTCTCGAGCGCGGCGGCGTGGGTTTCTCACACGTCCTGGGCGACACGCTGCCCCCCTCGGCCACGGCCAACCGGCCCGAGCTGGCCGGGCGCGGCTTCGAAGCGATGGGCGTATCGCTCGTCTTCCACCCCCACAATCCGTACGTGCCGACAGTGCACATGAACGTGCGCTGCTTCGTCGCCCAACGGGCCGATGCCGAGCCGGTCTGGTGGTTCGGCGGTGGCATGGACCTCACGCCGTATTACGGCTTCGCGGAAGACGCCTCGCACTTTCACCGCACGTGCCAGGGCGCGTTGGCGCCGTACGGCGATGAACTGTACCCGCGCTTCAAGCAGTGGTGCGACGACTACTTCTATCTGAAGCACCGCAAGGAAGCACGCGGCATCGGCGGCATCTTCTTCGACGACTTTGCCGAACTCGGCTTCGAGCGCAGCTTCGAGATGATGCGCTCCGTCGGCGATGCGTTCCTGCCCGCGTGGCTGCCCATCGCCGAGCGGCGCCGCGCCGTTGCCTACGGGGAGCGCGAACGCGCCTTCCAGGCCTACCGCCGCGGCCGCTACGTCGAATTCAATCTTGTGTTCGACCGCGGCACGTTGTTCGGCTTGCAAAGCGGGGGGCGCGCCGAATCGATCCTCATGTCGATGCCACCGGTGGCCAACTGGCGCTACGACTGGCACCCCGAGCCGGGCTCGCCCGAAGCCGCGCTGTACACCGATTTCCTGCCGGCGCGCGACTGGGTATGACACAGCCCGACCGCGCCCGCCGCAAGCTCGACCGGCCATACCGCCTTGGCTTGCTGGGCGGCACGTTCGACCCGCCGCACGTGGGCCACGTCGCCCTGGCCGAGTTGTGCATTGCACGGCTGGAACTTGACGAACTGCTGTGGATTCCGACCGGCGTGTCGTGGCAGAAAAGCGCCGATGTCACGCCCGCCCCGCTGCGCCTGGCGATGACCGAACTGGCCGCGCAGGCCGTGCGGCCCGGCCGCGCGCGCGTCCACGTCAGCCGCATGGAAGTTGACCGCCACGGCCCCAGCTACACCATCGACACCGTGCGCGAACTGCGCGGCGTCTACGGCCCGGACGCCTCCATGGCCTGGCTGATGGGCGCGGACCAGCTTGTCGGTCTGGACACCTGGCATGGCTGGCAAGAACTGTTCGGGTATGTCCACCTGTGCGTGGCCACGCGCCCCGGCTTCGACCTGCACGCGCTGCATGCGCCGGTCCAGCGCGAACTCGACGCGCGCCGCGCCGACACGGCATTGATACAATGCGCTCCCGCTGGCCATATGTGGATCGACCAAACCCTGGCTGTCGACCTGTCATCCACCCGCCTGCGCCAGCAGCTGGCCACTGGCGCACGCTGCGACGCCGACCTGCCTGCCGGGGTGGCTGACCTGATCCAATCGCATTCGCTGTACCGCCGTGCCAATGGCACGGTCAGTGCTTGACCGCGTGATTGACCGTATTCGCGCGCTTTTTTCGACCTTTTTTCTCGCCCTTTAAACGTTCTTCTCACTCAGTATGGATATTCGCAAACTACAACGCGTGATCGTCGACGCGCTCGAAGACGTCAAGGCGCAAGACATCAAGGTCTTCAATACGACCCACCTGACCGAACTGTTCGACCGCACGGTCATCGCCAGCGGCACGTCCAACCGCCAGACCAAGGCCCTGGCCGCTTCGGTGCGTGACGCCGTCAAGGAAGCCGGCGGTCACGTCATCGCCGTGGAAGGCGAAGACGTGGGCGAATGGGTGCTCGTCGACTGCGGCGACGCCGTGGTCCACATCATGCAGCCGCAACTGCGCCAGTACTACAACCTGGAAGAAATCTGGGGTGACAAGCCGGTGCGCATCGAGCTCGGCGGCACCGCCAAGCGTGGTCTGCCCAAGGCCAGCGAAGGTTACGACGACGAGGAAGACGAGGCCGAAGAGGTCACGCCCGCCAAGCGCCGCACAACCAAGCCGAAGCTGGCAGGCGAGCGCCCGACCAAGGCCGCAGCACCGGCCAAGAAGGCGCCCGCCAAGACGGCTGCCAAAAAGCCGGCCACCAAGCGCGCGACCGGTACGGGCAAGACCGCCACGAAGACCGCCGCAAAAACGGCCACCAAGACGGCAGCCAAGCGCGCTCCGGCCAAGAAGCGCGCAGCGTAACGTCGGGCACGCACTCGCGCCATGCAGTTGCTGATCGTTGCCGTCGGGCACAAGATGCCGTCCTGGATCGAGGACGGCTTCTCTGAATATGCCAAGCGCATGCCGCCCGAGCTGCGCATCGAACTGCGCGAAATCAAGCCCGAGCAGCGCTCGGGCAGCCGCACCGCCGCCACCGTCATGCAGCTTGAAGCCGCGCGCATTGAAGCCGCGCTGCCCAAGGGCTGTCGCATGATCGCGCTGGATGAGCGCGGCAAGGACCTCACCACCGTCGCACTGTCTGAATCCCTCACCGGATGGCAGCAGGAAGGCGGTGACATCGCTTTCGTGATCGGCGGCGCGGACGGGCTGGACCCAACGCTCAAGGCCAAGGCGCGCATGCTGATCCGCCTATCCAGCCTGACGCTGCCGCATGGCATGGTGCGCGTGCTGCTGGCCGAGCAGCTCTACCGCGCGTGGAGCATCACGCAGAACCACCCCTATCACCGCGTATGACGCTCGAAACCGCCGGCGCCCCACATCTGTATCTGGCCTCCCAAAGCCCGCGCCGGCAGGAACTGCTGCGCCAGATCGGCGCACGCTTCGAGCTCCTGCTGGCCGCCGACGACGAAGACGCGGAATCGCTCGAAGCCGTGCTAGCCGGTGAAACACCCGACGATTACGTTCAGCGCGTCTGCGCCCTGAAAGCGCAGGCAGCCGTACGCCGCCGGATCACACGCGACCTCCCCGCCCTGCCGATCCTGACTTCCGACACCACCGTGTGCCTTGGCGGCGAGATTCTGGGCAAGCCGGCCGATGCCGCCGACGCCCATCGCATGCTGCGGGGCCTGTCCGGCCGGGCGCACCGTGTGCTGACCGCCGTGACGGTCGTCACGGCCGAAGGCACGCCAATGCACGCGCTGTCCATCTCGGACGTGCGGTTTGCCGTGCTGACGAACAACGACATCGCCCGCTACATCGCCAGCGGCGAGCCGTTCGGCAAGGCCGGCGCCTACGGCATCCAGGGGCGCGCAGCGGCCTTTGTCGCGCATATCTCGGGAAGCTATTCGGGTATCATGGGCCTACCCTTGTTCGAGACCGCAGCGCTGCTCGCACAAGCCGGAGTGGTGCTGTAACCCCACGCTGCAACCCGCACACGCCGCCAGTGTGCGAGGGCCGGTTTCAAGACACGCTTCGGGCGCGCACTACCAGCCCGGAGGCGGGTGCTGAAACCCGCTCTCCTGGTATCTCTCATGTCCGAAGACATCCTCGTCAATATCACGCCGCAAGAAACGCGCGTGGCCATCGTCCAGCAAGCCGCCGTTCAGGAACTCCACATCGAGCGCACGCTCACGCGGGGACTCGTCGGAAACATCTACCTCGGCAAGGTTGTACGCGTGCTGCCGGGCATGCAGTCGGCCTTCATCGATATCGGCCTGGAGCGCGCGGCGTTCCTGCATGTGGCCGACATCTGGCACCCGCGCGATGCCAAAGACGCGCCGCCCACACCGCAGGTCGCCATCGAAAAAACGCTCTTCGAAGGCCAGGCGCTGATGGTGCAGGTCATCAAGGATCCGATCGGCACCAAAGGGGCGCGGCTGTCCACGCAGGTCAGCATTGCCGGCCGCACGCTGGTGTATCTGCCGCAAGACCCGCACATCGGGATCTCGCAAAAAATCGGCAACGAGGCCGAGCGTGAAGCGCTGCGTTCGCGCGTGACAGCCATGGTCCCCACCGACGAGCGCGGCGGCTTCATTGTGCGCACCATCGCCGAAGAAGCCACCGACGAGGAGCTCGCCAACGATGTCGCCTACCTGCGCAAGATCTGGGCAACCATCCGCCACAACGCGACGACCCTGCCCGCCCCGTCGATCCTGTATCAGGACCTGAACCTCGCCCAGCGCGTGCTACGCGATTTCGTGACGGACGAAACGCGCAGCATCCAGGTCGATTCGCGCGAGAACCATCAGAAGCTCGTCGAGTTTGCGCAGGAGTACACGCCGGCCGTGGTCGAGCGCCTGACGCATTACACCGGCGAACGGCCGATCTTCGACCTGTACAACATCGAAGCGGAAGTGGAGCGTGCGCTGTCGCGCCGGGTCGACCTGAAATCGGGCGGTTACCTGATGATCGACCAGACCGAGGCGATGACGACCATCGACGTCAACACCGGCGGTTACGTGGGCGCGCGCAACTTCGACGACACGATCTTCAAGACCAACCTGGAAGCAGCCCACACCATTGCGCGTCAGCTGCGGCTGCGCAACCTGGGCGGCATCATCATCATCGACTTCATCGACATGGAGTCGGCCGAGCATCGCGATGCCGTGCTGGCGGAACTGCGCAAGGCGCTGTCGCGCGACCGCACGCGCATCACGGTCAACAGCTTCTCGCAGCTGGGCCTGGTGGAGATGACGCGCAAACGCACGCGCGAATCGCTCGCGCATGTGCTGTGCGAGCAATGCCCGGTATGCCAGGGCAAGGGCCAGGTGAAGACGCCGCGCACCGTGTGCTACGACATCCTGCGCGAGATCATGCGCGAGTCGCGGCAGTTCAATCCGCGCGAATTCCGCATCCTCGCGTCGCAATCGGTGATCGATCTGTTCCTGGAAGAAGAAAGCCAGCACCTTGCGATGCTGGGGGATTTCATCGGCAAGCCGATTTCGCTGCAGGTGGAATCGTCGGCGGCCAGCCAGGAGCAGTACGACATCATCCTGATGTAGCGCTGCGCCCAGCGTGGCAGCTATGGTTTGACCGGACTGCCGTGTGGCAACTGGGGGCCGGCTCCAGACGGAGTCGCCCGCTGGATCAGGCGCGGGATCTGTTCGCGCATGGCCAGCAGCGCGGCCAACACCACCAACATCACGATCCCGAGCATGGCCAGATAGGCCACTGACCCGCCGGCGGTGATAATCATCGCCCCGGCAAACGCGCTGAGAATCGCGCCCAGCCGACCGAACGCCACCGCCGACGCCGTGCCCGTTGCGCGCACCGCCGTCGGATAGACATAGGCACAGAGCGCATACATCGTCGATTGCACGGCGTTGACGAACAGCCCGTGCAGCCCAAGCCCGACGATCAGCAGATTCGTATTCAGCTTGGCGTCGACACCCTGCAACGCAAAGGCGCTCGCGGCCGCGCCCACGCAACACAGCGCCATGGGCCAACGCGAACCCCATCGCGCGATGGTCACTGCGCAAACCAGGGCGCCGATCACACCGCCGAGGTTGTACGCCGTCAGCCCCGAGCCGGCCACGCTCACGCTTAAACCTTCTGAAGCAAGCATCGTCGGCAGCCAGCTGAACGCCGCATACACGGCCAGCAGGCACATGAAGAAGGCCGCCCAAAGCGCCACCGTATCGCGCGCCTGCCCCGGCGCGAAAAGCGACCGGAAACTCGCGTGCTGAATGACCTTCTGACCCGCCACATCCGCAAACGCGGTATTGGCGGGCACATCGCGCCCCATCTTCGATAGCAGATGCGCCAGTTGTGGCCAGCGCGACGGACGACGCGCCAGGAAACGCGGCGATTCGGGTAGCCCAATCACCAGCACGCCTCCGAGTACCAGCGGCAGCGCCCCGCCGATCCAGAACAACCCACGCCAGCCATAGAGCGGCAGCACGTGACCCGCAAACAGGCCCGCGAGCATCCCGCCCAGCGGCACGCACACGATGGTGGCCGTCACCGCCAGCGTGCGGCGACGCGCGGGCGTGAACTCCGCCGTCATCGTGGTGGAGCTTGGCAGCGCGCCACCAATGCCCAGGCCAGCAATGAACCGCAGCATGGCGATCGTCGCCACATTGGGCGCGAAGCCGATCGAACACGTCGCCACGCCAAACACGAACACGCTGACGATCAACGCCCAGCGACGCCCGAAGTGATCGGCAAACAGGCCGGCCAGCGCACTCCCCAGGCCCATGCCAATGAGCCCCGCGGCCACGGCCGGTGCGAACGCGTTGCGCGTGATGCCCCACTCCTTGATCAGCACGGGGATGGCAAATCCGATCAACTGACCGTCAAAGCCGTCCATGACAATGGCAAAGGCTGCGAGCAGCACCGCCACCTTCTGCGCCAGCGAAAATGGACCGTCGTCCAGAACGGCCCCGATATCGACCGTCATCTGACTCCGACTCATAAGGGCCTCCGTTTGAACGCCGCGCTCTGCAAGCTCGAACTGAACATCATGTGGTTGTCTCCTGTGAACTGGCGTCTGCGCGCCGTTTGAATTGACGATATCGAACGTCCGTGAGCGGCTGCGCTACGGCGCTCCGGGGCTCAGGCCCTGCGCCTGCAGCAGCCTGACCAGCTGCATGAGCGTCTCCGTGTGCGGCACCGGCACGCCATGCCGGCGCGCTGTCGCCACCACGGCGCCGTTGATGGATTCGATCTCGGTCGGCCGTCCGGCCAGCACGTCCTGCAGCATGGAAGGCTTGTGCCCGCAGTGGGCGACGATGGCGTGCCGCACGTTGTCGCCCACCTTCGCGGCGTCGACAGGGATGCCAGTCGCGCGCGCCACGGCCAGCACCTCGTTGGCGATGGCCAGCGCGAGCGCCGGACCGTCTTCCACCGCACCGAGCGCATCGACGGGTCGATTCAGCACCGTGCACAACGGGTTGAGCGCTGCATTGAAAGCCACCTTTTCCCACACCGCGCCCCACACATTCTCGTCAGCGTGGCAGTTCAAGCCCGCGTTCGTCAGCGCATGGACTGCGCGTGCGAGTGCAGGGCTTTGGGCGCCATCGGCCGTCATCATGCGAATCGCACCGGCACCATGCGAACGCACTCGGCCCGGACCCGTGAGGTCGGCTGGCCACGTCGTCACGCCGACGAAGATGCGTTCGCGCGGCACTACAGGTACCAGCGCCTCAACATTACCCAGACCATTCTGCAGGGTCAGCACGTGCGTCGATGGGCCGATGAGGTGGCGCGCGCTGGCCAGTGCAGCGCGCGTGTGCATTGCCTTGGTGAAGACGATGAGCAGGTCGGGGCGCCGCGTTGCCGCGCCCGGTCTCATGGCCTGCAGGTTGCGGATACGGCGCTCGCCATGGTCGGTTTCGAGCTGCAAGCCCTGCGTGCCGATCGCGTCCAGATGCGCATCGTTGATGTCGAGCAGCGTGACATGTTCACCCGCTTGCGCCAGCAATCCGCCAAAGAGCGAACCCATGGCGCCCGCGCCGAGTATCGCGATATCCATGACCGGCTCAAAACGGATAATGGCGTGGCGAGGTCTGCACCGTCAGCCAGCGCAGTTCGGTGAACTCGGCCACCCCTGCACGACCGCCAAAGCGACCGAAGCCGCTCGCCTTGACGCCGCCGAACGGCATCTGCGCCTCGTCATGCACAGTCGGGCCATTGATGTGGCAGATCCCCGATTCGATGCGGCGCGCCACGTTCATCGCCCGGGCCACGTCGCGGCTGAAAACGGCCGACGAAAGGCCGTACGCATTGTCATTCGCGCAGGCCACGGCCGCATCGTCTCCGCTCACCCGTACGATGCCCTTCACGGGTCCGAACGACTCTTCCGAGTAGATCAGCATGTCGGGCGTGACGTGGTCGAGCAGCGTAGCCGGCATCAGCGTGCTGGTGGCCTTGCCACCACACACCAGCGTTGCACCCTTGGCGAGTGCGTCATCGATCAGGTGATTGCAGCGTTCGACCGTGCTCATGTCGACCACCGAGCCGAGCACCGCAGGACCCTTGCGTGGATCGCCCAGTGGCAACGATGCGGCCTTCGCCGCAAGCTTGGCAACAAACGCATCAGCGATGGATGCATCCACGATGATGCGTTCGGTGGACATGCAGATCTGCCCGGAATTGGCAAAGGCGCCGAAGGCAGCGCCCGCCACGGCGGCATCGATATCCGCATCGGCCAGCACGAGCAGCGGCGCCTTGCCGCCCAACTCCAGCACGGCTGGTTTGAGATACGTGGCGCACGTCTGCGCGATGATGCGGCCCACGCGCGTGGAACCGGTGAAGTTGACCCGCCGCACAGCCGGGTGCGCGATCATGGCCTCGACGACGGCGCCTGCATCGGCCGGCGCATTGGTCACGAAGTTGACGACGCCGCTGGGCAGACCGGCCTCCTGCAGGGCTTCGATGATGAGTCCGTGCGTGGCCGGGGAGACTTCCGAGCCCTTGAGCACGACGGTATTGCCGCACGCCAGCGGCAGCGCGATCGCACGCACTGCCAGAATGACCGGTGCATTCCACGGGGCGATGCCCAGTACCACGCCTGCCGGTTGGCGCACGCCCATCGCCAGGCTGCCTGGCACGTCCGAAGGAATGACCTCTCCGGCAATCTGCGTGACCATGGCGGCGGCCTCCTGCAATCCACTTGCGGCCAGATGCACGTTGAAGCCGGCCCACAATGCGGACGCGCCTGTCTCGGCCGCCATGGCCTCCGCAAAGGCGTCGCCCTTCGCTTCTAGCGCCTGCGCCGCACGCATGAGCAACGCACGGCGTTCGGACGGGCCCATCGCGGCCCAGGCAGGGAAGGCAGCGGCTGCCGCATCGACCGCTCGACGGGCGTCATCCACCGTGGCGGCCGGCGCGCGTGTTGCCACGGTGCAATCGAGCGGGTTGCGTCGCTCGAAGACCTGGCCATTGGCGGCCTGTACACGCTCCCCGTTGATCAGCATCGGGATGGTCTGCGCAGTGTCCAGCGGTGCAACGTTCGTATTCGTCATCAGGCAATCTCCACTTCAATCAAGGTCGGTCCAGCCGATTGCAATGCGGTGCGCAGCACGGCTTCCAGCGCATGCGGGTCGGTCACGCGCTCGCCGGTGCAGCCCATGGCGCGGGCCAGCCCGACGAAATCAATCCCTTGCAAGTCGGTGCCCTGCACCACATCGGTGGCAGCAAAGCCGAACACCGGCGCAAACTCCTGCAGCGCGGCGTAGCGGCGGTTGTTCAGGATGACGAAGGTCATCGGCAGCTCAAGGAGCGAGGCGCTGCGCAGCGCCTGGATCGAATACATGCTCGAGCCATCGCCGATCAGGCCGATCACGCGCGTGCCCGGCTTTGCCAACGCCACGCCCACGGCAGCGGGCATGCCGTAGCCCAGGCCGCCGCTATCCATCGTGTAGAACCCGCCCGAGCGGCGCATGGGCAGATAGGCCTGCATGGCCGACCGGGCACTCGGAGCTTCTTCGACGACGATGTCTGTGGGGCGGCGTACCGCGTCCAGCGTCTGCAGAACAAAGGCCGCCGACATGGGAGCGCCCGGCTCGGCGCGCGGCGATAAGGCGCGTGCAGGCGGCAGCGGCCGGGCTGGCGGGGCGGGCCTGGCGAGCAGATCGAGGACGCCCAGCCGAATGTTGCCCACTGCCGAAATGCCCTCTGGGGTCCACGCAGCGGTGGCAGGATCGTCAACCAGTTGCACCAGCTTCGCACCCACTGGCACGTGCGGGCCGTGCCCTTCCACGTGATACGTGAATGCCGGTGCACCCAGCGCAAAGACGACATCATGTCCCTGCAGCAGCCCGACGATCTTTTCGCGCATGGCCGGCAGGAAACCGGCAAACAGCCGGTGGTCTTCCGGAAACGCCCCGCGCCCCGCCATCGGTGCGGTAAACACCCGCGCCTGATGCGTCTCGGCGAGTTGCACGACAGCATCCCAGGCGCCTGCCCGGTCAACCGCTGCACCCACCACAAATGCCGGACGCCGCGCGGCGTCCAGCACATCGCCAAGGCGGGCGAGCACCGCCGGGTCGGGTCGTACCGCTGTTGCGACTTCGTGTGCGGCCACCGGCTCGGTTACCTGGTCCCAATCATCGACAGGAATCGACACCAGCACCGGCCCACGCGGCTCCTGCATGGCGATGTGATACGCGCGGGCCAGCGCAAGCGGTACGTCTTGCGCACGCGCGGGCTCGATGCTCCATTTCACATACGGCTTGGGCAGTTCGGTGGCCTGGTTGGAGGCGAGGAAAGGATCGAACGGCAGGATGGACCGCGCCTGCTGCCCGGCGGTAATGACGAGCGGCGTGCGGTTCTTGAACGCCGTGAAGATGTTGCCCATGGCGTTGCCGACACCGGCGGCCGAGTGCAGGTTCACCAGCGCCGCGTTGCCTGTCGCCTGTGCGTAGCCATCGGCCATGCCGACCACCACGGCTTCCTGCAAGCCCAGGATGTAGCGGAAATCTTCCGGAAAATCACGGAACATCGGCAGCTCGGTCGACCCCGGATTGCCAAACACGTGGGTCATGCCGAGCTGGCGCAGCAGTTCGATGGTGGCGTCGCGCACGGTGATCAACGCGAGCGAAGTGCGGGTCATACGGGCAGTCTCCTTGAAACAGGCTGCCAGTATGGGATCCGCCGCCATTAACGCGACATTGAATTCTTGCGCCAAAGCCATTACCTTTTGGCATGACTTTCGATCTGCGCCAGTTGCGCGCCTTCACCACCATCGTTTCGGCCGGCAGCCTCGGGCGCGCGGCGGAAGTCCTGCACGTCACTCAGCCTGCCCTGAGCCGGATCATCAAGCGCCTGGAAGACGAAGTGGGCGCGCCGCTGTTCGAGCGGCACTCCAAGGGCATGCAGTTGACCGCCATCGGCGAGGCGCTGCTGCCGCACGCGTCATTGCTGCAGCGTGAGGCCGATTACGCACGTGAAGAGATCGACGCCATGCGCGGCCTCGCCAAGGGCACGATCCGGGTGGGCGCAGTGGGCAGCATCGCCAGTTATGTCCTGCCGCTTGCCGTGGGCACGGTGGTGGCTCGCTGGCCGAACCTGCGCGTGGAGATCCTCGAGGGCGTCTGGGACCGGCTGGCCGAGGGTCTCGTCAAGCACAAGATCGACCTTGCGCTCTCGATTGCGATGCCGGATACGGACGAGATCATCGCCATCGCCGATTGCCGCTGGGAAGACGCCAGCTTCGTCGTGGCATCGCCCGAGCACCCGCTGCGCAAGCGCCCAGCACTGACGCTGGCCGCTACGCTGGATGCGCCCTGGGCCATCCCGCCGCGCGGCACCGGGCCGTACGAACACATGCGGCACGTGTTCGAAGCCGCGGGTCTTGGCTTGCCGAACATCGTGGTGGAAACACGCTCGGTGACGGCGCTCAAGAGCCTGGTGGCGCGCTCGGGCTTCCTGAGCTGGATGGCCGAACCGATGATCGATGCAGAGCGCCGTGCCGGGGTCATCGAACCGCTACCGATTCCCGGCCTGGTGGCGCGCCGCACGCTCACTGCGTTCCGGCGTCGCCACGGCATCCTGCCCAGCCCCGCCGTCAAGCTGCTCGAAGCGCTGCGCGCGCTGACGGCGACGTAGGCTGCTCAAAGCGCGTGTTTCTTCTCGCGCGGCACGCGGCCGAGCAGGAAGAACTCGTCATTCGGGCGCATCGAGATCACGTTCGCCATGCGGTTAGACAGCCCAAAGAAGGCCGTGATGCCAGCGATGTCCCACACGTCCTCGTCGTCAAAACCGTGCGTGCGCAGGGCATCGTAATCGGCCTCGGTGACCATGTGCGAGGCGGTGCAGACCTTCATCGCGAAGTCGAGCATGGCCCGCTGGCGCGGGGTGATGTCGGCCTTGCGGTAATTGACGGCGACCTGATCGGCCACGAGCGGATTCTTCTCGTAGATGCGCAGAATGGCACCATGTGCAACCACGCAATACAGGCACTGGTTGGCGCCGGACGTGGCCACCACGATCATCTCGCGCTCGCCTTTGGTCAGGCTGCTGCCTGCGCGCAGCATCAGCGCGTCGTGATAGGCGAAGAAGGCGCGGCACTCGTCCGGCCGATGCGAGAGCGCAAGAAACACGTTCGGCACGAAACCGGTCTTGTCTTGCACCTCGAGGATGCGCGCACGGATGTCTTCGGGGATGTTTGCCAGTTCAGGAACGGGGAACCGGCTGATGGGCGGCGTGGTGGTGGTCACGATGTCTCCTGTGTGTGATGGGACATCCTGCACGCCGCCCGTGAGGGCACGGCTTACTGGGTGGCGAACTGGATGCGATGCAGGCCAGCATACAGCCCATCGCGCTCGATGAGTTCGCGGTGGGTGCCAGCCTCGGCGATTTTTCCGTGTTCGAGCACGACAATGCGGTCTGCGTTCTCGATGGTCGACAGGCGGTGCGCGATCACCAGCGTCGTGCGGCCCTGCATCAGCGCTTCGAGCGCTGCCTGGACCTGGCGCTCGGATTCCGAGTCGAGCGCGGACGTCGCTTCGTCCAGGATCAGGATCGGCGCGTCCTTGTAGACGGCACGAGCAATCGCCAGACGCTGACGCTGGCCACCGGAAAGCTTCGAACCGTTGTCGCCGATATTGGTGTCGATGCCATCGGGCAGGTTGTCCACCACGTCCGTCAGGTAGGCGGCCTCCAGCGCACGACGCACGCGCGCCATGTCGATTTCGGAGGCATCCCGCGCGCCGTAGGCCACGTTGGCGGCAATGGTGTCGTTGAACAACACCACATCCTGGCTGACGAATGCAATCTGGCGGCGCAGATCGTGCAGCGACAGGTCGGCCAGCGCATCGCCATCGAGCGAGATCATGCCCGAAGTCGGCTCGAAGAAGCGCGGCAGCAGGTTCACCAGCGTGGTCTTGCCGCTGCCCGACGGGCCGACCAGGGCAACGACTTCGCCCGGCTTGACGTGCAGGTTGACGCTATCGAGCGCAGCGCGACCGTCTTCGCCATAGCGGAACGTGACATTGTCGAAGCGGATGTCGCCGCGCGCGCGGTCAAGGGGCTTGCCACCCTCTTGCGGCTCGATCGGCGTGTCGATCAGGCCGAAGATGAACTCGGCTGCGGTCAGGCCGCGCTGCAGCGGCTGATTCACGTCGGTCAGGTGCTTGAGCGGCGAGATCAGCAGCAGCATTGCCATCACGAAGCCGGTAAAGCCGCCGACCGTGGTCTGGTTGGCCTGCGCCTGCAGCATGGCGATGGCCAGGATGATGGACAGCGCCAGCGCCGCCAGGAACTGCGTCACCGGCTGGTTCAGGCCGCCGGCCACCGCCACGCGCATGGCGTAGCCGCGCAGACGGTCGGTCATGGCGTTGAAGCGCAGCGACTCATATGCCTCGCCGCCATGCAGCTTGACGACCTTGTAGCCGCCCACGGCCTCTTCCACCACGTAGGCGGCCTGGTTGGTCAGGTTCTGGCTTTCACGGTTGAGCGAGCGCAGGCGACGGTTGATACGCGACATCAGCAGGCCGATGATCGGCAGGATCACCGCCACCACCAGCGTCAGGCGCCAGTTCGTATAGAACAGGAACACCAGCAGCGCCAGCACCGTCATCGAATCGCGCACCATCGTGATGAAGACGCCGGTCAGTACCTGCAGCACCTGGTTGACCTCGAAGATCACGGCATTGATGATCGATGCCGCCGTGTTGCGCTGATAGAACGACGCCGGCGCCTGCAGCAGCCGCTCGAACATCTTCATGCGCAGGTTCAGCAAGACCTTGTTCGACACCAGGCTCAGCAGGTAGGTCGACGCAAACTGTGCGACGCCGCGCACCACGGCAATACCGACCAGCATGGCCGGCACCTGCCACAGCTTGCCCGCGTACTCGCCCCCGAAGCCCTGGTCCAGCAGGTCCTTGACCACCTTGGGAATGATGCCCTCCGTGGCCGCAACCACGCCCATGGCGATCATGGAGAGGATGAAAGCGGTGAGCTCCGGGCGCAGGTAACCCCACAGCCGCTTGAGGTTGTTGGGCGTGGGCGCCTGTGATGCCGTTTTTGAAGAATCAGTCACTGCCATGGAATCAAAAGGAAAATTGGCCGAAGACGACCCGGATCTCGTGTGATTGGGGGCTTAGAGAACGTCGACACCGGGACGCAGCCGTCTCGACAGGTCATTGCGACGCAAGTCCCAGCGCAGCTCGGAGGTCAGCTTCGGCTCGGGTAGTCGCCAGTTGGCGCCGGCGGGCATACCGCGACGCAGGAAATATTTGTCGAAGGTGGACTGTGACAGACCCCATTTATTGAGGAACTGGCGTCGGCCATCGTTCTTCTTCACCTTACCAGTCGACTTGCACTGGAAGTGGTAAACCAGCGAATCGCCCACACCCAGAAAGATGCGGCAGCCCGCGTGCCAGAGTTTCATCGAAAAATCATTGTCACTGCTCATGCCAGGCGACAACTCGCTGCTATAACCGCCGAGCTTGAACCACCAGCGCCGATGAACCAGCGTCGGCGGCCACGTGGCACCCATCCAGTCGCCGCGCACGAGACCCGGCGCGTCAGCCAGCAGGCGTGTCGCGTCGAAGGTGTCCGCATCGCGTCCGTAATCGCCGACTACCACGCACGGGTTACCTGTGTTCACCGGCTCAATCATGGTGCCCGAGAGCATGAACTGGTCCGTGTCCAGCGTTTTCAAGCGCCGCACGAGTGCGCTGTCCCAGCCCGGGCAGCACACCATATCGTCATTCAGGAAGACGATATAGTCATGCTTGGCCAGCATGGCCGATTCATTTACAGCTAAGCAGATACCGACGTTCTGCAGCGAATATGTGTGGTCCAACCCCTGCTCGCGCACCCACGTCAGCGTGCCGTCAGACCCGTCATTGACGTGCACGATAATCTGGTGGTCATACGCTGAATGCTCGCGGATGCTTTGTACGCACAACTTGAGCAGTGGGAGGTTGTTCCAGGTCGGCAGTAGGATGGAAAACATAGCGAAAATGAGGAATCGCCGCGAAACGCGGCCACCCGCTTATAGCGGTCGAGTATTGTACCGCCTGCAATCCCGGGGCCATATGCCACAATATGCGCCGCCAAAACGCCCTGGCTCATACGCAAGCGGTGAGCCCGCGGCTGAACACCGCTACTGATCGCTCCAGGCGCACACACTTTTTTCATGCCCATCCAGCTAAGCGCTACCATCCTCACGCGCAATGAAGCACACAATATCGGCGACTGCATTACCTCGCTTGCCGGGCTAGCCGACGAGGTCATCGTGCTCGATTCCTGCAGCACCGATGCTACACGCGACGTCGCCCGAGCACACGGCGTGCGCCTTATCGAGGATGACGGCCCGTGGCCCGGCTTCGGCCCGCAGAAAAACCGTGCGCTCGAGGCCGCCAGTGGCGAATGGATTCTCTCGATCGATGCGGACGAGCGCGTCACGCCCGAGTTGGCCAACGAAATTCGCTCCGCCATCGCCCAGGCAGATGCAACTGGCGTCAATGCCTACGCAATTCCCCGTTTATCGCAATTTTGCGGCGCCTGGGTGTACCACTGCGGCTGGCGGCCGGACTATGTGACACGCTTGGTCCGGCGCGGCCTGGCGCGCTTTTCGGACAACCTTGTCCACGAAAGCCTGAAAGTGACTGGGACAACAGGGCGCCTGCAGGCGTCGCTACTGCATTACAGCTACACATCGATGGAGCAAGTGAAGCGCAAGAGTGCGCAATACGCAGAAGCCGGCGCGCGTGAATTCGCTGCGCGTGGTAAGCGGCCCGGATGTGTGTCTCCAGTACTCCACGGCGGCTGGGCCTTTGTCCGCACGCTACTGCTGCGGCGCGGCTTTCTAGACGGCCGCGCCGGCTGGGCCATTGCGCGAATGAACGCATCAGTCAGCTATCGCAAATACCAGCGTGCGCGTGAGCTGACCGGTAGATGATCATCGCTCGCCTTTTTCGTCAGGCGCACGGGTGAGAATTTGTGCCGGCAGGTTTGGCTCCCACGCGCGCAGGTCGCCGGTCGGATACAGCTTTAGCGCATAAAGTGCCCGCTTTAAGCGCCCTTTCAAGCCCGATTTGGGCACCGTGGGCAATGCACTCGCCACGACCTCTTGCGCGGTCGACCACACGTAGCCGCGCGTAAAGGCGTGCTGCGAGACACCCCACTTCAGCAGAAACTCTCGCCCGCCTCGGTTGCGCCGCACGCGGCGCGTCGTGGAGCAGCCAAAGTGATAAATACGGCTCGCACCGACCACACGAAAAATACGGCAACCGACCAGCCACAGCTTCATCAGGAAGTCGTCGTCACTGCTCATGCCGGGCCCGAATTCGATACTGTAGCCGCCCACCAGATGCCACAGGCGACGGTTGACCAGCATTGGCTGCAGCGCCACGCCGTCACGGTCTGCCAATGGCGGCTGGCTTGCCATATACGCCAGCAGGCCGGCTTCATTAAAGTTGTCTGGCCCCGTGCCAAAGTCGGCCACGTTCACCTGCGTGTTGCCGGTATCAGTCGGCTCGATCAGTTGCGCAGCTAGGTAGGAAAACTGATCTCCGATCTGGCGCTGTGCCGTCACAAACGCCTTATCCCAACCCGGCGTGACGACCATGTCGTCGTTCAAGAACAGAATCCAGTCATGCGAAGCCAATCGCGCCGCATCGTTGAGCGCCAGGCATACGCCGACGTTGCCCCGGCTCCACGTGTGCGGCAACCCCTGCTCACGCACCCAATCGAGAGTGCCGTCATTACCTTCATTCACGTGGATGATGATCTCGTGTGCAAACGCGGAATGCCGTCGGATGCTATCCACACACAACTTGAGGTAAGGCAGGTTGTTCCAGGTTGGGATAAGGATGCTGAACATGGTGCTCAACGCTTATATATACGATCGGAAGGGTGGCCCGCATGGGCCGCAATGCCCGCCAGAATCGCCATGACGGCAGCGTAGAACGACACCGTCTGCTTCAACGTAAAAATTTCGACCGTCAGCCCGAATACGAAGAAGGCCGCGGCGAACACCATACCCATCAGCCCAGCACGCCGCATCGGCGCGATGGGCGAGTGTAGGTAGCGCCAGCATAGGATGGCCGGCATGAGGTGGATGGCGATGATCCCCAGGCCGCCCAACACCCCATACGCGACGGTGAAAGCCAATAACTGATTGTGGGCCTCGCCGCAGCCCAGTTCGCGAGCCATCGGCGTCATCTGTCCGGCATCGACCAAGGCCTGAAGATTGCTGCAAAAACCGCCTGCGCCAAGACCGAAAAGCGGATTGTTCTCTGTCAGAATCAGCGCCGCATGGTAGATCTGCAAACGGATGCCCACCGAGGTGTCCTTGTGCCCCAGCGCAAACTGCGACAGATCAGACCACAGCTCATGAAATCGCGCCTGGATCGGCGCGGAAACCAGATAGACCGCCGTCAGCCCCAGCACTGCCGTCACTGGCACCAGCCAACGCCAGCGCGAAGACTTGTTCCGCCCACGCACGATCACCACCAGCAGCAGGATGGCCGGAATAGCCAGCCATCCGCCGCGCGATCCGCTCAACAAAGACGTCGCCAGCCCCGCCAGCAAACCGCCCACCTTGAGCACGCGCACCATCAAGGTGTCTTTGCGCCACCAGTTGAGTGACAGCACCGACAGCATCCCCAACGCCAATGCCATGTCGCCGTAGTGGATAGGGTTCAGAAACTTGCTGCTCAACCGTTGGCCGCCCCAGTCTCGCCCATACCAGAGACCAATCCCGAGCGCAGCAAAAGCGGCCACCATGAACGACAGATCGCACCAACGCATCCAGCGCAACGGCACGCGGCGCAGCACAAGAAACAACGGCACCGCTACGAGAAAACGCGAAGGCGTATCGAATGCGCTCCAGCGCATCTGGGTATGCCACACCTCACTTAAAAACACGGCGATGAGCGGTACAGCCATTGCCGCGCAGGTCGCCCGGATGGACCAATCTACGTCGCGCCGCACTTCGGTGTCGGTCGAGGTGCGAGGGGAAGTTATTTCGACCCAAAGTGCAACTAAACCAGCAGCAATCAGTAGCGCACTGGCACTGCCGCGCATTGCAATGGCCGCCAGGGGATACAGCAGCAAAAATGCTGCCAACGCCACATACCGGACATCGACCACACCGGGTCGTTTCAGCAAGCCTTTCATCGTGTTGGGGGGGAAAATCAGTCGTAAAGGGTGGCGACGTTCTCGGCATCCAGCGCCAGCCGCAGCGCAGCGATGGCATCCTCGGTCGGCACGATGCGCCAGTCATCGCCCAGCACGGCCTCGCAGCGAGCCTGCTCGCAGACGTAGCTGATGCGCACGGATACTCCGTTGCCGTCCGCCGATACATGCGGCGTGAGGAGGTCGCGCAGCTTGGCGGGCGTCGAATCGCCGTTCATCGAGAGCCGGATGGCCCGGGCGAACTTGGCGCGCGCCTGCGTCATGTCCATCACGGATTCGGCTGTCATGCGTACGCCGCCGGTAAAGGTGTCGTGACGGGCGTTGCCCTGCACGATCAGGACTTCGTCTTCCTTGAACAACGCGCGGTTGGCTTCAAACACTTCGTTGAATACCGTCACTTCGACAGTCGCGCCACTGCCGTCGTCCAGCAGCACGATGACCATCTTGCCGCGCTGGGTCATCTGCGTGCGCACGCTGGCAATCACACCGGCGACGGTCTTGCCGCGGACATCGCGGCCGAAACCGCCACCGCCACTACCGCCGCTGACTTCCTTGGTGAGATCGGCCAACGTTGTACGGGCGAAGCGGCGCACCTCGTCGCGGCACGCATCAAACAGATGCCCCGAGAAGTAGAAGCCCAGCGCCTGCTTCTCTTCCTGCAGCGTGCGCTTGGTGCTCCAGCGCGGTTCATCAACGAGTTCTGGACGGTGGGCTTCCGCCTCTGCTCCGCCCATCAGGTCAAAGAGGGAGACCTGGTTGGCCGCTGCCGCCTTCTGCTCGGCGGCCTCCATGGCGAGGCCGATCGAGGCCAGCAACTGCGCGCGGTTGTCATTGAGGCTATCGAAGGCGCCCGCGCGGACCAGTGCCTCGATGGTGCGGCGATTGACCTGGCGCCGATCGACGCGCTCGCAGAAGTCGAACAGATCCTTGAACGGGCCGTCTTCGCGTGCGCGCAGGATGTCTTCAATAGCCCCCTGCCCGCTGCCCTTGATTCCGCCCAGGCCGTAACGGATCGTCTTCGCGTCCGTCGGGGCGAAGCGGTACTGACTCGCGTTGATGTCCGGCGGCAGCACCTTCAAACCGTTGCGCGGATCCACGCAGTCGTCGTGAAGGATCTTCACCTTGTCGGTGTCGTCCATGGCGAGCGACATGTTGGCTGCCATGAATTCGGCCGGGTGATGCGCCTTGAGCCACGCGGTGTAGTACGCCAGCAGCGCATACGCGGCCGCGTGCGACTTGTTGAAGCCGTAGCCCGCGAACTTCTCCATCAGGTCGAAGATTTCGTCGGCCTTTTCGGTGGAGAGCCCATCCTTGGCTGCGCCCGCGCGGAACAGCGCGCGGTGCTCGGCCATCTCTTCGGCTTTCTTCTTACCCATCGCACGGCGCAGCAAGTCGGCGCCGCCGAGCGAGTACCCGCCCACGATCTGCGCCATCTGCATCACCTGCTCCTGGTAGACCATGATGCCGTAGGTCTCCTTGAGCACCGGCTCGACGCGCGGGTCGGGGTACTCGACCTTCTCGCGACCGTGCTTACGCGCGCAGAAGCTGGGGATCAGGTCCATCGGGCCTGGGCGATACAACGCTACCAGGGCGATGATGTCCTCAAAGCGGTCAGGTTTGGCGTCCTTCAGCATGCCCTGCATGCCGCGGCTTTCCAGCTGGAACACAGCGACCGTGTTGGCCGACTTCAGGATGTCGAACGCCTTCTTGTCCGTCAGCGGAATGTGACTGCAGTTCCAATCTGCCTTGGACGGATCGAGCATGCGGATATAGCGCTCGGCCCAGTCGAGGATCGTGAGCGTGGTCAGGCCCAAGAAGTCGAACTTGACCAGGCCGACGGCTTCCACGTCGTCCTTGTCGTACTGGCTGACGACGCCGGCATCTTCGCCGCCTTGTGTGTAGAGCGGGCAGAAGTCGGTCAACTTGCCCGGCGCGATCAGCACACCGCCCGCGTGCATGCCGACGTTACGCGTCATGCCTTCCACGCGCTGTGCAAGTTCCAGCAGCTGCTTGACCTCTTCTTCGTTGGCTTCGCGCTCGGCCAGCAGCGGCTCTTCCTTCTTCGCTTCTTCGAGCGTGACGAGCTTGCCCGGCTTGAACGGGATCAGCTTGGCCACGCCGTCAACAAAGTTGTAGCCAAGATCGAGCACGCGGCCCACGTCGCGCACCGCGGCCTTGGCGGCCATGGTGCCGAAGGTGGCGATCTGCGAGACGGCATCCTTGCCGTACTTCTCTTTCACGTACTGAATGACGCGGTCGCGGCCGTGCTGGCAGAAGTCGATGTCGAAGTCGGGCATCGACACACGTTCCGGGTTCAGGAAACGCTCGAACAGCAGGTTGTATTTGAGCGGGTCCAGATCGGTAATGCCCAGCGCATATGCCACCAGCGAACCGGCGCCCGAACCCCGACCCGGCCCCACCGGCACGCCGTTGTTCTTCGCCCAGTTGATGAAGTCGGCAACGATCAGGAAGTAGCCGGGGAAGCCCATCTTGATGATGGTGCCGGTCTCGAATTCCAGGCGGGCGTAGTACTCTGCGCGCTTGGATTCACGTACCGCCTCGTCGGGGAACAGCACTTCCATGCGCTTTTCCAGCCCTTCCTTGGCAAGCTGGACGAGGTAGTCATCCAGCGACATGCCATCGGGCGTCGGGAACAGCGGCAGCTTGGGCTTGCCCAGTTCTAGCTTGAGGTTGCAGCGCTGCGCGATCTGCACCGCGTTGGCCAGCGCGGACGGAATGTCGGCAAACAGCGCGCACATCTCGTCCTGCGTCTTGAAATACTGTTCGGTCGTGAAACGACGGGCACGGCGCGGATTGGCGAGCAGTTCGCCCTCCGCAATGCAGGTGCGCGCTTCATGGGCCGTGAAATCGTCCGGCGTCATGAACTGCACCGGATGCGTGGCCACCACCGGCAACTGCATGGCCGAGGCCAGCTTCACGGCTTGCTGGATGTAGGCCTCGGTACCGGCGTGCCCCGCGCGCTGCAGTTCGATGTAGAAAGCGCCCGGAAACACGCGCGACCAGTTCGTCGCGAGCTTGCGCGCCAGCGCATCGTTTCCATTGGCCAGCGCCATGCCGATATCGCCCGCCATACCGCCGGAGAGCGCCAGCAGGCCGGTGGCCAGGGGGGCGTTTTCCACGCCAGGCTCATCGAACCATTCGGGGGCGATTTCCGCGCGGCCGCGATGTTGGTTGGAGAGCCAAGCCCGGGCCAGCAGCTGGCACAGGTTCAGGTAACCCTGCTTGTCACGCACCAGCAACAGCAGGCGTGTCGGTTTGTCGCGTTCATCGTGATTGGTGATCCACACGTCGGCGCCGACGATGGGCTTCACGCCCTTGCCGCGCGCCTCCTTGTAGAAACGCACCAGGCCGAAGGCATTGGCGAGATCGGTCAGCGCCAGCGCACCCATGCCGTCTTTGGCGGCAGCCTTGACGGCGTCGTCAAGACGGACGTTGCCATCGACGACGGAGTATTCGGAATGGAGACGGAGGTGGACGAAGCGCGGCGAAGTCATCCGCGTATTGTACCGGGTGACACCCCCGGCAAAGCATTCCACGCTGGCCCCATTGACCCACGACAACCCCGCCCGGCGTTCCGGGCCGTTATAATTTCGTCTTACGAATCAAAAGCTTATCCACGCGCACCAAACCGCGCGGCAGCACAATGCAGATCGTCAACATTTCCGCTTACAAATTCGTCACCCTCGATGACCGCGAGACCCTGCGCCCCGCTCTGCTGGCCGAGTGCCAGGCGCGCGGGTTGAAGGGCACCGTGCTGCTGGCGCCCGAGGGCATCAACATCTTCCTGGCCGGCTCGCGTGAGGCCATTGACGGCATCGTCAGCTGGCTGCGCGCCGACCCCCGTTTTGCTGACCTGGCACCGAAGGAAAGCCTGTCCGACCACCAGCCGTTCCGCCGCTTGCTGGTGCGCATGAAGAAAGAAATCATTACCATGCGCCACCCGCTGATCCGCCCGGAAGAGGGCCGCGCGCCGTCGGTCGCCCCGCCAGATCTCAAGCGCTGGCTCGATCAGGGCCACGATGACGAGGGCCGCCCCGTGGTGATGCTCGACACGCGCAACGACTACGAAGTTGCCGTCGGCACGTTCAAGAACGTCGTCGAATACAACCTCAAGAAGTTCACTGAATTCCCGCCCGCCATTGCCGCGCACAAGGACGACTTTGCCGGCAAGACGGTCGTGTCGTTCTGCACCGGCGGCATCCGTTGCGAAAAGGCGGCGATCCACATGCAGGAGATCGGGGTCGAGCGCGTCTATCAGCTTGAAGGCGGCATCCTCAAATATTTCGAGGAAGTGGGCGGCGCCCATTACGACGGCGATTGCTTCGTGTTCGACCACCGCACCGCACTGAATGCCGAACTGCTGCCGGCGGGCCCCAAGCAATGCTTCGCCTGCCGCGCCGTGGTCACGCCGGAAGAACAGCAATCTCCCGACTACATCCCAGGCCAGCGCTGCCCGCATTGCGCCGGCAGCCAAGCGCGCGCCGCCGCATGAAGCGCCTCGCCGCCCTGCTCCTCGTCACCACGATGTGCCTGACAGCATTGGCAGGCTGCGCGGCTAGCTGCGAGGGTGGCTCCAACCGCGGCGTGTTCTGCGGAGCGGGCACGCGCTTCTGAGCGCTTAACAGCGCACCAACAAAAAACGCCGGACGTGCCGGCGTTTTTCTTTGAGCGATCCGCTTTACTGACGGCCGCGCACGAACTGGTTGGTGATGGCAACAATGCGCTCGCCGAACAGCTTGGCGGTTTCCAGGTCGCCGGGCAGCGGGCCTTCTTCCGGGCTCGCGTCCGACGGCGATTGCGCCAGCGCGCCGCCAAAACCCGCCAGGTAGTTCACATCGTTGCGCGTGGCGGCCTTGCTGTTGGCCGGCATCATGCCCGTGCCGACCCAGATCATCCCGTGCTGCTGCGAGAGCGTCCACAGGTATTGGATCGATGCGTACTTGTCGCCGTTCATCGACGCGGAGTTGGTAAAACCCGCCGCGATCTTGTCACGCCAGGCGCCCGTGAACCACGCCTTGGACGACGCATCGGCGAATTTCTTGAAGTCGCCGGACACACCGCCCATGTAGGTCGGCGCGCCAAAGACGATCGTATCGACACCCGCCAGCAGCGCCCAGGTATCGTCGTTGACGTCGGCCACCGAGATCAGGTGGGCCTCTGCGCCAGCTGCCTGCACGCCCGCGAACACGGCCTCGGCCTGCTTCTTGGTGTGGCCATAACCGCTGTGATAAACGACTGCAACTCGTGCCATGGGAATCCTCTTATGGGTTGGGGTACGACAGGGGAACGAACGAGAACAAACGCGGCGCACCTAGCATGCGCCGCCAAGATTACGGCAAATCGAACACGAGCACTTCGCTGTCTTCACCGCCGGAAAGCGTCACCGCGTCTTCCCGCGTCAGCTTGGCTGCGTCACCGCCCGTGAGCGACCGGCCATTGACGACCAGCGTGCCGCGTACGACGTGCACATACGCCCGGCGGCCCGCCGCGATGGGCAACGACGCAGCTTCCGCGCCATCGAAGTACCCGGCATACAGCGCCATGTCCTGATGCACCTTCACCGATCCGTCACGACCATCGGCGCTAGCGATCAGGGCGAGCTTGCCGCGCTTCGCCGCCGCATCGAAATGGCGTTCTTCATAGCCCGGTGTGAGGTTCATTTGCGCGGGCAGCACCCAGATCTGCAGAAAATGCGTGGTCTGGTCCTGCGCGTGGTTGAACTCGGAGTGACGCACACCTGTCCCAGCTGTCATACGTTGCACGTCGCCCGGGCGCAGCACGCTGCCGTTGCCCATGCTGTCCTTGTGCGCCAGTTCGCCGTCGAGCACATAGCTGATGATCTCCATGTCGCGGTGGCCGTGGGTGCCGAAACCCATGCCCGCTGCCACACGGTCTTCATTGATGACGCGCAACGGCCCGAACTGCACGTGCTCCGGGTCCATGTAATCGGCAAACGAAAAGCTGTGAAACGACTTCAGCCAGCCATGGTCGGCGTAGCCTCGATCCTGGGAGTGGCGGATTTCAATCATTTTGATGAATCTCCTATCCAAATCACTGCGTTGATGTGTGAATGGTACGCAGATTGGCTATAGTTGAGAGGAACGGCTTTGATTCAATTCATCAAAAATTCTGAATATGGCGCTCTCACTGGAATCTCTGGAAGTGTTGGACGCGATCGAGCGCAAGGGCAGCTTTGCTGCTGCGGCGCATGAACTGGGCAAAGTGCCGTCGGCGCTCACATACGTGGTGCGCAAGCTCGAAGACGACCTCGACGTGCTGCTGTTCGATCGTCGCCGCCACCGCGCGGAGCTGACGCCCGCCGGCCGTGCGCTGCTAGACGAAGGGCGTCACCTGCTCCAGGCTGCAGACGACCTTGCGCGGCGCGTCAAACGCCTCGCCACCGGCTGGGAATCCACGCTGACCATCGTTGTCGACGACCTCGTGCACTTTCGGGCGCTCATGCCCGTCATCCAGGATTTCTACGCCGAGAATACGGCCACGCGCCTGCGCTTCAGCCGCGAGGTACTGGCCGGTACGTGGGATGCGCTGCTCTCGGGGCGCGCCGATCTGCTGATCGGACCCGCGCAGGTGATGCAGGTGCAAGGCATCCAGACCCGCACGATCGGCAGCATTCCCTTCGTGTTCACAGTGGCGGCGCACCATCCGCTCGCGCAGGCGGACGAACCGCTGCCGGCCGCCGCCATCACGCGCCATCGCATCGTTGCCGTAGGTGACACTTCGCGCAGTCTGCCGGCGCGCACCATCGGCATCCTTGCCGGCCAGGACACGCTGGTTGTGCCCTCCATGGCCGACAAGGTGCAGGCGCAGATTCGGGGCCTGGGTTGCGGCTGGCTGCCCGTGCCGCTGGCACAGCCGTATCTCGATTCCGGCGTGCTGGTCGCAAAGGAAACCACCGAGGACAACCGCGCCGGCACATTCCAGGTCGCATGGCGCAACAACATGCGCGGCAAGGCACTGCAATGGTGGGTTGATAAGCTGGAAGACCCCCGTTTGGCGCAGGCCTTGCTGATGCAGTAGGCGGCCCGGCGTGAAAAATCGCGCAAAATAGCAGCATCGGCATTCGCGCCTGGAGCTTTGCGTTGTCCCAAGCCAATCTCGACTTTCCGGAAACCGCCGCCGCGCATGCGCAAGGCGTCTATCGCGGCCGCTTTGCGCCCTCGCCCACCGGGCCGCTGCATATCGGGTCGCTGGTCACCGCGCTCGCCAGTTGGCTCGATGCACGCGTGCATGGCGGCATCTGGCTCGTGCGTATTGAAGACATCGACTTCCAGCGCAACGTACCCGGGGCCGACCGCGACATCCTCGCCACCCTGGAGGCGCTCGGCCTGATCCCAGATGAGGCACCGCAGTGGCAAAGCACACACCTGGCCCGCTTCGAGCAGGCGCTTGAACGCCTGCTGGCCATCGGCAAACTGTATCCATGCGGTTGCACGCGCCGCGAGATCGCAGATTCCGTCACCACCGTCGACACCAATGGCCGCCTGCGCCATCAGACCCTGATCTATCCGGGCACGTGCCGCACCGGATTACATGGCAGGCAGCCGCGCGCCTGGCGGGTGCGCGTGCCGGACCCCGATGCCGCAACCGTCTGCTTTCACGATCGGTGGCAGGGTATGCAATGCCAGAACCTGGCAGAAGCTGTCGGTGACTTCGTGCTCAAGCGGGCCGACGGCATGTGGGCATACCAGATTGCCGTGGTGGTGGACGATGCAGCACAAGGCATCACGGACGTCGTGCGTGGCGCTGACCTGCTGGACTCGACGCCGCGCCAGATTTATCTGCAGCAATTGCTGGGGCTGCCCGCGCTGCGCTATCTGCACGTGCCGGTGGTCGTGAATGCCGAGGGCGAGAAGCTGAGCAAGCAGACCGGCGCACGCGCCATCAGCCGCAGCCAGCCGCTTGCCGCGCTCACTGAAGCGGCGCGGCACCTCGGGCTGGCCATTCGTGCCGACAGTGTGGAGGAGTTTTACCGGGACGCCGTCCCGGCATGGGCCAATCGCCTGGCGCAATTGACCCCGGCGGCATGATCGCCGCCGCTTTCAAGACAACCGCTTAACGCTTGCGCGGCACACCGCCGAGCAGCGCGGCAATCGGGCGCTTGGCTGTGCGTGGGTGGCCGGCGGGCTGCGTCGGCTTGGCGGCCTCTGCCGACTCCGCCGGCACAGACGACTCGTATGGACGATTGAAGAACGGGTCGTCCGATGGGCGGAACGCCGGGCGCACGATCGTGTGATCGAGGACGCGGGCGCCGTTGCGCTCATCGCGCTCACGGGCGCGACGGACTTCACTGCGGGCGCGCTTCTCGTCGCGCTCGCGGCGTTCACGGTCACGCGCCTGCTCGCCGGTCGGATCGAATCCTTCGATCTGCTCGCGCGGCAAGTTGCGCTTGATGAGCTTTTCGATATCGGCCAACAGCCTCTCATCGCCCGGCGCGAACAGCGACAGCGCGTCGCCCGAGGCGCCGGCGCGGCCTGTACGGCCGATGCGGTGCACATAGTCTTCCGCATTGAACGGCAGATCGAAGTTGATCACGCACGGCATCTGCGAGATGTCGAGGCCGCGCGCCGCCACGTCGGTGGCGACCAGCACGTCGACGGTACCTTGCTTGAATGCTTCGAGCGTCTGCATGCGCTCGGTCTGCGTCTTGTCACCGTGGATGGCACTGGCGTTGATGCCTTCTCGTTCCAGCGCACGCGCCAGCCGCGAGCAACCGATCTTGCTGTTCGAGAACACGATGCACTGGCGCGGCAGGCCTTGCTCTGCGCGCTGGCGGAGCAGGTGTACGAGTGCGACCTGCTTGTGGTTGTCGGGGACGGTATAGATGACCTGGCGGACGTTCTCTGCCGTGGCGTTGCTGCGCGCGACTTCGATCGTCTGCGGATGGCGCAGGTAGCTGGAGGCCAGTTTCTTGATCTCGGGCGAGAACGTGGCCGAGAACAGCAACGTCTGACGATGCGCCGGCAGCAGGTTGATGATGCGCTGCAGGTCGGGCAGGAAGCCCATGTCGAGCATCCGATCCGCTTCGTCCAGCACCAGCATGCGCACCTGCGAGAGGTTCACGCTGCGCTGCTGCACGTGATCCAGCAGACGGCCCGGCGTGGCGACGAGGATTTCCACGCCACGGCGCAGTTGCTCGGTCTGCGGGTTCATGTCGACACCACCGAACACGACAGTGCTACGCAGCGCCGTGTACTTCGCGTACTTGGCGACGTTGTCGTACACCTGGTCGGCCAGTTCGCGCGTGGGCGTGAGGATCAGCGCCCGCACCGGATGGCGTGCCGGAGACGCGCTGGTGTTGGCATCGGGCAGCAGGTTCTGGATGATCGGCAGCGAGAAGCCGGCGGTCTTGCCGGTGCCGGTCTGCGCGGCACCCATGACGTCGCGGCCGGCCGTGACCACGGGAATGGCCGCAGCCTGGATGGGCGTGGGCTTGGTGTAGCCGCTCTCGGTCAGCGCACGGAGGATATCGGGATGCAGGCCGAAGCTGTCGAATGTCACCGATTCGTTGACCGGCGCTTCTGACGTTGTCGCAGTGTTCATAGGGGGATGCAGCATGCCGAGGGGCATGGCGGGCGCAATCGGCGCAGGCGGAAAACCGAAGAAAGAACCGCGAGCGGCTCGCGCAATGCGTTAAAAATCAAAAGTTTATCACGTGCAGCACCGTCCGGACGGTGGATACGCACGTCGACGCCCCCGCGTACGCCACGCCTGCCTTGACACGGATCAAGCGCGCAAGCCCGCCGCTGCGCCACCATCGCATCATCCAAACCCGCGCCCCAGCTGCCATGGTCACCACACTGTATGAATCCGCCGAGCACGTCTGCCTGATGTTTTCCGACCTGGTCGACGACCAGGACGACCTGCCGGTGCAGACCAACCAGTTCCTCGTCGTCGACCACGGTCACGGCGCGCTGATCGACCCGGGCGGCCAGATGACGTACAACGCTTTGTTCATCGCGATGAATCGGTACTTCTCGCCCAAGCAGTTGGACTACGTGCTGGCGTCGCATGCGGACCCGGACATCGTGGCTTCCGCAGGCCGGTGGCTCACCAGTTCGAGTTGCGACATCCTGATCTCGCGCGTGTGGGAACGCTTCCTGCCGCACTTCTGCAATGTGGGCAAGACCGAAGGGCGCATCGTGCCGATTCCGGATACGGGCATGGCGATTCCGCTGGGTCAATCGCATCTGCTGGCCGTGCCCGCGCACTTCCTGCATTCCGAGGGCAACTTCCAATTCTACGATCCTGCGTCGCGCATTCTGTTCTCCGGCGACCTGGGCGCTTCGATGGTGCATGCCAACGTGGCCGCCAAGCCCGTGGAAGATTTCGACGCGCACCTGCCGCTGATGGCGCCCTTCCACCGCCGCTACATGAGCGGCAACCGCGTCTGCCGGCTGTGGGCGCAGATGGTGCGCGGGCTCGACATCGAGTGGATCGTGCCGCAGCACGGCCAGGCGTTCCACGGAAAGGCCATGGTCAACCGCTTCATTGACTGGGTGGAAACGCTCGAGTGCGGCATCGACCTGATGACGCCGGAAATCTACCGCCTGCCCGGGCTGCCAGCGGCACCGGCCGGCACAGCACTCAAGACGCGCGCGTAGGCGCCAGCGCGGCGGCAGCCGGCAGGATGATCTTCATCATGGCGCTCGACAGCTCGTGCGCCAGCACTTCCGCATCGATGCGGGAGGGATCGTGCCATGTGTACATGAAGCCCATCACCCCGCCCATCGAATGCGCGGCGACGCGCGCATCGCCAAACTCAAACACGCCCGTGCGCTTGCCCTCATCGAGCAGGGCGTAAAGGTCGCGGTAATACGCGCGCGACATGCCGTGCAGCCATTCCACCGTCTCGGGTCGCAGGTATTGCCGGTCGCGGTAAGTCAGCGCAGCGGCGTAGTGACACCGGATACAGCGGCGAGCCATTTCCAGCAGGCAGGCCTGTAGCCGTTCACGCACGGGCAGCGCCGGATCGGCCGTCTCGCGAATCGCAGACAGACAGACTTGCGCGGCCTCGCGGCACAGGATGTCGAAGATCTCGTACTTGTCGGTGAAGTAGTAGTACACCGCCGGCTTGGTCACACCGAGCGCGGCGCACAGGTCGCTCATCGTCATGCCAGCGTAGCCCTTGGTAAAGAAAAGCTGGGCCGCGGTATCGAGAATCTGGCGGCGGCGTGCCTCCTGCCGTTCCGCAATGTGCGGACGCGTGACTGGCACGGACGCTTGGGGCGCTTCGCTTTCGGCAGACGGATGCACGTCGGGGACGGCAGTTTTGCGGACGGTGGACATGACTTATATTTTCGCACGCCACCTGCGAACGCGCCGTGGCGCCGACGCATCTCGCTACGCAGCGTTTTGAGGAGGCCATGCTTGACGCATCAAACAAGGCTTTCTATATTCATACCCGTTGGTATAAAAATTTACCTTTTAGTATAAACAGCGCGGCGCAATGATGCGCACGCGCTGCACACCCAACGGAGACAAGCTTTGGCGATGGACGAGTCCGAGTACCTCGGGCGGGTCCGCGCGCTATGGGCGCGCGCATGGCCGGCCGGCACACCCCGCGAACCGCACTACCCCATCGGTCGTGCTCCGCTCACCGACTATCTGCGCCACTGGGCACGCGCGACGCCCGACAAGCCCGCCATCCATTTCTACGGCCACGACACGACGTTCGCCCAGCTTGATGACCTGAGCGACCGCATCGCCGCGCTGCTCGCGCAGCAGGGGATCGGCGCGGGCGACCGCGTTGCGGTGTTCCTGTCGAACTGCCCGCAGTTCAACGCGGTGTTCTTCGGCATTCTCAAGCTCGGTGCGGTGTATGTGCCAATCAGCCCGCTGTCGCAACGCGCCGAGCTGATGCACGCCCTCACCGATGCCACGCCGCGCGCGATCGTCGCGCTGGATCGGCTGATGCCGCTCGTGCGCGACGTCAAGGCGGAGACGTCGCTCGAACACGTGTTCGTCACCCGCTACGCCGACGTCCTGCCGGCGCAGCCGACGATGCCCCTGCCCGCCATGCTGACCGAGCCGCCGCTGGCCTGCGATGACGCGATTGATCTGCTGCCCGCGCTTGCCGCCGTTGAGCCGATTGCCCTGCCGCCCGCGTCGCTCGATGCCGTTGCCGCCCTCAACTACACCGGCGGTACGACGGGCCTGCCAAAAGGCTGCATCCATACGCAAGGCGACATGGTCGACATGGCGGCGGCTTTCTCCGCCGTGTCGCTGCGCGCCGATGCAGACACCGTCATGCTCAGCTTCTATCCGCAGTTCTGGATTGCCGGGGAAAACACCGGGCTGATCTTTCCGGCGTTTCTGGGCGTACCGCTGGTGCTGCTCGCGCGGTGGGACGCCGAGGCCTTCATGACGGGGGTGCAGCGCTACCGCGTCACCAATGGTTCGATGCTCGTCGACAGCGCTGCCGAGGTGATGGCGCATCCGCGCGTGCAAGCATACGACCTGCGCTCGTTACGGCACACCGGGGTGTCGTCGTTCGTGAAGAAGCTGAATCCGGAATACCGCCGCGCGTGGCGCGAACTCACCGGCTCCATGATGGCCGAGAGCGCCTGGGGCATGACGGAGACGCAGACCTGCAACAGCTTCACCGTCGGCATGCAGGCAGATGACTTCGACCTGCGCTCGCAGCCGATCTTCGTCGGCTTGCCGGTGCCGGGTACCGACTTCAAGATCTGCGATTTCGATACGCACGCCCTGCTGCCCATCGGCGCGGAGGGCGAACTCTGCGTGCGCACGCCCACCCTGCTCAAGGGCTACTGGAACAAGCCCGAAGCGACCGCGCAAACGCTGCGCGACGGCTGGTTTCACACCGGCGACATCGGCTGCATCGACGAACACGGCTACATCCACTACCTCGGGCGCCGCAAGGAAATGCTCAAGGTCAACGGCATGAGCGTGTTCCCCGCAGAAATCGAAGCCATGCTCGGCAAGCACCCGGCCGTGCTCGGCTCGGCAGTCGTCGGCCGCACGGACGAACAGCGCGGTCAGCTTCCCGTCGCGTTCGTGATGCTGCGCCCCGAGGCCGCCGGCAAGCTGGATGACGCCACCCTGACCGACTGGTGCCGGGACAACATGGCGGTCTACAAGGTGCCTATCGTACGCATCGTCGATGCACTGCCACTCACCGCCACGGGCAAGGTCCGCAAGCAGGATCTCGCGCCGCTGGCAGAACAGCTCTAACCCTGGTTTCTCCATGACGTTTCGCAAACTGCTGATCGCCAATCGCGGCGAGATTGCCATCCGTATCGCCCGTGCGGCCGCCACGGCCGGTCTGCCTTCCGTGGCCGTGTACTCCGAGGACGACCGCGACGCGCTCCACCCACGGCGCGCCGATGAGGCCGTTCCCCTGCCGGGCACCGGCCCGCGCGCCTACCTCGACGGCGCGGCCATCCTCGCTGCGGCCAGCGCGGCAGGCGCCGACGCCATCCATCCCGGTTATGGCTTTCTCAGCGAGAACGCCGACTTCGCTCGCCAGTGCGCACTCGCCGGCGTGCAGTTCGTCGGGCCGGCACCACGCGTGCTGGCGTGCTTCGGCGACAAGGCACGCGCCCGTTCGCTCGCACTGGAAGCCGGCATTCCGGTCGTCAGCGGAACGCGAGGGGCGACATCGCTGGAGGACGCGCAAGCCTTCTTTGCCGCGCTGCCGCCTTCGCACGGCATGATGATCAAGGCGGTGGCCGGTGGCGGCGGCCGCGGCATGCGCGCCGTGCGTGACGCGCGGGCCATTGCCGAAGCCTATGCGCGCTGCGTGTCCGAGGCCACCGCCGCATTTGGCAGTGGCGACGTCTACGTGGAGGCCCTGGTCGCCGCACCGCGCCACATCGAGATCCAGATCGTTGCCGACGCGCACGGCAACGTCACACACCTCAACGAGCGTGAATGCAGCCTCCAACGCCGTCACCAGAAGCTGATCGAGATCGCACCCAGCCCGGCGCTGGACGACGCACTGCGCGCACGCATCGCCGACGCGGCCGTGACGCTTGCCAAAGCGGCCGGCTATTGCGGCATCGGCACGTTTGAATTTCTGGTGGAAAACGCCGGCACGCCGCGCGCTGCGTTCTATTTCATGGAGGCCAACCCGCGTGTGCAGGTCGAGCACACGGTCACCGAAATGGTGACGGGTGTCGATCTGGTCCTGACCCAGCTGGCGCTGGCGCAAGGCGCTTCGCTGGCCGATCTGGGCCTCGCCCGACCGATCACGCCGCGCGGCCATGCCGTTCAGGTGCGCATCAACGCAGAAACGATCGACGCATCCGGCCAGCCGCATCCGTCTACCGGCATGCTGACGGCGTTCGAGCCGCCGAATGGACCCGGCGTGCGCGTCGACACGGGTGGCTATGCCGGTTACCGGCCCAACCCGCGCTTTGATTCGCTGCTGGCCAAACTGATCGTCCATGCGCCGCGGGGCACGTATGCGCAGGCGCTCTCACAAGCGTACCGCGCGCTGTGCGAGTTCCGTATCGAAGGTGTGGCGACCAACAAGCTGCTGCTCCAAGACCTGCTGCGCGATGCCGACGTGCAGGCCAATGCCGTGCACACCCAGTTCCTTGACACCCGCCTCAACGACCTCATCGGCGGCACCGGCGCGACGCATCCGACGCTTCACGTTCCATCCGGCGCCGCTGCCAGCGTGGCGCCCGCCGAATCGTTCGGCGATGCGCTGCCCGATGACGCAGAACTCCTCACGGCGCCGATGGACGGCGCCTTGATCCAGCTGTCAGCCGAAGCCGGCGAGCACGTTGCACGCGGCGACGTGCTCGCCGTGATCGAAGCGATGAAGATGGAGCACGTCGTGACCGCGCCCGCCGCGGGGCGCGTGCTGCAGATCTGTGCGCAGCCCGGCGCAACCGTACGCGAGGGCCAGCCGCTTGTCGCGCTGATGCCCGACGCCATGCAACACGACGCCGATGCGTCCAGCGCGGATATCGATCTCGACCATGTGCGGCCCGACCTGCAGGCGGTGATCGATCGCCACGCGTTCGGCCTCGACGAGCACCGTCCCGATGCCGTCGCACGCCGCCGCAAGACAGGCCAGCGCACGGCGCGCGAGAACATCGACGCCCTGTGCGACGCGGGTTCGTTCATTGAATACGGCGCGCTGGCCATTGCCGCCCAACGCCAGCGCCGGACCGTGGAAGACCTGATCCGCGCAACGCCTGCGGATGGCATCGTCACGGGCATCGGCACCGTCAATGGCGAGCACTTTCCTGACCAGGACGCGCGCTGCATGGTGCTTGCTTACGACTACACCGTGCTGGCCGGTACGCAAGGCACCTTCAGCCACAAGAAGACGGACCGCATGCTGACGCTTGCGCAGCAATGGCAACTGCCGGTGGTGCTGTTTGCGGAAGGCGGCGGCGGGCGCCCGGGCGATACCGACAAGCCAGGCGTGGCGGGCCTGGACTGCACGACGTTCATCCAGTTTGCGCGGCTTTCCGGGCTGGTACCGCTGGTGGGCATCGTGTCCGGCCGTTGCTTTGCAGGCAACGCCGCACTGCTCGGCTGCGCGGACGTGATCATTGCCACGCGCAATGCCACCATCGGCATGGGCGGCCCTGCCATGATCGAAGGCGGCGGACTGGGCGTCTACGCGCCCGAAGAGGTGGGGCCCGTCGGCATGCAGGCCCCCAATGGGGTGATCGATGTGCTGGTCGATGACGAAACCGCCGCCGTTGACGTCGCCAAGCGCTATCTGAGCTATTTCCAGGGCCCAATGAAGACCTGGGAGACACACGACGCACGTCACCTGCGGCACGTGATTCCGGAGAACCGCATGCGCAGCTATGACATGCGCACCGTGATCGATGCGTTGGCCGACGTGGGGTCGGTGCTGGAGCTGCGGGCGGCATTTGGCGTGGGCATCATCACCGCGCTGATCCGGATCGAAGGCCGTGCCTTTGGCTGCATTGCCAACAACCCGCGCCACCTGGGCGGTGCGATCGACGCACCCGCCGCCGACAAAGCGGCCCGCTTCATGCAGCTCTGCAATGCGTTCGACCTGCCGATCGTTTCGCTGTGCGACACGCCGGGCTTCATGGTCGGCCCCGAGGCGGAAAAGACCGCCACCGTGCGGCACGTCAGCCGCATGTTCGTGACCGCTGGCAACCTGCGGGTACCGTTCTTCACGGTTGTGCTGCGCAAAGGCTACGGCCTGGGTGCGCAGGCCATGGCTGCGGGCAGCTTTCACGCACCGTTCTTCACGGCGGCATGGCCCAGCGGCGAGTTCGGAGCGATGGGCGTGGAAGGCGCCATCCGGCTTGGCTTCCGCAAGGAGCTCGAGGCCGTGGAAGACCCCGCCGCGCGCGATGCGCTATTCCGCAAGATGGTCGATGAAGCCTACGAGCGCGGGCGCGCGCTGAACATGGCCAGCTATCTGGAGATCGACGCCGTCATCGACCCCGCCGACACGCGCCGCTGGCTGTTGCGCGGACTGCAATCGGCACCCCCGGCACCGCCGCGCCACACGCGTGACCCGGCTGGGCGCCGCTTCATCGACACGTGGTAACCACAGCACAAGGAGGAGACATGCCCGCATCGATCCGCTCTGCCCGTCCGTTGTCCGCGCTTGTCATTGCGGCCGCCGTGCTCGCCGCGCCGCTGGCCCAGGCCTCGGACCCGGCACCGATCAAGGTGGCGTTCATCGATCAGTTGAGCGGGCCGCTGTCGAATGTGGGCGAACAGTTCCTGGCGAACCTCAAACTCGCGGTGGAGGATGCGAATGCGCAGCCGCAGGGTGTGCTGAACGGGGCGCGCTACGAGCTCTCGACCTACGACAACAAACTGTCCGCGCAAGACAGCCTGTCGGCGCTGCAGAGTGCCATCGATGCCGGCGCCAAGGTGGTCTTTACCGGAGGGTCGGGCTCCTCGGTCGTGGCCGCCATGGTAGACGCCGCGACCAAGCACAACGAGCGCAATCCCGAGCAGCGCGTGTTGATCATCAACTATGCCTCGATCGATCCGGACCTGACCGGCGCGCACTGCAGCTTCTGGCACTTCGCCACCGAGGCCAACACGGCCATGAAGATGCGCGCGCTGGCCAACTTCGTGAAGACGCAGTCCGACATCCATCAGGTGTATTCGCTGAACCAGGATTACGCACACGGCCGGCTGTGGGCGTCACTGGGCAAACAGATGATTTCAGCAGCGCGGCCGGATGTGCGGTTCACGGGCGAAACCCTGCACCCGATCGGCAAGGTGAAGGATTTCGCGCCCTACGTATCCAAGGCCAAGGCGACCGGCGCGGACACGATCCTCACAGGCAACTGGGGGCAGGATCTGAACCTGCTCATCAAGGCAGCCGGTGACATGGGCTACGACGTGCGTTACCTCAACCACAGCGGCGCTGGCGCGCCCGGCACCGTGCTGGCAGTGTCGCAGGCCAAGCTCGGCAAGGTGACGTGGGTGTCGGAATGGACACCCGGCAATGGCAACGCGCAACTGATGCAGATGGATGCGCGCGTGCGCCAGACGCCGGCCGGCGAGCATTTCGCGCCTCGCACCATTCTGTCGGTCGAACTCCTGACGGATGCCATCCGCAAGGCCAATTCCACCGACCCGCTCAAGATAGCCCTGGCGCTGGAGGGCATGCAGAAGCAAAGCTTCCTCGGCGAGGTCACGATGCGTAAGACCGACCACCAATTGCTGCTACCCCAGGTCGTCTCGACCATCGCACCGGTGGACGGCAAGGCAGTCAAGGTCGGCTACGACGGCACGCAGTGGGGCCACAAGACCGAAAGCACGACCTCGGCCAAAGACCTGGACCTGCCGACCCTATGCAGAATGAAGCGGCCGGCAGGGGCATGACGCTTCAGTCCGTCCGGTCCGTGCGCAGCGGGCCATACTCGATCGGCACCCAGGCGAAAGCCTTGCCGTCCTGCCGCACATGGCCGAGACCCGGGAACGGCAGGTGGGCGCCCGCTACCCAGAGCTTGTCGTGCGCCGCCTCCGCAAACAGCTTGCGGCGCGTGGCAACTGCCTGTTTCTGATCGACGTCGTATTCGAAGGCGACTTCCGGATGCTGGAACTGAACCGCATGGCTGTGCACGATGTCGCCCCACACAAGCAGGCTGTGGCCCTTGGAGGCCACGAGGTAGCCGCTGTGCCCCGGCGTATGGCCATTGGCCACCACGGAACGCACGCCTGGCACGACTTCATCGCCGGGCTTGAATCGCTGCAGCTTGCCCGCGGCAGCGTACGGTGCCACGGCGTCGCGTGCCATCTTGAAGAACGGCTGCATGTCCTTCGGCTTGGCTGCGGCAACGGTCTCGCTCAGCCAGAAGTCGGCTTCCGGCGCCGCCACATAGACTTGCGCATTCGGAAACGCCGGCTGGCCCTGCGGCGTCAGCAGTCCGCAGGCGTGGTCGGGGTGCAGGTGGGTCAGCAACACGACGTCGATCTGCTCGGGCTGATAGCCCGAGGCGCGCACGTTGCCCTGCAAGCCGCCCATGGTCGGCCCGAAGCACGTGCCCGAGCCCGTATCGACCAGGATGCGCTGGCTGCCCGTGTCGATCAGGTAACCGTTCACGGCCGTCTGCATGCCTGGCGTGGACGACACAAACATGCGGGCGAGCAGGCGCTGCACCGATTGCGCACTCATGCCAACGAGCGTCTTGGCCGGCAGGTCGACATAGCCGTCGTACAGCGCAGTGACCACGTCATCGCCCAAGGCCATGCGGTAATAACCGGGCACCTGCGTGCGCGGCTGCGTGGCTGCCGGTGCAGGCGTGGCGGCGAAGTCCGCGGCTTGGGCGTGACCATGCACCATGGATGCGGCCAACGCGATGGAACAGGCGATCCGTTGAATGGCAGGGGTGTAGCGCAAACGCATGACTTGGCTCCTGAACAGAGTGACCGCTGCCCCGTTGCAGCGGCGGGAGTCGGGATCATGCCACGTCCAATTCACATCCGTTGACGCCAATGGCGACAGGGCTATTGCCCAACGACGAGATGGCGCCCGAACGTCACACGGCGCGCGCCGGTTCCCGCCGTCGTGCCGCGCCCATTCAGCCAGGCATGGACAACCGATGCCCCGCTAAAACCTGTACGACACCCCGACGAAGGTGATGATCGGATCGGCTTTCAGCGTGGTCTTGCTCGTGGCAAGCGTCGTCCCATCTGCCGCCTTGATGACGGTCGCGGCCTCGGTCTTGAGCGGGAGGTACGACACCGTCGCCGTCAATGACCACCGCGCGTTGATCGCGTAGCTCGCGCCCAGGTTGAAGATCGGTGCGAACGACGACGACGATTTTCCCTCCACATACGTTGGCCCTGGCTTGCCCGCCCCTGCCGCCAGCACGCTGCCCAGTTCGCGGTTCACTGCAGCTGCAAAATTGCGGTTCAGCTCGATGTTGGTAAAGAAGCTATAGACCACCCCCGCGCCCACGAACGGCCGGAACGTCGATTGAGCGTGCCCAAAGTAGTACTGCAGGATGATCCCGGGGCTCCACTGGCGTGCCTTCCGAACGGCGGGTTGATTGGACGGGTCGTCGAGATCGACGTGCCCGAACGCGCCGGCCGGCCCGGGCGCGCGGATCACGCCATGGCCAGTGAGCTTGAACTCGGGCGGCACGCCGGCGATGGTGGTCAACGCGACGTTGTCGGTAAAGAAATGAGTGAGCGTCAATCCGAGCGTATCGGCATTGTTCACCGTCAGGCCGCTATTGGGCGACGTGAAGCTGCCCGGCAAGCGCAGCGGATCATTGATCGGCGCGTTGATCACGCTGGTGGTCAGGTTGTTGCTCGAGTCCTGCGGCATGATGTGGAACCAGCCCACCGTCGCCACGTTGTCCCCTGCCTGCTGCGCCATGGCGCTCGCGGATGCGCAGGCCGCCACCAATGCGACAGTCAGATTCTTCATGATGCGTCCTCCTGTTGTTCTGAGCGGAGCGCGACCGTCTGTGCCGCGCTCCGTGGCGTGTGATTCCGGAAACGTCACTGCACGAAGGCGCCCACGGTGAAGTAGGGGTTCTTCGTGTCGCTCATATCCAGGAAGCCGAAGGTCTTGCCGGTGAAGATCAGCTTGCCGGTCGGGGCGGAGCCTGCGGCTGCGCTCGTCTGCGTGGTGCGGATCACGCCCGCTACCGTTTGCGTAAAGTCCAGATTCAGCGGACGCGTCAGCGCCACCTGCGAAGCGTTGAATGGATCAAGCATCGTGGCCTGCGCACCTACGAGCGCGGTGGCGCGGTAGTTGAACGTGCTGTCCACGCCCGTGTACTCGCCATCCTGCGAGCCCTGCGCAATGTTGGTCGCGGGGGCAAGGAACGAGATACCGGACTCGTCATCGGCCACCGGGGGCCCGGCAGTCAGATCGGAGTTGGCCGCGCCCACGCGGATGAAGATGGGAACGAGCTGGCCATACAGCTTGCCGACGATCAGCACGCCCTTGCCCGCCTTGGCGGGATCGAGCGACGAGACCGTCGCCGGCACCTGCGGTTGATAGTTGATCGTGGTAAAGGCGGGCGCATCGGCGCGCAGCGTGAGCTTCTGGTTGACCGTCGCGCTCGAGGTCAGGCAGGCGCCACCGTTCTTCACGCCCAAGTTGTCGCACTCGGTATAGGTGCCGTCCGCGTTGATGGTGAAACGCGCATCGACCGCCTGCTGTGAAAAATTCTGCGAAGGCACCTGGTGGTAGCCCAGCTGGTTGTAGTTGCCCGCGATCCGGCTCAGATCGGTCTCGGTATTCGAGAAGCTGATGAACGGGTAATACGGGAACGTGGTCTGCGGAATCTTGCCCACGCCGACAATGCCGTCGAACTGGATCGTCGCCCCGGGTATCGTGCCGCCCAGCACGCCCTGCCCCAGGAAGAACCGCGCCGGACGGCTCGGATCAAGGCTTGCATTGTTCAAGCGGAACGCGCACTGGTTCAGCTTCTCGGTCGGCAGCGCCGTCTCTTGCGTGAGGGTGCCGGTCTGCACGTTGTTGGGCGCCGTATCGCGCGTCGGCGCAACAGTGCCCGTCTTGACGGGAATCGGCGAGGCCAGATACGTAATCTGGTACGTCATCTTCGTCGTATCGAGCTGCACCTTCACGAGTTCGCCCGAACCCGACCCGCCGGTGAATACCGTGTTGTAGTCGATGGCCTGCGGACACAGGCGCTGGATCACCGGGGGCGGCGGATCATCGCCACCGCCACATGCCGTTACGATCGGCGCGCACGCGAGCGCCACCAGCCATTTACGCCATTGCATTTGCGTCTGCTCCTGGTTGTTGTTCCGAGGTGGCGGCGCACACATCGCGCAGGCCGCCGCCGGATGGGGTTGCATCGATGCGCGCGTCACTGGACGAAGGCGCCGACCGTGAAGAACGGGTTGTATTTGTTGTTGTTCATGAGCATTGCGTACACATTGCCCACCTTGACGGCCACGCCTGTGTCGCCGGCCTTGAACAGCGCAACGTTGCCGCTGGCGCCCTGCGCGTTGAAGTCGTTCTGCGCCGTCACGATCAACTTGCCCGGCGAGGCCTGTGTGTAGTCGAGCCCGAACTGCGCCGTCACATGCGAAGTCAGCGGGTTGATGAAGGCCGCCGTGCCGTTCTGGAACAGCGTGGAGGTGTAGTTGGCGGCCAGCGTCGACACGGCCGTGCCGTCGCTGCAGTTGCCGGCGTTGGCGTGGAAGAAGCCGCCGCTGAAGGAGCCCGACAGTTCCGGGTGATCGATCGTCGCGTTCAAGCCGTTGCCGCTGGCAGGCGCGCCGCTCGGGCCGTTGTTGGTGACCACGCCGCACGCCGAGCCGCTGGTCGCACCAACATAGCCGCCCTTGAGCGCGTTAGCGGGGATGGCCGTGGCGGGCGAGAGGATCGAGATACCGATCTGGTCATCCGCCACCGAAGCCAACAGGTTGGTGGCATCGCTATGCGAGTAGCCGACACGGATCACCACCGGCACCACCTGCCCGTTGAGCTTGCCGGCAATCAGAATGCCCTTGGCCTGGCTCGGCGCCAGCAGCACCAGCGGCGAGACCTGACCCACATACGGATACGGCACGCTGCTGCTGGTCGGGTTGCTGACGAACACGTTGTCCTGCGAGCCATCGGCGTTCTGACGCAGCGTCCACGGCGTGCCCGTCGTGTGGCACGAATAGTCGATGCCTTCCGCCGTACACGTGCCGTCGGCATTCAACGTTTGCGTCCAGTTGACGGCGTCGGGTTGCCAGCCTTGCGGCGCCGAGGTCTGGTTGCCCGACCCCGTGGGGGTGACATGCACGCCAACCTGGTTGTAGCGCCCCGCCACCTGCGAGAAATCGGTCACCGTCTCGGAGAAGCCCAGGAACGGATAGAAATCAAACGTCCGCGACGGCACCGCGCCAATCACGACGCCGGGAATCGGCTGGATGCCGTCGAATTGGATGGTCGCCCCCGGAATGCCGCCCCCCACGATGCCCTGACCGACAAACAGCATCGGCGGGTCCTGCGGATTGACGGTAATGGCATAACTGTTGTCATCTGTCTTGCCCGACTGCAGCACGAAGGCGCAGCGGTTCTGCTCGGGTGTCGGCAGGTTGGTCGGATGGACAAAGCTGCCGTTGATCGTCAGGCCCTTGCGCGTCGTATTGATCTGCCCCGCCGAGGTCGGCACCGACGACTCAAGGAACTGCATCTGGTACGTGTTCTTGCTCGTATCAAACCTGACCTTGATGTACTCGCCACTACCCGAACCACCGGTGTAGGTGGTCGTGTAATCAAGCGACGCCGGGCACAGGCTGGTCGGCGTACTCGGCGTCGTGTTTGCCCCGCTCGGAGGGCAGGAACTGCCCGAGCATTGAGCGACGTCCGAAGCGCCGGGATCGTCCGCCCCGCCACATCCGCCAATCAAGGATGCGGCGAGTAGGCAACTGATTGCCACGGCAATAACAAGATGACGTTGACCACCCATGGTTCCCTCCTTGGGTTGTGAGACGTGGTGTGTTTTTCGCCGGAGAACACCGGCTGTATTCCCGCCTGCCTGTTACGGTCGACAGCGGACGGCCCGCCCGCTCAACAGATCGATCTGCGCATCACATCAGCAGGCGCAACAAACACCTGCGAGTGCGACTCGCGCGGCAGCCGATTCGGTGCGTGCCGAAGTAAGAACAAAATCCGGGAAACGATAGCTAGCGGGAGCGATTGGACGCGCCGCGATGACGATGACGCGCATGGGCACGCGCGAGGGAGAAATACTGAAAGGGCCCGTTTTCAATGCGTAGCATCCTATATCTCCGAAGGGTACGCTACTGACTATTAACTTATTGTTATGGGCGACACTATGGTCCGCGCAGAGCATGAAGTAAATAGAGATTTCATTCAAAACAAAATCTGCGACAGCCCGCGCAAACCGATATGGCGTGGCCTGGCGGTATTTCAAACAAGAGAAGGCTTTCTTTTCGTTTGAAGTGTTTTAAACCCATCCCCTGAACGTGGGGAAAATGTCTGCAAGGTGTGACATGGATTCGATTATTTCCAAACGTTATTAATTCGCAGGAAATATCGGTCAGCAAAAAACAGACCTGCGAAGGATTCGCGGCCCGAAATAGCGGAGGAGCTTCTGCGGAAGCGTTAACGGAGAGGGAGTGGTGGGCCGGGTGGGATTCGAACCCACGGTGTCCTTTCGGAGGCGGATTATGAGTCCGCTGCCTGCAACCAGCACGGCGTCCGGCCCATGAAGGGGAAAAAAGAAACCCGGCGCTTAGGCCGGGCCTCTTGAGCGATGATTTTACCCGAAAGTGGGCACAAGCCCACCCGGAAAATCGCCTGATCAGCTCCCCTCGAGGAAGCTCTTGAGCTTGTCGGAACGGCTCGGATGGCGCAGCTTGCGCAGTGCCTTCGCCTCGATCTGACGGATACGCTCACGGGTCACGTCGAACTGCTTGCCGACTTCTTCCAGCGTGTGGTCGGTGCTCATTTCGATACCGAAGCGCATGCGCAGCACCTTGGCTTCGCGCGGCGTCAGCGAATCGAGCACGTCCTTCACCACGCCGCGCATGGAGCCATGCAGCGCCGCTTCGGCCGGAGCCAGCGTGTTCGTGTCCTCGATGAAATCGCCCAGATGGGAGTCGTCGTCGTCACCGATCGGCGTTTCCATGGAGATCGGCTCCTTCGCGATCTTCATGATCTTGCGGATCTTGTCTTCCGGCATCTCCATCTTCTCGGCCAGCGTTGCCGGATCCGGCTCGTTGCCGGTTTCCTGCAGGATCTGACGCGAGATGCGGTTCATCTTGTTGATCGTCTCGATCATGTGCACCGGAATCCGGATGGTGCGCGCCTGATCGGCGATCGAACGCGTGATGGCCTGACGGATCCACCACGTCGCGTACGTCGAGAACTTGTAGCCGCGACGGTATTCGAACTTGTCCACCGCCTTCATCAGGCCGATGTTGCCTTCCTGGATCAGGTCGAGGAACTGCAGACCGCGGTTCGTGTACTTCTTGGCGATCGAGATCACCAGACGCAGGTTGGCCTCGGTCATTTCGCGCTTGGCCTCACGGGCGCGGCGCTCGCCTTCCGACATCTTGCGGTTGACGTCCTTGAGTTCAGCCAGCGGCAGCACCACACGGGCCTGCAGGTCGATCAGCTTCTGCTGCAGTTCGTGCACGGCCGGCACGTTGCGCTCGACGATGGTGCTGTACGGCTTGCCATCCGCAACCACCGATTCGATCCACTTGAGGTTCGTTTCGTTGCCCGGGAAGCGCGCGACAAAATCAGCGCGCGGCATGCCGCACTTGTCCACCACGATGTTCAGGATGGCGCGCTCGAGCTTGCGAACCTCGTCCACCTGGCCGCGCAGCGTGTCGCACAACCGCTCGACGTTGCGTGCCGTGAAACGGATCGTCATCAGCTCGGCCTGGATGGCTTCCTGCGCCTTCACATAAGGCTTGGACTTGTAGCCTTCCTTCTCGAACGCACGACGCATCTTGTCGAACTGCTCGCCGATCACACCAAACTTGACCAGCGCAGCCTGCTTGAGCTCTTCGAGTTGACGGGCCGAAGCTGCGGCAGCGCCGGCGCCTTCATCGTCCTCGTCTTCCTCTTCGTCGCCCTCTTCTTCGGCTTCCTCTTCCTCGAATTCCTCTTCTTCCTCGGCAGCAGCGGCTGCGTCGGCTTCAGCGTTCGGGTCGATCAGGCCATCGATGTACTCGTCGATCTTGGCTTCGTCGTTGGCAACGCGCTCGCCCATGGCGAGGATTTCAGAGATGGTGACCGGGCAGGCCGAGATGGCCATGACCATGTCCTTCAGGCCGGCTTCGATGCGCTTGGCGATCACGATTTCGCCTTCGCGCGTCAGCAGCTCGACCGTGCCCATTTCGCGCATGTACATGCGCACCGGGTCGGTCGTGCGGCCGAATTCGGAGTCAACCGTCGACAGCGCGGCTTCGGCTTCTTCTTCAGCCTCTTCTTCCGTGGTCACGGAAGGCGCGTTGTCGTTCAGGAGCAGCGTTTCGGCGTCCGGCGCCTGCTCGTACACGGCAACGCCGATGTCGTTGAGCGTGGCGACCAACGTTTCCAGCGACTCCACGTCGACCATGTCGTCGGGGAGGTGGTCGTTGATTTCGGCGTAGGTCAGGTAGCCGCGCGATTTGCCCAGCTTGATCAGCGCCTTGAGCTTCTGGCGGCGAGCCTCGAGCTCTTCTTCCGAACCGCCTTGCTGCGAGGCAGCGAATTCCTTGAGCAGGGCTTTTTCCTTGGCCTTGCGGTCACGGGCCTTCAGCTTTTCGGTTTTCGGTGCCGGAGCGGCGGGGGTGTCAAATTCTTCAGTCACGTCCGTGCTGCTGTCGTCGTCTGCCTGCGTCTCTGCCTTGGGCTTGCGGCCGCGCTTCTTGGGCTCGGCTGCGGCCTCGGCGCGGGGCGCGGGAGGAGTTGTGGGGGTGGCCTCTGCCTGGGCGGTGCGCTTGGTGTCTTCCGCGGTCGCCTTGGCTGGCTTGGCTGCGGTGCTGGTACGAGCAGTACCCGTCTTGGTTGCGCTTGCGCTGGCAGTGGTCTGCTTGCTCTCGACTTCGGTAACTTTCGATTTCGCCACGGTGGTTGTCTTGCCCTTGAGTGCGACGGAAGCGGCTGTGCCGCCAGGTCTGGCGCTCGTGCTCATCGACGTCGAGACCTTGCCTGAGGTTGAAGATTGGATCACGCCCTTTGTGCGCGCTGTCGGTTTGACAGTCTTGGCGGCGACAGCGATATCGGCGGTCTGGCGCGGCTGGGTTTTCCCCGTCTTTGCCGGCGCAGTGGCCTTCACTCCTGTCGATCCTGCCTGCCCCATATGGGTCCGACCATTCGCGACTTTCGCCGTTCCCGCTGGGGTCTTTCCTCCTCCCGAGCCGCGCGCCGATGAGGATCGCTTGGCAGAATCAGAAGCAGGACTGGCCTTGGAACCGGCCTTCGCGGAGGTCTTCACCTTCACCATGGGCACGCTCACTCCCCCAAAAATGGGAAAAAGGACTTGCAATCCAAACCGGCTATTCTAGCACGCCAGACCCAGCCGGTCTAAACGAAAATCGGGTTTTCGCCTGAAAAATCAAGGGGCTAACCGCAATTGCCCGCCCCGCTTGGCGGTGGGCTCTGCGGCCCATGCGCTACACGAGCTGTCGACGGCGGCTGATTTCGCCCACCAGCCAGCGCATGCGCTCCTTGTCGTCGTCGCCGGCATGGCCGGCTTCCATCTTGCGCTGCAACATCTCCAGCTCGCGCTTGAGTGGCTCGGCGAGCATCTTTTGCACGGCGGTATCGAACTCGGCAATGGCCGGCTCCAGCTCAATGTCGTCTTGGAGCACGGCCGTACGTAACCCGGCAAAGGCTTCGGCGTGAGGGGTCTGCCCCAGACGCTCGACAAAGGCCCCGAAGTGCACCTCCGGACCCACAGCATCACATTCGGCCAGCAGCCCCGCCAATACCTCACCTTGGGGCAATTGGGGCGCAGTCAACTGGACGCGGGCATCGGCGTCGAGCCTTGCAGCCAGTGCGGGATAGCGCATGAGCAGGCGCAGCACCTTTTGCTCCAGCGCCGTGGGTGCGGTGCGCGCCACGCGCGGGCGCTTTTGTGTCATGCGGCCCGCTTGGGCCGGGTCACTGCGCAGGCCGCACAGCGCTTCGATATCGGCGGGCGTGGTGCCGGTCATCTCGGCCAGACCACGAATGATCTGCAAGCGCAGGCCACCGGCGGGCATCGCCGTGAGTAAAGGCTTGGCCTCGTACTGCGCCCGCGCGCGCCCCTCCGGCTGGCGCAGGTCGAGATCCTCGCTCACGGCCTGCAACAGGAAGCGAGACAGCGGCATCGCGTTGTGCACCTCGCGCGCAAAGGCTTCGGTGCCTTCCTCGCGGATGAAAGTGTCCGGATCGTGCTCGGGCGGCAGAAACAGGAACTTGATCGTCTTGTTGTCGGTAGCATGCGGCAGGCAGGCTTCGAGTGCGCGACGTGCGGCCCGACGCCCGGCACTGTCCCCGTCGAACGAAAAGATGACGGTATCGACCTGCCGCAACAGCTTCTGCACGTGGACAGGCGTACAGGCCGTGCCCAGCGTCGCCACTGCATTGGCAAACCCGAGCTGCGCCAGCGCGACGACGTCCATATAGCCTTCCACGACCAGCACATAGTCGAACTCGCGGATGGCGTTGCGCGCCTCGAACAGGCCGTACAGCTCGGTGCCCTTGCTGAACAGCGGCGTTTCGGGGGAATTGAGATATTTCGGCTCGCCCTGCCCCAGCACCCGGCCGCCAAATCCGATCACCACGCCCTTGGTATTGCGGATCGGGAACATGATGCGATCGCGAAAGCGGTCGTAGCGGCGATGCGAGCCGTCGGCACTGGTCTTCTCGCTTTCGATGACGAGCCCGGCCTCGATAAGCGGTGCGGCGGTGGCGTCTTCGCGATACGGACCAAACACGGCTTCGAGCGATTGCCAGTCGTCCGGCGCATAGCCGAGGCCGAAGTGCGCGGCAATCTCGCCAGTCAGTCCGCGGCCTTTGAGGTATTGGATGGCGTTGGGTGCACTGCGCAGTTGCTTGCGATAGTGCTCGCAGGCGCGAGCCATGACGTCGCCCAGTGCGACAGTCTTGGCTTGCTGCTCAGCCCGTGCTGCAGGCGGCAAGCCACCGCGCTCTTCGGGCACCACCATACCGACGGATTGCGCGAGGTCCTTGATGGCCTCGACGTACGATTGCCCGGAAAACTCCATCAGGAAGCCGATGGCCGAGCCATGCGCGCCGCAGCCGAAGCAGTGATAGAACTGCTTGGTGGGCGACACCGAGAACGACGGCGACTTCTCGTTATGGAACGGGCACAGCCCCATGAAGTTGGCGCCGCCCTTCTTCAACTGCACGTAACGCCCCACCACGTCGACGATATCGACGCGGTTGAGCAGGTCGTCAATGAACGGCTGCGGGATCACGCGCGGTGCGCCCCTGAAGTGAAAAGCCGGTCGGGATGAATCAGGCGCCAGCCAACATGGCCTTCACGCGGGCCGACACTTGCGTCATGTCCGCGCGGCCAGCCAGGGCCGGCTTGAGGATGCCCATCACCTTACCCATGTCTTGCGGGCCAGTTGCACCAGCCTTGGCCACGGCATCGCGCACGGCGGCGTCGACTTCGGCTTCCGACAGCTGTGCCGGCATGTAGGCTTGCAGCACGGACACTTCAGCCGCCTCTTTGGCAACGAGGTCATCACGGCCGGCCTGCTCGAACGCCGCGATGGAGTCCTTGCGTTGCTTGATCATCTTGTCGACCACGGCCAGCACGGCGGCGTCATCGAGCTCGATGCGCTCATCGACCTCGCGCTGCTTGATGGCCGCCTGCAGCAGACGGATCGTCCCCAGGCGATCCATTTCCTTGGCGCGCATGGCGGCCTTCATGTCTTCCGTAATCTGTGCCTTCAAGGACATTCCGAACTCCGATAAACGGCAAAACCCGCTCGAGCGGCTGGCCCAGCGGGTTGCAAACGTAGAAAAATGGATCGCTGATCGTAGCACAGAACCGAGGCGGTTCCGGGGCCGACCGGAGGAATCAACGTGCGGAAGCGGCCTCCCCCGCTGCGACCGCAGAGGCCCACGCCCACTGGAAGTTGTAGCCACCGAGCCAGCCGGTCACATCGACCACCTCGCCGATGAAGTAAAGGCCGGGCACCGCTTGCGCCTCCATGGTCGAAGATGACAGCGCGCGGGTATCAACACCCCCGCGCGTGACTTCGGCCTTGCGATAGCCCTCGCTGCCCGAGGGTGTCAGTTCCCAGCGATTGAGCGCGCCGCCGAGCGTGCGCAGAAGCTTGTCCGGCAATTCGGCAATCGGCGCGTGCGGGTTGGCTCCGTGGGTTGCGCACCAGGCTTGCGCCACGCGCTCCGGCAGGCGCTGGGCCAGCACGGTCCCGAGTTGCTTGCGCGAGCCGGTTTTCTCTTCGCACAACCATTGCGCGGCATCGGTGTCGGGCACCAGATCAATGAGGAGCGGTTGGCCAGCGTGCCAGAAGCTGGAGATTTGCAGGATGGCCGGCCCAGACAGGCCACGGTGCGTGAGCAGCAGGTCTTCCCGGAACGTTGTGGCATTGCCCTTTCGGCCGCCCTTGCCTGCGGGCTGCGCGACGGTCACGTCCACTTCCATCGACACGCCGGACAGTGCCGAGAACGGTGCCCAGTGCTCGGCGTTGAACGTCAGCGGCACCAGCGCGGGAAGCGTCTCAACGATCTTCAGGCCGAACTGCCGGGCGATGCGGTAACCGAAATCCGTCGCGCCGATCTTCGGGATGGACAAGCCGCCGGTGGCGACCACCAACTTGTCGGCGACGACTTCACCGGCGCTGGTCGAGAGGCGATAGGCATCGCGCTCCTTGCCGATATCGGCGATCGAACAACCGGTGCGCCAGATCACATTGCCTTTCTCGCACTCGGCCTCCAGCATGCGGATGATGTCTTCCGCACTGTCGTCGCAGAACAGTTGGCCCTTATGCTTTTCGTGGTAAGGAATGCGGTAGCTGGAGACGAGGCGGATGAAATCCTGCGCCGTGTAGCGCGCTAGCGCGGAGCGGCAGAAGTGCGGATTGTTCGACAGGTAATTGGCCGGGCCGGCGTTCACGTTGGTGAAGTTGCAGCGCCCGCCCCCCGAGATGCGGATTTTCTCGGCAAGCTTCGTGGCGTGATCCACCAGCACCACGCGCGCGCCGCGCTGCCCGGCCACCGCCGCACACATCATCCCGGCCGCGCCCGCGCCGATCACTGCCACATCGCACCGCATCATGCTCGTCGCGCCCTTGGTTGCCGGTCTGCGTGAAAACTGCGCATTTTAACTTGTGCTATCTTCGGCGGCCTTCCCATTGCAATTCCTCACGCCTGCCCGTCATGCTGGTCCTCGGCATCGAATCTTCCTGTGATGAAACCGGTGTCGCGCTGTACGACACGACGGCAGGCCTGCGTGCGCATGCGCTCTATTCGCAGATCGCCATGCACCGGGAGTACGGCGGCGTGGTGCCAGAGCTGGCCTCGCGCGACCATATCCGCCGCGTGATCCCGTTGCTGGAAGAAGTGCTCGGCAAGGCCCATGCCACGCGGGCTGACATCGACGCCATCGCCTACACAAAAGGCCCGGGGCTTGCCGGCGCATTGCTGGTCGGCGCGTCGGTGGCGAATGCGCTGGCGTTTGCGCTGGGCAAGCCGCTTGTCGCCGTGCATCACCTGGAGGGGCATCTGCTTTCGCCGTTGCTGGAGGCGGACCGGCCCGAGTTTCCGTTCCTGGCGCTGCTCGTCTCGGGCGGACATACGCAGTTGATGCGCGTCGATGCGGTCGGCCAGTACACGCTGCTGGGTGAAACGTTGGATGACGCCGCCGGCGAAGCCTTCGATAAAACCGCCAAGCTGCTCGGCCTGGGCTACCCGGGCGGCCCTGCCGTTTCGCGCCTCGCCGAGTTCGGCAACCCTGGCGTATTCGACCTGCCCCGGCCGATGCTGCATTCGGGCAACTTCGATTTCTCGTTCGCGGGCCTCAAGACCGCGGTGCTTACGCAAGTGCGCAAGCTCAACCTGACGGGTAGCGAAAGCTGCTATCAGCCGCGCGCCGACCTCGCGCGCGCCTTTGTCGAAGCGATTGTGGACGTCCTTGTCAGCAAGACGCTGCGCGCCGCCCGCGAGCATGGCCTCAAGCGCATCGTCGTGGCCGGTGGTGTGGGTGCCAACCGCCAGCTGCGCGATGGGCTGAACGCCGAGGGCAACAAGCGCGGCCTGCGCGTGTATTACCCCGACCTGCAGTTCTGCACCGACAACGGCGCCATGATTGCCTTTGCCGGCGCGATGCGGCTGCAGGCCGACCCCACCCAGGTGCAGGATGGCTACGGCTACGGCGTGACGCCACGCTGGGACCTCGAAGACATCCGCATCCAGCCAGCATGAAAAAAGCCGCTCGGTTGAGCGGCTTTTTCTTTGGGCACAGCGTCGATTACTTGTCGGTGCGCTTGTCGCGCTCGATCAGCGCATAGGCGCTGTGGTTGTGGATCGACTCGAAGTTCTCGGCTTCCAGCGTGTAGGCGACGATGCGGTCGTCCTGGTTCAGGCGCATGGCGATATCGCGCACCAGGTCTTCCACGAACTTCGGGTTTTCGTACGCACGCTCGGTCACGAACTTTTCGTCCGGACGCTTGAGCAGGCCCCACAGTTCGCATGAGGCTTCTTCTTCGGCCATGCGGATGAGCGCCTCGACCGGCGTATCGGCCGCCAGCTCGGCATCGATCGTGATGTGCGAGCGCTGGTTGTGCGCGCCGTACTCCGAAATCTTCTTCGAGCACGGGCACAGGCTCGTCACCGGCACCAGGGCCTTGACACGCACCTTGGTGTGGCCGTTGCGCACTTCACCGATCATCGTCACTTCGTAGTCCATCAGCGACTGCACGCCGGACACGGGCGCCGTCTTGCTGACAAAATACGGGAAGTGGACTTCGATGCGGCCGGCGTCCGCTTCGAGCTTTTCCAGCATCTTTTCCAGCAGCAGCTGGAATTGCGCCAGGTTCAGCGGCTCACGCTCCTCCTCCAGCAGCGCAACGAAGCGCGACATGTGCGTGCCCTTCTGGTCTGCCGGGAGATGCACATCGAGGTTGAACGTGCCGATCGTGTGTTGCACGCCGGCCGGGGTCTGCAGGGACAGCGGGTAGCGCACACCGCGCACACCGACGCGCTGGATCGGAATCTGGCGGGTATCGTGGCTGGACTGCACGTCCGGCATGGCGAAAGCCGGGTTCATATCGTTCATGATCGGTTTCCTTTACGGTCGCCCGGCCATCGCAGTCAGCCGAAACGCAACGAGTGTGAAACCGCGGAACCTGGCCGACTGTGACCACCCCTCAAGTGACCGAATCGACCCATCCCGCGACTGCGCACACATAATTCAGAAATTGGACTGGCGGAGTGTAAGGGAAATTTCCCACCTCTGCAGTCAACTACTCAAACCCGCAACCCCTATGCGGGTGATTGACGCTGCCTATCGCCGAACGGCGCTCAGGCCACACGCGGCGCTGCGGCTCGGGGCTGCACGGCGAAACGTTCGCGAATCGACGCGAGGATGCCGTTGGCATCCAGGCCACACTGGGCAAGCAGCACTGCATGATCGCCGTGATCCACAAAGCGGTCAGGCAGGCCGAGTTGCAGTACCGGCGTCGCCACGCTGGCAGCGGCCAGCGCTTCCAGGCAAGCACTGCCCGCGCCACCCATCACGCAGCCCTCTTCCACCGTTACCACGTAGTCGTGCGTGCGTGCCATGTCCAGCACGCAAGCCACATCCAGCGGCTTGACGAAGCGCATGTTGACCACGGTGGCATCCAAGCGCTCTGCAGCGGCCATGGCCGGGGCGACCATCGAACCAAATGCCAGGATCGCCACCCGCTGACCCGCCGGCGCGGTCGACGCCCTGCGCACTTCGGCCTTGCCCAACGGGAGCGGCTCGAGCGACGCTTGCACCGCTACGCCCGGGCCTGCGCCACGCGGGTAGCGCACTGCCGTCGGGCAGTCCTGTGCAAAGGCGGTGCTCAAGAGCTGGCGGCATTCGTTCTCATCCGCTGGCGTCATGACCATCATGTTGGGGATGCAGCGCAGATACGCAATGTCGTAAGCGCCCGCGTGCGTGGCGCCATCCGCGCCGACCAGGCCCGCACGATCCAGCGCGAACACCACCGGCAGGTTCTGCAGCGCCACGTCGTGGATCAACTGGTCATAACCGCGCTGCAGGAACGTCGAATAAATCGCGACGACAGGCTTCAGACCTTCGCACGCCAGCCCGCCCGCGAACGTGACGGCGTGCTGCTCGGCGATACCGACGTCGTAGTAGCGATCAGGAAAGCGCTGCTCGAACTCCACCATGCCCGAGCCCTCGCGCATGGCGGGTGTGATGCCAACCAGGCGCTTGTCGGCGGCAGCCATGTCGCACAGCCACTGGCCGAACACCTGCGTGTACGTCATCTTGGCCGGGCGGGCGGCAGGCTTGATCCCTTCTTGCGGATTGAACTTGCCCGGGCCGTGGTACAGGATCGGGTCCGCTTCCGCCAGCTTGTAGCCCTGGCCCTTCTTGGTCACCACATGCAGGAACTGCGGCCCACCGCCTTCCAGTGCACGCTGGCGAATGTTCTGCAGTGTGGGCACGAGCGATTCGAGATCGTGCCCATCGATCGGCCCGATGTAGTTGAAGCCGAACTCCTCGAACATCGTTGCCGGCACGAACATGCCCTTGGTGTGTTCTTCGAAGCGCTTGGCGAATTCGAGCACCGGCGGCGCCACCGAGAGCAGCTTCTCCACGCCCTTCTTGGTTGCAGCGTAGAACTGGCCGCTCATGAGGCGCGCGAGGTAGCGGTTGAGCGCGCCCACCGGCGGCGAAATCGACATGTCGTTGTCGTTGAGCACCACCACCAGCGGCAGGTCTTTATAGACACCCGCGTTGTTCATCGCCTCGAAGGCCATGCCGGCGCTCATCGCACCGTCGCCAATTACGGCGATGGCGACGCGGTTCTCGCCATTGGTCTTGGCGCCCAGCGCCATGCCGAGCGCAGCGGAAATCGACGTGGACGAGTGCGCCGTACCAAATGTGTCGTAAGGGCTTTCGCTGCGGCGCGGAAAACCCGAGATACCATCCAGCTGGCGCAGCGTGGCCATCTGCTCGCGCCGGCCGGTCAGGATCTTGTGCGGATAGCTCTGGTGGCCGACGTCCCAGACGATGCGGTCGTCCGGCGTGTGGAAGACGTAGTGCAGCGCAATGGTCAGCTCGACCGTGCCCAGATTCGACGACAGGTGACCGCCCGTCTGCGAAACGGATTCGAGCACGAAGGCGCGCAACTCGTCCGCCAGGGGACCGAGTTGGCGGCGGTCCAGTCGGCGCAGGTCGGCCGGATCGTCGATGGTTTTGAGAAGTTCGTACGTCATGTGGGACCGCCGCTCAGGCGTTTTGGCGTTGGGCTCTAAGCCCAGCGCGATGTTGTTCAGTGGCCACGCCGCACGATCAGGTTGGCCATGTCAGCGAGCCGGACGGTGCGTGCCTTACCCAGCTCGCGGGCCAGTCGCGCCACCGCCTCGCCTGCCGCGACGTGCAACTCCTCGGCCAGCGCGCGCGCCCTGTCCACCCCAAGGATGGACACATAGGTCGGCTTGTCGTTGGCTTCGTCCTTGCCGGCAGTCTTCCCCAGCGTGGCAGTGTCCGACGTCACATCGAGGATGTCATCGACCACCTGGAACGCGAGACCGACAGCCCCCGCATACGCATCGACTTGCTCCAGCGCAGCTGCGCTTACACCAGCACACAACGCGCCCATCCGCAGACTCGCCCGCAGCAGCGCGCCGGTCTTCATGCGATGCATTGCCTCCAGCGCATCCTGCGACAGGGCGACGCCCACGCTCTGCAGGTCCACCGCCTGGCCGCCCGCCATACCCAGCGACCCCGATGCACGCGCCAACTCGCCCACCAACACAGCGCGGGTTGCCGGGTTCACCGCGGCCAGTTCGGCGAGCACAATAAAGGCTTGGGTCTGCAACGCATCACCCACCAATAGCGCCGTCGCTTCATCATAGGCGCGATGCACGGTCGGGCGGCCGCGGCGCAGGTCGTCGTCGTCCATGCACGGCATGTCGTCGTGAACGAGCGAGTAGGCGTGGATCATCTCCACCGCGCAACTCACGCCGTCGAGCGCCTCGGAGGAAGCCTCCCCCAGCGCGCCCGCCGCATGCGCCAGCAAGGGCCGCACGCGTTTTCCGGCCCCCAGGGTGGCGTAGCGCATCGCCGCGTGCAGGCGCGTCGGCGAAACGGTATCCGCCGGCAAGGCGTGTTCGAGCGCGCTTTCCGTCCGGGCCACCACAGATGCCATCCATTGGGCGAAATCGCTCATGCGCCGCCCTGCTCGTTCGCGTTGCTATCGTCGGCTAGGGGCCTCAGGGCTTCGCCATCAAGCACGCGCACCTGCTGCTCGACGCGTTCCAGCACCTGCTGACAGTATTTGACCAGCTCGGCTCCGCGTCGATACGCCGCAAGCGAGGCCTCCAGCGGCAATTCACCGGATTCCATGCTGGCGACGAGGGTTTCGAGTTCAGCCATGGCCGCTTCATAGGAAGCCGGCGTAGCGGAGGGCGTGGCGGACGCGCTGCTGGAGGCGTCGTTTGAGGCACGGGGCATGCCGGTTGCGAATCAGAAAAGGACAATCTGGCATTTTACGGCAATTCCGCGTGCGTTCCGCGCACATCCCGCAAGGGGCGGGATAGCGGTTTGCGGTGACGAGGCGGGGCATTGTCAGCCCGGCGATCGCGCGACTGGAAGCGGAAAGGGTTCGAAAATCAGGGACTTATCAATTTCCCTGGGGTACAATCCCCCCCTTTCCTCCAAAGGCCGGGCCGGTGTACGCCGCTCCGCACGATGGTTTGGGTCTGTTGGCCCATTGAACGTATGGTCGTTGGCCCAAGCGGGGGCCAGCAAGCGCTCGTTTCCTACCTCAACAGACCCTAGGCCACCTGCCGATGGCGTCCTTTCCCAAATCGATCTTGTCGATGGTTGGGTTGTTCACTGCTTTCACCGTTATTGGGAGTGGGGATAATGTCCAATCTCAGCGCCGCACTGAATCTGGTGCCGTCTGAAACCCAGTTGCCCGTCTCTGCTTACTTCGACGAGGCGCTGTATCAAACTGAAATCGAACGTCTGTTCAAACATGGCCCCGGTTACGTCGGCCATGAGCTGATGGTCCCGGAAGTCGGCGACTATCACACGCTTGCCGCCGAGGCCGAAGGCCGCGTGCTGGTGCGCAACCCGAACGGCGTCGAACTGCTCTCCAATGTGTGCCGGCATCGGCAGGCAATCATGCTCAATGGGCGCGGCAATGCCCAGAACATCGTCTGCCCGCTGCATCGCTGGACATACGACCTGCAGGGCGACTTGCTGGGCGCACCGCACTTCGAGAAGCAACCGTGCGTGCATCTGTCACGCTCGCCGCTGCAGAACTGGAACGGCCTGCTGTTCGAGGGCAAGCGCGACGTGCGTGAAGACCTCGCCCGCCTGGGCGTGGCGCGCGATCTCGATTTCTCCGGCTACATGCTCGACCACGTCGAGGTGCACGACTGCAACTACAACTGGAAGACCTTCATCGAGGTGTACCTCGAGGACTACCACGTCGTGCCCTTCCACCCAGGCCTCGGGCAGTTCGTCTCGTGTGACGACCTGGAATGGGAGTTTGGCGAGTGGCACAGCGTGCAGACGGTCGGCATCCACGCGAATTTGCGCAAACCCGGCACACCGGCTTACCAGAAGTGGCATGATGCCGTGCTGCGCTTCAACAACGGCGAGATGCCGAAGTACGGCGCGGTGTGGCTCACCTACTACCCGAACGTGATGGTCGAGTGGTATCCGAACGTGCTGGTCGTGTCGACGCTGCATCCGATGGGGCCGACCAAGACCCGCAACGTGGTCGAGTTCTACTACCCGGAAGAAATCGTCCTGTTCGAGCGCGAGTTCGTCGAAGCCGAGCGCGCCGCCTACATGGAAACGTGCATCGAGGACGATGAAATCGCCGAACGCATGGACGCCGGGCGCCTGGCGCTGCTCAAGCGCGGCACGAGCGAAGTCGGCCCGTACCAATCACCCATGGAAGACGGCATGCAGCACTTCCACGAGTGGTATCGACGCGTCATGGACTACTGACCCGGGCGCTGGCGCGCAGACGCCAACCGAGTGACAATGCAAACGGTGCACCCATGTGGCGTGCACCGTTTTTTTTCGTCCCGTCCATGTCTGCCGATCTCATCGCCCAAGCTGCCGAACGGTCTGCCAGTGCTTCCCGCCAGTCCCTCTGGATGATCCTGGCGGCATTCGCTTTTTCGGCGATGGGCGTATGCGTGAAGCTTGCCTCCGCCCACTACAGCACAGGGGAAATCGTCTTCTACCGCAGCGTGATCGGGCTGACGGTCATGGGCGCGATTCTTGTCAGGACAGGCGCTGGCGTCCGCACGCCATACCTGATGTCGCACATCAAGCGCAGCGTGTTCGGCGTGACGTCGCTGCTGCTGTGGTTTACGTCCATCAGCCTGCTTCCATTGGCCACCGCGATGACGCTGAACTACATGTCGCCGGTATGGATCGCGCTGATCATTGGCGCAGGCGCCACGTTGGCCGGCAAGTCGGGCGGCGCGGATCGCAAGATGGTGGCGGCGATTCTGATGTCGTTCATCGGGGTGATCTGCCTCCTGCAGCCGAGCGTCGGGGCTTCGCAGATGACAGGCGGCATGGTCGGGCTGGTGTCCGGCGTCTTCACTGCCCTCGCCTATGTGGAGGTCCGCCAGTTGGGCGATCTCGGTGAAAACGAAGCGCGCATCGTGTTCTATTTCTCGCTCGTGAGCGCGGCCGCCGGCGGTGTCTGGATGCTCATCGGCGGTGCGCAGCAACATACCTGGTCAAGTGCCGGGCTGCTGGTCGCCGTCGGCCTGCTCGCCACCCTGGGACAGACCGCCATGACACGCGCCTACAAACGCGGCAACACGTTATTGACGGCCAACCTGCAGTACACCGGCATCGTCTTTGCGAGCGGTTGGGGTATGTTGTTTTGGAATGACCGCCTGAATGCCCTGTCGTGGGCAGGCATGGCGCTCATCATTGGTAGCGGCATCGTCACCACGGTGATGCGCGCCCGCCAGTCGGGCGCGGAGCACCCTACACCGCAGACGGCCGTGTCAGGCCCCGAAGCCGAGATCCACCCGGAAGTTTGATTGGAGATTGCCGCCATGAGCGAACGCGCTCACTACGCCACCCTCATCACCGCGCCGCAACTGGCCGCCTTGCAGCACAGCGCGCCGGAACACCTTGTCGTCATCGACTGCAGCTTTGACCTGGCCAATGCCGCCGCCGGGCGGGACGCATATCATGCAAGCCACATCCCCGGCGCTTTCTATTTGCACCTGGACAACGAACTTTCCGGCCCCAAGACGGGCAGCAATGGCCGCCACCCATTGCCGGACGCCGAAGCGCTGGTCGCGCGCCTGAGGGCGCTGGGTGTCAATGACGATTCACAGGTCGTCGCCTACGACCGGCAAGGCAGCATGTTCGCCGCGCGCCTCTGGTGGCTGCTGCGCTGGGTCGGTCATCCGGACGTGGCTGTACTCGACGGTGGCCTGCAGGCGTGGGAAGCCATGCACTTCCCGGCCGATGCGGTCGTGCCGGAAGAACCCCAGCTCAACGCCGCGCCAGGCAACCTCGCCCGCAAGCCCTCGCTCGCGCCGCTGGTGACGGCCGACATCGTGCAGAAGTACCTGGGCCACGCGAACAAGCCCATCATCGATGCCCGCGCCCCCGATCGCTACCGCGGAGAAAACGAAACGCTGGACCCGGTGGGCGGCCATATCCCTGGCGCGCGCAACCGCTTCTTCCGTGACAACCTGCAGCCCGATGGCACGTTCAAGCACGCAGACCAGTTGTACGCCGACTTTGCCGCCGTGCTGGCCGGTGCAAAACCGGAAGACGCCGTATTGCAGTGTGGCTCTGGTGTGACTGCCTGCCATAACGCACTCGCCATGGAAATCGCCGGACTGCCTGGCGCTGCCCTGTACGCCGGTTCGTGGAGCGAATGGTGCAGCGACCCGTCGCGCCCGGTGGCAAGCGGGCCGAATCCATAACCTGCCCCCGTGCACAAAAAAGCCCGGCATCGACCGGGCTTTTTCTTTGGGAAGGCTGGCTCAGTGCGCGTGGCCGTGCAGGCCATCCGTCAGGAGGAAGATCATCACGATGCCTGCCACAATCAAGGCAACCTGCACCGCCGATTCCTGCCAGCGCGGCTTGCGCTTCATCTGCGGCATCAGGTCGCACACGGCGATGTAGATGAAGCTGCTGGAGGCCACCACCAGGACGTACGGAATCCACGCCGTCAGCCGGTCCAGCAGGTAATAGCCGAGTACCGCGCCCACCAGCGCACAGAGGCTGCAGATCAGGTTGTAGACGAACGCGCGGGCCTTGGTGAAGCCAGCATTGAGGAGCACCATGAAGTCGCCGATCTCCTGCGGGATTTCGTGCGCGGCAATCGCCAGCGCGGTGACAATGCCAACCCGGGTGTCTGCCAGGAAGGCGGCAGCAATGACAATGCCGTCCGAGAAGTTGTGCAGACCATCGCCGACGAGGATCATCAGGCCGCTGCGGCCCGCTTCCTGGCGATCGTGCCCGTGATGGTGGCCATGCCCGTCTCCCTCGTGATGATGCGAGTGGCGGATCAGCGAGATCTTTTCGAGCAGGAAGAATCCGAGCAGGCCCGCCAGCAGCGTCGCGAACAGCGCATGCGTATTGGGCTCCATGCCGTGCCGCGCCTCGAACGCCTCCGGCAGCGAATGCAGCAGCGACGTGGCCAGCAAGACGCCGACGGAAAAGCTGACCATGCGGTCAACCACGCGCGACAGCACGGTCAGCGACAGCACGGCTGCGCCGGCCATGCTGCCGATACCCGACAGCGCGGTGGCCACGAGGATGCCAAACAGGGTGGTATCGAAGGTCATGCGGCGTGCGCCTATAAACGCAACCGAGTTGCAAGAAGAGGCGCATTGTATGCCCCTTTGCCCACCTTTACCAGCGCAACCAGAACAAAAGGCCCGCGCGGGGCCTCTCCTGCCGGGCGATGAACCCCTACGCGACGCCGTGGTCCTTGAACCAGGCGATGCACTTCTTCCAGCCGTCTTCCGCGTCCGCCTTGACGTAGCTCGGCCGGTAGTCGGCATGGAATGCATGGCCCGAATTCGGATACACGATGATGCGCGACGCGTGCGCCTTCGGATTCCTGGATGATTCCAGCGCCGTCTTCAGCGCACCGACAGCGTCCTGCGTGATACCGGTGTCCTTGCCGCCATACATGCCCAGCACGGGCGCCTTGAGCTCGTCCACCCTGTCGATTGGAAAGGTCGGCTGCAGAGGCGTGGGGTTGCCCTTCGGCTGGCCGTACCACACCACGGCGGCCCGCACGTCCGGGCTATGCTCGGCAAACAGCCACGTCTGGCGACCGCCCCAGCAGAAGCCGGTGATCCCGATGCGCGTCGGATCGCCCCCGTTCTGCTTGGCCCAGGCCACCGTCGCATCCAGGTCGCCCGTGACCTGCGCGTCGGGCACCTTTGAGATGATGTTGGCCTGCAATTCCTGGATCGTGGCGTACGACTGCGGATCGCCCTGGCGTGCGAACAATTCAGGCGCGATGGCCAGATAGCCCAGCTTGGCGAAGCGCCGGCAGACATCGGCGATGTACTCATGTACGCCAAAGATTTCACTGACGACGATGACCACCGGCAGCTTGGTCTTGCCTTCGGGCTGGGCGCGATAGGCCGGCATCTTGAAGTCGCCCACGGGCACTGTCACCTCGCCTGCCGTCAGCCCGATGAAATCGGTCTTGATGGCCTGCGCCGATACCGGCAGCACCGCCGCCGCAAATGCCGAACCCAGCGCGGTCTTCATGAAGCCACGGCGATCAAAACCGCGGCCAGGCACCAGGCTCTCCACTTCTGCTTCCAACTGCATCGCACGCTCCTTGCGCCCCGGGAGGCGATTACGGTGAACGAAGCGATAAGTCTACCCAAGCAGATGCAACGCTGCAGAGCCCGGCATCCCGGCGGCGCGCCTAGTGCAGCTTGACCCGCGGGTTCGTCTTGCTGCGCAGCCAATGCGTCACGGTATCGAGCGCCATGCGGACCCAGCCGTGCAGCGCCAGCACGTGCATGCGGTACAGCGACGTATACATCAGCCGCGCCATCAAGCCCTCGATGAACATCGAGCCGCCGATCAGGCCGCCCATCAGGCTTCCCACCGCACTGAAATGGCCGAGCGACACCAGCGACCCCAGGTCCTGGAAGGCGAAGGGCTCGACCGGCCTGCCCTCCATGCGCCGGCGCAAGGCCTTGTACAGATAAGTGGCCTGCTGATGTGCCGCCTGCGCGCGAGGGGGCACGCTGGTGGACGCCTCCGGCCAGGGGCAGCTCGCGCAATCGCCGAAGGCATAGATGGAATCTTCGCCTTCCACCTGCAACGTGCGAGACACGATCAGCTGCCCCAGCTTGTTGACCGGCAGACCCAGTTCACCCAGGACCGAAGGCGCGCGAATGCCTGCGGCCCACACCGTCAGGTCCGCGGGGATGGACTTGCCGCTGGCCGTGTTCACGGCGTTGGCGGTGACTTCGGTCACGCGCTCGCTGGTGATCACGTCCACGTCGAGCTTGTGCAACAGCCCGGTGGTCGCGGCCGAAATCCGCTCCTTGAGTACCGGCAGGATGCGCGGACCGCCTTCGATCAGGTGGATGCGGATATCGTGGCGCGGGTCCATCTTGTGCAGGCCATACGCGGCCAGCACATGCGCGGTGTTACGCAATTCGGCGGACAGCTCGACCCCCGTGGCGCCCGCGCCCACGATGGCGATGTCCACCTGCGGTCGGGCGTCGCCCACGCGATTCTGCGCACGCATGCACGCCGAGATCAGCTTGCGACGGAACCGCTCGGCCTGCCACGCAGTATCCAGCGCGATAGCATGTTCGGCCGTGCCCGGCACGCCGAAGAAATGCGTCACGCTCCCGATGGAGAGCACCAAGGTGTCGTATGGAATGGCACGCTCGGGCAGCACCTCGGTGCCATCGGCATCCAGGCTCCCGGAAACGGTGATGGTCCTGGCCACACGGTCGAGCGCTTTGAGTTCACCCTGCTGGAACTCAAAGCCATGCCAGCGCGCCTGCGCGGCGTACTCGAGCTGGTGGGTGTTCGGATCCATGCTGCCTGCCGCAACTTCGTGCAACAGCGGCTTCCAGATATGTGTCGGGTTGCGGTCGACCAGCACAACCTGCGCCAGGCCGCGCTTGCCAAGCTTGTCACCCAGTCGCGTTGCCAGTTCAAGCCCGCCTGCCCCGCCCCCCACCACCACGATGCGCGGTCCGTCCGCGCGCTCCGTCTGCCCTGCCATGTGTGTCTCCCTGCAAGCCCTGAAAATCGATGCGATCGCGTGATCTGTCAGTTGCAGTCTGCTGCAACGCAAAATCTGCCGCAACCCCAGGCGCGTGGATAGGCCGGATCAGGGATACCGCATAGCACGTCCGTTCGCAGGCTGCCTTGGCAGGCAAGCCGCCGTCGCGCGTTGTCCGGCGGACAGGTGGCGGTGCTTCAGTGCGCCTCTTCCCAGTTGGCGCCCACGCCCACCTCTGCAACCAGTGGCACACGCAGCGTTGCGACACCGCACATCAGTTCGGGCAGGCGCTCGCGCACGACGGTCAGTTCCTCCTGCGGAACCTCCAGCACCAGCTCGTCGTGTACCTGCATGACAAGGCGGGAACGCATGGCCTCTGCTTCCAGCCAGCCCTGCACGGCGAGCATCGACAGCTTGATGAGATCGGCTGCCGTGCCCTGCATCGGCGCGTTGATCGCAGCGCGCTCCGCAGCCTGGCGGCGGGGGCCGTTACCGCCGTTGATGTCAGGCAGCCACAGGCGTCGTCCGAAGACGGTCTCCACATAGCCACGCTCGCGCGCCGTCTGACGCGTTTCATCCATGTACCGGGCCGCGCCAGGGTAGCGGGCAAAGTAGCGATCGATATAGAGCTTGGCGGCATCGCGGCCGATCCCGAGGTTGCTGGCCAGCCCGAATGCGCTCATGCCGTAGATGAGCCCGAAGTTGATGACCTTGGCGACGCGCCGCTGGTCAGCCGTCACCTCGAGCGGCGTCACGCTGAACACTTCCGCAGCGGTGGCCCGGTGCACGTCCTGCCCTTCCTGGAATGCCCGCAGCAGGCCTTCATCCTGGGACAGATGGGCCATGATGCGCAGCTCGATCTGCGAATAATCCGCCGACACGATCACGCTGCCTTCCGGCGCGATGAACGCCTCGCGGATGCGCCGTCCCTCTTCCGTGCGGACCGGAATGTTCTGCAGGTTCGGATCGGTCGATGCAAGTCGGCCCGTCACTGCCGTCGCCTGGCCATACGTGGTGTGAACCCGGCCGGTGCGCGGATTCACCATCTTCGGCAGCTTGTCGGTGTAGGTGGACTTGAGCTTCGCCAGACCCCGGTAATCCAGCAATAGCTTGGGCAGCGGGTAATCCTCGGCGAGCTTCTGCAGGACCTCTTCGTCAGTCGACGGTGCGCCGCTGGTGGTCTTCTTGATGACCGGCAGCTTCAACTGCGTAAAGAAGATGTCGCCGATCTGCTTCGGGGAGTTCAGATTGAACGGCTGGCCTGCCAGCGCGTGCGCCTGTATTTCGAGTTCAACCAGGCGCTGGCCCAGTTCACTGCTCTGCTTCGCCAGACGGTCGGCGTCGATCAACACGCCGTTGCGCTCCATCTTCTGCAGCACGATGGAGGTTGGCATTTCGATCTGCTCGTAGACGTAGCGCAGCTTGTCGTCTTCCGCCACCTTCGGATACAGCGTGCGGTGCAGGCGCAGGGTGATATCGGCGTCCTCGGCCGCGTACTCGGTCGCGCGATCGAGCGGGACCTCGTCAAAGCCGATCTGCGATGCGCCCTTGCCGCACACCGCTTCGTACGTGATGGTCTTCAGATGCAGCACGCGCTCGGCCAGCGCATCCATGCCGTGATTGCGATGGGACTCGAGCACGTACGATTCGAGCATCGTGTCATGCTCGATGCCACGCAGCGCAATGCCATGGTTGGCGAACACGTGCGCGTCGTACTTCAGGTGCTGACCGACCTTCTTGCGCGATTCATCCTCGAGCCACAGCTTCATGCGCGCGAGGACCGCATCGCGCGCGAGCTGCGCGGCGCCATCGAGGCCGGCGACATCCGGCCCCCGGTGCGCCACCGGGATGTAGCACGCCTCACCCGGCGTGACAGACAGCGAAATGCCCACGAGCTGCGCGAGCATCGGATCGATCGACGTCGTCTCCGTGTCGATGCTGACCAGGTCCACCTCGTCCAGCCGCTGCATCCACGATTCAAGCTGCGCCTCGGTCGTCACCGTCTCGTACCGCACCTCGCCGGGCGGCGCCTCGACGTCGAACAGGCTGGCTTGCGCCTGCTGCTGTGCGGCTTCACCAGCGTAGTTCTTCACGGGTGTGGCGGCCTTGCGCGCCGCGCCAACACTGCGCGTGTCTGGCAGTGCCTCACCGGAGGCTTCGCGCAGCCACGTCTTGAAACCGTAGCGCGAAAAGAAATCGACGAGCTTGGATTTGTCTTCGCCGCCGTCGATCAGTGCGTCGAACGTCGGTACCTCGTTGGCCAGATCGCAGTCGAGCTTCACCGTCAACAGTTCGCGCCCCTTGGGCAGCCATTCCAGCGTATTGCGCAGATTCTCGCCGACGACGCCCTTGATCTCGCCGGCACGGGCGATGACATTGTCGAGTGAACCGAATTCGGACAGCCACTTCACGGCAGTCTTCGGGCCGACCTTGGGCACGCCCGGCACGTTATCGACCGTATCGCCGATCAGCGAGAGGTAGTCGACGATGCGCTCGGGCGGCACGCCGAACTTCGCCTGCACCCCAGCCGGATCGAGCGTTTCGTTTGTCATCGTGTTGACCAGCGTGACGTGGTCGTTGACCAGTTGAGCGAGGTCCTTGTCGCCCGTCGAGACGATGGTGCGAATACCCTCGCGGGCCGCCCGATCGGCCAGTGTGCCGATCACGTCGTCAGCCTCGACGCCATCCACCACCAGGATGGGCCAGCCCAGCGCGCGCACGGCTTCGTGGATCGGTTCGATCTGCGCGCGCAGGTCGTCCGGCATGGGCGCGCGGTGTTCCTTGTATGCGGGATACAGGTCATCGCGGAAGGTCTTGCCTTTGGCGTCGAAAACGCAAGCGCTATACTTGGCCGGGTAATCGTTGCGCAGCTTGCGCAGCATGTTCACGATGCCGTAGATGGCGCCCGTAGGAAACCCTTCTCCATTTCGCAAGTCGGGCAGTGCGTGATAAGCACGGTACAGATAACTCGAGCCATCGACGAGCAACAGCGTTTCTTGACTTTCCGACATTCCCATGGACTCTAAAGTGACTGGCGCGCCCGAAGGCGTTTCCAACAATGGCGCTTCCGCTGAAGGTGGCGTGGCGAAGCAGGCTGCAGGTGTATCGGCGGCCGACATGGACGTCAACGTGACGGTGGGCGCCGACCATCCTGTGGAGATTGCTTCCGCCAAATCGGACACCGCAGCCGGCCGTACCGATCGCAAGATGATCCCCAGTCTGCGGGCACTTGCTGACGAGGAACGCGCCACCGCAAAGAAAGCGCGCGCCTCCTGGCAGATGTTCACGATTATGGCAGAGTTCATCGAGGCGACCGAGTACCTCTCGGAGATCCGCCCGGCCGTCTCGATCTACGGCAGCGCGCGCCTGCGCGAGGATTCGCCGTACTACGAACGCACCATCGAAATCGCCCGCCTGTTCTCGGACGCAGGCTTCGCCGTCATCTCGGGCGGCGGGCCCGGCATCATGGAAGCGGCCAATAAAGGCGCGCATAGCGGGAAGTCGGCCAGCGTCGGCCTGAACATCGAGTTGCCGCATGAGCAGCAGGGCAATCCATACCAGGATATTTCGATGCGTTTCCGCCATTTCTTTACGCGCAAGGTCACCTTCGTGAAGAACTCCGACGCGTTCATCGTCATGCCCGGCGGCTTCGGCACGCTCGATGAACTGGCCGAAGTGCTGACGCTGGTCCAGACCGGTAAATCGCGCAGCGTGCCGGTCGTGATGTTCGGCAGCCGCTTCTGGAAGGGCCTCCTCGACTGGTTCCGTTTCACGCTGCTGCCGATGGGCCTGATCGCCGAGCACGATCTCGACATCATGCGCATCGTTGACGAGCCGAAGGACGCGCTGGACGCCGTCTACGAGTTTTATGAAAAGCGCGAAGGGACCTCGCCGATTCCTCCGAAGGAGGAGATGTTCTACCTGTAACGACAGGCGCAAGCCGCACGGCGGATGGCGAGGGGCTCGGACTGCTAGAATGTGCGGTCCCGGATCACTCGCTGGAGTCCATCATGGATTCGCTGTTTCACCCGCCCGCCGCCCTGTCCCGTTCCGGTCTGGCCGCCGCGCGCCTGATGCGCCATATGGGGCTGTTGGCAAGCGCCGCTTTCTGCCTGGCGCTGCCCGCACATGCCGAAGTGACGGCCGACAGCGCCGGCCTGGACCTGCCGGACGTCAAGGCGATCAACAATCAGCCGATCGCCAAGCCGACCAAGGGCGCGATCCACCATGAGCCCGTCAAGCCGAGCTTCGAATACCGCGACAACGACGGCACGCAGGTCGAGGAATATCGCTTCCAGAAGGGGCAGGCTCCAGACATCCATGTCAAATCGGGCATGGGCACGTCCTACGACATGAGCAAGCCCGAAGACAGCTCGCCGCGCATTCGCGAACGCGGCACCGTCGACCGCGTACCCTCGGTGAACGTCCTCAAGTTCTAAGCGTCACGCCGCAGCGGCGGCGTCTCCGAGCAGCCCCATGTGGGCTGCCCCTTCTTCCTCCACCTGTTTCCTGTTGCAAAGCATGGCTGTTTTCACCCCGGTCTCCGACGCCGAGATCGCCCTCTGGCTGGATCAATACGATGTGGGCGCCGTGCGCGCATTTCGCGGCATCCCTTCCGGGATCGAAAACTCCAATTTCTTCCTGACCACGGAGAAAGACGGGCAGACGCACGAGTACGTCGTCACGCTGTTCGAGAGACTGACGCTCGAGCAGTTACCGTTCTACCTGTACCTGATGCAACATCTGGCGGCGCGCGGCATCAGTGTGCCGGCCCCGATCCCAGGACGAGACGGCGCGATCCTGCGCACCCTCAACGGCAAACCTGCGACCATCGTGACGCGGCTGTCAGGTCGATCGAACCTGGCGCCCACCGCGTCTGAATGTGCCATTGTCGGCAACATGCTTGCCCGCATGCATCTGGCGGGGCGCGATTATTCGCGCCATCAGCCGAACCTGCGCAGCCTGCCGTGGTGGAACGAGGTGGTGCCGGACGTGGCGCCTTTCGTGCATGGCGACACACGCGCGCTGCTGGAGGGCGAACTCGCCCATCAGCGACTGTTCTTTGCCAGCGCCGACTATGCCTCGCTGCCGGAAGGCCCCTGTCACTGTGATCTCTTCCGTGACAACGTGTTGTTCGAGCCCGCCGCAAACGGGCAGCCTGAGCGCCTTGGCGGCTTCTTCGACTTCTACTTCGCGGGCGTCGACAAGTGGCTTTTCGACGTGGCGGTCACGGTCAACGACTGGTGCATCGACCTTGCGACCGGCGCGCTTGATGCCGAACGGGCACAGGCGATGCTCCATGCCTACCATGCCGTACGTCCGTTCATCGATGCTGAAGCGCGTCACTGGCAAGACATGCTGCGCGCCGCCGCCTACCGTTTCTGGGTGTCGCGCCTGTGGGACTTCTATCTGCCGCGCGATGCCGAACTGCTCAAGCCGCATGACCCGACCCACTTTGAGCGCGTGCTGCGCGAACGCGTCGGCGCCCATGGCCTGACTCTGGACCTTCCCCAACCATGCAACTGATCGAAGTCTCTGGCAAGCAAGGCTACGTCTGGCTGCGCCAGGGCGCCTGGCTGTTCCGCAAGAACCCCATCGGCTTCTTGCTGCTGCTGTTCCTCTACCTGTTTGCCGTGAACCTGCTGATGCTGCTGGTTCCGCCTGTAGGGGTGTTCGCCATCCTGCTCGTCAATCCGGCCATCTTCGTGGGATTCATGTCGGCGTGCCGGGATACCGTGGCAGGCAAGCGCATCGGGCCCGCGTCGCTGATCGCGGGCTTTCGCGCCTACGGCAAGGATGCGATGCGCAGCCTGCTCAAGCTCGGCGGCATCTACGGTGTGCTCGTGCTGATTGTCAGCGGCGTGCTGATGATGCTGGTCGATGTCGATACCCTCATGACGGTGGTCAGCGACAAGCCACTGACGACCGATGCCATCCGCGAGTTCTATCTCGCCATGGTGATCGGATCGGTGCTGTACATCCCGGTGGCGGTACTTTTCTGGTTTGCGCCGTTGCTGGTGGCCTGGCATGGCATCCCGGTGGGCAAGGCGCTGTTCTTCAGTTGGATGGCCGTGTGGCGCAATCGCGCGGCGTTCATCCTGTATGGCGCCCTCTCCGCGATTCTGCTGATCGCGGTGCCGCTGTTCATCGATGCTCTGTTTGCCTCGAGCGACGCCAACAACATCGCGCCGCTGATCGCCACGCCCTACCGTGTGCTGGTGATGGCAGTGCTGTACTGCTCGTTCTACGCCACCTACCGCGGCTGCTTCAATGTCACGCAGGCTGCGGGCCAAGCCACCGACACGACGGTCTGACCTGCACGTCAACCCGATCGATGCTCAGTTGATCGGGTCGAGCTTGGCGATGCCCAGCGCCAGCGTCTTCACGCCGTGGCGGTTGAACTTGATCTGGGCGCGCGCCTCGGCGCCCTCGCCTTCCAGCGTCGTGATGACGCCTTCCCCGAACTTGTTGTGGAACACCGACTGGCCCACGCGGAAGCCCGTGGCCTCTGCACGCTTGGCGTCAGCGTAGTTCTTGCCGGTGTCCATGCCGCCGGTCGGGCGGCCAGTGTAGGCGTCGTCATCGCCGCGCTCGGGGCGCTTGAACCAATCCTTGCCCCAGGCGGAATCGCCTTGCGCACGGCGGGTGGCTTGATAACCCGACTGCTGCGGCGTCAGCCACTTCAGCGTCTCTTCGGGCAATTCGTCAAAGAAGCGTGAACGGATGTGGTAGCGGATCTGACCATGCAGCACGCGGCTTTGCGCGAACGACAGATACAACCGCTCGCGGGCCCGGGTAATCGCCACGTACATCAGGCGGCGCTCTTCCTCCAGGCCGTCCTTCTCCATCTGGCTGTTTTCGTGGGGGAACAGACCCTCTTCCAGTCCGGTGATGAAGACGACATGGAATTCCAGCCCCTTGGCCGCATGCACGGTCATCATCTGCACGGCATCCTGGCCGGCCTGCGCCTGGTTGTCGCCAGCCTCTAGCGAGGCGTGCGTGAGAAACGCGACCAGCGGTGTCATCTCCGCGGGCGTCTCGTCGAGCACGAGTTCAGAAACGGTATCGATCTCGCCGCCTTCGATGCGCAGCATGGCGTCGTGGCGCACCGGCAATGCGGTCGCAATTGCGTCGACACCGTAGCCTTCTTCGGCAACGAAGGCTTGGGCGGCGGTCACCAGTTCCTGCAAGTTTTCGATGCGGTCCTGGCCCTCCTTCTCGCCCTGGTAATGCGTGATCAGGCCGCTGGCATGAATGACGTGCTGGACGATTTCGGGCAGCGTCATCTGGCGCGTGTCGGCACGCATCTGCTCAATCAGACGCACAAACGCCGACAACTTGGTGCCCGCTGCCCCGGTGAGATACGGCACCGATGCCGCGAGCGAAATGCCGTACAGTCGCGCCGCATCCTGCAGCTGCTCCAGCGAACGCGCCCCCACGCCACGCGCCGGAAAGTTCACCACGCGGCCAAACGCGGCGTCATTGTCGGGATTCTCAAGAAGCTGGAGATACGCCAACGCGTGCTTGATTTCCGCACGCTCGAAGAAGCGCAGGCCGCCATAGACCTTGTAGGCGATGCCGGCGGAAAACAGCGCGTGCTCAATCACCCGTGACTGCGCGTTGCTGCGATAGAGGATGGCGATTTCGGAACGCGCCGTGCCACTGGCAATGCGGTCGCGGATTTCTTCGACGATCCAGCCGGCTTCCTGCCCGTCGGTGGCGGCCTGATAGACGCGCACCGGCTCGCCATGGCCGGCATCCGTGCGCAGGTTCTTGCCCAGCCGACGCGTGTTGTGCGAGATCAGGTGGTTGGCGGTATCGAGGATATGGCCGTGCGAGCGGTAGTTCTGCTCCAGCTTGATCCGGTGCTCGACGCGAAATTCGCGCTCAAAATCGACCATGTTGCCGACGTTGGCGCCGCGAAACGCGTAGATGCTCTGGTCATCGTCACCCACGGCAAAGATGGCGTTGGGCGTGACACCAGGCTCGCCCAGACCGGCGAGGATCTTGAGCCAGGCGTATTGCAGCTTGTTCGTATCCTGAAACTCGTCGACAAGGATGTGCTTGAAGCGCCGTTGGTAGTGCGCGCGGATGGCATCGTTGTAGCGCAGCAATTCGTAGCAGCGCAGCAGCAGCTCGGCAAAATCGACCACGCCTTCGCGCTGGCATTGCGCGTCGTAAGCGGCGTAGAGATCGGCCATGCGGCGGTCGTATTCGTTGGCGATTTCCAGATCGCCAGCGCGCAGGCCCTGCTCCTTGGCGCCATTGATGAAGTACTGGACATTCTTGGGCGGGAATTTCTCGTCGTCGATATTGAGCGACTTGAGCAGGCGCTTGACGGCGGAGAGCTGGTCTTGCGTATCCAAGATCTGGAACGTCTGCGGCAAACCGGCATCACGGTAATGCGCGCGCAGCAACCGGTTGCACAGACCGTGGAACGTGCCGATCCACATGGCGCGCGTGTTGATCGGCAGCATGGCCTGCAGGCGGGCCGTCATTTCCTTGGCCGCCTTGTTCGTAAACGTGACGGCCAGCACACCTGAGGGCGACACGCGCGCGCTCTGGATCAGCCACGCGATGCGGGTGGTCAACACGCGCGTCTTGCCGCTGCCCGCCCCCGCCAGGATCAGCGCCGATTCATCGGGAAGCGTGATGGCAGCGCGTTGTTCGGGGTTCAGATTGGCGAGCAGGTCGGACATGCGGGAGGAGCCTCGGCAGAATCCTGAAATTATACCGGCCGCATTCGCCGCTTCGCCCGTGCCGGACATCGACACGCCGTATAATTCCAAGCTTTCGCCCGCTATTTTCCTGGGCCAAACGTCTTTTTGCGCCCACTGCGCCCCGTCAGCATGACCGATCAAAACCAGTCCCTCGCCAAGAGTTTCGAACCCGCCACCATCGAGCAGAAGTGGAGCGCGGCCTGGGAAGCGATGGGCGTCTCCCGCGCGACGCTCGAAGCCGGCAAACCCGACTTCTGTATCCAGCTGCCGCCGCCGAACGTGACGGGCACGCTGCACATGGGCCACGCGTTCAACCAGACCATCATGGACGGCCTGACGCGCCACGCGCGCATGTCCGGCGCCAACACGCTGTGGGTGCCGGGCACCGACCACGCGGGCATCGCCACGCAGATCGTTGTCGAGCGCCAGCTGGACGCCCAGGGCGTGTCGCGCCACGACATGGGCCGCGAGAAGTTCGTCGAGAAGGTCTGGGAATGGAAAGAGCAATCGGGCTCGACCATCACGCGCCAGGTGCGCCGCATGGGCGCCTCGATCGACTGGGAGCGCGAATATTTCACGATGGACCCGAAGATGTCGCGCGCGGTCAGCGAAGTCTTCGTGCGCCTGTATGAGCAGGGCCTGATCTACCGCGGCAAGCGCCTGGTCAACTGGGACCCGGTGCTGGGCACCGCCGTGTCCGACCTGGAAGTGGTGAGCGAGGAAGAAGAAGGCTCGCTGTGGCACATCCGCTATCCGCTGGCCGAACCGGACGCCGTTGGCGGCCTGACCCACCTGACGGTGGCCACCACCCGCCCCGAGACGATGCTCGGCGACACGGCCGTGATGGTGCACCCTGAGGACGAACGTTACGCCCACCTCATCGGCAAGTTCGTCCACCTGCCGCTGACCGATCGCAAGATCCCCGTGATTGCCGACGAATACGTCGACCGCGCGTTCGGCACCGGCGTTGTCAAGGTGACCCCTGGCCACGATTTCAACGACTACGCGGTGGGCCAGCGCCACAAGCTGCCGCAGTTGTCGATCCTGACGCTCGACGCGAAGATCGTTGCCGATGCACCGGCCGCCTATGCCGGCTTGGATCGCTTCGACGCGCGCAAGAAGATCGTCGAGGATCTCGAGGCGCAGGGCCTGCTGGCTGAAGTCAAGAAGCACACGCTGATGGTGCCGCGCGGCGACCGTACCGGCGTCGTCATCGAGCCGATGCTGACGGATCAGTGGTTCGTCGCCATGAGCAAACCGGCGCCCGAAGGCACGCGCTTCCCGGGCCGCTCCATCGCTGAAGTCGCGCTGGACGCCGTGCAGAGCGGCAAGATCAAGCTCGTGCCCGAGCAGTGGGTCAACACGTACAACCAGTGGCTGAACAACATCCAGGACTGGTGCATCTCGCGCCAACTCTGGTGGGGTCACCAGATTCCGGCGTGGTACGACGAAGCTGGCAATGTGTATGTCGGCCGCACCGAAGAGGAAGCCAAGGCCCAGGCAGCTTCTAAGGGTTACACCGGCGCACTCACGCGTGACGACGACGTGCTCGACACGTGGTTCTCGTCGGCGCTGGTGCCGTTCTCATCGCTGGGCTGGCCGGCCGATACGCCGGAACTGAAGCACTTCCTGCCCTCGACCGTGCTGGTCACGGGCTACGACATCATCTTCTTCTGGGTGGCGCGCATGGTCATGATGACCCTGCACTTCACCGGCGAAGTGCCCTTCCACACCGTCTACGTGCACGGCCTCGTCCGCGATTCGGAAGGCAAGAAGATGAGCAAGTCCGAGGGCAACACGCTCGACCCGGTGGACCTGATCGACGGTATCGCGCTGGAGCCGCTGCTGGCCAAGCGCACGACCGGCCTGCGCCGCCCGAAGGACGCGCCCAAAGTCGAGAAGCGCACGCGCAAGGAATTCCCCGAAGGCATTCCCGCATTCGGTGCCGACGCACTGCGCTTTACGTTCGCCTCGCTCGCCACGCTTGGCCGCAGCATCAACTTTGACCCGGGCCGCTGCGAGGGCTATCGCAACTTCTGCAACAAGCTCTGGAACGCCACGCGCTTCGTGCTGATGAACACCGAAGGCCAGGACTGCGGCGTGCAGGAATGCGTCGGCGATTGCGGCCCAGAAGGCTACCTGCATTTCTCGCAGGCCGACCGCTGGATCGTCTCGCTGCTGCAGCGCGTGGAAACTGAAGTGGAAAAAGGCTTTGCCGACTACCGCTTCGACAACATCGCCAACGCCATCTACAAATTCGTCTGGGACGAATACTGCGACTGGTACCTTGAACTGGCCAAGGTGCAGATCCAGACCGGCACGCCCGCCCAGCAACGCGCTACGCGCCGCACGCTGCTGCGTGTGCTGGAAACCGTGCTGCGCCTAGCGCACCCCATCATTCCGTTCATTACCGAAGAACTCTGGCAGAAGGTGGCGCCGATGGCTGGCCGCGCCAAGGGCGACGGCACCGAAAGCCTCGCGCTGCAGGAATACCCGCGCGCCGTGCTGTCCAAGATCGACGAACAGGCCGAACAGTGGGTGCAGCAACTGAAGGCGCTGGTGGACGCCTGCCGCAACCTGCGCGGCGAGATGAATATTTCCCCGGCGCAGCGCGTGCCGCTGTACGCCAATGGCGAAGCCGAATTCCTGCAGGTGGCGGCACCGTACGTGCAGGCGCTGGGCAAGCTGTCTGAAGTGAAGGTCTACACGGATGCGGCCGCCATGGAGCAGGACGGCGCAGGCGCACCGGTCGCCATCGTCGGCGAGAACAAGCTGCTGCTGAAGATCGAGATCGACGTGGCTGCCGAGCATGCGCGCCTGTCGAAGGAAATCGACCGCCTGCGCGGCGAGATTACCAAGTGCGAAGCCAAGCTCGGCAACGAATCGTTCGTCGCCCGCGCGCCGGCCGCCGTGGTGGAACAGGAACAAAAGCGCGTGACGGATTTCAAAGCCACGCTGGCCAAGCTGGAGGCCCAGATCGCACGGCTACCGGTTCAAGCCGCCTGAGCGCCCGGAACAATCGATATCAAGGAAACCACGATGCAACGCGTCACCAAAGCCGTTTTCCCCGTCGCGGGGCTCGGAACCCGCTTTCTGCCGGCCACCAAGGCCAGCCCGAAGGAAATGCTACCGGTCGTAGACAAGCCGTTGATCCAGTACGCCGTGGAAGAAGCCATGGCCGCCGGGATCACCGAGATGATCTTCGTCACGGGCCGCAGCAAGCGCGCCATCGAAGATCACTTCGACAAGGCGTACGAACTGGAAGCGGAACTGGAAGCCAAGCACAAGACTGCCCTGCTCGAGGTCGTACGTTCGATCAAGCCGTCGCATGTGGATTGCTTCTACGTGCGCCAGCCGGAAGCGCTGGGCCTGGGCCATGCCGTGCAATGTGCCGAGAAGCTCGTGGGCGACGCGCCCTTCGCAGTCATCCTGGCGGATGACCTGCTGGACGGCGACCCGCCCGTCATGAAGCAGATGGTCGACCTGTACGAGCACTACAACTGCTCGGTCATTGGCGTGGAAGAGATCGACCGTGAGCAGAGCCGTTCGTACGGCGTTGTCGATGGCCGGCCGTGGGAAGAAGACGGCAGCGTGATCAAGATGTCGGGCATCGTCGAAAAGCCGGCGCCGGAAAACGCGCCGTCCAACCTGGGGGTGGTCGGCCGCTACATCCTCACGCCGCGCATTTTTGATCACATCCGCAACCTCAAGCCGGGCGCGGGCGGTGAGCTGCAACTGACGGACGCGATCCAATCGCTGCTGTCGGCAGAGCAGGTGCTGGCCTACCGTTACAAGGGCGTGCGCTACGACTGCGGCAGCAAGTTGGGCTACCTGAAGGCCACGGTGGAATTTGCGCTCAAGCACAAGGAAGTGGCCAAGGAATTCCGCGCGTATTTGTCTTCGCGCGGCTGATGTCGGCGGTCCATGGAAAAACCCGCGCAGCGCGAGCTGACGCGGGTTTTTTCTTGGCCGGAGCCAGCACCCCGACCACGGCTACGCCCCCCCTTTCTGGCGTAGGCGCTGCGGCCCTTATTGCGGTGCCGGCAGCGGCGAGATGGTCTGCTTCAGCAGGCTCCAGTACGTGCTGGTGCTGTACGGCAGCATCTCCTCGACGTAGTTCCACCAGAAGTAACCGCCGATGAAGCGGGGGTCAGCCGCCATCTGGGTCGTGCCCATCGGGTAATACGACTTGATGAGATTCTGCTGTACGGAGGTCGGCGCCGAGATGCTGGACGTGCCAATCTCACCAAATCCGACCTTCGCCATCGGGAAGACGCTTTCCAGCAACTGGAAGTCGCTGGTCCACGACGGGCTCAGGCCCGGACAATCCTTGTAGGGGTAGTAGCTGAACAGGGCGTAATCCGCGCCCTGCAGCACACGCGACGGCAGGAAGTTCGTTGCCCATGTGCGCCACGAATCCATCGGCAATTGATAGCAATTGTTGCCCTTGCCATCGTCGTTGTAATACATCGTCACCGACACCAGGCCGCCTGCGCCCTTGACGATGTCATACGCATTACCGACCATCTGGCCGATCGTCTGCTCTTCCGACGTGGCCGTCGCCGTGGGCCCGTTCGGGTCGGCGCGCAGCCATTCGCCGTTGATCTCGTTGGCGATTTCCCACACGTCGACCACGTTCTTCAGCGTGCTCACCAGCTCATTGGTTCGGGCGCTGTAGGTGGCGGGATCGACCGGGAAATAGTACGAGTCCATGACCTCGCCCATCACATACGCAACCTGGTGAAGCTTGACCAATGGAGCGTAGTAATCGGCCGCCGACGTACCCGGATCAAAGACGACGCGCACGGTCGGCTTGTACGGCAGATGCGTCAGCGATGCGACGATCGCGTTGATTTTGCTGACATCGTCGAGCGTCACGCCGTAGATCGGCGCCTTCGGGCGCGTGGCCTGCGCCGAGGCTGTCTGTATGCCCAGGCCCGTCAGCGCTGCCGCCGCCAACAAGCCCACCGTGGCGCGCCTGCTTTTGCGCGCCGCCCTCTGTGCTGCATTCTTGCTTCCCAACATTGTGTTTTAGGTTCCCTCGGACGCAAAACGTTACGCCCAGATATGGTGGACAAGCGCCGTCCTACCTGTGCGGTATCCCGATGTGGTGTGACTCTATTGGCACACTGAACACCGAACGGGCATGAGCGTCAGACGACGCCCCGGTCGGCGCATTGAATGCGCGATTGGAAGCCTCTGCCGACAGACATCGGCGGGCCGTGCGCTTTTAATTGAGGACTGGTACAGATGGAGCGCCAATTGCCGGATGGCAAGGCGCGGCTTTACAGAAATGAAAAGCCCTGCACTGCAGCGGTGCTGTCAGCACGTTCCCCCCGCCGACAACCTGCCGGCATGATACCGGAAGTTGCCCGCAGATCAACGGAATTTAACGCTGCTTATGCAATGATCATAAAAAAACCGCGCACTTTTCCGAGTACGCGGTTTCTTCGAGACGCCCGCCGGGCGGACCGATCGGCCGGCTTTGCCTTACTTGTGCCGGTAGTTGATACGGCCCTTCGTCAGGTCATACGGCGACATCTCGAGCTTCACCCGATCACCCGCCAGGATGCGGATGCGGTGCTTCTGCATCTTGCCCGATGCATATGCCCAGATCTCGACGCCGTTCTCCAGCTGCACGCGAAAGCGATTATCGGGCAGTGCTTCCGAGACCACCCCTTCAAATTCGATCAGTTCTTCCTTGGCCAAACTCGTTCCTTTGTGTGCAGCGCGCAGCTGCGTCATGGTTGCAATGGTGTGATGACCCGCCAGAGCGCCGAGGCATGCCCCAAGGGGCATGCAGCAGTGTCGCTGCGATCATCTCTGCCCGGACAGGGGCTATGGGGGTACCGGATCGCACCAAACGCAAGTCATGTCCGCCTGTGGCGTACGCCGTTCAGTGCAAGCGAGGAATGGGTGGCGGTCGCAGATGCGCGCCGCCCGGATCAACGCGGGGTCATCCCCGGTGCTAGACTCCGTCGCCACAACCAATCTGGCCGGGCGGCGAGCCGGGATTCGCGCGTTATTCTATCACAGACGCGGTCTGCGCGGCCTCATGCGCCATCTGCCAGTGGCATGTGGCCCCCACCGCCGTCGATGATGCTTTCGGCAAAACGCAATGCTGCGATCCGCGCGTCGCCCACATTCGTGAACTGCTGGTCTCCCGACAGGCGGAAAACCTGTGTCTGGCCCGGTTCGGGAGACTCCCCCGCCCGGCAGATCATGACAGCGGCGTTGTAGCTGCGGTCCTCTCTGGCCTCGGGCCAGCGCGCCGTGCGTTCGTGCTGGTAAGCCAACGGATAGATATCGAAGCCCTTGTACTGGCCCGCCGGCGAAGTGTCCATCGCAACCGCCCCCTTCCTGAACGTCGAGTGCTTTCCGACTATACACCCGTCGGTTTTTCATGGCGATGACAGCGACGCCAACGTTTGATCTACACCCCGTCACAGGGTCCTGCAGGCTTGGCGACGCGGCCGGGTCATATCCGGCCGATCTGCACTGGACGTCCGAAAAACATGCGCGGCATGGCCCCTGCCGCAGCAGGAAGCGAGACAACCCGCTGTGCTGGCTTGCGCGGCACTCGCCTACGGATCCGACCCGACCAGCTGGATGCGCAAGCGTGGGGCGCGAAGCCATCACAGCCAGCGCGCAGCAGACCCGTGACCCGGAGAGGTGGCTGCGGCGCTGCTTGAGTCACCGCAACCTCCGACCACCGACTTGAGACGGCAGGGGCGGCGCGGCCGACCCTCGCGCAGCCGCACGCATGCCGGTGGGGCACCGCACCCTGCATTCTCCAAGCCGATGGCTACGCCGCCCTGGGACAATTGACCAGGCTCAGCCCACTTGCCGGCTCATCGGCAAACGGCAAGCCAACATAGTTCTCCGCCAGTACGCGCGCACCCGCGGGAGACCGCGTCACGTAGTCCAATTCGGCGCGCTGCAGCCGCTGCATGAACGGCGTGTGATCGTCGAAGCGATGCAGCATCGACGTCATCCACCACGAGAAATGCTCGGCGCGCCAGATGCGTTGGAGGCAGCGCTCGGAATAGCCGGCCAGCGCTGACGCGTCGTCCTCGCGGTAGCGCGCGATCAGTGCCTGGGCGAGCACACGCACGTCGGCCACGGCCAGGTTCATGCCTTTTGCGCCAGTGGGTGGCACGATATGCGCAGCGTCGCCTGCCAGGAAGAGACGCCCGTATTGCATCGTCTCGCAGACGTAACTGCGCATCGGCGTCACGCTCTTCTGCAAGATGGGGCCTTCCTTCAGCTGCCAGCCGTCGTTGGTTTCCAGGCGCGTGTGAAGCTCATCCCAGATTCGGGCGTCGGACCATTCCGCCAGGTCTTCGTCCGGCTTGCACTGGAGATAGAGGCGCGTGATCTTGGGCGAGCGCATGCTGAACAGCGCAAAGCCGTGATCGTGATTCGCATAGATCAGCTCCTCAGCCGCCGGTGCGGCTTCGGCCAGGATGCCGAGCCACGCAAACGGGTAAATGCGCTCGAACACGGCTTGCCGCTGCGCTGGAATGGCTTGGCGACAGATGCCGTGAAAGCCGTCGCAGCCGGCGATGTAGTCGCATTGCAGCGTCTGAGGCACGCCGTCGTGGGTGAAGCGCACGGACGGCGTGGCCGATTCGATGTCGTGCACCGATACGTCCGACACGTCGAACAGCAGCGGCGCGCCCTGCTCGATACGTGCCGCGATGAGATCTTTCACCACCTCATGCTGGCCATACACGGTGATGGACCGCCCACCCGACATCGCCGTCAGATCAATGCGATGGCGCGTGCCGCCAAACAGCAAGTCGATGCCGTGATGCACAAGTCCCTCGCGGCGCATGCGTTCGCCCACGCCGGCTTCATTGAGCAGATCGACCGTACCCTGTTCCAGCACCCCGGCGCGGATGCGTTCTTCGACATAGTGGCGGCTCTTGGTTTCGAGGATGACGGCATCGATGCCGTTGCGGTGCAGAAGCTGCCCGAGCAGCAGGCCCGCCGGGCCCGCGCCGATGATGGCGACCTGGGTGCGCATGGTGGTGTCTCCGAGTGGATGGGTTTCGTTATGGCAAGCATTGTTGGGGCGCGCCTTGATATCGCACAATGCAATATTGGCGATAATCTCTATCGCTGATCCGAATAATCATATTGCCATGTCCGCCCTGTCCGATTTCGACCTGAACCTGCTGCCGATCCTGCTGGCGCTGCATGACGCGCGCAGCGTCAGCAAGGCGGCGCAACAGCTCGGCATGAGCCAGCCGGGCGTGAGCACCGCGCTGGGCAAGCTGCGGGCAGCGTTTGATGACCCGCTGTTCGTACGCACCTCGCGCGGCATGGAGCCGACGCCGCGGGCGCTGGCGCTCATTCCTGCAGCACGTGATGTGCTGGCGCGGGTGCAGCAGGGCATCCTGGAAACCGGCGCGTTTGACCCGGCCACCACCTCGCACACCTTCTCCGTTGCACTATCCGACGTGGGCGAGATGGTGTTCCTGCCACGCATCGTCGAAGCGATGGCGCGCGAGGCCCCGCGCGCGTCGGTGCAATCCGTGTCGCTGCCGCCTGCGCAAATCGAGCGTGCGCTCGAGACGGGCGCCCTTGACCTGGCCGTCGGCTACTTTCCGGATCTCAGGAGCAACAACTTTTTCCAGCAACGGCTGTTCACGCATTACTTCACGTGCATCGTGCGGGCTGACCACCCCGTGACACGCGGCGGCAACACCAGGCTGTCGATGGCGCAGTTCCTGGAGTACGGCCACGCCGTGGTGCGTGCCGAAGGCCGCAGCCAGGAACTGTATGAACGTTTTCTGGAGCGCAAACGCATTCGCCGCACACCCGCCCTGCTCACGCCACATTTCATGAGCATCCCGTTCATCCTGTCGCGCACCGATTTGATTGCAACGGTGCCGCACGCAGTCGGGCTGTCGTTCATGCAATCGCACGCCAACATCTGCGTGATGGAGCCGCCGCTGGAGCTGCCCAGCTTCGATCTCAAGCAGCATTGGCATCGCAGATTTCATAACGACACGCGCAGCCAGTGGTTCCGCGCGCTGGTGTCGTCGCTGTTCAACGACGAGGCGGATGAATGGCGCGAACCCGGCCATCGGCCCGCCAAACGCAAACACACGAAGTAATCGACGCGCGACGGACGTTCACAATGCGAACACTCGATTGCATTGCGAACACAGAGCCTTTAGGATCGTCGCCACGCGCAGGCGACGCCGTGATGTCTTCTCGGCCCACGCCTGCCGGCCAACCCTTGGAGACCGTCATGAAACGTCGTGCCCTGCTGTTGACCGCGGCCGCTGTTGCGTTTGCCGCCGCCTTCCCTGCCTTTGCGGACGAGCCGATCAAGATTGGCCTGATCGCGCCTTTCTCAGGCCCCTTTGCCGACTACGGCAAGCAGATGGAAGGTGGCATCAAGGCGTATCAGAAGCTGCACGGCACGACGGCTGGCGGGCGGCAAGTACAGATCATCATGAAGGACACGACAGGCCCTGTGCCCGACGTCGCCAAGCGCCTTGCACAGGAGTTGGTGGTCCGCGACAAGGTCGATTTCCTGGCAGGCTTCGGCCTCACGCCGGAAGCGCTGGCCGTGGCGCCCATTGCGCAGCGGGCCAAGAAGCCCATGGTGATCTTCAACGCCGCATCGTCGTCGATTACCACCAAGTCGGACTATGTGACCCGCGTGTCGATGACGCTGCCGCAGGTCTCCGCGCCAATGGCCTCGTGGGCGCTCAAGAATGGCATCAGGCAGGTCGCCACGGTGGTCGCTGATTACGCCCCGGGCATCGATGCGGAGAACGCCTTCAAACAGACCTTCACGGCGGGCGGCGGCCAAGTGGTGGAGGCCGTGCGCGTGCCACTGCGCAATCCGGAATTTGCGCCATTCATCCAGCGCGTCAAAGACACCAAGCCGCAAGCCGTGTTCGTCTTCCTGCCGGCCGGAGAACAGGGCGTGGCCTTCATGAAGGGCTTTCGCGAACGCGGGCTGGCCCAGGCCGGCATCAAGGTCATCGCCACGGGCGACCTGACGGACGACCACGTGCTGCCGGCCATGGGCGATTCCACGCTGGGTGTCATCACCTCATTCCACTACTCGGCCGCGCACGACTCGCCGCAGAACAAGACCTTCCTGAAAGCCTTTGCCGAGGCCAATCCCGACGATGGCCGCCCCAACTTCATGGCGGTTGCCGCGTATGACGGGATCGGCGCGATCTACGACGTCATCAACAAGCTCGGCGGCAAGATCGACGCAGACAAGGCGATGGCCGCTTTCAAGGGCATGAAGATCGACAGCCCGCGCGGGCCCATCACGATTGACCCGGCCACCCGCGACGTGGTGCAGACGGTCTATATCCGCCGCGTGGAGAAAGTCGGCAACGCGCTGTACAACGTCGAGTTCGACAAGTTTGCCGACGTGAAGGACCCGGGCAAGTAAGTCCTACGCAACGGATACAAGCCGCTGCAGCAGCGGCGCATCGGCCAGCAGGTCCGCACTGGCCGATGCGTGCACGATCCGCCCGCGATCAAGCACCAGAGCGTGCTGCGTCAGGTCAAGCGCCAGACGCGCGTGCTGCTCCACCATGATGACGGCCATCCCGCCCTCGTCGATCAGCGCGCGAATGGCGCGACTGAGTTCCTGCACGATGATCGGCGCCAGGCCTTCCATCGGTTCATCGAGCAACAGCAGGGCGGGATTGGTCACCAGTGCGCGCGCAATGGCGACCATCTGCTGCTCGCCGCCGGAGAGCTGGTTACCGAGATTGCGGCGCCGCTCCTTCAAGCGCGGAAAGGTCTTGTAGACGTGCGCGACATCCCACATCCCGGGCCTCGCCACGGCAGTCAGGTGCTCTTCCACCGTCAGCGAGGGGAACATCCATCGTTCCTGCGGTACCCAGCCAAAACCGGCACGCGCGCGCCGATGCGTCGGCACCTTGGCGATGTCGGCGCCGCGCCAGCGGATGCGCCCGCCGTGCAGGCGCGTAAAGCCCATCAACGTGCTGAGCAGCGTGGTCTTGCCAACACCGTTGCGGCCCAGCAGCGCGAGACTGCCGCCGGCGTCCAGCGCGAACGATACGTCGTCCAGTACAACGGCGTTACCATAGCCGGCCGTGACGTTCTCGACAGTCAGCAAGTCAGGCATGTTCGGCCTCTCCGAGGTAGACCTCGCGCACGCGTGGGTCGGCGGCGATCTCCTGCGGTGTGCCTTCGGTCAGCACCCGTCCGGCCACCAGCACACTGATCCGCTCGGCAAAGCGGAACACGAGATTCATGTCGTGCTCGATGAAAAGAATGGTGATGTCGCGCGGAAGGCTGGCAATCACCTCGAACAGTTCGGCACTCTCACCCGCCGGGATACCAGCGGCAGGCTCATCCAGCAGCAGAATGCGCGGCTGCGTCGCCAGCGCGAGCGCCATTTCCAGCAGCCGCTGTTTGCCGTACGGCAACGCGTGCGTGGGTGCGAGCGCGTCGCCACCCAGCCGCAAGCGGCAGAGGAGCGCCATTGCCTCCTCGCGCGCCTCCTGGTGTGAGGCAACCGTGCGATGCCAATGCCACGAGGCGCCCGTACGCTCGAAAATGGCCAGCATGACCGACTCCAGCACCGTCAGCCCCGGAAACAGCGTGTTGATCTGGAACGTGCGGGTGATGCCGCGCTTGACGCGTTGGTGTGCGGGCAAGCGCGTAATGTCTTCATCGTCCAGCAGCACCTGTCCGCTCGTCGGCGCTAAGGTGCCGGTCAGCAGGTTGATGAAGGTCGTCTTGCCAGCGCCATTCGGGCCAATCAGGGCATGACGCGCGCCAGGCGCGAACGTCAACGAAATATCGGAGTTTGCGTGAAAGCCGCCCCAGCGCTTGGACAGGCCTCGTGCACGGAGCGTTGGCGCGGGACGCATCATTGGCGCGTTCATGCTGCCCCCCGCTTGCGCGAGCGCCAGGCGCGCGCGGCTGTTTCCAGTCCGCCAAGAATGCCGCCGCGTGCAAACAATACGATCACCATCAGCAGCACGCCGATCCAGAATTGCCAGTAGACGGGGTTGATGCCCGACAGGACATCCTGCGCCACCATGAACACTGCCGCGCCAATCAGTGCCCCATACAGCCTCCCCGCGCCGCCCAGCACGAGCATGATCAGCAGCTCCGCCGAGCGCGAGAAACCAAGCGAATCCAACCCGACAAACTGCGTGGTCTGCGCCAACAGTCCACCGGCAATGCCGGCAATCGCGGCGCTCACGGAAAATGCGGCGACCAGGCGCATCCGCACATCGGCGCCAATGGCGGGCATACGCTTCGGCCCCTGCTGAATGCCTCGCAGCGATAACCCGAACGGCGAGCGCACCAGCCTGCGCAGCACCACAAACACCAGGAACAGCACGGACAGGCTGTAGACATAGGCGGTACGGCCCTCCAGATCAAACTCGAAGGTGCCGAGCAGGTTGTGCATCGTCACGCCGGACAGCCCATCGACGCCGCCCGTCAGAAATGCCATCTTGTTGGCGGCCTCATACAGCATGAGCCCGACGCCAAGCGTCACCATCAGGCGCGTCAGGTCTTGCCCGCGCACCACGAGAAAGCTCACACAGAAGCCCACCAACCCGGCCACAAGCGCACCGGCAAGCAGACCCGTCAGCGGCTCGCCCCATCCGTGCGCGGCGAGCAACCCCGCCGTGTAGGCGCCAAGCCCAAAGAAGCCCGCATGTCCGAGCGACACAACGCCCGCATAGCCCAGCACCAGATCGAGCGACAGCGCAAACAGCCCGACAATCAGCACCTGGCTGCCAAACACGAGGTAATCGGGCAGGAGGAAGAACACCGCGATGGGCACGCACCAGAACGCCACCTCGAACAGCGACCAGCGTGCATCCGGCAGGCCGTGCACCTGCGTGGTCGCGGCGCCCTGAGTCGAACGCATTCTTTGCTGCATCACATTCATGCCCGCCTCCCAAGCAAGCCGCTCGGAAACAGCACCAGCAGCAGCACCATCAAGCCGTAGATGATGAACGCGCCCACTTCCGGCACGTAGTACTTGCCTCCAACGTCGAACACGCCGAGCACGAGGGCCGCCAGCAGGGTCCCCCGGATGGACCCCGCGCCGCCCACGGCCACCACGAGCAGGAAGTACACCATGTATTTGATGGGGAACGCTGGGTCCAGGCCGAGCACATCGATCCCCAGGCCGCCCCCCAGGCCCGCCAGCCCTGACCCCAGCGCGAACGTGACGGAGAACACCACGCTCACGTTGATGCCCAGGCCGGCGGATGCCTGCTGGTGATCCACTGACGCCCGGATCTGCGCACCGAAGCGTGTCCGTTCAACGAGCCAGACCAGCAACCCCGTCAAGACGATGACCACGCCGATCAGGAAGAGCCGATAGCGTCCGACTTCGAGTCCGCTGCCGAGCACGTGCAGTTGCCCGCGCAGCATCTCGGGCAGTTCGACGGGCTGTTGGGCGGGTCCCCAGACGTAGGTCGCCCCCGCCATCGCCATGAAGACGAGTGCGATCGAAAACAACACCTGGTCAAGCGGGCTTGCGCGATAGAGCCGCCGGTACAGCGTGCGTTCCAGCACAAAGCCGACGACTGCGGTGACGAAGAAAGCGAGGGGCAGCGTCGCCAGAAACGGCACGCCAAAGCGGTTCATCAACACCACGCACACATAGCCGCCCGCCATGGCAAACGCCCCGTGCGCGAGGTTGATGAAGTTCATCAGGCCCATCGTGACCGATAGGCCGATGCTGATCAGGAACAGCAGGCTGCCGTAGGCCAGCCCGTCGAACAACACACCCAATGCGCTGAGCATGGGTCTCCTCCTTGGACTTCCAGCTCGGCGGCCGGATTGCCCGGTGTGTTGCGTGGCGTCTCTCCGGAGACGGTGAATCCTGCGTCTACGTCTTGGACACGCCCTCCGCGTCCATCTCTGCAAACACCGTCTGCGCCAGATGGAACGCATGGTTGGCTGCCGGCACGCCGCAGTAGATGGCGGTCTGCAGCAGCGTTTCCTGAATCTCGTCGCGGGTGACACCGTTGTTGGCGGCAGCACGCAGGTGAAGACGCAACTCGCCGTCGCGGCCGAGCGCAACCATCATGGCGATCGTCAGCAGACTGCGCGTGTGGCGCGGCAAACCGGGGCGCGTCCAGATTTCGCCCCAGGCGTAGCGCGTGATGAGATCCTGGAACGGTGCGGTCAACTCGGTCTGCGCGGCGTTGGCACGGTCGACATGGGCGGCGCCCAGCACGGCGCGGCGCACTTCCATGCCCGCGGCGTAGCGTTCGCGATCATCCATGCGCGACCTCGCGTGCCACGCCGGTCGTCAAGAAGCTGACCAGCGCTTCGGTGTAGCCGTCAGCCTGCTCCCAGTTGGCGAGGTGGCCGGCGGAAAGCTCGACGTATTGCGCACCCGGCACACCGTCCGCAATGAGTTTGGTCTGCGCGGCGGGCGTGGAGATATCGTGCGTACCGCCAATCACCAGCATCGGCACGCGGATGTTCGGCAGTTGCGCGCGCAAATCCGCATCGCCAATGGCTGCGCAGTTGCCGTTGTAGCCGGCGTCCGGCGTGGACAGCAGCATCGCCTTGACGATGTCGACGCGGCTGGCGTTGGCATCGCGATAGCCCTGCGTGAACCAGCGCTCCAGCACCGTTTCCGTAATGCTGGCCATACCGCCTTGCTCGACCTGCGCGATACGCGTGTTCCAGCTCTGCTGCGTGCCGATGAGCGCGGCGGTGTTCGTCACCACCATGCGCGGGAAGCGCTCGCCGTGATGTGCGGCCAGCCACAGGCCGGTCAGCCCGCCCATCGACAGACCGCAGAACAGCGCAAGGTCAATGTTGTAGTGGTCGAGCAACGCAAGCACATCGCCGCCAAGTTGTGCGACGCCGAACGGCGCGTCGGGCACGCTCGACTGGCCGTGGCCACGCTGGTCATAGCGCAGCAAGCGGAAGTGTTGGCGCAGCGCTTCGAGTTGCGGCTCCCACATGCCCAGATTCGTGCCCAGGGAGTTCGACAGCACCAGCACAGGCTTACCCGTGGCGGGCCCATCATCGAATTCGTGATACAGGCGGACATTGTCGTGTTCAAGCCAGGGCATGGTGTCTCCGTGGAATGTGTGTTCAGGGATGGCGGCGGGCGTGTTCGGCCAGCACGCGGTCGACTGCTGCGCCCGCATCGCCAAGGTAATGAGAAGGAACAAGCAACGTGTTCAGTCGTTGGGGTGCAGCGGCGCCCCAGATGCGCACGACATCGTCGTCCTGGGCCAGCACGTCATGCAACGTTCTGCTCTCTTGTACGGCTTTGCGGCTGGCAGCTTCGACCACGTGATGCGCTTGCAGGCGGCCAAGATCCGCACCCAGCGCCAGCATCACGGCTTCACCGAGGATCAGGCCGTGCGTGAGGTCGAGATTCGCGCGCATGCGAGCGGCGTCAACATGCAAACCTTCGACCATCTCGCGCATGCGATCGAGCGCGCCGGCCGTGAGGCAGGCCATCTCACGCAACGTCGCCCATTGCGCCTGCCAACCGCCGAGCGCGCGTTCGTGCTCCTGCGGCAGCGCAGACAGAAGCGAGCTCGCCAGCCCCGGCATGCGCGTGGCCGCAGCAAGCACCGTTGCGCAACCGACCGGGTTGCGCTTATGCGGCATGGTGGAAGATCCGCCCTTGCCCGCAGCGGACGGCTCGGCAACCTCGCCGACCTCCGTCTGCGTCATCAGCGAAAGATCCCGCGCGCAGTGACCCAGCGTACCAGTCAGCAGCGCGAGCGTCGTACCGATGTCGGCGATTCGATCCTGCTCGCCGTGCCACGAGAGCGTCGGCAGCGGCAGATCAAGCTCGTGCGACAGCGTTTGAGCGACGGCACGTGCCTGTTCACCCAGGCTGGCGAGCGTGCCAGCGGCACCGCCAAACTGCAGCGCGGGCACATGCGCACGCAGCGCGGCAAAGCGATCCTGCGCGCGATGCACGGCTTCCAGCCAACCCGCAACCTTGCGCCCGAACGTTGTCGGCAGCGCCTGCTGCAGCCACGTGCGCGCCACCATCGGTGTATTGCGATGACGCTGCGCCAGCGCGGCGAGCGCGTCGGCCAGTTTCTGCAAATCCGCTTCGATCAACGCAGCCGACTGCCGCCACTGCAACATCAAACCGGTATCGATGATGTCCTGACTCGTCGCGCCCCAATGCACGTAGCGCGCGGCGTTTTCATCGTGCTGCGCGACGGCGGCAGTCAGTTGCTTGACCAGTGGAATGGCCAGGTTGCCCGCGCTGGCAGCGGCGTTACCCAGCGCGTCCAAGTCCAGCACTACGCTGGCGCACACCGCGCGAATCGGCGCCACGGCTTGCGCCGGAATCACGCCAACCGCGCCCTCGGCCTGTGCCAGCGCCGCCTCCACATCGAGCATCGCGCGCACCGTGGCCGCATCGGACCACACCGCCAACATGGCCGGTGTGGAGAAAGCGCGATCGAGCAGTCCGCTGGTCATGGCCGTATCAAACTCAAACGCGTTCGATCACCAGCGCAATGCCCTGCCCCACGCCGATGCACATCGTGCACAGTGCATAGCGCCCGCCCGTGCGTTGCAGCTGATACATCGCCGTCGTCACCAGGCGCGCGCCGCTCATGCCAAGCGGGTGGCCCAGTGCGATGGCACCGCCGTTCGGGTTGACGCGCGGATCGTCGTCACGCAGGCCCAGTTGACGCGTCACCGCCAGACCCTGCGCGGCAAACGCCTCGTTCAGCTCGATCACGTCCATCTGATCGATCGTCAGGCCCAGCTGCTTGAGCAGCTTCTGCGACGCCGGTGCCGGGCCAATGCCCATCACGCGCGGCGGCACACCAGCCGTGGCCATGCCGACGATGCGGGCACGCGGGGTCAGGCCAAAACGCTTGGCAGATTCTTCGTTGGCGAGGAGCAGCGCGCACGCGCCATCATTTACGCCCGAAGCATTGCCAGCCGTAACAGTGCCGTCCGGACGCACCACACCCTTGAGCTTGGCGAGCGCCTCCATGCTGGTCGCACGCGGATGCTCATCGCGGTCCACCACGATGGCATCGCCTTTCTTCTGCGGGATCGTCACAGGCGTGATTTCCTGCGCGAGCGTGCCGTCTTCCTGCGCACGTGCGGCGCTCGCCTGGCTGCGCAGCGCGAAGCGGTCTTGGTCTTCGCGGTTGACCTTGTAGTCGGTGGCGACGTTCTCGGCGGTTTCGGGCATCGAATCGACCCCGTATTGCGCCTTCATCAGCGGGTTGATGAAGCGCCAGCCGATGGTGGTGTCGTAGATGGCAGCATCGCGCGAGAAGGCATTCGCCGCCTTGCCCATCACGAACGGCGCGCGGCTCATGCTTTCCACACCGCCTGCGATCATCAACGCGGTTTCACCCGAGCGGATGGCGCGCGCAGCGGTGCCGGTCGCGTCCATGCCGGAGCCGCACAGGCGGTTGATGGTCGAGCCCGGCACGCTGTCGGGCAACCCGGCCAGCAGCGACGACATGCGCGCCACGTTGCGGTTGTCTTCGCCTGCCTGGTTGGCGCAGCCGAAGATCACGTCGTCGATGGCCGTCCAGTCGACCTGCGGGTTGCGCGCCATCAGCGCCTTGAGCGGCACTGCACCCAGATCATCCGCGCGCACGGCGGACAGGCTGCCGCCGTATCGGCCGATGGGGGTCCGGATGGCGTCGCAGATAAAGGCTTCGGTCATGATGGTTCTGTCTCCAATGGTTCTAGGCACGACGCAACGGCGCCGCCGTCATCGTCTGCAGCGTATCGAAATCGAGGCCGTCGGCCATCTCCCGCACCACCAGGCCATCGGGCGTGATGTCGATCACGGCAAGGTCGGTGTAGATGGTATCGACACAGCCGATGCCCGTCAGCGGGTACGTGCACGACGGCACGATCTTGCTGTCGCCCTGCTTGGTCTGGTGCTCCATCATGACGAAGACGCGCTTGGCGCCAATAGCGAGATCCATCGCGCCGCCCACGGCAGGAATGGCGTCGGGTGCACCGGTGTGCCAGTTGGCGAGGTCGCCCGTGGCCGACACCTGGAAGGCGCCGAGCACGCAATAGTCGAGATGGCCGCCCCGCATCATGGCAAACGAATCGGCGTGATGGAAGAACGATGCACCGGGCTTGATGGTGACCGGCTGCTTGCCGGCGTTGATCAGGTCTTCGTCTTCTTGCCCAGGCGCGGGCGCGGGGCCCATGCCCAGCAGGCCGTTCTCGGTGTGCAGGATGATTTCGCGGTCGGCCGGCAGCTGGTTCGCCACCAGCGTCGGCAAGCCGATGCCCAGGTTGACGACGGAGCCATCGGGAATGTCACGCGCCACACGCGTAGCGATTTGATCGCGCGTCCAGCGTTGAATCTTGGCGGTGGTTTCGGCGCTCATGCGGCCTCCTTGGCTTGCGCTGCGTTGCCGAGTTGCACGACACGCTTCACAAAAATGCCCGGCGTAACGATGTGCTCCGGATCCAGCTCGCCAAGCTCCACCGTCTCACTGACCTGCGCGATGGTGCACTTGGCCGCCATCGCCATCACCGGCCCGAAGTTGCGTGCCGTCTTGCGATAGACGAGGTTGCCCCAGCGGTCTGCGCGCAGGGCCTTGATGAGAGCGTAGTCGGCTGTCAGCGGCAACTCAAACACGTATGGCTTGCCGTCGATGATGCGCGTTTCCTTGCCTTCGGCCAATTGCGTGCCATAGGCGGTCGGGCAGAAGAAGCCGCCAATGCCGGCACCTGCGGCGCGGATGCGCTCGGCCAGGTTGCCTTGCGGCACCAGTTCCAGTTCGATTTCGCCGGCGCGATACAGCGCATCGAACACATACGAATCGGCTTGGCGCGGGAACGAGCAGACGATCTTGCGCACGCGGCGCGCCTTGAGCAGCGCGGCCAGGCCCGTCTCGCCATTGCCGGCGTTGTTGTTGATGATGGTCAGCTCACGCGCGCCATGTGCAATGAGCCCGTCGATGAGTTCCGAGGGCATGCCCGCGGCACCGAACCCGCCGATCATGATGGTAGCGCCGTCGTGGATATCGGCCAGGGCGGCCTCCACGGACGGACAGATCTTGTTGATCACGTACTTTCTCCGGCTGTGGCGCCGGTCGCGGCGCCGCTCGAAGCATCGCGGGGCCGCTGAAAAGCCCAGCCGCGAAAGGCGGCCTGCGAGTCTCCTGTTTGACGACTGGATCGAGACGGCCTTTGCTGTCCGGCCACCGCTGCGCTCGCGATTTGTTCGCTAAGCGAACCTGAGTTCGATCCAAGAACGAATCTACGCCTCCCCTCGCAACCCTGTCAAGACGTACGAATGGCGACCATCCGTTCGTGTAGCGAAACGCCGTGAATGCCAGTAGGCTTAAGGCCAATCACACCGTCTCTGTCCTGTTTGCATGTCTGCTGCCGAACTGCCCACTGAAAAGCCCAGCGATTCCTACGTCCAATCCTTTGCGCGCGGACTGTCCGTCATCCGTGCGTTCAACGCGGAGCGGCCGGAGCAAACGCTGTCCGAAGTTGCGGAAGCCGCAGGCCTGACGCGCGCCGGCGCCCGCCGCATCCTGCTCACGCTGGTGAGTCTGGGCTACGTCAGCTTTGAGGGCCGCCTCTTTCGCCTCACCCCCAAGATTCTTGACCTCGGTTTCGCTTACCTCACCTCGATGCCGTTCTGGAACCTCGCCGAACCGGTGATGGAGGAACTGGTGCAGACCGTGCACGAAAGCTGCTCCGCCTCGGTGCTGGACGGCACGGAAATCGTCTACGTGCTGCGCGTGCCCACGCAGAAGATCATCGCGCTGAACCTCTCGGTGGGCAGCGGGCTGCCCGCGTTCTGCACGTCGATGGGGCGCGTGCTGCTATCCGGCCTGCCGGAAGACCGGCTCGACATCGTGCTGCGCGAGTCGGACCGGCGCGCGCGCACGCAGCGCACCGTCATCGACGTCGATGCCCTGAAGGAAGTGATTGCCGGTGTGCGGCAGCAAGGCTGGGCGCTGGTTGACCAGGAACTGGAGGAAGGGTTGATCTCGCTGTCGGCGCCGATCCGGAACCGGGCCGGCGACATCATTGCCGCCATGAACATCAGCGGACAGGCCAACCGTACGTCTGCCAAGCAGATGACGAAGCAGTTTCTCGAGCCCCTGCAGCAGGCGGCAGAACGCATCTCGGCGATGGTGCGCGTGCGGACCTGAGCCCTCGGCTGATATTCCAAAACGACCGTTCGGGTGTGCTGCGCGCCTCGCGTCCGGGCCGTTTTTTCAATAAAATTGTGGCTCCGTCGGCAAAAAGGATGTCTGTGACTCAACACACCGCCATTCGCACCGGTCTGGATGTGGAAGGTTGCCAGTGCCGGCGAGCGAATCTTGCGCCCATCCTGGCGATTGCCCTGCCGCTGCTGACCAGCGCCGTGTGGGCGCAGTCGCCTCCGCCGTCAGGCGCTGCCGCATTACAGGAGTTGACGCCGCTGGCCCGCATGCTGGTTGGCGCAGCAACGGGGCGCAGCACGGCGGCGGCCGGCGTACCCGCCCTCACTGGCCCCGCACGCAACACCGATCGCGCCCTCACCCAGGCCTGCGCTGAAATCAATCGGTACACGCCCGTCCCGCTCGACCGCGAGACCGCACTGGCGCAATGCACGCTGGCACAGAAGAAGAATCTCATCTTCGTCATTACGCTGACCAACTACGCGGCGCATTCCGCGGCGTCGCAGGGCTTCCGGCTGAACTTCGTCCCGATCCTGCAGAAGAACATCTGCAACAACGGTGATGTACGCATCCTGACGCGCCTGGGCTTGAGCCTGGTCTATCGCTATCGGGGCAATGACCACGAGACGGTCGGCGATGTGCCCATCAACGAGACGATCTGCGGCACGCTTTAAACCCGCAACCCCATTGTGGGGATGCCCGGGAATCTCCTGATGGAGCCATGGCACTTGCCATGGCATTAATGTTGGCCCAGCCGCGTTTCGCCGAGCCCCGACTTGCCACGATCCTTGCGCGTTTTCCAGGCAAATGCAGCGTCGCCCACTACGCTTCCCGGCCTGACTCGCCCCATCAATCTCCCTGTGCGATCCGCCCCTCTCCTGTTTGCCACGCCGCGTCAGCGCTGCGCGGGCATGGGCTATAGTTGGGCGGTTCGTTTGCTGGGGTTGCTCATCCGGTGCTGCCACGGTCTGCATATGGTTATCCGGATTGCGCGCTGCCAGATCGGCAGCACGGCTGTATGCTCGCGGTCGTTTTGATTCACGCGCTGTCTACCACCCAAGTCGTCAAGGAGGAAATCCGATGAAAACAAGCCGACGTCTGACGCAATTTGCCGGTGCTGCCATCGTGGCTGCCGCCACCCTGGTCGCCACGACGGCCCACGCCGATCAACTCGCAGACATCAAAAAGAGGGGCGAACTGGTCTGCGGCGTACTGGGTACCGACGAGCCGTTCAGCTTCCTGAAGGACCCGATGAGCCGCGAGATCGTCGGCTATGACGTCGACATGTGCGACGCCATTGCCAAGAGCCTGGGCGTGAAGCCCGTGCTCAAGCAGCTGGCCGTGGCCGCCCGCCTGCCCGAACTGCAGCAAGGCCGGGTCGACCTGCTGGCCGCCTCGCTCACGCACAACAAGGAGCGCGAAGCGCAGATCGACTTCTCGGTGTCGACGTTCATCACCGGCCAGAAGGCCATGGTGAAGAAGAGCAGCGGCATCACGTCGCTCGCCCAGCTTGATGGCAAGAAGCTGCTGACCGTCAAGGGCTCCACCATGGAAGCCAACATCGCCAAGACCATCAAGAACGCCGATGTGGTCTCGTTCGACAACAGCCCGCAGGCACTGCTGGCCCTGCAGCAAGGCAAGGGCGTCGCCTACGTGAACGACGAAACCACGCTGATCGGCAACATGGCCAAGATGGGCCCGGCCGCCAAGGATTACGCGCTGCTGCCGCAAAACCTGTCGACCGAACACCTCGCACTGGGTATCCGCAAGGGCGAACCGGCCTTCAAGAAGCAGGTAAATGACGTACTGCTCGGCATGGAAAAGAGCGGCGAGGCACAGAAGCTGTTCGACAAGTGGTTCGGCCCGAACACGAAGATGGCCTTCCCGCAGCGCACCTTCAAGATCTCTACCGACAAGATCGATTAATCGTTAAAGGTCGGGCCGCCCAGACGCCGTTCTGGGCGGTGAATCTCCATGCCCCATTTTGATTTGTCGATGCTGCTCTCTGGGCAGTATCACCAGTGGCTTGTCAGCGGTTTCTTCCTGTCGATCAAGCTTTCCGTGCTGGCCTTCGTGCTGGCCCTTCCGCTTGCCATCGTGGTCGCGCTGCTGCGCCTGTCGCCCGCCGCACCACTGCGCGGCATCGGCCAGACGTTCGTCGAAGCCATCCGCAACGTGCCGCTGCTCGCCCACATGCTGTTCTGGTATTTCGGCGCGCCTCAGATCCTGCCGGAGTTCATCCGGGATTGGCTCTACAGCATGAACTACGAGGCCGCGAGCGCGGTCATTGCGCTCGTGCTCTATACGGCCGCGTACATGGCGGAAGACATCCGCAGCGGCGTCCGCTCGATCCCGAAGGAACAGCTGGAAGCCAGCCGCGCGCTCGGGCTCTCGTTCCTGCAGGCCATGCGCTTGGTGGTGCTGCCGCAATCGCTGCGCGTGACGGTACCGCCGCTGGTCAGCCAAACGTTGAACCTGTGGAAGAACTCCAGCATCGCCATGGTTATCGGCGTGGCCGAGTTGATGTACCAGGCTCAGCAGGTGGAGTCCGCCACCTTCCGCGGCTTTGAGGCGTTTGCGTTTGCCACTGCCGCCTATCTGACCATCTCGATTGCGATCACGGTGTTCTCGGCCTGGTATCAGCATCGCTACCCCGTCCGGACGCTGTAGCCATGCTCGATCTCATTCAAACCTACGGTATCTATTACCTGATCGGCCAATACCCGAACGGGCCGCTGGGCGGGTTGGCGCTGACGTTCCTGCTGGCGTCTGCCGGCCTCGTGCTGGCGCTGCCGATGGGCATCATCCTGGGCCTGTGCCGCGTGAGCCCGATTGCCGCGCTGCGCTGGCCGGCCACGGCGCTCGTCTATATCGTGCGCGGCACGCCGCTGCTGATGGTGATCTTCTGGGCGTACTTCCTGCTGCCATCCGTCACCGGCCAGCGCACCGACCAGTTCAGCACCATGCTGACCGCGCTGGTGATTTTCGACGGCGCCTATCTGGCGGAGATCGTGCGCGCCGGCATCCAGGCGTTGCCGCGCGGGCAGATGGAGAGCGCCCGCTCGCTCGGCCTGTCGTACATGCAGGCCATGCGCCGGGTGATCCTGCCGCAGGCGCTGCGCAACATGCTGCCGTCGCTGGTCAACCAGCTTGTCTCGACCATCAAGGAAACCTCGCTCGGTTACATCATCAGCCTGCCCGAGGTGTCGTTCGTGGCGGGGCAGATCAGCACCGCCGTGATGGTCAAATCCGCCGAGGTGTACGGCCTGCTCGGCATCAGCTACTTCATCATGTGCTTCAGCCTCACGCGCGTGGCGTTCTATCTGGAGCGCCGCCTCGCGGCACGCGCTCCTTAGGGTCTGATGACACACAAAACGTACGCACGTTGGCCCGAGCGGGGGCCAGATGCGCGAAGGGCGTCGCCGCAAAGGGTCATTCCCTTTGCAAGACGTTCCGACAAAGCAGGTGGCCTCCGCTCGGGCCAACCCGGAGGGCAGGAAGCCGATGGGCCCCATGGCGTCGTTGCGGCCAGCTTGCTTGGAGCACCAAGCGGCGCCGCCCGCGCCTAGCCCTGCGACCCATCGGCTGCCTGCGTGCGCACGTTTTGTGTGCCATCAGACCCTAAAACCATGAACATGATCACGATCGAACACGTCGACAAGTGGTACGGCGATTACCACGCGCTGGTCGACATCAACGAAACCGTTGCCAAGGGTGAAGTGGTGGTGGTGTGCGGGCCGTCGGGCTCGGGCAAGTCGACGCTCATTCGCACGCTGAACCGGCTCGAAGCCATTCAGAAAGGCCGCATCGTCGTGAACGGCCACGAGGTGCATGCGCCGGGCGTGGACGTCAACGTACTGCGCAGCGGCATCGGCTTCGTGTTCCAGCAGTTCAACCTGTTTCCGCACCTGACCGTCATGCAGAACTGCACGCTCGCGCCGGTGCAGCTCAAGCGCATGCTGCCGCAGGAGGCCAAGGATTTTGCAATGAGTCTGCTCGAACGCGTGGGCCTGCCGCACAAGGCCGGCGCCTACCCCGGCGAGCTGTCGGGCGGGCAGCAGCAGCGCGTGGCCATCGCGCGCGCCCTGGCCATGAAGCCGCCCGTCATGCTGTTTGACGAGCCGACGTCCGCGCTGGACCCGGAGATGGTGAACGAAGTGCTGCTGGTCATGAAGGACCTCGCCCGCGACGGCATGACCATGGTGTGCGTCACGCACGAAATGGGCTTCGCGCGCGAAGTGGCAGACCGCGTCCTGTTCATGGACCAGGGCCAGGTGCTGGAGCGCGCCACACCGGAAGACTTCTTCCAGCGCCCGCAACACCCGCGCGCACAACGCTTCCTGGCCGACATCCGCTCGCCCTGGAGCGAACCCGCCTGAACCTTCAGGCAGCGAGCAAAAAAAAACGGGGGACACAGTCCCCCGTTTTTCTTTGGATGCGCGGCAACGCGGCTTATTGAATGGCCTTGTCGTTCGGGTGCGCGTACAGCTCCTTCATGCCGGCCGTCATCGGGTAGTTCAGGTTCAAGCCCTTCGGCGGAATCGGCGACAGGAACCACTTCTTGTACAGATCGTTCGCCTTGCCCGACTTCATCAGGTCGGCGATCACGTCGTCAGCCACTTTCTTGAACGCCGGATCGTCCTTGCGCATCATGCAAGCGTAGGTTTCGGTCTGCAGCGGCTTGCCTGTGACAACCCAGTCAGCCTGGTTCTTGGCCTTGGTGCGCTCGCCATACAGCAGCGGCTCGTCCATCACAAACGCCACGGCACGGCCCGATTCCAGCGTCAGGAACGCCTGTCCGTGATCCTTCGCGAGGATCAGGTTCATCTTGTCGGCGTCCTTGGCTTCACCGTTCATCTTCTGGAGGATGCGGTCTTCGGTCGTGCCGGCAGTGGTCACCACCGTCTTGCCCTTCAGGTCCGGGAAGTCCTTGATGCCCGAATCCTTCTTCACCAGCATCAACATGCCGTAGATGAAGATGTTGTTCGAAAACGCCACCTGCTTCTGGCGCTCGAGGTTGTTGGTGGTCGAGCCGCATTCGAAGTCGATCGTGCCGTTCTGCAGCAGCGAGATGCGGTTCTGCGACGTGATCGGCGTGAGCTTGACCTGCAGCTTCTTGCCCACCGCCTTTTCCACGCCCGCGACAATCATGTTGGAGATCTCTTGCGAGTAGCCGGTGATGGTGTTCGCGTCAGCCTGATACGAGAACGGAATCGACGACTCGCGATAGCCCACCGAGATCACGCCCGACTGCTTGATCTTGGCCAGCGTGTCGGTCGACTGCGCCTGCGCGCCAGTCGACAGCACTGCTAGCGCGCCGGCCGCAGCCAGCGTCAGGCCACACAGAATGCGTTTGGTCGAATGCAAGGTCTTCATGCTTCCCCTCCTATGGGTGTGTTCGCTCCAGACTACCTGGGTTACCAATGGGCTCGGGCCAGATACGCATCATCGGGCCTGCGCGCTCGGTCTTTTGAATCTCGTTCTTGTGTCACGCGGCAAGCGCGTACGGCACTGGGGAAATCGCGGGCTTGCGGCCCGCAATCAGATCGGCCAACAAGCCTGCACTGCCCAGCGCCAGCGTAAAGCCCAGCGCGCCGTGGCCCACGTTCAACCACAACCCTTGCACCGGCGATGGGCCCACCACCGGCACGCCGGTTGGCGTTGCGGGCCGCATGCCGGCCCAGGGGGCAGCATCGGCACCCGCGTCATTGGCGCGCATGGCACCCGGAAACAGCGCGCGCGTTTCGTCATACAGCGTCTGCGCACGGCGCGTGTCCAGCGCCGTTGACCAGCCCACCAAGTCAGCCATGCCCGCCACACGCAGCGTCTGGCCGATGCGGGCATAGACGATCTTGCGCGCCGCATCCGTCACGCTGATCACCGGGGCAACATCGCCCTCCCCTAGCGGCAGGCTGATGCTGTAACCCTTCAGCGGATACAGGCCCGGGTCGATGCGCAATGGGCTGAGCAGCCTGGCGCTGGTCACGCCCGCTGCCATCACCACCGCATCGGCGGCAACCTGTTCGCCATCGGCCAGTTTGAGACCACGCACACGGCGGCCTTCTGTCCACAACGCATCCACGCCGGTGTTGAAGCGCAACGTCACGTTCGGCATCGCGCGCAACCTGTCGAACAAGCCAACGCAGAGTTGATGGCAATCGGCCACGTCTTCGTCGGGCGTATAGATGGCGCCGACGATCTGGTCGCGCACGCCGGCAAGCGCGGGCTCGTGGGCGACAGCCTCATCGGCGGACAACGCATGCTGCTCGCAGCCGAGCGTGGCCTGATAGCCAACCTGCGCGCGGGCAGATTCAAATGCCGCAGCCTCGCGGTGCACCACCAACTTGCCGCGCCGGGCGAAGCTGAACGCCAGATCCGGCAGCGCCTCCCGCAGCGCTTCCATGCGGGCGCGGCTGTAGAACGACAATGCGAGCAGCTCGCGCGTGGTGCGATCGGCACGGTCGCGATTGCAGGCCGCGATGAAGCGCAGCCCCCAGCGCAGCAACGCCGGGTCCAGCGACGGCTTCAGGCGCAGCGGCGAATCACGGCGCAGCAGCCAGCCCGGCACATGCGAAAGCACGCCGGGGCCGGCCAGCGGCGCCACATAGCTGTAGCTCAACTGGCCGCCGTTGGCGTAACTGGTGCCCTCGCCCGGGCCCGGATGGCGCTCGACCAGGGTGACCTGATGGCCTTCCTGGGCCAGCGCATAGGCCGTGCTAATGCCGATGATGCCGGCGCCGACTACTGCGATTTGCATGAAGAAGCTGCGAGATGGGAAATGTCGGGTGCAGCTTAAGGAGGCAAAGGGTGATTGGGCAAATGCGGAGTCGTTGGAAAGAATGTTGTGAAGCTATGGGTCGTGGGCTGCCCTTCCTTAGCGCTGGCGGTCTACCACTGTCCCATCGGCTGCCGAGGCTGGCGCTCCGACCCGCCCAGCCCTCAACGGCGCCGTTAGAAAGCGCCACTGGCATTTCTTCATCCTGCCGTGCGGCGAGTATCCGGCCGAGGCCATCACGCGCAATCAGCCCTGCGCACCCATCAAGCGATCTTCGGTTCACGATGGAAGGGGCTGCCGATAGCGCCCTCTCATCGGACTCGGTGACATCGATCTGCCTCGCCCGGCACATCCGGCCTGCCTTGACAGGTGGAGTGCTCTCGAGCCGTAACGCCCCCCTGCCGCGCCACAACTTTCATTTATGTCACATTGTGATATATATAAAGATGGTCGTGACATGTCGCGATGCGATGCCCCCAATGACCGCCATCTAGCCCACCTGCGCGACGGTACCGATGTGCCGGGCGGCCTTGCCGGTACGGGGAGCGAGAGGAGGAAACATCATGAGCGAGTCCAGGACGTTCGAACTCTTCCGCTATGACCCTGACCGTGACGCCGCGCCTCACATGCAGACGCTTGAGATCGATGTCGCGCCAACCGACAGGATGTTGCTCGATGTTCTGCTGCGCCTGAAGGGGCTCGATGAAACCCTGAGTTTCAGGCGCTCCTGCAGGGAAGGCGTCTGCGGGTCGGACGCCATGAACATCAATGGCAAGAATGGGCTTGCGTGTACGACGAACCTCCGCGAACTGCCACGCCATACGATTTTGCGTCCGCTGCCCGGCTTGCCGGTCATCCGCGACCTGATCGTCGACATGACGGGATTCTTCAAGCAATACCATTCGATCAAACCGTACCTGATCAACGATACGCCGCCACCTGAACGCGAACGTCTCCAGTCGCCCGAGGAACGTGACGAGCTCGATGGGCTCTACGAATGCATCCTTTGCGCCTGTTGCTCGAGCGCCTGCCCATCCTTCTGGTGGAACCCCGAAAAATATGTCGGCCCCGCGGGGCTTCTGCAGGCATACCGGTTCCTCGTGGACTCACGCGATGAGGCCACGAATGCAAGACTCGACGATCTCGAGGATCCGTACCGGCTGTTTCGCTGCCGGTCGATATTGAACTGCACCAATGTTTGCCCGAAAGGATTGAACCCGGCAAAGGCGATTGGCGAGATCAAAACCATGCTGGTGCGCCGGATGGTTTGAACAGTTTTGGACGAAGAAGCGACGACCCTTACGGCAACACCCCATACGAGACGCGGGGAACCGATTACCGTGCGACCGCCCGGCCAAGCCGTGAAAGGCCTGGCGGATCGCAGCGGCAGAAGACGTCGCCCACAGACAAGTTCCTGGTTGGAGCACGGATGAACGAAGACCGGCGCATCGCGTTCCTTGTGGCGCGCGACGGGATGAGCGCGACAACGGCATGGGTGCACCGCACGATGGCGATCTATCGTCGGGCGCTGCTGGACAAGGGTCACTACGCGAGCGGACAACAGTACCGCCGCGAGTTCATTGCGGCGTATTGCGTATTCAAGAAGTGGCTTGAAACCGGCTCGACTGAATGATCCGAGCACGCGGCTGGATGAGGCGGACGATGGGCGACGGGATAAATCCGCTGCAAGGCAAGCGCGTCGCCGCTTGACGCACGGTACCTGTCTTGGAGCCCCTTGGTTGTCAGGGCAAGTTGGTCTCGGCGGCGTAGGCCGACCAGGAATCTCGCGGCAGCGGGCCCTACTGCAACATGAACGTCTCGTACTCCAGCCGATCAAGCTTGCGATCCAGGATCACCAGGCTCGCCATCACGACCAGCAGCAGCGACACGGCAAACCCGTAGCCATACCAGGCCGGCCCGAGCTGCAACGTCATCCACGTCAGCACGCCGTTGAGCACGACGAACGCTGCCGTCAGCCCCAGCACGACACGACGCCGGTCGAGGTAGAAGAAGATGTTCACTACGCCGAGAAACACCACCTGCAAGCTCGCGGCGATGGTGTCGACGTACAGCAGCGGCAGATACAGCTCGGAGATCTGCAGCACGCGCAGCACCGAAGCGCCCACGGCAAACAACACCAGCGCCGCCATCGCCTGGATCTTCACGATTTCGTACAGGCCGGCGCGGATGGTCTGCACCATGGTGTTGCGCATGTCTTCGATGTGCTCGAGCGAGGCCCCACCCCGCACGGCGTCGTAGAAGGCGTCGTAGTACTCGACAAAGTCCGTCTCGATGCGCACGAGGAAGACCGCCATGCCAGGGATGATGCCGAGGTAAGCCAGGAACACCGGAATGTCATAGATGACCGACGCATGCAGCGGCCCGATCACCTGCTGCCCGGTGCCCGGCGCATACCAGAACATGAACTTGTCGAGCCAGATGCCGAGGTTGTAAAGCAGCCCGATCAGCATGAGCGACGGATAGGCAAACCGCTTGTCGAACACCTCGAACGACAGAAAGCGCCGACCGCTGAAGTTGCGATAGATAAGGGCCACCATACCGATCAGCAGACACAACTGGCCCAGCACGAAGCCCAGCAGCAGACCCTCCAGGCCCGCACGGTTGAACATCAGCGCAAGCAGCACCGTGAGCGTGTAGCCCATCAGGAAGATCCACACGATCGACTTGTACTGCTTCATGCCCGACAGGAAAATCACCGCGATCCAGATGTTGGCCATGACCACGAAGCCCGCCAGCATCAGGATCCGGTAGATGGCGGACTGCTGCCCAAATGCGAACAGCACCAGGATGAGCCCCAGGCCGCCCGCCACCAGTGTCATGACGAACGACACGGCGTGATAGTTAGGCAGGATCAGGTCATCGCGCTTCTCGAAGAGGCGGTCAGACGTGAAGCGCGTGAAGGCAAGCTGCAGCGGCCCGGTCAGGATCAGGCTCACCGCGATCAGGTAGGTGACCGACACCTGGAACTGGGTGATGAGCGAGCCCGGCAGCACGAACGGCAGGCTCAGGATACCAATCAGCAGAATCCCGACGATGGACAGGATCCACGGCCCCGAGCTGATGATGCCGGCGTAGGTGTAAGCGCGCAGCAGCCCGAGCAGACTGTCGCGCTTGAGCATCTTGCGCAGTTCGAAGCCAATGCCTGCCATCAGCGCGCTCCCTTCTGCTGAGCGTGGTACGGGCAAGCCGCGGCAGCGGTCTGGGTACCGTGTTCGATGCCCAGGTCCGGCATCGCCTGCAGGCGGGCGTACAACTCGTGGTAGCTGCCGATCATCATTTCCTGGGTGTAATAGCGCTCCACGCGCGCAATGCCGGCGGCTTGCGCTGCGTGCCAGCGCGTTTCATCCCGCAGCAGTGCGAGCACCTCGTTGGCCAGGGCAGCGGGGTCTGCGATGCGGACCACGGCGCCCGCCGCGCCCAACGCAGCGTCCTCGCCCTCCAGACCGAACAGCAGCTGGCGGCACGACCCGACATCGGTGGTAACCGACGGCACACCCGCGGCAAACCCTTCCAGCACCACCAGGGGCAACGCCTCGCTGATGGAACTCAGCACGAGCACGCCCACCTTGGGGAGGATGTCGTCGATCTTCTGGAAGCCCAGGAACTTGATGCGATCCCCCAACCCAAGGCTTTCGGCCAGGCTGTGGCATTCCTGCGCGTATTCCGGGTCTTCGTCTTCGGGCCCGGCGATCCAGCCTTCGGCATCCGGCATCTGGCGCGTGACAGTCAGCATGGCGCGGATGAAGGTCTTCACATCCTTGATCGGCACCACCCGGCCGATCAGGCACATCACGCGCGGCACCTTGGCCGGCCGCTTCTCGCGCAGCGCGGCCAGGCGCGGCAGGTTGATACCGTTGGGAATGCTGCGGGTCTTGGCCTCCGGCGCGCCGTCGATCACCTGCCGCTGCCGGTTGCCCTCGTACAGCGCCACGATGTCTTCGGCGGCGTCGTAGCAGACACGGCCCATGGTCTCGAAAAAGCGCACCCACAGATCGCGGAAATAGCTGATCTGCGCGATGTCCTTCTCGAAGATGCTGCGGTTGTCGCGGATCCACTGGCTCTGGAACAGATCGATCTTGCGTTCCTTGGTGTAGATGCCGTGTTCGGATACCAGCAGCGGCCGCCCGCGCCGGTAGCGCAGCAGCGCACCAAGGAAGCCCGCATAGCCCGTCGAGACGGTGTGGAACGTCTTCACCGGGATCAGGTTTTCGGCAATGCGCACGAGCTGCCACAGCGGCTTGTGCATGATGCGCACGGTCCAGAAGTAGTCCGTGAACGACGGATCGGTGCAGTAGCGCCGGTAGTAGTCCGTCATCATGTCCCACGCGCGGCGGCTATAGAGGAACTGGTCTTCCGCCAGCGGACCGTCGTCCCGCAGATCGTCGATCGCGGCCCGGATCAGGTGCGCCGTCTCCTCAACGTGCGACGGATTGCGCAGCGCATCGTGCAGCCTGCGCGAGCGCTCGAACGCCTTAGCATCGCCGCCGCTGGCCTGCACCAGGGGTGGCGCCGGAAAATCGTACAGATAGTGGCACTCCAGATGCACCACGTTGTCGGGAATGGCGTAGACGGGCTTGCCGTAATCCTCCCGGCGGCTGCCGATGAAGACGACGGCAAAGCGGATGTCCGGAAACGCCCGGATCATCTGGTTGACCCAGCTCGACACGCCGCCACTCACGTAAGGGAACGTCCCTTCGAGCAGCAGCGCAACATCGGCAGACTGGGCGCGTGGAAAGTGTTCGCTCATGATGTCCAGTAGCGCAACAACGGGCGCAGCAGCGGCAACGGCGAGCGGCTCGAGAACTGCGCCAGGGCTGCGCGCGCGCCCGCGTAGTCGCGGCGCAGGTAGCAGGCCTCGGCCAGCGGCGGCAGCAGCCGGTCACGCGGGAAGCCGAATCGCTCGGCCTGGCGCAGGTGCGCTTCAGCCACATCGGGTTCGCGGCGCGACAGGGCAAGACGCCCGCGCATGTACCACAGCGCGGCATTGTCCGGCTGGATATCCAGCGCCGCACTGGCATAGCGCTCGACCTGCTCTGCCGTGTAGCGGTACACGTCACCCTGCACCAGGTTCTGATAGATGAGCTCCCAGTACAGGTCAGCCAGGCGCTTGTTGATCTCGTAGCGGGCCTCCGGCGTCACGGCCTCTTCGAGGCGGGGCAGCTCGGCCAGGATCTTCTGCGTGAGCTCCTTCTCGGCGTTGTCGAGCATGCCGTAGGCCAACAGGCGGATGTCGTCCACCGGATCGGCCAGCAGGTCGCGCAGTACCGGGCTGGCGGTGCGCGTGGGCATGGACTGCATGGCCACCAGCGCGGTCATGCGGCTCTGCACCGGCGCACGGGCATTGCCAAGCTGGGCCCGCAGCCGTGCCCCGCCCCCGTGCGTGACGCGCGAGATCAGATGCGCAACGAACACCGGCAGCCCCACATCGGCGATGTCCTTGTCGTCTTCGGGCTTGGGAAAGAGCCTGGAGAGCAGCAGCCCCCCGAGCACCAGCGCACCGCCCGCCACCGGTACGAAAAAGCACAGCGCGGCCAGATAGCCGTATGTCCAGACGAACGGCACGCGGTAACGACGCGGCAGCAGCCGCCATGCAGCCAGGCCGATCAATGCGGCGGCCGTGGCCTGCAGCAGCAGGCAGGCCAGCAGCAGCGCAAGGCTGTTGCCTGCATGCAAGACCATGACCACCGCCGCGATCTGTGCCGAGATGCCGCCGAACGTGAGCTTGACCATGGTCCGCTGTCCCCGCCCTCAGCCGTCCAGATGGCAGCGCGCCAGGAAGCGCACCAGCGCCTCGCCCGGGTGCTCGCCCGTCACATGCAGCGTCTGCATGCTGATGTGCGCCTGCTCGAAATCCACGCCGAACTGCGCGCGCAGGCTGTCTTCGATGCGCACCAGATAGGCTGACACGGCGCCTGCGCCCGACAGCGGCATCAACGTGACGATGGCACGCCGCGCCTTGCCTCGCGCCTGCCAGACCACATCCAGCGCGCGGCGGCTGCGCAGCACGCTCTCGAACAATGCATCGCTGCCCTCGTCCTGATCGAAGATGAGCGCCACCACGGACGAATCGATACCGGTATCGCGATGCAGGCGCGCCAGTCGGCCGAGGTCGAGCGCGAACTCGTACGGCGCATCCGGCACCAGGTCGAGAATCTCGGCGCTGACGCTCAGGTGGCGCACGCCGTCGGCGTAGTAGCCGAGCAGCACCAGCAGGAACTGCAGGTTCTCGTACGACAGCGAGAGGAACGGCATCTGCTGGACGACGACAATGCCGATCAGCTCGTCGGCGCCGGACAGCATCGGCGCGCATGCCACATAGCGCGAAGCCTCCTCGCTGCGCAGTTCGGGCGCTTGCGGATGGCCGAGCGTATGGGTGTCGATGCAATGGCGGATGAGCGGATCATCGGCCACGATGTCGAAGGGCACGCCCACGCGGGCGACCGGTTCGGTATCGACGTGGTTGCCGGTCACACGCACCATGGCCGCGACTTCCAGTTGGCAGGCCTGCGCCGTCCACTGCAGGAACGGCACGGCGCCGGGCAGTTGTGCCACGTCCGGCTGATCGGTGCCGCCACCGTGCTCGCGCGCTGCCAGCGCGATATTGCGCAGCTGGGTAAGCGTGTCGCGCAGCGTGGTCGGCTTGGCCAGCAGGTCGTTTTCCAGACGCTCGTGCGACAGGCGCAGCAGGAAGTGGTTCTTCGTCAGCGCGGCCAGCCGGTCGTTCAAGTACCCGTTGACCGTGCGCGCGCGTGACAGCCGTGCGCCCCAGATATCGCCAAACTGGCCGCCGACCAGCACCAGCATCAGCCCGCCCAGGAAATACATGCGCGGAAAGCCGCCGGCGGCGACGGCCTGCCCGTAGAACACACCCCAGGCGCCCAGCACCACCAGCGCGGCGAGCGCACCCAGCAGCGTCCCATAGCGCAGCGCGAGGATGAGCGGCACCAGCCAGATCCACGGAAACCCATAGCCGAGCAGCAACGGATTGTCGGGCGCGAAGAGCCACACGATGCCGATGGCGACCACCGTCGCGCCCAGCGTTTCCAGCACGGCCGTCGGGCTCGACACGGCGGGTGCCAGCATGCGCCCATACCAGGTCGATGCCCCGATGCCCTGCGCGTTGCGCCGGCGATCACGCCCGCGCGCCTCCGTGGCGGCGCGGGAGACGGGTTGCGTGGCGTCGGCCGCTTCCGTCTTCATCAGCTCCGACCCAGCGGCGACAGCAGCTGGCGCAGCAGCTTCTGCGCCACGGCCGACACGGCATCGCGGCTCCAGCCGGTACGGCTGCCGGCCGCGCTCCAGATCACGTTGCCGCTCTGCACGTCGATCACCTGCAGCGTAATGCCGACAGCCGGTTCGCCATCCACGCCCACCTTGTAGCGCCACTCGTCCACCGCGCCGGTCAGGGCGTAGCGGGCCTTCTCGCTGCGCGCCCAATCGAGCGCACGGGCCACGGCTTCACGCTCGGCAGGCTCGAACAGCGACTCGCCGTTCAGGCTGGCCGGATACTGCCTGAGGTTGGTGAAGCCGCGCGCCTTCAGGATGCTTGCCGCGATGGTTTCCGCGCGCATGCCGGCCTGCGGCGTCTCGGTGTAGTTGACGATGGGCAGCACGACCCACGCGTCGGTGGTGCTGCCCGGGGGCGCACGGCCGCTGTCGACCACGGCGCAGGCAGACAGGGCCAGCGCCATGCCGAGCCCCGCGGCAGCGGCCAACCAGCGACGCCCGCCGGCCCTCATCTTGTCGAGCAAGGATGTCATCGGTTTCTCCGTTGTGTGCTTCATATCGTTCTTTCCGTGTTCTGGTCAGTACAGCCATCGGTAGCGCAGGCCGATCTCCGTCAGCGGTGACGTGCCCGAGCGCGTGACGGAGGCATGTTCGACGTACAGCGCCAGATGGTCATTGCCGAATACGCTGCCCGCCACGCCGAGCTGCACCTGGCTGCCCCAGCCCTCGCGATTGTCGCGCAGCATGCCGACGTCCATGAACGGACGCCAGCCGCGCGTATAGCGATCAAGATAGTCCGTCCCGAAACCGAACAGGACGCCGTATTGCGCGAAGGAGCGCGGCACGAACTGGTCTGCCGTCGGGGCGGTATCAGGCGGCAACAGGCGACCCAGCAAGGCGCCGGGCGTGCCCGATGCGTTGTAGCGCGCGTAGGTACCGATCACGCGGATCGTGTAGTCGGGATACTCCACGCGGAAGCGGTGACCGACTTCACCATCGACGACCACGCCGCTCCCCAGGAAGGAGCGATCCTGTCCGTAGAAGCGGTCGCCCTCCACACGGGCGCGGACATATTGCCGTTGCGTCAGGCGCCAGTTGCCGCCAATCGATACCAGGTCCTTCACGCCGCCCACGCGCAGTTGCGGCGTCTCGTTGGCCGGCTGGTTGCGACCGATCGACAGCTCGGTGCCCAGCGGCCCAACCTGGCCGAGCAGCCCGTCGAGCCGGAAGGCCGTGAATGACGCCAGCCCCTCGCGCCAGCCGACTGTGCCCTTCCATTGCGTGTTCTGTGTCTGGTACTGCGCGATCCAATCGACGCTGCGGTCCTGCGCGGGCACGCCGGTGAGTTGCGTGTCATCGGTCGAGCGCTGGTTGCGCTGTGTCGCGCGCACCAGCATGCTCGCGTGATCGGTCAGCCGGATACCGGCAGCGGCGCTGGTTTCAAAGTACGTGAGCGGCGCCTGCTTGAACCATGTCTCGCGCGGCTCCAGCGCCTGCGCATTGGTCAGCAGCGTCTCCTGCACGCGCTCGTGGAGCTGCGCGTCGTCGGGGGCGGTGGTCAGTCCCTCGAACGATAGCCGCTGTGCCTCGCCGAGGCGGTCCGTCATCGTGTTCGCATCAATGCGGTTGTAGAGCGGGATGCGATCGGGCGTGTCATCCAGCAGGCGGTTGAGCGTCTGCAGGTCGCGCTCGGCCAGGGCGATGGAAATTTCAGCATAGGCCGGGCGCGTCATGCGGTGCGTGTATTGCTGCAGCAGCCAGGCGCGCGCCAGGTCGTTCGCCTCCTGCGAGAGCGCCCAGCCCAGCGCGGCTTCCTTGGCCACGGCGGAAACGAGCTGATCGCTCACGCGTGCCTGCTTGCGCTTGTCAGCGGGCGTTTCCGGCGGTTCCGCGGGCAGGGTGTCGATGTCGCCAAGCGCGGAAGCGGCCACCGTGGCGGGTCCGCCCTCGCGCGCCTGCTTCATGGCGCGGCGATCATCGCGCAGCAGTTCGATCAGCAGGCGCTGTGCAAGATCGCCCGATCCGAACGTTTGCGCAAGCGCAACGCGGCGGGCGCGCAGTTCGGACCGAGCCTCCTCCTCGACCGGCATGGCATCGCCATCACCCACCGTCACGCGGGTGCCGCTGCGTCGGCTGTTCTGCGCCGGTGCCTTTCCGCTCGTGGCGCCCTCGCCATCGGCTTGCCACAACTGCCGCCAGGCCTCGCGGCGCAGGCGCCAGGCAGCATCGGGCTGCCCGGCCATCTCGCGTGCGTCGGCGTAGGCCAGCAGCCACAGCGGATCGCTCTGCATCGACTTGCCCTGGCGGCCCAGGAAGCGCAGGGCCAGGTTGACGTCGAACAGTTGCAGGCCGGCGGCGGCATAGGCGCCCCAGTAGGTGGAATCGTTCTCGGCCTCGCCGCGCCAGAGGGCCAGTGCGCGTTTGAGCTCGGCATTCTGGCCGGAATCGAGCAGCCCCCAAAGGTAGGCGGTCCTCACCTCGCTGCCGGCCTCCGGCAGGGCGACAGCACGGCGCAGATCGCCCATGGCGGCGTTCCACTGGCCGGTCTGGCGTTCATATTCGGCGCGTGCCCCCAGGACGCCGGCAGACCGCTCCGCCGCGCGTCGCTGTTCTGGCGTCAGAGCGGCGAGCAGCCCTTCGATGCGGCGGAACGCGCGCGCCCGCGTGTAGTAGTAGATGGCCTGCTGAAGCGTGGTCATCGAGCCGCCCTTGCGGAAGGCAAGCTCGGCAAGACGACCGGCGTCGATGGGGCTGGCGTCGTAGAAGTCGATCATCGAGGCCAGGTCGTCCGGCTGGGCGTGACCGCCAATCAGCAGTTGACGGTAGGCCACGCGCGAGAGGTCATCGCGCTGATTCAGGCGCGCGAGCTGGGCAAACGTGCGCCAGAACAGATCGTCGGTCGGCACGGCTGCCTTGCTGGCCGCCTGCATGGCAGCCAGTGCCTGCTCGAACTGCCCACGCACGTAAAGCATGTTGGCCAGCTTGAGCGCATACCGTGCGTTGGGACCGTACGCATTCTGCAGAAGCGCATAGGTGGCGTAAGCCTGATCGTCCTTGCCGGCGCGTTCGGCCAGCGTTGCGTAGCGCTCGAGGATCGCCTGACGGTGGACGCCGCGCGCGATGCTGTTCAGATACGCGAGGCCTTCCACCGGCTCGCCCAGCCGCTCATAGGCCGCGATGACCTGGTCGAGCAGTTTCATGTCGCCGGGCTGACGGCTGGCCTGGTAGCGCAGGCCGGCCAGATAGGCGTGGTCCTCGTTGAGCGCGGGCGCCAGGCGCAGCACGTTCTGCCAGGCCGTATCGTCACCGGTGGATTGTGCGTACGACAGCCAATAGTGGAGCGCCGCCATCGGCTGGCGGTTCCATTCCGCCACCTGGGCCGCACGCTCCGTCCAGATCTTCAGGTCGGGCCGCTGGCGCACGGCAGCCTCGGCCACACGCAACGCGTCGTTCAGGTTGCCGCTGCCCATGAAGACGCGATAGGCGAGGTCGTAGTCGTCCGCATTGAACGGTGCGATGCCGCGCACGATCGCCTGGGCACCGCCAGGCGGGACGGAGGACGCGCCCGCCTCGCTGGCCCTGTCGGCAACTCGCCGGATGCGAGCGGCATGACGTTGGCGGCGGGCCAGCCCTTCCGGACCATCCATGAAGACCACGTCACCGGGCGACGGAAGCGGTTCGGGACGGCCGGCAAATGCCCAGTCGTGGCGCGCTGCGCCGGCCGCAAGGGCGATCCCCTCCTCGGCCCGACGCCACGACAGATGCAGCAGGCGGCGCGCGTACTGATCGGCCAGATCGGGCCGGTTGCATGCCATCGCCAGACGCGTCAGAAAGCGCAGGGTCTCCGTGTCGTCGATGAGCGGACCGACGCGGCGCTGGGCCTCGGTCATGGCATCGTCGTACAGGTTGCCCCCCTGCAGCGCCTTGAGTCCGGCGATGAAGTAGCGCCGCTGCTCGTCGAGCGATTTGGCCGCGTCCTGTGCGGCAAAGTTGGCGGCGGCGGCGGCCCGGTATTCACCCGCACCGAGCGCGATCTCTGCCGTACGCGCCTGCCATTGCGCGGCGCGTGCCACGTCCTGCCTGGCCAGACGCTGGTAGAACTGCACGGCAATGGCGCCCTGATCCAACGCGTGCGCCTTGGTGGCCAGCATCTCCAGCTCAGCCGCGGTCCACTGCATGCCCACTGCCTGCCTGAGCAGGCCGCGCAGTTCGTCCAGCAGGGCGGCGCGTTGCGGGTCTTTGGGCTGCAACGCATAGGCGCGCTGTTCCCGGATGGCGATGTCGAGCAGCAATGCCTCGCGCTCGAGCGATGTGTCATGCAGGGCGCGCATGCGGGCAACCACGGCATCGGCGTCTGCCAGCCGGCCGGTGCGCACGTACTGGGCAGCCAGCACGCTCAGAAATTCACCATCGTTGGGCCGCACGCGCAGCCACGCCTCCAGGTATGCGACCGACAGCGCATCGACCTTGCCGCCCTCGAGCAAGCGCGCTTCCAGACGTTCGCGCGGAAACATCAGGGCGAGCGCCAGCCCGATCAGCCCGCCGAGCAAGCCGATCAACCAGGGCGACAGCAGCCGTTCGCGCGGCGTCAGCTCAGCAGACCACATCGATGCGTTGGTAGGTGACGGTTTGTGCGGGACCGCCGGTCAGATCGACCCGCACGGAGTTGTCCTGCGCACGCGCCGTGCGCGCAGGATTGCCGTTGACCTGCACGCGGCAGGCTCCGGCGTTGGCCAGGCGGACGAACGGTTTGTAGTAACCGCCCGCCTCGAACGACATGCCGTTGCCGTTACGCGCGAAATGGCGCACAAAGGCAGCCGCCTCGGCGATATATGCCGGCTTGTCCGGTTGCGGGGCGGGCGTCATGTCAAAGCGTGCCGCGCCGTCGTCGAGGTGGATGTAGATGCCGCCCGGGCCCTTGTCGTAGCCGACCACGCCGTTCGCACCGGCAAGCGCCGGCGTGCCGGCCGCCATCCAGCGCAGCTCGCGCAGATCGCCGTTGCCGCGCACCACCCATGCATCGCCGTCGCGGGCGATGGCCATATCGCGAAAATCCAGCACCTTGGCCACATACTCGGTCGAATAGATCGGAAGCACCGGCTGCGAGAGTGCATAGTCGTAGACCTTCTTCAAGGCCTTGAGCGATGCAAGCTTGGTGCCCGAGTACATGTGGTAGTAGATATTGATGGGCTTGAACCGATATGGAGCGTCGGTCATCTGCAGCGTTTCAATCAATCGATCGAAACCGTAGAAAGGCCCCATCCAGTCGTTCGTGTAGACGTTCTCGTTCTGGTTGGGCGCAAACACCTGGTATGCGCCCGGCCCCTTGTCGATGCCCAGCGGCGCGATGTCCGTCCACGACGGTGAACTGCGCGTGATGGTGGTATCGCCGCCATTCATGTTGACGACGCCGGCCTGCCACGCCATGCGTACGGCCACCTCCGGCGGCTGGCAGTCACCCGACCACTGCAGGATCTTCACACGCTTGCCAGGCGGTGCCAGGCGTTCGTTGATGTAGTGGATGGAGCCCGCGATCTCGCGGTCGAGGCTGAAGTGATAACCGGGGATGGACAACGCAAAGGCCGTGTCGCCGCCGCCTTTGTCGTCCTTGGCCGGGTCCCCGGACGCCTTGCCCTCTACGGTGCGGCTCCAGTCGAACGGGTGCGAGTAGGTATGCGTGCCTAGCTCGACATACGGCAGCGCGAACATCTTGCGGGCGATGGCCTCCAGGCGCGGCGTGAGTTTGGGATACAGGCCGCTGGCGCCGACCTCCCCTTCGATGACCGACAGGGTGGTCGGGACGCGGTATGTCTCCCAGATGTCCTGCAGCAGGACTTCGCCCGAGTACTCCGGGCCGGGAAACTCCGCCCGCGAGGCAAAACCATCGCCATCGACGTGCACGAGCATGAGGCGGCGGCCGTTCTCGGTGGTCACATCGGGGATCGGCATGTCGGGCAATGCCAGCGCGCGGCGCAGGAACGCGATCGGCTGCACGACCCAGCGCGCCTGCTCGACGGTATCCATCGAAAACACCGCATACGGGTTCAGCACGTAGCCGCCCCAATCGGTGATGGCGGCGGCATCGAACTCGAAATCGCCGGATTTCAGCCGCAACAGCGACTGCCCATGCGGGCCCACCTGGATCGGCTGCGCCTCGCGTCGCTCGGGCCGCGGCGCCATCTCGAAGCCCATGATCCTGTCCTGCGACACCACCGTCAGCGGACCGGTGGCGCGACCCCGCACCACCTGCAGCTTGAGCAAGTCCGCCATGCCAGCATCGACTGGCATGCCGAACTGGTTCATGAAGGCAATGCGCACGCCGTCGTGGATGCGCTGCCGCACCCATGAAGCGAGCGCCGCCACCTGCTTGATCGGACTGGTGTTGACCCACACGACCACACCAGCGTATCGATCCGGCGAAACGGAGGTCGGCAGCGGCTTGTTGATATCGGCGTATTCGACGTCGTATCCAAGATAGTTGAGGGGCGTCGCAATGAAGCGCACGCCCTCGCTCGTATCGAGGGTGGTGTGCGGCGTGCGGTCCTGCAGGATCAGCACCTTGCGGGGCAGCACCTCGATGCGGCCGACTCCGATGGTCGACAACTCCGGATCGGTCACATACGGCACCAGCCCCTGTGCCTTGATGCGCTTGGCCGTATCGCGCGCGCAGGCGCGGTCGGATGGGGGGCAGTAATCGATTGCGATGACAGGCAAGTGGTACGCGTCGCGAATCTTGCGCGCCTGGTCCATCAGCCACTCGCGATCGGCGTCATTCACTTGCCGGTACTGCCTGGCACCCTGGTCCCACCCGCGATACAGCGATTCGAACGCCACCGCATATGCCAGGTCATGCACCTGCGGCAGGATCTCGAAGCCACGGTTGAAAATCAGCCTCGCGTCGGGGTAGCGCGCCTTGATGGCACGGATGACACGGACCATGCCGGCTTCCTGCGCCGCGCGCGCGGCGTCATTCCTGGCGACAAGCTGGTACGAATCGAGCGTATCGAGGAAGAAGCCCCGATAGCCCCGGTCCCATAGCGGCTTGATGACGTGATCGACGTAGAAGGCCGGCCACTCAGGCTGGGCCTGGTCGATGACGCGCGAGGCCCAGGCGTCGTTGGAACCGGACAGCCACCCCTTGGGCAGGTCCTTGTACCAGCGGCGCTCGGGCGTGACCTCGCCCACGCTGACATAGGCGAGCCACTGGGTGCTGGGTGTCCTGAATTGCGCCGGGTCGAACCCGTGGTCCGGCTCGACCACGACCGCATCGAATGCGCGCAGTTGCGCAACGGGCGGTTTGTCCCCGTAATACCACGCGATGTTTGGCGCGCCGGCCAAGATCGAAGATGCAACCTGAGGCGCACCGGATCCGGTGGTGGCAGACGCTTGTTGAGCAAGCGTCACACAGGGCATCGCCACGATGACCGCCGCCAAAAGCGCCGCCCACCGTCCGATCGTCCCTGCCGTATTCCCCCGTTTCCCCCCGGTGCGCCGCTGTAAACGGCTGAGAATCCACATGAACTGCCACTCCGCTATGCAACTGTGTGCATCGATTAGGCCGCTCTGCGTCGGCACTGAAGACCGGCGCATGCGCTTGCGCCGTCGGGAGCCGCTGTGCTTTTCTCGATTGCCGCCCGCAAACGCAGGCCCCGCAAGGCAATCGGGGCAGTCTGTCCCGAAGTGCAAGTATCGCCGAAGGCGTGGGTACACCGCAAACCACATTTCTGATGACCTGGCGTAGCTATCAGACTTAAACAATTGTTTGCGATCGACCACGCACGCCGTGGTTTGACAAAGCGATTGACGCTGCACCATGATCGGCCGAAGCCACATTCCACGCCGCGGTACAGTTGTGACAGCGCAACGGTAGCCGTCGCGCCTCATCATGTCCGCCCTGATTCTTCTCGCGCTGATCCTGATCAGCGCCTTCTTTTCGGCATCCGAGATCGCACTGACTGCCTCGCGCCGCACCCGCCTGCAGACGTTGGCGGACGATGGCGACGTCCGCGCCCAGCACGTGCTGCAACTGAAGGACACCCCCGGCAACTTCTTCACCGTGGTGCAAATCGGGGTGAATGCGGTGGCCATCCTGGCCGGTGTCATCGGCGACAGCCAGATCTCGGGGCCGCTCGCCGCGGGGCTGAGCGAGTGGCTGCCTGCCGCCCGCGCCGAACGGATCGGCAGCATCGCCGGCTTCATCATCGTGACGGCGCTGTTCATTCTCTTTGCCGACCTGCTGCCCAAGCGCCTGGCCGTGCTTTACCCCGAGCGCTGCGCGCTGTCGGTCATCGGCCCGATGCAGTCGTGCCTGCGCGCACTGCGGCCGGTGGTGTGGCTGTTCAATGGGGCGGCCGACATGTTCCTCAAGCTGTTCGGCGTGCCGACACACCGCGTCGACCAGATCACCACCGAAGACATCGCCGCCATGGTGGGCGCAGGCGCGGAAGCCGGCGTGCTGCGCAAGCACGAGCTGGCCATGATCGAAAACGTGTTCGAGCTGGAATCGCGCACCATCACCTCGGTGATGACCGTGCGCGACGAGGTGATCTACTTCACGGTGGACGAGCCGCTGGAGTCGATCAAGATGAAGATCATTGCGCAGCCGCACGCCGAATATCTCGTCTGCCGCGAAGACATCGACTCGGTGCTCGGCTTCATCGCGTCCAAGGACATCCTGCAGCAGATCCTGTCGGACGAGTCGTCCGCCGTGATCCGCAACATAAGCAAGCACTACGACAAGAATCTGCTGGTGCTGCCAGACACGCTCAATCTGTCGCAAGCGCTCACGCGCTTTCGCGAGATGCACGAGCGCTTTGGCGCGGTCGTCAACGAATATGGGCTGGTGGTGGGTGTTGTGACACTCGACGACATTGTCGGCGCGGTGATGGGCGACATCCTGTACCTGGGCGAGGACGAGCAGATCGTGCGCCGCGATGACGGCTCATGCCTGATCGACGGTGTCACGCCGCTGGGCGACGTCAAACGCGCCTTCGACCTCGACGACCTGCCCGGCGAACACCACGTCGAAACGCTTGCCGGGCTGGTCATCTACGCGCTCAAGCGCATTCCCAAGAAGAGCGAAACCGTCGACATCGGGCCGCTGCATATTGAAGTGCTCGACATCGACAATCACCGCGTCGATCAGTTGCTGGTGTCGCGGCGGATCGACCCTCCGGCAGCGACCACGCCCTAGGCCTCGGCGTCGTGAGCGGCAAACACTTCCTTGGCGACAAACATGCCGTTGAGCGCTGCCGGAAAACCCGCGTATAGCGCCATCTGCAGGATCGTCTCGGTGATCTCCGTGCGCGTGAGCCCGACGTTGAGCCCCGCCGCAATGTGCACCTTCAACTGCGGTGCCGCGTTGCCCAGCGCCGTGAGCGCGGCAATGGTGGCAATCTCGCGCTCGCGCAGCGTCAGGCCAGGGCGGCAGTAAACATCGCCAAACCCGAATTCGACGATGTAGCGGCCGAGGTCGGGCGCGATGTCAGCCATGGCCTCGACCACGCGTTCGCCGGCCACATCATCGACTTCCTTCAGCTTTAGCCAGCCCCGTGCGTAACGGTCGTCCTGCAGATTGGCGTGGTTTGCGGATTGGGCGGTGTGCGTGTTCGGTGTCATGCGCGTCCTCGTTCGGTTGGCGTTTCGGCTTGTGCTTCGATTTGAGAGATGAGGAAGCAGAGCCCTTCGAGCCTTCCGCGGCTTCAATCCGTGCCCGGATGCCGTCGTAGACAACGAGTTTGACGCGCAGCACGGCCAGCGTTTCGGCCCGCGCGCGCAGCTCCGCTTCCAGCGCCGCCGCATGCGATTCCAGCAGGCGTTGGCGCGCCGACACACTCTCCAGACTGTCGCCCTGCCGCCGCAGTGCGGCGTACGCCTGCATCTGCGCGATCGGCATGCCGGTATCGCGCAGGCGCAGCAGGAACTCGAGCCATCTCATGTCTTCGGTGCGGAAGACACGATGGCCGTTATCGCGCCGCTGCACACTGTCGAGCAGGCCGATGCGCTCGTAATAGCGCAGCGTATGCGTCGACAGGCCGGTGGCTTCTGCAACTTGGGCGATGGTCAGGAATGTGGTCATGAACGGAGCTTAGAAGTTAGAGCGCACTCTAAGTCAAGCGACTTTAACGTGATTTCTGCCCGGCCGTGCCTCTGCGGAGCTCGCCCAAACAAAACGCCGGCCCCTGTTGAGGGCCGGCGCCGTGGTGTGCAGAAGAATCAGCGGGTTGGCGGGTGATCAGCCGCCCACGCCGTATGCGCTCTTGTCCTGGAGTTTCGGCCGGTGGTCGCGCTTCTTTTTCTTCGTGTGGTGGCGCGTTTTCTTTTCGCTGGCGGCCGGGGCGGAGGCAGCCGGCGCAGGCGCGGCGGCAGGCGCAGCCGGTGCTGCCGGCGCTGCAGGAGCGGAAGCCTGCGCGAAGGCGCCGGCGCTGAAGGCTGCTGCCACGAGGGCGGCGAGAAGCTTGTTCATCGTATTGTCCTTATGAAGAGACTGGATTGCGGCGTGTCCGATGCCGGAGGGACGTGACCCCACGCGCCCCACGCCACGGCCAAACAACGCGCGGCCCCCAGCGTTGGGATGACCCGCGCATCACCGGGGAGTGTGGTGTAAGACCCTTCGATTGTCCACCCGAAGCCTGACAGTACGCGCATGCGCGGGCGCGTGTCTTGATGCGTCTCAACTCATGGCAAACCACCGCAAGCACCCGGAACGCACGCGTGTTACGCGCGCTTACACCGTGGGCAGAACGCTTACAAACGGCGGTCAGCGCGCCCTCAATGTCAGACGTTTTTGGAGGCATGGATCGCAAATGGGACGAGATCCATGTATCTGGAGTCCCGCCAATATCCCGCTCGTACCTGATTAAGGAGTCTCACATGAAAGTCGCTCAATCCCTGGCCGCTCTGATCGTTGCTGGTGCCTTCGCAGCCCCCGTGTTCGCCGCTGGCACCGCGTCCGCACCGGCCGCCGCACCTGCACCGGCAGCGACCGCTGCAGCGACGACCACCGATGCCGCTTCGGCACCGAAGGCTGCTGCCAAACACGAGAAGAAGCGCGCCCACAAGAAGGCCCACAAGGCTGCAGCCAAGTCGGAAGCCAAGGCTGACGCGGCTTCGACCCCGAAGGCCGCTGCACCCGCCAAGCAATAAGGCTGTCTGCACGAAGAAGAACGCCGGGATCCTGCCCGGCGTTTTTTCATGGGCGCGCGGCGCGGCGTGGGTGCTCTACAATGGCGCGCCTCCACTTCCGCACCCGCCCCATGCTCCGCCGCCTCGCGTTTCGTACCCTGCTTCTGAGTACCGTGATCGCATCATGGCCCCTGATGCCGGCGGCTGCGGCGGAATCCGGCGCTGCAACGTCGGACTGGAGCATTTCTGTCGGCCCGTCCGTCTACGTTGCTCCCAAATACCCGGGCGCGGCCTCCAGCTTCGTATTTCCGTGGATCGACCAGGAGATCGAATATCAGCACCGGTTCTTCTCGAAGGGCATGGACTTCGCAGGCGTGTATGTCGTCAACGACGACACGTGGCAGATTGGCGGCAACTTCCAGTTCGATCCGACCTGGCGCCATGCCCACGACGATGCCAGGCTCAATGGCCTGGGCAACGTCAACGCCACGGTCCGCGCCAAGGCATTTGCACAGTACACGGTGTCGTTCCTGACGCTGTCCACCGACGCCGAGCAGGATGTCCTCGGCAATCGCCAGGGCCTGATCGCCAATGCCGATGCCTACGCCAGCGCCCCGCTGGGCCGCTGGCTCTTCAGCCTCGGCACCGGGGTGTCGTGGACCAATGGCCAATACATGCGCACCTTTTTCGGCGTGGACGATGGACAAAGCGCGCACTCGGGCCTGCCCGTGTTCGCCACGCATGCCGGCATCCGCGATATCCATGTCAACGCCATCGTGACCTGCCAACTCGATGACCACTGGACGGCCAACGGCTCGCTGACGGTTGCGCGGCTCCGGGGCGACGCCGCCGACAGCCCGATCACGCAGCGCCGCCAGCAGACCACGGCCATGGCATCGCTCACCTACCGCTTCCGTTGAGCGACGTTCGCCGAAACTGCCGCACATGACCTTCGACCCGTCGACGCTCAAGGCCTTGTGCTTCGATGTACAGGGCACGCTGGTGGATTTCCATACCCCCGTCATCGAAGCCGGTGAAGCGCTGGCTGCGCGCCGCCAGTTCGTCGCCGACTGGTCCGAAATCATTGTGCGCTGGCGCGCTGGTTATCGGGTGGGCATGGACGCCATCCTGGCCGGAAACCGCGGCTGGACTTCCACGGACACCATCTACCGTGAAGCGTTGGATACCCTGCTGCAGGACTATCCCTGGGCACAGCGCGTGAGCACGGAAGACCGCGACCTGCTCAACGCCACATGGAGTCAACTGCGCCCGTGGGCCGATACGCCGCAGGGGCTGCACCGCCTGCGGTCGCGCTACCTGACGGCGGCGCTGTCCAACGGCAGCATGGCTTCGGTGATCCGCATTGCGCGGCATGGGGGGCTATCCTTCGACGCCATCCTGACGGGTGAACTGGTGAAATCGTTCAAACCTGATCCCAAGGTCTATGACCTCGCGATCCGCTCGCTCGGGGTGGCGCCCAGCGAGGTCATGATGGTCGCCTCACACAAGTACGACCTGATGGCCGCCCGGGCGCGGGGTTGGCGGACGGCATTCATTGCGCGCCCGCTCGAGTTTGGCCCGGGCGCAACGGTCGATACCGCACCGGACCCGGCGTTCGACTGTCATGTGGCTGACATGGGCGAGCTTGCGGACCTGCTTGCCGCCTAGCGCAATCGGTTGCATGCGCGCCAAAGCTGCCGTGGCAGCCGATGACGTCCGGGACAAACCCTGATCAAACCAGAACTTCAGGGGCGTGCATCTCACCCAAATGGACCATGCTTCCTTTTCGCAACAGGCGCAGCCGCGCGTGTGCGCAAGCCGCCCGAATTTTTTGCTAGTCTGTTTCGTAGGCAGTGATCAATGCTGATCAACGCGCGCTCAATGACTGGTGTCGCCAGCATATCGGCTGACGCCAGCACGACAGGAGGGCCTCACCATGTTGCGGTGGATTGCAAACTGGGCTTTGAATCACGCACCCTCTCCCGAAAAGCAGGCCGAACGGGCGCTCAACGAGCTGCGCATGGAGCTGTATCAAGCGGAACAGCGCGTGCTTGACGCGCAGATGCATGCCGACTACTACCGCGCCCGCCTGACCTTCCTGGAAGAGGTCGTCAAGAAGGGCATCGAGCGCGTCTCGGACCAGCGCAAGGGCAAACAGGAAAGCGCGCACGCGCTGCGCGCCGGGCTCAAGTTCACGGCGGAACTGTGGCGCGAGTCGCAGGCGCAACCGCGTGATCCCCATCTGCTGCGCCGTCGCACGGCGATGTCGTTCATCGATCCGCACGACGCGCACGTCGATGGGCATCGTGACCCGAAGATCCATCACATTTCAGAGCTCTCCGGGGGGGCGCATTTCGACGGCAACGTCAACCCGATCCCGCAGGCGAAGCACGTTTCGCCGGAATAGCGGGAGCGCTCGCGGGCGGACCCCGGCGGCAATGCCTGCGCCGGGTTATTGCCGCGTCTCGCCGCGGGCATCCTTAGCATCCTTGGCATCCGACGCCGTCCGCCCCGCACGCCGCCAGCGCAGGCGCTTCGTTCGCAGGAAGTGCTGCCAATCGACTTTTGCGAAGCCGTACACCAGGCCGAGGAACGCCAACTGGGACACCACGAAATACACGCCCATGTAGGCGCCGTCGATCTCCGACTCTTCATCCAGATACCGCGCGCCGATCTGTGCGATGTGTGTCCAGGTGAGGTAGCTCACCCAGCGGCCGAAGAAGAAAGGCAGCCCGATCAGCCATAACCGCATGCCGGTCAGGCCGTACGCGATGAAGACGTAGTTGGAGGGGAATGGGCTGAACGCATAAGCAAGCATCAGCCCGGCCGTCATGCCCTTGCGCTGCTCCAGCCAGGCGCGGACCACATTGATGTTCTGCCGGTCGGCGTCGCGCATCCAGCGGTTGCGGACGAGCGCGCATGACAATCGTGCCAGGACAAGGCGGCCCGCCGTGGCTGCGCAAGCCGCCACCCCCGCCAGGAGCACCGGATTGGCCTCGGGCCGAGCGAAACCGATCCACGACATCACCATCCAGGTCGGCGGTGCGAACGCCGGCATCATGTTCAGCAGGAAAACCGTCGCGGACAACGCAAGCAGGTTCGTCATGACGCTCAAGCCTCTTTACCGAGCACGTGAAACAACTCGTCTTCCTGGGCGCAGTGCAGGCGCAGGATGGCGTCCAGCCCGTACAGCAACCGCTGCAGCTCTTGCGTGACGACAGGCTCGGGGCCGTCGGCCGAGATGTCGGCGACGATGCGGCCAAGGAGGGTCGTCACGCGGAAGATCTCGCGGTGCATGCCGCTCATGGCTGCCATCGGGTCGTCTCCACCCAGCAGGCGGGCCACGTCGGGATAGAGCTGGGTGTCGTCTCGGCGCTCATGCGGCAGCAGGACTTCCGCCAGCGACTGGTCCAGGGCCAGCAGTTCAGCCTTCGCGACGGCGCCTTCCATATGCGGCAGCGCGTCGGCCACCGTGCGTATCCGGTTCATGATGGGCTCCAGCTCCGCATGCTCGGCCTTGAGACGCTCGACATCGTCGACCGCCAATGAACGCACGGCCTCGGTCGCGGCCGGTCGCAAGACGCGCAGGGCGTTGCCGATGGCCAGTACGTCAATGATTTCCTGCAGCATCGCGCCCGCCAGCGGCGGCAGATGGCCCAGGGCGGCCGCCACCATGGCCGCGAGCGACAGCGACATGCCGATGGTCACGCTCTGCAGCGCGATACGCCTGGTACGGCGGGCAATCCGCACGGCATCGACGAGCCGGTCCAGCCGATCGACCAGCAGGACAACGTCGGCCGCTTCGGAAGACGCCGCGGCGCCCCGCGCGCCCATCGCGACGCCGATGTCCGCGGCGGCGAGCGCCGGCGCATCGTTGATGCCATCACCGACCATGATCACGTTGCCGGCAGCGCGAGCGCCCTGGATGGCCGCGAGTTTGGCCGCCGGCGACAAGGCTGCGTAGACCTCGCTGACGCCCAACATGGCGCCAACGGATTCGGCGACGTCCAGACGATCGCCGGTCAGCATCGCCTGCCGTCGGATACCCTCCCGGCGCAGCAGGCGCAAAGCGCGGGGGGTCTCGAGACGAACGCGGTCGATCAGCTGCAACCCGCCGACAAGCTCGCCGTCCACCCCGATGAACACGGCCGATGCCCCTGCATAATTCACACGCTTGATGAAACCTTGGCTCCAGGCAGGCGCGTCGCCCTGCCCCAGGACGTGCGACAGGCTGCCGATGGAGACGACGTGATCACCGACGCGCCCCCGGACGCCCGCGCCGGGGCTTTCGATGATCCCGCTCGGCAGTTGCAGCGCGACACCCCGCTCGCGGGCAGCCTTGACGACCGACTCGGCCACGACATGGTTCGATGCCTGCGCCAACGATGCGGCGAGGCCCAGCACCGCATCCGCTTGATAGCGATGGTCACACGCGATGTCGACCAGTCTGGCGTACCCGCTGGTGAGCGTGCCGGTCTTGTCGAAGAACAGCGTATCCGCCACAGCCAGCCTCTCGAGCGCCGCCCCGCCTTTGACCAGCACGCCGCGGCGCGCGCACCGCGACAAGCCAGAGACAATCGCCACGGGCACCGCCAGCAGCAGCGGACACGGTGTCGCCACCACCAGTACGGCAAGGGCACGTTCGGCATTGCCGGTGAGTATCCAACTCGCCCCGGCCAGGACGACGGTGACGCCCACGAACACCAAGGCATAGCGATCGGCTAGGCGCACGGACGGGCTGCGCTCAGCCTGCGCCGCACTGACCAGCCGGACAACGCCCGCGAAGGTGCTGTTCTCGGCGGACGCAGCCGCCACCATCTCGAACGCCGCGCCAATATTGAGGACGCCACTGCACACCGCATCGGCGACCGGGCGATGCCTTGCGATGGACTCTCCGGTCAACGTGGATTCATCCAGATCGGCCGGCTGCGAGAGCGTGCCGTCCACCGGGACGACTTCGCCGTGCCGCACCAGCAACCGGTCGCCCGGCTGCACCTCGTCCAGACCGACCTGATGCCACTGCCCGTCCGCGAAGCGATTGGCCCGCTTGGGCGCGTGGCCCAGCAGCGCCGTCATCTCCTGCTGCGCGCGCGCCTGGGCAAAGTCTTCGAGCGCGCGCCCGCTGGCGAGCATCAATGCGATGACCGCAGCCACCAGCACTGCGCCCGACAGCAGCGCGAAGCTCATCGATAACACGGCCAGGACATCGATGCCCACCTGCCGTCGCATCAATGACCGAACGATCGTCACCGCCAGGGCAAGCCAGTTCGGAATGACGCCGACCAGCCAAAGCTGCCTGGCCAGCGCGTCGGCGCCAACGTGACGCGCCCACAGGCCTGCCGCCAGCGTCAGTGCCGACAGCGCCAGCAGCGCAAGATTGGGAAGCAGGCGCCTGGAAAACATGCGCAGTCTCGTGTCAGAACGACGTGCCGAGAAGTCAGAGCATGCGTCGCAGCAGCCGGTCTTTCAGGATGAACTCGTGCCACAGTGCCGCCGCGGCATGCAACCCCACCACGATGTAGACGACCGTGGCGCCCGACTCATGCACCTCCTTGAGCAGGCTCCCCAGCGGCTTGTCCTGCGCAAGCGGCAGCGACAGGGTCATGCCAAACGGCTGAATCGGCTTGCCCGCCCAGGCGAGGGCCAACACGCCGAGGATGGGCATCCCGACCATCAGCACGTAGAGCGCACCGTGCGTGAGCCGCGCCGCGCGCTGCAGCAGCAGCGAGCCCGGCACCGGCGGCAGCGCCTGCGTGCTCCAGCGGGCGAGCACGCGCAGCACCATCAAGGCGAGCACGGACAGCCCCGCGGTCTGGTGGATCACGAACACCGCATCGCGCGCGGCGCTGCCCTTGGGAAAGAAATCGTGGATCTCGATCGACGCGACGGCGATCGTGACCGCCAGCAGCACGAGCCAGTGCAGGGACCGCATGACCAGCGGGTATTTCGGTTCGGAATGCATGGTGCTATCCAATCAAAAGATCAGTTAAGGAAACAGGGCGATGCGCGTGTGGTTGCACGCGCGCCGCATTGACGGACGACGGCCGCCAGGCCGTCGCCGCAACAACAAAGAGTCACGGCGACCCCGGCCGTCAGGCCGTGACATCGACGGGATCGACGTGGGTCATGACGTTCAGCACATCGCGCCGCAGCATGACGCGGCGCCGCGCTTCCAGCGCAATGTCGTGGCCGTCCCGCACGCTCGCCAGGGCATCGACTTCCAGGTGAACGTCCACCAGGATCATGTCCCCCATCCGGCGCGTCTTGACGTCATGCACGCCGCGCACACCCGGCGTGTCCTGCATGGTCTGGTGGATCGCCCGGACCGTCTCCTCGTCGACGGAACGGTCCATGAGGTCGTGCAATGCGTGCCAGCCGAACTGCCAGCCCATGCGGGTGACCATCAGGCCGACGATCAGGGCAGCGACCGGATCCAGCAGCCGGTAGCCGAACACATTGCCCGTGATGCCGAGCGCCACTACCAGCGACGACGCGGCATCCGAGCGCGCATGCCATGCATTGGCCACCAGCATGCTGGAGCGGACGCGCTCCGCAACCGCCAGCATGTAGCGGAAGAGCAGCTCCTTGGCCGCCAGCGCGCCCAGCGCAACCCACAGCGCGATCAGCTTCACCGGCTGGATGACTTCCGGGTGCTCGAGCTTGAGCACGGCGTTCCAGAGCATCCCCACGCCCACCGCGAGCAGCAACAGGCCGAGCACCAGCGAAGCCGCGTTCTCGAAGCGTTGATGGCCGTATTGATGGGTAGCGTCCGGACCTTTCTGGCTATGGTGGCTGGCGAAGAGCACAACAAAGTCCGAGATCAGATCGGACAATGAATGGATGGCGTCGGCGATCAGCGCCTGGGAACCGGCAAGCACGCCCGCTGCCACCTGGGCAGCGGTCAAGCCCAGGTTCACGGCAACACTGACCAGCGTGCTGCGCCGTCCGGCCGCCTGCTTGGCCGTGCTGTCTTCGTCATCCGGATCGGGGGTGGCCTCAGGGGCGATTTCGTCAGGTTGTCGCATCGTTCATCGGGGTTGGGTCCATGCATTGCGCCGTCACTCGGGCGACGGCATTGTTCGTCAGGTTGGCCGCCATCTAACCACAGGGATGAGTCAGATCACACGCCAGCTCAATCATCGAAATCCCACATCCGGTGCAGGTCGAGCTGGAGACGGCTGTCGGCCTCCAGCACATCCACCCGAGCGAGCCGCTCGGCAAGCAGCGCATCGGCCAGGCCGCGGCGCGCTGCGAGCAGTTCGGCCAGGCCGGTTTCGCCGGCGCGGTACGCCCGGGTTGCGCGGTCCGACGCGCTCTTCTGCAACATAGCCGCTTCGCGTTGCGCTTGTGCGGTCGCCCGCCTGCCTTGCAGGTTACGGTACAACACATCGAACTCCGCGCCCAGCCTGCGTTCCGCACCCAGCCTGCGGCGTGCGGCGGCTTCTGCGTCGGCCGCTGCCGCCGTGGCGGCTGAGCGGCGATGCGCCGACCCCAGCGGCATGGCCACGCTGACGCCCATGATGCGCTCCGCACCGCCGCGCTCCACGGTGACGAACATGCCGACGGTCGGATCCGGGCGGCGCTCCAGGTCGGCGCGCTTGGCTTGTTGCAGCGCCTGCGCTTCTTCCGCCATGGCGAGCCGATATTCGTGACTGTCGCGGATGTACTCGGTGCGCAGTTGCTCGGGCGGGTCTTGCGGCACCGCCGGCAGTGCCGTGTCGGCGGCCAGGGCAGGACCGCCAAGTCCTGGAAAACGGGCCTGCAGTTCTGCCTGCGCCGCCTGCTCTGCCGCCGAAGCCACCGCCAGTGCAGCCTGCATGCGCGCATGGTCGGCGGCAGCCAGTTCGCCATCCAGGCGCGCAGCGTCGCCCAGCTGGACGCGCCTGGCCGTCAGCGCCGATAGCTCGGCAGCGGCCTGGGCGTTCTCTTCGGCGGCCCGGCGCGCCTGCCCGGCCCGCACGGCAGCAAACCACAACGACAGGATCTGCCGCGATGCCTCGTGGCGCGCATCCTTCACCGCAAGCTGGCCCGCCTCGGCCGCCGCATCGGCAAGCTGCCCGTCGGCTTGCGCCTTGCCCCATAACCGCAACGGCCGCTCCACGGCGATCTGCCCTTCGGCATGGCGCTCGGCAGGGTCGCGAACCTGCCGCCCCTGACCGATCGCCCGCACCACGGTTTCGGCGGTCCCGGCGCGAATGCCTTCCGCACGGGCCAACGTGGCATCGCGGCGGGCTTCGGCTGCCATCACGTCTGGCGACTGCGCGACCGCCTCGCGCACCGCGCTCTCGACAGGCAGGTAGCCTGGGGTGGGCTGCGCCCACGCCGTAGCGCTCCACAGCAGCAGCGCGCTGGCGCAGGCCAACATACTGCGAATCATGTCCAACCTCATTGCGAATCTCCCTGCCCGGCCGCCGCACGGGACCGGGGCATACCAAAACGTTCAAACAGCAGGGGCAGCAGGAGCAGCGTGAGCGCCGTCGACGACACCAGCCCGCCCGATACGACAATCGCCAGCGGGCGCTGAATTTCCGACCCCGGCCCGCTGGCCAGCAGCAGCGGAATCATTCCCAGTGCGGTAATGCAGGCGGTCATGAGCACGGGCCGCAGGCGGTCACGCACGCCGGCACGGACGGTTTCCGCCATGCTCAGGCCCGACTCCAGCAGCGTATTGAAGTGCGAGACCAGCACCACGCCGTTGAGCACGGCAATCCCAAGCAATGCAATGAAGCCCACGGACGCCGGCACCGACAAGTACTCTCCCGACATCCGCAAGGCGGCAATGCCGCCCACGAGTGCAAACGGGATGTTGGCGACCACCAGCACCGCCTGCCGCACCGAGCGGAAGGTCAGCATCAGCAACAGGAAGATCGCCCCCAGTGCCAGCGGCACGACCAGCGCGAGGCGGGCTGCCGCACGCTGCTGGTTCTCGAACTGGCCGCCCCAGACGACGCGCAAGCCCTTCGGCAACGTACTGAGGCTGCTGACCGCTGCCTGCGCTTCCTGCACGAAGCCCGCCAGATCGCGGCCCTCCACGTTGGCCTGGATGACGGCAAACCGGGCGCCGTCCTCGTGGTTGATGCGCACGGGGCCATCCACGCGTTCGATGTGCGCCAGGGTGGTCAGCGGCCATACCTTGCCGTCGGGCGCGGTCACCAGCAGGTTGGTGAGGTTCTCGGGCGCCCGCCGCAGGCCCGCACCGCCGCGCAGTATCAGCGGCGTGCGGACAATGCCCTCCGGCACCACGCCAATCCGGTCACCTTCGATCAGCGCGCGCAGTTGCGCCTGCAGCGCGTCGCCGGAGAAGCCGGCCTGCCCGACCGCGGCACGGTCCAGCGACACCTTCAGGTACTGCACGCCGCTGTTGCTCGGGGCGATCACCTCCGCCGCGCCAGGAATGGTGCGGATCTTGGCGGCGATGGCCTGGGCTGCCGTATCAATGGCGGCAAGGTCGCTGCCGAAGAGCTTGATGGCGACGTCGCCGCGGGTGCCGGTCAGCATCTCGGAGACACGCATCTCGATGGGCTGCGTGAAGCCGTAGATCACGCCCGGGAAGCGCTCCATGACGTGCCGGATTGCGACGGCGATGTCCTCCTTGCTGCCACGCCACTGATCCTTGGGCTTGAGCACGAGGAAGGTATCGGTTTCGTTGAGGCCCATCGGGTCCAGGCCAAGATCGTCGGAGCCCGAGCGCGCCACGATCGAGCGAATCTCCGGCACCTCCTTGAGCAACGCCTGCTGCACGCGTTGGTCCAGGTCCAGCGAAGCCGCCAGCGAGACCGACGGCGCCTTCTGCAACTGCACGATCAGGTCGCCCTCGTCCATCGTCGGCATGAACGTCTTGCCGACCGACATGTACAGCACCACGGCCAGCGCCAGGGCCGCGCCGGCCACGCCGAACACAATGCGCCGATGCGTCGTCGTCCAGTCCTGCATCCGCGCAAAGCCGGCAGCCACCTTGCGCATCAGCCAGGGCGATTCATCCGCGTGCGCGAGCAGCAGGATGGAAGCCAGCGCCGGCACCACCGTAAAGGCGATCACCACGGACGACGCCAGCGCCAGCACGATGGTGAGCGCTACCGGCCCGAACAGCTTGCCCTCGAGCCCCTGCAAGGACAGCAGCGGCAAGAACACGATGGCGATGATCGAAACGCCCGAGAGCATCGGCACGGCCACGGTCGCCACCGCATGGCGGATGACCGCGCCGCGCAGGGCCGGATCGGTCTTGTGGTCTTTGGCGCGGGCCATGGCGGTCTCGATGTTCTCCACCACCACCACCGCCGCGTCTACCAGCATGCCCAGCGCGATCGCCAGGCCGCCAAGGCTCATCAGATTCGCCGTCAGGCCCACGTAGCGCATCAGCAGGAAGGTCGCCAGCATCGACAGCGGTAGCGTGGCCGCCACCACCAGCGCGGCACGCACGCCGCCCAGGAACAGGTACAGCGTCACGACCACCAGCACGCTGGCTTCAACCAGCGCGCGCACCACGGTGTTGGCCGCACGCGTCACCAGTTCGCCACGGTTGTAGAAGACGTGGGTGGACATGCCCTTGGGCAGTTCGGGGCCCAGCGCATCCAGCCGCGCCTGCACGGCCTCGACCAGCTTGCGTGCATCGCTGCCGCGCAGACCCAGCACCAGGCCTTCGACCGCCTCGCCGTTGCCATCCTTGCTGACGGCGCCGTTACGGGTGGCCTCGCCCAGCCGCACGGTGGCGACGTCGCCGACGGTCACCGCGGGCGCGGAGGTCAGGCTCTGCGCCGGCACCACGACGATCGCGCGCAGGTCATCCAGCCCGCGAATGCCGCCTTCCACGCGCACGACCCAGTGCTCGTCGCCGCGGTCGAGGCGGCCTGCGCCATCGTTGCGGTTGTTGGTGTCCAGCGCCTGGCGCAACTGTTCCAGCGTGACACCGCGCGCGCGCAGGCGCGCCGGGTCGGGCGTCACCTCGTAGCTGCGCACTTCACCGCCGAGGGCGTTGACGTCGGCCACTCCTGCAACCGTGCGCAGCGCTGGCCGGATCACCCAGTCCAGCACGCGGCGCCGCTCGGCCAGCGAATAGCCGTCGCCTTCGACGGTGAACATGAACATCTCGCCCAGCGGCGTGGTAATGGGCGCCAGCCCGCCCACGGCGGTCGACGGCAGATCGCGCGCCAGGCCCGCCAGGCGCTCCGACACCTGCTGGCGCGCCCAGTAGACATCGACACCTTCCTCGAAATCGACCGTGACATCGCTGATGCCGTACTTGGACACCGAACGCACGATGGTCTTGTGCGGCAGGCCAAGCAGCTCCTGTTCGATGGGGGTGGAGACACGCTGCTCGACCTCTTCCGGTGTCATGCCCGGCACCTTGAGCACGACCTTGACCTGTGTCGGCGAGATATCGGGGAAGGCGTCGATCGGCAGGTTCAGATAGGCCCATACGCCGGCCGCGGCAAGCACGCCGGCCGCGATCAGCACCAGCACGCGCTGGCGCAAAGAAAACTCGATCAGGCGGGGCAGCATCACTGTTCTCCCGCCAGCAAACCCTTGAGCGCACCGACGCCCGTCACGGCGACACGGCTTCCCGCCGGCAGGTTGGCGCGCACGACGGCAACGGCATCGTCCGTGCTCGCCACCGAGACTTCCTGCAGGCGGAAGCCCTTGTCGGTCGCGACAAAGACGCCCGGTACGCCGTGCACGTAGACCAGCGCAGCCGCCGGCACCCGCACCAGGCCCGCCCCACTCGCCCCGCGCAGTTTGAGCGTGACGTTGACGCTCTCGCCAGCACGCAGATCGCCGCGTCGCTCGAGCGACGCCCCCACGCGCACACCCGCCGTGCCATCGCCCGAGGGCGCAACACCGATGACCGCTCCGCCGGCGTTGCGCTGCGCAATCTCGATGCGGTCGCCCGGCGCCGGGACCGGCACGTCGCGGCCGACCAGCAGGTCCAGCTCGAGCGCAGCAGGGTCGACGATCCGGAACAGCGGCGCCGCCGCATCCACGCGCGCGCCCGGCACCGCGTTGACTTCCGACACGACGCCGCCACGGTTGGCAACCAGTTGGGCGTCACCTCCCGGGCCGGAAAAAGCGATCCCGGCGGAAGCCAGCTCCGCCCGGCGCGCCCGGGCCATGGCATTGGCTTCAGCGGCATGCGCCTGGGTTGCCTGCCAGCGGCTCCCGGCGATGATGCCGTCGTCGTAGAGGGCCTTGTCGCGTGCGAGCGACTGCTGCGCGAGACGCGCCTGCGAGTTGGCCTCCGTGAGCGCGCGGCTCGCCTCGAAAAGCTGCGGGCTCAGGAAACTCGCCAGCGCTTGGCCGGGCCGGACGGTCTGCCCCACCGACACCAGCACCCGCGGCACCATGCCGGCATACGGCGCCGCCACCACGTATTGCGCGTCCGGCTTGAAGACGACGCGTGCGTGCGTGCCGACCTCCAGGCCGGCAGACGCTGCGACCGGGCTGAAGCGCACACCGAGTGAACGTGCCTGCTCGGCCGACAGCGGCACGGCCTGCGCCGTCGCCTGGGCAACAACCTGCTGGGGCGGAAGTGCGGTCAGCGCGACGCACGCACCGACCACCAAGATTTGTTTGAAAGACATGCCTGACTCCAATCCACGAAGGCAGCGCGGCGCGCCACCTTCTTATGGCTTCGTCGCACGCATGGCGCGGCGCGAAGATCCATCGCCGCCGGGCTTTTCCATGCGACGAACAACAAACTGCGAATGTGGATGGCCAAAGGAAGGCGAACGCCGTTGCCGCCTCGCCGCGTCACACCGGCGCGATGGGCCCGGAGCCAATGCTCCTCTTGGATTCATCATCGCCAATGCAGACACCGGAGCCTTGTTGCAGGTCAACAAGTCGCGGCACGCACGCCAGCCGTCGGCCGGGTACGGATATCAGGACAGCAGTGGAGGGCCTTGCGCTGGCTGCGGCCGATTGATGCGATCGCGCCAGCGTGCCAGAGCAGGCACGGGCCGGTAGGCAGGTCGCCACAGGGCGGCACAGGCAAGCGCGGCCAGCAGGAGGAAGGTCAGCGCAGAGACGCCAGGCGCCGCTGCGGCAAAAAGAAACGCCGCCAGATCGAGCGGGCGAAGGGCGGGATCGACGTCGACCTCGAGCGGCTCTTTGTTCAGCATCGCCACATGACGGCCCGTCGTCTCGGCCCCGGGGGAGAGAGATGCATCGTGCGGCGATCTCAACGCGAGGGAATGAGAATCAACCGCACCAGATAGCGCGGGATGCACGTGCAGGCCAGTTTGTTTCGGAGTTCCGAGGTGGCCGTGCAGAAGCGGGCTCAGCAGTTGGGTCAACACGATGACCAGCAACAGCATGGCCCGAAGCGAGTAGCTTGGGATGGCACGCGGCATCCGCGCATTGTAGGGCATTTCGTGCGCGCGGTTGTTGCCGCCCGACAAGCTAGGGCGCCACCATCGATACCCCGTACTGCGCGAAGATGCGCTGCAGCTCGCCGCTGGCGCGCAGCGCATTGAGCGCACTCTCCAGCGATTGCGCGAGTTCAGGCTGGTCTGCCTTGACCGCCATGCCGACCGCCCAACCATGCGCCGGGAGCAACGGCGACTGCAATTCGGCGGCTGCAAACCGCGTAGCGGACTGACCGCCCGCCTTCAGCGCGCTTTCATATTCGGAACGCATCACCATTACGGCAGCGACTTCGCCCGAGAACAGCGCGCGCAGCGCATCGGCGGCGTGCGGGTAGATCTTCACCTTGTCGCGCAATGCCCCCTGTGCGCTCGAGAGCAAGGCGTTGGCGCCTGCCGTGCCGCCCTCGGCGCCGGTCACCTGGCCGCGCAAGTCTTCGAAGCGGCTGACCTGGGGAATGCGGTCGTGGTCGTAGACCAGCACGAATGTCTCGCGGTGGTACGGCGCAAAGATCAGCACCTCGCGGTTCTGGCGGGCAAAGACTGGATCGACCGGCACATGCAGCATCACGTCGGCCGGGCCATACCCGAGGTAATGCCCGCGCCAGACCATATTGCGCAGGTCGTCCGACACGCTGTCGTCGTCGGCGTCGAACGGCAGCAGCGCCGGGGACAGCCCCATCTGCTTGCTCAGCGCCTTGGCCAGCGCGACATCAATGCCGTCGAACTGTTTGCCGACGTTGTCGGAGAACGGCGGCAGGCCCTTGTACAGCGCAATCTTGAGGCTGCCGGTCTGGCGGATCTTCGCCATGTCGGCATGCGCGGGGGCGGCGCCAAGCAGGGTCATGGCGGTTGCCGCGGCAAGCAGCATGCTGACAACGCTGCGGCGGATGCAGGCCGTGACCGGCCGGGGATGGGCGCTCATGGAAACTCTCCTGGCGAAGGGGCGTGACGGCGGCCGTCGTCCGGACCGCGTGGGCAGACCCGCACCGCCGGGCTGCCCGGGGAGCGTGGTCTGCGAAGCCGATGTTGGGGCGTTATTCCTGCACGCGGCGGGATTCGAGATAGGTCTTGATCGACCAGATGGCTTCCTGGCTCAGAACGCCCCCGAACGGCGGCATGTAGACCCGCCCGTCGCGTGTGCGTCCCTTGCGGACGGTGGCCGTGAAGTACTGCGAGATCTCGCCGTAGCAGGCTTCCTTCTTTTTCGCATCGGCCAGCGACATGCAGTCGGCGTCGAGCTTGCGCAGGTCGGGGGCGATACCGCCGGAGATCGCCTCGAGCCCGTGGCAGCGTGCGCAGTTCTGGTTGAACGCGGACGCGCCGATGCGCAGCGCCTCGTCATGTGCACTACCCGTCCTGTATGGATTGTCCTGACGCCAATCCGGCCCCAGTTGCGGTAAGGTGTGCGTGTCTACGGCCTGCGGGGTCACGTCGCCGTGAGCCGTTGCGGTGGCGGGGGCTCCCGCTGCCAAAAGCGCGCAGATGGAAAGCAGCGCGAACAAGTTGCGTGGCGTGTCCAAGAGTGTCTCCTGTTTTGTCGTTGAAATGCGTTTTGCAGGCATTTCTGCAAGAGCCATACCAAGACGGCGGCGGCGGCCAATCCACGACGCACCCTCGCACCGGCGGGCCGCAGAACCGAAATGCGGCTGGCACAGGTGCTCCGGAATGCAACACCCTGGCAAGCGTCTTGCTTCATGGCGCAACACTTCGGGTTCGCGCCTCAGCAAGGGCAACCCGGACGACCCGCGCATAGATCGCGGGCGACTTCAAGGAGACGAGCATGATTTCCCACGCGGCAGCCGCCCAGCGCGCGTCCGAGAACGCCCCTGCCACGTCTGGCGATACGCCGGACAACGATCAGCCAGAACTGATTGCGCAGTCCCACGAGCGGTCCAAGTCATACGGCCTGCGGACATATGAGTCGCCCGACTTCTGCCCGGTGCAGCAAAGCGAGCTGAAAACGCAGATCGAGCGCAGCCAGTCGCTGTTCACGCATGCGCTACCCGTCATGGAGACGCTCTACAGCCAGATCATCAACACCCAGAGCATGGTGATCCTGACGGACACATCGGGGCTGATCCTGCATTCGCTGGGCGATGACGATTTCCTGGCCAGGGCCAGCAAGGTGGCCCTGCAGCCGGGCGCGCTCTGGTCGGAGGAAAGCCGGGGCACCAACGCCATCGGCACCGCACTGGCCGAGGCCCGGCCCACCCTCGTCCATGCGTCGGAGCACTATCTGGAGGCCAACCGGTTCCTCACCTGCTCCTGTGCGCCCATCTTCGACCCGTATGGCAAGACGGTCGGCGCGCTTGATGTGACGGGAGATCATCGCGGCTTCCACAAGCACACGATGGCGCTGGTCCGCATGTCCGCGCAGATGATCGAGAACCAGTTGTTCGCCAACGCCTTCCAGGACGTGGTCTGCATCCGCTTCCACTCGCGTCCGGAGTTCATTGGCACGCTGGTCGAAGGCATCGCGGCGTTCACGCCTGCGGGGCGCTTCCTGTCGGCCAACCGCAGCGGCGAGTTCCAGTTGGGACTGTCGATCCGATCGCTGCACGCGCACACCTTCTCTTCGCTGTTTGGCCTGTCGATGTCGCAATTGATCGACTCGGAGCGCAGCGCACCCGCCGGCGTCCTGCAGCTGCAGTTGCCGAGCGGCGTCAAGGTGTTCGCCCGGGTGGAGTGGAAGCGCACGGCCAGCCCGATCGGACGCGGCGCGATCGGCAGCGACCCCGCTGCCGAGCCCAGCGCGGCGCCGGCAACCCGGCCCTATATGGCGCCGCCGAGGCAACCCGCCAGCCTCGATGCGCTCGACACGGGCGATGCCCAGATCAAGACCGTCATCAGCAAGCTGCGCAAGGTCATCGGCAAGGACATCACCGTCATGGTCCTGGGCGAAACCGGCACCGGCAAGGAACTGCTGGCGCGCGCCATTCATGCGGACAGCCCGCGCCACGCCGGACCGTTCATCGCCGTCAATTGCGCGTCGATTCCGGAGGCGCTGATCGAATCGGAACTCTTCGGCTACGAAGAAGGCGCCTTCACCGGCGCCCGCAAGAAAGGGGGCATCGGCAAGATGGTGCTGGCCAACGGCGGCACGCTGTTCCTGGACGAGATCGGCGACATGCCGCTGCATCTGCAGGCCCGTCTGCTGCGCGCACTGCAGGAGCGCGCGGTGTCGCCGCTGGGCAGCAACAAGCTGATCCAGGTGGATGTGGCCGTGGTGTGCGCCACCCATCGCAACATGCGCGAGATGGTGGCCAGTGGCCAGTTCCGCGAGGACCTGTACTACCGCCTCAACGGCCTGGTCGTGCGTCTGCCGGCATTGCGCGAGCGCAGTGACCTGGACGCGGTGGCGGATACGCTGCTGCGGCAGGAACAGGGCGGCCCGCTGCCCATCAGCGAGCGCGTGGCGCAGATGTTCCGTGGCTACCACTGGCCCGGCAATATCCGCCAGCTCGCCAATCTGCTGCGCACCGCACGGCTGATGGCCGAAGACGCCCCGGAAATCACCGAAGACCACCTGCCGGATGACTTTCTGGAAGACTGGCAAGCGCGGCACGGCACCCAGCCGGCTCCGGTCGCCGCAGGCAGCGCGCAGGTCCAGCCTACGCCCGGGGCGGGCGACGTTCAGCCCAAGCGGCTTGCCGATGTCGAAACCATGGCCATCCTGGCGGCGGTGAAGGCGCACCAGGGCAACATTTCGGCGGCGGCCAAGGCGCTGGGGATTTCACGCAATACCGTCTACCGCAAGATCGACGAGGCCGGTGGCGTGCCGCGCCCCGACTGACCACGCCGCAGCACCGATCGCGGCGCGCAGCGCCCGCACCATGTCCCCCTCCGCAAGGTGCCCGGCTGGAACCCACATCAGCCGGGCCTGCGGGATGACTGCCTGCAGGCGCTGCGCATTGCGCGGGCGGCAGACCTTGTCGGTCCGGCCATGCAACAGCGTGACAGGCAGCCCGCTTCCGCCGATCCGTCCGGCGGCCCTCAGCAAGGTTGTCTTCCCTAACCCGCAGCGGCAAACCAGGTAATGCGCCTGGAGCTGGTATTTGCGCAGCAGTGCCATCTGCTGCGGGCGCGACCCACGGTGCGCGGGCGGCAACCCCAGCAGGCGCCGCTCGGCAAGCTGCCACTGCGCCGCAGTGTTCCATTTCTGAGCAGTTGTACCAGCCTGCAACACTTTTGCCGTTGCCAGTAGGCGCCCGCGCGCCCCGGGATGGCGCTCGCCCTTGCGGTCAACGCCACGCAAGAAGGCACGCCCGGCGCCGCGCGCATCGAACAGGGCCTGCACATCATCGAAGCCCGTGAGGAAGGCGCCGCGCAACACCAGGGCGGCCACTGCATCAGGAAAGCGCGCCGCATAGGCCAGTGCCAGCGCTGCGCCCCACGAGCCGCCGACCACGCCCCAGCGCTCGATGCCGAGCGTGGTGCGCAGTTGCTCCAGATCAGCCAGCAGCGCGGTCAGCGTATTGCGCCGCCGTGACCCGGCCGGGCGCGACCGGCCGGCGCCGCGCTGGTCGGGCAGCACCGCCCGATGCCGCAGCGGGTCGAACCAGCCTGCCATGGAAGGCTGGCACCCGCTTCCGGGGCCGCCATGCAGCACCAGCCAGGGCTCGCCGTCGTGCGGACCGCATTGCCGCACGTGCAGGCGGTGGGCATCGGGCGTATGCAACGTAAAGCAGACCGACGTTGCCGGCCACACGGGTGCGGGCATGGATGTTGCCTCCTGAGGATGCGGTTGCGCCGGGCACGACGCCGGTCAACCGTTGAACGATCGAAAGCAAATCACCAACTATGCCAACCCTCAAGGAGGAGACATGACCTGGACGACGCCCGCCTATACCGAACTGCGACTGGGATTCGAGATCACCATGTACATCGCCAATCGCTGATGTCGGACGACTGAACGCGTAGTTCTCTCCGAGCCCGCCCGCTGTCTACGGCGGGCTTCTTTTTTGTCTGTCGGCGCGGCCAGCACCTGGCCGGCTTCTTGCTCAATCCGTCCGACACTGTTGACCTTGCATCATGACGACACTGAAGGTTCTTGGCTCGGCCGCTGGCGGGGGCTTTCCGCAGTGGAACTGCAACTGCCGCAATTGCGATGGCGTGCGCCAGGGCACGCTGCGCGCGACGCCGCGCACGCAGTCTTCCATCGCGCTTGGCGACGCGCACCAGAACTGGATCGTCGTCAACGCATCGCCGGACATCCTGGCGCAGTTGCGCGCCACCCCGGCGTTGCAACCCGCACGCGCGCCGCGCGATACCGGCATCGCGGCCGTGCTGCTGATGGACGCGCAGATCGACCACGTGACCGGCCTGCTGATGCTGCGCGAGCACCGGCAGCCGTTGCCCGTCTATGCCTCGGCAGCCGTGCTCAGCGATCTGTCCACGGCGTTTCCGCTGACCCGCATGCTGTCGCACTACTGCGGGCTCGACACGCGCGCGCTGGCGCTGGATGGGACTGCGTTTTCGATCCCGCCGCTGCAGGATGTCGCGCTGACCGCCATCCCGCTGGAAAGCAAGGCGCCGCCCTACTCCCCGAGCCGCAACGCACGGCGCCTGGGAGACAACATCGGCCTGCGCATCGTCGATCGCAAGAGCGGCCGGCGCGCCTTCTACGCACCCGGTCTCGCCCGCATTGAACCGCACGTGTTCGACGAGATGGGCGCGGCGGACGTCGTCCTGGTCGACGGCACATGCTGGCACGACGACGAAATGAAAGACCTTGGCTTCTCTGCCAAGACGGCGGCCGACATGGGACACCTTGCGCAGTCCGGTCCGGGCGGCATGATCGAGACGCTCGACCAGCTGCCGGCCACGCGCAAGGTGCTCATCCACATCAACAACACCAATCCGATCCTCGACGAAGACTCGCCGCAGCGTCGCGAGCTCGACGCGCATGGCATCGAGGTGGCCTACGACGGCATGGAAATCGCGCTATGACACACCCTGTTGCCTGGAACGCTGAAGAATTCGAAGCCCGGCTGCGTGCGAAGCAGGCGGGTTACCACATTCATCACCCGTTCAACCTGCGCATGCGCGCCGGCGCATGCACGCCGGACGAGATCCGCACCTGGGTCGCCAACCGCTTTTACTACCAGGTGAACATCCCGCTCAAGGACGCGGCCATCCTGTCGAACTGCCCCGACCGCGAAACGCGCCGCGAGTGGATCATCCGCATCCACGATCACGACGGCAACGACACGCAGCCTGGCGGCATCGAGAGCTGGGTGCGCCTGGGCGAGGCCGTCGGGCTCACGCGCGACGCGCTGTGGTCGCACCGGCATCTGCTGCCGGGCGTGCGCTTCGCCGTGGACGCCTATGTCAACTTCGCGCGCCGTGTGCCCTGGCAGGAAGCGGTGTGCTCCTCGCTCACGGAGATGTTTGCGCCGGACATCCACAAGGAGCGGCTGGCGGGCTGGCCCGAGCAGTACCCGTGGGTGCAGCCGGAAGGGCTGGCGTATTTCCGCTCGCGCATTCCGCTGGCCTCGCGCGATGTCGAGCACGGCCTGCGCGTGACGCTCGACTACTTCCGTACGCCCGAGCAGCAACAGCGCGCGCTCGACATTCTGCAATTCAAGCTCGACATCCTTTGGTCGATGCTCGATGCCATTCAACAAGCTCACACCCATGACTGCGTCCCTGTCTGACCCGGCCCGCCCCACGCTGCACCGTACGTTCCGCCTCCAGTGGGAAGACATGCAGCACAGTTGGGTGCTGCTCTATCCCGAGGGGATGGTCACGCTCAACGACAGCGCCGCCGCGATCCTGCAGCGTTGCGATGGAGCCCACACCCTCGACATGCTGATCGACGACCTGCAATCCGCCTTCGGCGTGCAGGGCATCGCTCCGGAAGTCCACGCCTTTGTCCACCATGCACTCGAACGCGGCTGGCTCGTTTGACGCGGCAGCGGAGACGGTCGCGGGCCCGCCGCTCTGGCTGCTGGCCGAGCTGACCTATCGGTGTCCGCTGCACTGCGCGTTCTGCTCCAACCCGGTCGACTACACCCGGCACGACCGTGAACTGAGCACGGAGCAGTGGTGCGACGTCTTCACCCAGGCACGTGCGCTCGGTGCGGTGCAACTTGGCCTGTCCGGCGGCGAGCCGCTGTTGCGCAAGGATCTCGAAACGCTGGTCGCGCACGCGCACCGGCTCGGGTTCTACGTGAACCTCGTGACGTCTGGCGTGGGCCTGACCGATGAACGGCTCGGCGCGCTGCGTGCGGCGGGGCTCGATCACATTCAGCTGTCGTTCCAGGATTCGACACGCGAGCTCAATGACTTTCTGTCGAGCACGCGCACCTTCGATCTGAAACGCCGCGTGGCGGATCTCATCAAGGCGCACGACTACCCCATGGTCATGAACTGCGTCATGCACCGGCACAACCTGCCGCACGTGGGCGCCATCATCGACATGGCACTGGAGATCGGCGCCGAGTACCTTGAGCTGGCCAACACGCAGTACTACGGCTGGGCGTGGGAAAACCGCCTCTCACTCATGCCGACGCTGGAGCAGTTGCGCGACGCCGAAGCGGTGGTCAACGACTACCGCGCCCGCATCGGCAATCGATGCCAGCTGCTGTACGTCGTGCCCGACTATTTCGAGCAGCGCCCCAAGAAGTGCATGAACGGCTGGGGCACGACCTTCCTGGGCGTGGCGCCAGACGGCGTGGCGCTGCCGTGCCACTCCGCACGCATGCTGCCGGGGCTGGTTCTGCCCAACGTGCTGGACACCCCCCTGCGCGAGATCTGGCGGACGAGCGACGCCTTCCAGCGCTTTCGCGGCACCCATTGGATGCCCGAGCCCTGCCGCTCGTGCGACTCGCGCGAAGACGACTACGGCGGCTGCCGCTGCCAGGCCTATCTGCTGACCGGCGACGCGGCGCGCACCGATCCGGTCTGCGGCCACTCTCCCGATCACGCAGCGCTGCAGACCGTTGTGCTGCAGGGCAGGATGGCGTCGATGAACGGCTTCGGGCAGATGCGGGACGCGCGCACGGGTGAGGTCCCCATCCTCTTTCGCACCGACGCCAATTCGCGCCGCTTGGCGAAGTCATAGAAAAAGGGGCGCAGCGCGCGCCCCCTTCAGCGGGATCCCATGCCGGACAGTGCCGGCGTCTCGCCGGGCGCCGTCACGACCCCGCGCTCAGCACCCACGCCACCAGCTGCCGTGCCTCGTCTTCCTTGAGTTCGGGATGCGGCGGCATGGGGATGCGGCCCCAGACACCCTTACCTCCAGCGCGCACCTTCTGCGCAAGCCGGGTGGGCGCCTCTGCATCGCCCTTGTATTTGGCCGCCACATCGACGAATGCAGGTCCGACCACCTTGTTCTGCACGCTGTGGCACGACAAACAACCGCTTTTCTCCGCCAGCGCCTGCATATCGGGCGCTGCGTGGGCGCCAGCCGCGCAGGTTGCCGCCGACACCAGGGTCAGCAGCGAGAACACTCCATTGCGCATGATCACTTTCCAAGACTCCATGACGCTGTCAATTGGCCGCGCCCGGCCGTGCGCCGTTGGGAGCGCACAGCCCGGCGCGGTACGGCTTAGTTCTTGTGCAGCTTGAACACCCAGACCGAGCCGCCCTGCTCCAGGAAGTTCACGCGCTTGGCCACCTCACCGCCCCACAGCGGCACGGCGCCGCCCCAGCCCGAGACCACGGCCACATACTGCTCACCGCCGTCTTCCCAGGTGACCGGCGGTGCAACGATGCCGCTGCCGGTCTGGAATTTCCACAGCTCCTTGCCCGTCTTGGCGTCGGCTGCCTTCAGGAAGCCCTCGGGCGTGCCCCAGAACACCAGCCCGCCGGCGGTGGTCATGACACCACCCCACAGCGGCGCGTAGTTCTTGATTTCCCACTCGATCTTGCCGGTCTTGGGATTCACCGCGCGCAGTGCGCCGATGTAGTCCTCGTTGAGCGGCTTGATGGTGAAGCCCGCACCCAGGTAGGCCGCGCCCTTCTTGTAGCTGACGGGTTCGTTCCAGATGTCCATGCCCCACTCGTTGGACGGCACGTAGAACAGGCCGGTCTGCGGGCTGTACGCCATCGGCATCTGGTTCTTGCCCCCGAGGAAGCCTGGCTCGGCAAAGACCGACTTGCCCTTCTTGTCTTCGCCGGTGGCCGCGGTTGGGTCACCCGGGCGGTGGTCCGGCGCGTAGTTCGGCCGCCCGGTCTTCAGGTCGATGCTGGTGGCCCAGTTGACCTTCACGAACGGGAAGGCATTGAGCAGCTTGCCGGTCTTCGCGTCATTCACATAGAAGAAGCCGTTACGGTCGGCCTTGCCGCCCACGCGCTTGCCGTCCATGTCGAAAGTGATGAACTCGTTGACGCCGTCAAAGTCCCAGCCGTCGTTTGGCGTGTTCTGGTAATGCCAGACGATCTTGCCGGTGTCGGGGTCGAGTGCCAGCGTGGACGACGAATACAGGTTGTCGCCCTTGCGGATGTGGCTGTTCCACGGGCCGGGGTTGCCCGTGCCGAAGTAGACGAGGTTCGTCTGCGGATCGTACGTGCCACCCAGCCACGTCGATGCGCCGCCGGTCTTCCACGTCTCGCCGGGCCAGCTGGCGTTGAGCGTACCGGTCATGCCGTTCTCGGTCTTGTTGCCGTCCTTGTCGTACTTGTAGCCCATGTGGCCTTCGACGGTCGGACGGGTCCAGATCAGTTGGCCAGTCTTGGCATCGCGTGCCTCCACGCGGCCCACCACGCCAAACTCGCCACCGGACACGCCGGTCAGCACCATGCCCTTCACGATCAGCGGGGCGGCGGTGTAGGAGTAGCCGGCGGCGTAATCGTCGATCTTCTCCTTCCACACCACCTTGCCGGTGTCCTGGTTCAGGGCGACGAGCTGTGCATCCAGCGTGCCGAAGATGACCAGGTTGTCGTAAAGCGCTGCGCCGCGATTGACCACATCGCAGCAGGGCATGATGTTCTCGGGCAGGCGCTGCTCATACTTCCAGAGCTTGGCGCCGGTCTTCAGGTCGATCGCATAGATGCGCGAGTACGACGCGGTCACGAACATCTTGCCGTTGTAGATCAGCGGCTGCGCTTCCTGCCCGCGCTGCTTTTCGCCGCCGAACGAGAACGACCACGCCGGCACCAGCTGGCTGACGTTCTTCGTGTTGATCTTGGTGAGCCCGGAGAAGCGCTGCCCCTGCGTGCCCATCCCCCAGGTCAGCACGTCACCAGTCGACTTCGCGTCGTTCTGGATCATCGCGTCAGTGACAGGGGGCGTTGCAGCGTATGCGGCGAGCGTTGCCGTCAGGCTTGCCGCCGCAAGCGTGATCACTCGTAGTGTTCTCATCGTTATCTCCTCTACCTCTCTCGTTGTTGTCAAAGTCCGCTGATGCGCCAGTCGCACCGGACGGCTCCTTGGCAAATCCCATGCCACCCGGCAACCGCGAAAACGCAGCGGTCCCATGCGGCCTGGCGCGTCCGGTTGTGCGCCATGACGCAACACATCACCTGCGCTGTTGCGAAATGGAGCACGCGCGGTGTCTCACGCCGCCCTACTGCCACGCATATCGCAACCCGATCCACACGCTGCGTGGCGCACCCGGCGCGACGAACTGCCCGCTGACCGGGTTCGTGCCATTGAAGGTGTTGTTCGGCCCGGTGAAGGCATTTGCGCCAAGCACACCGAAGCTCTGGTAACGGTGGTTGAACAGGTTCGATACCGTGGCGAAGACCTGCAGTTGCCTCGTGACCTGGTAGGTCGTGTCGAGATCAGCGAGGAAATAGCCGGACAGCCTGCCGTTGGCATCCGCGTTGTTCTCATCGCCGCGCGCGTAGATGCTCCCGCGCCAGACCAGACTGGTACCGATCTTCCATTTGGGCGTGGCGCTGTAGTCGAGCCGGAGCTTGGCCGTGCTCTCGGGGATGCCGGGGATGCGGTCGCCCGGCTTGATGCTGATATTGCCGCCCGCGTCTGCGCTGGAATTGCTCGGGCTGTGCTCCGTCCACGCAGAGCGGTAGGTGGCACTGACGTAGCTGTAGCTGGCGCTGATGCCGAGAGGTCCGGCCTGCGTGCGCCCCGCAAGCTCGAAGCCCTGGCGGCGGGTGCGCCCGACGTTCTGGAAGAAGCCCAGCGTGCTGGCGGCGCCGGCGCTCACGAACTGGATGTCATCGTTGAGCGTCGTGTTGTAGACGGCGGCACTCCACGTGGTGGCCTGGCCCACGCGGCCACGCAGGCCCACCTCGAACGTCTTCGAGACGACCGGCTTGAGCGGCGGATCGGCAATGAAATTGTTGGGCAACGAACACGGTGCGGCTGGATCTGCGCAGGCGAGTTCAATGGCCGTTGGCGCGCGCATGCCCTCGTTATAGGTCGCATAGGCGGTGAGGCCGGGCGTGGGGTTCCAGTTCAGGCCGATGGCGGGGTTGAAGCGCGAGAACGTGTGATCGCCGTCGAGCAGCGGCTGCGCACCGCTGGCATCACGAATGACGGCGCGCGCAACGTTGTAGCGGCCCGCCAGCGTGAGCGTCCACGGCTTGCCGAGCGACAGCGTGTTGTTGAAGTACACGCCAAGGTTGCTGTTGCGCGTCTTCGCATGGGTGGTCTGGGTGAAATCCCCCGTGCCGATCGACGCACGCGCATCGGTAAAGAAGGCGTCCTGCGAGGCCTGGGTGAAGCCGGAATTTGCAAAGTCGGCCGCCGCGCCCACCACCAGTTGATTGTCCCGCCCGGCAATCGTGTCCATGCGCGTCAGTTGCACGCCGGCACCGTAGCTGTCCGTGGAAATGACGGACTGGGCGTTGCGCGACTGCACCGTGTCGACATTCCCGTTTGCGTCAACGCTGCCAAAGTCCTCGTTGACGTTGCTGCTGAGGTTGGCGTTGCGGAAATGCCGGTAATAGACGTTCGCGCTCAGTTGCAGATCGTCACTGAAGGCGTGGTCGCCAGACAGCGTGACGTAGGCCGTGCTGTTCTGGTTCGTGTCCGGGAAGGTGTACGGCTGGGCTGGGTTGCCGAGCCACGCACGCGGGATCGTCTGCGTGCCCTGCAGCGTGTTGTCAGCGCCGCCCATGGAGAGCGACAGCGTGGTGTCAGCGCCGGTGTAGCGCAGCTTGCCGAACGCCTGGCGGATCCGGCTGGCGTTGTGATCGGCCCAGCCGTTGTCGTTCAGCGCGCTGGCACTGACGTAGTAATCGAGTTGGCTTCCGATCGTCCCGCCCTGTTCCGCCTGCGCCGATTTGCGGCCCCAGGAGCCGCCCGATACCTCGGCGGAGCCGCCGCGACTCTGCTTGCCGTTCTTCGTGGCGATGGTGATGGCGCCACCCAGCGTGTTCAGACCGTAGGTCGGATTCGACCCCGGGATCAACTGGATGGTGTCGATCGCCATGCGCGGAATCAGGTCCCAGTTGACCACGTCGCCGAACGGCTCGTTGGCGCGCACGCCGTCGACAAAGACCGACAGCCCCTGCGGCGTACCGAGCACCGGCGATGCGGTAAAGCCGCGATAGTGAAGATCGGTCTGATAGGGGTTGCCCTGCACCTCGTTGATGTCGACGCTGGGCAGGTTCTTCTCGAAGTCGTCGGTGAGGACCGTGCGATGCTGGCTGCGCAGATCGCTGCCGCGCAGCGTCTGCACATTCGCGGAGACCTGCGACAGCGGCGTGCCGACGCCAAGCAGCGGTGTCGTGCCGATGACCGTGGTGGTGGCGAGTGTCAGGAGCGGATCGGTGACCGGTGGCGCGGCCTGAGCCATCGCCAGGGCCGGCCCGCAAGCCAGTGCGCTCGCAGAACACAGGCGCAGCGCGGCATGACGCGACCGATGCCACGGCACGTGGGGGCGGCTCATAGCCGTGTCTCCGGGATCGTTATGTTTGCCCGCGAAGTCTTTGCTGCGCGGGTGGGGGGGGGGGGCGGGCGGGGGGTTGGGTATGACGGGCCGCCGCCCGCGTCTGCTACACCATCAGAAGAAGCCCAGCGGCTGGGTGTCGTAGCTCACCAGCAGGTTCTTGGTCTGCTGGTAGTGGTCGAGCATCATCTTGTGGGTCTCGCGGCCCACGCCCGACTTCTTGTAGCCACCGAACGCAGCGTGCGCCGGATACAGGTGGTAGCAGTTGGTCCACACGCGCCCTGCCTTGATGGCACGGCCCACGCGATAGGCGCGGTTGATGTCACGCGTCCACACGCCGGCGCCCAGGCCGTACTCGGTATCGTTGGCGATGTGAATGGCCTGTGCCTCGTCCTTGAACGTCGTCACGGCAATCACCGGGCCAAAGATCTCTTCCTGGAACACACGCATGCTGTTGTTGCCCTTGAGCAGCGTCGGCTTGATGTAGTAGCCCTTCGACAGGTTGCCCGGCAGCACTTCCACGTCGCCGCCGATCAGGCATTCGGCGCCTTCTTCCTGTGCCAGCTCCAGATAGCTGCGGATCTTGTAGAACTGCTGCTCCGAGGCCTGCGCGCCGACCATCGTATCGGTGTCGAGCGGGTCACCGCGCTTGATGGCGGCCACCTTGGTCATCACCGCGTCCATGAAGCGGCTGTAGATCGATTCCTGCACCAGCGCGCGCGACGGGCACGTGCACACTTCGCCCTGGTTGAAGAAGCCCAGCACCAGGCCTTCGGCGGCCTTCTCGATGAAGCTCGGCTCGGCCTGCATGATGTCTTCGAAGTAGATGTTGGGCGACTTGCCGCCCAGCTCCACCGTCGACGGGATGATGTTCTCGGCCGCGCACTTCAGGATGTGCGAGCCCACCGGGGTCGAGCCCGTGAAGGCGATCTTGGCGATGCGCTTGCTGGTGGCCAGCGCTTCGCCGGCTTCCTTGCCATAACCATGCACGACGTTCAGCACGCCCGCCGGCAGCAAGTCGCCAATCAGCTCCATCAACACATTGATGCCCAGCGGCGTCTGCTCGGCGGGCTTGAGCACGACGCAGTTACCGGCGGCCAGTGCGGGTGCCAGCTTCCACGCGGCCATCAGCAGCGGAAAGTTCCACGGAATGATCTGGCCGACCACGCCCAGCGGTTCGTGGATGTGATACGCGACGGTATGCTCGTTGATCTCCGCCGCCGAACCTTCCTGCGCGCGGATGCAACCGGCGAAGTAGCGGAAATGGTCTGCCGCCAGCGGGATGTCGGCGTTGAGCGTTTCACGCACGGGCTTGCCGTTGTCCCACGTTTCGGTCACGGCCAGCAGTTCGAGGTTCTGCTCGATGCGGTCGGCAATCTTCAGCAGGATCAGCGAGCGGTCCTGCACGGAAGTGCGGCCCCAGGCGTCGGCGGCAGCGTGCGCGGCGTCGAGCGCGCGGTCGATGTCTTCAGCGGTCGAGCGCGGAAACTCGGCGATCACCTCACCCGTCACCGGCGTGGTGTTGGTGAAGTACTGGCCCTTGACCGGCGCAACGAATTCGCCGCCGATGAAGTTGCCGTAGCGCGGCTTGAACGAAACGATGGCGCCGGGCGTGCCGGGATGAGCGTAACGCATGGGTTGTCTCCTGATGTATGAGTGATGACGTCAGCGTTCTGGTCGACGCTGTGTCCGCTCAGACTCTGCAAAAGGCGGGCCATGCCTGACCGCGTGCGCTCCACGTGCGCGGCATCGGCTCTGCGGCCTCGCACGGCCGGTTGATTGCTCCAGAATGCAACACTGGCTGTTCCAAAGCGCAACGCTCCGGCGGGCCGCACACAGGTGCATGGGGTCATGCCGCATGGCACGCATTTCGCAGTGGCGCCAGTTCTCCAGACCCACCAAAGCACCCGATGAGACCGGCCCATTCGAATGCCCTCGCCGTCGCGCGCGGCTGTGCCGTTGCCGCGCTGGTCCTTGCCTGCCTGCCCCGGCCGGGATGGGCCCAGGCAAACGTGGACCCCGCCGGTTCACCGCTGTGGCCTGCGGTGCATCAGGAAATCCTGCAGGACGCACCTGCCACGTTCGACAACCGGATCCGGGTGACCGGCCCCGCGTTTGCGGAAGACGCCATGCAGGTGCCGATTGCGTTTGACGCGTCGGCGCTCGGCAAGGTCGAGCGCATCGTCGTCGCAGTGGACCGGAACCCGATCCGACAGGTGCTGGAGTTCGAGCCGAAGACGGTACGCCCCGCGCTGTCGTTCCGGTTCAAGCTGCAGGAGGCATCGCCGGTGCGCATCGCGGCGCGCACGCAGGACGGTATCTGGCACGTGGCCACGCTGATGGTGGACGCAACCGGCGGGGGCTGCACGCTGCCCGGCGCAACCCGCAAGAACGCAACGTGGAGCACGACACTCAACCGCGTCGAATCGCGGGTGTTTCCGGACTTCAACGGCACGGGCAGCCGCATCCGCCTGCGCGTCATGCATCCGATGGACACCGGCCTGGTCGCTGGCATTCCTTCGTTCCATATTGAACGGCTGGAACTGCTGGACGGCCACCGCCAGCCCATGCTGCGGCTCGCATTGCACGAGCCCGTGGCAGAAAACCCGATCTTCTCCTTCGACCTCGACGGGCCTGCGGGGCGGGGCATCTCCGTGGTGGGCGCCGACAACAACGGCAACCGCATCCGTGCACAGGTGACGCCATGACGCGAGCACTGGGCATCCTGCTGAGTCTGCTGATGCTGGCGCTCCCGGTGCGGGCGCAGGGCCTCGACTACCACCTCACGCCACACCGGGTGGCACCCGACGTCTGGGTACTCGAAGGCGCCAATGCCGATTTCGCGGCCGCCAACGGCTGCAACATCATCAACACGGGGTTCATCGATACCGGCGACGGCGTGCTCGTGATCAACACGGGCCCGTCCGCGCAGTACGGCGAGCAACAGCGGCGCGCCATCGGCACGGTCACGTCGGCGCCGGTGCGCTGGGTCTTCAACCTGAACCTGCATCCGGACTACTTCTTCGGCAACCAGGCCTACGCGGATATCGGCGTGCAGGCGCTGCCAGGCACCATCCTTGGCGCACAACGGGAAGGCGCAGCCTACGCCGACAACCTCTACCGCATCTGCGGCGACTGGATGAAGGACACGGTATCGACGCCGCCCACGCAGCCGCTCGCGCCTGGGCAGCGCAGCTTCGGGCGCCATCGCATCGAGCTCATCCGTCTCGAAGGCCACACCGGCGACGATCTCGTGCTCGTGGACCGCACCAGCGGCGTGATGTTTGCGGGTGGGCTTGCCTTTCGCGATCGCATTCCCACGACGCCACATGCCGATCTCCAGCATTGGCTTGCGAGTCTTGACACACTCGAGCGCATCGTCGCCGAGCGCGGCGTGCGGGTGCTGATCCCGAGCCACGGCCCTGCGCTCGGCAAGGCGGATGCCATTGCGCAGACGCGCGCGTATCTGCGCTGGCTGGATGCGCGTCTGCGTCGCGCGGCGGAAGACGGTCGCGACCTGGCCGAGGTGTTGGCGATGCCCGTGGCGCCGGAGTTTGCCCGGTGGGGCGGCATGCCCACCGAGTACGTGCGCAACGTGACGCGCTTCTATCCGGGCTACGAGAGCGCGGCGCTGGCCCGGTGACGGTGACATGGCCGAACCCCCTGCCCGGCGACAGTGGATGCGCCTCATGCTTGCGATGACGATGCAGCCTGCATTGAACGCGGTCGCCGAGCCCGTGCGCGTCACGCTTCTGCGCCTGCAGGATGGCCTGTACGCGGCACGCGCGGATAACGCCGAAGCAGCACGCGCCAACGCGGGCCAGGTCGTACCGACGCTGGTGCACCTCACCGGCAATGGCGTGCTGGTGGTCGACCCCGGTCCGCACCTGCGATGGGGCGATCGGCTCATCGCCGCCATCCGTCACCTCACCGCCGAGCCGATCCGCTGGGTGGTCAACACCCACGCGCACCCCGAGCATGTGCTGGCCAACGCTGCCTTCGCACGGTTGCAGCCGCGTCCGGCCTTCCTCGCTTCGGCAGCCACTGCCAGCCTGATGCAGCAGCGCTGCGAGACCTGCCTGGCGAGACTGACGCGCCTGCTGGGCGAGTCCGCCATGCGCGGCACAGAGATCGTGATCCCCGAGCCCGCCCTGCGCGACGGCGACTGGCTGCATACCGGCAAGACCGCCTGGCAGGTCCACATCCACGCGGCTGCGCACAGCGCTTCCGACACCGTGCTTTACGCGCCGCAACGGCGCGTGCTGTGCGCAGGGGGCCTGGCCTACCGGGAACGGGTGCCCGATCTGCAGGAGGGTTCGCTACCCGGTTGGCGACAGGCGTTGCGGTCGCTGGTGCAATTGCCGGCCGACCTTGTCGTCGCGACAGCCATTGGCACGCCAGCGCAGACGTTGCACCCAACGCTGGCCTATCTCGACGCACTCAACACGTCGATTGCCCAGGCCATCGAGGCGGGCGGGGACGCCGCACACGCGCTCGACTACGTGCCCGGCGATGCGTATCGCGATTGGCGCAACTTCCATCCCCGGCATGCGCTGAACGTGGCGCGCGCCTGGCGCGAACTGGAAGACCGCTGGATGGACCGCGCCCCGCTGCTGTAACGCGCCGCCCGCCGCGCCCTGCTCCACGGCTGAACACGCAGCGGGACAGGTGTTGCATGCACTGTCTCGCGACACCACACCACCCACGCCGGATCGACCATGCGCAAACGTTGCTCAAAGCGGCGCAACGCCTTGCAACGTGTTGCAAACAGACGCCAGCACGATGGTATGCAATTTGCGATCCCCCGCCCGGCGCTGGGGCACGGATCGCGTGCCTGGCGTTCACCTCAAACCGGTCCGGGCCACATCGGCCGGACCGATGACACAAAGACAATACGGAGACAGCATGCAAAGCAAACACCTTCGAGGCGTGTTCCTGGCCGCCACCCTGGGCTGCGCCGCAGGGAGCGCCCTGGCGCAATCGTCGGTCACCCTCTACGGTACGGTCGATGCCGGACTGCAATACCGGAACCGCGGGGCGGACAACGCCGGCAGCGTGACGGAGCTGCATTCCGGCGGCATCAGCCCGAGCATCTGGGGGCTCAGGGGTGTCGAAGACCTCGGCGGCGGATTGAAGGCCACGTTCAACCTCGAAGGTCATTACAGCAGCGACACGGGCACGCTCACCACGGGCCCCGGTTTCAGCTCGGAACTCTTCCGCCGGCAAGCGAACGTGGGACTCAGCGGCAACTGGGGGGCGATCACGCTCGGCCGTCAATACAGCCCTGCGCTGCTCGGCACCATCGGCACCGAGGCTCGCGGCTTCAAGGAACAGTTCTCGAATCTGTACGGCTGGGCCTACAACCAGTTGTCCGCGCCGGGCAACGCCATGGGCGCCGGCAGCAACCCGGGCAACGACGTGGGCGTGTTCACCGCCAACACGCTGCAGTATTCCAACAACGTCGGTCCGGTGTGGCTCGGCGTGGCGTACTCGCTTGGCGAAGCGGCGGGCAGCTTCAAGAAGGGCAATGAGATCTCACTGGGCGCCACCTACACGGGCCCGGTAGTGGTCGGCCTGGGTTATCAGTCGACCGCCGACAGTGGCACGGGCGAAACCCTCAGCAGGCTGTGGAGTGCCGGCGTTGCGGTACCGTTTGGCGCGTTCACGGGCAAGCTCAACTACATCGGCGTGACCAACAACGCTCCCAGCGGTGCGCGCGTTTCCGACGTCAAGTCGATCGGCGCGGGGCTCGACTACAAATGGAGTGCGAGCAACACCGCCACGCTCGCCGGCTACTACAGCAAGTACGAAAGCAGCGCACATGACAGCTCGACCAAATCGATCGTGCTGAGCAACGACTACGCCTTCTCCAAGCGCACGACGCTGTACGCGCAACTGGTGTACGTGGATGCCGGCGCCGTGGGCACGGCCGACCCGCTGGAAAGCCTGAAGACCTCCATCGTTGCAGGCGGTACTGCAGCGGGTGCGAAGACCGTGCTGGCCGGCATCGGCCTCAAGCATGCGTTCTGACCTGCCTTAAAGCAGAAAGGCCCCGGGGGCGATGCGCTCCCGGAGCCCGTTTCGTGACGGCAAAGACAGCCCTGCTGCGCCGTCCGTCACGGCTTGCCTGCCTCAGAACTTGTGACGCACGCCCAGCATCACGCCCAGCCGCGCGTTGTTGCCATACGTATTGCCCGAGTTGTTGAACGTGGGGGCACTGTTGAGCGCGATCCACGCGCCTTGCAGGTGCGTGTAGTCCACCTCGGCATACACATCGGTGCGCTTGCTGAAGGCGTAGTCGAGCATGCCTGCGGTGGTCAGGCGCTTGCCGCTGGTGTCGAGATGTCGCATCCAGTCGTACTGCACCGTTCCGATCAGGCTGAGCGCGCCCCCGAGCGGCACCTTCGCGCCGACATAGGCAGCCTGATTCTTGTAGTCCGCCACGTCGAGGCGGTTGTTCGTATACCCGAGATACCAGGTTGCGATGGCCGTATCGAGCCGGCCGCCAAAGCCCCAGACCGTCTGCTTGCTGGCCAGCGCCGCCGGCACCGCACCGAAGAACGCCGATGACACATCCCGCGTGACCTGGTACACCGCGCCCACTTCGGCGGGTCCCATGCTGTAGACGATCGAGCCCGCGCCGGCCGAGCTCTTGCTCACGCTGCCGGCCGCTTCGCCGAATGTCCATGCGCCGGCCAATTGCAGACCGCCGAACGACTTGATGTACTTGACCGTGTTGTCGTAGCGCAGGCCGGTGTAGTTGCCGCCCTGATAGCCGACGATGGAGTTGTTGGCAAACGCCATCGCCTCGTACGAAGACAGGATCTCGTGCGCCAGCGTGTACTGCCGGCCGAGGTACAGCTTGCCGTAGTCGCCCTCCAGCCCGACCACGGCCGTGCGTCCGAACAAACGCCCGCCCTGCTGGCTGCTGCCGGTATCCGGCGAGAAGCCCGACTCCAGGATGAACATGGCCTTGGTGCCGCCACCCAGGTCCTCGGTGCCGCGCAGGCCCCAGCGGCTGCCGGTCAGGACGCCGTCTGTCATTTGCAGATTGCTGTTGCCGACCGCGTTCTCGTGCGTGCTGTAGCGGATGGTGGTGTCGATCAGCCCGTAGAGCGTGACGCCGCCTGAAGATTGCGCCGCGGCCGGAAGGCTCGCGGCGCCAAGCACCAGCGCGGCAATCATTGTGTTGTTCATGGCTCCCTGTCTCCTTTTCGATGTGGTGGGTGTGCAAATCCATTGCGATGGCTGCGCGTGCAGCCACGGGTACTGCATTGAAGCGGTCCGCGGCGCTGAGACCCGCGAAGGCACGAGATCAGCGATGCGCCACTGCCGCGTCGTGACGGCCTAGCTGGGCTTGCACGGCCATGCGCACAGCGGCGTTGGCTGCCCCGTAACCCAGATAGCCGTTGCGCTCGACAAGCTCGAAGAAAAAGCGCTCGCGGAAGGGCTCGGTGTAGGCGTGCAGAAAATCGCCATGGGCGTCGCGGTCGTAAAGCAACCGGTCATCGTGCAGGCGGGTCAGCAGCGCGTCATCCAGACCCAGCCGTGCCGCCACGTCGTCGTAGTAGTTCTCGGGCACGTGCTGCATACGGGCGGCGCTGCGGTCGATGGACTCGACGGTTGCGAAGAGTCGCTCGGTGCGGAAGGCGATGTGATGGACCCCCGAACCCGCCGAGGCTGCGATGAACCGGCCGGTCGCGGTGCGCCCGCTCTCCGATACGTTGAGCGGAATCCGCACGTTGCGATCGCGGCTGACCATCGCGCGGCTCTTGACGAGGCCGTACGGATCGGCGATTTCCTGCACCGCCTCGGCCTGCATGCCAAAGACCGCGCGATAGAACAGCACGAAGCTGTCGAGCCGGTGGGCGGGCAGCGCCTGTGCGACGTGGTCGATCGACGCGAGCCCGGTCGCATCGGCATGCACGCCGGGCAGAAGACTGAAGTCGCTTTCGTAGATGCTGCGATCGGCCTGGCGGTCGTCGATCAGATACAGCAGCGTGCCATCGGGTGCCCTCAGCGCGGGAATGCTGCGCTCGCTCGGCCCCACCGGGCTACGCCACTCGTGGCAGCACAGCGTGCGGGCACGCTCCATCGCGCGTTCGGCATCGTCCACCTTGAGGCCGATCGCACAGACCGACGGCCCATGCAGCTGAAAGTGCTCGGACGCGGCACTGTCCTGCTCCATGTTGAGGATGACGTTCACGCGCCCCTGCCGGTACAGGTCGACGGCCTTGGAGCGGTGGTGCCCCGCGAAGGCGAAACCCAGCGCACGCAGGCGTGCTTCCAGCTCGCGCCCCGCTGCGGCGTCCACGGCAAACTCGAGGAAATCCACGCCATCGAAATGGCCAGGCGCAGGCAGCACTGCGCCGCCGGCTTCCGATTCCAGCCAGAGCAGCGAGCGCATGCCGTCCTGTGCCGTCGGCCGTGCGGGCGCGGCACGGAACTCGTCATTGAAGACTTCCAGCGAAAGCGGGCCGGTGTAGCCCGCGTCAAGCAGTGCGCGCGCGAAATCGGTCACCGGCAGATCACCCTGCCCGGGGAAGTTGCGGTGGTGCCGGCTCCAGGACAGCACGTCCATCGACAACTGCGGCGCATCCGCAAACTGCACGAAGAACAGCTTGTCGGCCGGCACGTCCGTCAGCCCATCCAGCGTGTCGCCGAGCGACAGCGTATGGAAGCTGTCGAGAATCAGCCCCAGCGCGGGGTGATCCGCCTGCTGGACGATCTGCCAGGCCTGGCGCCAGTACCGCGTGTGCCGGCCCCAGGCGAGCGCTTCGTAACCCACGCGCAGCCCGCGCTGCGCCGCCGCGTCCGCCATGCGGCGCAAATCGTCTGCCGCACGCGCGGCGTCGTCGATGGCGACGTCCTGCACGTTGCTGCACACGAGGACGGTGTCCACGCCCAGCTGCGCCATCACGTCAAACTTGCGCTCGGCGCGCGCCAGATTGCGGGACAGCAGCTCGCGCGGCATGGCTTCGAAATCCCGGAACGGCTGATACAGCATGATTGCCAGCCCCAGGTCGGACGCCATCCGGCGCACGCTGGCCGGCGATCCATCGAAGTTCAGCAGATCGTTTTCGAAGATCTCGATGCCGTCAAACCCGGCGGCGGCGGCGGCTTCCAGCTTTTCCGGCAGCGTGCCCGACAGGCACACGGTGGCGATGCATTTGGGACGGCGTCCCGGGAGAGGCGAACTCATGGCGAAGGCGTAGCGCAGGGGGCGTTCGGACGATGCCCGCAGCGTAGGCGGACACCTCCACCCTCACAAGCGTCATTCGCGCAACAACGTTCGATGATCGTACAATCGCGCGCACACATCGTTCGTTTCTAGGGTTATCGCCATGAAGAAAGAGCCGTTGGATCGGCGCGACTGGATTGCCGGACTGGAAAAGGGGCTGGCCATCCTGGAGGCCTTCGACCACGAACACCCGCGCCTGACGCCGACGCAGGCGGCCGAACTGACGGGCCTCACGCGCACCGCTGCGCGCCGCTACCTGCTGACCCTGGAACACCTCGGCTACACCACGAGCGAAGGCACGCTTTTCAGCCTGACGCCACGCGTGCTGAAGGTCGGCTGGTCGTACTTCGATTCCGCGCGGCTGCCGCGCACGGTGCAGCCCTTCCTGCAGCAGGTGACGGCTGCCGTGGGCGAGGTGGCGTACCTGAGCGTCCTGGATGGGTGGGAACTGGTCTTCATTTCGCGCACCAGCACCAGCCGCGTCATGAGCACCGGCTTCGTACTGGGCGCGCGCGTGCCTGCGCCGCTTGCCTCCGCAGGGGTGATGATGCTGGCCGCGCAGCCGGAGCACACGGTACAGGCGTGGCTGGAAACGTGCGTGCTGACGCCCTACACGCCCTACACCATCCTGCAGCGGGAGCGGCTGCTGGAGGAGATCCGCAAGGCCGGCCGGCAGGACTACGCGGTGGTCGAGCAGCAATTGCAGATTGGTGTGCGTGGGGTGGCGGTGCCGCTGCGCGACCGCCACGGCAATGTCATCGCGGCGCTGAGCGTGAACATGCCGATTGGCGAAGAGACCACCGAGCACGCGTTGCAGCGCGTGCTGCAGGTCCTGCAGGACACGGCGCTCTCGATCATGCGGGTGCTGTAGCCCCGAACGCACCCTGCCGCCGCCACGCAATCTTCTGACGAACCGGCCCACTCGGACAAACCCTTGAGTCGTGCGTTATTCGCACCATGACGTGCGATCATCGATCATTTTCACTCGCGATTCGCTTGTGCCCCGCCGTCGTGCGGGACTACGCTGCGGTGCGTATAGAGACGGCCATCGCCGCACGATAAAACTTGGAGACCACCATGACCGCAGCACCCACCCACGAGCCTCCGGGCAAGCACCAGTCGAAGAAGGCCGCCGCCAGCGGCTGGATCGGCTCGGCGCTCGAGTACTACGACTTCTTCATCTACGCCACCGCGGCGGCACTGATCTTCCCGCAGATCTTCTTCCCCAAGGGCGATCCGAAGACGGCCATCATGGCCTCGCTCGCCACCTACGGCGTGGGATACGTGGCGCGGCCGATCGGCGCCTTCGTGCTTGGGCACCTGGGCGATACGCACGGGCGCAAGAATGTGCTGCTGTGGTGCATGTTCCTGATGGGCTTTTCGACCATCGGCGTGGGTCTGCTGCCCACCTATGACCAGGTGGGCCTGCTCGCGCCGACGCTGCTCGTCGTCATGCGGCTGATCCAGGGCTTTGCCGTGGCCGGCGAAATTTCGGGCGCCAGCTCGATGATCCTGGAGCACGCCCCGTTTGGCCGGCGCGGGTTCTTTGCAAGCTTTACGCTGCAAGGCGTGCAGGCCGGGCAGATCCTGGCGGCCGCCGTATTCCTGCCGTTGGCGCACTACATGCCCGCCGACCAGTTCAACAGCTGGGGCTGGCGCGTTCCGTTCCTGCTCAGCTTCGTGGTCATCGCCGCTGGCTACATCATCCGTCGCGAAGTGCACGAGACCCCTGCCTTCACGGCCGAGAAGCAACAACACGCGCGCCCGCGCTCGCCCGTCATCGACGCCTTCAAGTACAGCACGCCCGACATGCTGCGCGTGGTGTGCATGTCCCTGATGAACGTGATTCCGGTGGTGGCGACCATCTTTGGCGCGGCGTACGCCGTGCAGCCCGCCTACGGTATCGGCTTCGCCAAGGACATGTATCTCTGGATTCCGGTGGTGGGCAATATCGTTGCCGTACTGGTGATTCCGTATGTGGGCGACCTGTCGGACCGCATCGGCCGCAAGCCGCCCATCGTGATCGGCTCGCTGCTCTCGGGCCTGCTCGCGTTTGCCTATCTGTATGCCATCAGCGTCAAGAATGTGCCTCTTGCGTTCATCATGTCACTGCTCATGTGGGGCGTGGTCTACCAAGGCTATAACGCGGTCTTCCCGAGTTTCTATCCCGAACTGTTTCCGACGCGCACGCGTGTCTCGGCAATGGCGATCGCACAGAATGTCGGCACCGCCATCACGGCCATGCTGCCGGCCCTCTTCACGGCCGTCGCGCCGCCGGGTGCCGTCAATATCTGGCTGACGGTTGGCGCGATCGCCTTCGCCACCAGCGTGATTGCCGCACTGGCAGCCCTCACGGCCCGCGAAACCTATCGCATCCACATGAACGACCTGGGCCAGCCCAGCGCACAACCCGTCGACAAGGCCGAATATGCCCGCCAGCGGGCCGGAGCACTGGCCGCCTGACCCACGCGTCTCCCGCATCATGATTTCTGGAAAAACCACCCTGATCGCCCACATCGGCTACCCGACGGAGACATTCAAGTCACCGATGATCTACAACCCCTGGTTCGAGCAAAAAGGCATCGATGCCGTGGTGGTGCCCATGGGGGTCAAGGCCGAGGATTACACGCAGTCCTTCCAGTCGATCGTCCGCTTCACCAACCTGCGCGGCGCGCTGATCACGATGCCGCACAAGGTGGCGACGGTCGACCTGGTGGACGAGGTGACCCCCGCCGTACGGATTGCCGGTGCGTGCAACGCGGTCCTGAAGCGCGCCGACGGTTCGCTGCTCGGCGACCAGTTCGACGGGGCCGGCTTCGTGCGCGGTGTGCTGCGCAAGGGACGGCAACTCGCGGGATCGCGCGTGCTGCTGTCGGGTGCGGGCGGCGTGGGATCGGCCATCGCCGCCTCGCTGGCGGCGGCCGACGTGGCCGAATTGTCGCTGTACGACACGCGCGCGCAATCCGCAGAGGCACTTGCACAGCGGCTGCGCGAGCATTACCCGGCGCTGATGGTGCGCACGGGCTCCAACGATCCTGACGGCTTCGATGTCGTCGTCAACGCCACGCCCATGGGCATGAAGGACGACGACCCGCTTCCCTTCGACGTGGCGCGCATTGCGCCAGGCTGCTTTGTCGGCGAGGTGGTGATGAAGTCGGAATACACGCCACTGCTGCGTGCGGCGCTCGACAAGGGCTGCGCAGTCCAGGTCGGCACCGACATGCTGTTCGAGATGATCCCCGCCTACCTGGAGTTCTTCGGATTCGGCACCGCAACCGCGGACGAACTCCGGCGCACCGCCGCCATTGCGTACTGAGCGGGCGGCGCTGCACGAACCGTCATGACTCGTCGCCCCCTGAGCTTCGCCCTGTTGTTGCCCCTTCTCCTGTCGGCGCAACCGGTCGCCACCGACAGCTATCTCCCGGCGCTGCCCGCCATTGCCCAGGCACTGGGGTCGGCCAGCACGAGCCTGACCATGTTCGCGCTGGCCTTTGGTATCGGGCAGTTGCCGATGGGCAGCCTCGCCGATCGCTTCGGCCGGCGACAGGTGCTGCTGACGGGACTGGCCTGCTACGCCCTGGCTGCATTGGCCGGTGCCCTGGCGACAAGCGCCGCGATGCTGACGGCCGCGCGCGCCATGCAGGGCTTTTCAATGGCAGCGATCCTGGTATGCGCGCGTGCAGCCGTGCGCGATCTGCATCCGGCACGCGACGGGCCGCACGTGATGGCACGTGGCCTGACCGGCCTCGGCATGGTGGCTCTGGTGGCGCCGATTCTTGGCGCCTTTGTCGCGCAACATGCCGGCTGGCGGTGGGTACTCGCGGGAATGAGCCTGTATGCGGTCGTGCTCTGGGTGATGTGCTGGCGCGGTTTTGCGGAAACCAGGCAAGCGCACCCGCACCAGGCTGGCGGTGTGCGCGAGATCTTCGCCAGCGCGGAGTTTCGCGGCTGGGCGCTCCTGGCGGCCACGACCTACGCCGGCATCTTCTGTTTCCTGTTGCTGTCGCCGATGGTCTATATCGGCTACCTGGGGCTGTCACCGGAGCGCTACGGCTGGATTCCAGCCGGAGGCTCGCTCGTCTACATCGTGAGCACCATCGGCTGCAGACGCCTGCTCCGACGCCAGAGCCTGGTGCGCACCGTGCAGCAAGGCGCCACGCTGAGCCTGTGTGGGGCCGGCATCCAGGGCCTGGGCTGCTGGCTGCTGCCCGGCGAAGCCTGGCCGCTCTTGCTGGGGCACGGCGTCTATTGCATGGGCCACGGCATCCACCAGCCGTGTGGGCAAGCGGGCGCCGTGAGCGATCTGCCGCACCTGGCGGGGCGGGCGGTGTCATGGTCGGGCTTCATCATGATGCTGGCCGCCTTCTGTCTGGGGCAGACTGCCGCAGCGTTCGACGACGCTGCACACAGCCACGGCGCCTGGCCGATGGTGGTACCGATGATGATCGCCGGGAGTGCCCTGGCGTCCATCGCCTTCCTGCTGCTGCCAAGACTCCGGTCCACCTAGCCGCCGCAGGCGCGCCGAGCGAAGCCTCGCTCCGGTACCCCCGGCCATGGTACAAAACGCGTGTTCCCATTCTTCGTTTGAGTCACAGGAGTTCGCACATGGGCCGCAATGCCGACCTGCCGTTCAAGACCGCCGGCCTGGAGTTCATCGAGTTCGCCTCGCAGGAGCCGGCCGCGCTGGACCGCATGTTCCGCTCGCTGGGCTTCAAGGCCATCGCGCGCCACGTCAGCAAGGACGTCACCCTGTACCGGCAAGCTGACATGAACTTCCTCGTCAATGCAGAGGCCGACTCCTTCGCCCACCGCTGGGCCGAGGAATACGGCGTGGGCATCTGCGCCATCGGCATCCGGGTGGATGACGCACAGCATGCGTACAACCGCGCCGTCGAACTGGGCGCCTGGCCCGTCGAGAGCGAGCCCATCGGCCCGAGCGAACTGGTGATTCCCGTGATCCAGGGCGTCGGCAATACGCACCTGTACTTTGTCGATCGCTGGCGCGGCAAGCACGGCGCCCGGGGCGGCCTGGGGGATATCTCCATCTACGACATCGATTTCCGGCCGCTGGACCCAGCCACTGCGCACGAAGACTGGCATCACACGGGCGTGGGGCTGGCGCGCGTCGACCACCTCACGCAGACCGTCGGCGCCGGCCGGCTGCAGGACTGGATCGATTTCTACCGCAACCAGCTCGGCTTCAGCGAGATTCATGAACTGCATGCCAACTGGCACGTGGCGCCTGACTCACGCGTGATGGTATCGTCCTGCGGCACGATTCGCATTCCGCTGTACGAGGAGGGCACGCATCGCGCGCACCTCATGCATGCCTACCTGCCGGACCACCCCGGCGAGGGCGTACAGCACATCGCCCTGGCGACCGACGACATCCTGCACACCGCGGCCGCCCTGGCTGCCAACGGCATCGCCTTCGTCGAACCGCCGCCGCGCTATTACGACACCATCGACGCCCGCCTGCCCGGCCACGGGCTCGACCTCGAAGCGCTGCGCCGCTACGGGATTCTCGTCGACGGCGAGATCGTCGACGGCGTGCCCAAGCTGTTCCTGCAAACCTTCATCAAGCGCCACACGGGCGAGATCTTCTTCGAGATCGTGCAGCGGCGCGGCCATCACGGCTTCGGAGAAGGCAATCTGGCAGTGCTGACGCAAGCGGAGTAGCACCGCCGCCGCGGGCCTCCCGATGCGCTGGGCGGCCGCGTCGTCATTCGGCCTCGCTTGCGCGCACGAAGATGTCCCAGCTCGCCATGAACAGCGCAGCGACGAGCGGCCCGATGACAAAGCCGGTGATCCCGAAGAGCTGCATGCCACCGAGCGTCGACACCAGCACGACCCAGTCGGGCATCTTGGTGTCCTTGCCGACGAGGAGCGGACGCAACAGGTTGTCGACCAGCCCGATCACGCCAACGCAGAACGCAACCAGGATCACGCACTTCCAAAGCGCGCCTACCATCAGGAAGTAGATCGCGACCGGCACCCACACGATGCTCGCGCCAATGGCGGGCAGCAGCGACAGAAACGCCATCAGCGCGCCCCACAGCACCACGCCATCGATCCCGAGCACCCAGAAAATCAACCCGCCGAGCGCGCCCTGCACCATTGCCACCGCAATGTTCCCCTTCACGGTTGCACGCACGACGGTCGTAAATTTCGTCAGCAGCAACTGCTTGTGGTCCTCGTCGAGCGGCAGCGCACGGCGCACGTGGCTGCCGATCTCGCCGCCGTCGCGCAGCAGGAAGAAGACCATGTACAGCATCACGCCAAAGCCGACGACGAACTGGAACGTGTTCTGGCCGATGCTGAGCGCCTTGGCGGCGGCAAACTGGCTGATCTGCGCGGCGCCTTCCGTCAGCTTCTTCTGGGCCCCCGCGATATCCGCCAGGCCGGACTGCGCCAGCAAATGCTGGATCGACGCCGGCAGCGCCTCAAAGGCCTTCTGGAAATACTGTGCGTAATTGAGCTGTGCCCGCTGGATCTCCTGATAGGCAATCGCGATTTCCTGCACGATGGTCGCCGCAACGAATACGAGCGGCAGAATCACGATGAGGACGATCAGGGTCAACGTCACGAGCGCGGCCAGATTGCGCCGCTTGCCGAATCGGGCCGCGAGCCAGCGCTGCACGGGCTGGAACAGGATCGCCAGGATAGCGCCCCAGAAGACCGCGCCGACGAAAGGCGACAGGATCCAGCCGAGCCCGATGGTGACGGCGAACAGCAGCAGGTAGAAGAATTTCTGGCGGTCGTTTCTGCTATCCATGGTGACTTTGCGTGAAGGTGTAATCATCGGGCCGGAGAGTACCTGGTGGCCAAAATCCGAGTGTGCCCGCAAAGCCTGTGCCGTCATAGCTGGCAGCATCGGCTCCCCAAGGATTTGACAGGTGGCAAGCGTTTCCAGCGGGCCGGTCAGGGGCCGATAAACGCCTGGCGGACCCAAAAGCAAAAGCCCCGCAAGGTCAAAGACTTGCGGGGCTTTTGTTCACTGCTGGCGGAGAGGGTGGGATTCGAACCCACGGTACCGTCGCCGGTACGCCTGATTTCGAGTCAGGTACATTCGACCACTCTGCCACCTCTCCGGTAACTGGGTCGCTGAATCGCGAAACCGCGAGTATAACAAAGTTTTTCCGGCCCGATCAAGGAGGTCGGCATAACTCATCAAACTGCCGGTTTCAGCACTTCCTGGCCGCCCAGATACGGGCGCAGTACCGTCGGCACCGTGACCGAGCCATCCGCGTTCTGGTAGTTCTCCAGCACGGCCACCAGCGTACGGCCCACGGCGAGGCCCGAGCCGTTGAGCGTGTGCACCAGCTCCGGCTTGCCCTGCGCGTTGCGGAAACGCGCTTGCATGCGGCGCGCCTGGAAGTCGCCCATGTTCGAGCACGAGCTGATCTCGCGGTAGGTGTTCTGCGCCGGGATCCACACCTCGATGTCGTATGTCTTGGTGCTGCCGAAGCCCATGTCGCCCGTACACAGCACGACGGTGCGGAACGGCAGCTCCAACTTGCGCAGGATGTTCTCGGCGCAGTTGGTCATAGCGTCCAGCGCGGCGGCCGAGGCTTCGGGCTGCACAATCTGCACCATCTCGACTTTGTCGAACTGGTGCTGGCGGATCATGCCGCGCGTGTCCTTGCCGTACGAACCGGCCTCCGAACGGAAGCACGGCGAATGCGCCGCAAACATCATCGGCAAGGCGTCCGCAGCAACGATCTCATCGCGCACGAGGTTTGTCAGCGGCACCTCTGCGGTCGGGATCAGGTAGAAGTTCTCGACACGCTCGCCGTCTTCCCCTTCGGCGCTGTGCCCCATCTTGCGCGGCACGCGGAACAGGTCTTCCTCGAACTTCGGCAACTGGCCGGTGCCACGCATCGACGCGGCGTTGACGATGTACGGCACGTACGCCTCGGTGTAGCCGTGCTCCAGCGTGTGCGTGTCGAGCATGAACTGCGCGAGCGCACGATGCAGACGCGCCACCTGCCCCTTCAGGACAGTGAATCGCGCACCCGACAGCTTGGCGCCCGCGTCAAAATCCAGCCCCAATGCGGCGCCCAGGTCCACGTGGTCCTTCACCGGAAAGTCGAATGCGCGCGGCGTGCCTTCGCGGCGCACCTCCACGTTCTGCGTTTCATCGCGGCCGGCCGGCACGCTTTCGTGCGGCAGGTTCGGGATCGACAGCATCAGGTCCTGCAACTTGGCCTGCACCACGTCGAGTTGCGCGGCAGACGCCTTCAGCTCGTCGCCAATGCCCGACACCTCAGCCATCACGCCAGATGCATCCTCGCCCTTGCCCTTGAGCATGCCGATCTGCTTGGACAGGCTGTTGCGGCGGGCCTGCAGCTCTTCGGTGCGGGTCTGGATGGCCTTGCGCTCCGCTTCAAGCGCGGCAAAGCCGGCCACGTCGAGCACGTAGCCACGATCTTTGAGGCGCGCGGCGACGGCATCGATGTCTTTGCGCAGCAGTTGGATATCAAGCATGGTGGGGAAAAGGAAACCGAAGATGGCGAGCGATCTGAACGAACGGAAACACCGATTTTATCGTACCGGCCCGTGGGGCCTATTTGTTGCGAGAGGATTTGTCCTGCTCGGCATGCCACTGCGCATCCAGCTCGCGCAGGTGCCGCAGCTTCTCACCGATCTTGCCTTCCAGGCCACGCGGCGTCGGCACGTACCAGTTCTGCGGGGGCAGATCGTCGGGGAAGTAGGTTTCGCCGGCGGCGTAGGCCTCGGGCTCGTCATGCGCATAGCGGTAGGCGTGGCCGTAGCCGAGTTCTTTCATCAGCTTGGTCGGCGCATTGCGCAGGTGCACGGGCACGTTGCGCGACTTGTCCTGGCTGACGAAGGCGCGCGCGGCGTTGTAAGCGTTGTAGCCGGCATTCGACTTCGGTGCGATGGCCAGGTAGATGACGGCCTGGGCCAACGCCAGCTCGCCTTCCGGTGAGCCCAGACGCTCGTACGTTTCCGCCGCGTCGAGCGTGATGCGCCCGGCACGCGGATCAGCCAGCCCAATGTCTTCCCACGCCATGCGCACGATGCGGCGTGCGAGATAGCGCGGGTCGGCGCCACCGTCGAGCATGCTGCAGAACCAGTAAAGCGCGCCGTCCGGATCGGACCCACGCACGGACTTATGCAGCGCACTGATCTGGTCGTAGAAGGCGTCACCGCCCTTGTCGAAGCGGCGCAGGTTTTCCGACAACGCCGATGCCAACAGCGCCTCGTCGACCACCGGAACCGCATCGCCCTCAGCCTGCGAACGCGCGGCGCGCGTGACGATTTCAATGTTGTTGAGCAGCTTGCGGCCATCGCCATCGGCGGAGGCGACGATGGCGTCGACTGCGGCGGGCGCCCAATCCAATCCGCCCAGCTCCTGGCGCGCCCGTTCGGCCAACTGCTTGAGCTCATCGTCAGACAGGCTCTTGAGCACATACACCGCGGCACGCGAGAGCAATGCACCGTTCACCTCGAACGAGGGGTTCTCCGTCGTCGCGCCGATGAAGGTGAACAGCCCGCTTTCAACGTGCGGTAGAAATGCGTCTTGCTGGCTTTTATTGAAGCGATGAACTTCGTCGACGAACACGAGCGTGCGGCGGCCATTGGCGCGGAATTGCTCTGCGCGCTCGACGGCCTCGCGAATGTCCTTCACCCCGGAGAGCACAGCCGACAGCGCGATGAATTCCGCATCAAACGCGTCGGCCATCAATCGGGCCAGCGTGGTCTTTCCAACGCCGGGCGGGCCCCAGAGGATCATCGAATGCGGCTCGCCAGAAGCGAAGGCCACGCGCAGCGGCTTGCCCGGCCCCAGCAGATGCTGCTGGCCGATCACTTCGTCGACAGAATGCGGGCGAAGGCGCTCGGCCAGCGGCATGTGGGCGGGCGCGTCCGGAAAGAGAGATGCGGAAGCGTTCATGCGGGGATTGTCGCAGAATCCGCCGGCAACCCCGGCTCCCCTCCGCGCGATCCGTCAGTTCGATGCCCGCTGCACCAGCCCCATGAACGCCTTGGCCGGCAGCGGCCCATGACACGATTGCGCACCGTTGGACGCGCGCAAGAGCAGCCAGACGTTCTCGCTGGCCGGAGGCTGAATCACGAACGGCTGACGCGCCGACGCCTCCGGCAGGCGCGGGTCGACCGGCGCGTGGATCGGCACGACCTGTCCGGCGTGCCCCTTCACGAGCGCGGCGCACTCTGCATTCGGCAACTCGGTCGCGCGCAGGAAATCCTTGTTGACCAGGGCCTCGGCCAACACGGTATCCGGCGCGGAGAGGAAGGAATCGACATCAAAACGAGACGCGCTCGTGGACGCACATCCCGCCAACACCGCCGTCGTCGCAGCAGCGATCGCTGCACGCTGCAGCAGCGTGGTGAACGGCAAACGCATGGTCGGTCTCCTTGTCGAAAACCGGCTGCAGCGCGTTACGGCTTGATGACGTCGGCCCCCTTGGGCGGCACGAAGCGGAACACGTTGGCCGGCAGTTGCGGATTCTTCTGGATGTTCGAGAACGTCAGCAGTGTGGTATTCCCGAAGGCGTCACGCAACTCCATCGCCTGCAGCTCGCCGCTGCGAAAGCCGATGGCGATGCGCTCGAACTGGGTGTCCTTCGCCTTGGGGGTAAGTTCGGCCCAGTCGATGCCGTCCTTGGTACCACCTTCCTTGAGCGTGAAGTTCTTCGCCAGATCGTTGCTGCCGAACAGGATGGCGGCGGGGCTGGAACCCAGCGACGCATCAAGCTTGCGCTCCGTGATCTGGTTGAGGTCCTTGTCGAAGATGTAGAGCATCTGGCCGTCGGCCGAGAGCTGCTGCTCGTACGGCTTCACATAGCGCCAGACAAAGCGGCCCGGGCGCGAGAAGACGAAATCGCCATTGGACGTCCCGGCCACGCGCAGCGGGCTGCCGTTGGTGCCGCCCGTCACTTGCCGCTGCACGAACTCGCCGCGCGCCGTGCTGACGTTGCTCACGAAGGCGTTGAGCTGTTCGACCGCGCCCGCATAGGCGCCGGCGGACCATGCCGCCAGCGAAACCAGCCCGGCGGCCATCAGGTGACGTGCTTTCAACACAAACATAGGAATCCCGGTTTCAGTTGATCTTGTTGTTAGTGGCCGGCCGCGCCCGAACATTCCGTCCGCGCGGTAACGCGATGTAACTGCAAATGCGGGCAGCGTCATTCCTCTTCGACGACGTTGCCGTTGCGGTTGGGCGCCAGGATTTCGCGGTTGCCGTTGCCTGACATGGCGGACACGAGCCCCGCCTTTTCCATGTCCTCGAGCAGGCGTGCGGCACGGTTGTAACCGATGCGCAGGTGACGCTGCACCAGCGAGATCGACGCGCGGCGATTCTTGAGCACCACGTCGACGGCCTGGTCGTACAGCGGATCGGCCTCGCCACCGCCCGCACCGACAAGTCCCGCGCCGCCGCCAAAACCATCGCCGCCGCCCTCGCCATCGGCCACGCCGCCTTCGAGAATGCCCTCGATGTAGTTCGGCTCGCCCTGCGATTTGAGGTTATCGACGATGCGGTGGACTTCCTCGTCTGACACGAACGCGCCGTGCACGCGCACCGGCAAGCCCGTGCCGGGCGCCAGATACAGCATGTCGCCCATGCCCAGCAGCGCTTCGGCGCCCTGCTGGTCCAGGATGGTGCGCGAGTCGATCTTGCTGCTGACCTGGAACGCAATCCGCGTCGGCACGTTGGCCTTGATCAGGCCCGTAATCACATCCACCGACGGACGCTGCGTTGCCAGCACCAGGTGGATGCCGGCGGCACGCGCCTTCTGCGCAATCCGCGCGATCAACTCTTCGACCTTTTTGCCGACCACCATCATCAGGTCGGCCAGTTCGTCGATCACGATGACGATCATCGGCAGCTTGTCGAGCGGCTCCGGCGCATCTGGCGTCAGGCTGAACGGGTTGGGAATCTTCTCTTCACGCGCCGCAGCTTCTTCGATCTTCTTGTTGAAGCCGGCCAGGTTGCGCACGCCCATCTTGCTCATGAGCTTGTAGCGGCGCTCCATCTCGCCCACGGCCCAGTTGAGCGCGTGGCCCGCCTGGCGCATATCGGTAACGACCGGGCACAGCAGGTGCGGAATGCCTTCGTAGATGCTCAGCTCCAGCATCTTCGGGTCGATCAGGATCAGGCGCACCGCATCGGCCTTGGCCTTGTACAGCAGCGACAGGATCATCGCATTGATGCCGACCGACTTACCGGAACCCGTGGTGCCGGCCACCATGCAGTGCGGCATCTTGGCCAAGTCGGCCACCACCGGCTTGCCGGCGATGTCCTTGCCCAGTGCCAGCGTGAGCTGCGATGCGCTCTCGTTGTAGACCTGCGAGCCGAGAATCTCCGACAGGCGCACCGCCTGACGCTTCGGGTTCGGCAGCTCCAAGCCCATGTAGTTCTTGCCCGGAATCGTCTCCACCACGCGGATCGACACCAGCGACAGCGAACGCGCCAGGTCCTTGGCGAGGTTGACGATCTGGCTGCCCTTTACGCCCGTGGCAGGCTCAATTTCGTAGCGCGTGATGACCGGTCCCGGATAGGCCGCCACCACCTGCACTTCCACGCCGAAATCCTTGAGCTTCTTCTCGATCAGGCGCGAGGTGAATTCCAGCGTCTCGGCGCTCACGGTTTCCACCACCGGCGGAATCGGGTCGAGCAGCGCCAGCGGCGGCAGGTCGGAATCGTGGATGTCGACAAACAGCGGCTGCTGCTTCTCGCGCTCCACGCGCTCGCTCTTGACCACGGCGGTCGGACGCACGATCTGCACGGGCGGCGCTTCTTCAATGCGCACGCGGCGGGTTTCGACCACCTCTTCACGCTCGACCTTGGCTACCTCACCAATGGCACGGTCCTGCTTGTTCTCGCGGCGCGTCTTGAAGCCGACGAACAGCATCTCGACGCCGGCGCCGATCTGCTCTGCGAGATTCAGCCATGAAAAATGAAAAAACAGCGACAGCCCGACGAGGAACGCAAACAGCAGCGCCAGCGTGCCGCCGGTAAAGCCCAGCGCGTGCTGCATGGCCCCGCCGATCAGGTCGCCGAGCACGCCGCCCGGCGCACGCGGCAGCTTCATGTGCAAGGTGTACATCCGGATGGCTTCCAGACCCATGCTCGAGGCAAGGATCAGTGCGAAGCCGAGCCATGTGACGCTGGCGTCGACGCGCGGCATGGTCGCGCGCGGCACGCGCTCGTCCGACATGAGTTCACGCCAGCCGCGCCAGACGCGGCGCAGCAACAGCACCGCCCACCAGTAGGCGGATGCGCCAAAGACAAACAACAGCACATCGGCCAGCCACGCACCGACGCGCCCGCCCAGATTACGGACATCGTCCACCTGACTGGCATGAGACCACCCGGGGTCGGCCTTGTTGTAGGAGAGCAAAACAGTCAGGAAAGCGATGGTCACCGCGAGCAACAGGAACCAGCGGACTTCGCCCAGCAGCCGTCCGATACGGGATGGCAGTGCTGCGGGGTCGGTACGGGTCGTCGGAGGGGTGGAAGCTCGAGCCATGCGGGAGACGGGTGCGCCGCTCGGCGCGCGGGCCAAACGGCTTGGGACAGCATTCATGCGATGCGAGGGATTGTAACGCGGCCCTATCACTGCCATTGGAATTTACAACCGGGCGGATGAGGGGGGGCCACTTTATAATGACGCCCGTCACCCGCATCTTCCCGGCCTTACCGACCCTGCGCGGCGGCCGTTCCACCCCACGCGCCGCGCACCTACCGAACGCATCATGGCAAAACACGCAAAAGTGCTGATTCTCGGCTCCGGCCCCGCTGGCTACACAGCCGCCATCTACGCCGCCCGGGCCAACCTGAACCCCGTACTGATCACTGGCCTGGCCCAGGGCGGGCAGCTCATGACCACCACCGACGTGGAAAACTGGCCTGCCGACAAGGAACACCTGCAAGGGCCCGAGTTGATGCAGCGCTTCCTCGAGCACGCCGAGCGCTTCAAGACCGAAGTGCTGTTCGACCACATCCACACCGCGCACCTGAATGAAAAGCCGATCCGCCTGATCGGTGATTCCGGCGAGTACACCTGCGACGCGCTGATCGTCTCCACCGGCGCCTCGGCCCAATACCTGGGCCTGCCGTCGGAAGAGACCTTCGCCGGCCGTGGCGTGTCTGCCTGCGCAACCTGCGACGGTTTCTTCTACAAGGGCCAGGAAGTCGCCGTGGTCGGCGGCGGCAACACCGCCGTGGAAGAGGCGCTGTACCTGGCTAACATCGCCAGCAAGGTCACGCTCATCCACCGCCGCGACAAGTTCCGTGCCGAGCCGATCCTCATCGACCGCCTGCACGAGCAGGAGAAGAAGGGCAAGATCGAGCTCAAGACCAACATGGTCCTCGACGAGATCCTGGGCGATGACTCCGGCGTGACGGGCGCCCGCCTGAAGGGCACACACGAGAACGAAGGCAAGACCGAAGAGATCAAGGTGGCGGGCGTATTCATCGCCATCGGCCACAAGCCGAACACCGACATCTTCCGTGGCCAGCTCGACATGAATGACACGGGCTATATCCGCACGAAGAGCGGCCTGGATGGCATGGCCACGGCCACCAATATCCCCGGCGTGTTCGCCGCGGGCGATGTGCAGGACCACATCTACCGCCAGGCCATCACCAGCGCCGGCACGGGCTGCATGGCCGCGCTGGACGCCCAGCGCTATCTGGAAAGCCTCGAATAAGCCCGTCCTCCGGGGTTCAGGCAGCGGCCGATGGGCAACCATCGGCCGTTTTGTCTTGCGCAGCGCATTCGTATAATCGACCCACGCTCCACCTGATCCGCCCTTCGCCATGAAACGCGCATCCACCTCCGCCAACAAGCTCGGTTTGACCGACCTGGCCAAGCTGCGCGACCAGCTCAAGCATGAAACCGAGGCGCGCGAGGCTGAGCGCCAGCGCGCCGAAGCGGCCGCACGCAAGGCAGCAGAAGAAGCCAACGTGTTCCGCGCCAGCATCGGACAGGTCAGCGCGCTGCGCCAGAGCAAGCGTGTCGAGCATCCGCGCAACCCGCCCGCGCCCGACCCCGTGCACTCTCGCGCGGAAGAGCTGACGGTGCTCCGCGATTCGCTGTCGGACGAATTCGACATCGACAATCTGCTTGAAATCGACGAGACCCTGTCCTACCGCCGCCCCGGCATTGGCGCCGACGTGCTCAAGAAACTGCGTCGTGGCGAATGGGCGACCCAAGACCAGATCGACCTGCACGGCCTGCGCCGGGACGAAGCGCGCGAGGCGCTGGCCGCCTTCCTGCGCCGTGCCGTCCAGCGCGGCATCCGATGCGTGCGCGTGGTCCACGGCAAGGGGCTGGGCTCGCCTGACAAGACACCGGTCCTCAAGGGCAAGGTGCGCTCCTGGCTGGTACAGAAGGAAGAAGTGATCGCCTTTGTCGAGCCGCGCAGCACGGCAGGCGGCGCGGGCGCGGTCCTGGTGCTGCTGCGCCAGCCGCACGGCGCCTGATACGCGGCGCGCCCTTCCCTCCCATGACAAGAACCTCAAACGCATGCACGTAACCCGCCTGCAGCTGGTGATGCACTGGATGGAGATCCTCGCGGTCTTCTCGTTCGCCATCTCGGGACTCGCCGAAGCAAAGCGACGCCGGCTCGATGCCGTCGGCGCCTTTATCGTCGCCTTCCTGACCGCCTTTGGCGGCGGCACGCTGCGCGATCTGCTGCTGGATCGCCGCCCCTTCTATTGGGTCGAGCACCAGGATTACCTGCTGGCCCTGTTCGCCATGAGCCTGTTTGCCAACTGGGTGATCCGGCTGGTGAGCCAGCTCGTGTCTGACCGCGTGCTGATCGTGGCGGATGCGGTCGGCATGGGCCTGTTTGGCGTGCTCGGCACGCAACTGGCGCTGGACGCCGGCATGCCGGTCTTCGTGTCGGTGATGATGGGGGTCATCACGGCGGCCTTTGGCGGCCTGCTGCGTGACGTGGTGTGCAATGAGGTGCCCATGCTGCTGCGGGACAATCATCCCTACGCAACCTGCGCGTTTGTCGGATGCTTCCTCTACGTCGGGCTGACGCTCACGGATCTGCTGCCGAGCGTGTCCGTGGTGATTGCCACGCTGGCCATCGTGATCGGGCGGCTGGTGACGCTGCGCTGGAACATCACCCTGCCACGCTGACCGGCGCGGGCGCGCCGGTCACGAAAAACACCGGTCAGACTGCTGCTTCGTCCTTCTCGCCGGTGCGGATGCGGATCACCTGTTCCACCGGCATGACGAAGATCTTGCCGTCGCCGATCTTGCCAGTCTTGGCGGCCTTGACGATGGTGTCGATGACGTTTTCGACCTGGCTTTCGGCCACCACGACTTCAATCTTGATCTTCGGCAGGAAGTCGACCACGTATTCCGCGCCGCGGTAGAGCTCGGTATGGCCCTTCTGGCGGCCAAAACCCTTGACCTCGGTGACGGTCAGGCCGGTCACCCCCACGTCGGCGAGCGACTCGCGCACTTCGTCCAGTTTGAAGGGCTTGATGATGGCGGTGATCTGTTTCATGGGTGTCTCGCTGATTAGTTGGTGAGGTATTCAAGCGTCCAATAATACTGGAGGCAGTTGACGCGCACATCCCTGGCGATGCCGGCCACCGTCTGCAGCAGGGCCGGATCGTCGGGAAAATTCTTCAGAACATCGTGTTCGCTGCCGTCATGCAACAGGCGGCGCTGCCATGTATTACCGTACGGATCGCTGCAGGCAATCGGCGTGCTGGATCCGGGCACGTACTGATTATCAAACCACAGAACCCGCACGTTGGGCCCGAGCACGCGGTGCAACCCTTCGAGGTGCCCGCGCAGGCGCTGCAGCGGCACGTGCGACCACCAGCAACCCGCTGTCATCACATCGAAATCGCCAGCCCGGAATGGCAGCGCATCGTTGTCGGCCCTGACGAAGGATGCCCCGGCAATGCGCTTGCCGCGCGCAATGCGCAGCACGGCGTCGTTGTAATCGGTGCCGACGATGCTGCGCGCGTCCGTCATGGCTTCGGTCCAGAAGCCGGTGCCGCACGCCAGATCCAGCACGCGCGCCCCACGCGTGAGATCACGCACGCGCGCCTTGAGCCACGCCAGATCGCCCTGCCGCTCCGGCTTCGCATAAATGCGCTCGTATTCGGGCGCGCGCCTGGCGTAGTAATCAAGCATGGCAATGGGCGTGACTGCTCACTCCTTGAAGCGCGATGTGATCGGGTACCGCCAGTCACGCCCGAACGCCCGCTGCGTCACGCGGATGCCGACGGGCGCCTGCCGGCGCTTGTATTCATTGACCTTGATGAGGCGCACGATCTTCTGCACGTCCGCTTCGGCAAACCCGGCAGCGATGATGTCCGCCACCGGCTGGTTCTGCTCCATGTACCGCTGCACGATCGCGTCGAGGGCGTCGTATTCGGGCAGGCTGTCCTGGTCGGTCTGGTTCTCGCGCAGCTCGGCCGACGGCGCGCGCGTGAGGATGCGCTCGGGAATGACCGGCGACAGTGAATTCCGGTAGCGGCACAGCCGGTAGACCAGCGTCTTGAAGATGTCCTTGATGACGGCAAATCCGCCCGCCATGTCGCCGTACAGCGTGCAGTAGCCGACAGCCATTTCACTTTTATTGCCCGTCGTCAGCACGATACGGCCGCTCTTGTTGGACAACGCCATCAGGAGCGTGCCGCGGATGCGCGCCTGGATGTTCTCTTCCGTCGCATCTTCGGGCAGGTTGCGGAATTCCTCCGACAGCGCGCCCTTGAAGGCGTCCACCATCGGCATGATCGGCATTTCGTCGTACTGCACACCCAGGCGGGCGGCCATGTCGCGGGCATCCAGCCACGAGATGTCAGCCGTGTAGCGCGAGGGCATCATCACGGCACGCACGCGCTCGGCGCCGAGCGCGTCGACGGCGATCGCCAGCACCAGCGCGGAGTCGACGCCTCCAGACAAACCGATGATCGCGCCGGGAAAGCCGTTCTTGCCCAGGTAATCGTGCACCCCCAGCTTGAGTGCCGCGTACACCCGCGCCTCGAGTGGCGCATCAGGCACAATCGCACCCGGCAGCGCCTTGCCGGCATCGAACTGCGCATAGGCGACGCCCTCGACAAACTGGGCCATCCGCACCACCACCTGGCCATCCGCATCGAGCACAAAGGAGCCGCCGTCAAACACCAGTTCATCCTGGCCGCCGACGAGGTTCACGTACACGTGCGGCAGGCCGGACTCCGCCACCCGCGCCCGGATGATCTGTTCGCGCAGATCCTCCTTATCGAGGTGATAGGGCGAGGCATTGGGAATCAGCACCACCTGGGCGCCGGCCGCCTTTGCATAGGCCGTGGCCTGGGCATACCAGGCGTCTTCGCAGATGATGACGCCGAAACGCGTGCCATCCACCTCGAACACAAGCGGCTCGGTACCCGGCTGGAAGTAGCGCTTCTCGTCAAAGACCTCGTTATTGGGCAGTTCGAGCTTGTTGTACCGGCCGACCACCCGGCCGTCCAGGGCGACCGTGACGGTGTTGGTCGGCTTGGGCAGGACACCCGGCACCGGCGCTTCCAGCGACATCAGCGGATGCCCGACCAGCACATGCAGGCCTGGGAAGGCGGCCAGTTCGGCGACAAGCGCATCAAGGGCGCGCGCGCTGGCGTCGATAAAGGCCGGCCGCAGCAGGAGGTCTTCGGGCGGATAGCCGGTGAGCGACAGTTCCGGCGTCACAAGGATGCGAGCACCTGCCTGGTGCGCTTCGCGTGCAGCGGCGACGATACGGGCAGCATTGCCGGCGAAATCGCCGACGGTGCAGTTGATCTGGGCGAGAGCAACAGAGACGGTCATGGGGGCAATGTGGGATGCAAGCGCGGGAGCCCGGGCTGGAATTAGAATCGGCGGCATGACCTCACGCCCCCTCGCTCCCGAGCCCGAAAGCCGCGCTGGTTCGCGACACGAATTGCCTGATTATCGCATGCGGCTTGTGACCGATCTGCGCGACATCGGCCGTGACGCATGGGACGCCCTGCTCGCCCGCCAAGCCGAAGCGACGCCATTCCTGCGCTTCGACTTCCTGCATGCGTTGCACGCCAGCGGTAGCGCGTCGCCCGACACCGGCTGGTCGCCGCAATACCTGACGCTATGGCAGGACGCCCCCCACGGCGAAATGCTGGCGGCAGCGGTGCCGCTGTATGTGAAGGGCCACTCCTATGGCGAATACGTCTTCGACTGGGCGTGGGCCAACGCGTATGCGCAGCACGGGCTGGAGTACTACCCCAAGTGGCTCTCGGCGGTGCCGTTCACGCCGGTGCAGGGGACCCGGCTGCTGGCGTGCGAGGCCGTTGCGCGCGCAGCGCTGCTCGATACCCTGCTGGCGGCCGCCCGGCGGAGTGGACTCTCCTCGCTCCACGTGCTGTTTCCGACGGCAGACGAAGCGGAGCAGATGCGAGCGGCCGGCATGCTGCTGCGGCAAGGCGTGCAGTTCCATTGGTGCAATGCCGGCTTTGCCAGCTTCGATGATTTCCTTGCCGCGCTGGAACAGAAGAAACGCAAGAACATCCGCGCCGAGCGCCGTCGCGTTCATGACGCAGGCATCACCTTCCGCCACGTGCCCGGCGCGGCGGCCACTGACGCTGACTGGCGATTCTTCCACCGCTGCTACCGCGCCACTTATCGCGAGCACCACTCGTCGCCATACCTGAACCTGGCGTTCTTCCAGCAGATCGGGCAGACCATGCCGGAGAACCTGCTGCTGGTGATCGCCTCGCGCGAGGGCCGGGATATTGCCAGCGCGTTGCTGGTGGTTGACGCGCGCCCCGAGGCCTCAGTCATGTACGGCCGCTACTGGGGCGCGATCGAACATCACCCCTGCCTGCATTTCGAGACGGCGTACTACCAGCCGCTCTCCTACTGCATTGAGCATGGCATCCGCATCTTCGAGGGCGGCGCCCAGGGGGAGCACAAGATGGCGCGGGGCTTCGAGCCGGTGGCGACCCTGTCAGCACACTGGCTTGCGCACCCGGCATTTGCCGATGCAGTCGGCCGGTTCCTGGACCATGAGACGGCTGGCATGGAAGCGTATCTGGAGGAACTGACTGACCGCTCACCCTTCCGGCAACGACCCGAAGCAGATTAGCGAAATCAGGACTGCGAAGTGGGATAAGACAGCGTCCGCACGAACGGCGGACGCGAGATGAGGATTACTGATCGCCAGACTTGTGCTGGACGACGGGGCAAGCGGTCTGACCGGCACGACCGCTGGCCAATGCCACGGCGCGCTCACCAGCATGTGCCGCATCTGGCGGTCCAACCAGCAGGGCCCACACGGTGAAAGCGGCCATGGCCACGGCGGAGAGCACGGGAACGACTACCGTCTTGTTCAACATCGCAATACCGGGGTTGGAGTCAAACTTGACGGAGAGTCTAGAGGCGCCGTTTCCGACGGGCAAATGAGTGTTTCTTAAATCTCTGTATCGCGGGATTACCTGACCTGCCTGGCGCGAATACGGAACATGTCGCAAGAACACGCCGAATCAGCCCCCCGTTCCCCGCAAATGGCTCCGCGATGCGGGTTGCTGCAGGACTGCGGGGTGACGGCAATGGCTCCCCGCAAAACAAAAATCCCGGCGCTCCATTCAGAGCCCGGGATCTTTCGGACAAACCATACGGCAAAATCGCCAAATGGCTTACTTCTTATAGTTGGCCACGCCGTCGACGATTTCCTTATGGGCTTCTTCGATGCCGCCCCAGCCTTCGACCTTGACCCACTTGCCGGCTTCCAGCGCCTTGTAGTGCTCGAAGAAGTGCTTGATCTGGTCCAGCAGGTTCTGGCCGACGTCGGACAGGTCCGTCATGTGGGCGGTGGCCGGGCTCAGCTTGTTGACCGGCACGGCGACCAGCTTGGCATCCACGCCGGATTCGTCCGTCATCTTCAGCATGCCCAGCGCGCGGCAGCGCACCACACAGCCGTGGATCAGCGGGAACGGCGTCACGACCAGCACGTCCACCGGATCGCCGTCGCCCGACAGCGTCTGGGGGATGAAGCCGTAGTTGGCCGGATAGCGCATGCCGGTGCCCACGAAGCGGTCGACATGCAACATGCCGGTTTCCTTGTCGGCTTCGTACTTGACCGGGTCGCTCTGCGCCGGGATCTCGATGATGACGTTGAAGTCGTTGGGGATGTCCTTGCCCGGCGAGACGTTGTTGAAGCTCATGGAAATGCTCCGGAATGCGCGAAAACGACGCGAATGGTTAGAAAGAAAGGTCAAAATCTGTCGGCGGGCATTATAGCCCCTGGCACGGGGCACCCCTCTCGCACCCGTGCGAAAATCGCACGTTGCCGATCTTTGCAGGAACCCCCTCATGCACGCCCAGCACTTCATCGCCAACCGCCTGATGTCGCCCGATTCGGGCATGCGCATCAAGGTGTTCGACCCGTCCGACGGCCAACCCTTTGCCGAGATCGCACGCGGCAACGCGACCGACATCAACGTCGCCGTGCATGCCGCGCGGCGGGCCTTTGACGGCGTATGGGGCCAACTGCCCCCGGCCGAGCGTGGCCGGCTGCTGATGCGCGTGGCCCTGCGTCTGGCTGATCACGAAGAAGAACTGGCCCGCCTGGAGGCCCGCGACACCGGCAAACCGATGCGCCAGGCCCGCGCCGATGCCCGCGCCGTCGCCCGCTATTTCGAGTTCTATGCCGGCGCTGCCGACAAGCTGCACGGGCAGACCATCCCCTATCCGGCCGACACCACCGTGCTGACCGTGCGCGAGCCGCATGGCGTGACGGCACACATCATCCCGTGGAACTACCCGATGCAGATCTTCGGGCGCAGTGTGGGCGCAGCGCTTGCAGCGGGCAATGCGTGCGTGGTCAAGCCGGCCGAAGATGCGTGCCTGTCGATCCTGCGCGTGGCCGAACTGGCTGCGGAAGCCGGATTGCCCGATGGCGCGCTCAACATCGTGACGGGCTACGGCCACGAGGCAGGTGCAGCGCTGGCGGCCCATGCCGGCATCGACCACATCTCGTTCACCGGCTCGCCGGAAACCGGCAAGGCTATCGCGCGTGCCGCCGCCGAGAACCACGTGCCCGTCACGCTGGAGCTGGGCGGAAAGTCTCCGCAGATCCTGTTTGACGATGCCGATCTGGAGGCGGCCATTCCCGCCGTGGTCACCGGCATCATCCAGAACGCGGGGCAGACCTGCTCGGCCGGGAGCCGCGTGCTGATCGAGCGCACTGTCTACGAGGCCGTGCTGGACCGGCTGGCCTCGGTGTTCGAGGCAATCAAGGTTGGCCCGTCGGCGCTGGATCTGGACTGCGGCCCGCTCATCAACCCCAGGCAGCAGCAGCGTGTCTGGGATTTTGTGTCCGATGCGCAGCACGGCAACATTCCGGTGATGGCGCAGGGGCTGGTGGTGCCCGAGGCGCCAGAGACCGGCTATTACCAGGCGCCGATGCTCCTGCGTGACGTTCCGCACACGCATCGGCTGGCGCAGGAAGAAGTGTTCGGCCCACTGCTCGCGGCCATGCCGTTCGATACCGAAGCCGAGGCGCTGGCCCTTGCCAACGGCACCCCGTATGGACTCGTGGCGGGCGTGTGGACACGCGACGGCGGCCGCCAGTTGCGCCTGGCGCGCAAGCTCAGGGCCGGCCAGGTCTTCGTCAACAACTATGGGGCAGGCGGCGGCGTGGAACTGCCCTTTGGCGGCACAGGCCAGTCGGGCCACGGCCGTGAGAAGGGCTTCGAAGCCTTGTATGGCTTTACGACACTGAAAACGATCGCCATCCGCCACGATTAAGGCAGGACCACCACCACAGAACGAGGAGACATCATGCGACTTGCCGGCAAGATCGCCATCGTGACGGGCGCGGGCTCGGGTTTTGGCGAGGGGATCGCCCATACCTTCGCCCGCGAGGGCGCGCGCGTCATCGTCAACGACCTGAACGCGGAGGCTGGCGAGCGCGTGGCCAATGCCATTCGCGTGGCCGGTGGCGATGCGCATTTCGTGTACGCCGATGTGTCGGATGGCGGCGCCGTTGCCAACCTGCTGAGCGCGACGCTGGAGCGTTACGGCGATCTGCACATCGTCGTGAACAATGCTGGCACGACGCACAAGAACAAGCCCCTCCTGCAGATCACCGAAGACGAGTTCGACCGCGTGATGGCCGTCAACGTGAAGAGCCTCTATTGGACGGCGCATCACATGGTGCCGCACTTCCGGGCGCGCGGCGGCGGGGTATTCGTCAACGTGGCATCCACGGCGGGCATCCGGCCGCGGCCGGGGCTGGTCTGGTACAACGCCAGCAAGGGCGCCGTCATCACGGCCAGCAAAGCGATGGCCGCCGAGTTGGGGCCGGACCGCATCCGCGTGAACTGCGTCAACCCCGTGATGGGTGCCACCGGTCTGATCGAGCAGTTCATGGGGATGCCTGACACGCCCGAAAACCGCGCACGCTTTCTCGCGACGATCCCGATGGGGCGGCTGTCCACGCCGCAGGACGTCGCCAATGCCTGCCTGTATCTGGCCTCGGACGAAGCCGGATTCATCACAGGCACGTGCCTGGAAGTGGACGGCGGGCGCTGCGTCTGACCCCCGCCTACGGGGCGCTTGGCGGCATTGGCCGATCAGGCGCACAATGCGCGGGCGGTATGTCGGGCCGGTTTGCAAGCCTGCTTGGGATGACGGGCGTTGCCGACGAGGCGGGATCGGCCTGAATTCACAACAACTCAGGAGACCCGATGGCAACCACCACCCCACCGCTGGGCAGCGCAGGCACACTGCAACCCCAGTCCGCAAGCGCCTTCGAAGAAGCCACCTACCGCAAGGTGAGCTGGCGCCTGATCCCCTTCCTGCTGCTGTGCTACGTGGTCGCGTATCTCGATCGGGTCAACGTGGGCTTTGCCAAGCTGCAGATGCTCAACGACCTGAAATTCAGCGAGACGGTGTACGGCCTGGGTGCGGGCATCTTTTTCATCGGCTACTTCCTCTTTGAGGTGCCGAGTAACGTGATCCTGCATCGCGTCGGGGCGCGCATCTGGATCGCGCGGATCATGATCTCGTGGGGCCTCATCTCTGCGGCCATGATGTTCGTGACGACGCCGGCCATGTTTTACGTGATGCGCTTCCTGCTGGGCCTGGCCGAAGCCGGCTTCTTCCCGGGCATCATCCTGTATCTCACTTACTGGTATCCGGCGCATCGGCGCGGGCGCACCACCACCTCCTTCATGACGGCGATTGCGCTGGCAGGCGTGATCGGTGGACCGGTCTCCGGCTGGGCGATGCAGGCGTTCGCCGGCACCCACGGCCTGGCCGGCTGGCAGTGGATGTTTCTGATCGAGGGCATTCCGTCGATCATCGTGGGGATATTCGTGCTGCTCTACCTGGACGATCGCATCAGCCACGCGAAGTGGCTGACCGATGCCGAAAAAGCCCTGCTCGCCCGCAACATCGCCGCCGAGGAAGCCGAGAAAGAGGACCCGCCGATCGGCACCGTCCTGGCCAGCCCGCGCGTGTGGCTGATGAGCCTGATCTACTTCACCTTCGTGATGGGCCTGTATGGCGTGAGCTTCTGGCTGCCGACGCTGATCAAGCAGACCGGCGTGGCGGATCCGCTATCGGTGGGCCTGCTGACCGCGATCCCGTATGGCGCGGCAGTCATCGCCATGATCGTGGTGGCCCGCAGCGCCGACCGCACGCGCGAGCGCCGCTGGCACATCGCGATTCCGGCCATCGCGGGCGCGATCGGGTTGGTGCTGTCCGCCGTGTGGCACACCAACACGACGCTGGCCATGGCAGCCCTCACGCTTGGAACGATGGGCATCCTGACCACGCTGCCGCTGTTCTGGAGCCTTCCTACCGCCTTCCTGGCAGGCACGGGGGCGGCCGCCGGCATCGCGCTGATCAACTCGCTCGGCAACCTGGCGGGGTTCCTGAGCCCCTATGCCGTAGGCTGGCTGAAGGATGCCACGCAGAGCACCGATTCCGGCATGTACTTGCTCGCTGCGTCCATGGTGCTCGGCGCGATCCTCACGCTTTCGGTACCGGCATCGCGCGTCAATAAATAGGGAGCCTTGCCTTGCCCCACCGTTTGCAAGCGGTGGCGCAGGGCACGCTTCACTTGACGGCCAGCAGCGCGCTCTGGCGGTAATGGCGCTGCGCCTCTTCAGGCCGCTCTGTCTGCTCGTACATCTGCGCCAGGGCCAGGTGGGCCTGTGCGCGCAGGTGGCCGTGGTGCTCCGCGTCCGCATACTTCAACGCAGATTCGAGGCTCGACTGCGCCTTGCCCCAGAGTTGCTCCTTGAAGCAGAGCATGCCAAGCGTGTAGAACAGATCCGCATCCACCGGATGCTGGGCAAGCCATTTCTCGGCCTGCTGGATCAGCGGCAACGCCTTGCCCGGTACGGCGCAATCCGCGTAGCGACGGATCAGACGTCCATCCCAATGCACCTTGAGGCCATCTTCAACGATGCGCTTGGCGTCTTCCGTGCGGCCCAACTGCGCGAAATACAGCGCAGCCTGCGAGGCAATCCGCGGCGAGCGGCGCTCATCGGCGGTCAGTTCCCGCCAGAAGGTGCCAAGCGCATCGGCGTCGTGACGGCGCTCGGTCAGCAGCGTCTCGCAGGCCATCTGCTTGAGGCGCGCGGCCAGCACGGCGTGAATGGCGTTGCGTTTTTCCAGCGCGCGCGTCAGACGCAGCACCTCGCTCCAATTCTTCAGATGCTGGTGCGCGCGCAACGCAATGCGCTGCGCCTGGATCTGTCGCGCCCCCTGCGATTGCAGCTGTGCAATCTTCTCGAGCGCCCCCTCCGCGTCGCGCCCATCCACCAGCAGTTCGGCCATCGACACGAGTTTGGCCTGCTCGCGATCCGCCGAGGTGACCTCGGCCATCCAGGCGTCGCGGCGTTCGGTTTCCTGCATCCGGTGCGCGGCGCGAGCTCCGATCAGCGCCGCGGTCTCGCGTTGCGCGTCCCAGGCCTGGGCTTCGCGGGCCAGGCGTTCGGCACGGCCAAAGCGGCCCGCAAACAGGCTTTCCATCGCTTCACGCAGTGCCGCGGAAGCGCGCAGGATGCGTGTACGTTCACGATAGGCTGCGGCACGTGCTGGCATGCCGGCCACATGCTGGAACAGACGCATCACGAGATGCAGGACCACAAAGGTCGCCAGCAACGCAGCCAGCACGAAATTGAGCGACATCTCTATCCGGTACGGCGGATAGAACAGCACGACATTGCTCAGGTTGAGTTCGGTAAACAGCGCCAGCCCCACGGCGGCGGCAAACAGCAGCGCGACCCAGAATACCCAGCGCATGCTCACTCCTTACCCTGTCCGCGCGCGGCGGCGAGGCTGTCGGCCAGCGTTGGCAACTCCAGCGTGCCGACTGACGTGCGCACTTGTCCCAACAGGTTCCGCAAGGCGCTCACGCGCGGCGATTGCCCGTCGAAGTAGCGGGTCAGCAGCGTCTCGGCACGACCGAGATCGGCACGGAAGACGGCGTCATTGCGCGAAAGCAGCGCCAGGCGCGCATTCATCAACCGCAGTTTGAGATTCTCCCGCAGGAACCACGCCTGGTCTGACGACAGCAGCAGCGCCTCGGTCTGGTCTACGCGGCGCACCTGCACGATCTGGCCGAGCTCGCTGCGAACGTCGTCCCAGAGGCGGCCCCACCAGGCACGCACGCCGGCGGACCATCCGGTGCCGGCTGGCGCCGTCGATGCATCCGGCGTCGGGGCGGGCACATGCCGCTTTGCCTGCTTTGCCGTCCGGGTTGCCGCGGCATGCGGGCCCTGCGCAGCCTGCTCGGCCTCCAGGGGTTGCGCCGAAGACACCAACGGCAGCGTATCGACCGCGTTGATGGCGTCGTCCAGTCGCATGGCGGCGCCCGACAGGTCGATCGACGGCATCGCCTTGAGCTTGGCGATGTCGCGCGCCACCGCACGGCGCAGCGTGCTGAACTGAGGCTTGTCGAGCGTGGCCAGACGCGCGTCAATGGCCTGCAGCGCACTCAGTGCACTGGCCACATTACCGGTCAACTGCAATTGCTCGGCCATCACTTCCAGCGTGCGCTGGACCTCGGCACGTTGCCAATCGTCGCGGTTGCGCAGGAGGTCCTGGCTGGCCTGTTCGAGGGCGGACTGGCGATCCCGGGTTTCCGTCGTGCGGACATCCAGCGCGCCGAACTTCTGCTGCAGCTGGGCGACGGCGTCCTGATCGGCATGCGACAGCACGCGCATTTCCTGCGCCAGCGCTTCGTTCTGCTGCGCGCGCAGGCGGATGTCGCGCGCCAGGCGTTCGTTGCGCACCTGCAGGGCCGCCACTGCCACGACGATCACGGCCAGCACCGTCCAGATCAACCAGCCGCCACGGCGCGGTGCGTCGTTGACGATCATGCGGGGGGCAGCCGGCGCGGCGGCCGGCGTGGGTGCGGGGACCGGGCCCGGCTCGGCGCCCGGCGGCGTCGATGCGGGAACGGACGAGGAAACAGGAGTCTGCGTCACAGTGGAGAAAGAAGGAGAACGATTCGATTCGGCCGGCTCGGGCGCGGTGTGTGCGCCTGCCCAGGCCAGCACGCCGGCAAGCAGGCGATCGTCGCCGGCACCGGTGAGCGTCACGTTGCGAAAACCAAGCGATTGGGCCTGCTCGACGATGCGCGCATGGGGCGCAAAACAGTGTGCGCCGTGCAGGGTGTTGACCTCTGCGGGCGTCAGGTTGGCGCGCGCAAGGTCATCGAGATTGCGCACGGCCTCTGAGCTGGTGAGCGTCCACGCGTGGCGCCCCGCCAGCACGGCGCGCAATGCGGCCCAGGCTGCGGCATCGGGCACCGGCACGCTGCGGCGGTAGGCTTCTACCGCACGCACCGCCACGCCCGCCTCGCGCAATTGGTCCGCCAGCCACTCTCGGCCACCGTTGCCCCGTACGATCAGCACCTCCCGGCCGCGCAGCGCTGGCACATCGAGCTGGGCATACAGGGCTTCGGAATCCTGCCGCGCATCGTCGGCGTGGGAGTCGGGCCGGATCACGCGATGCGAGGGTGGCGCAACGCCATGTGCGGCCAAGGCTAGCGCGCTCGCGGGGCCCACGACGGCCACCGGCACGTCCGGCGGCCAGTGGAATCCTTCCGGCATGGCCGCAAACGCCTGCTGCACAGCATTGGGGCTGACGAACACAGCCAGCGCATACCGCGACGGCTCCCGCAGGGCGGCGCGCAAATCATCGAGATTCGGCGTCGGGGCGATATCCAGCAGCGGAAACTGATGCGTGCGCAGGCCATGCCGCTCGAGCGCGGCCACCAGCATGGGCGCCTGCGCGCGCGGACGCGTGACCACCACCACAGGCGGATCGGCGGGCGGGTGGGCGGCGGGTGGCGCGCTGGATGAGGTTGGCAAACGATCGTCCATGGCGTGCCGTGGTCGTCAGGTTGTGGGCGGAGCGTCGGCGCCCAGCATGGCGAGGATGTCGCGCGCGCCGCCGTTCAGCATCTGCTGGGCCACCTGCACGCCCAGCGCGTCGGCTTCGGCTGCGGTGGCCGGCGTGGCGTGGCTTTCTGCGGCGAGCTTGCGCGAGCCATCCTGCGAGGCCACGAACGCGCGCAGACGCAGTGTGCCAGCATCCGTCCACTGGGCGAACGCGGCGAGCGGAACCTGGCAGGACCCGCCCAGCATGCGCGAGACCGCACGCTCGGCCGTCACGGCCATCGCGGTCGGCGCGTGATGCAGCGGCGCCAGCCAGCCCTGCACATCGGCGCGATCTGCGCGGATTTCGATCCCAAGCGCGCCCTGCCCCGCAGCCGGCAGCGATTCTTCCGGCACGATGGTCGAGCGGATGCGGCTGGCCAGGCCCAGGCGCTTGAGCCCCGCGGCCGCGAGAATGATGGCCGCATAATCGCCACGATCCAGCTTGCCGAGCCGGGTATCGAGGTTGCCGCGCAGCGGTTGGATGGTCAGATGCGGAAAGCGCGCCCGCAGGGAAGCCTCGCGGCGCAGGCTTGACGTCCCGACGACGGCGCCGGGCGGCAGCGAGGCCAGATCGGCGAAATCGTTGGAAACGAAGGCGTCGCGCGGGTCTTCGCGTTCGAGAATGGCCGGCAGCGCGAAACCTTCCGGCAGCTCCATCGGCACATCCTTGAGCGAATGGACGGCCAGATCGGCGCGCCCCTCGGCCAACGCAACTTCCAGTTCCTTCACGAACAAACCTTTGCCCCCCACCTTGGCGAGCGAGCGGTCGAGGATCTGATCACCGCGCGTTGTCATTCCGAGGATAGACACGTCGCATGCGGGATAGTATTTTTGCAATGCAGCACGCACGTACTCGGCCTGCCAGAGTGCAAGTCGGCTTTCGCGCGAGGCAATGACCAGCCTGGTCGGCGCCTGTGCTGTCAGAGTGGATTCGACGGAGGTCGGAGCGGCGGTAGAAGACATGCGGCAATGGTAGCACGCAGCTTTTTCACCACAGACCGGCCATCACGTGGAAGTGATGCAGAAAACCACGGCCGGCAGGCACCCTTGATCCTGCCCAGCTATCACCCAGGAGACACCATGACGCAGTCCGCCGCGCGCCGAGCTTCCTCGCGCGCGACCCCCGCCCGAAAGGCCCCCGCCGCCCCCGCAAAGACGGCCAAGACCGCCAAGACTGCCAAGACTGCCAAAACCACCAGCAGGCCGGCTCCCAAGGTCAATGTCGTGGAAGCGACCAACGGCGCATCACTCGGACCGACCTCGCGCCGCTCGTCGGGCAGCGCAGCGGCAAAAGACCAGCCGCTGAAAGAAGACATCCGCTTCCTGGGGCGCCTGTTGGGCGACGTGCTGCGTGAGCAGGAAGGCGCTGCCGCGTTCGAAACCGTCGAAACCATCCGCCAGACCGCCGTCCGCTTTCGCCGTGACGGCGACCGCCAGGCCGAGCAGGAACTCGACCGCCTGCTCAAGGCGCTTTCGCGTGAGCAGACCAACTCGGTGGTGCGTGCGTTCAGCTACTTCTCGCACCTGGCCAACATTGCCGAAGACCAGCATCACAACCGCCGTCGCCGCGTGCACGCGCTGGCGGGGTCCTCGCCGCAGGCGGGCAGCCTGATGCATGCGCTGCTGTCCGTTGCCGATGAGGGCATCTCCGGCGAAACGCTGCGCCGCTTTTTCGACGCCGCGCTGATCGTGCCGGTGCTCACCGCCCACCCGACCGAGGTGCAGCGCAAGAGCATTCTGGATGCGCAGCGTGAAATCGCCCGCCTGCTGGCCGAGCGCGACACGCCGCTCACCGCCCGCGAACGCGAACGCAACACGACGCTCCTGCGCGCACACGTGACCAAGCTGTGGCAAACCCGCATGCTGCGCACGACGCGCCTGATGGTGGCCGACGAGATCGAGAACGCACTGTCGTACTACCAGACCACCTTCCTGCGCGAGATTCCCGCGATGTACCGGGAGCTCGAGGAAGACATCGCCAGCGTCTTCCCGCGCCGCGGGGCACGGGGCGAACCGACACCGTTGCCGGCATTCTTCCAGATGGGCTCGTGGATCGGCGGCGACCGCGACGGCAATCCGTTCGTCACGGCGCAGACGCTGCGCTATGCCGCGCGCAAGCAGGCCAGCGTGATCCTCACCTGGTATCTCGAAGAAATCCACGCGCTCGGCGCCGAGCTCTCGATGTCGACGTCGCAGGTGGAGGTCAGCGCCGAGCTGCTGGCGCTCGCCGAGCGCTCGCCCGACCGCTCCGAGCATCGCGCCGATGAACCGTACCGCCGCGCGCTGATTGGCGTGTACGCGCGCCTGGCCGCCACCTGCCGCGAGCTCACCGGTGAAGACGCCGGCCGCCACGCCGTTGGCCCGGCGCCGGCATACACGAGCGCGGATGAACTGCGCGCCGACATCCAGATCGTCACCGATTCGCTGGCCGCCCATCACGGCGAGGCGCTGGCCGATGCGGGCCTGACATCGCTGGCGCGCGCGATTGACGTGTTCGGCTTCCACCTCTCGTCGATCGACCTGCGGCAGGTGTCGGACGTGCACGAAGCCACCGTCGCCGAGCTGCTGAAGGTTGCCGGCGTGGAGGGCGCCTACGCTGCGCTGTCCGAGGCCGACAAGCGCACCCTGCTGCTGCGCGAACTGCAGCAGCCGCGTCTGCTGACCCTGCCGTTCCATGCGTACAGCGAGCAGACCACGTCGGAAATCGACATCTTCCGTGCTGCCCGCGAAGTGCGCGCCCGCTACGGCAACCGCATCGTGCGCAACTACATCATCTCGCATACCGAGACACTGTCCGACTTGCTGGAAGTGATGCTCCTGCAGAAGGAAGCCGGCATGTTCCGGACCGGCATGAACGGCGGCGGTGGCGCAGCACTCGACGTGATGGTGATCCCGCTGTTCGAGACCATCGAAGACTTGCGTAATGCCCCGCAGATCATGGGCGACCTGCTCGCCCTGCCCGGCTTCGATGCCGTGCTGGCCGCGCAGGGCAACGAGCAGGAAGTCATGCTCGGCTATTCGGATTCGAACAAGGACGGCGGCTTCCTCACCTCCAACTGGGAGCTGTACAAGGCCGAGCTGGCGCTGGTGGAGCTGTTCGAGCGCAAGGGCGTGCGCCTGCGCCTGTTCCATGGGCGCGGCGGCACGGTGGGCCGCGGCGGCGGCCCGACCTACCAGGCCATCCTGTCGCAGCCGCCGGGCACGGTGAACGGGCAGATCCGCCTGACCGAGCAGGGCGAAATCATCTCCAGCAAGTTCGCCAATCCGGAGATCGGCCGGCGCAACCTGGAAACCATCGTCGCGGCCACGCTGGAAGCGACGCTGCTGCCCACGCGCAACCGTCCGAAGGGCCTGGAAGAGTTCGAAGCCGCCATGCAGGCGCTGTCGGATAACGCCTTCGCCGCGTACCGCAACCTCGTCTACGAGACCCCGGGCTTCAAGGACTACTTCTTCGCCACCACGCCCATCACCGAGATTGCCGACCTGAACCTCGGTTCGCGCCCGGCCTCGCGCAAGCTGATGGACAAGAAGCACCGCCGCATCGAAGACCTGCGCGCGATTCCGTGGGGCTTCTCATGGGGCCAATGCCGTCTGCTGCTGCCGGGCTGGTTCGGCTTTGGCAGCGCGGTGCAGCGCTGGCTCGATGACGCCGGCAACGCCAAGGCGAAGGCGGCGCGTCTTGCCACGCTCAAGCGCATGCACAAGCAGTGGCCGTTCTTTGCGAACCTGCTCTCGAACATGGACATGGTGCTGTCCAAGGCCGACCTGAACGTGGCCTCGCGCTACGCGCAACTGTGCGAAGACCGCAAGCTCCGCAACGCGGTGTTCTCGCGCATCTCGGCCGAGTTCGCGCTGACCGAACAGGTGCTGGCGGCCATCACGGGGCGATCGGAGCGGCTGGCGGACAACCCGCTGCTGGCACGTTCCATCAAGAACCGGTTCCCGTACCTGGACCCGCTGAACCACTTGCAGGTGGAACTGCTCAAGCGCTTCCGCTCGGGCAAGGCCGGCAGTGACGATGCCCGCGTGCGGCGCGGCATCCACCTGTCGATCAACGGGATTGCCGCCGGGCTTCGCAACAGCGGCTGATCAGGCCGCCAGCGCGGTGGCGGCCGGGCGCCGGCTCAGCCACGCCATCGCCATCGCGCCGGCGTACGACAGCGTCATCAGGCCAAACACCAGTGGCGAGGCGTGCGTCAGATTGGGCACCACCGTGACGACCGCGCCCGCCGCTGCCACGCCCAGCAAGCTTCCGGTCTGCCGCGCGGCGTTGAGCAAGCCCGACGCCGTGCCGGCCAGCTCGCCCGGCGCCGCGGACAGGATGGTCGACGTCATGGGCGCAATCGCCAGCGCGGTACCGCCGCCGTAAGCCATCATCGTCGCGCTCACCACCCACAGGCTCACATGGCCCGTCAGCGCAGCCGACGTTGCCAGCAAACCCGCTGCGCCGATCACGAGGCCGCTCAGCATCATCGTCGGCGGCGAAAAGCGCGCCATCAGCTTGCCCGCGAAGATGTTGCCTGCCGACAGGCTCACCGCCATCGGCAGCATGACCAGGCCCGTTTGGCGCGCGCTCAGATGCTCGACGTTCTGCAAATGCAGGCTCAGCGCGAACAGGGCGCCGTAATAGCCGAAGTTCAGCAGAAACCCCACGCCGTTGACCGCGCCCAGCGTGCGATGCCCCAGCCAGGCCAGCGGCACCAGCGGCGCATGCGCCCGGCGTTCCGCCAGGACGAACAGCGCGCCGGACACCACCATCAGCAGTGCGGCACCCCACACCCAAGGCGATAGCGCGCCGCGCACCGGCCATTCAATCGCGGCAAAACACAGCGCCGCCAGCATCACCGCGCTCGTCGCCTGCCCTGCCCAGTCAAACGGCCTGGCGCGAGCAGGCTGCACATGGCGCACGATCGCCCACGTGCCCAGCATGCCGACCACGCCCAGCGGCACGTTGATCAGGAAGGCACTGCGCCAGCCGTATGTGTCGACCAGCACGCCGCCCAGCGCCGGGCCCACGGCTGCGGCCGTCGCGACGATGGCGCCCCACAGGCCAATGGCCCAGGCGCGCTCGTGCGGGTCCGCGAACGTGCTGCGAATAAGCGAGAGCGAACTCGGCAGGAACATCGCCGCGCCTACACCCTGCAGGATGCGCGCGGCAATCAGCGTGGTGACGGAAGGCGCCAGCCCGCAGCCGGCCGAAGCCGCGATGAACACCACCATCCCGGCGATGAACACGGTCCGCGCGCCGATGCGATCACTCAGCAGCCCGCCGGTGAGGATGAACGCGGCGAAGGCAAGCGTGTACGCATCGACGATCCACGCAAGCTCCGCGACGCTGCTGTGCAGGCTGTCGCGCATGGCAATGAGCGCCACGTTGACCACGGTGGTATCGAGCACCGCCATGAAGACGCCCGATGTCAGGATGCCCAGCGTGGCATTGCGGCGCCACCGGCTGAGGTGCGGTTGCAGGTCGGAGCACGAGGCGGCACCGATGGCTTGGGCGTTGCAGGAAGACATGGCAGAACCGTTTGGCAATTTCACGCAGCCAAGTGTAGGCTCGGCGATGCATGCAAAAAAGCAGCGTTTTCGCATTGCGCCACTGCAAATTTGCATCTGCCTGCCAATCGAAACCGGAGCTAAACGTGAACTGGGACAATGCGCGCATCTTCCTTGCCGTCGCACGTACCGGAACGCTGCGTGGGGCAGCACAACGCCTGGGGGTCGACCAGGCCACGGTCGGCCGCCGCCTTGCCGCGCTGGAGGGCGAACTGGCCGCGAAACTGTTCCTGCGCACCTCGACGGCACTGGTCCTCACCCCTGCCGGCGAAGCGCTGATCGGCCCCGCTGAGGCCATGGAGCAGGCGGCGCACACCATCGAGCGGCGCGTGGCCGGCATCGATGAGCAACTGGCTGGCACCATACGCGTGGCCACGACCGACACGATGGCCGCCGCTTTCGTGCTGCCGGCCATTGCACAGTTGCGGCAACGGCATCCCGGCATCGACGTGGTCTGCATCGCCTCCAAGAGCATCGCCAATCTGACCAAGCGTGAAGCCGATGTCGCCGTGCGTACGCTGCGGCCGGATGCGCCGGACCTCATTGCGCGCCGCATCGGCCAGATGGAAACAGGTATCTATGCGTCGCGCAGCTACGTCGCCGCGCGTGGGGAGCCAGAAGAGGGCACGGCGTTCGAGGGGCACGATCTGGTGCTGTACCCACGCAATGAGGTGCCGTGGATGTGGGAAGACCTCTGCGGCGAGCCCATCTCGCGGGGGCGCGTCGTCTTGCAGAGCAATTCGGCCATGGCGATCCTGGAAGCGGTCGCCGGGGGCATGGGTCTCACCGAACTGGTCTGCCGCCGTGCCGAGAGCTATCCCGATCTGGTGCGCGTCCTGCGTCACCGCCGCGGCATGCAGGATGTCTGGCTCGTCACGCATGCCGACCTGCACAAGACCGCCCGCGTGCGTGCGCTGATGGATTGCATCGTCGAGGCCTTCGAGACCCCAAAAAAAACCGCTACGCCGAACGAGCAGACGGCGTAGCGGCCGGGAAAGCTTCAGACGCTCAGATGCGGATCAACTGACGAAAGCCACGGGCACCGGGTCTTCACCCAGCACCGACAGCAGCACGGCCCAGTGCATCGCCTCGTCGCCCAGGATGCTGGCGGCGGCCTTGGTCAGGTCGCGTGTGTAGAAATTCGGCATCACGCCGACGTACGCGGACGTGGCGCCCTTCTCCAGTCCGGCGGCAAAGCCGCCCGCCGGCGCGTGTCCATGCGCCGGGTATCGGCATCGAATCGATCCATCTCAATGGTCCGATCCATCGGCGCGCTCCTTTGCGTTCGTGAGAGACGCGGCAAGCCGTGGGCGTTTGTCGGACGCCTGACTACGTATACGCAGCGCACCGCCAACTGGATGCAAACCGAGGCTCGGACGACGTGTATTGCGCCGCGGGTGCGATTTCTTCCTACCCTGGGGCAGACCGCCTCACAAAGCCCGCCCGCGTTCACCGTCCTACGCTCCCATGCAGATCCCGTAGGGCAAGACGCCGACCAATCGCCGTCGGCAGCACCAAGCCGAGCGCAAGGTGCGGATGCGGAAGCCCTGGCTGCCGTGCTGCAGCGCGTCGGCCTCCGCGATCGCGATGGCCAGCGGACCCTCCATGCGCGTTGTGCGCCGAAACTGTTTGGCCTCGCGCTGCGTATCTTGGTCAGGAAGGATTGGCGGAGGACGTCTAGCAGGAAAGCTTGGTCAACCTCTGGTGCTGGCCTCTGGCGCGCCGACACGTCAGTGGCAGCGCTCGTTGCGCCCGTTGCCGTCGGGCAGAACCCGCGGATGGCACACCCGTTGGGCGAGGCGCTCAGGGTCAGCGCGGTGGCCGTATTGCAGAACGCGCAAGCACGGGCCGCCGTCCTGGCCGCTTGGGATGCAGGCACACGCCTGCTGTCGCTGAAGCGACTGGATGCGACGCCACTGACTGCGGATCCGGCCCTGCAACGCTGGGCCTTGCCTGCGGACGGGCATCCGGGATCACTTGCGGTGACCGGCCGTCAGCGCACGGTGCGGCTGATCGTGGCGCAGCCGCTTGGGCAATTGCAATCGCCTGCATTGGCCATCAGCGTCGAGCCGCGTGGTGGCTCGCCCAATCCGGAGGGGCCGATCGGGCCGGTCGTGCTCCAGGGCGCGCTGATCGACAGCACGCTGTAGCTCGCGCCGGACAGGCGGCCGGAGGGCCCTGCGGGCGATATAATCGCGGTTTCCTGAATTTGCGGCTGGTGCCTCGCTGGCCGCGCTCCTCCAGCTGTCCGCCCATGACCTCCCAACTCGCCAAGAAGGCCGAAGCGTGGTCCGCCCGCTTTAACGAGCCGGTGTCCGATCTCGTCAAGCGCTATACCGCGTCGGTGTTCTTCGACAAGCGCCTCGCACTGTTCGACATCCAGGGCTCGCTCGCGCACGCCGCCATGCTCGCCAAGCAGGGCATCATCGCCGAAGCCGACCGCGCTGCCATCGAAAAAGGCATGGCGCAGATCCGCCAGGAGATCGAGGCCGGCACGTTCGAGTGGAAGCTGGACCTGGAAGACGTTCACCTGAACATTGAAGCGCGCCTGACCGCCATGGCGGGCGACGCCGGCAAGCGCCTGCACACTGGCCGCTCGCGCAACGATCAGGTCGCCACCGACATCCGCCTGTGGCTGCGCAGCGAGATCGACAACATCGTCGGTCTGCTCAAGGCCCTGCGCAGCGCGCTGCTGGACTTGGCCGAGCAGCACACCAACACCATCGTCCCGGGCTTCACGCACCTGCAGGTCGCGCAACCCGTGGTGTTCGGCCACCACCTGCTGGCCTACGTCGAGATGTTCACGCGCGACACCGAGCGCATGCTCGACGCCCGCAAACGCGTCAACCGCCTGCCGCTGGGCGCCGCGGCGCTTGCTGGCACGAGCTACCCGATCGACCGCGAATTCGTCGCGCAGCAACTGGGCTTTGACGGGGTGTGCCGCAACTCGCTGGATGCCGTGTCCGACCGCGACTTCGCCATCGAATTCTGCGCCGCCGCCGCGCTCGTCATGACGCACGTCTCGCGCTTCTCTGAAGAGCTGGTGCTGTGGATGAGCCCGCGCGTGGGCTTTATCGACATTGCGGACCGCTTCTGCACGGGCAGCTCGATCATGCCGCAGAAGAAAAACCCGGACGTACCGGAACTGGCGCGCGGCAAGACCGGCCGCGTCAACGGCCACCTGATCGGCCTGCTCACGCTGATGAAGGGCCAGCCGCTGGCGTACAACAAGGACAACCAGGAAGACAAGGAACCGCTGTTCGACACCGTCGATACCGTGGTCGACACGCTGCGCATCTTTGCCGACATGGTGCCGGGCATCACCGTCAAGGCCGACGCCATGCGTGCCGCTGCGCTGCAGGGCTACGCCACCGCCACCGATCTGGCCGACTACCTAGTCAAGCGCGGCCTGCCCTTCCGCGATGCACACGAAGCCGTGGCCCACGCCGTGCGCGCGTGCGACGACCTGCGTTGCGACCTGGCAGACCTGTCGGTTGCGCAACTACGTGACATCTGCGGCCTGGGCGACAAGTCCGACCTCATTAGCGACGATGTGCACGCCGTGCTGACGCTGGAAGGCTCAGTCGCTTCGCGCAACCACATCGGCGGGACGGCGCCGGAGCAGGTGAAGCAGGCCATTGCGTTTGCACGGGCCGCGCTGGCTGAATAATCGGCTGCACGCTTCAAACAAAAACGCCGCGCTGATCAACTCAGCGCGGCGTTTCTGTTTTGTGTGGCTGAAACTCAGCGCACGCAGTCGACGAAATACCCCATCTTGCCGTCGACCTCTTCCTCGACCAGACCATGAATGTCGGTCTCGAAGCCCGGGAATAGCTTGTTGAACTGGCGGGCGAATTGCAGGTACTGCACGATCGTCTTGTTGAAGCGCTCGCCAGGGATCAGCAGCGGAATGCCCGGCGGATACGGCGTCAGCAGGATGGCGGTGATGCGGCCCTCCAGGTCGTCGATTGCCACGCGTTCGGTTTCACGGTGAGCCATCTTGGCCCAGGCGTCCGACGGCTTCATCGCCGGTTCCATGTTCGACAGGTACATCTCCGTCGTCACGCGAGCCACGTCGTTGGCCTGGTAGACGCTGTGGATGCTGTCGCACAGCTCGCGCAGCCCGATGCGCTCGTACTGCGGATACTGGCGCACGAACTCCGGCAACACACGCCATAGCGGCTGGTTGTTGTCGTAATCATCCTTGAACTGCTGCAGCTCGGTCACCATCGAGTTCCAGCGGCCCTTGGTGATGCCGATGGTGAACATGATGAAGAACGAGTACAAGCCGGTCTTCTCGACGATGATGCCGTGCTCGGCCAGGTAGCGCGTCACGATGGCGGCCGGGATGCCCGAGTCGCTGAACTTGCCATCGACGTCCAGGCCCGGGGTGATGATGGTGGCCTTGATCGGGTCGAGCAGGTTGAAATCTTCGGCCAGGTTGCCGAAGCCGTGCCAGCGCTCGTTGGCCTTGAGCATCCACGCTTCGCGGTCCTCGATGCCTTCGTCGGACAGGTCGTTCGGGCCCCAGACCTTGAACCACCAGTCGTCGCCACGCCCACTGCCACCGTTCGTGCCGACGTATTCCTGCTCCACCTTGCGCATGGCGCGGCGGAAGTCCAGCGCTTCGGCAATGCTCTCTTCCACCAGCGCAGTGCCGCCCGGCGCTTCCATCATTGCCGCGGCCACGTCGCACGAAGCGATGATCGAGTACTGCGGGCTCGTCGACGTGTGCATCAGATACGCCTCGTTGAAGCGGTACGTATCGAGCTTGCGCGTTTCCGAATCCTGCACGAGGATCTGCGAAGCCTGAGACAGGCCGGCCAGCAGCTTGTGCGTGCTCTGCGTGGCAAACACCAGCGCGTCCTTGCTGCGCGGGCGGCCGTGACCAATCGCGTGCATGTCCTCGTAGAAGGGGTGGAACGACGCATGCGGCAGCCACGCTTCATCAAAGTGCAGCGTGTCGATCTCGGTCGACAGCATGTTCTTGATCATCTCGGCGTTGTACAGCACGCCGTCGTACGTGCCCTGCGTGATGGTCAGGATGCGCGGCTTCTTATTTTTGGCCTGGCTGGCGAACGGGTGATCGGCGATCTTCTTGGCGATCGTTTCGGGCTCGAACTCGCTCTTCGGGATCGGCCCGATGATGCCGAAGTGGTTGCGCGTCGGCATCAGGAACACGGGGATCGCGCCCGTCATCATGATCGCGTGCAGGATCGACTTGTGACAGTTGCGGTCCACCACCACGATGTCGCCGGGCGCCACGTTGGCGTGCCACACCATCTTGTTCGATGTCGACGTGCCGTTGGTCACGAAGAACATGTGATCCGAGCCAAAGATACGCGCAGCGTTGCGCTCGGACGCGGCCACCGGGCCCGTGTGGTCGAGCAACTGGCCGAGCTCTTCCACGGCGTTGCAGACGTCGGCGCGCAGCATGTTCTCGCCAAAGAACTGGTGGAACACCTGCCCCACCGGGCTCTTCAGGAACGCCACGCCGCCCGAGTGCCCCGGGCAGTGCCACGAATACGAGCTGTCCTGTGCGTAGTCGATCAGCGCCTTGAAGAACGGCGGCGGCAGTGAATCGAGGTAGTTGCGGGCTTCACGGATGATGTGTCGGGCCACGAACTCAGGCGTGTCCTCGAACATGTGAATGAAGCCGTGCAGCTCGCGCAGCACGTCGTTCGGCAGATGGCGCGAGGTACGCGTTTCGCCGTACAGGAAGATGGGAATGTCCGCGTTGCGACGACGCACTTCGGCCACGAAGGCGCGCAGGTTCTCAACCGCCTGGGGTTCGGGCTTGTCGTTGTCCGGGTTGATGAATTCATCGTCGTCGATCGAGACGATGAAGGTGGACGCGCGGCTCGACTGTTGGGCGAACGAGGTCAGGTCACCATAGCTGGTGAGGCCGGTCACCTCCATCCCCTCATGCTCGATGGCCTGGGCCAGCGCCCGAATGCCCGACCCGGAGATGTTCTCGGAGCGGAAGTCCTCGTCAATGATGATGACGGGAAAGCGGAATTTCATCGTGGTTCCTTATGGATGAAGCTAAAGGCACCGCTCCGGATACGCCTGAACGCGCGGAAACGGACTACAAAAACTAGGTCTTGGGCAGCGTCACGCCGTGCTGGCCCTGGTACTTGCCACCACGATCCTTGTACGAGGTTTCGCATTCCTCGTCGCTCTCGAAGAACAGCACCTGCGCGCAGCCTTCGCCGGCGTAGATCTTGGCGGGCAGCGGCGTGGTGTTGGAGAACTCCAGCGTCACGTAGCCTTCCCACTCGGGCTCGAACGGCGTGACGTTGACGATGATCCCGCAGCGCGCGTACGTGCTCTTGCCCAGGCACACGGTCAGCACCGTGCGCGGGATGCGGAAATACTCCATCGTGCGGGCCAGCGCGAACGAGTTCGGCGGGATGATGCACACATCGCCCTTGAAGTCGACAAACGACTTCTCGTCGAAGTTCTTCGGATCGACGATGGTGCTGTTGATGTTGGTGAAGATCTTGAATTCGTCGGCGCAGCGGATGTCGTAGCCGTAGCTCGACGTGCCGTAGGAAACGATGCGGCGGCCGTCGGATTCACGCACCTGGCCGGGCTCGAACGGCTCGATCATGCCGTGCTGCTCGGCCATGCGGCGGATCCACTTGTCGGATTTGATGCTCATGGAGCGTCCAGGTACCTTGGATGAACAAATGGGGGCAGGCTTCGCGGTGCGAAAACTGTCCCCATTTGGTCACGCCGGCGGCCGGGCCCGCATCGGAAGGCGGATTGTACTCCCAAACCTGTGATGGAAAACCCTGTGGTGGCCGATACCTTGCAACGGCCAGCGCCAGCCGCTTAATGCCCCGACGCCACGGCTTGGGACAGTTCACCGCGAGGGCCGACGACGCCCGCCATCTCAGGTTCGGCCACAAAACGTTCACGTCCGCTATAGAGCAGGAAGTGTCGGCCAGTGCACCGCGCAAACAGCGTCAGATTGACACGCTGCGCCATCTGGTGGCCCATCTGCGTGACGCCCGAGCGCGACAGCAGGAACGGAATCCCCATCTGCGCGCCCTTGATGACCATCTCGGAGGTGAGGCGCCCGGTGGTGTAGAAAATCTTGTCGCCGCCGTCCATGCCTTCGAGCCACATCCGGCCGGCGATGGCGTCCACCGCGTTGTGGCGGCCGACGTCTTCAATGAAGATCAACAGCTCGCCGCGTGCATCGAACAGCGCGCAGCCGTGCACCGAGCCCGCCTGTTTGTAGATCGATTGCTGCAGGCGGATGGTATCGACCACGCGGTACAGCGTCGTCTGCGTCATGCGCGCCTCGGGCGGCAGGTGGATGGCGTCAATCTCGTCCATCAGCGACCCGAACACGGTGCCCTGCCCGCAGCCCGTGGTGACAGTGCGTCGGGCGGTCTTCTCATCGAGGTCGGCGATCCCGCCGCGCGTCGTGACGGCGGCCGATTCGGTCTCCCAGTCGACCTGCACGGAGGCGATCTCTGCCACGCTGCCGACCAGACGCTGGTTGCGCAAATAACCGAGCACCAGGGCTTCGGGCGCGCCGCCCAGCGTCATCAGCGTCACCAGTTCGCGCTTGTCGAGATAGACCGTCAGCGGCCGTTCGCCAGGGATGTGGACCGTGCGTGCACGGCCCAGCTCGTCGAGGACTTCGACCTCGTCGAGAAGCGGAACAGAAGCGTTGGTCAGTTCGGGGCGCAGTGGCATCAGGTTTTCGTTCAAACAAAAATGCGCACGGCAAGCGTGCGCATCGGCAGCCGGCAGGCGCCCATCCTCGGACGGGCGCGACAGTCCGGCGATCAGTTCGCCACGATCACGCCGCAGGCGATGCGCCCGCCGGAGTTGCCGGTGGGCTGGGTTACATAATCGTCCTTGCCGGCATGCACAACCAGCGCATGGCCTACCAGGCTGGTCGGACCAGGGGTGAGCGTCACGCCGGAAAGAACGATCGAACCAACGGCCTTGCCGTTGGCGTCCGACTGCAGCATCGGGATATCGCCGGCATGGTGCGCGCCGTGGCGCGGATCGCCATGCTGCTGTCCGGTCGGGTTGAAGTGGCCGCCTGCACTCATGGCGTCCGGCGAGGAGCAGTCGCCCTTCTCGTGTACATGGAAACCAAACATGCCGTTGGCCGGCAGGCCGGAAATGTCCACGGCCATGGCAACCCGATTGTCGCCTTGCTGCGCCAGCTTCACGCTGCCCTGCACGGTGCTGCCACTCTTGGGCGCCAGCACTGCCGAAGCCGCCATGCCCGAATCGGCCATCTTGGCAGTCGACGCGGTGTTCGATGCGCAGCCAGCCATCAGGCCGATCGTGGCAAGTCCAATCACGAGTTGCTTCATGTGTCACCTCCAGTCAGGGTTCACTCAGGGAGCGGACGATTGTACTGCCGGATGATGAATGCGCAACATCTGCGCTGGATCAGCCTTTTGCCGCGGGTACCGGACCCGTGGCGGGGGCGACAGGCACCGGCGGGACGAACGGGCCCGGATCGACACACGGTGCGCCCGGCTGCGTATGGGCGCCCTTGCCACTGGCCTGGTAGGCGCCGACAGCCTTGTCCTGGGCCTTGCACAAGTGGAATGCGGCCACCTTGTCGCCCCAGGCAGCCTTGGCCTTGTCGGCTTCGGCCTTGGCTTTCTGCGCGTCCGTGGGCGCGGGCAGCTTGGCGCAGACCCATCCGCTTGCCAAGCTCAGTGCGGTGGCAGCAAGGGTCGTACCCAGGGCACGCTTCATTGTCAGCGGATACATGGTGAGTTTCCTTGAATCGATCGCCTTGGCTGGCATCACAACTTGGCCGGCTGCTCGCTCGGGCGGGCCGCTGGTGGCTGCGAGCGCTGCGCCGGGATCTTGCCGGCCTTGACGTCGTCGTACCAAAGCTCGTGGTGCTCCTTGGCCCAGGTCTCGTCGACATAGCCTTCGCGCATGGCGCGATATGCGCCTTCCATGCCGATCGTGCCGACGTAGATGTGGACCAGGGACAGGCAGATGATGCCCACTGCGGCAATCGCGTGGATGATTTCGCCCAGTTGCATGGTGCTGCGGTAGTAATCGACACCCGGAACGATGCGGTCGAGCATCCAGCCTGACACCGATAGCACCAGTCCAAGCATAACCATGCCGACCCAGAACCAGATTTTCTCGCCGGCGTTGAAGCGATGCGACGGCACTTCGGCACCGTGCTCGGACGAGAACATGCCGCCCAGGGTCAGCAGCCATTTCAGATCACCGCTGCGCGGCAGGTTGTCGCGTACCCAGATCACGAACGCAACGATGATGCTGACCGTGAACAGCGGCCCAAGCAGGTTGTGGAGGTTCTTGAGCACGTACGTCAGCCAGCCAAACAACTGATGGCCCATCACGGGCAGCAGGAAGTGCTTGCCCCAGAGCATGATGATGCCCGACACGCCAAGGGTGACGAACGAAATCGCCATGGTCCAGTGCACGTAGCGCTCGGTGGGCGTGAAGCGCTCGATGACGCGGCCGGTAGGCGCTTCCTTCAGCCGAATCGGGCCTCGCCACAGGAATACGCCCAAGATCAGAAGCGGCACCAGCACGACCAGCCAGCCGCCCCAGACGGTAATGACGCCATTGCGGAACAAGCGCCATTTCTGCCCCGTGCGCTGGATCAGCACACCCGCCTCCAGCCCAGGAATGCTGGCGTAGTGCGCCTGGTCAGAATTCACCTCGCGCCAGACAGGGGCGTTATTGCCGGGTTGGGTCGTCCGGCGTGCAGCCTGGTCCTTCGCTTCCTTGGCAAGGTCGCGCTTTTTCAGGTCGAATACATTTTCCGAGACGATGTTGGAGAGAGGCTGAGCCGACTGAACGGCCGGGTTCACCGGCATGCTGGCGGCTGGCGCACTGGCCGGCTGTTGCGCACCGGCAAGCGCCGCCGCGCTGCCGAGCAGCAGCGCCATGATCCAATGTTTCCAAGAAGTGCCCATGGACGGACCTCCGCTTGCGCGCGTCATGGCGTCTTGTTGTACTCGTTCTGATACTGACCGCGCGCGCGGATCTGGTTCTCCCAGCTCGTGCGGTCGCCGGGCGTCCAGTTCTTGGCCATGAACGGATCGCCCTCCGCGCCCTGGTAAGCGGGTGCGTCGCTCTTGCGGAACGAGGCTAATGCCGTCTGTGTGCGCTCACCGCAGGCGCCGAGCAGCAGCACGGCACCCAGTGCGATCAGCACACTGGCTGCTCTTGTGCGCGGGCTCATGATTGCGCTCCCGGCACCGAGGCGGGCGCGGCGCTTCCGGGTTGAGCAGCCGGACCTGCCTGGCCACCCTTGCCATGCGCACCGCCATAAGCCGTACCCCACCCGAACAGATCGGCGCCCTTGCCCCGTTTCATGACCCGATTGCGCAAGATGTCCGAGATCACATCGCCGTCGCCGCCGAGCAGCGCCTTGGTCGAGCACATCTCCGCGCACAGCGGCAGCTTGCCTTCGGCCAGACGATTGCGGCCGTACTTCTCGAATTCTTCCTCGCTGCCGTTCTTCTCCGGGCCACCCGCGCAGAACGTGCACTTGTCCATCTTGCCGCGCACGCCAAACGTGCCCTGGCTCGGGAACTGCGGCGCGCCGAACGGGCAGGCATACGAGCAGTAGCCGCAGCCGATGCAGACGTCCTTGTCGTGCAGCACGACGCCGTCTTCGGTGCGGTAGAAGCAGTCCACCGGGCACACCGCCATGCACGGGGCATCCGAGCAATGCATGCACGCCACGGAGATGGATTTCTCCGCGCCGATCATGCCGTCGTTGATGGTGACCACGCGGCGTCGGTTCACGCCCCAGGGCACTTCGTGTTCGTTCTTGCAAGCTGTGGCGCAGGCGTTGCATTCGATGCAGCGCTCGCTGTCACAGATGAATTTCATGCGTGCCATGATCGCTCCCCGTTATGCGAAACGCTCGATCTGGCAGACCGTCGTTTTCGTTTCCTGCATCATCGTCACCGAGTCATAACCGTAAGTGGTGGCTGTGTTGACGGCCTCACCACGCACGATCGGGTGGGCGCCCTCCGGGTAATAACCAAGCAGGTCCTTGCCTTGCCACCAGCCCGAGAAGTGGAATGGGATGAAGGCGTGGTCCACGCCCACACGCTCCGTTACCAGCGCGCGCACCTTGATCTGGGCGCCAGTCGGCGTCTTGACCCAGACGAAGTCGTTGTGGCGGATGCCCCGGTCGGCTGCCGCCTTCGGGTTGATCTCGACAAAGTTCTCCTGCTGCAACTCGGCAAGCCACGGGTTGGAGCGCGTCTCCTCGCCGCCACCCTCGTACTCGACCAGGCGGCCGGACGTCAGGATGATCGGGAATTTCTCGTAGACCTTGTTCTCGATATTGCGCTGCTGCACCGTCTTGTACAGCGTGGGCAGTCGCCAGAAGGTCTTCTTGTCGTCGTGCGTCGGATACTTCGCGACCATGTCGGGCCGCGTCGAATACAACGGTTCGCGATGCTGCGGAATGGCATCCGGGAAATTCCACACCACGGCGCGAGCCTTGGCATTGCCGAACGGATGGCAGCCATGCTTCATGGCCACGCGCTGGATGCCCCCGGACAAGTCGGTCTTCCAGTTCTTGCCTTCGGCTGCCTTCTTCTCGGCATCGGTCAGGTCGTCCCACCAGCCGAGCTTCTTCAGGAACACGTGATCGAACTCGGGGTAGCCGGTCGTCAGTTCGGAGCCCAGCGAGAACGAGCCGTCTTCGGCCAGCAGGTTGACGCCGTCGCGCTCAACGCCAAAGTTCGCGCGGAAGTTGCCGCCGCCGTCCATGACGTGCTTGCTGGTGTCGTACAGGTTGGGCGAGCCCGGGTGCTTGAGCTCCGGCGTGCCATAGCACGGCCACGGCAGACCGAAAAAGTCGCCGGTGAGGTCGTAGCCGGTTTCGGCATCCTTGCCGCCATTGCAGCGCAGCGTGCGCACATCAAACAGATGCATGTTGCGCATGTGAGCCTTCAGGCGTTCCGGCGATTGCCCCGTGTAGCCGATGGTCCAGTTGCCACGATTGATCTCGCGCAGGATCGATTCGATCTCGGGCTCGCGCCAGGTCATGCCAGCGCGCTTGTATTCGGTGATCTTGCAGTTCTTCGACAGCTCCTTGCCAAAGCCAAGGCGATCGGCAAACGCCTGCATGATCACGTGGTCGGGCTGCGACTCGAACAGCGGCTCGATGACCTTCTCGCGCCATTGCAGCGAGCGGTTCGATGCCGTGCACGAGCCTGACGTTTCGAACTGCGTGGCGGCCGGCAGCAGATAGACGGCACGGTTCGGATTCGGCGGCGTGCCGTCTGCCGAGGGCATGTTGGCCATCGCCGCCGTGGCAGAGGGGTACGGGTCGATCACGACCAGCAGATCAAGCTTGTCGAGCGCGCGCTTGATGTCCATCCCGCGCGTCTGCGAGTTGGGCGCGTGGCCCCAGTAAAAGACCGCGCGGACGTTGTTGTCCTGATCGATCAGATCGTTCTTTTCGAGCACCGCATCCGCCCAGCGCGACACGGTCGTGCCGGACTTCTCCATCATCGCCTGCGAGGCGAAGCGGCCCTTGATCCAGTCGTAATCCACGCCCCAGACCGAGGCAAAGTGCTTCCATGCACCCGTGGCCAGGCCGTAGTAGCCCGGCAGCGAATCGGGATTCGGACCCACGTCGGTCGCGCCCTGCACGTTGTCGTGGCCGCGGAAGATGTTGGCGCCGCCGCCCGACTTGCCGATGTTGCCCAAGGCCAGTTGCACGATGCACGAGGCGCGCACGATGGCGTTGCCGATGGTGTGCTGCGTCTGACCCATGCACCACACCAGCGTGCTCGGGCGGTTCATCGCCATCATCTCGGCGACCTTATGCACCTGTGCCTCGGGCACGCCGCACACTTCCTCGACCTTGTCCGGCGTCCATTTGGCGAGCACTTCCTCGCGCACCTTGTCCATACCGTAGACGCGGTCGTGGATGTATTGCTTGTCTTCCCAGCCGTTCTTGAAGATGTGATACAGCACACCGAACAGGAAGGCGATGTCCGTGCCCGAGCGGATGCGCACGTATTCATCGGACTTGGCGGCCGTGCGCGTGTAGCGCGGGTCGACGACGATGACCTTGCAGCCGGTTTCCTTGGCGTGCAGCAGATGCAGCATCGACACCGGATGCGCCTCGGCCGCGTTCGAGCCGATATACAGCGCGCACTTGGCGTTCTGCATGTCGTTGTACGAGTTCGTCATCGCGCCGTAGCCCCACGTGTTGGCCACGCCGGCCACGGTGGTGCTGTGGCAGATACGTGCCTGGTGGTCGCAATTGTTGGTGCCGAAGAACGACACCCACTTGCGCAGCAGGTACGACTGTTCGTTGCCGTGCTTGGACGAACCGACAAAGAAGAACGAGTCGGGCCCGGTCTCCTGGCGGATCGTCTGCATCTTGGCGACGATCTCGTTGAGCGCCTGCTCCCAGCTGATGCGCTGGTAGCGACCGTCGACGAGCTTCATCGGCGTCTTCAGGCGATATTCGCCATGGCCGTGCTCGCGCAACGCGGCGCCCTTGGCGCAGTGCGAGCCCATGTTGATCGGCGAATCGAATACCGGGTTCTGGCGTACCCAGACGCCGTTCTGCACCACGGCGTCCACCGAGCAGCCGACCGAGCAATGCGAGCACACCGTGCGGCGCACGACGATGTCGCCCTTGCCTTCGGCGGCCTGGGCGTCGCCCACGACCGACTTCTTGACGAGCGAGAGCTGCGTGGCCGCCAGCCCGGCTCCAACGCCGATGCCGGAGCGTTTGAGGAACGTGCGGCGGTCCATGGTCGGCAGTGCGCCGGCCAGGCTGCGCGCGAGACTGCCGGCGAGCGACGAGGCGCCTTGGCGGCGGGCCGGGGCGGCTTTGGCGTCCTCTACCGCCGGTTTGCGGGTCAGAAGCATGGGGTCACCTGAAGATGTGGTGTGAGCGACATGGCCGAGGCGCGCGGGGTGCGGCGCATCAGATCCATGTCGTCTTGTAGTACTTGCGGATGTGTTCGGTCAGCCGGTAGCCCGTGGCGGTATCGTCCACCGGTTCGGCCGGCGGCGTGACAGAAGCCATCGGCGTCTGCCCGAGATGGGTGGCGGTGGCGGCCGTGCCTGCAGCCGCGGCGGCAACCGCAGCCCCCATCAGGAAGCGGCGGCGAGTGGGCGTGGATTCAACGGAATCCGTCTCGGGGCGGGTGTGAGGGATGGTGTTCGGACTTGGCATTTCGATGCTCCCCGGCTCAATCAAACCGATGACCGAATGTAATAGGAATTCTTGAACACATTTTAGGTGCAACGGCACAGGAAGACCATGCCCAAGTCCCCTCAGTTCGGGATTTTCCTGACGATTTATCGATTGATTCTTACTATGAGTTCGATTTGAACCGGTTCGCCGTGACGCTGGCGTGGCGCGGCTCTTCGCTGGTCGCCTCAATTTCAGGCAATCGCCCGGCGTATCTCAGGCCAGTTCCAGCGCGAGGCGCTCCACGTCGAAAAACGCTTTCGCCAAAGCCGCCGCATCGGCGTAAAACGCTGCGCGCGGATGCTGCAGTACAGCATCGCAAGCCACATCGACCCACGGCGCCAGATGGCGCTGAAAGAACGCGCGCTGCTCCTGCACATGCGCGATGGCGACATCTTCACCGGCGATCAGGTAACGCATGACCTCGCACAGCGTGGCCAGATGGTCTTCGGTCTCGGTGATGCCCTCGGCGCGCTCCAGACCGTAGCGTCGCAGATCATCGCGCAGCACAACCAATGGCTTCTCGTTGAGGAAGCCCGCTTGGTAATACGACCCATACAGAAACACCTCAGGCTTGCCGACGCCGATGAACAGTTCGGTGTACTCGTCATCCGCCTGGCTGGCGGTGGTCTGGCCGGCGCGCGCCACGAGCCGGCGCCAGGCTTGCGTGAGCGCGCTGCTGGCGGCAGCCTCCGTGTCGGACGGGTCGGCATCGTCCTCGCCCGCGGGCTCCTGTTGTGCAACGGCGATGCGCTGCAACAAATCGGCGTCCGGCGCGCGGAAGAACAGCGTTGCGAGCAACCCGTACAGGTCGGCCCGGGCGAGATCCTCGGCGCTATCGGCGGGCGTGGCGGCGAGCTGGAATTGCAGGGGCTGGGCGTCGGTCATGGAATATGAGGGTTGGGTCTTCAGTGGGTGGCGCCCGGGCGTTCACCGCGTTCCATCATGTCGATCACGCGGCAGTCGCCGCACATCTTCAGGCGCTCGGCTGCTGCGCCGGAGAACGCCGGATGCGCGCCCAGCTTGGCTAGCATGGTCGTCACCATCTGCGCGGTGCCAAACGGCTTGCCGCAGCGGATGCAGTGGAACGGCTGGGTCTCGTTGAGCATCACGGCCTGGCGCGCCGCAGCCGACAGGTTCAGGCGCGGGACGAGCGCGATGGCCTCTTCCGGGCACGTCGTCTCGCACAGGCCACACTGCACGCAGTTGCGCTCGATCATGGCCAGCACAGGGCGGTCGGGCTGGTCACGCAGCGCCTGCGACGGGCAGGCACCGACGCAAGCCATGCACAGCGTGCAGCGCTCGCGGTCGACGCTGATGGCCCCCAAGGGAGCACCCGCCGGCAGCGGAATGACGGTGTCAATGGCCTGCGCGTGTCGCGCCAGATGGTCCAACGCGAAATCGAGTGTCTCCCGCTTGGCGGCGGCGACGGCAAAGGCTGCCGCAGGCATGTCCCGGCGGAACCCACGCAGCGGGCCGGCCACTTCAACGGCATTCAGGCGTGCGTCGAGCGCCGCCACATCCGCCACATCGACAAGCACCACACCAACCGCATCCGACGGCTCACCCAGCCCTTGCAGTACGGCTTGCGCCACGGCGACCTGCTCGGCGAGCATCGCGCGATACTGCGGCGCGTCATCCTCGGTCAGCAGGATGGCGATGCGCGCGGCGCCATACGCGAGCGCCGACAGCCAGAGCTCCAGCCCAGTCGACGCCGCATGGAACACTTCCACCGGCAGCATGTTCACCGGAACGCCCCGCGCCTCCCCGATGCGGGCGGCACGGCCCAGTTGCTCGATCAGCGCGCGACCCCGCTCGCCGTTGTGCAGCAGGACCACCGCATCGCGCCCGCCTGCCGACGCATACGTCGACAGCAATGTCTTCAGCTTGCGCCCCTGGTACGGCGCACTCGGATAGGCGTAGGTGATCGCACCGGTCGGGCAGGCCGTCGTACAGGCGCCGCAGCCCACGCAAAGGTTGGGCGTGACGTGCACACTTCCGCGCCCGTCCTTCCATTGCGACGAAATGGCCGAGGCTGAGCACACCTGCACGCACGCGTCGCAGCCCACCTGGCCGTTGCGCCCGTGCGCACAGATCGATTCCTTGTACTGGAAGAACTTGGGCTTTTCAAACTCGCCCACCCGCTGCAGCAGCGCCAGCGAAGCCGCCAGCTGCCGGCCCGCGTCCGCGCCGGCGTGGAAGTAGCCCTGCGGCGGCTGGTGCTGGGCGAAGGCCGGAGTGTCGTTCAGGTCGAAGACGAGGTCGAACTGGCCGGATAGTGCCTGCGGCGCGTTGACGCGCCCAAAGTCGATCGCCATGGCTTCACCGCAGGCCTTCACGCAGTCGCGGTGATCACGGCAGCGATCGAGATCGATCTGATAGAGCGCGTCGATTGCATTTTCGGGGCACGCGTCAATGCAAGCGTTGCAATGCGTACAGCGATCCAGGTCGATCGGATTGCCGCTGCGCCACTGAACCTCGAACGCGCCAAGCCAGCCCTTTACCGCGGTGAGTTCGCCGGCATGGATCGGCCAGCGGCGCTCCATCGGCGGGGCCAGCGGACCGGCGGCGCGGTCGCGGCCCGTGGCGAGCACCGTCACGCCCAGTTGATCGGCCAGGCGCTCGGCCCACGGCAGTGCCCGCTCAGCGGGGCCGACGATCAGTACGTTGCCGGCGGACCGATACTCCACCACCGGCACCGGATCGGGCGCAGGCAGCCCCGCCACGGCGAGCAGCGCCGCCGTCTTGGCGTGGAAGCCGCGCACATCGCGTTTCGCCTGTGCCGACCACCCACCGGTCTCGCGCACGTTGACGAAATGGATCGGTGCCGTCACACCTTCATGCTGCGCGGCCACTTCGACAAACAGCGCTTTCTCCTGCGTGCAGGCGACGACGACGTCCTCGGTGCCGTCGAGTGCCTGCGTGAAGGCGCCGATCTCCCGGCGGCACAGCAGATGGTGCGTCTGGCCGGGTATGTCGACGGGCGCGCCTGATGTGCGCAAGGCATCGCTCAGCACATCGGCGTCGAGCGGCATGGTGCGATTACAACTGCAAACCAGGGTCGGCATGAATTTTTGCGTGAGCGCCCGCGTTGGTCACGCAGGCTGTAGGGACATGGTCACCCGTCTCTGTCCGGGCAATCCTCTTTTTTTATTCTACGGACGGCGGCTCGGGCTCGCCATGCGGGCTTGCCTGGGCGCGTTCTTGTGGCTCGGGGGGATCAGGCGGCGCGTCGGCTGCCACGGCGGGCACTTCGTCCCGCCTGGCGTCGCCGACTGCTGGCGCAGCGGTGTCATCATCCACGGGGTCGAAGAGCCGCAGCTCCGCCGTATGGCGCAGCTCGCGCAGCATGTCGAGCGGGATGGGATCTGGCTGCGAGTAATCGTCGATGTACGTATCCAGCCCGTCCATGACGTTGAAGTGCGGATCGGCGAAGAGCTTCTTGAGCGCCGCGCGCTTGACCGTCTCGTCCACCCCGCGAGCGACGAACGCGGAGAAGTCGTCAGCCGGTGTCAGCTTGGCGGCATCTTCCAGGGTGAGCGGCGGCGCCTCGGGCACGGGCTCGGCCTGCGGTGCGACTTGCGCAGGCGCGGGCGCAGCCGCCGTCACAGCCTCGGCAGACGGAACCACCTCCGGTTCGGGGTCGCCGCGCCGCTCGGCTGCCTTGCGGCGCGACCAGCGTGACAGGAAGGATTCGTCGCTCAAAACACAGCCTCGCTCAGTATTTCGCGCGATCTTCCGGCGACAGGAATGACTCGGGCCGGCGCCGCTTCTTCGGCTCGGGCCGGTAATTCTCGGCGACGTACGCCTGCAGCCATTCCAGCGCCGCAGGATCGAGCGGCACGTTCTCGACCGTTTCGCCCCCGTCGAGCCAGCGGCCGGCCTCGTTGTAGCTGAGCGACACGGTATGCGGGATCGCCCGGCCCTCATCGGCCGTGCCCGCCTCCCCCAGCCGCCACAGCACAAACCAGCATGGAGCCGCGGATGTCGCGTTCAGGTAATACCCCTCGGCTTCATCGCGGAACAGCGTGACGGTGAAGCCAGGTGTCAGCCAGCGCTCCTCGCCCGCCTCATCCTGTGAGCGATCGAGGCACCGGGGCGCGTCACCGTACTCGCCCAGGTCCGGCACCACGGCTTCCAGCCGCCACTGAAACGGCTGCCAGCGATTGGCCGTCGGACGACGACACAGTACGACGGCCACGCGCACGAAAGGACGATCGGCAGGCAGGGGCGGCGTGGTTTCCATGGCGTCAGGTGTTCTGCACGACGATCGACGGGAACTTGCTCGTCATGTCCTTCGCTTTATCGGCTACGGCAATGGCGACGCGGCGTGCGATCTGCTTGTAGACACCGGCAATCGCGCCGTCGGGATCGGCCACCACGGTCGGCCGGCCCGAATCGGCCTGCTCACGGATGGAGAGATTCAGCGGCAGGCTGCCCAGGAACGGCACGCCATACTGTGCACACATTTTCTCGCCGCCCCCCGAGCCGAAGATATGTTCGGTATGGCCGCAGTTCGGGCAGCAGTACACCGCCATGTTCTCCACCACGCCGATGATGGGAATGCCCACCTTCTCGAACATCTTCAGGCCCTTCTTGGCGTCGAGCAGCGCAATGTCCTGCGGCGTGGTGACGATCACCGCGCCCGTCACCGGAACCTTCTGCGACAGCGTGAGCTGGATATCGCCCGTGCCTGGCGGCATGTCGACGATGAGGTAATCCAGGTCACGCCAGTTGGTCTGCTTGAGCAACTGTTCCAGCGCAGACGTGACCATCGGGCCGCGCCACACCATCGGATTGTCCTGCTCGATCAGGAAGCCGATCGAGTTGGCCTGCAGGCCATGGCCTTCCATCGGCTCCATGGTCTTGCCATCCGCCGACTCGGGCTGGCCCTGGATGCCCAGCATCATGGGCTGGCTGGGGCCGTAGATGTCGGCATCGAGGATACCGACATTGGCACCCTCGGCGGACAGCGCCAGTGCCAGGTTGACCGCCGTGGTGGACTTGCCCACGCCGCCCTTGCCCGACGCCACCGCGATGATGTTCTTCACATTGGGGAGCAGGTGGACGCCGCGCTGCACGGCGTGCGCCACGATCTTCATCGACACCTGCACGCTCACATTGTCGACGCCCGGTACCTGGCGCAGCGCGCCGATCACCAGCTTGCGAATCATGTCGAACTGGCTCTTGGCCGGGTAGCCAAGCTCCACGTCGAGCGACACCTCGCCGCCATCGACCCGGATGTTGCGCACCGACTTGGACGACACCAGGTCGCGTTCGGTATTGGGATCCACCACGCCGCGCAGGGCTTCGGTGATCTGTTCGATGGTTACGCTCAACGTTTGCTCCACAAATCTGATACGAGTAGGGGACAGCCGGAGGGGGCGCCGCGTGAACTTTGCAATGCACTCGCCACTCTACGTGCTGATTTGCTATTGTATTTTGCCGGCGGGACATTCGCCCGATTCCCCCAAAAACCCTCGGCCCGTCGGTGATCGGCAAACCCAACAAGAACCGAACCCCGTTACTCCTAGGAGAAATCATGAAAGCCAAGCTTATTTCCGTTTCGCTGGTCGCCTTGCTGGCGGCCGGCTGCGCCACCGAGCAGCAGAACCAGACCGCCGTCGGCACGGGCGTGGGCGCGGCCGTGGGCGCTGGCATCGGCGCGCTGGTCGGCAACGGCCGCGGGGCGGCCATCGGCGGCGCGCTGGGCGCGGCAACCGGCGCTGCCGTCGGCTACAACTGGGGCGCCATCAAATCCAAGCTGGCCGGCGACACGGCCGGCACGGGCACGCAAATTTCCGAGCAGCCCGATGGTTCGCTCAAGCTGAACATTCCGAGCCAGGTGTCGTTCGACACCGACAGCGCTGTGATCAAGCCGTCGTTCCGCGGGCCGCTGGATAGCGTGGCACAAACGCTCACGCAGCATCCGGAACTCGCTGCCAACGTGGTCGGCCACACCGACAGCACGGGCAACCCGAACTACAACATGACGCTGTCGCAGAGGCGCGCGCAGAGCGTGGCGGCTTACCTGACGGACCGCGGCGTCGCTCGTAACCGCCTGAGCGCGGAGGGACGTGGCCAGACGCAGCCGGTTGCCGACAATGCCACCGAGGCTGGCCGCGCACAAAACCGTCGCGTCGAAATTTATTTGAAACCAATCCAGGGATGACCCGGTCATAGAAAACGGGTGCCGCTTGCCATGCGTTGCTGGCTCGCGATGTGTGGCTGACCTCCCGGGTGGTACCTGATTTCTCCTCCTTTTCCGTTGTGGAAAGCTGCGCCGGCATTGACCGGCGCTTTTTTTTGCCACGCAAGCTGCGGCGTCGTGCCGCAGCGGACCAGCCCGATCCTTCCCCGAGCGCGTGTGACCGGCTCGACGCCGCCGGGCGCGCTAAAATACGCGTTTCCTCGCGCGCCGCACCTTGTCAGCGGCCCGCCCGCACCTTTCCGGCTTGCCCATGTCCGAACGTCGCATTCTCGTCACTTCCGCCCTGCCCTACGCCAACGGGCCGATCCATATCGGCCACCTGGTCGAGTACATCCAGACCGACATCTGGGTGCGCTTCCAGCGCATGCGCGGGCACGAAACCTACTACGTAGGCGCCGACGACACCCACGGCACGCCCGTCATGCTGCGGGCCGAGAAAGAAGGCCTCACGCCGCGGCAGCTCATCGAACGCGTCTGGACGGAACACAAGCGCGACTTCGACAACTTCCTCGTCTCGTTCGACAACTACTACAGCACCGACTCCGATGAAAACAAGGAGCTGTGCCAGAGCGTCTACCTCAAGCTCAAGGAAGCCGGCCTGATCGACGTGCGCGAGGTCGAGCAGTTCTACGACCCGGTCAAGGAGATGTTCCTGCCGGACCGCTTCATCAAGGGCGAATGCCCGAAGTGCGGCGCGAAAGACCAGTACGGCGATTCCTGCGAAGTCTGCGGCGCGACGTACCAGCCGACCGACCTGAAGAATCCGTATTCCGTGGTGTCCGGCGCGACGCCGGTGCGCAAGTCGTCGGAACACTACTTCTTCAAGCTGTCTGACCCGCGATGCGAGAATTTCCTGCGCGACTGGGTGGCCGACCTGGCCCAGCCGGAAGCCACCAACAAGATGCGCGAGTGGCTCGGCGACGAAGGCGAGGCCAAGCTCTCGGACTGGGACATCTCGCGCGACGCGCCGTACTTCGGCTTCGAGATTCCCGGCGCGCCGGGCAAGTACTTCTATGTGTGGCTCGATGCGCCGGTCGGCTACTACGCCAGCTTCAAGAACCTGTGCGCCAAGCGCGGCCTTGATTTCGACGCGTGGATCAACGAACACTCGACCACCGAGCAGTACCACTTCATCGGCAAGGACATCCTGTATTTCCACACGCTGTTCTGGCCGGCGATGCTGAAGTTCTCGGGTCACCGCACGCCGACCAACGTGTTCGCCCACGGCTTCCTGACCGTGGACGGCGCCAAGATGAGCAAGTCGCGCGGCACGTTCATCACGGCACAGAGCTACATCGACACCGGCCTGAACCCGGAATGGCTGCGCTACTACTTCGCCGCCAAGCTGAACGCGACGATGGAAGACCTGGACCTGAACCTGGACGATTTCATCGCCCGCGTGAACAGCGATTTGGTGGGCAAGTTCGTCAACATCGCCAGCCGCTCGGCGGGCTTCCTGGTCAAGCGCTTCGAAGGCCGCGTGAGCGACGCCGCACTGGGCCACCCGCTGATGGTGCAGCTGCGCGAAGCCGCCCCGCAAATCGCCGATCTGTACGAAAAACGCGAGTACAGCAAGGCGCTGCGCGCCGTGATGGAGCTGGCCGACGCCGTCAACGCCTTCGTCGACACAGAAAAGCCGTGGGACCTGGCCAAAGACGAAGCCAACCGCGAAAAACTGCATGCCGCGTGCTCGGTCGCGCTGGAAGCGTTCCGCCTGCTGGCCGTGTACCTCAAGCCGATTCTGCCGACCACGGTCGAGCGCATTGAGGCGTTCCTCAACGTTGAGCCGCTGACGTGGCGCTCGATCGATTCACAGTTGTCGTCGGCCAAGCCGATTCAGCCGTACTCGCATCTGATGACGCGCGTCGACAAGAAGCAGGTGGATGCGCTGGTGGAGGCCAATCGCCAGTCGCTGCAGGCCACCGCAGAAGCACCGGTTGCTGCCGCCAACGGTGTTGCCGCGATCGAGCCGATGGCCGAGACCATCACCATCGACGACTTCGCCAAGATCGACCTGCGTGTGGCCAAGATCGTCGCCTGCCAGCGCGTGGAAGGATCAAACAAGCTGCTGCAGCTGACGCTGGATGTAGGCGAAGGACAGACGCGGAACGTGTTTTCGGGCATCCAGTCGGCATATGCGCCGGAAGATCTCGTGGGCAAACTGACCGTGATGGTGGCCAACCTCGCACCGCGCAAGATGAAGTTTGGGATGTCGGAGGGGATGGTGTTGGCGGCTTCGGCGGCTGATGAGAAGACTCAGCCTGGGCTTTATATTCTTGAGCCGCATGCTGGGGCGGTGCCGGGGATGCGGGTGCGTTGATCTGGTTTGATGGGGAGTCGGGCTTGGTGGTCCACTCCCCTTTCAGTCCCGGCAGGGGATGAAACCGGGGATGCACCACAAAAGCCCCCCCCGGGCGAGAGCCCAAACAGCAAAACGCTACGCCCCATTCAACCGATCATCACTCCGCGAAGTCGTCGTAACACGCCCATCCGGCCCAAAGTGCACGTTGAAGTAAGCGCGTTCAGTCGAGCTCTCCATCCACCGATATCCCCAGACCTCTTCCTGCTTCAATCGGAACGCTTCAACCTTGGTCGGCTTGCCCAGCATGCGTCGGATGTCGTCCTTGCTTTGCCCAACCCGCACGCGCGCAAAGTTCTCGCCGGTGAGCACCTGATCGATCTTCCCCACACGGCCATCGGGCGCAATCGTCACCATCCACGTTGATGTCCCTTCCGGCCCGCGCGGATATTCGAGCTGCCGCGTGCCGTCCTCGCTCTCCCAGATCATCTCGGGCTGTCCGGCGGTGGCTTTCACGTCGGCCTCGGTCGATTGCCCGGCCACGATGCCCTTGAACAGGAGGTTGTCCGGCTTGGCGGATTGCCAGGCGCGCTTGGCCGCGTCGCCCACGCGGTCGACGGCCTGGTCGACCTTCTGCTGGTCGCACCCGAAGAGCCCAAGCAGCGACGCAAGAATGCCCACGATGACTCCCCCTTGTGCGAGTTGACGATGCAGCATGGAAACCCCTTTTCCGAAGCGGTACACGGCGCCATTCTGGCAGCCGGCCTCCCCGATTACCAACGCTTGTTGAACAGAACCGACGCCCCGTTGATCGTCCCCCCGCGCGCGACGACAGACCACCGCCGCGAGAACTGCCACGTCAGCTTGACGATGGAGTCGGCCGTGGACAGGCTCTGCTCGTAGCCGACCACGATGCGCTCGGAGATCGCCTTGCCCAGGCTCACCACTTGCGGATCGGTCAGGCCAGAAGTGGACGGCCCGATCGAAAACTCATCGAATCCAAAGCGCCGGGCCACGTTCTTGCCCGCGACATTGCCGAGCAGCCCCAGCGCCGCCCCAGACATTGCCTGCTGCTGGCCGAGGCCCGCGTTCGATGCGCTGTAGCCGAACATCAGCCACGACAGCTTGTCTTCGTCGGGCACGTTGGGCTCGGAGACCAGCTTGACGCGCGGCTGGCGCACCGTGCCGGTCACCTGCACACCGGCCTCCACTTCCTGATTGCGCCGCATCGCCGTGATGTTGAACGACGGATTGTTGATCGGGCCGATGAAGTTCAGCACGCCCCGTTCGATGGCCAGCTTGCGGCCGAAGGCTTCGTATGTGCTGCCCTCGCGCACGTAGATCGTGCCCGTGCCGCGCAAGGGGACCAGCGGCTCGCTATGCACGTGCATCTGCCCGCCAAGCGACAAGTCGGCGCCGGCGCCCTTGAAGCGGAAGTTGTCACCAAAATCGACATCGACATCGACGACCGGACTGAAGCGGCCGGCGGGCTTTTCTTCGCGCTTGACGCCGCGCTCGGCCTGATTGCGGGCGGCATCGGCGCGACGCACGATGACGACGTCGTCGCCGAGCGCAGGTGCGCCATCCTTGGGCAGGTCGAACAGGCCGCGATCGACCCGGAACTTGCCGGTGACGGCCACACGGTCATTGTCATTGGCGATGCGCGCCTGGCCGGAAAGCACCAGCGTGCGGTCCGGATCTGCAAAGAGCTGGAGCTTGTCGGCGACAAGGGTGCCCGCCAGGTTCGGGTTGGCCTCGCCCAACTGCACGCGGCCCTGCGCCCGCACGGTGCCCTCACCGCCATGGAACAACACCTGCTGCAAGTCGACGACGTTCTGGTCCAGCGCCACGCGCAAGACGCCACCGGTCAGGCGAATGCCCTGGTCGTACAGCGCCACGTCGATGTCCTGTCCCGTCAGGAAGCCGCTCACCTTGGGCGCGCCGACGGTGCCCGCAAACGACAGGCTGGCGGCCAGCTGGCCGTCCGTTGCCACGTCCGGGCCGAGGAGATCACCAATACCTTTGAGATGCGGCAGGCTCACCGTCAGCCCGCCTGTCAGCGGCGACGCCGGCGACATCAGTGCCAGCGCACCGGGCGCACCCTCGCGCGTCAGACCCACCCCGGCGTCCAGATAGAGATTGCCGACACGCGTCGATTGAACGTTGCCGCGTACGGCGAGGTGCATCCCCTCGCCACGCGCCTCCACGCTCGCCTCGGTCAGGCCAAGCGGAGTGAATCCGCGCCCTGCATTGATCGACAGATCGCCACTGCGCCGTACGACACGAGCCGTACCGGAGGCCGTTGCGCCAAGATCCACATCCCATTGGCCGTCGATGACGAGGTCGGAGCGTACCGGCGGCGCCTGGCCCGTCCACGTGCGCACGAGTTCCAGCACGCGCGCGATCTGCAGCCCATCGAACCGGCCGGCGCTGCGCACGTGGCCCTGATCGGACTCGATTCGCTCGATATGGATGGGCGTCTGATCCAGCGTCATATCCGCACGGCCGACCACCAGGCGACCCCGTGCCACCGACAGTCGGACCGGTGCTGTGAGCTGCAGGTTGGGCGCGCCCTGCGCCGCGAGCGTGGAAACCGTACCGTCCCAGGTGTCGCCATCCTTGCCTGGCGTGAGCGCGCCCTCGCCCGCGAGCGCGAACTTGAACGGCTGGTTGCGCACGTTGCCATCCGCATCGGCTCGGAAGCGGTGCGCGCGGCGCGTGCCGTCGAGCGTGGCATGCACCTCGCGCAGCGACAGGCTCGGGCCCGTCACACGCTGCGCGGTCAGATCGAACAGCAATGGCCCGTCGACCCCGTCGTGCAGTTGTGCGCGGCCGTTGGCCAGTTCGATCTTGTTGCCTTGATAGGCGAGCTGGCTGGCGCGGAAGGTGGCATCGACCTGGGGCTGCCTGACCGTGCCCGACACGTCGCCAGACAAGGTGAGCGCCCCGCTCACGCCGAGCTGAAGCCGCGCGAGTTGCGGCGCATCGATGTCGACATGCATGCGGTCGCCTGCCGCCCCGAAACTGCCGCGCAAGGTGGCCTTGTTGCCGGCCACGTCCAGCCTGGCATCACTGGGGAGCAGCCGCGCGCCGCGTACGTGGACGTTGCCGTCACCCGTCATCGGCAGGCCGGCATATTCGCTGTTGCGAACGGCAAAGCGGATGGCGGCATCGGTCGGCTCTGCCAGCGTGCCGCGCGCGTCGAATTCCGCATTGATGCGTCCCTTCGCCACCTGCGCCAATCGCGACGGATCGAACTCGGCCAGATTGCCCTTGAACGCGAACGACTGCGTCGCATCGCGCTTGAGCGCGCCCGAAAGCATCAGCCGCGAACGGCCGAGCGACACTTGCGCCTCGTCCAACGCCACCTGCGCTGCATCGACCACCGCCCTGGCTTGCGCGCGCATGTCGCCGCCCGCCAGGTCGAGCGCCACACGCTGCGTGCCACCGGCAAAGTCGACCGTGATGGGGCCGGCGAGCCTGGTCTTTTCCAGCGAGGCGTGCAATGCCTGCAAGTCGAGCTGACGCACGTCAACGCGCAGAGTACCGCGGCCTTGCTTCACGTCCGCTGCGCCGGTCAGCTGGGCGCCGCCCAGCAAACGCACGTCCAGCCCGGTGAGCTGCTGGGCCTCTGCGTTCAGCCGCACCAGCGCGCGCAGCGACTGCAGCGGCAGCTTTTGCGTATTGAGCGTGCCCGCCTGCGCGTTGTCGATCTGGATGGGGCCAGCCACCGTCAGCGTCCGGGCTTGCGCGTCCGGGCGCAGATCGGCGCGGATCGACAGCGATGCCTCGGGTGCGCCCGGTGCAAACGCTCTCGGGTTCACGTGATCGGCTGACACCACGGCGCGCGACAGGGGCAGCGCGCCGAATGGCGTGACATCGATCCGCGCCTGCGCGGTCAACGTTGCACCGGTGCCGGTCGCGTCGACATGCAGCGCTTCCAGCGAGCCCGAGAGCTGTGCCGACACAGTCGCATCCTGCTTTTGCCCATTGGCCTCGAACTGCGTCATCAACGTGGCACTGCCCGTCAGCGGATACGGCCGCGTACCCGTCATGTGTAACGTGGCCGCCAGCTTGCCGGCCGGCGTTTCCATGTTGTCGAGCAACACGCGATGACGCGTACCGTCGGTGTGCAGGCTGCCGGCGATCGCTTTCAGCTCCGTTGTCGACGTGCCCTGGCGAATGGCAAGGCGATCCACTGTCAACCGATCCACATCCAGCGCCATTGGCAGCACCAGGGACGCTGGAGGGCCGCTGGGCGGCGCCGGCGGTGTCGGATGCAGGATCACCTCGACATGGCCCGCGCTCAGATAAGCAACATGCCCACGCCACGGGCCGCGGGTGATTGTCCAACGGCCATCGACGTGGTCGATGCGCACTTCGGTGCTGCCTGCGCGCACGTGCAGGTCACGCAGCGAGAGGCCGTCCCGCAACGTGCCGCCGACGAGCGTGCCTGACAGGTAGGCGTGCCCGAAGCGCGTGGCGAGCGACCAGAGCTGGGCCGTACCCGCTTGCGTGTGGACGGCCCAGACCAGCCACGCGGCCAACGCCGCCACGGTTGCCAGCAGTACGGCGACAAGTCCGCCAAGCCACCGCAGCGCGCGGCGGCCCTGGCTTCGTTTCGGCTGCGGCGCGTCGGGTGGTGCGGATTCAGGTGTCTGCGGGTCGGTCATCGTCACGCTCAGAATGCGATGCCCAGCGACACGCTCGGGCGGAACTGCTTCTGCTGGATGCCATAAGCCAGGTCAAGCTGGATCGGCCCGACCGGGCTCTTCCACCGCACGCCGACGCCCACGCCGTTGTACCAGCGGCGTTCTGGCCAGTTGTCGGTGGCCGTACCGGAATCCAGGAACACGGCAGCGCCCCACTGCGGCAGGAACCAGCGTTGATATTCCAGCCCGCCCGTCACGAGGAACTTGGTTGGCAGCGTGCTGCCATTGACGACATTGCCGATGCTCTGGAAGTCGTAGCCGCGCACTGATTGCGTGCCGCCCGTGCGAAAGCGCAATGTCGCCGGAATGCCATCGCCGGTACCGGAGGTCAGGATGGCGCCCAGCTCCGCGCGCGCAACAAAGATGTCGCGCTGCCCCACGGGCACAAACTGGCGGATACGGCTGTATGAACGCACGAACGATTGATCGGTCAGCACGCCCTTGACGGCGGCGCCGATCTGCGTGGTGATGATGTTGCCACGCCGCGGGAACAGTGGATCGTCGACATTCCGGCGGGTCCAGGCAAAGCCTGGCACCAGGGCCTTGCTCAACTGGCGTTCGGCGCCTTCGGGACGCAGGTCGTCATAGTAAAAATCGACGGTGAAGGACGTTTCGTAGATGCCCCGCACGCGCGTCTGCTTGAAGCCGGAGCGGTAGCTGCGCGTGTCGGTGCCCGACGTGTCGGTGCGGTCCATGCTGGCGTACACGCTGTTGATGTATTGCTTGTCATCGGGGGGCAAGGTCACGCTGCTGAACAGGTATTGGCGGCGTTGTTCGAGACGCGCCTGCGCATCCAGCACCCATGCCTTCCTGAACAGGTTCAGATACTGATAGCGCCCTTCGACCGACGCGCCCGTGTCCGTCCCATAGCCGACACCGCTGGTGATGCGGTTGGGCGGGTACTCCCGCACGCGTACGCGCACCGGCGCATTGTCGGGATGCTTCGGATCGTCGCCGAGGTCGACGATGGCATTGGAGAAGTACGGCTGCCCCTGGATGGCGGCCTGCAATGCCTGCAGCCGGTCGGCAGAGTAGTCCTCGCCCACGTGCAGCGGATTCACGTGATCGATGATGCTGCGCGGATAGCGCGACAGGCCCTGCACATCCAGAGGACCAAGCGTGTACGCGGGGCCACTGTCATAGGCGACCGACAGGTCTGCCTTGTTCTCGTCAGGATCGATGCGCGCCTGCGAGTTCGTCTGCCTGGCTGCGTAGTAACGTTTGCTTTGCAGCGCAGCCAGGCCGTCATCCTTGGCCTTGTCCCAGCCGGACTGCCGGAAAGCCATGCCGGGCCCGAGGCCCCACGCCTTCTTCAGCGCTTCGATGCGCTTGGGGTCGTGCGTGATGGCACCGGTAAAGTCCAGTGCCACATTGTCGATCGTGGTGCGTGGACCGGGCTCCACCTTCACGCGCACGACACGGTGGTCGACCGGCCCCTCCAGTTGCGCAGTCGCCCTGGGTACGAAATAACCCTCGGTGGCCGTGAGCTTGGCGACCTGGTCACCGATGGTCTCGACCATGTACTGGAGCTGGTCTTCGGTGATGTCCTTGCGGTCCTGATAGCGGGAAAGGTCGAGATGGTGCTCGAGCAGGTCGCGGATGGCCTTGGGCGCCTCGATCTTGACATCGTAGGCAGCCCTGGCGGGTGCGCAGGCCGCCCACAGGGCGAAGCCGGCCGCCAGCGCGGCAGCTCGCCAAGGGGACATGCGGAGAACGGAGGGTCGTGACGGTCGGTGAGGGCCAGTCATCGTGGCAAGCGTCGCGCCGCCCCATGGGCCGGCTGGATCCTGGAAAAGGCGTATTTGACCATACCGCCCCCATGAGGCGCCCAGGCAAATGCAACGGAAACGTCCTCAAGAAGCGATCCGAACGCCTTCGCAGGGGCCGTGCCCACCGGCCGATACGGTAAAATGCGCGGGTTTTCCGTCCGGGATGCGCCCGTGCGGACAAGATCACCCAACATCATCGACTGCCATGGCCCTGTACAAGTCCGAGATCACCCAGTTCCTGGAAGAACTCAAGACCGAGAAGCCTGACCTCGAAGCGCAGCAGCGCCAAGGTCGCTCCCTGCTGTGGGACAAGGAACCGATCGACCTGGAAGAACGCGCACGGGCCAAGGCCGCCCGCGTGGCGCAGAAGCCTTACGTCTACTCGCTGGACTGACCGGCCCACCGGCCGCAATGGCCTTGAGGCTCACCGTCGCATGACGACTTCCGCGCAGGACAAGCTGCCGCTGCCCGTCGAGCTGCCCAGCGTGGCGCCCGAACAGGATTCGACACCCGCCCAGGTCGACGGTCTCGCCTTCGCGCGGCTCTACGGCGAGCCGCTGTTCAAGCTCCCGCAGGATCTGTACATTCCGCCCGACGCGCTCGAGGTGTTTCTCGAAGCGTTCGAAGGTCCGCTGGACCTGTTGCTGTACCTCATCCGCCGGCAGAACTTCAACGTGCTGGACATTCCGCTGGCACAGGTCACGCGGCAATACCTGGCGTACATCGAGCAGATCCGGGCGACCAACCTCGAGCTGGCCGCCGAATACCTGCTGATGGCGGCCATGCTGATCGAAATCAAGTCGCGCATGCTGCTGCCGGTCAAGAAGACCGACGAGGGCGTGGAGCCGGAAGATCCGCGTGCCGAACTGGTGCGCCGCCTGCTCGAGTACGAGCAGATGAAGCTTGCCGCCCAGAAGCTCGACACCCTGCCGCAGATCGGCCGCGACTTCCTGCGTGCCCAGGTCTACATCGAACAAAGCCTGGCGCCGCGCTACCCCGATGTCGATACCGATGACCTGAGGGTGGCTTGGGCCGACGTGCTGCGGCGCGCCAAGCTCACCCAGCACCACAAGATCTCGCGCGAGGAACTGTCGGTGCGCGAGCACATGAGCCAGATCCTGCGCAAGCTGCAGCACGCCCGCTTCATGGAGTTCACCGAGCTGTTCGAAGAAGCAATCCAGTCGGGCAAAGGTGCGCCCATCGTGGTGGTCAACTTTGTCGCCATGCTGGAGCTCTCTCGAGAGTCGCTCGTCGAAATCACCCAGGCCGAACCGTTCGCACCCATCTACGTGCGCCTTGCCTACTCTCCGACGTAATCGGTCGGCTCACCACCAAATCGAATGAAAGTCATCTCGTCCATCCAGGAACTGCGCGACCAGCTGCGCGGACAGAACCGCGTCGCCTTCGTGCCGACCATGGGCAACCTGCATGAGGGCCACCTCAGCCTGATGCGCCTGGCACGCCAGCACGGCGACCCGGTGGTAGCGTCCATCTTCGTGAACCGCCTGCAGTTCGGCCCGAACGAAGACTTCGACAAGTACCCGCGCACGCTGCAGGACGACATCGAGAAGCTGCAGAAGGAAGGCGTCTACGTGCTGTTCGCGCCCACCGAGCGCGACATGTACCCCGAGCCGCAGGAATACCGCGTGGAGCCGCCGCACGACCTGGGTGACACCCTCGAAGGGGAGTTCCGCCCCGGCTTCTTCAAGGGCGTCTGCACGGTGGTGATGAAGCTGTTCTGCTGCGTGCAGCCTCGCGTGGCCGTGTTCGGCAAGAAGGACTACCAGCAGTTGATGATCGTGCGCCGCATGGCCCACCAGTTTGCGCTGCCGGTGGACATCATTCCCGCCGAGACGGTACGCGCCGAAGATGGCTTGGCGCTGTCGTCGCGCAATGCGTATCTCTCCAGCGACGAGCGGGCCGAAGCGCCCGAGCTGTACCGCACGCTGCACCAAGTGCGCCAGGACGTGCTCGAGACCGTGCTGCAAGGCCAGGCCTCGCACGAAGAGGTGACCAACCGCGCGATGGATTACCTGCGCGGCCGCGGCTGGCAGCCCGACTACGTGGCCGTACGCCGCCGCTCCGACCTGCAAATGCCGACGCCCGACAACATCGCCGCTGGCGAGCCGCTGGTGGTACTCACCGCCGCGAAGCTCGGCAAGACGCGCCTGATCGACAACCTCGAGATCTGAGCGTCTCGCGCGCGCGGTGTCCCGACAAAGAGCCCGGTAACTGCCGGGCTTTTTTCATGCCGCCGCAGAGGTATCGGCGGCAGCTTGCGCAGGGGTCTCGCCGAGCCAGCCGAGAATGCCGCTCCATTGTTCGATGTCCCTGGCCACGCGCGAAGGCGCCACGTCCCACAGGGTCAGACCGTGGGCTGCAAGCTGGACGTAGTTCTGCGTGTCGCGCAGGTAGCCGAGGATCGGGACCTCAAGCCCCTGCACAAAGCGCTGGAGCTGCTCGGCCGCGCGCGTTCGCATGTCGACGCGCATGCCAACCACACCCAGCTTGACGTCGCCGTGCCGGACCGGCTTTTCATCCGCCAGTTTGCGCAGGAAGGTCTGCGTGGCCAGGATGTCGAACATGGACGGCTGCAGCGGCACGATGACGTACCCGGACAGCTTGATGAGATCCGCCAGACGCCAGCCATGCAGCCCCGCCGGCGTATCGAGCACCACATGCGTGGTGCCCTTGGGTGGCTTGGCGATGTGGTCGGCGTGGATTTCCCACGTGCGGATCGGCTTGGCGGTGTCCGGGCGTAGCGCCAGCCATTCGCGCGACGACTGCTGGCGGTCGGTGTCGCCCAGCATCACGGCATGATCCCGCGCGGCAAAGTAGCCGGCGAGGTTGGTTGCGAGCGTGGTCTTGCCCACCCCACCTTTCGGATTCGCTACAACGGCCACCGGCATGCCTGCCTCCTCGTGCTCGTCGAATCATGTGCCGAATCAATCACCCGGCGGATCTGCGTATCGGCAATTATGGCTCAGCCCGCACGTGGCAGCGCAGCGAAGAGTGCCGGCAGGTCCAGATGCGCCTCGCACGTGTCGGCCAGGCGTTCCAGCGCCGCCTCGCGCAAGGCGGCATAGTCCTGCGCCTGCGCGTCGCGCACACCCGCCCAGGCGAGCAGCGCCCGGCACGCTTGCGGTGCGTCGAACAGGCCGTGCAGATAGGTGGCCAGGATCTGCCCGTCGGCTGACATGGCGCCGTCCACACGGCCATCGTCGAGCTGCACGGCTGCGCGCGCCAGCGCTGGGCCCTGCGTCACACCCATATGGATTTCGTAGCCGCTGACGGCTGCCCCGCCTTCGACGAGCGTACCGCGCACCTGACGCAACTGCTTGGCTGATTGCAGCGTGGTCTCGAAGTCGAGATAGCCGAGGCCGTCGACGCTGCCGGCTGCGCCTTCCAGGCCCTGCGGGTCGTGCAAGCGGCGGCCCAGCATCTGCATGCCCCCGCAGATGCCAAGCAGCTTGCCGCCGTAGCGCAGGTGCCGCGCGATGACGGGTTCCCAGCCGTTGGCGCGCAGCCACGCGAGGTCGGCCTGCACGCTCTTGCTGCCGGGCAGGATGATGAGGTCGGCCGGGGGCACAGGCTGGCCCGGGCCGACCAGGTGGACGTCCACCTGCGGGTGCGCGCGCAACGCGTCGAAATCGGTGTGATTCGATACGCGCGGCAGCACCGGAATCACCACGCGCAAGGCGTCTGATTTCGCCGCCCGCTGCGCCGTCTGCACGGCATCTTCCGCATCCAGATGCAGGCCATGCAGATACGGCAACACGCCGAAGACCGGCTTGCCCGTCTGTGCTGCCAGCCAATCGAGCCCCGGCACGAGCAGCGACATGTCGCCGCGAAAACGGTTGATGACGAAGCCGGCCACGCGCGCGCGTTCACGCTCGGACAGACAGGCCAGCGTACCCACCAGATGCGCGAACACCCCGCCACGGTCGATATCGGCAATCAGCACGACCGGGCAATCGACCGCCTCGGCAAAGCCCATGTTGGCGATGTCGCGGTCGCGCAGGTTGATCTCGGCAGGACTGCCGGCGCCTTCCGCCACCACGAGGTCGTATTGGGCCCGCAAGCGGGCATGCGATTCGAGCACCGCCGCCATGGCCGTCGGCTTGTAGTCGTGATATGCGCGAGCGTCGAGGTCACAGCGCGGCTGGCCGTGGATGATGATCTGCGCGCCGGTATCGCTGTTGGGCTTGAGCAGCACCGGATTCATGTCGACGGTGGGAGCGATGCCCGCCGCCTGCGCCTGTAGTGCCTGGGCGCGGCCGATCTCGCCGCCGTCGGCGGTCACGGCGCTGTTGAGCGCCATGTTCTGAGGCTTGAACGGCGCCACGCGCGCACCGGCACGATGTGCCACGCGGCACAGGCCGGCCACCAGCGTGCTCTTGCCCGCGTCGGACGTCGTGCCTTGGATCATCAGCGTGCCCCGGGGCACGTCCGGCCGCGCAAGAAGAGAGGGCTTTGACATGCGCGGATTATCGCACCCGCACCCTGGCCTGCCTCGCTAGAATGCGAGTATGTCCCGTCGCCTCACACTCGTCCTCGGTGGTGCCCGCTCCGGCAAAAGCCATCACGCCGAACAGCTCGCGCTGCAATGCGCCGGACCGGTCACGTACATCGCGACCGCGCGCGAGGAGGACGAAGAGATGCAATTGCGCGTCGCGCTGCACCGCGCGCGACGGCCCGGCAACTGGGCGCTGGCCGAGGAGCCCACGCAGCTGGCCGAAGCGCTCTACGCGCATGCGCAGCACGGTGGCTGCGTGCTGGTCGATTGCATCACGCTGTGGCTCAACAACCTGCTCTTCGCCGAGCACCATGAATACCCCGACACCGGCCTGGTGACGCCCCCGCAAGCGTGGACGGCCGAAATCGACGCGCTCCTCACGGCACTGCCATTGTTGCCGGGCGAGGTCATCCTGGTGAGCAACGAGATCGGTCTGGGCGTGGTCCCGATGGGCGCCGTCACGCGGTTCTACGTGGATGAGCTCGGCCGCCTGAACCAACGCCTCGCCGCGCTGGCGGACAACGTGCACTTGCTGGTGGCCGGCATTCCGATGGTGGTGAAAGGGCCCCCGCCCGCATCGACGACGTGCTGAACTGGATTCCCGCCAGGCAAACGGCGATCAGCAATGCGCTGCTCGGCCACACCGCCGGCGCACTCCGCTGCTGGCGCCCACAGGCACGTCCATGGCCGTCGGCGCCGGACGCGTTACGATGGCATTTGACTTCCGTCTGACCTGCCGATGAACGTCCGCTTACCCCGTCTCGTGCGATCCGTGTTGGCATTCGGCGTTGCCGTCCTGACGGTTGCCGCAGTGCCGGCGCTCGCTGCCATCTCCGTCACCGATGACTCGGGCGCCACTGTCACGCTGCAGCGCCCCGCCCAGCGCATCGTCAGCCTCGCCCCCCATGCGACCGAGTTGCTGTTTGCAGCGGGCGGTGGCGCGCGTATCGTCGGGACGGTGGAGTACAGCGACTATCCCCTGCCCGCGCGCGACATTCCGCACGTGGGCGACAACCGCTCGCTGGACCTGGAACGCATCGCCGCGCTCAAACCCGATCTGGTGGTGGTCTGGCGCCATGGCAACGCTCAGAAGCAGATCGACCGGCTGCATGCATTGGGCATTCCGCTGTTTTTCTCCGAGCCGCATCGGATGAGCGACATCCCGCGCTCCATCGAAGCGCTTGGCACACTGCTTGACACGCGCGCCAGCGCCCACGACGCCGCCAAGCAGTTCCGCGAGCGTGTCGACGCGCTACGCCATCGCTATGCGGGCCGACCGCCTGTCACGGTGTTCTACCAGGTGTGGGATCAGCCTCTGATGACGCTCAACGGCCAACACATCTTTTCCGACATGCTGGCCCTGTGTGGCGGCCGCAATGTGTTTGCCAACGAGCCGCTTCTGGTGCCGACCGTGACCGCGGAGGCCGTCATCGCGGCCAACCCGGAGGTGCTGCTGACCGCCAGCCTGGGTGCCACCCAGGGCAATCGTCCGATCGATACGCTGGACGGCTGGAAGCGCTGGCCGCATATGCTGGCCGTACAGCGCGGCAATCTGTTCAGCATCAATGGCGACCTGATCAACCGGTTCGGGCCGCGCCTCGTGGATGCCGCCACCCTGTTGTGCGAAGACCTCGAGCAGGCGCGCATGCGGCGCCAGGGGGCGCACGTCACTGTCGGCAGGTAACGTCGTTTGGAAACCTCGGCCAAGCGCCGTGCGATGGCGGCGTGAATCACGCGGCCACTGCGGCTCGAAGGCTCAACGGTTCCAGAACAGCAGCACTGGCAGCGAGCCCGGCGCATCGGGTTGCACGCGAAAGCCGCAGGCGCCGCCCCATTGGAGCGGCCACTGCAGTGTCTCGGCAAGCGGGCGCTGCAACCAGTGCGCGGCCAAAGCGCGCATGCAGCCCGCATGGGTGACAGCCCAGACACACGACGCGGGCGTCGCCGCCATGGCGTCGGCCCACGTCGTCACCCTTGCCAGCAGATCGGCTGCAGACTCGCCGCCGTGCGGATTGCCGTGCACGAGGTCGCGCGCCCAGCGGTCAACCTGATGGCGTGGCAGGGCGTCCCACCGGCAGCCTTCCCATGCGCCGAAATCGAGCTCCATCAACTGCGCGTCGATTTCAATGGAAGGCACGTCAGCGACCCGGGTGATCGCCTCGGCCGTCTGGCGGCTGCGCTGCAAGGGGCTCGCCAGGAAGCGCTGCGGCATGTGGGCTGAGAGCTTGTCGACGATCGTCGAAGGATGCGGATCGATCGGGTCTTCCAGCGCAAGGTCTGTGCGGCCGTAACAAAGGCCTGCCGTCATGGCCGGCCGCGCGTGGCGAATCAGGATGAAATCCATGCCAGCACCCCCCACAAGGTCAGCAATTCAAAGAGCTGCTGTGCCATCCCCAGACAGTCGCCCGTGATGCCGCCGATGCGCCTGAGAAAGTAACCGCCCAGAATCCAGCGTGCCGTTATCAGTCCGATCACAACCAGCACCGCACACGCCGGCCCCAACCACAGCAGCGGTGCGACGCCGAACACCACCGTCCACGCGGCGTCGCCCCAGCGCATGCGCTGCGCCACGGGCTTTGCCTTGCCCTCAGCCCGTACATAGTCGTGCGTGAGCAGGTAGCTGACCGCAGCCGCGCGGCTCGCTGCATGTGCTGCCACCATGGACGCCATCACAACGCCGGGGTGTGATGCCAACGCCGTCAGCAACTGCCACTTCAACAGCAGCGCCATGCACACGGCAATCGCACCGAAGGCGCCGATACGGGAGTCGTGCATGATACGCAGCCGATCTTCCGGCGTGCAGCCGCCGCCAAACCCATCGGCACAGTCGGCCAGGCCATCTTCGTGGAAGGCGCCCGTGAGCAGCAGGGTCGCGACCATCGATGCGGCCACCGCAACCCCCGGCACCGGCACGGTGCGCGACACCAGCCAGTACACCGCAGCCGCCACGGCCCCCACCAGCCAGCCGACCAGCGGAAAGTAGCGCGCCGCACGGTTCAGGCCGGCTTGCGAGAACCCGACGGACGCCGGCACGGGAATGCGGGTGAAATACCCCACCGCCGTCCACAGCGCCTGCCAGTGGTCGCGCAGCACGTTCATGCGTCCGAGCGCTCGCTCACGCCGGCGCTGGCGAAGGTCGCCATCTCGCGCAGGAAGGCCACGGCGGACACAACGAGCGGATACGCCAGCACCGCACCGCTGCCCTCGCCCAGGCGCAGCGACAGCGACAGCAGCGGGCGGGCGTCGAGCACCTCCAGCAGCGCGCGATGGCCTCGCTCGTCCGACACATGCCCGAACACGCAATAGCGCAGCACATCGGGCACCAGGCGCACGGCCACCAGCACGGCGGCCGTGGCGATAAAGCCGTCGACGAGGACGACCATGCGCCGCTGCGCCGCTTCGATCACCGCGCCGACCATTGCCGCGACTTCGAAACCGCCAAAGCATGCGAGCACATTCAGCGGCTCACGCACATCGGCATGCTTGGCGAGCGCGGCTTCCAGCACCGCGCGCTTGTGCGCCACGCCTTCATCGTCCAGCCCCGTGCCACGACCGACGCACTGCGCCACCGGCAGATCGCACAGCCGCGCCATCAGGCACGCCGCAGAAGCCGTGTTGGCGATGCCCATTTCGCCGAGCGCGATCACATTCGTACCCAGCGCCGCATGGTGCGCCACGCGTTGTGCGCCGAGCGCCATGGCGCGGTCCCGCTCGCCGGCGGACATGGCGGGCTGCTCTGCAAAATTGTGCGTGCCGGGGCCGACTGGTGAATCCACCAAGCCGGGTGTGGCTGCGGCCCACAGCGGATTGGCCACCCCCGCGTTCACCACCTCCAACGCAAAACCGTGCTGGCGGCAGAACACATTGATAGCGGCCCCGCCAGCAATGAAGTTCAGCACCATCTGCGCCGTCACCGCCTGCGGATAGGCGCTCACCCCCGCGTGCGCGATTCCGTGGTCCGCGGCGAACACCAGCATGGCGGGACGCCCCAGCACGGGTATCTCCGTGTCCTGGATCAGGCTGATCTGTACCGCGAGCGATTCAAGCCGGCCCAGCGCACCCAGCGGCTTGGTCTTGCTGTCCACGGCAGCCTGCAGGCGCGCGCGCAGCGCATCATCAAAAGGAGGAATCTGCATCGTCGATCTGTTCATCAGAGTTCGACACCCGGCTGCGCCTGGATGCCCTGGGAAAACGCGTGCTTGACGAGTGTCATGTCGGTCACGGTATCGGCTGCTTCGATCAATTCGGGTGGCGCGCCACGGCCAGTGATGACGACGTGCTGCGCAGCCGGCCGCGCTCGCAGGTCGGCCAGCACTGTGTGCACATCCAGGTAATGGTATTTGAGCGCGATGTTCAGTTCATCGAGCAGCACGAGCCCGATGGACGGATCGCGCAACAGCGCTTGTGCGCACGCCCACGCGGCTTGAGCCTTTTCGATGTCGCGCGTGCGGTCTTGCGTCTCCCAGGTGTAGCCCTCGCCCATCACGTGGAAGCGGCATTGCCCGGAAAAACGGCGCAGGAAGCGCTCTTCGCCGGTCGGGATCGCGCCCTTGATGAACTGCACCACACCGACCTGCATGTCGTGGCCCATCGCGCGGATCACCATGCCAAAGCCGGAACTGGATTTGCCCTTGCCGTTGCCGGTGTTGACAAGCAACACCCCCCGTACATCGGTGGCAGCCGCGATCTTGGCGTCCACCATGGCCTTCTTGCGCTGCATGCGGGCGCGGTGGCGCGCGTCGAGGCCGGCATCGACGCCATGGTCTTCAGACATCGTCATTCGGGTCATCCGGAATCAGGGCCGTGCGGCGGCCATCGACCACCTCGGCAATGGGCGTGCGCAGCGCGCGGGCGCAGTGTTCGGGCGTTAGGACCTCTGCGGCTGCGCCTGCACGGGTGTGACCCTCGCCATCCATCAGCAGCGCGTGCGTGGCAAACCGGCGCGCCAGGTTCAGGTCGTGCACGGTCAGCACGACCAGCCAGCCCTGCTGGCGGCAGCCTGCGCGCAGCAGGCGCAGCACGGCAATCTGCTGATGCAGGTCGAGGTGGGCGACAGGTTCGTCGAGCATCAGCACGTGCGCCTCTTGCGCCAGCACCGCAGCCATCGCGACGCGCTGGCGCTCCCCGCCGGAGAGCGTACGCACGTCGCGCTGCGCAAGCGGCTGCAGCGCGAGCGATGCCATGGCGGCATCGACGGCCCGCGCGTCGGCATCGCCCTCCCACTCCCAGCGCGCGAGGTGCGGGTGGCGGCCCGTCATCACCGCGTCGTACACGGACATCGGGAAGGTGTCGTGCAACGTCTGCGGCAGAAACGCACGGCGCCGCGCCATGGCTGCGGCCGGCCATGCGGCGAGCGGCAAACCGTCGAGCGTGATGCTGCCGCCGTCGGCCGCACGCAACCCCGCCAACACGGAAAGCCACGTCGACTTGCCGGCGCCGTTCGGACCAACCACGCACCAGAGCTGTCCCGCCGTGGCCGTCATCGAGAGCCGCTCCACCAGCACGCGTCCGCCAACGGTCACGCGCAGATCGCGCAGCACGAGTTCGGGCGCGGCATCGATGCGAGCGAATGCAGCCGATGGGGAACTGCGTCGCAACCAGCTCATCGCGGGCTCCGCATCAGCAGGTAAAGAAACGTCGGCACGCCGAGCAGGGTGGTGATCACGCCCACGGGCAGCTGCATCGGGGCGATCACCGTGCGGGCGATGAGATCAGCCAGCATCAGCAGGCCGCCACCTGCCATCGCCGTGGCGGGCAGGTGGATGCGCACGTCGCGTGTCCACGCCAGACGCACCATATGCGGCACCAGCAAGCCGACGAACGCAACGGAGCCGGCAATCGTGACCGCCACCGCCGTGCACAGCGAAGCCACCACGTAGATGAGCGCGCGCACACGCGCCACGGGCACGCCCAGCGCACGGGCACGGGTCTCTCCTGCCAGCAGCACGTTCAGATCGCGTGCATACGGCAGGACCACCGCCACCGCCACCACAAGCGCGATGAGCGCTCCAATGTAGCGGTCGGCTCCTCCGAGGTCGCCCACCATCCAGAAGATCATGCCGCGCAGCTGGCCCTCGGGCGCAACCGTGAGAATCAGCGTAATCAGTCCTCCCCAGCCGGAGGCCATGACCACACCGCCAAGCAGCAGACGGGCGTTGGCTTCGCCGGGTTCACCCCGCCACAGATGCTGTCTCGCCAGCGCGGCCACCAGCGTCATCGACAGAAGCGCGCCAGCGCCGGCGCTCGTCTGTACCGCCCACCACGGCAGCGACAGCAGCATCGCCGTGAGCGCCGCCACCGCACCGCCGCCTGAAACACCCAACACATACGGATCGGCCAGCGGATTGCGCAGCAGCATCTGCATCAATGCGCCGGCAAAGGCTAGCAGGCCGCCGGCAGCAAACGCCGCGCCCGCACGAGGCAGACGCAGCTCGGTGACGATGCCAGCCGCCAGGCCGTCGCCACCGCCCATCAAGGCCCCCCAGACTTCGGCGGGCGACAGCCTGACACTGCCCAGCATCAACGAAGCCACCAGCACCGCCACGCACGCGAATGCCAACAGCGACCAGAGTCGCCAGGCGTATCCGCGTGCGGGCAGTGCAGGGATCATCGTTTCGGCTCGTGCTGTTGCCACGACAGCGTGAAGAACACCCCGCGCGATGCCGTGTTGTACGGATAGATCAACTGGTAGTTCTTGTTCGTCACGTTCTCGACGCGGGCCGACAACGCCCAGTCACGCGTGATCTGGTAGCGCCCGACCAGGTTCAGCAGCCCATAGCCGGCGAGCGACCTGGTCGAATCCTGCCGGTCACCCGCTGCGTTCCACTCCACGCCAGCCGAGAAGGGCCCGAAGGTCTTGTAGGCCGACACGCTGCCGAAGTGCCGCGCACGGCGGGACAGCAACTGGTTGGCCGACAGATCCTGCGGGTTCTGCATGGTAAAGCTGGCACGCAGGTCAACGCCATAGATCGAACCCCGATACGACGTCTCGAGTCCGTTCACGCGCGCGCGGTTCACGTTGGCTGCGGAGCAATTGAAATTGGCGTCGCAGACTGCCGTGATGAGGTTGCTGTAATCGGTCTCGAACACCGTCATGCGCACGAGGCCGATCGCGCTGGTGTACTCCACGCCGCCCTCCACCGAGCGCGCCTTTTCCGGCTGCAGGTTGGGGGTGCCAAAGAACGGGTAGTACAACTCATTGAAGCTCGGCGCACGGAACGCGTTGCTCACGCTCGCCACGGCCTTCCACTGCGGGTTGAAGGCAAAACCGTAGCCGGCATAGTAGCTGTTGGCGCCGCCAAAATCCGAGTAGCGGTCGCGCCGCACGTTCAACTGCAGCTGGTGGGGGCCGAACTTGCCCTCGTAACCGATGTAGCCCGAGTCGACATAGCGCGTCGGCACGTCGTAGGCATCGCTGTCGATGCTGGTCTGCAGGTGCTCGAGACCTACCTTGAGCAACTGGTCGGGCATGAAGGCCCAATCGTTCTGCCAGCTTGCCTGCTGATTACGCGTGTTGAAGCGGGCCGGGGCCTGCAGCGCGCCATTGGTGAAGTTCAGGCTTCGATCGTCGCCCTGGGACAGCGTCACGCGCGTCTTCCAGTCCTGAGTGACCTTGCCGTCCACATAGGCCGACATCGAGCGCACCACGTTGTGCGCGACGTTGATGTCGGTAGGCTGGCCGAAGGCGCTGTCGTAGCTGACATCGCCCCAGGTCTGGAGGTAGGTCAGCCCGGCCTGCCAGTCTGCCGAGAACCGATGCGACAACTGTGCCGACACGCTCTTGTTCGTGTAGTAGTTGTCATTCGGGTTGGCGTTCGGCGCCTGCAACGGGTTGATGGAGGAGAAGCCATTCGTCTTGAACTCCGACACCGACAGCGCGAACGACGTATCGCCCCGCTCGCCCAGCGAGCCGCCGATGCCCGCCTGCGCCCGCCTGGTATTGCGCGCGCCGTACTCGATTTCCGCATTGGCCAGCGGCGGATGTCCCTTGCCGCTGCGCGTAAAGATCTGCACCACGCCGCCAATCGCGTCCGAGCCGTACAGCGCGGAGACGTTTCCGCGCACGATCTCGATGTGATCGATCTGATCGGCCATCAACTGGTCGATCTGGGCGCTCCCCGTGGTTCCGGAACTCACGCGCACACCGTCAATCAGAATCAGCGTCTGGTTGGAACTGGCGCCACGCATGAAGATGCTGGCGGAGGAGCCGGGGCCACCGCTCTGCGCGATCTCGATGCCGGCTTCGCGGCGCAGCAGCGTCACGGCATCCGGCGCCTGCGAGCGCTCGATGTCGGCGCGCGAGATCACCGTGGTGTGGGGCAACGCATCCGACAGCGGCTGCTCGCCGCGCGAGGCGGTCACCACCGTCGGGTTCAGTTCACCCAACGAAGCACCCGGCGCTTGCGCATCGCTTTGTGCCCAGACTGGCGCTGCCGCACCCGCCATCGCAGTTGCCACACCTGCTGCAACCACCCCCAATCGCGTGCCCGCAAGCGCGCGCGTGGCCGTCCGGGGCATCCGGAGCGGCCGCTTTGTAGTCATGCTCATATTGATAAGACAAGAAGCGTCAGCCGGACCCGTTCCCCCGCGAGTCGCTGGCAGCAGGATCTCGATGCGGTTCCCTCCAGGGTTGCACATCGGCTCTGAGATCCACCGTCCTGGCCGGTATCCGGGCTGGCGAAGCGGCCTGTCCGCCTTCCCATTCCCGGAGGAACAGTGGCTGTGTGGACAAACCGCGCGGCGTTCGCCTCTTCTTGCGAGAGATGGCAGACACACGCGACGTTCGCTTACCGTTGCGGGGGCAGCGCAGGTTGGCGCATCGCTTGGGGCGGGCGCTCCCTGCTTCCCGTTTAACTGCAGATGGTGCTGCGGGCACCAGGACGCCGCGAAGTTTAACGCCAAACCTGCCCTGTTCACGCCGGAACTTCACGCCGGATCGCTGTGCCTTGGCCGCCGCCTTGCACGGCGCATCCATATGGAGGACAGGCGCAGCCGCAACGATCGGCTAAAATCCCCCCACTCGATCCTGATTGACACCCCATGCTGAACGAACTCGAACAACTTGCCGACAAGTTCGCGCGCGTGCTGCGTCACGCTGATGCGCTTGCCGCCGAGAACCAGCGCCTGCGCGCAGAAGTCGAGCGGCTGACCGCAGAAGCCGAGACCTCCAGGACCGAGCGCGATGCCATGGTCGCCGATCGCAGCGTGCTCAACGCCAAGATCGAAGAAGCGCAACTGCGCATCCAATCGATCCTCGACAAGCTGCCCACGGCCACCGACGCCCGTCAGCTCGACCTCCTCGGCCAGGGTGCCGGCGCAGACAACACGACGGCTCCCGCCCCGCACTCGGAGACCCCGCATGAGCAGTAAGCAGATTGAAGTGAACATCGCCGGGCAGGCCTACAAGTTTGCCGTCTCGGCCGATAACGAAGCCGCGCTGCGTGAAGCTGCCGCGATGGTCGACACCCAGATGACGCGCATCAAAAACGGCTCGAGCACCAAGGGCATCGAGCGCATTGCCGTCATGGCGGCCATCAGCATCGCGTCGGATCTGCTTTCGATGCAGCGCCAGGCTGCCGCCGATGCCGCACTGCCGATCGACACCATGCGTGCCAAATTGGCCGACCTGAATGCCCGCGCCGATGAGGCGCTGCGTCAGTATGGCGAGGCCATCTGACCGGGCGATTGACCCGACATCACGTCTTTGTAACCGGATCGCATCCGGGCTTGGGTTCGGATGCGAACGGGTGTATAGTGTCTCCCAATGGCTAGCGGGAACAACCCGCAAACCCTTGCAGCATAAGGCTTCAGCGGCACCGATGTGACAGAGTTCGGTTGCTCGCGATGAATCTCTCAGACGCATCATCATGCTCATCGCGTTGTGATGCGTCTGACAGTTTCCCTGCCTGGTTCGCCAAGGTCATTAATTCCTTGAACCGATAAGCATTGCTTGGTGCGGGACATGCCGTGTGGGCGCGCGCGTCTTCCAGTGCACAGCATGCGACGAAAGTCGTGTGCTCCCTGCGCCGGTGATGTACCCGAAATGCGGCTTCCGCAGCCACTCTGAACCGTACTTGGGTTCAGGAGGCGGGCCTAGCGGCCGAGGTGGGGACCCAACAAAGGCGGTTGCACATTGCGTGCGACCGCCTTTTTCTTTGTACCCCCGTTTGACGCACCGGCAATGGCAAGGCCACCGCGGTGTTGCTATGCTGCGCACACCATCCCTCCCGCACGCCGCACATCATGGCCGCCCAATACTGGCTGATGAAGTCTGAGCCCGATGAGGCCAGCATCGACACACTGCAGGCCGAAGGCACCCTGCCCTGGACCGGCGTGCGCAACTATCAGGCACGCAACTTCATGCGCGATCGCATGCGTGTTGGCGACGGCGTCCTGTTCTATCACTCGTCGTGTCCGCAACCGGGCATCGCTGGACTGGCGGAAGTCTGCTCAACCAGCTACCCCGACCCCACGCAGTTCGACATCAAGAGCCACTACCACGACCCGGCATCCAAGCGCGAAGCGCCACGCTGGATGCTTGTCGACGTGAAGTTCGTGCGCAAGTGCGCGCTCATCGATCTGCCCACCCTACGCGCCCAGGCAGAGCTTGCCGACATGATTGTCCTGCAGCGGGGCAACCGCCTGTCGATCACGCCCGTCACGCCCGCTCAGTGGCGCTACATCACCAGCCGATTGATGCGCGATCCCGAGTGAACGGCCTGCAACGATCTCGGATCGTGACAAACGTGCTGAACGATGCGCGTTTGAAACGGTCAGACGCAGCACCTTGCTTTTTGGGAGAACACCATGAAATCTGTCTTGGCTGCAACGGTTCTGGGAACTGCAATGATGACGACGGCCTTCGCACAGGCCGCGCCTGAGTCGGCGCATTCGGGCGTGCTTTCGTTGGATGCGCAGGCCGTGGCCGAGGTGCCCACCGACACGGTCACCCTCACGCTGGGCGCCGAGCAGGAAGGCGCGGACCCGGGCGCCATCTCCGCCGCGCTCTCGCGCAAGGCCGACGACGTGATCAACCAAGCCAAACGAACCGCCGGCGTCCAGGCAGAGACGGGCGGGTTCAACATCTACCCCAACACCGACCGCAACGGCAAGATCAGTGTCTGGCGTGGTCGTGCGGAGGTGCGGCTCACGTCCACGGACTTCGCCGCAGCGTCCAGGCTGGCGGGTCAGCTGGCGAACCAGATGCAGGTGCAGAACGTCAATTTCACGCTCTCGCGCGAGGCGCGCACGGCAGCCGAGGCCAGACTGATCGATCAGGCCGTCAATACCTTCCGAGACAAGGCGCTGGCGACCACCAAGCTGTTCGGCTACACGAGCTACACAATCCGCGACGTGCACGTCAGCGAGGGCAGCAGCAACCCCGGGCCTCGCCCGATGATGCGCATGGCGGCCGCGCCCGCGTCGTTTGATTCGGCGCCGGTGCCCATCGAAGGGGGCAAGGCGCAGGTGACGGTGACCGTCTCCGGCGCGGTGCAGATGCTGAAATGAGCGATTGACCGGCCACGAAAAAAGCCACCGAAGTCGGTGGCTTCTTGTTTGCGTCGACGTCTTTGCGTCGATGCGGCTTCAGGCGCGCGCCTGAGCCTTCGCTCCGTTGCCGTTGCGTCCGGCGCGACGATAGGCCCACACCAGCATCAACACGCCCGCCAGGATCATGGGCAGCGACAGCCACTGTCCCATCGACAGGTTCATCGCCAACAGACCGAGAAAGTTGTCGGGCTCGCGTGCAAACTCGGCGGCGAAGCGAAACACGCCGTAGCCGAGCAGGAAGGCACCCGACACAGCGCCCATCGGCCGCGGCTTGCGCGCATACAGCCACAGCAGGATGAAGAACAGCACGCCTTCGCCGAGGAACTGGTAGATCTGCGACGGATGGCGCGGCAGCATGTGGTACTGGTCGAACACTGCCTGGACGCCGCTGGCCAACGCCTGCTGAGCGTGCGACGCAAGCCACGCCTGATCTTCGCCCTGTGCCTGGGGAAACATCATTGCCCATGGCAGGTTGGGCGACGACACGCGGCCCCACAGCTCGCCGTTGATGAAGTTGCCCAGGCGGCCCGCGGCGAGCCCGCACGGCACCATCGGGGCAATGAAATCGGTCACCTGCATCCACGTGCGTCCACGCATGCGCCCGTAGACCATCATTGCGATCACCACGCCAAGAAAGCCGCCGTGGAAAGCCATGCCGCCCTCCCACACCTTGAAGATGTCGAGCGGATGGGCAAAGTACCAGTCCGGCTTGTAGAACAGCACATAACCAAGTCGCCCGCCGAGGATCACGCCAAGTACGCCATAGAACAGCATGTCGTCGAGGTCACGGCCGCTCCACCCCTCTGCCGCTATATGCGCCTGGCGGGTGCGCAGCCGGCCGAACCACAGGAACATGATGAACGCCGCCAGATACATCAGGCCGTACCAGCGGATGGCGAGCGGCCCCAGATGCAGGGCGACGGGATCGAATTGCGGATGGATGAGCATGAATCCGGGGTATCAGAGTTGGTGATCTGGTGCGAACTGACGGCGGCCTCGACGCGCGTCGACCGGGCGTGGCGCGTCCTGCATAGACCGGCCCGGTCCGCTGCAAGTTGCATCGCCGCGCAATGCGCTTTCCTCCGCAGTCTGCGTGGGCGGTCAGGGAAGCTCCCCGCACAATGACCCCGCCGTCGTGCGCGGCATGATAGCCGGTAATCATGTCACCCAGCCGGAACCGCGCCTGAAGCGTGGACGGAGGGCCACACCCGCGGGCCATGCACTGAGCTGGTTGGCGGCGTCGGGGTGGTGTGTTCAGCGCGGCGGCATGTTGCGGCGTGCTGCCAGGGCGTCCTCCAGCGCGGCGCCGAGCCACTCCATCAAACGGCCCTCGAGCGTGCGCGTGAGATCGGCGGCAAGTTGCTCGGTCAGCAGGGACAGGCGCGATTCCAGGGCCGCGCGGCATTGCGCTTCGATCAACGCCGGCCACTCGGACTGAAAACGCCACATCACCTCGCCCATCACGTGCGCTGCGTCGGTACCCGCAGCCGGCATGGCAGAGGTCGATGCCAACCCCTGTTCGCGCAGCGTGGGGGGCACCGCCTCGGCTGCCTCGGTGGGCGGCGGCATCGCGGCGGGCGCCGCCAGCGGTATGGCCTCGTCCAGTTCGACGATTTCCGTCAACACGGGAATATTGTTGTCTGCCTGGGAGCCAGCGTTGCGGCCGTCAGTCATGCGCGCCCCGCGTCATGATGTTGGATCGGATACCCGCGATCGCGGTAGAAGCGGAAGCGGTCGCGTGCAGCAGCACGATCGGCATCGTCATCGCCGACGATCTCGATCAGGCGGGCAAAGCGTGCAAACAGTGGCGGCGGGTCAACCGACAGGTTGACCAGGATGTCGTGATGCGGCGCGTCGTCCAGTGGCTCGGAGGCCTCCGCCAGCAGGATGGGCGTTTGCGTGGCCAGCGGATGATGCAGACCGCAGTGCGGCAGGAAATCGAGCGGGCTGAAGGCCCACAACTGCGCGTCGAATGACTCCAGCGCGGCGCGATCCCCCACCACGATGACCTTCTGGCCCGCACCATAGGCCTTGCGGACGAGCCGGCAGGCGTAGGCCAGCTTGCCGGGCACGTTGCTGTGGAAATCGACGCGGGTCATGCGGCGCAGCGCTGCAGGCGCATCAGGTGCGGTCCATCAGGAAGCGCGTCAGCAGCGGGACCGGGCGGCCGGTGGCGCCCTTGACCGCGCCGCTCTTCCACGCGGTGCCGGCGATGTCCAGGTGCGCCCAGTCGTACTTCTCGGTAAAGCGCGCCAGGAAGCAAGCCGCGGTCACGCTGCCGGCTGGCCGGCCGCCAATGTTGCCCATATCGGCAAAATTGGACTTGAGCTGCTCCTGGTACTCCTCATCGAGCGGCATGCGCCATGCGGTATCAAGCGACTGCTTCCCGGCCGCCACCAGCGCATCGGCCAGCGCATCACTGCGGGCATACATGCCTGTGTTGACGTGACCGAGCGCGATGATGCAGGCGCCCGTGAGCGTGGCCACGTCGATCACCACGGCCGGCTTGAAGCGCTCCACGTAAGTGAGCGCGTCGCACAGGATCAGGCGGCCCTCGGCGTCGGTGTTCAAGATCTCGATGGTCTGGCCCGACATGCTGGTGACCACGTCGCCCGGCTTGGTGGCAATGCCGCTGGGCATGTTCTCGCAGGTCGGCACCACGGCAATCACATTCTGCTTCAGGCCCATCTCGGCCACGGCGCGCAGCGTGCCGAGCACTGAAGCGGCGCCGCACATGTCGTACTTCATCTCGTCCATGCCTTCGCCTGGCTTGAGCGAGATGCCGCCCGTATCGAACGTGATGCCCTTGCCCACCAACACCACCGGAGCCTGCTTGGATGGTCCCCCCTCATAGCGCAGGACGATGAACTGCGGCGGCTCCTCGCTACCCTTGGTCACGGCCAGGAAAGCGCCCATCTTGAGGGCTTCGATCTGCTTGCGGCCGAGCACCTCGACCTTGAGCTTGAAATCCTTGGCGATCTGGCGGGCGGTGTTGGCCAGGTACGTCGGCGTGCAGATGTTGGAGGGCAGGTTACCCAGGTCACGCGTCAGGTCCATGCCGTTGGCGATGGCCGTGCCACGCGCGGCAGCCACGGCGGCAGCCTTGGCGTCCGCCGCCTGCACGGTCAGCACAACCTTGCGCAGGCCGCTCGGGGCGCCATTGCTGTTCTTATCGCGCTTGCTTTTGAGTTCGGGGTGGCGCTCGATGAAGCGGTAGCTGGCTTCGCGAATGAGCGTGACGGCGGTCAGCACGGCCCAGGCGACATCCTTGTCACGTGCGGTGTGCTCGGTGAGCGTCCACGTCGCATTGGTGGCTTTCGTGCCCGCCAGCGCACGCAGCGCGGTGCGCACGGCTTCGGCGTAGGCGCGATCGGTAAAGTCGGCTTCCTTGCCGAGGCCAACCAGCAACACGCGGGCGGCGCCCACGCCGGCCACTTCGTGCAGCAGCAGGGATGTGCCGCGCTTGCCTTCGAAGTCGCCCAGCTTGATCAGGCGGCCCACCAGGCCCTTGGTGGCCACGTCCAGCGCCTTTGCGGCGCCAGCCAGGGTCTGCGACTCGAACAGACCGATCACGAGGCAATCGCTCTTGGCAGCCACGGCGCCAGCTTTGGCCCAGTCCAGGGCTTTTGTGCTAAATTCCATCGCGCTTCTCTCTATGAGGCGAGTCAACGAAAGCCCACATTATCCGCGATTTTTCGCGGGGGCTCCGATGGTACGCAAATGGCGTCGCCATCGTCCCGAACCCTGGTCCGGAGCTCGCCCTCCCATCCTGCACCCGCATGATTTTCGAACAAGCCCTGCGACGCGAGCTGTCCTTCACCGCCGGCGCCGTCTTCCTCGTGCTGCTGACGTTCATGCTGACCACGCTGGTGATCCGCATTCTCGGCATGGCCGCCAACGGCGAGGCCAACCCGAACGACGTCCTGCTCCTCATCGGCCTGGCCACGCTGGGTTACCTGGCGATTCTGCTGTGCGCCACGCTGTTCATCTCGGTGCTGCTCGTGCTCACGCGCTGGTACAAGGATTCCGAGATGGTGGTGTGGTTCACGTCGGGCATCAGCCTGACGGATTTCATCCGCCCGGTGCTGCGCTTCTCGCTGCCGTTCATCGTGCTGGTGGCGCTGCTGGCCCTGTTCGGCTGGCCGTGGGCCAACCAGCAGAGCGCGCTGTTCCGTGACCGCTTCGAGCAGCGTGACGTGCTGTCGATGATCTCCGCCGGCCGTTTCATCGAACCGTCGCACGGCAATTACGTGCTGTTCATCGAAGGCGTGGATTCGGGCATGAAGCACGCCCGCAACCTGTTTGTCGCCAATGCGGAACAGGACAAGATCGGCGTGGCGCTGGCCAAGAGCGGCGAATTCAAGACCATGCCCAACGGCGACCGCTTTGTCGTGCTCGACAAGGGCCGTCGCTATGAAGGCACGCCCGGCAAGCTCGATTACCGCATCGTCGAGTTCGACAAATACGGCGTGAAGGTCGCCAACAAGCCGCCGCAGGCCGACGCCAACCTGCCCACCAAGAGCCGCTCCACGAAGGATCTGCTCGCCAACCCGACGCCCGAGAACCTCGGCGAACTGGTCTGGCGTATCGGCCTGCCGCTGCTGGCGCTGAACTTCGTACTGATCGCCATTCCGCTGGCCTACGTCAACCCGCGCCTGGGCCGCTATACGCCCATGATTTTCGCGGTGCTGATCTACCTGACGTATTCGAACCTGCTGAACCTGTCGCAGGCGTGGGTCTCGCAGGGCAAGATGAGCGTGTTCATGGCCTGGTGGCCGATCCACCTGGTGGCGTTCATCTGCGCGGTGCTGCTGTTCCGCTTCCGCCACTACAGCGCCGCCGGCCTGAAGGGTATCTTCGCGCTGCTCGGCTTCGCGCCGAAGAAGGCGGGCGCATGATGAAGATGCCAGTCTACGAAAAGTACTTCGCACGCCAGATCTACGGGGTGTTCATCTTCATCCTGTTTGCGGTGCTGGCACTGTTCATCTTTTTCGACATGCTGGGCGAGCTGGGCTCGGTGGTTGGGCGCTACACCACGCTCGTCGCGTTCTTCCACGTGATGCTGCAGGCGCCGACGCGTGTGTACGAAGTGATTCCGGTGGCGGCACTCATCAGCGCCATCTATGTGTTCTCGCAGATGGCGAGCCAGTCGGAGTTCACGATCTTTCGCGTGGCCGGGCTCGATACGCGCCGTGCGCTGCTGTCGCTGTTCAAGATTGCGCTGCCGCTGGCGCTCGTCACGTACATCTTCGGTGAATTCATCGGGCCGAAAGCAGAAGAGTACGCCCAGAAGGTGCGACTGGAAGCGCTGGGCGCCACCGTGTCGGCCGGGTTCCGCTCGGGCGTGTGGGTGAAGGATCGCGGTCCTGCCGCGCCTGACGGCTCGGGCGGCGAGGTCACCCGCTTCGTCAACGTGGGAAGCCTCCAGCCGGACCAGTCCATCAAGGGCCTGCGCATCTACGAATTTGATTCGGATTACCGCCTGAGCTCCATTCGCGTGGCCCAGCAGGCCCGCTACCAGGGCCATCAGAACTGGCAACTGAGCGATGTCACGGAAACGCGCTTCGTTGAATTCCCGCGCAAGCCTGGCGCGACCACGCCGCAGGACACCGTGCAGGCCGTGCCGGGCGCACCCGACGCGCTCGCGCCGGACTTCCGTGGCGAGCAGGTCAAGCTGCCGCAACAGGAGATGCGCTCGGAGCTGACACCGCAGATCCTGTCGGTGCTGATGGTCACGCCCGACCGCATGGCCACGCTGGATCTGTTCCAGTACATCCGTCACCTGCGCGACAACAAGCAGGACACGCAGCGCTACGAGATCGCGCTGTGGAAGAAGATCGTCTACCCCTTCACGGTGCTGGTGATGATGGCGCTGGCGCTGCCTTTCGCCTATCTGCACGCGCGCGCCGGCGCGGTCGGCTTGAAGGTGTTCGGCGGCATCATGCTCGGCCTGTCGTTCCAGTTGGTGAACAACCTGTTCTCGCACGTCGGCCTGCTGAATACGTGGCCGGCCATCTTCACGGCCATCGTGCCGGGCGCGCTGTACCTGGCGCTCGCACTGGTGAGCCTGCGCTGGGTGGAGCGTCACTGATGGCAGCGCGCGCCCTCATCCTCTTTGCGCACGGTGCGCGCGACGCCCGCTGGCGCGAGCCGTTTGACCGCCTGCGCACGCGCCTGGCCGCCCAGCAGCCCGCGGTGGATGTCCGGCTCGCGTTTCTTGAATTGATGACGCCGGACCTGCCGAGCACCATCGATGAGCTGGCCGCCGCGGGCACGCAACGCGTCACCATCGTGCCGGTGTTCTTTGGTCAGGGCGGCCACTTGCGGCGCGACCTCCCGGCGCTCGTCGCGCAATGCGTGCAGGCCCACCCGACCCTCTCCATCCATTGCGCTGACGCCGTCGGCGAAGATGACGGCGTGCTCGACGCCATCGCCGGCTATTGCGCACGACAGCTCGGCTAGCCCCCCCCCTACTGCGGTTCCAGCGTGCGCTGAAAGCGCCCGTGCACGTTGTTCTCGACATGGAACCCGTGCGTATCGAACTCCACCAGTTCCAGCGCCAGGCCGAGATAGCGTCGCGCAAACACACCCGCCAGATGCTCGCGCATGGCTGCGAACATATCGTCGCAGACGGGCCCCGTGACCGCTTTGGGCCGACCAGCACTGATCCTGAACGTCACGTGAATGAAGGCGTCGTCCGCCGCGCCATCCGCCATGCGGTATTGATCCAGCCGCAGCGCGCGCGTGCGGATGCCGCCCGTGGCAAACACATCGGCATGGCGGATCAGGACATCGTTGAGCGCGCGCATCAGCTCCGGAATGCGCGCCTCGGCTTCGACATTGGCGGTGTATTCGATGATCACGTGCGGCATGGCAGGCACCCGAAAGGAACGTTAGGTCAATCACGCGCCACCACGGCTTCCGCGCACAATGCCGATTCGAGCGCGTCCACTACGCGCCCCAGCCGGCCGAGCGACGGCGCCCGCTGCCAGCTTGTGCGCCGATAGTGAACCCTCATCAAGCTGCGCGCCGATGAGGCGCAACGGCGCGAAGCCCAATCCAAAGCCCTCCGCCACCAGCGCGTGCTGCAATGGCACCGACTGCACCTCGGCAGCCACGTTGGGCGTCACCCGGTCAGCCTCGTAGCGGCCCAGCAACCACGCGCGCATCTCGCAGCCGGCCGGGTTCAGCACCCAGGCCTCGTCCCGGACCTGCGCCATTGATAACGCGTGTGGCAGCCTGCGGGACGGCGCGGCAATCAGGCTGACCGGCTCGGCGCCGATCACGCGGATGCCTTCACCGGCATGGCGGCCATGGGCGCGGGACGGCGCGAGCCACAGGGCTGCGTCAAGTTCGGCGCGCTGGAGGCGCTCGCGCAAGACGCCGCCCCACTCGCAGCTCAGGCGAAACGACACCGCGGGATAGCGCTCCCGCAGGCCAGACAGTACGCGCGCGAATCGCACATCGCCCACGGCGTGGCTCACGCCCACACGCAACACACCTTCCGGTTCACCCGTCGCGCGCTCGCTGAAAGCGTTGCGGGTGGGCGGGCAGATCCACTTGGTCGGCTATCTGGCCGGGCGCGAGGGTGGCGTGAATCCGCTGGAGATTTTCGCGCGCAAGGGGTGATCCGGCCAGCGTCGATCGGATCGCGCGCGTCATTCGAGGCGATGAACCGGGCGCTGGCGCTGCACGGCTTGCACCCGATCGTCGATCAGGTACGGCCGTGGCAGGAAGCGCGGGAGGCGTTCCGGGCGATGGAAGCCGGAACGGTGTTCGGGAAGGTGGCGCTGGCGTTCTGAGCGTCGCTCAGGCGGCCAGGATGTGCGGCTCGCTGACGAGGACTTCCGGCGCGGATGCCGTGGCCCGCGCGGCAAACGCGTCGCCGATCATCAGCAAGCTCGGATGCTCAGGGTTGATCCACTGCGCAGCGGCGCCATCGGCCATTTGCCGCAGCGTGAAACAGGCCGAGCGCTGCTCGGGCGTGGTGGCAGCCTCGACCACCCAGGCAGGCGTCGACGGGGCGCGGCCACGGGCGATCAGGTCTGCAGCGATGGAAGCGGCTTGATCGCGGCCCATGTAGTAGACGAGCGAATCGGCCTGCGCCGCGGGTTCCGGCACGACGGCTTCGGGTTGCGGCGTATCCGGATCGGCCGCCTTGGCTTGCGTAACGAACGCCACGCTGCGGGCGACGCCGCGCTTGGTTAGCGGCTGGCGGATGGCGGACGCGGCTGCCAGCGCAGCGGTAATGCCTGGTACGACTTCGTAGTCGATGCCGGCCTGCTCGAGCGCCTGCAGTTCCTCGTCAGCACGGCCAAACAGCATCGGATCGCCACCCTTCAGACGCACGACGCGCTGGTACTTGGTGGCCAGGTCGACGAGTTGGCGATTGATGAAGCGCTGCGCGGTCGAACGCTTGCCGCAGCGCTTGCCGACCGCAATCAGCACCGCCTGCGGGCAGTACTGGAAGACCTCGGGCGAGACCAGTGCGTCATGCAGCACGACCTCGGCTTCGCCCAACAATCGTGCACCGCGCACCGTGATGAGGTCCGCCGCGCCGGGGCCGGCACCAATCAGGCTCACGTGGCCGAGTGTTTTGGGGGTTTTCGCTTCCATTGCCTAGATTCCTTTGCTTTTTCCTGCGGGGCGCATTACCGCGCCCCATCCACATCAGGAAAATGCACGGATCATGCCAGCCGCCACCGTATGGTGCGTCGATTCGTCCACTAGGATGAACGCGCCGGTCGCCGGGTTATCACCGTACGCGTCGCACACGATCGGCTTCTGCAGGCTGATATTGACCGTACCGATATCGTTGAGCGCGATCTGCTTGCGGCCGGTTTCGTGCGACAGCGTATGCACGTCGAGCACGCGCTCCACATCCGACACCCGTGCAAACACGGTGGCCGTGGTGTGCTTGAGCACGTATTTGCGGGCCGGGTTCAGTTCGTGTTCGTCGAACCAGCACAGGTCGGCATGCAGTTTCTTGGCTGCGTTGGCGGCAGTGGTCGGGGCAGCGACGATGGTGTCGCCGCGCGAGATGTCCACATCGTCCGCCAGGCGCACGGTGATGGTCTCGCCGGGGCCGGCGGATTCAGCTGCGCCATTGGGCGTCAGCACTTCAGCCACCGTGGTTTCGCGGTTGGCGGGCAGCACGCGCACGGCTTGGCCGACACGCACGGTGCCGGCTTCCACACGACCCATGTAGCCGCGGAAATCATCGGCTTGCGAGCCATCCTGGCGCGCCACCAGCTGCACCGGAAAGCGCAGCGCATCGTCGCCCGCCGGAGCGGTCTCTTCCACCTTCAGGTCTTCGAGCAAAGCCAGCAGCGGCTCGCCCTGATACCACGGCATGCCTTCCGATGCGTGCACGATGTTGTCGCCGCGCAGCGCCGACACCGGCACATAACGGACGTCGCGCAGACCCAGTTGCGTGGCCAATGCATCGTAGGCGGTACGGATTTCGTTGAAGCGCGTTTCGCTGTAGTCGACCAGATCCATCTTGTTGATGGCCACGATCACATGTTGCAGCTCCAGCAGCTTGACGATGGCCGAATGGCGCTTGGTCTGGGCCAGCAGCTCCGTCTTGCCATCGACGGTCGTCACACGCGTGGCATCGATCAGGATGATGGCAGCGTGCGCGGTCGAGGCGCCGGTCACCATGTTGCGGGTGTACTGCTCGTGGCCCGGCGTGTCGGCAATGATGAACTTGCGACGCGCAGTCGAGAAATAGCGGTACGCCACGTCGATCGTGATGCCCTGCTCGCGCTCGGCTTCCAGGCCGTCGGTCAGCAGCGAGAAGTCGATCTGCTCGCCGGCAGTGCGCTTGTTCTTGGCGTTGGCCAGCGCTTGCAGCTGGTCGGTCAGCACGGCCTTGCTGTCGTACAGCAGGCGGCCGATCAGCGTGCTCTTGCCGTCGTCAACGGAACCGGCGGTGATGAAGCGCAGCAGGCCTTGGTGCGATGCAGGATGCGTCGAATGCGTTGTCATGATCAGAAATACCCTTCCTTCTTGCGCTTTTCCATCGAGGCTTCGCTCGTCTGGTCGTCCATGCGCGTGGCGCCGCGTTCGGTGATTTCGGTGACGGCCGTCTCGGCGATGATCTCGGCCGGCGTGGCGGCGGTGCTCGCCACCGGGCACGTGCAGCTGATGTCGCCCACGGTGCGGAAGCGCACCGACAGGACTTCACTCACGTCGCCATCGGCCTTGGGCGTGATCGACGTCACCGGCACCAGCAGGCCGTTCTTGCGCACGACTTCACGTTGATGCGCGTAGTAGATCGGCGGCAGGGCCAGGTTCTCGCGAGCGATGTACTGCCACACGTCGAGTTCCGTCCAGTTGGAGATCGGGAACACGCGCATCTGTTCGCCCTGCGCCATGCGGGCGTTGTACAGGCTCCAGAGTTCCGGGCGCTGGGCCTTCGGATCCCACTGGCCGAACTCGTCGCGGAACGAGAAGATGCGTTCCTTCGCGCGGGCCTTTTCTTCATCGCGGCGGGCACCGCCCATCAGGGCGTCGAAGCCGTGCGATTCGATGGTTTCCAGCAGCGTGACGGCCTGTGCCGCGTTGCGCGAATCGGTTTCCTTGCGCAGGCGCACGGTGCCGCGCTTGATGGAATCTTCCACATGCCCGACCACCAGGCGCGCGCCGAGCTTGGCAACCTGCTCGTCGCGGAAGGTGATCACTTCCGGGTAGTTGTGCCCCGTGTCGATGTGCACCAGCGGGAACGGCAGCTCGATCTTGCGATCGCCCAGGCGGAAGGCCTTGAGCGCCAGATGCAGCATGACGATCGAATCCTTGCCGCCCGAGAACAGCAGCGCCGGGTTGCGGCACTCGGCCACCACCTCGCGGATGATGTAGATCGACTCGGCTTCGAGCCAGTCGAGGTGTTCGTTCTGCACAGGCGTCAGCGCCGTGCCGGGGATCTCGCTCATCACTCCCATGGTTCTTCCTTCGCTTTCGCTCAATTCTTTTGCGACAGATTCGTCGCCGAATTTGTCACCGCATTTGCCGCATGCAGACCGCATTCCTTGCTGTCGCGCGATTCCCACCACCACCGGCCGGCACGCACGTCCTCGCCGGCACGCACCGCGCGCGTGCAGGGCTCGCAGCCAATGCTGGGATAGCCCTTGTCATGCAGCGCGTTGGTCGGCACGTTGTGCTGCTCGAGGTAAGCCCAGACTTCGGCCTCGGACCAGTCGAACAGCGGGTTGTACTTGGCGATGCCGCGCGCGGTGTCGTCTTCGGCAAACGGCAGGTCGGCACGGGTGACAGCCTGCTCGCGGCGCTGGCCCGTGAGCCATGCGTCGGCGTCTTTCAGTGCGCGGTTCAGCGGCACCACCTTGCGGATGTTGCAGCAGGCCTTGCGCAGCTCGATGCTGTCGTAAAAGGCGTTGAGGCTATGGTCGCGTACGTAGGCTTCCACCGCGCGAGCGTCCGGTGTGTATTGCTCGATCGCGTAACCGTAGTGCGCGCGGATGCGGTCGAGCATCGCGAGCGTTTCGGCATGCAGGCGCCCGGTTTGCAGCGTGAAGATCGGCAGGTGCGCGCGTACGGCTTCGGGGCTGCGCAGGATGGCATCGGTCACGACCATGTCTTCGGCGGCCAGGCTGGTGGCGAACTTCGCCACGCCGTGCTTGGCGGCAATCTCGGCCAGGCGCTCAAACAGCGCAGCTTCCTTGGCGGCCAGGGCTTCCGCGGTGCCGGTGTAGACGGGGCGCGCCCACAGCACAGGGCGCCCGATTGCGGACACCGGCACTTCAGACACGGCGATCTCTTGGCCTTCTTGTGCGTCACTCAGGCTCACGCGGCCTCCTGGACAGCACGCTCGCGGCGGAACAGCGGGCGCGGCTCGTCGACGGCGCCTTGATAGCGCACGCTGATCTCGCCAAAGCCATTCAGTGCGTCGTCGATGTTCTTGTCTGCACGCACGGCGTAGGCGTCAAAACCGCAACGGCGCATGAAGTCGAGCTGATCGCGCAGCACGTCGCCAATGGCGCGCAACTCACGCGTGAAGCCCAGGCGCTGGCGCAGCAGGAACGCGGTGCTGTAGCCGCGGCCGTCACGAAAGACCGGGAAATCCACCGCCACCAGCGGCAGGTTCGGCAGGTCAGCCTCCAGCGCGAACGGCTCGTCGTCCGGAGCGAGCCACACCGCCAGCGTGCCAGCGCGGGCGCGGCCGAGCAGCGCGTCGCGGTTGGCTGCCCAGTAGGCCAGCGGCACGATGGCATGCGCGGCGGCATCGACATCGGCCTGCGTCAGCTCGCCACCCTCGGGCACGCGCAGCACAGTCCAGTCATCGGCCACGATTTGCGGTGCGGCGTTCAGCAGCTTGATGATCTTGCTCATGTTCATTCCCTCGGCTTAGGCAGCTTCACGGACATAGACGCGTTCCTTGAACGGAGCCATGCCGATGCGGTTGTAGGTGTCGATGAACAGCTCGTCTTCCGTGCGGTGAGCGACGAACGTATCGATGATGCGTTCGATCACGTCGGGCATTTCTTCGGCCTTGAACGAAGGACCGATCACCTTGCCCAATGCGGAGTCGTTGCCTTGCGCGCCGCCGAGCGACACCTGGTACCACTCCTCATCGTTCTTGTCGACGCCCAGAATGCCGATGTTGCCGACGTGGTGGTGTCCGCATGAGTTCATGCAGCCCGAGATGTTGAGCGACAGCTCGCCCAGGTCGTATACGTAATCGAGGTTGTCGAAGCGCGCCTGGATCGCCTGCGCGATGGGGATCGACTTGGCGTTGGCCAGCGAGCAGAAATCGCCGCCGGGGCACGCAATGATGTCGGTCAGCAGGCCGATGTTGGCGGTAGCCATGCCATGCTCCTTGGCCAGTTGCCACAGCGCGAACAGGTCGTGCTTCTTCACATCGGGCAGGATCAGGTTCTGCTCGTGCGCGACACGCAGCTCGCCAAAACCAAAGCGCTCGGACCAATCCGCCACCAGCGACATCTGCTCGGCCGTCGCGTCCCCCGGGGGCAGCGCAACGCCCGGCTTGAGCGACAGCGTCACCGACGCATAACCCGGCACGCGGTGCGCATGCACGTTGCGGCTGACCCAGCGCGCGAACGCCTTGTTCTCGAGCAGCGCCTTTTCGTAGGCGGCATCGGTGTCGGCCAGCTTTTCATACGCGGGCGGCACGAAGTACTGAGCCACGCGATCGAACTCGGCCTGCGTGATGGTCGACGGGCCATCCTTCGTTGCCTGCCACTCTTCTTCCACCTGGCGCGCGAATTCTTCGGCGCCGATGGCCTTGACCAGGATCTTGATGCGCGCCTTGAACTTGTTGTCGCGGCGGCCGTAGCGGTTGTACACGCGGATGGCCGCTTCGATGTACGACAGCATGTGCTGCCAGGGCAGGTCTTCCTTGATGATCGCGCCCAGGATCGGGGTACGGCCCATGCCGCCGCCTGCGAGGACGCGAAGCAGCGTCCGACCATCCTTTTCGTAGACATACACACCGATGTCATGCAGCTGCGTGACCGCACGGTCTTCACGCGTGGCCGAGAGGGCGATCTTGAACTTGCGAGGCAGGAAGGCAAACTCGGGGTGGAACGTCGACCATTGGCGCAGGATTTCCGCCAGCGGACGCGGATCGACGTACTCGTCCTGCGCGACGCCGGCAAACTGGTCGGTCGTGATGTTGCGCACGCAGTTGCCCGACGTCTGGATCGCATGCATTTCAACCGATGCCAGCTTGGCAAGGATGTCCGGGACCTCCTCGAGCTTGATCCAGTTGTACTGGATGTTCTGGCGCGTGCTGAAATGCCCGTAGCCGCGATCGTGCTCGGCGGCGATGTGGCTGAGCATGCGCAGTTGCTTGGCGCGCAGGTGACCGTACGGAATCGCCACGCGCAGCATGTAAGCGTGGCGCTGGTAGTACAGACCATTCTGCAGGCGCAGCGGCAGGAACTCCTCTTCCGTCAGTTCGCCCGAGATACGGCGGCGCACCTGGTCGCGAAACTGCTCGACGCGGTCTGCGACAAGGCGGTGATCGTAAGCGTCGTATTGGTACATGACTGTTCAGTCCAATCCGGCGTGTGCCGGCATGCGATTCAATTGGGGAAAACGGTTCGTTCGATGGCTGCTGCCGTCGCCTCAGCGACAGCAGCAGCGCATCTCAAGCAGGGTCGCCATGAAGACACCCATCACGACACCAGCTTGATGGCCGTGATCGTCAGCGTGGCGGCAAGCGCGCCGCGCACCAGACGTTCCGGCAGATTCTTGGACAGGCGCGCGCCCAGCCAGATACCCGGGATGGAGCCCACCAGCAGCGACACCAGCAGGTTCCAGTCGATCGTGCCCAGATACATGTGGCCCAGGCCCGCCACGGCGGTCAGCGGCACGGCATAGGCGATGTCGGTGCCGGCCACTTCGGCGCTCTTCAATTCGGGATACAGGATCAGGATGAGCGTCGCGCCCACGGCCCCGGCGCCGATGGACGACACCGTCACCAGCACGCCCAGCACGGCGCCGACCATGATGGTCGCAATGGCCAGCGCCGTACCCTGCAGCCGATAGCGCGGGTTGCGTGCCAGCCAGCCGAGCACGCGCTGGCGGAACAGCAGCGAGATCACCGTCAGAAAGACCGACACGCCAATCGTCACGCGGATGATGTGCATCCATTCCTGCTCGAGACTGCCAGCTGTCTTCAGGACGAACACCGTCACCAGCGCAGCCGGCAAGCTCCCCAGGCACAGACGCTTGACGATGTCCCAACGGATATGGCCATGGCTGCGATGCGCAATGGTGCCGACGCCCTTGGTCAGCGAGGCAAATGCCAGGTCCGTGCCTACAGCGGTCGCCGGCGAAAAGCCGAACATCAGCGTCAGCAGCGGAGTCATCAGCGATCCACCGCCAACGCCCGTCAGGCCGACCAACAGGCCGACCAGCAAACCGGAAACCGTATAGGCGAGCGTCATGGCGCGGGGGACAGTGAGGGCGTGTTATCACGAAGTTCGAGCATCGTAATGAACGCGCCTCATATCCCAAACCAATAAAAAATTGTTTGTTTATATGGTGTCGGTTATAAGTAGCGTTCAGTTCGCACCCGTTCTTCTTTATCGACCGCGCAGCCATGAACCTTCACCAATTCCGCTTCGTGCGCGAAGCCGTGCGGCAGAAATTCAACCTGACAGAGGCCGCGAAAGCGCTCTATACATCACAACCCGGCGTCTCCAAGGCGATCATCGAGCTGGAAGAGGAGCTGGGCGTCGATATCTTCACCCGGCACGGCAAGCGCATCCGGGGTCTCACGGAACCGGGCAGACGCATCCTGGCCTCGGTCGAGCGCGTGCTGGAAGAGGTCGAAACCCTCAAGCGCGTCGGCAAGGACTACGCCGCGCAGGACCAGGGCAACTTCACCATCGCCACCACGCACACGCAGGCGCGCTACGCGCTGCCCAAGGCGATTGCCGAGTTCACGCGCAAATACCCCAAGGTTCGCCTGTCCATTCAGCAGGGCACGCCCGCGCAGATTGCCGAGATGGTCCTGCACGACCAGGCCGACATTGCCATCGCCACCGAGGGCATGTCGCATGTGAAGGATCTGATCTCGATCCCGGGTTACCAGTGGCAGCATGTGGTGGTCACGCCGCCTGATCACCCGCTTCTGTCTCGCCAGCACCTGACGCTGGATGACCTGAAGGGTTATCCGATCATCACATACGACCAGCACTTTGCCGGGCGCCCCAAGATCGACCACGCCTTCGAGCTGCGCCAGATCAAGCCCGATATCGTGCTGGAAGCCATCGACGCGGATGTCATCAAGACCTACGTGGAAGTGGGCCTGGGTGTGGGCATCGTGGCGGGCGTCGCGTTTGACGCAGAGCGCGACCGCAACCTGCGCGCGATTCCGGCCGGCCACCTCTTCGGCACCAACGTCACGCACCTCGGCGTCAAACAAGGCGCGTATTTGCGCGGCTTCGTCTACACCTTCATCGAACTGTTTGCGCCGACGCTCACGCGCAAGCTGGTAGAACAACTCATGTCCGGCGATCACGAAGCGTACGAGCTCTGATTCGCGCGCAATTGCAATTGCCCAACTTCCCCGGAGATTTCATGACGACCCGACGTCGCCTGCTGTGCGGCATGGCGCTCTTTGCCAGCGCCGCCGCCATCGCCCTGCCCGCCCAAGCGGACATCCGAGTGGGTGTGGTGCTGTCGACCACCGGCCCCGCTGCGGCCATTGGCATTCCCAGCAAGAACACCGTGCAGATGTGGCCCGCGACCATCGGCGGTCAGCGCGCGCAGGTCATCATCCTGGACGACGCATCCGACCCGTCGATGGCGGTGCGCGACGTGCGCAAGCTGATCGCCGAAGACAAGGTGGATGTGATCGTCGGCCCGACGATCGTGCCGACAGCGCTGGCCTCGCTCGACGCGGTGGCTGAAGGTCAAACGCCGATGATCACGCTGGCCGCCTCCGCTTCCATCGTCGAGCCGCAGGACGCCAAGCGCCGCTGGGCCTTCAAGATGCCGCAGAACGATTCGCAGATGGCCACGCTCGTTACGCAGCACATGGCGGACAGCGGCGTGCACACCGTCGGCTTTATCGGCTTTACCGATGCGTATGGCGAAAGCTGGTGGCGTGAATTCTCGAAGCTGGCCGAAGTGCGCAAGCTGCACGTGGTGGCCAACGAGCGCTTTGCGCGCACAGATACCAGTGTGACCGGCCAGATTCTCAAACTGATAGCCGCCAAGCCCGACGCCATCCTGATTGCCGGCGCCGGCACCCCGGCCGCCCTGCCCCAACGCACGCTGGTCGAGCGCGGCTACAAAGGACGCATCTACCAGACGCACGGCATCGCCAGCACGGAATTCCTGAAAGTGGGCGGCAAGGACGTGGAAGGCACCCTCTTCCCGACCGGCCCCGTGGTGGTGGCGCGCGAGCTGCCGGCCAGCCATCCGGTACGCAAAGTCGCCGTGGAATTTGCCGATCGCTATGAAGCCAAGTACGGCCCCAACACCGTCACGCAATTTGCGGGCGACGCCTGGGGCGCGTGGCAGTTGCTCGACAACGCCACGGCCCGCGCGCTCAAGACCGGCGCCAAGCCTGGCACGCCCGCTTTCCGCGCCGCCCTGCGCGACGCGCTGGAAAACACGCGCGATCTGACTGTGCCCAACGGCGTGCTGAACCTGAATGCCCAGGATCACCAGGGCTTCGACCAACGCTCGCGCGTGATGGGCATCATCAAGAACGGCCGCTTTGCTTACGCTGGCCCGCGCTAATCCAACACGCACAGATCTGCCATGACACGTATCGCCTTCATCGGCCTCGGCAACATGGGCACGCCGATGGTCCAGCACCTGATTGCCGCCGGGCACACCGTGCGCGCCTATGTGCGCCGTCCGGAGGCCGCCGACAATGCGCGCGCCATCGGCGCCGAGCCTTGCAGCACCCCTGTGGAGGCCGCACGCGACGCCGAAGTCATCTTCACCAACGTCACCTCCACGGCCGATGTGGAAGGCGTGCTGCTGGGCCCGGATGGCGTCGTCCATGGCGCGCCGCGCGGCGCTGTGTGCATCGACCACAGCACGATCTCGGCAGTGGCGACTCGTCGCATCGCCGCGGAACTGGAGGCCGCCGGCCTCGAATTCCTGGACGCACCGGTCTCGGGCGGCACCATGGGTGCGCAAAAGGCGACACTCTCGATCATGGTGGGCGGCAAGCCGGACGTGCTCGAGCGCGTGTGTCCGCTGCTGCGGTTGCTCGGCACCACGATCACGCATGTGGGCGGCGCAGGGTCGGGCCAGGTCGCCAAGGCGTGCAACCAGATCGTGCAAGTGATCAACATCGAGGGCATTGCGGAGGCAATGCTGTTTGCCCGCGCACAGGGCACCGACCCTGCGCGCGTGTTGGCAGCCATCAGCCCCGGCTTTGCGGGCAGCCGCATGCTTGACCTGATGGGCCCGAAAATGGCCGAGCGCAACTTTGCCGCCGGTATCGAAGCACGCCTGCACGACAAGGACTTTGGCCTCGTTCGTGAGATTGCTCACGAACTGGGCATTCGGATGCCAGCGATGGAGCTGGTGGCGTCGCAGCTCAACACGCTGGTCGCCAGCGGGTGGGGATACGACGACACATCATCGCTGCTGCGCGTGCTGGAATCACAGAACGCGTCCCAGGAGCCCTGAGCGGCCCAGCGAGGCGCGCCTTGTTCGGTCCGCCAGAGTTCTGGCATAATCTGCGGCTCATCTGCACCCGCCCGGGTGGTGAAACAGGTAGACGCAGGGGACTCAAAATCCCCCGCCGCAAGGCGTGTCGGTTCGAGTCCGACCCCGGGCACCATATTCCGAAGCCGCCCCTGCGCAAGCAGCGGCGGCTTTTTCATTGCCTACGCGATAACGATGCGGCGCAGCATTGCGTCCTGGACGGGCGCGTAACGTCAACGAGTAGCCGTGGGATAATGCGTTTTTGCCCCGGGCGTGGCTCAAGAGGTTGATCGCACGGGCGCGCGAGGGCCTGTATCCGCGTGGCCCGCCTCCTTTCGATCGCTTTTACGATTACCACGATGCCCACATACCGTTCCAAGACCTCCACCGCTGGCCGCAACATGGCGGGTGCGCGCTCGCTGTGGCGCGCCACCGGCATGAAAGATGAAGACTTCCAGAAGCCGATCATCGCGGTCGTCAATTCGTTCACCCAGTTCGTGCCCGGCCATGTGCACCTGAAAGACCTGGGTCAGCTCGTCGCGCGAGAAATCGAAGCCGCGGGCGGCGTCGCCAAGGAATTCAACACGATCGCAGTCGATGACGGCATCGCGATGGGCCACGACGGCATGCTGTACTCGCTGCCCAGCCGCGACATCATTGCGGACTCGGTCGAATACATGGTCAACGCGCACTGCGCCGACGCCATGGTCTGCATCTCCAACTGCGACAAGATCACCCCGGGCATGCTGATGGCCGCCATGCGCCTGAACATCCCGGTGATCTTCGTGTCGGGTGGACCGATGGAGGCCGGCAAAACCCGCTTGGCCAATCCTGTCACGAAGGCCGTCGAATTCAAGAAGCTCGACCTGGTGGACGCCATGGTGATCGCGGCCGACCAGGCCTATTCCGACGCCGACGTCGCAGAAGTCGAGCGCTCGGCCTGCCCGACCTGCGGTTCGTGCTCGGGCATGTTCACAGCCAACTCGATGAACTGCCTGACTGAAGCGCTCGGCTTGTCGCTGCCCGGCAACGGCACGGTGGTGGCCACGCACGCCGATCGCGAGCAGTTGTTCAAGCGCGCCGGCCGCCGCATCGTCGAACTGACCCGCCAGTACTACGAGCAGGACGATGACGGCGTGCTGCCGCGCTCGGTCGGCTTCAAGGCATTCGAGAATGCGATGACGCTCGACATCGCGATGGGCGGCTCGACCAACACGATCCTGCACCTGCTGGCCATTGCGCAGGAGGCCGGCATCGACTTCACGATGGCCGATATCGATCGCCTGTCGCGCGTGGTGCCCCAGCTCTGCAAGGTCGCTCCCAACACGAACAAGTACCACATCGAAGACGTGCACCGTGCGGGCGGGATCATGGCCATCCTGGGCGAACTGGATCGCGCGGGCAAGCTGCACACCGACGTGCCGACCGTGCACGCCCCCACAATGAAGGACGCGCTGGATCAGTGGGACATCGTCCGCACGTCGGACGAAGCCGTTCAGACGTTCTATCGTGCTGGCCCGGCAGGCATCCCAACGCAGGTTGCATTCAGCCAGAACACGCGTTGGCCAAGCCTGGATCTGGACCGCGCGGAAGGCTGCATCCGCTCGTACGAACACGCGTTCTCGAAGGAAGGGGGCCTGGCCGTGCTGAGGGGCAACATCGCGCTCGACGGCTGCGTGGTCAAGACCGCCGGGGTGGACGAAAGCATTCTCGTGTTCGAGGGCACGGCGCACGTGACCGAATCGCAGGATGAGGCAGTTGAAAACATCCTGAACGACAAGGTCAAGGCCGGCGACGTGGTGATCGTGCGCTACGAGGGCCCGAAGGGCGGCCCCGGCATGCAGGAAATGCTCTACCCCACCAGCTACATCAAGTCCAAGGGCCTGGGCAAGGCGTGCGCGCTGCTGACCGATGGCCGGTTCTCGGGCGGCACGTCGGGCCTGTCGATCGGGCACTGCTCGCCGGAAGCGGCGGCCGGTGGCGCGATCGGCCTCGTGCGCGATGGCGACAAGATCCGCATCGACATCCCGAATCGCACAATCAATGTACTGGTGTCGGACGAGGAACTTGCACGCCGCCGCGCCGAGCAGGATGCCAAGGGCTGGAAGCCCGTGAAGCCGCGTCCGCGCAAGGTGTCAGCCGCGCTCAAGGCCTACGCGAAGCTGGTCATGTCTGCCGACAAGGGTGCCGTGCGCGACCTGTCGCTGCTGGACGATTGACGGTGTGATGGGCTCATTGCCCAACTACCGCGATAGCCGCTCCCCGGAGCGGCTTTTTCATGGCCGCGCGCCCGTTCAAACCCACCGTGCAGGTTCCCCATGATGAGTGTCGGCCCGTTCTCGGTACGGATCATTATCCTGGCCTTGGCCTCGCTGATCGCGTGGCTCGTTGCGCGCTTCATGCGACGCGGCACCTCGGGTGACACGGGCAAGGCAGCTGCCAGCGTGCTGCTTGACGCGCTGCTTGTCGGTCTGATTGCCGCACGCGCCGGCTATGTCGCCCGCTGGTGGCCCGAGTACGGCGCGGCTCCCGCCTCCATCGTCGCCATCGGCGATGGCGGTTTCGATTGGTGGATCGGCCTGCCTGCCGCGCTTGTGTTCATCCTGTGGAAGACACGCCGCGCGCGTGCGGTACGTCTGCCGGCACTGGCGGGCATCGCTGCCGGGATGCTGGCCTGGGGCGCCGCCCTGGGCACCCTGACAACGCTTCAACGTGCAACGCCCGGGTTGTCTTCGCTGCGACTTCAGACGTTGGATGCCGTGCCCGAGCCGCTGGCGCGCTACATCGGCCGGCCCGTCGTCATGAACCTGTGGGCGAGCTGGTGCCCGCCCTGCCGCCGCGAGATGCCGCTCTTCTCGCAAGCGCAATCCGACTACCCTGGCGTGGTCTTCCTGATGGCGAACCAGGGCGAAAACGCAGCAACGGTGCGTGCGTTCCTCGCACAGGAAGGGCTCACGTTCAGTGACATCGTGCTCGATCCTACGTCGCTCGCGATGCGTGCATTCGGGTCACGCGGGCTGCCGACAACATTGTTCTTTGATGCGCACGGCAAGCTGGTCGACGCGCATCTGGGCGAACTCACGGCAGCCCGCCTGAAGGACGCCGTTCAGGCGATCCAACAGCCAAGTCGCCGTTAAGTACCGGACCGCCACGCATACCGGCGCGAAAACGTTCGACAAGCCTGGAGGCCGAGCCATCGCTTGGCCTTTTTACCGTGCGGCGGGACCGCTGCATCGCAGCCGACAGCGGCGCATCGAATATGTCATGTTGTGATATATTCCGCGAAAACCGCATACATAAACAATGTCAGCCGCCCCGCCTCGCCTGTTATCCAAGCAGGACTTCGAGACCCTGTCCGATTTCCGCTACCACCTGCGCCGCTTCCTGCGCGCATCCGAAGACCTGATCCAGTCCAAGGGCATCACACCGCTGCAATACCAGTTGCTGCTGCATATCAAGGGATTTGCCGGGCGCGAATGGGCGACCGTCGGCGAATTGGCCGAGCGCCTGCAGGCTGCCCCGCATGGGACGGCCGCTCTTGTCACACGGTGCGAAGAGATCGACCTCGTCAAGCGCCGTCCGAGCGACGCGGATGCGCGTCAGGTGGAAGTCCACCTCACCAGAAAAGGCGATCGCCTCGTTGCCCTGTTGGCCGCACTGCATCAGAGCGAGCTGTCTGCCTTCAGCCGCGCCTTCAAAATTCCCCATCTCGATCAGTAAGCTCATGCAGACCCTTGCGCATCGGCGCGATTTCGCGACCGACACCACGCTTTTCCGGACCACCGCGCTGGCGGTTGTCATTGCGGCATTTGCCACGCTGGCGGCGGTGGCGCTGCTCAACCTGATCCGCTTCTTCACCAACCTGTTCTTCTTCCAAACGCTGTCGCTGGCCAACCGTTCACCCGCGGACAACACACTGGGCGTGTGGGTGATCGCGGTACCGCTGCTCGGGGGCGTGATCGTCGGCCTGATGGCGCGCTTCGGGTCGGAAAAGATTCGCGGCCATGGCATCCCTGAAGCCATTGAGTCCATCCTCTTCGGCAAGAGCAAGATGTCGCCCAAGGTGGCCGTGCTCAAGCCGCTCTCGTCGGGAATCGTGATCGGCAGCGGCGGGCCGTTTGGCGCCGAAGGGCCCATCATCATGACCGGTGGCGCGATCGGCTCGCTCTTTGCGCAGTTCTTCAAGCTGACCGCCGCCGAGCGCAAGACCTTGCTGGTGGCCGGCGCCACGGCGGGGATGACGGCGGTATTCGGCACGCCAGTGGCGGCGCTGCTGCTGGCGGTGGAACTGCTGCTGTTTGAATGGCGGCCACGCAGCATGCTGCCGGTGGCTGTGGCGTGCGCGGTGGCAGGCTTTCTTCGCGTGCTGGTGCTCGATGCCGGCCCCCTGTTCCCGCTGGAGACAGCACCGGCCACGCTGCCCGCGCTGGGTTCGTGCGTGGTTGCGGGGCTGCTGTGCGGTGCGCTGGCACGCTCGCTGTCGATGGCGCTCTACAAGACCGAAGACCTCTTCGGCCGGCTGCCGATCCATTGGATGTGGTGGCCAGCCATCGGCGGACTGGCGGTCGGCATCGGCGGCTACTTCGAGCCGCGTGCGCTCGGCGTCGGCTACGACGTCATCGGCGATCTCCTCCACAATCATCTGGCCATCCGGGTGGCGCTGGCGCTGTTAGTGGTCAAGGCGGTCATCTGGGTGATCGCGCTGGGGTCCGGCACCTCGGGCGGCGTGCTCGCCCCGCTGCTGATGATGGGAGCTGGCCTCGGTGTGCTGCTGGGCCGCGTCCTCCCTGGCGGCGACCCGTCACTGTGGCCGCTGGTATGCATGGCTGCCACCCTGGCCGGCGTGCTTGGCGCCCCGCTGACGGCCATCATCTTCGCGTTTGGGCTCACGCACGACGTCAATGCAGTCCTGCCGGTGCTGCTCGCCGTGGCGGTGGCCTATGGGTTTGTCGTGCTGACCATGCCCCGCTCGATCATGACGGAGAAGATCGCGCGCCGCGGCTTCCACATTTACCGCGAGTACGCCGTCGATCCGCTCGAACGCCACGCCGTGGACGAAGTCATGACGCGCTCGGTACAAACCATCGAGGCTGCAGCTTCCGTTGCGGAGGTACTCGCCGGGCGCTTTGGCCCCTCTCAGGCACACCGCGGGTTTCCCGTCGTGCGCGATGGGACGCTGGTCGGTATGCTGGATCGCGATGCGCTGCTGGCGGGCCAGGCACGCGGTGCCGCCACCATTGCAGAACTGTTTGGCGCCAATGCCCCGGTGATGGCCCTGCCCGGCGAGACCTGCCGCATCGTCGCCACACGCCTGGCGGTGCACGGGCTGGAGCGACTGCCCGTGGTGGCCGATTCGCAGTCGCGCAAGCTGGTGGGCATCGTGTCGCGCAGCGATCTGGTCAAGCCTTCGCTCGCGTTCTTCGACGAAGAGCACCGCCGCGAGCGCTTCCGTCGTGTGCCGCTCTCTGGCACCCGCACGCAGCTGGAACTGCGGCGCCGGCGCGCAGACCGGACCGCGCGCTGACAGATCAACCGGCCACGTGCCGGTTTCGCCCGCTTTCCTTGGCGCGGTACAGCGCCTGGTCCGCGCGCCTGAGCATCTCCGATGCGGTGTCACCCGGCCTGCGGGCCGTCATGCCCATGCTGACGGTCACCGACAGCCCGGTCGGAAAACTTTCGTCCGTCTCGGCCACCGCCGTGCGCAGACGCTCGGCCACCTCGGTGGCTGCTTCGAGCGTGGTGCGCCCCATGACGATGGCAAACTCTTCGCCGCCCAGACGTCCGACCATGTCGCTGCTGCGCAGTACACCCGTCGCGAGCGACGCGAAGCGCTGCAGCGCCATGTCGCCCACGGCATGGCCCCATGTGTCGTTGATGCGCTTGAAGTGGTCCAGGTCAGCCAGCACCAGCACAAGCGGTTCGGCGCGGGTGTGGGCGCGCATGAGCACCGTATCGAACAGGGCCAGAAAGCGGCGCCGCGTGAGTACACCCGTCAGGTGGTCGAAATGGGCTTCGTTGGCCAGCGTGCTGTTGGTGCGCTGCAGCCGCTCATTGAGATGGCGCGTCAGGCGATGATGCTGTCGCTCTCGCACCAAGGACCACATCACCAGCACGAACGTCAGCAGCACGCTCACGAACAGCACGAAGCCGATCGTTCGGTTCCGGTCGTGCATGGCCAACTGCTGGCCCCAGGACGGCAACGGCTCGACCACCATGACGGTGAGGTCCGCACTGGCGTTGCGGGACACGGTGAGCGAAGGCATCGCGCTGCCTTCGCGCCAGGTAAGCGCATCGCGCACCTCGGCGGGCATCCAGTCAGGCACATGACGATGCGCCTGTGCGGTGGACTGATAGGGCCACGTTTCGAAGTCGACGCGCTGGTAGGCGTTGTAACGATCGCTGGCACGCATGGCTCGCAGGTGCGCCCCCGGCAACACCTTGCCCGCGAGCGATGCATCGGTTGACAGAATGATCAGGCCGTTCGAATCGGTCACCAGGGATGTCGGATGCGACACCCAGTGCTGCAGGCGTGCAAAGCTCACCTTGGTGCCCATGGCTGCGACGAGATAACCGCCGCGGTCGTACACGGGGGCCGCGAAGAACAGGCCCGGCACGCCGGTCACCCTGCCCACCGTGAATTGTTCGCCCAGCCCGCCCAGCATCGCCTCTTTCATGTACGGCTGCATGCTCGACTGCACGCCGATAAACGTATCGGCGTGAGCAGCCGTACTGGCCAGCACCACGTAGCCGCCCTGGCTGACAACCCACACGTAGTCCAGTCCGAGATTGCCGGCGGTCGTGCTGAGAAACTCGCTGGTGTCGACGACCTCGCGATGCGACAGCGCCTCCTTGGCGCGCGAGCCCTGGTCCATCAGGTTCCAGCGGCGCGTGTCGACGCGCTCGACCGCCTGCGGGATGGCATCGATCTGCGCGAGCGTCTGCGGGATCGCGCGTAACAGGGCTACATCGGCCGTAATCTGGTTCGACATGCCCTCCGCCACCTGCGAGGCAAGCTGCCGCCGGGCATCGGCCATCTGTTGCATGTCCCGCGCAGCCATCGCACCGGCCACCATGTCGGCTGCCAACCAGCAGAGCGCCACGCCAATCCCCACCGCCAGCAGCGCAAGTGCCAGCCTCACCGCGCGCCGGCGCGTGGCGTAGGCAGCCGCAGACGATACCGGCGCGTTCATGTCAGGGCCCACCCCGCAGGAAATGTCCCACGGTCGGGTAACGCAGCGCCATGCGGAGCTCGCGCGTCAGGCGCGTATTGCGCAGCCGACGCGATTCGCTCATGAAGGAGAGCAGTGTCGGCTCCAGCCGCTGTGCCGCCTCAGCCCGCGCAATGCGTTCCGGGCGCGGCAAGCCGTGCGCATCGGCCACCGCATCGAAGTAGTCGCCCATGCGCAGCTCAGAGCTGTCGCTCGCGTGCACGACGCGCTGCGGACGGCCGCGGAACAGCGCCGCAATCAGGGCGCGTGCGAGGTCGTCAGCGTGGATGTGGTTGGTGTAGACGTCGTCCTCGGCGCGCAGTGCGGGCGTGCCGCGTTCGAGGCGGGCAAGCGGCAGGCGGTCAGCCGCGTAGATACCGGGGATGCGCAGGATGGACGTGCGCCAGCCGCCGCCCGCGCCAAACCAGCGCACCCGTCGTTCGGCTGCTACGCGCCGTCGGGCACGTGCGGTGGTCGGGTTCACGGGACGGGATTCGTCCACCCATGAACCGCTCGCGTCGCCATACACGCCGCTGGTGCTGGCATAGACGAACGCGCGCGGCTGGAGGGGAGTTTTCAAGCGGCCGGTGTGGCGCGCCCGGTCAGGTAAAATGCGCTGCCTGGTATCTCGGGGGAGCGTGGCGGGACGGGCCAGTGCGTGCAGCAATGCTGCGGTGCGCGGGTCGTCTTGGCCGGCAGCCGGGGGCGGTGCCAGATGGAGCACGCGCGAACTGAGACCACGGAGCCGACGCAGCGATGCGGCATCGTCAAGATTGGCAAGCACCGGCACGGCGCCGGCTTCGCGCAACGGCGCGCGGCCCGCTTCGCGCGAGGTGACGGCAAAAACGCGGAAACGCCTGCGCAACAGCGTGAGGCAACGCTGGCCGACATCGCCGCAGCCAACGATCAGCACACGCGGAAGCCCCATGGGCGACATGGATTTGGGTGGCCGGGCGGCTCCCTGCCTCATCATCGGGCGTGCCGCAGCAAGGCGACCAGACACTCTTTTCAACATATTCGGATTGTAGTATGGCTTACCAGATCAACGTGCTGCCCAGCGGCCGCCAGTTCCAGGCCGAAGACGGCGAGACCATCCTTGCGGCGGCGCTGCGCCAGGGCATCGGCCTGCCGTATGGCTGCAAGAATGGCGCATGCGGTTCGTGCAAGGGCCACGTGCGCGAAGGCTCCATCGTCCAGGGCAACCACTCGCCCAACGCCCTGTCGGCCCAGGAAGCCACTGAAGGCCGCGCGCTGTTCTGCTGCGCCACGGCCGCCACCGACGTCACCATCGAAGTGCGCGAAGTGCACGGCGCGGGCGATGTCCCCATCAAGAAGATCCCATGCCGCGTCGCGTCGCTGGAAAAGGCCGCGCCGGACGTCACCATCGTCAAGCTGCAACTGCCTGCCACCGAGCGTATGCAATTTCTGGCGGGGCAGTACATCGAATTCCTGCTGCGCGACGGCAAGCGCCGCAGCTACTCGATCGCCAACCCGCCGCACGACGACGGCCCGATCGAGCTGCATATCCGCCACATGCCGGGCGGCGCGTTCACCGACTACGTGTTCGGCGCCAAGGAGGGTGCCCCAGCCATGAAGGAGCGCGACATCCTGCGCTTCGAGGGTCCGCTGGGCAGCTTCTTCCTGCGTGAAGAATCGGACAAGCCGATCATCCTGCTGGCCTCGGGCACGGGTTTCGCGCCCATCAAGGCGATCATCGAGCATGCCCAGTTCATCGGCAGCACGCGCCCGATGACGCTGTACTGGGGCGGCCGCCGCCCGCAAGACCTGTACATGCACGCCAAGGCCGAAGAATGGGCGCGCACGCTGCCGAACTTCACCTACGTGCCGGTTGTCTCCAACGCCCTGCCCGAAGACGCCTGGACAGGCCGCACCGGCTTCGTCCACCAGGCTGTGATGGCCGATCACCCCGATCTGTCGGGCCACGAGGTCTACGCCTGTGGTGCACCGGTGGTGATCAACTCGGCCCGCACGGACTTTGCTGCCCAATGCGGGATGCACCCGGACGCATTCTTCGCCGACTCGTTCACTTCCGAGGCGGACCTGCATCCGGCTGGGTGATCGTTGCGCGAATCCATACAGTGTCAAATTTCATTTTGACTTGACTTGGCATCCGTCTTATTCTTGCGCCTTATGAACCAAGCCCTGCACCTCCGACGCCGCCGTACGCTGCTCCCTCCGGGAAGCCACGCGGCTGTCTGCTGATTGCACGTATCGGTTCACAGGATTCGACGATCACAAGGCCACGGGCTCACCCCGTGGCCTTTGTCTTTTTCCAACAGCGCTTTTGCGACCTTTTCATCTTCCTGCCGCCTTTCTCTGGAGCTTTTGCCATGGCGTTTGCTGACTACCCCGTCCAGTCCCTGATGTACATCACCAACCGGCCCGAGATCGTCTTCACCGAAGGCAAGGGTTCGTGGCTGACGGATCACAACGGCAAGCGATATCTGGATTTCGTGCAGGGCTGGGCGGTCAACTGCCTGGGCCACTGCAACGACGGCATGATCGAAGCGCTGAACGCGCAGGCCAGGAAGCTCATCAACCCGAGCCCGGCGTTCTACAACGAGCCGATGGCCAAGCTGGCCGGCCTGCTGACCGCGCACAGCTGTTTCGACAAGGTGTTCTTCGCCAACAGCGGCGCTGAGGCCAACGAGGGCGCCATCAAGCTCGCCCGCAAGTGGGGCAAGAAGCATAAGAACGGCGCGTTCCAGATCATCACGTTCGACCACAGCTTCCACGGCCGCACGCTCGCCACCATGAGCGCATCGGGCAAGGCGGGCTGGGACACCATCTTCGCCCCGCAGGTGCCGGGCTTCCCGAAGGCCATCCTGAACGACATCGCCTCGGTGGAAGCGCTCATCACCGACGAGACTGTCGGCGTGATGCTGGAGCCGGTGCAAGGCGAAGGCGGCGTGCTGCCGGCCACGCCGGAATTCATGCAGCAACTGCGCGCCCTCACCAAGAAGCACAAGATCCTGCTGATCGTCGATGAAGTGCAAGCCGGTTGCGGCCGCTGCGGCACCCTCTTCGCCTACCAGCTCTCGAACATCGAGCCGGACATCATGACGCTGGGCAAGGGCATCGGCGGCGGCGTGCCACTGTCGGCACTGCTGTGCACGGATGAAGTCGCCAGCTTCGAGGCCGGCGACCAGGGCGGCACGTACAACGGCAACCCGCTGATGACGGCCGTTGGCTGCTCGGTGATCGAGCAACTCCTGGCGCCGGGCTTCCTGGCGGGCGTGCAGGAGCGCGGCGCTTACCTGCGCAAGCAACTGCTGCAACTGACCGAAGAATTCGGCCTGGCAGGCGAGCGCGGTGAAGGCCTGCTGCGCGCCCTGCTCCTCGGGAAGGACATCGGCGGCCAACTGGTGGAAGCCGCTCGCGAGATGAACCCGACCGGCCTGCTGCTGAATGCCCCGCGCCCCAACATCCTGCGCTTCATGCCTGCGCTGAACGTGACGACCGAAGAGATCGACACGATGATCGGCATGCTGCGCACGCTGCTGAAAGCACACGCCTAAAACGCATCGCATGACCCCGGGGGCGGCGCGCAATGCGTCGCCCTTCATCGCCCCATCGCTGCTCCCACTCTGAGGTTTGCCATGGCCTTGACGCGAGACGTTCCGGCCACGGGGATCGTGTTGTCTGATGATTCCGCGTGGCTCCCATTGGACGACATCTACGCTTTTCTCTCGCAGGAAACGTATTGGGCCCGCGGCCTGCCGCGCGACGTATTCGAACGATCGATCGCGAACTCGCTGTGCCTAGGCGCGTATCGACAAGCCGACGATAGCTCGCATGGTGACCTTGTGGGTTTTGCGCGCGTCATCACCGATCGTGCGACATTCGCTTACCTGTGCGATGTGTTCGTGCTACCGGATTGGCGCGGGAAAGGCATCTCGCACGCGCTGATGGATTTCCTGCGCGAGCACCCTGAGTTGCAGACCCTGCGCCGCACAGTGCTGGTGACAACGGGCGCCGACTGGCTTTATCGCAAGCATGGCTTTACCGATGTGCCCGAGGGCGTCGGCTTCATGCAATTGCACCGGCCGAACCTCTACACAGCCGCATCTGCCTGAAACGTGGGGCACGCGCAAAGAAAAAGCCCCGCAATTGCGGGGCTTCTTCGTGGTGCTTGAGGGTGCTTACTCGCCCAGGTAGGCGGCACGCACCTTCGGATCGTCCAGCATCTGCTTGGCATCGCCGCTCATGGTGATGAGACCGGAGTCCATCACGTAGCCGCGGTGCGCTGCCTGCAGCGCCAGGCGCGCGTTCTGCTCGACGAGCAGCACGGTCACGCCTTGCGCCGAGATGTCGCGCACGACCTCGAAGATCTTCTCCACCATGATCGGCGAGAGACCCATCGACGGCTCGTCCAGCAGCAGCAGCTTCGGTTGGCTCATCAGCGCACGCGCCATGGCCAGCATCTGCTGCTCACCGCCCGACATCGTGCCGGCCAGCTGGTTTGCACGCTCCTTCAGGCGCGGGAAGATGCCGAACATGCGTTCGATATCGGCCTTGATGTTGGCCTCGTCCTTTCGCGTGAAGGCACCCATCTGCAGGTTCTCGGTGATGGTCATGCGCGCGAACACGCCGCGGCCTTCCGGCACCATCGCCAGGCCCTGCTTGAGCAGGTTGTAGCTCGGCACGCCCTTGATCGACTTGCCGAGATACTGCACGTCACCGCCGGCCCAGCCCTGCAGGCCGGTGATGGCCTTCATGGTGGTCGTCTTGCCGGCACCGTTGGCACCGATCAGCGTGACCAGCTCACCTTCGCGAATCTCCAGATCCACGCCCTTGACCGCCTGGATGCCGCCGTACGCGACCTTCAGGCTGTCGATCTTCAACATTACTGGTTTCATATTCCGTTCCTCTGCGTCAGTGCGCTGACGCGCCGAGGTAGGCCTCGATCACGGCGGGGTTGCTCTGCACTTCCTGCGGCAGGCCTTGTGCGATCACCTTGCCGTAGTCCAGCACGGTCAGGCGGTTGCACAGGCCCATCACCAGCTTCACATCGTGCTCGATCAGCAGGATGGTCTTGCCGTCGGAACGGATCTTGTCGAGCAGGCCACGGAGTTCCACCTTTTCCGTGGCGTTCATGCCGGCAGCCGGCTCGTCCAGGGCCAGCAGCTTGGGCTGCGTGGCCAGGGCGCGAGCGATCTCCAGGCGACGCTGGTGACCGTACGACAGGTTGCGCGCCGTGTAGTTGGCATACTTGCCGATGCCGACGTAGTCCAGCAGGTCGTGCGCCCAGTCTTCGATGGACTGCTCTTCCTCGCGTGCCGCCTTGGTGCGGAACACCGCGCCGATCAGGCCGGCCTTGGTACGCACGTGGCGGCCGACCATGACGTTCTCCGCCGCAGTCATGTCGCCGAACAGGCGGATGTTCTGGAACGTGCGTGCGATACCGGCCTTGGCCACCTCATGCACGGCGGTCGGCTGGTAGGGGAGGCCGCCCAGCACGAATTCGCCGGCGTCGGGGGTGTACAGGCCCGTGATGACGTTGAAGAACGTGGTCTTGCCGGCGCCGTTCGGGCCGATCAGGCCGTAGATCTCGCCTTCACGGATTTCCAGGTTCACGTCGGATAGCGCTTGCAGGCCGCCGAATCGCTTGCTGACTCCTCGGATCGAGAGGAGGACGTTGTTATTGCTCATATGCGTGCCTCCATCAGATGCGGGACAACCCACCGACCCGCGCCTTCTGCGGACGGTCTTCCTTGCGCGGCGAGGGCCACAGGCCCGCAGGGCGATACAGCATCACCACCACCATCGCCAGGCCGAAGAGCAACTGACGCAGCACTTCCGCTTCCACGATCACATGGCCAAACAGCTTGTTCTGGATCGGCTCGGCCAGGGCACGCAGCAGTTCCTGGAAGCCCACCAGCAGGATGCCGCCCAGGATCACGCCCGGGATATGGCCCATGCCGCCCAGCACCACGATCGCCAGAATGTAGATCGACTCCCACAGCACGAACGATTCCGGCGACACAAAGCCCTGGAACGACGCGAACATCGCACCCGACACGCCGCCGAACGACGCACCCATGGCAAACGCCAGCAACTTGATGTTGCGGGTGTTGATCCCCATCGCCTTGGCAGCGATTTCGTCTTCACGGATGGCAACCCAAGCACGGCCGATACGCGAGTTCTGCAAGCGCAGGCATACGATGATGATGATCGCGGCCAGGATCACGAACAGGTAGTAGTACATGTAGACCGAATCGAAGCGGATGCCGAAGAAATCGTGGCGCTTCGAAAAGTCGAACCCGAAGATCTTGACCGGCTCAATCAGGTTGATGCCCTTCGGACCGTTGGTGATGTTCACCGGGCGGTCGAGGTTGTTCATGAAGATCCGGATGATTTCACCGAAGCCAAGCGTCACGATGGCGAGATAGTCACCGCGCAGCTTGAGCGTTGGCGCACCCAGCAGGATCCCAAACAGCGCTGCCAAGCCCGCACCCAGCGGAATCACCCACCAGACGACGAGATGCAGCCCGTTGGGGAACAGCTGGTGGATCCATTCAAACTGGTTGGACAAGTGCGGCGAGCCCAGCAAGCCCATCATGTAGGCACCCACCGCGTAGAACGCGATGTAGCCCAGATCGAGCAGGCCGGCAAAGCCCACCACGATGTTCAGGCCGAGAGCCAGCATGATGTAGAGCAGTGCGAAGTCCAGCACGCGCACCCAGTAGTTGCCACCTGCGGCACCGACAATGAACGGTGCGAACAGGGCCAGGACCAGGAAGCCGTAGAGCGCAGCGCGCGTCTTCTTCGGTGCCTTGAATTCAGTTGCAGTTTCTGTCATGGCGCTCCCCTTCTTATGCACGGTCCGCAACGCGTTCGCCCATGATGCCGGACGGGCGGAACAGCAGTACGCCAATCAGCACGATGAACGCGAAGACATCCTGGTAGTTCGAACCGAACACACCGCCAGTCAGATCACCGATGTAGCCCGCACCCAGTGCTTCGATCAGGCCCAGCAGAATGCCGCCCACCATGGCGCCCGCCAGGTTGCCGATACCGCCCAGCACCGCGGCGGTAAACGCCTTCAGGCCGGGGATGAAGCCCATGTAGAAGTGAGCGTTGCCGTAGTTGGTCGCCATCATGACGCCGGCGACCGCAGCCATGGCAGCACCGATCATGAAGGTGGCGGAGATCACGAAGTTCGGGTTGACGCCCATCAGGCCTGCCACACGCTGGTTCTCGGCGGTGGCGCGCATGGCGCGGCCGAGCTTGGTGCGGTTGACCAGCAGGATCAGCCCGATCATCACCAGGATCGACACCACGATGATGGCGATTTCCTTGCCGGTAATGGTCGCGCCGGTCGAGCCGATGTCGATCGGGCTCGACGGCAAGAGCTCCGGGAAGCTCAGCGGGTTGCGCGACCAGATCATCATGGCCAGGGTCTGCAGCACGATCGACACGCCGATGGCGGTGATCAGCGGCGCCAGGCGCGGCGCGTTGCGCAGCGGCCGGTAGGCGACCCGTTCGATGGTGTAAGCGACGATGGCGCAAACCGGCATCGCAAACAGCAGCGCCAAGACCAGGGTGGCCCAGTCAGGCAGGTTGGGGAAGAACTTCTGGAGGAAGTTGATGGCGGTCAGCGCAGACATTGCGCCAATCATCAGAACATCGCCGTGAGCGAAGTTGATGATGCCGAGAATACCGTAGACCATGGTGTAGCCAAGTGCGATCAGCGCGTAAATGCTGCCGAGCACCAGACCGTTCACGATCTGCTGGATAAAGATATCCATGAGAACAGCTCCTGCTATGCCTTGCTTTGTTGTAGGCGACGGGATGACGTGCCCGCAAGGAATGCGATCAATCGGATGGGTAGGGTGAGATTGCTGGTAAGCGGCCTGCCGACGCACCCATGGTGAGGGTCTTGTGTAACTGGCGAGGCTATAAAAAACGGCACCGCAAGGGTAGGCGCGGTGCCGTTTTCAAGGGCGGTAACCCTTCGATTACATCTTCACAACGTCAAGAACGGTCTTCTTCTTGTCCTTGTAGTTGTACAGGGTGATGGAACCTTGCTTCAGGTCACCCTTATCGTCGAACGAGATGTTGCCGATCACGCCGTTGTAGTTGGTTGCCGGCATGGCAGCCAGGATCTTGGCCGGATCGGTCGAGTTGGCACGCTTCATCGCGTCGATGATCACGTTGACAGCGTCATACGTGAACGGTGCGTAGATCTGCACCGGCGTGTTGAAGCGCTCTTGGTACTTCTTCTCGAACTCGGCGCCCTTCTCCATCTTCGACAGCGCCAGGCCCGCTTCCGAGCACACGATGTTGTTGATCGCGTCGCCGGCCAGTTCAGCCACCTTGTCGGTACACACGCCATCGCCGCCGACGATCTTGGCCTTGATGCCCAGTTCCATGGCCTGCTTGGCGAACGGACCACCCGTGGCGTCCATGCCGCCATACATGATCACGTCCGGCTTCTTGCCCTTGATCTTGGTCAGAATGGCCTTGAAGTCGGTCGCCTTGTCGTTGGTCGCTTCACGCGCCACGACGTTCACGCCGTCTGCCTTCGCGGTCTTCTCGAACTCGTCAGCGAGGCCCTTGCCGTAGGCGGTGGCGTCATCAACGATTGCCACGGTCTTGGCGCCCAGGGTCTTGGCGGCGTAGTTGGCCAGTGCCGGACCTTGCTGTGCGTCGGTCGCGACCACGCGGTAGGTCGTCTTGAAGCCTTGCTTGGTGTAGTCGGGGTTGGTCGACGACGGCGAGATCTGCACGATGCCTGCATCGCTGTAGATCTTCGAGGCCGGGATCGACACGCCCGAGTTCAGGTGGCCGACGACGGCAACGACGTGCTCGTCAACTAGCTTCTGCGCCACGGCGGTGCCGGTCTTCGGGTCACCCGCATCGTCTTCACCGACCAGCTCCAGCTTGATCTTCTTGCCGTCGATGGTCAGGCCTTCCTTGTTGGCTTCTTCGACGGCCAGACGTGCGCCGTTTTCGTTGTCTTTGCCAAGGTGAGCAATACCGCCGGTGAGCGGTGCCGCGTGACCGATCTTGACGACGGTCTCGCCGCCGCCAGCAGCTGCGGCCGGAGCCGACGTTGCTGCAGGTGCAGCAGCTTGGTCTGCGGGCTTTTCCTCGTTCTTACCGCAAGCTGCTACGAGTGCCACGGCAGCCGCAAGCGGCAGAACTTTGGCAAACTTAATTTGCATGAGTGATCTCCTAGATCTCGCAAGAGCAAGGAGAGCGTCCTGCCTCCCGGCCGCTCCCCCCGCGCCGATTGTTTCAATTTGAAACGCGCGCATTGTATCCCCTTTTTTTGCGGATGCAATACGCGTCGCAACAACGTTTTTTGCAGTAACTACGCCGCTTTACGGGCTTTCCCCAATGCCCAAACAGGCGTCATTTCGCGCAGGCATTCGCGAATGGCGAGGAGCTTTATCAAGAAGCATGCCAGAGTAAGGGAAACCCCGTATCTGTGCGGGCTGGCGGGCGATATACACGGTAGAGCAAGGCTTCGCCGGCATTGGAGGCGATTTTGCGATGCACAAAAAGAAACGGCCACCCGAGTTAGAGTGGCCGTCTTTTTAACCAAAAGCGCTTCATGCACCGCATTAGGGCGCACTATTGTTGTGCGCTTTTAAGTGGGCATTTACATAACGGCATTCAATTCGTTTGAAGCCCCCTCGGAAGGGGGAAGGACATGTTTTCCTGAATCCCCTCGAGCGGACGGACGGTGCGCGCACCCAGCAGCTTGAGCCGATCGACAATCGACTGGGCCAACTCTTCCGGCGCTGAAGCACCCGCCGTCAGTCCCACGCGGCGTTTGCCCGCCACCCACTCCGGGCGGACCTGCTCGGGCGTGTCCACCATGTAGGCGGGCACGCCCAGCTTCTCGGCCAGCTCGCGAAGACGGTTCGAGTTGGAACTGTTCGGGCTGCCGACCACGATCACCACTTCCACCCGGGGCGCCATGAACTTCACGGCATCCTGGCGGTTCTGCGTGGCGTAGCAGATGTCCTGCTTCTTCGGCTCGTTTACCGCGGGAAAGCGCGACTTGATCGCAGCGACAATTTCCTGGGTCTCGTCCACAGACAGCGTGGTCTGTGTCACATACGCGAGGCGCGTCGGGTCCCTCACCACGAGGTGCGCAACGTCCTCCACAGACTCGACCAGCAGCATGCCGTCATCGGCCTGGCCCATGGTGCCCTCCACTTCCGGGTGGCCCTTGTGCCCGATCATGATGATCTCGAAGCCCTGCGAGCGCATCTTCGACACCTCGACGTGCACCTTGGTGACCAGCGGGCACGTCGCGTCGAACACACGCAGGCCGCGCGCCTCGGCAGCTTCGCGCACCGCGCGCGACACGCCATGGGCGCTGAAGATGACCGTGCCGCCCACCGGCACGTCGTCGAGTTCCTGCACGAACACCGCGCCCTTGTTGCGCAGATCGCTCACCACGTAGGCGTTGTGGACGATCTCGTGACGCACGTAGATGGGCGCGCCGAACAGTTGCAGCGCGCGCTCGACGATCTCGATGGCGCGATCCACCCCAGCACAGAAGCCTCGCGGTTGCGCGAGCAGCACCTCGGCATCGGCCTGGGTGACGGGATCAACCGAGGCGTTCGTGGTCGTGTTCATTACAGAATGCCGATCAGCTGGACTTCGAACACGATCGTCTGACCAGCCAGCGGGTGATTGAAATCGAACAGCGCGGACGTCTCGCCGACTTCCTTCAGGACACCGGCATATTTGCCGCCGCTCGGCGCGTTGAACTCAACGAGATCGCCGGGCTGGTAGTCCTCTTCAAACGAAGAGTTCTCACGCAGCGTGGTCAGCGAGACACGCTGGAGCAGATCCGGATTGCGCGGCCCGAACGCGTGCTCGGGCGCCAGGCGGAATGTCGTGCGTTCGCCTTCGCGCATGCCGAGCAGCGCCTGCTCCAGCGTGGGCGCCAGCTGGCCCTGCCCGAGCAACAGCGTCGCAGGCTTGTCGCCAAAGGTGGTCACGATGTCCGTGTCGTTTTCCAGCGCGATGCGGTAGTGCAGCGTCAGATAGGAATCCGGCCCAACCACCTTGCCTGCGCTGCCCGGCGTCCCCGCGGACGCCTCGTTCACCAAATTTTGCACGTTGAACCCGCTTGACCAAAAAGTAACCCGCTATTGTACGTCAGCCCCCCTCCTCTCGACCGATGCGGCTTGCGCTGCACAGGGAGGAATGGCGCCCCCCCACACCCATCTTTTCTCTATGGCAATCGTCGACTGGCCTGCCCACGAGCGGCCCCGCGAAAAACTGCTCGCCCATGGCCCCGCCGCGCTCTCCGACGCAGAACTGCTGGCCATCTTCTTACGCGTGGGGATGCCTGGAAAAACCGCGGTCGACCTGGCACGCGAGCTTCTGTCGCATTTCGGCTCGCTGGGGCGGCTTTGCCATGCGTCGCGACAAGAATTCTCGTCGATCAACGGCATGGGGCCCGCCAAGTACGCGCAACTGCATGCGTTGCTGGAGGTCGCCCGGCGCGCCCTGAAGGAAGAGATCTCGCATGGGCAGACCTTCGAGTCCTCCCAAACCGTGAAGGACTACCTGCGCTTGACGCTTGGCCACCGCCCGCACGAAGTGTTCGCCTGCCTGTTCCTTGACGTGCGACACCGGCTGATCGCCCTGGAAGAACTGTTTCGCGGCACGTTGACGGAAGCCCGCGTCTACCCGCGGGAGATTGCCAAGCGTGCGCTGCATCACAACGCGGCTGCCGTCATCCTGGCGCACAACCACCCCAGCGGCCACGCCGAACCGAGCGCATCCGATATCACCCTGACCAAAGAGCTGTGCCGCGCGCTGGCCCTGTTGGACGTGATCGTCCTGGATCACATGATCGTTGGCCGCGCCTCGGTATACGGCTTCCTCGAACACGGCCAGATGTAGCGCTGGCGCCGCACCACACCCCCTCCAACCCCAATCCATTGATCTCTTTGATTTCTCAGCGGTTTTGTGTGTATAATCCGCGTTTCGCTGAAGTGTCCCACCTCTACAGTGGCGCTGCGCATGGTTTAAGTCCTACGCGCCCGGTCGCAAACTGTAGTCATACGAATCAAGTTAGGAGTGCTCCATGGCACGCGTCTGTCAAGTGACCGGGAAAGCGCCGATGGTCGGCAATAACGTTTCCCACGCCAACAACAAGACCAAGCGCCGTTTTCTGCCGAACCTGCAGAATCGCCGCTTCTGGGTTGAATCCGAAAACCGCTGGGTCAGCCTGCGCGTCTCGAACGCTGGTCTGCGCCTGATCGATAAAAAAGGCATCGACGAAGTGCTCGTGGACCTGCGCGCACGCGGCGAAGTCTAATTAGGAGTTAAACATGGCCAGCAAAGGCGGACGCGACAAGATCAAGCTGGAATCGACCGCAGGTACGGGTCATTTCTACACGACCACCAAGAACAAGCGCACCAAGCCGGAAAAGATGGAGATCATGAAGTTTGATCCCGTCGCCCGCAAGCACGTCGCTTACAAGGAAACCAAGATCAAGTAATCCACGCGATTGCCTGCCTTGTTTCCGCCGGCACGACCGGCACCGAGAAACCCGCCCCGTGGCGGGTTTTTTGTTGCCCTCCGCGCGGCGAGAGCTGGGGTGTACACTGCTCTTCTTTTCGATTGACACGCGACTGTGCTGGCTCGCTGCCGCGTGTATCCAACGTCTCGCGTCTCATGAATTACGATGTTGCCGTCGTCGGCAGCGGCCTGGCGGGCCTGACCGTCGCCCTGCACCTCGCCGATCACCGCCGCGTGGTCGTCATTAGCAAACGCAGCTTGCCGGAAGGCGCCAGCGACTGGGCACAAGGCGGCATCGCAGCCGTGCTCGATTCAAGCGATAGTCATGACGAGCACGTCGACGACACGCTCATTGCCGGCGCCGGCCTGTGCGACGAGGCAGCAACGCGCTATATCGTCGAGAACGGGCGCGCCGCCATTGAATGGCTGATCGGCCACGGCGTGCCCTTCACCCGCGACGAGCAGGCCGAACTCGGCTTCCACCTGACACGCGAGGGCGGCCATCGCCATCGCCGCATCATCCACGCGGCAGACGCCACCGGGCATGCCGTGGTGACGACGCTGGTGGCAAAGGTGCGCAACCACCCCAATATCACCCTGCTGGAAGACCACTTCGCGATCGACCTGATCACGGATGCGAAACTGGGTCTGCCCGGCATGCGCTGCCACGGCCTGTACGTGCTGGATGCTGCATCAGGCCACGTCCAGACGCTCACTGCCAACCACACCGTGATGGCAACGGGCGGCGCAGGCAAGGTTTACCTCTACACGACGAATCCGGACACGGCCAGTGGCGACGGCATTGCCATGGCCTGGCGCGCAGGCTGTCGCGTGGCGAACATGGAGTTCATCCAGTTCCATCCGACGTGCCTGTATCACCCGTTCGCCAAATCGTTCCTGATTACCGAGGCGGTACGCGGCGAGGGCGGCAAGCTGATCCTGCCCGACGGCACGCGCTTCATGCCCGCGCACGATGAACGCGCCGAACTGGCACCACGCGACATCGTTGCCCGCGCCATCGATTTCGAAATGAAGAAGCGCGGCCTGGACTGCGTATACCTCGACATCAGCCACCAGAGCCCCGAATTCCTCAAGGAGCACTTCCCGACCATCCTGGCACGCTGCATGGAGCTGGGCATCGACATCACACGCCAGCCGATCCCGGTCGTTCCGGCCGCCCACTACACGTGCGGCGGCGTGGTGACCGACCACCTCGGGCGCACGGACATCGCGGGCCTGTATGCGGTTGGCGAGACGGCCTACACCGGGCTGCACGGCGCCAATCGGCTTGCCAGTAATTCGCTGCTGGAATGCATGGTGATCGGGCGTGGCGCAGCGGAAGACATCCTTGCGCAACCGCAATCGAAGGCGGCTCCGGTACATGTGCCCGCATGGGACGAAAGCCGCGTGACGGATGCCGACGAGGAAGTCGTCGTCTCGCACAACTGGGACGAGCTGCGCCGCATGATGTGGAATTACGTCGGCATCGTCCGCACGAACAAGCGGCTCGAGCGCGCGCAGCACCGCATTGCCCTGCTGCGTGAAGAGATTACCGAGTACTACGCTAACTTCCGTGTCAGCGCCGACCTGCTCGAGCTGCGCAATCTTGTTGAAGTGGCCTCGCTCATCGTGGACAGCGCGCTGTCCCGCCATGAGAGCCGCGGGCTGCATTTCTCGCGCGACTACCCCGAGACGCTACCCAAGGCCCTGCCGACGGTCATGCAGCCGACACATCGGCAGATTGCACGCAGGGGCTGAGCCTTATTCGACGATGCGCAGCGAGTAATCGGTCGCGCGCACGTCCTTCGTGAGCGCGCCAACCGAGATACGGTCCACGCCCGTCTCTGCAAACGCGCGGATCGTGTCGATATTCACGCCGCCGGACACTTCCAGCAGCGCCCGGCCCGCTGTCAGGCGCACGGCCTCCCGCATCGCCTCGGTATCGAAGTTGTCGAGCAAGACGGACGTTGCGCCTGCCCCCAGCGCTTCATCGAGTTGCGCGAGCGTTTCCACTTCCACCTGGATCGGTACGCCTGCATTGAGCGCCTGGGCGGCGCGCAGGACCGCCGTCACACCACCGGCGGCAGCGATGTGGTTTTCCTTGATCAGGATGCCGTCATACAGCGCCAGGCGCTGGTTTTCACCGCCGCCGATGCGTACCGCATACTTCTGTGCAAGGCGCAGCCCGGGAAGCGTCTTGCGCGTATCCAGCACGCGAGCGCGCGTGCCTGCGATGACCTGGGCATAACGCGACGTGGCAGTTGCCACGCCGGAAAGCAACTGCAGGAAGTTCAGCGACGGACGCTCGGCCGTCAACAGGGAACGCGCGGGCCCTTCGATCTCGCAGACCACCGAATCCGGCGCCATGACGTCACCTTCGTGCTGACGCCAGGTCACGCGAAGCGCGGGGTCCACTGCCTGCATGCATGCGTCGAACCAGGGCGTGCCGCACAACACGGCGCGCTCTCGCACGATCACGCGGGCGCGCACTCGACGATCCGAGGGCACCAGCAAGCCGGTCCGGTCGCCCGTGCCGACATCCTCCGCAATGGCTGAGGCCACGTTGGCAGCCAGCGCCTCGCGCAGCGCCGGACCGAAGCTGTCGAAAATCGCCTGTGCCGCGCTCGCGTTCATTTGGGTTGCCGTCATGCCGGGCCGATTCCTTGGAAGAGTTGTGCACTGGCCGCCAGGTCGCCCTGCGGTCGAACCACGGCCTTCTCGCGCGCGGCAAAGTCCAGCATGCGATCGATGCAGACGACGGCCTGCTTACCGATGGCCGGATCGACATGGATTTCGTTCCGACCGGTTTCCAGCACTTCGGCCAGGTTTGTCAAAGCGTTCATCGCCATCCAGGGGCAATGCGCGCAGCTCTTGCAGGTCGCGCTGTTACCGGCCGTCGGTGCCTCGATGAACCGCTTGCCAGGGGCTGCCAAACGCATCTTGTGAAGGATGCCGTTATCGGTCGCAACGATGAACGCATTGGCTGACAGCGACTGCGCTGCCGCAATCAACTGGGAGGTCGACCCCACCACGTCCGCCTGCGCCACCACCGACTCCGGCGATTCCGGATGCACAAGAATTTTCGCGTCCGGGTGTTCGGCACGGAGCAGGTCCAGCTCCACACCCTTGAACTCGTCGTGCACCAGGCACGAACCCTGCCAGAGCAGCATGTCGGCACCGGTCTGCTTCTGGATGTAGCTGCCGAGATGCCGGTCGGGCGCCCACAGTATCTTCTTTCCCTGCGCGTGGAGGTGTTGCACGATCTTCAAGCCGATGGAGGATGTCACCATCCAATCCGCACGCGCCTTTACGGCCGCGCTGGTGTTGGCATAGACGACCACGGTACGGTCCGGATGCGCGTCACAAAACGCGGCAAATTCGTCCGGCGGGCAGCCCAGGTCCAACGAGCACGTCGCGTCCAGGTCAGGCATCAGCACGGTCTTTTCGGGGCTCAGGATCTTGGCAGTCTCGCCCATGAAGCGAACCCCGGCCACGACCAGCGTCTTGGCCGAATGGTCGCGGCCAAAGCGCGCCATTTCCAATGAATCCGACACGCAGCCGCCCGTCTCCTCGGCCAGATCCTGCAAATCGGCATCGACGTAGTAATGCGCGACCAGCACGGCCTCGCGTTCCTTGAGGAGGCGCTTGATGCGGGCCTTCAGGGTGTCTCGCTCTTCGCGCGACAGCACGGGCGGCACCTTGGCCCAGGCGTGGGCGACACAGCTGGCACCGGATTGCGCCTCGGTGAGCATGTCCGGGCGCTCGAATTCAACCGTCTTGATGTGGGCTTCCATGGTGGTCTCCCCGTCCGGCAGGGCGCCAAGAAACAGGCTCGGCAATGAAACGGACGGTGTATGAGGAGGACTCGCGCCGCGATGCGTTGTCGCAGCTTCCTAAGGCGATGAGTTGGGGGCAGTTTACCCAAAAGAAAAGCCCCGCTGCGGAGCGGGGCTTCACCTATGAAACAGAAAGATCAGGCGTAGCGGCGCAGGCGCACGGCAAACTCCTGCAGCGCGTGGATACCGCTTTCCTCCGCGCGCTTGCACCATTCCTGCAGTTGGCTCAACAACTGCTCGCGCGACGCATTCGAGCGGCTCCACAGGGCGCCGAGCTCGCGGCGCATCTCGACGAATGTGTGCAGGGACGAGTGGTCCGACACGATTTGCGAGAGCTGCTCGCGTTGCGGCGCGCCGAGCTTGGCTTCGTCGCGGTGGAACCACTTGCGCGCCGGCTTGAGTGCGCGATATTCAACATCGCGGGATGCCTTCATCTTCGCCAGTTCCTGCCGATAGGCCAGCTTGACGGTCTTGGCATAGCGCGCCATCACGTCGTAGCGGTTGGCGATAATGGCTTCCAGGGTGTTCTGGTCAACCGGCTTCGCATCCACAAAACGTGCTTTTGGCGCAACTTTCTTGACTTTGGCCAGACCCATGATTTCCAGGGCGCGGATATAGCCCCAGCCCACGTCGAACTCGTACCACTTGATCGAGAACTTGGCCGACGTGGCATACGTGTGGTGATTGTTGTGCAGTTCCTCACCACCGATGATCAGGCCCCACGGAAACACGTTGGTCGAAGCGTCTTCGCAGTCGAAGTTGCGATAGCCCCAGTAGTGGCCCAGGCCATTGATGATGCCGGCGGCGTGGATCGGGATCCAGAGCATCTGCACGGCCCACACCGTCAACCCGAGCGCGCCGAACATCAGCACGTCCAGGATCAGCATCAGGCCTACGCCCTGCCAGGTGAACTTCGAATACAGATTGCGTTCGATCCAGTCATCAGGCGTGCCATGACCGAACTTCTGGATGGTTTCCTTGTTCTTGGCCTCGGCGCGGTAGAGTTCGGCGCCTTCCAGCAAAACCTTCCGGATGCCGCGGGTCTGCGGGCTGTGCGGGTCGTCTTCGGTCTCGCACTTGGCGTGGTGCTTGCGGTGGATGGCAGTCCATTCCTTCGTAACCATGCCGGTGGTCAGCCACAACCAGAAGCGGAAGAAATGCGCGGGAATCGGATGCAGGTCCAGCGCACGATGGGCCTGGCTACGGTGCAGAAAAATCGTAACGCCCGCGATGGTGATGTGTGTGACCACCAGCGTAAAAATCAGGATTTGCCACCAGGCCCAATTCAGGATGCCGTTAGCAAGAAAATTCAGGGTGGAGTCGATCAAAGCACTCTCCGGGGTCAACTCGGGGTCATAGAAACAGCCTGGTTCGAAACGGCCGAGGCTGAATCTTCAGGCCATCCGCTGTCGCTGGATCGCGACAAGGAGGTCGTCTGGGCGCGGTATTGGGTGTCAGCACCTGGCTTGCGCGTCACATAGCCGGCTTCATGCCAATGCCATTGATATGACGTCCGCAACTCCGCAATGCAAGCCATTCGCGGCACTTTGCCGCAAGTAGCAAGCCACCGCCGCGGAGCCGTCTCTTTCTTTGCAAGAGTACCCATGATTCTAACCGAATACCCCTTATGAATCATGGGGGAAAACCGCAGATTTGACCCAGGACAAGGGGGCACCGTTGCGCCCCTTCCTGCGCTAGGCAGAGACGGACGGCCCGGCAGACGAGGCGCCAAGGTCACTCCTTGCGGCCGAAGACGGCTCCGTCGCCCCCAGCACGCGCACCTCACGCTGCGGGAAGGGAATCTCGATTCCCGCCGCCTTGAAGCGACGATAGATTGCCCGGTTCAAATCGGACTGCACGCCGAGCTTGCCGTTGTGCGGATCGTTGATCCACACGCCGAGTTCGTACTCGATGCCGCTATCGGCAAAGAGCACCAGGAAGGCGGCAGGCGCAGGGTCTGTAAGTACGCGCGGGATGCCCTCGGCGCATGCCACCAGCAGGGCCAGTACCGTTTCCGGTTCGGCCGCGTATGAAGCCTGCACGCGCACCGCGACTCGCACGGTGCCGCGTTCGTTGTGGTTCTGCACCGCTTGGGCGACCATCAACTCGTTCGGCACCAGCGTGTCGCCATCACCGTTGCGCACGACGGTGTAGCGCGTGCGGATCTGCGTCACGATGCCAGTGAAGCTGCTCACCGTGATCTGGTCGCCAAGCTTGAGTGAGCGCTCCAGCAGGATGATGAAGCCCGAGACGTAGTTACTCGCGATCTTCTGCAAGCCGAAACCCAGGCCGACCCCAAGCGCACCTCCGAATACCGACAGGACCGTCAGGTCGATGCCCACCAGCGACAAGCTCAGCAGCAAGGACACCAGCAGCAGCGCCGCCTTGGCGACACGCGAAAGCACCACCTTCAGGTTGGCGTCCAATGCCGAAGCGCGCGTGATGCGGCTGTCCAGCCATGAGCCAAACCACATCGCGACGAGCACCGTGAGGAGAATCCACACCGCGCCCATCAGCATGGCTGCCAGGCTGACTTTCTGTTTACCACCCACGGCAAACCGGATGCTATCGAGGTAATCGATCACATCCCCGAGCACGCCGAGCACGTAGAGCACCATGCCGATCCACATCAGCGTGGTGAGGACGCGCTCCACCAGCACCAGCATCCCGTGCAACTCGCCGTTCGCAGAGAGCACGCGACGCAGCACGTAGAAGGCGAGGTACAGCATCGCCAGGCTGAACAGCGGCACCGCGGCCAACCGGAACACGCTGATCGGCATGGTGCCCACCAGCGCATAACGCGCGCCCAGCACCAGCAGCCAGCCGAACAGCGGGAACATCGCCCGCTCCAGGCTCGACCACGCGAAGCGCAGCGCAAAGGTGTCGTCGACATGGCGGGTACGCAAGCGCCGTACGATGGGCCGTGCAATCAGCCAGGCAGCCGCCAGCAAAGCCGCCAGTACACCGAGTTGCCAGATGAAGCGTGGGCCGCCGAGGTCGGAGACGATGTCGCCGATCATATGGCCCAATGCAATGTGGTTCAGGGGAAAGCCATTCATCGGAAACCGCGCCTATTGCGCGCGATAGGGCAGCGCATCGCCCGCGTGCTTTTGCCAGTTGGCGGCATAGCGCTGCGCAAGGTCGGGATCGCCTCGCACGATCAGCACGTTTTCAGCGTTGCCGCGCTGCGCGGTCTGCGTGAAGTTGAAGCTGCCGGTCACCAGCACCGGATGCGCGCCGCGCGGGTCGATCACGATGACCTTGTTGTGGGCGTTCTTGTACCGGACCTCCAGCAAGACCGGAATGCCCGCGTTGGCAATGTCGGGCACGCGACTGCCATTCGCGCGCATCATCTGCTCGCGGTCAGCCAGTACCCGCACGTCCACGCCGCGCTGGTGCGCCGACAACAACGCCCGCACGATCGCCTTGTTGGACAGCAGATACGCCTGCACCAGCACTTGCTCGCGCGCCTGATCGATGGCATCGGCCAGGAGGCCTTCGATATCGTCGTCGGGCGTAAAGGCAGCCTGGACCGTGCCCTTGGCGGGGAGCACCGGCGGCGTACCACGCGCCTGCGCGACGCCACCTGCGCCGCACGCCAGGACGACAGCCAGCAGCCAACCCCATTGGCGCGCCTTCATGCGCGGCGCTCCAGCACCGCCGCGAAGAAGCCATCGGTCTGATGCACGTGCGGGTAGAGCTCCAGATAGGCACCCATTTCCAACGGAATCTTCTGCGCGGCGAGCACCTCGCCGGCAGGCACGAGCACGAAGTCATCATGCGCGGCCAGGAACTGTTCGACCACCTGCTGGTTCTCGCGCGCGAGCACGCTGCAGGTTGCATAGACCAGACGGCCGCCCGGCTTCAGCAGGCGCGCAGCCGACGCCAGGATCGATTGCTGCTTGGCCGACATTTCTTCGATGGCCTGGGCGGATTGGCGCCACTTCAGGTCTGGATTGCGGCGCAGTGTGCCGAGCCCGCTGCAAGGCGCATCGACCAGCACGCGATCGATCTTGCCGGCCAGACGCTTGACCTTGGCATCGTGCTCGCTGTCGATCCGGCTCGGATGGACGTTGGACAAACCGCTGCGCGCCAGCCGGGGGCCAAGATTCGACAACCGCTTTTCCGACACGTCGAAGGCGTACAGACGCCCAGTCGAGCGCATTGCAGCGCCAATGGCCAGCGTTTTACCGCCAGCGCCCGCGCAGAAGTCGACCACCATCTCGCCACGCTTGGGCGCCAACAGCTGGCACAGCAACTGGCTGCCCTCATCCTGCACTTCGACCGTGCCATTGGTGAAGATGTCGAGCTTGTTCAGCGCCGGCTTGCCTGCCAGGCGGATGCCCACCGGCGACAGCGGTGCCGCAGCGCTCTCGATACCGGCTTCGGCCAGCGTGGCGAGCACCCCGTCGCGATCGCCCTTGAGGGTATTCACCCGCAGGTCCAGCGGTGCGGGAGCCAACCACGCCTGGGCCAGCGCTTCGGTGAAATCCGCGCCATGCTGCGCGACCAATGCGTCAAACAGCCAATCCGGCAGATTGGCGCGCACGCGCGGCGCCAGGGCTTCGCGGTCGCGCATTGCCCAACGATCCAGCCATTCCGCTTCAGCCGGACTCAGGAACGGGGCGATGGCGTCACGGCCAGCGGTCTGCAGCAGGCCGAGCAACACCAGGCGGCGGCGCGCCGGGCCGGTGCCGCTTTCGGCAAACTGGCCGAATTCCACCTTGCGACGCAATACCGCAAAGGCCGCTTCGGCAATGATGCCGCGCTCGCGATGGCCAAGCTCGTGATGCTCACGGAAGTACTGGCTGACGACCATGTCGGCCGGTGCAGCAAAGTGCAGCAGCCGCGCGAGCACCTTGTCCAAATGCTCCAGATGACTACCGTGCACACCGGTGCGTGGGCGAGGCGCACTGCCCTGCGGCCGCTTGCCCTGCGGCGCCCGATACCATCCTCCGCCGGAGGTGGGACGCTGTTTGCCTGTCGCGTTGCCACGCGGGCGCTGACGTTCCTGGCTCATGCTACCTCCGCGGCGTCCGCGCCAATCACGAGTTGCGAGACATCCGGCGACACCCGGACCACCCCCTGGTCAAGGCTCAAGCGCCCCTCCACAAACCAGCGCACGGCGCGCGGATAGATCACATGTTCCTGCGTCAGCAGCCGTGCGGCGAGCGTATCCGGTGTGTCGCTCTGACGGACCTCGATGGCTGCCTGCAGCACGATCGGGCCGTGGTCTAGCTCGGCGGTCACGAAATGGACCGTCGCACCGTGAACCTTCACGCCCACGGCAAGCGCCTGCTCGTGCGTGTGCAGGCCCGGAAAACAGGGCAACAGCGACGGATGGATGTTCAGCATGCGTCGCTCGTAGTGCTTCACGAAACCGGCAGTCAGGATGCGCATGAAGCCGGCAAGCACAACCAGATCGGGCGAGAAGCCGTCGATTGCTTGCGCCAGGGCCGCATCAAAGCTCTCGCGGTCCGGATAACCCTTGTGGTCCACGACCGCGGTGGCAATGCCATGCGAGGCCGCAAACCCGAGCCCCGCAGCATCCGGGCGATTGGAGATGACGGCAGCAATCCGGCCCGGCCAGCCTTCGGATTGGCATGCGCGAACGATGGCTTCCATATTGGAGCCCCGCCCGGAAATCAGAATGACGATGTTTTTCATCGCGGCATTTTATCAAGTGTGCCGCATTCCCCCCATGAAAATGCGGTGTGACGCCTGCATGGCCACGTGGCAGGGAGTTTTGGCATGAGCGTGGTATTTAGCCGACGCGTGATGGAAAAACCCTGCCGCGCCAGCAAAAACGGCGGGCCTAACGTTGGCGCGCCATGCCGCGCTCTGATAATCTCAACACCATAAATGTCCGCGCGCCCGGGGGTCGGGTGTGCTGCCAGCGATGGTTCGGCGCATACCCGCTTCGAATCGTCTCGCGCTGCAACATCGCGTGGACCATGACCGTGACGGCTGACCGGAGCCACAAGCCCGGAAGCCACCGCCCGCGCCGGGCCGGCACGCGTACAACAACAAGAGGGCAGTGCCCTCACCGGGGAATAAGAATGACGAGCTCGCTGCGTAGCCTGCTGGTGGTTGACGACCACCCTCTCGCCTTGTCTGGCACCACCACCTTTCTTGCACAAGCCCTGCCTGAAGTTCAGGTGCACGCAGCCATCGGTCGCCGCCAGGCGCTGGCACTGGTCGACGACGGCGTGCGCCCGGACGTCGTCCTGCTCGACGTCTGGCTGTCGGATTGCACGGGCTTCGACGCCATGCGCGAACTGCGCGGCAAGCTGCCTGAAGCGCGCTTTGCCTTCATGTCTGCCGAGAACACGCCGGAGATCGTCGCCAAGGCGCAGGCCCTGGGCGCCATCGGATTCATCGGCAAGCATGCCGACGCGCACGCGTTCTCCAAAGCCGTGGCGGGCATCTTCGGCGGCGACACGTCGTTTCCGACGGAAGACGATCTGGGCGGCGTCAACGGCAAGGGCGGCGCGTCGCACGGCATCCCCATCACGCCGGCTGAACTGGGCCTGACCCCGCGTCAGGGTTCGGTGCTGGCGTTACTGCTTGAAGGACTGCCGAACAAATCCATTGCGCGCCAATTGGGCCTGACGGAGAACACCGTCAAGGAACATGTCTCGGCGATCCTGCAGCGGCTGGGCGTGCGCACGCGCATCCAGATCATCTCGCGCATGGAGCGGTTCCGCCTGACGGGCGCCGCCTGATCCTTCCGGCGCCATCCGGCGCCGTCCCCTCACGTTCCTTTCAGTAGGCGATCTGCGGCTCGGCGGCGCGCCCGCGCAGCCAGCGCTTGAGCAGTACGCGCAGCATGTTCGGGTCCATCGGCTTGGCCAGCAGCAGGTAGCCCGCTTCTTCGGCGCGGGCCAGCGCCTCGGAATTGCGATCGCCGGTGAGCAGCACGGCATGCGCGTCCGGATGACTGACCTGCCAGCGCTCCAGCAACTGGAGGCCATCCTCCTTGCCAGGCAGACGCAGGTCGCAGAAGATGATCTGCGGCCGCAGCCCCCTTGCCAGCAGCTGTTCGGCGCCGGTGCCATCGGCAGCGCTGTGCACTTCGACGCCCCAGGCTTCGAGCAGGGCGTGCCATGCCTTGCGAATCTGCGGATCGTCATCGACCACCAGAACCACCCCCGAGAACCGAGGCTGGTCCAGCACCGCGCGCTTCTGCTCGGCGCGCGGCTGGGCGGCCAGGGGCGCCCTCACCTCTGCCGGCACCGGACGTAGTGCCATCCAGAACATCGAACCGCGTCCTGGGACCGAACGCACACCAAACGTGCCGCGCAGCAGCCGCACGCATTCCTTGTAGATCGATAGGCCCAGGCCGAGGCCCTGGCTGGGGTCTCGCTCGGGGTTCTCGACCTGGTAGTACGTCGAAAAGATGTCTTTCTGGTGCTCGGGCGCGATGCCGATACCGGTATCCCAGACCTCGATGCGCAGGTATTTCTGGCGTACGCGCAGCGCTACCATCACGCCGCCCCGCTCGGTGTAGCGCAGCGCGTTCTGCAGCAGGTTGAACAGCGCCCGGCGCAGCAGCACCGGCTCGGCCATCCCGAACACCGGCAGCGGAGGAATGCGCTGGGTGAGCGTCAGCCCCTTGGCACGGGCATCGGGCATGAACTGTTGGACCACCTCGGTGATGACCTCGCCGAGATCGACCGGCTCAAGCGTGGGCGAGGTCTTGCGGCTCTCCAGCTTGGACAGATCCAGCAGCGAGCGGAACAGCAGGTCGATGGTGGCTGCGCCCGAGGCAAGCTGCTCCACCAGGGGTGCCAGCGATTCGGACTGGTTGCGCGCTCGCAGCGCCTCCACCAGCAGCACCAGCGCGTGCACCGGCTGGCGCAGGTCATGACTGGCCGCAGCCAGAAAGCGCGATTTTTCCTCCGACGCCGACAGCGCCCGCTGCTTTTCGTCCTGATACCGGCGCGCGAGCTGGCGGCTTTCATTCTCCAACTGGATTTCACGCACCAGCGTGTTGTGGATGTTCACGGCATACCGTATCAAGAGGGCCGCGAAGAACAACAACACGCCACGCAGGTACAGCCCGTGCCCGGGGAAGGCCTGTTCGGCCAGCACGAAGTGGGGCACCAGGATGCCCGCCCCCAGAATCAGCAAGCTCGACGGCACCGGCGCCTGCGACAACACCGCTGCTGCCGCCACGCCCATGATGACGATCATCAACAAGCTGCTGAACTCGAGCGACGGCGACATGAAGTACAGCCCGGCCGAACAACCCCACGCCACCCCACCCACCGCCGACATGACATGCATGCCCGTCCACCACTTGCGGGTGTGCACGGCCAGCGTCATGCGGGTCAAGTCATAGCGATAGCCGAAATAGAAACGCAGGCCCGAAGCCGTCAGGCACAGCATGATCAACGACCAGCCCAGCAGCTCCGGCCGGTTTGGCGCACTCCAGAACGCGGCGACCGTCAGGGCGGGAAGCACGATCGAGGCAGCGATCCCCATGGGCGCACCGCGGTGGACGGCGGCAAGGAGCTTGGCGCGAGCGTCGAGCTCAAGGGGCGTGCGGCTGGCCAGCCCGAACTTGGCAAAGAAAAGGCGCAACGAGGCGTTCAAGGGCGTGCGAGGAAGAAAGCGGATGACGGATTGTGCCGTAAGCACGCCCCCAACGGGCACACCGACGGACGATTGTGCAACACCCGGACCATCCCGCCCCCCCGGCGCCGGAGATGGGGCAATCCCTTATATAATGTGCAATTTGCTGGTTTTGGGGGGGAGCACCTTGCCAATCCGGCACGAAAAGGCATTTCTCTTTTCCTCGACAACCGACATCTCTCGTGAAAGTCTTTCGCGGCCTGCCCAATGCCGATAGCCGCACGCCCTGTGCGCTGACCATCGGCAACTTCGACGGCGTGCACCGCGGCCACCAGTCTTTGCTGGCCCGCGCACGCGCGGCGGCCGACGCACGCGGGCTGCCGCTCACGGTGATGACCTTCGAGCCGCATCCGCGCGAATTCTTCCTGCCGGACCGCGCGCCCACCCGCATTGCACTGCTGCGCGACAAGCTGGAAAGCCTGCGCCGCCAGGGCGTCGACCGCGTGGTCGTGGAGCATTTCAACGCGCATTTCGCCGGGCAGACGCCCGACGAATTCGTGCGCAATGTTCTGGTCGATGGCCTGCACACGCGCTGGCTGCTGGTGGGCGATGATTTCCGCTTCGGCGCCAAGCGCGCTGGCGATTTCGCTTATCTGCAGGCCGCAGGTGCCCAGTTCGGCTTCGAAGTCGAGCAGATGGGTTCGGTGTCGGAGTCCGGCGTGCGCATCTCCAGCTCGGCGGTGCGAGAGGCACTGGGTGCCGGTGACCTCGAACACGCCCGCCGGCTGCTTGGACACGGCTACGCCATCAGCGGCCACGTCGTGCACGGGCAGAAGCTTGGCCGCTCGCTGGGCTTCCCGACGCTGAATTTGCGCATCTCGCATCGCAAGCCGGCAGTGGCCGGCATCTTTGTCGTGCAGGTGCACGGGCTGGCCGAAAAACCGCTGCCTGCCGTCGCCAGCATCGGCGTACGCCCGACGGTGGATGACTCCGGCCGCGTGCTGCTGGAAGTCCACATCTTCGATTACCACGCGAGCGTCTACGGCAAGCTGGTGCGTGTGGAATTCATGAAGAAGCTGCGCGACGAGGCTCGCTACGATTCGCTCGATGCCCTCAAGGACGCCATCGCGCAGGACTGCGTTCATGCACGACAGTTCTTCGGCCTGCCTGTTCCGCCGGCCGGCGAGTCGCCAACGCTTCGGCGCGACTTCGCCACCTCCGCCACCGACCGAATTCAGTAGGCGGCCGACCCGTTCGCCGCCCAGAAGCCACATGCTGCGCACGCGCGCCCTGTACTGTCAGCCGCGCCTGCACCGATCCGATTTGCCCGAATCTGCCTCACATCACACCATGTCCGATTCCAAGAAGCCCACGCCGGAGAAGAGCAAGTACCCGGTCAACCTGCTGGACACGCCCTTCCCCATGCGCGGCGATCTGCCCAAGCGCGAGCCGCTGTGGGTCAAGCAATGGCAGGACAAGCAGCTCTACAAGAAGATCCGCGCCGCACGCAAGGGCGCGAAGAAGTTCATCCTCCACGACGGCCCGCCGTATGCCAACGGCGATCTTCACATCGGCCACGCGGTCAACAAGATCCTCAAGGACATGGTGATCAAGGCGCGCGGCCTGACTGGCCTGGACGCCGTCTACGTGCCGGGCTGGGATTGCCACGGCATGCCGATCGAGATCCAGATCGAGAAGCAGTTCGGCAAGGGCCTGCCCGTCCAGGAAGTGCAAGAAAAGGCGCGTGCGTACGCCACGGGCCAGATCGCACGCCAGAAGGCGGATTTCGAGCGCCTGGGGGTGCTGGGCGACTGGGCCGATCCGTACCTCACCATGAACTTCCGCAATGAAGCGGATGAGGTGCGTGCGCTCGGCAAGATCCTGGAGAAGGGCTACGTCTTCCGCGGCCTGAAACCGGTCAACTGGTGCTTCGACTGCGGCTCGGCGCTGGCCGAAGCGGAAGTCGAATACGCGGATCGCACCGACCTGTCGATCGACGTCGGCTTCCCGTTTGCCGATATCGACGCACTGGCGAGCGCCTTCCACGTGGGCGCCGACGTGCTCAAGGCCAAGCCAGGCTGGATCGTGATCTGGACCACCACGCCGTGGACGATCCCCTCCAACCAGGCGCTGAACCTGCACCCGGAAATCGAATACGCGCTGGTCGACACGCCGCGCGGCCTGCTGATCGTCGCCAAGGAGCGCGTCGAGGCCTGCCTGCAAAGCTGGAAGCTCGAAGGCACGGTGCTGGCCACGTGCGAAGGCGCGGCGCTCTCGGGCGTGCGCTTCCACCATCCGCTCGCCAAGATGGACGCGGGCTACGATCGCACCTCGCCCGTCTACCTGGGCGACTACGTGACCATCGACACCGGTACCGGCATCGTCCACTCCGCACCGGCGTATGGCGTGGAAGACTTCCAGTCCTGCAAGTCGCACGGCATGCCCGACTCGGAAATCATCAACCCGGTGATGGGCAACGGCGTGTACGCATCGACGCTGCCGCTGTTCGGCGGCCAGATGATCTGGGACGCCAACCCGAAGATCGTCGAGGTGCTGCGCGAATCCGGCAACCTGTTCGACGCCCACAAGCACCCGCACAGCTACATGCACTGCTGGCGCCACAAGACGCCGATCATCTATCGCGCCACCTCGCAGTGGTTCGCGGGGATGGACGTGCAGCCCAACGACGGCAACGCCACGCTGCGCGAAACGGCACTCGCCGGCATCGACGCCACCGCGTTCTACCCGTCGTGGGGCAAGCAGCGCCTGCACAACATGATCGCCAACCGCCCGGACTGGACGCTGTCGCGCCAGCGCCAATGGGGCGTGCCGATGGCCTTCTTCGTGCACAAGGAAACCGGCGCGCTGCACCCGCGCACGCCTGAGCTGCTGGAGCAGGTCGCCCAGCGCATCGAAAAGAGCGGCATCGAAGCCTGGCAGACGCTGGACCCGCGCGAACTGCTCGGCGATGAGGCCGACATGTATGAGAAGAACCGCGACACGCTCGACGTGTGGTTCGACTCGGGCACCACGCACTGGCACGTCATCCGCGGCTCGCACGCGGCGGATCTGTACGACGCTTCGGCCGACCTGCCGGACGGCCGCCTGGCTGATCTGTATCTGGAAGGCTCTGACCAACACCGCGGCTGGTTCCACTCGTCGCTGCTGACGGCTTCGATGCTGTACGGCAAGCCGCCGTACAAGGGCCTGCTGACGCACGGCTTCACGGTGGACGGCGAAGGCCGCAAGATGTCCAAGTCGATCGGTAACACGATCGCGCCGCAGGAAATCGCCAACAAGATGGGCGCCGAGATCATCCGCCTGTGGGTGGCCTCGACCGATTACTCGGGCGAACTGGCCATCTCGGATGAGATCCTGAAGCGCGTGGTGGAAGGCTATCGCCGCATCCGCAACACGCTGCGCTTCCTGCTCGCCAACCTGACGGATTACGACCACGCCAAGCACGCGCTGCCGACCGAGCAATGGCTCGAAATCGACCGCTATGCCGTGGCGATGACGGATGCGCTGCAGAAGGAAGTCCTGTCGCACTACGACGTGTACGAATTCCACCCGGTAGTCGCCAAGCTGCAGACGTTCTGCTCGGAAGACCTGGGCGGCTTCTACCTCGACGTGCTGAAGGACCGCCTGTACACGACGGCGCCCGATTCAGTGGCGCGCCGCTCGGCGCAGAACGCGCTGTATCACGTCACCCAGGCCATGCTGCACTGGATGGCGCCGTTCCTGTCGTTCACGGCAGAAGAAGCGTGGCAAGTGTTTGCGCACGGCACGGAGCACACCGACACCATCTTCACCAGCACGTACTACAACGCTCCGGTACCGCAAGGCGCCAGCGCGCTGCTCGAGAAGTGGGCCGCCATCCGCAACGTGCGCGGCGAAGTGACCAGGCAACTGGAGGCGCTGCGCATCGACGGCAAGATCGGCTCGTCGCTGCAGGCGGAGGTGACGGTGTCGGCGGGTGAATCGGTGCATGACGCACTGGCCAGCCTCGGCGACGACCTGCGTTTTGTGCTGATCACGTCCGCAGCCAAGCTGGAGCGCGCGCCGGAAGGCGGCGATCTGCTCATCACCGTGGTGCCGTCCACGCACGCCAAGTGCGAGCGCTGCTGGCATTACCGTGCCGACGTCGGCCACGACGCGGCCCACCCGACCCTCTGCAAGCGCTGCACCGACAACCTGTTCGGCGCCGGTGAACAACGGAGCGCTGCCTGATGGCCACTCGCAACAACGGCAAGAGCAAGTCGATCGGATTGAAGAAGAACGGCGGCGGTCATGGCGTGGGCCCGTGGCTCGGCCTGGCCGTCATCTGGATCCTGCTGGACCAGTTGACCAAGGTCGCTATCCTCAAGGCCTTCACCTACGGCGAGTCGCGCCCGATCACCGGGTTCTTCAACCTGGTGCTCGCCTATAACAAGGGGGCGGCGTTTTCGTTCCTGGCGGCGGCGGGGGGCTGGCAGCGGTGGTTCTTCACGGGCCTGGGCGTAGCAGCTGCGCTGTTCATCGTGTGGCTGCTCAAACGGCACAGCGGGCAGAAGCTGTTCTGCTTTGCGCTGGCGCTCATTCTGGGCGGCGCGCTTGGCAACGTGATCGACCGCGTCATCTACGGTCACGTGGTGGACTTCCTCGACTTCTACCTGCACAACTACCACTGGCCTGCCTTCAACGTGGCGGACTGCGGCATCAGCATCGGCGCGGTACTGCTGATCGTCGACGAACTGCGGCGCGTGCGGCGGTGACACTGCAGTGCCGGAACTCCGGCAGTGGAATGGTGAAGCGGTGCTGTGCCTTGACGAGGCCGGCCCGCCCATCGCCAGCGAACAGAATGCGCTGGACCACCTGATCGGCGAGGCGCTAGGGCATGGGGCAGCGATGGTTGCGGTGCCCGTCAGCCGCCTTGATGCCGCGTTCTTCGCGCGGCGCACCGGCCTGGCCGGCCGCATCGCGCAGAAGATCACGAGCTACCGATTGAAACTCGCCGTGATCGGAGACATCTCGGTGCATCTCCACACCAGCAGCGCGCTACGCGACTGGGTGCGGGAATCCAACAAGCACGACACGATCCGCTTCGTGCCGTCACTGAACGACTTGGCCGCCGATGCGCGGCCCATGCCTGCTGAATGAGGCTCAGGCCCAGTAGCGCACGGCATACCACGCCCGTTTGACGTACTCGGCAAGAATCGACCCGGCTTCATAGATCGGCACCGACTTGGCCAGCGTGTCTCCCGGGAATACGCCGTGCGCACCCCAAGTGACTTCCGGCCACACCTTGCGGAACACCGCCAGTGCCCGGCCGGTGTGATACCAGCTCGTGACCAGTATTGCGCTGTTGACGTGCTGGACCGCCAGCGTCTCGCGCGTCATCCGCGCATTTTCCATCGTGCTGCCGGACACACATTCGTGGCCGATGCGCTCTGCCGGCACACCGGCCATCACAAGGCGGCGCTCGATCAGAAGGCAATCGCCCTGCCCGCTGACGAACACGCGAGGCGCTACGCCTGCGTGGTACAGCTCGGCGGCGCCGATCACGCGCTGGCCCGACTCACCGCCCAGCACAACAATCACGTCTGCGTGCGCGAGCTTCGGCTCGTCGCGCAGCCATGCCTTGGCCCCGCACACGAGCACAGCACCGACCACCGCCGCCGCGATGGCGCCACCACCCATCCAGGCGAGGAAATTACGGGCTGCCGAACGATCGAAAACCATATCGGGAATACGCTTTTGAGGAAAAAACCGGCGGCCGGACGCGCCGCGGGGCAAGCCGGTATCATCGCCACTGTTCAGCAGGAAGCCCGGGCACCGGGTTGTATCCTGCCCGCGCATATCGCGTCAATCGGATTCCCAAGCGGGTTGTTATGGAACTGCAAGGCAAACATTTCGTGCTCGGCCTGACGGGCGGCATCGCGTGCTACAAGTCCGCCGAGCTGGTGCGGCTGTTGACCAAGGCCGGGGCGACGGTGCAGGTGGTGATGACCGAGGCCGCCGCGCACTTCATCACCCCGGTGACGATGCAGGCGCTTTCCGGTCGTCCGGTCTTCACGTCGCAGTGGGACGGCCGCATCGGTAACAACATGCCGCACATCGACCTCTCGCGCGAGGCGGATGCCATCATCATCGCGCCAGCGTCCACCGACTTTCTTGCCAAGCTGGCACACGGCATGGCGGACGACCTGCTCTCCACGCTGTGCATCGCACGCGATTGCCCGCTGCTCGTGGCGCCCGCCATGAACCGCCAGATGTGGGCCGCGCCGGCCACGCAACGCAATGCCGCCCAGTTGCGCGCGGATGACGTCACCCTGCTCGGCCCCGATGCCGGCGACCAAGCCTGCGGCGAAGTCGGCGACGGCCGCATGCTGGAGCCGGCGGACATCGTCGAGCAGCTCATCGGCTTCTTCCAGCCCAAGCTGCTGCGCGGCCACCGCGTGCTGCTGACAGCCGGCCCGACCTTCGAGCCGATCGACCCGGTGCGCGGCATCACGAATCTCTCCAGCGGCAAGATGGGCTTTGCGCTGGCACGCGCCGCGTCGCAAGCCGGCGCAGAGGTCACGCTGGTCGCGGGGCCTTGCCACCAGGACACGCCTGCCGGCGTGCTGCGCATCGATGTGCAGACCGCGCAGCAAATGCACGACGCGGTCATGCGCGAACTGGACACCAGCAAGAACGACATCTTCATCGCCGTGGCCGCCGTGGCCGACTGGCGTGTCGCACAGGCCGCCGATCAGAAGCTGAAGAAGCAGAACGACACCGACGTGCCGACGCTCACGTTTACGCAGAACCCGGACATCCTCGCCGGTGTGGCGCGCCGGGCGAATGCGCCTTTCTGCGTCGGCTTTGCGGCCGAAACCGAACGGCTGGAAGAGTTCGGCGAGGCCAAGCGCCAGAAGAAGGGCATTCCGCTGCTGGTCGGCAATCTTGGTCAGCAGACCTTCGGCCGCGACGACAACGAAGTCGCGCTCTTCGATGCCAAGGGCATCACGCGGCTGCCGCGCGCCGACAAGCTGACGCTCGCACGCCAGATCGTCGCCGCCATCGCCGACCGCGTGCACGGAGCACGATCATGAGCGCCGCGCCGATCCGCCTGTCAGTCCTCGACCAGAGCCCCGTCATCTACGGCCACAGCGCACGCGATGCCATCGCCGCCACGGTCGACCTGGCGCAACTCGCGGATTCGCTCGGCTACACGCGCTACTGGTGCGCCGAGCACCACGGCCTGCGCGGCGTGAGCAACCCCGCACCGGAAGTGATGATTGCCCGTGTGGCGAGCGCCACGAAGCACCTGCGGGTGGGCTCCGGCGGCGTGATGCTGCCGTACTACAGCCCCTTCAAGCTGGCCGAGCAATTCCGCCTGCTGGAGGCCCTGTTCCCCAACCGCATCGACCTGGGTGTCGGCCGGGCACCCGGCGGCGACATGCGCACCGCGCAGGCCGTTGCCATGGGCGACTACAACCGCGGCGACATCTTCCCGCAGCAGGTGCAGGAACTGATCTGGCACCTGACAGGCACCCTGCCGCCGGACCACCCGGCAGCCGGCGTTCTGCTGCAACCCGAGATCGATACCAAACCCGAGCTGTGGATGCTCGGCTCCAGCGATTTTGGTGGGGCACTGGCCGCGCGCCTGGGCATCCGTTTCGCGTTCGCGCACTTCATCAACCCCCACGTCGGGCACATCGTCGCGCAGCAGTACCGCACGGACTTCGAGCCCGGCTACGATGCGCGCCCATATAGCGCCGCCGCCGTCTTCGTGATCGCGGCTGATACCGAAGCCGAAGCGCGCCGCTATGAAGCCGCCGTCGACCTGCGCCGCGTGCAGATGGCGCTTGGCGTAAACGGCCCGATCCCGACCGTCGAGCAAGGCGAAGCGCATGTCTACACCGAGCGCGACCAGGCCATCGTCATGCGCGAGCGGCCACGCAGCATCATCGGCACACCGGAATCCGTGGCCGAGCAGATGCATGCGCTCAAGGAACGCTTCGTCGCCGATGAACTGATCGTGCTGACCGTCGCACCCAGCTACAAGGCGCGCCTGCGCTCGTATGAGCTGCTGGCAGAGGCGTTTGCGCTACCATCTCCGGCTTCTGCAACCTCTTCGGCCTGCCCCGCATGAAACTCGACGTCAAGATCCTCGACGCCCGCCTGCACGAACAGCTCCCGCAGTACGCCACCACCGGCAGCGCCGGGCTGGACCTGCGCGCCTGCATCGACGCCCCGCTCACCATCGAGCCCGGCACCACGCATCTGGTCCCGACCGGCATGGCCATCCACCTGGCCGACTCGGGCTATGCCGCGCTGATCCTGCCGCGCTCTGGCATGGGCCACAAGCACGGTATCGTGCTCGGCAACCTGGTCGGCCTGATCGATTCGGACTACCAGGGCCAGCTCATGGTCAGCACATGGAACCGTGGCAGCACGGCGTTCGTGCTCAATCCGATGGAGCGCCTTGCGCAATTGGTGATCGTGCCGGTGGTGCAAGCCGAGCTGAACATCGTCGATGACTTTGCCGAAAGCGAGCGCGGCGCCGGTGGATTCGGCAGCACGGGGCGTCACTGACAACATCGCCCGCGCATAAGAAAAAGGCCCGGAATTTCCGGGCCTTTTTCTTTGCAGCAACAGACAGCCGTGTCAGGCTTCGGCTTCTTCCTGAGCGGGTGCCGGCGGCGCCTCGTTCTCGGAGAACTCCAGCTTTACCGCGTCGGCATCGTCCAGATCCACGATCACCTTGCCGCCGTTCACCAGCTTGCCGAACAGCAGCTCGTCGGCCAGCGCCTTGCGGATCAGATCCTGAATCAGGCGCTGCATCGGGCGCGCGCCCATCAGCGGGTCGAAGCCCTTCTTCGCCAGGAAGCGACGCAGCTTCTCGGTAAAGACGGCATCCACCTTCTTCTCGTGCAGTTGCTCTTCCAGCTGCATGAGGAACTTGTCAACCACGCGCATGATGATTTCCTCATCGAGCGAGCGGAAGCTGATGGTTGCATCCAGACGGTTGCGGAACTCCGGCGTGAACATGCGCTTGATGTCGGCCATCTCGTCGCCCTGTTCGCGCGCCGTGGTGAAACCGATCGTTGCCTTGTTCATCGTCTCGGCGCCCGCATTGGTCGTCATGATGATGATCACGTTGCGGAAATCCGCCTTGCGGCCGTTGTTGTCCGTCAGCGCGCCGTGGTCCATCACCTGCAGCAGGATATTGAAGATGTCCGGGTGCGCCTTTTCGATCTCGTCCAGCAGCAGCACGCAGTGCGGCTTCTTGGTCACCGCTTCCGTCAGCAGACCGCCCTGATCGAAGCCCACGTAGCCCGGGGGCGCGCCGATCAGCCGGCTCACCGCATGGCGCTCCATGTACTCCGACATGTCGAAGCGGATCAGCTCGATGCCCAGGATGAACGCGAGCTGCTTGGCAACTTCCGTCTTGCCCACGCCCGTCGGGCCGCTGAACAGGAACGAGCCGATCGGCTTGTCCGTCTTGCCCAGACCTGCACGCGACATCTTGATCGCCGAAGCCAGCGCATCGATGGCCGGATCTTGCCCGAACACGACCGACTTCAGGTCGCGCTCCAGCGTCTGCAGCTTGCTGCGATCATCCTGCGACACGCTTTGCGGCGGGACGCGGGCGATGCGCGAGACGATGTCCTCGATTTCGCCCTTGCCGATCGTCTTCTTCTGCTTCGACTTCGGCAGGATGCGTTGCGCCGCACCCGCTTCATCGATCACGTCGATCGCCTTGTCCGGCAAATGACGGTCGGTGATGAAGCGTGCCGACAATTCAGCCGCAGCCGTGAGCGCCGACGACGCGTACTTCACGCCGTGGTGCTCTTCGAAGCGCGACTTCAGGCCACGCAAAATCTGCACGGTCTGATCGACCGTCGGTTCGACCACGTCGATCTTCTGGAAGCGGCGGGACAGCGCTGCGTCCTTCTCGAAGATGCCTCGGTATTCCGTGAACGTCGTCGCGCCGATGCACTTGAGCGCGCCCGACGACAGCGCCGGCTTGAGCAGGTTGCTGGCGTCCAGCGTGCCGCCCGAAGCGGCGCCGGCGCCGATCAGCGTGTGGATTTCGTCGATGAACAGGATCGCGTTCGGATTGTCCTTGAGCGACTTCAGCACGCCCTTCAGGCGTTGCTCAAAGTCGCCGCGGTACTTGGTGCCGGCCAGCAGCGCGCCCATGTCGAGCGAATAGACGACGGACTTCGCGAGGATGTCCGGCACTTCGCCCTTGGTGATGCGCCATGCCAAACCTTCGGCAATGGCCGTCTTGCCGACACCGGCCTCGCCGACCAGCAGCGGATTGTTCTTGCGGCGGCGGCACAGCACCTGCACCACGCGCTCGACTTCCTGCTCGCGGCCGATCAGCGGATCGATCTTGCCGGCCTTGGCCAGCGCGTTCAGGTTCTGGGTGAACTGCTCCAGCGGGCTTTCCTTGCCGTCACCGGCTTCACCCTCGGGGTTGACGTCGCCGTGCTTGGCAGGTTCCGCCTGGTCCTTGCGGATACCGTGGCTGATGAAGTTGACGACGTCCAGCCGGGTCACGCCCTGTTGCTGGAGGTAGTACACCGCGTGCGAATCCTTCTCGCCGAAGATAGCGACCAGCACGTTCGCGCCCGTGACTTCCTTCTTGCCGTTGGATGTGGACTGCACGTGCATGATGGCGCGCTGGATCACGCGCTGGAAACCCAGCGTGGGCTGCGTGTCCACCTCGTCGGTGCCGGGCACCACCGGAGTGTTGTCGGCGATGAAGTTCTTCAGATGCGTGCGGAGGTCTTCGATGTTGGCGGCGCAGGCGCGCAGCACCTCCGCAGCCGTCGGGTTGTCCAGCAGCGCAAGCAGCAGATGCTCCACCGTAATGAATTCGTGGCGAGCCTGCCGGGCTTCGACAAACGCCATGTGCAGGCTGACTTCCAGTTCTTGCGCGATCATGCTTCCTCCATCACGCACTGCAGGGGGTGCCCCGCCTGCCGTGCATGGGTTGATACCAATTCGACTTTCGTCGCGGCGATATCCCGGGTGTAGATACCGCACACGCCCTTACCTTCCCGATGCACAGTCAGCATGATCTGTGTGGCTGTCTCCCGGTCTTTGCTGAAATATTGCTGAAGAATCATCACGACGAATTCCATCGGGGTGTAGTCGTCGTTGAGCAGCAGCACCTTGTACATCGCTGGCGGTTTGAGCGCTTGCTCTTTCCGCTCGAGGACGGTGCCTGCATCGTGTTGTGGAGTGGTCGCTTGCCGGATTGCCATGGTCTTATTCTAACCACTCCTTTCGAGTTCGCAATTTGGGGAAATAACCCCGAGTTCAAGGTCTGCAAACGGTTTGACCCAAGCAGCGCGTGTCCATCGAACGCGCCGTGATTTCTCGTTTCACCGCCTGGCCGCTGGTGGCGGAACGTGCGAGGGACGGGCCTGCGCTGCCAATCGTTTTCCTCACGTGGGGGCAATCTGCCGGTTTTCGAGCAAAACCTCTTCAAAAACTGACCGTTTTTCGCCACAAACCCACCTTCTGCAGCCTTGACAGTCTGTTACTTTCCTCGAACAATCGAATTCAACATGTGCGCCTTACTGCCCCGCAAACCGTTGGCAGCGAGCGTCATGAATGGTGAGCCGGGGAGGCCTCACACCAGTCGACAACAGATCGACAACCGCTTCAGGCTGTGGCGCCTGCCACAAGAAGACCGATCGCTTGCGGCGCGGTTCCACCCGCGCCATTCGTTGTGCCTCCGGGCCGGCGGCCGGGCGATGACGGCGCGGTACCGCTCTGCACTGGCCCGACAGGCATGCCCTCCCCGCTCAGATTTGTGTTTTCACGGAGGGGTTTTCATGGCAATCGGTACGGTCAAATGGTTTAACGACGCCAAGGGCTTCGGTTTCATCTCGCCGGATGAAGGCGGCGAAGAGCTGTTCGCGCATTTCTCGGCCATCCAGATGAGCGGCTTCAAGACGCTCAAGGAAGGGCAGCGCGTGCAGTTTGAGGTGACGCAAGGCCCGAAGGGCAAGCAAGCCACCAACATCCAGGCTGCCTGATCTGCGTCGAGCGGCATACTGCCTGCGGCAGCGGTGCCGATACGCAAAGAACCCGGCGATATGCCGGGTTTTTTGTTGCCTTGGCGGACAAGGGTGCGACATCACGCCGCGCGCAAGGGGTCATTTCGGCGGGTTGCGCACGACGATGTGGATGCTGTCCCGCTTCCGTCCCGCACAGGCGATCGAGACGGCCCTCCTCCTGCAGGGGAAAACCGCAGTCGTCGGCCGCTGGACCGGCGCACGCGCACTACACTGCAGCATTGGCAAGCGGTGTACGTGCTGGCCTGCAAGGATCCTAATGCTTGAAACCGCCGCGTTGGCCGCGGGCCTGTCCTGGACCAGCGGATTCCGCCTTTACCTCGCTGTGTTTGCCGCAGGCGCATTGGGCCGCGCAGGCTGGCTGCATCTGCCGCCCGGCCTCCAGATGCTGGAATCGTGGTGGGTGATCGGGCTGGCCGGCGTACTTGCCGTGGCCGAATTCCTGGCCGACAAGATTCCCGGCTTTGATTCCGTCTGGGACGGCGTCCAGACATTCATCCGCATCCCGGCTGGGGCAATCCTCGCGGCCGCCGCATTCGGACAACTCGACCCGCAATGGATGGTGGTGGCCGGCCTCCTAGGCGGCACCCTGGCTGGCACAGCGCATGCCACCAAGGCGGGCACGCGGGCGTTGCTCAACGCGTCTCCGGAGCCCTTCTCGAATTGGGCGGCATCGTTCAGCGAGGATGTTGCGGCGAGTGGGGGGCTGCTGCTGGCGTTCTTCGCGCCGGTTGCATTCCTGCTGGTGCTGGCACTGCTGCTGGCGATTGCCGCGTGGTTGCTGCCCAAGCTGTGGCGTGCCGTGCAACGCCTGCGCGATGCGTTGCGCGGACGCCCATCCGGTTCGTCCGCTTCCGGCACCCCCCGCCTCCCGCGCTGAAGCCTTACCGGAAGACGCGCAACAGGCCGAACACCACCAGGGCCAGCGCGCACGACCACCCTGAAAACAGCACCCGCCACATCCGATGGCGCGGAATGAACCCGACGCCACGCACCAACCCCGCGCTCATCGCCCAGAACAGCAGCGTGGCGAGGGTGTGATCGGCGTCGCCCGCGCGATTGGTCATGATGAACGGATAGACCGTGCCGACCGCCATGACGATCAACCCCGCAGCCAGGCTTGCCGCATGCATGCGCGGCTTGCCAGCTTCGCTCACGCGTGCGGTGTTCACTCGCGGTCCTCGGCGGCGCGTGCGTCGCTCACCTCACCCCACATCGCATTGAGCACGGCGAGCAGCACGGCAAAGCCAACGCCCAGGACCCAGCTGAAGTACCACATGGTCATTTCCTCCTGTCGTGGCTAGTACGCCGAATGCTCGTTGGCGCGAATGTGCTCGACCGTCACCTTGCCGCGCATCACGCGGTAACACCAGCTCGTGTAGACGACGATGATGGGCGTAAAGATGATCGCGGCCCAGAACATCAAGCCAAGCGTGAAATGGCTGGAGACACTGTCCCACGCCGTCAGGCTGGCGGCCGGTGTGCTCGATGATGGCAGCACGAACGGGAACATCGACGCGCCCGCCGTGGTGATGATGCCCGCCAGGCCCAACGCCGACAGCACGAATGCCAGCAGCGTCCGCCCGGCACGTGCCAGCGTGACCGCCAGCAACGGCCCCGCCACGCCCAGCAGCGGCAGCAACCACAGCAGCGGCTGCGTTTGGTAGTTGCGCCACCAGGCGTCGGCGGCGCGCGCCACCGTCTTGGCCATCGGATTGGAAACCCCCGCGTGGTCGATGGCCGAGGTGATGACGTACCCTTCGATGCCGCCCCATCGCAGCCACACCCCGGCGGCAATGAAAGCCAGCGCCGCAACCAGGGCAGCACCCGTGGCCGCGTTCGTGGCGCGCCGCTGAATGACGCCCTCGGTGCGATGGGCGAGGTAGATGCCGCCGTGCATGGTGATCATCGCGCTCGACACCACACCAGTCAGCAATGCAAACGGGTTCAGCAACTGCCAGAAGGTGCCGGTGTAGGTGACGACCATGAAGTTGTCGAACTGAAACGGCACGCCTTGGAGCAGGTTGCCGAACGCCACACCGAAAATCAGCGGCGGCACCGCGCCCCCGACGAAAAGCCCCACGTCCCAGGCGCGACGCCATGTTGGATTGTGAATCTTGCTGCGGTAATCAAACCCGACCGGCCGGAAAAACAGCGCCCACAGCACCGCAAGCATGGCCCAGTAAAACCCGCTGAACGCCGTCGCATACACCAGCGGCCACGCCGCGAAGATCGCGCCGCCACCCGTGATGAACCAGACCTGGTTTCCATCCCAGTGCGGGCCGATTGTATTGATGATCACGCGCCGCTCGTCGTCGGTCTTGCCGACAAAGGGCAGCAGCGTACCGACACCCATGTCATGCCCGTCCATGATGGCAAAACCGATCAGCAGCGTGCCGATGAGCAGCCACCAGATGACCTTGAGGGTGGGATAATCGAACATGGCGTGCTCCTCAAGCGTGGGCGGCTTCGAAGTCGTAGCGACCGGTACCGAGGCTGCCCGGGCCCTGGCGCGCGAACTTGATCATCAGGTACATCTCGACGATCAGCAGCAGCGTGTAGAAACCGATGAAGCCCGCGAGCGACCCGTACAGGCTCGTCACGCTCAATGTCGATACGCTCAGGTGCGTGGGCAGCACCCCGTAGATCGTCCACGGCTGGCGGCCGTATTCGGCCACGACCCAGCCCAGCTCGACAGCAATCCACGGGGCAGGCAGCATCCACAACGCCGAGCGCAGCAACCAGGCCGGCGCCTTGCGCTGCGGGCGCAGGGTGCTCCAGAACGACAGCCCGAACAGCGCCAGCATCAGAAAACCCAGACCGACCATGATGCGGAAGCCCCAGAACATCGGCCACACGCGAGGCACGGTATCGTCGACCGCCTTGTCGATGATCTCTGGCGTTGCCTGGCGCACGTCAGACACGTACTTCTTGAGTAGCAGCCCGAAACCCAAATCCTGCTGGTGTGCCTGGAGCGTCTGGCGCGCCACCGCGTCGTTCGGGTTTTGCCGCAGCGCCTCCAGCGCGGCAACGCCCTCGATGCCGCTCATGATGCGGCCGCGATTGCGCGTCTTGATTTCGTGGATACCCGGTATCTGCTTGGTGACCGAGCGTGTGCCGATCAGCCCCATCACCCAGGGGATCTCCACCGCCCAGTTGTTCTTCTGCTCGCGCTGATTGATCGACGCGATCACGTTGAAACTGGCTGGCGCGGGTTCGGTCTCCCACATGGCCTCGATGGCCGCCATCTTGGTTTGCTGCGCTTCGCCGACGGTGTAGCCGGATTCATCGCCCAGCACGATCACCGAGCAGACGCTGGCCAGCCCGAATGCGGCCGCCACGCGAAAGCTGCGCCGCGCAAACTCCACGTCGCGGCCACGCAATAGGTACCAGCTCGAGACCGACAGGACGAACATCGCGCCCGTCACGTAGCCCGCTGACACGGTGTGCACGAACTTCGCCTGCGCCACGGGATTGAAGACCACGGCCCAGAAGTCCGACATTTCCATGCGCATGGTCTGCCAGTTGAACTCGGCGCCCACCGGGTTCTGCATCCAGCCGTTGGCGATGAGAATCCACAGCGCCGACAGGTTGGTGCCGATCGCCATGAGCGTCGACACCAGCAGGTGCTGCGTTTTGGATAGGCGGTCCCACCCAAAGAAGAACAGGCCGATGAAGGTGGATTCCAGGAAGAAAGCCATCAGCCCTTCAATGGCCAGCGGCGCACCGAAGATGTCGCCGACGTAGTGCGAGTAATACGCCCAGTTGGTGCCGAACTGAAACTCAAGCGTGATGCCGGTCGTCACGCCCAGCGCAAAGTTGATGCCGAAGAGCTTGCCCCAGAAACGGGTCATGTCTTTCCAGATGACCTTGTTGGTCATCACGTAGACGCTCTCCATGATCACCAGCAGCCAGACCATCCCCAGCGTGAGGGGCACGAAGAGGAAGTGATACAGCGCCGTGGCTGCAAACTGCAGCCGGGAAAGATCGACGAGATGCTCGGAAATCACGGTTGTCCTCCCTGCGCTGCTGGCGGTGTCAAGATCAAACGATCAGCGGCCCGCTCGGCATCGACCGCCACCCGGGCGTCCCGTACGAACACCCACCACAGCGCGCCCAGCACTGCCACCTTGATGGTGACAATGACGAGCAGATGGCGGACGAGTCGGCGGTCGTTGGTGCTCACAGGGGTCGGGCGATCCAGAGTGCGGCCGGTGCCGTCGGCGTAGCTTCCTGCCGATGGCACAGAAAGTCACATTTCAAACAGTCTAGTCATGGTTGGGGTAACTGACAAACCCTTCCTGATCGGATGGGCAGCGACATAGGCGCGCAGTAACGACATTGCGTCGGGAAGCTTGCGGTGCGCCAAACGACCAATCTTCGTGGCACCGGGCCCGCCCAGGACACCCCGTTTCACCGATGGCCGGTGTCGGCGCAGAAAAAAACCCCGGCCAGCCGAAGCTGCCGGGGTTTTCCTTTGCATCACGGCCGAAGCCGCCAAGCACGTGCTTACATATTGTCGATCATCACCTGACCAAAGCCCGAGCACGACACTTGGGTCGCGCCCTCCAGCAGGCGGGCGAAGTCATACGTGACCTTCTTCGACAGAATCGACTTCTCGATCGACGAGATGATCAGGTCAGCGGCTTCCGTCCAGCCCATGTGACGCAGCATCATTTCGGCCGACAGGATTTCCGAACCCGGGTTCACGTAGTCCTTGCCCGCGTACTTCGGAGCCGTGCCGTGGGTGGCTTCGAACATGGCAACGGAGTCGCTCAGGTTCGCACCCGGGGCGATACCGATACCGCCGACTTGTGCAGCCAGGGCGTCGGAGATGTAGTCGCCGTTCAGGTTCAGCGTGGCCACCACCGAGTACTCGGCCGGACGCAGCAGGATCTGCTGCAGGAAGGCATCGGCAATTGCGTCCTTGACGATGATTTCCTTGCCCGTCTTCGGGTTCTTGAACTTGCACCACGGGCCGCCGTCGATCAGCTCGGCGCCGAATTCCTTCTGTGCCAGCGCGTAGGCCCAGTCACGGAAACCACCTTCCGTGAACTTCATGATGTTGCCCTTGTGCACGATCGTGACCGACGGCTTGTCGTTGTCGATCGCGTACTGGATGGCCTTGCGCACCAGGCGCTCCGTGCCTTCCTTCGAGACCGGCTTCACACCGATACCCGAGGTTTCCGGGAAGCGGATCTTCTTGACGCCGAACTCGTCCTGCAGAATCTTGATCAGCTTCTTGGCCTTGTCGCTCTGGGCTTCGAATTCGATACCGGCGTAGATGTCTTCCGAGTTCTCGCGGAAGATGACCATGTCGGTCTTCTCCGGCTCTTTGACCGGCGAGGGCACGCCCTTGAAGTAGCGCACCGGGCGCAGGCAGACGTACAGGTCCAGCTCCTGGCGCAGCGCCACGTTCAGCGAACGGATGCCGCCGCCCACCGGCGTCGTCAGCGGGCCCTTGATCGACACCACGTAGTCCTTCAGGACTTGCAGGGTTTCTTCCGGCAGCCACACGTCCGGGCCGTACACCTTGGTCGACTTCTCGCCCGCGTAGATTTCCATCCACGAGATCTTGCGCTTGCCGGCGTAGGCCTTGGCCACGGCTGCGTCCACCACCTTGATCATCACCGGGGTGATGTCGAAGCCGGTGCCGTCGCCCTCGATGTAAGGAATGATCGGGTTATCGGGGACGTTCAGGGAGAAGTCTTGGTTGACGGTGATCTTCTCTCCGGCCGGGACCTTGATGTGTTGGTACATGGACGACTCCAGTGCAGACCGCGGGTGAGCGGATGGACGATGGGGGTTGACAGCACAGCGCCCCGCCCCGGGATGGCCGGTGCGGCGCGCTGCAATGAATTGGCGATTCTAACGGCCCGCGATGACGCTCTCACGATGCACCGCACAAACCGTAACTCTTATATAAGACACAAGAGTGAATTCCGCATTATGCCGGAAAATTTCACCATCCGCCATAGTCCGAGCATGGCGAAAACGGCCGATTCGACCGCTGGCAGGCCCCTTGGCCAACCAGCATTCGACGTCAGCGTGAGCATTCGTCTGCGGCCCCTACCCCACCTTGCGGGCATCTTTCTTGCGCGGAGACCCGTCGAACACATCCCGCCTTCTGCCCGGCACGCGGCGCTTGCACCCGTTCAAAAATTTCCCCGTAACGTGTCAACGCGCCTGTAACCGCCTGCGTTATTGCAGATGACTCATTTAGCGGGTCGTTGGTTAACTCACTGATCTACAAAAGGATTCACCATGAAGAAGCTGATCGCTGCTCTGATCGCCGGCCTGTTCGCCACCGGTGTGTTCGCTCAAGCCTCCGCTCCGGCTGCCGACGCAGCTGCTGCTGCTCCGGCCGCTGAAAAGGCTGCCCCGAAGAAGGCCAAGAAGCACGCCAAGAAGCACAAGAAGGCTGCCAAGAAGGCAGAAGCTGCTGCTGACGCTTCGGCACCGGCTGCCAAGCAGTAAGCTGGTGACTGTCCGGGCCCACGCGGCTCGGCTGACGCAGAAAAAAGCAGATGCGCAGGCATCTGCTTTTTTTTTTCGTCCATACCTCGGTCAGCTCACGGATACCGGCGTCAACCGGCGGGACTGTCAAAATAGCGCCATCTGTCTTGAGTACCTTGCGCGTTCCCCACAATAACAAACAGGGATGGCGCAATGGAATTTCGATCGATGTTCGCTCCGGTGCGACGCACACGCACCGTGATCACGATGCTCTCTCTTGCCGCACTGGCTGCCGCTGCCGCGATTGCGGGCTGCGGTGGCTCATCGTCCGACCCAACCACGTGGACGGCCCAGCCAGCTGACGCAGCCACGGCGGATGCGAACATCCAGGCCGCCTGGGTAGAGATTGGCGACAGTAACCAGGCCATCGTGCGCGCCGTCACCAGCTATACGAACAGCGCGTCGCCCGTCGACAGCTCGGTTTGCCCGCTGCTGACGGTCGACGGCACCTCCACGCGCATGACGCTGCGTGTGGCTGCCGGCACTCCACCACAGCGCACCACGGCCAGCGCCGCCAGCGATTCGAAAGCCTCGTCCTTTCCTGTGAACGCCTGCGAAGCTACCGTGGCATCCACGGCCAAGGCCGCGTCGATCGGCTCGCGTGTGCTGCCGCTGCCCAAGGCCAACCCGCAGCGCGTGGTGATCCTGGCGGACACCGGCTGCCGCATGAAGAAGTCGAGCAACACGTTCCAGTCGTGCAATGACCCGCTGTCGTGGCCGTTTGCCAGCGCTGCCGCAACGGCCGCCAAGATGAACCCCGACCTCGTGCTGCATGTTGGCGACTATCACTACCGCGAAAACGCCTGCCCGCCCGACGTGGCCGGCTGCCAAGGCAGCCCGTGGGGCTACGGCTGGGATACGTGGCAGGCCGACCTGTTCCAGCCCGCCGCCCCGCTGATGGCCGCGGCCCCGTGGGTGCTGGTGCGCGGCAATCACGAGGAATGCGCGCGCGCCGGCCAGGGCTGGTATCGCTTCCTGGATCCGCGCCCGTATTCGGCCGACCGCTCGTGCGACAACCCGGCCAACGACACGGCTGCCAACGCGTCGGACCCGTACGCCGTCGCCCTGGGCAGCGATACGCAGGTCATCGTGTTCGATTCGGCCAAGGCTGGCACGACGGCATTGGCGACGACCGACCCGTGGTTCCAGACCTACCAGAAGCAGTTCAGCACGGTGGGCACGCTGGCCGCCAAGCCGGGCGTGATGTCGATCTTTACCAATCACCACCCAATCCTGGGCTTCGTGCCCATCGCAGGCAGCACGCCGCTGGGCGGCAATGCCGCGCTGCTGTCGGTCATGAACAGCCTGAACGCCACGGCGTATTACCCGCCGGGCGTGCAGGTCGCGCTCCACGGTCACGTGCATGACTTCCAGGCCATCAACTTCACCAGCAACCACCCGGCGACCATCGTTGCAGGCAACGCCGGCGATTCGCTGGACGTGGCCCTGCCCGATCCGTTCCCGGCCGTCAGCCCGGCTTCCGGCGTGACGGTTGGCAGCATCTCGCACAACAACTCGTTCGGCTTCATGGTGATGGACCGCCAGCCCGCGCCCGCCAAGGGCTGGCTGTTCAAGGCCTACACCGTGGCCGGCAAGCTACTGACGACCTGCACGCAGAACGGCACGAGCCTGGTGTGCGACAAGACAGGATTCGTCGCACCTTGAAGCGCCTGAGCACCGCGCTGTGGGTTGCCGCCGCACTCTTCTCGGGGGCGGCGGCGGCTGAATCGATCGGCATGACGCCCAGGCTGGACGCCGTGCCCCCGCCGGCCGAGTCGACCGCGTTCAAGCCGGACCCGAACCTCGTCGCGCTCGGTAAGCGGGTGTTTTTCGACCCGCGCCTGTCTGAGCCGCAAGGCACGTCGTGCGCGGCATGCCATGACCCGGGCCGCGCCTTCGCGCCCACGCTGAAGGGCGAGGCGCTGCGCATCGGTGTGCCGGCCGGCAGCCGCCACGGGCACGTGGCGGCACGCAACGCGCCGTCGCTGCTGTATCTGCGCTACATCCCGCATCGCTACTTCTTCCAGGACGACGACGCGAGCTTTCCGTCACCGTTTGGCGGCTTCTTTGCCGATGGCCGGGCAGATTCCATCCCCGAGCAGATCCGCGGCCCGTTGTTCAATCCGGATGAAATGGGCAACCATTCAGCGCGCGACCTGCAGCGCAAGGTGGCCGGCACCGACCTGGGCCAAGCGTTGGCGAAGCAGTTCGGCGCCGATGCGGTGCATGAGCCCGAACGCCTCGTCGGCACGTTGGGCAAGGCGCTGGAGGCGTATTTCCAGAGCGACGAGTTGGCGCCGTTCACCTCCCGCTTCGACGATTTCCTGCGCAAGCGCACGCCGCTTTCCGCCGCCGAGATGCGCGGCCTCGCCCTGTTCCGCAATCCGGACAAAGGCAACTGCGCGTCGTGCCATCTGATGGTGGAATCGTCGTCACGGCCGGAGCGATCGCTGTTTACGGATTTCGGCTACGACGCCATCGCCGTGCCGCGCAACCCGCTGCTGCCGGCCAACAAGGACCCGCGCCACTTTGACGTGGGGCTCTGCCAGACCGCCCGCACGCTGAAGTGGCCGGAGCCCGACCAATGGTGCGGCTACTTCCGCACGGCGGGCCTGCGCAACGTGGCGGTGCGCCAGACGTTCATGCACAACGGTGTTTTCCGTACCCTGCGCGACACGGTGGCGTTTTATGCCACGCGCTCGACCGACCCCGCGCAGTGGTACCCCGGCGGCAAGCGTTTCAACGACGTGCCCGCCAGATACCAGGGCCACATCAACGTGAATGCCGTGCCGATGAACCGCCGCGCCGGCACCACGCCTGCGCTGACGGAAGACGAGATCGACGACATCGTGGCGTTCCTGCGCACGCTCACCGATGCGCGTTATGTGGCGCTGATGCCCGATCCTGCGGCGGACAAGGCGCGCTCTGTGCATGCGCCCAAGGTCGCGGCCAAGACCGTCGCCGTGAAAGACGACGCGGCAAACACACGGTAACAACTTCCTACCGCGTCTGGCCGCTGTCTGATTGACGGCGGCTGGCCGAGTGCCGATCATGGAGCGTTCTGTTCTTCACCCGTTCGCACCATGACCACCCTGCCCCGCTTTCTTGCCGCCCTGAGCCTGTCCCTCGCCGCTGGTGCCTCGTTCGCCCAGACGCCGACCGGCCCGAATGTGGGCCTTCCCGTGGCTGACCTGACGATCGGCATGTACAAGGTCCACGCTGAAGTGGCGGCCACCGAGCAAACCCGCGAAACCGGCCTCATGTTCCGCAAATCGATGCCCGACACGGCGGGCATGCTGTTCGTGTTCGATGAAATCGCGGGGCACTGCTTCTGGATGAAGAACACCGATCTGCCACTGTCGATCGCGTTCATCACGCAGGACGGCACCATCTCGGACATTGCGGAGATGAAACCGCAGACCGAAGACAACCACTGCCCCACGCGCGCCGGTCGGTACGCGCTCGAAATGAACAAGGGCTGGTTTGCTCGCAAGGGCATCAAGCCCGGCATGAGGGTCGGCGGGCTGCCGCAGTAAACGCGCACGCCAGCCGCGCGCGGACGGCTGCGCGGTGTGCAGCGCGTCCGCGCGCTTCGACGGCTTCCGGCACCTGCTGCAAACCGGACTCAGGGCCGGCCGCTGCTGGCCTCGTTGCAATCGCGATACACCGTGTTGCGGTTGGCAGGCAGGGTCGCATCGGTGAGGAAGCCTGCCGGGCCCTTTGTCCACCACACATACGGACCTGAGGCATAGCGCGCCCCCGACGCCGCTATCACGTTGGCGAACACAAGCGTCTTGCCGTCGAGCACCATGGACGCCAACGGCGTATCCCCCACCGTCATGTATTTCACCGAGAGGCTTTTTCCGCCCTCGCAGGTGTAGCGCACGTCGTGCGGGTCGCGGATCGGCAGCGCCGTATAGGCGCGCGCCTGATCGATGGCCTTGTTCAGGCCCGCCTTGGCGAAGTCGAGCGCGGTGTTCAGATCGTCAGACGACATCCCCGGTACGGGGGATTGCTGCGCCACCGCCACGCCACTGAAGACGCCCGAGACCAGGGCGGTTCCCATCATCACGGCCATTGCAGAACGACGCATCGGTCAGTCTCCCAGAACGATAAGCAGAGGCCGGTTAGACGCACGCACGGCCGAAAAGTTAGTCCGCTTCCTCCTCCGCTGCGGCGGCGCCGAGGGCAAATGCCGCGGGCTCCAGGCGCTGCGGCAATGCATCGGACAACGCACGCGCGGCCTCGGCAAAACACGCCACGAGGCTGTCGGCCAACGAGGACGGCGCGTGATGCTCCGCACGCATGGCCCGCACGTCAAAGGTCTGCGCAGGCTCCAGCGCAAACAGCGCAATGCGGTCCATGCTGCCGGTGGCCGCCGTGAACTGGTCGAGCATGGTCACGCCCAGCGACTCTTCGACCAGCGAGCGCGCCAGTGAATACGTCTGCACCTCCAGCGTCGATTGCGGCGCCAGCCCGCCGCGTGCCAGCGTCTGCCCGACGAGCGAGCCGAGCGAAATCTGGTCTTCGAGACCGATGAAAGGCTTTTCCGCAACCAGCCTGTGCAGCGCACGGCCATCCGTCTGATCGTTCACCCACGCGCGCGGCGCAGCCAGCAGGATGCGCCCCTGCGCGACGGGCGTGGTCCTGATGGCGGGGCGTACCGGCGGCGCAAAGGCGAAGCCGACGTCAATATCCTGGGAGAGCAGCCCCTGGACGATCTCGGCGGTATGGTGGGTGAAGACCCGCACCAGCGTATCGGGATGGCGTTCCGAGAACCGCCGCACGGCGGGCGCCAGAATGCTCGGCGCCAGGCTGGGCGTCGCCGCCACACGCAAGCGCCCCGCGCCCTTGTGCCGCAAATTGGCCGATACGCGCCGCACGCGCTCGACCTCCTGGTAGAGGCGCTCCACTTCCGCGAACAGCTCGAATGCCTCGGCGGTCGGCTGCAGACGCCCCTTGGTGCGATCGAACAGCCGGAAGCCAAGCTGCAGCTCGGTGTGCTGCACCACGCGCGTCACCACGGGCTGCGAGACGTTCAGCATGCGCGCCGCCTCGCTGACGGTCCCGACCAGCATCACGGCGCGGAAGACTTCGATCTGGCGCAGACGCATGGTCGCCGGCCCTCACAATCCGAATAGGAAAGCGCCGATTGTGACATCCGGCGCGGCGCTTCGGCAAAGGCCTCAGGACTTGGCCGGCGCAGGTGCCGACGTCACGCCCTCGGCCTCCAGCGCGTCCAGGAAGACGCGCACCTTGCGTGGCACCAGCTTGCGTGCCGGCATCAGCGCGTAGACGCGCAACGCAGTCAGTTCGAAATCTGGCAGCACGCGTACGAGCCGGCCCGTGGCGACTTCCGCATCGCCCACCGAGCGCGCCATGCGCGCCACGCCCAGGCCGCGCACGGCGGCCCGTGCGCGCATCTCCGCATTGAGCGTCTGCAGGCGCGGCTGGATGGGGATTTCAATGGGCTCCGCTGTGGGCTCGCCGACCGGCCGAAAGGCCCAGCTCGCATCGTCCGGGCCAGAGAGGCAAGGCCAGCCGGCCAGGTCCGCCGGGGTCTTCAGCGGCGCGCGCGCTGCGAGCAACGATGGCGCGGCATACAAACCGCGCGGGATCAGCACGACGCGGCGCGCCACCAGCGACGAATCGGGCAGGACCTGATCAACCATGACAAAGACGATGTCGTAACCGCTGGCGAGCAGGTCAGGCTGCTCCCATGAGATATGCACCTGGATCTGCAGGTGCGGATAGCGCTCGAGCGTACGGCACACGGGCTCGGTCAGGTGCTGGGCGCCGACTTCGTATGGCGCGGCAATCCGCAGCGTGCCGGCCACGGCTTCGCTGGCGGCGGTGGTATCCGCGTGGACTTCGCGCAGGCGCTCGAACAGTGGGGCGATGTCGTCGTAAAAATGCGAGCCCGCCTCGGTCAGCCGCAACTGGCGCGTGGTGCGGGTCATGAGCCGCACGCCCAGCGATGCCTCCAGCCGCGACACGGCGGCACTGGCCGTCGATTTCGGGATACCCAGCGCGTCTGCGGCGGCGGTGAAGCTGCCGGCTTCCACCACGCGGCAGAAGGTTTCCCAGTCGTTCCACTCCATTGTTCGCATGACTGGACAGTGTTCCTAGAGTTGGCCGTTTATCCGGCTGGCGGGCAAGTTTATGCTCCGGCCCATGTCGCTGCAAATCCTCCGGCCCGCTTCCCTGCGGGCGTTCCCGCATTTCTCGTCCGCCCGTGTCCATGCCTTCGGACTGGCAATGGGCCTGTCCACCGGACTCGATTTTGTCTCGTCCCAGATGATGGCGGTAGCTGGCCAGCATATCCAGGGTGGGGTGCACGCGAGCCCCGAGGCGTATCTGTATGCCGTGACCGCCTATGCCGTCGCGGCAGTGGTGGCCAACCTGGCCATCGGCCGCATTGCTGCCCACGTCGGCTACCGGACGTTTTCGCTGGTCGGCATTGTGCTGTTTGCGATCGGCTGCGTGGTGTGTGCGCAATCGAACAGCATCGGTGAACTGGTCATCGGGCGGACTATCCAGGGCCTGGGCGCGGGCGGGCTGTTCTCGGCCTCGCGCATCCTGGTCCAGCTCACCGCTGAACCCGATGAGCGCATTCCACCGATGCTGATGTTCAGCGTCGGCCTGTTCGGCTTGACGACCATCGCCCCCTGGATCTGCGCAGAAGTGCTCGAATACAGCGAGTGGCGCGTGATCTTCTGGCTCGAGCTGTTGCTCGCAGCGGTGGCGTGGACGGCGATGTTCTTCCTGCCGCCCGAGCATCATCAGCCCCGCACACGTGCCGCGCGCCGTCCGCACGAGGCCCCGCCCGAAGACAGCGCATGGGATTGGATCGGGGTGGGCGCCATGGCCATCGGCGCGCTGTCGTTCCTGATGGGCTTGTCAGAGCTGCGCTACAACCGGCTGACGGCATCGCCGGCGATTCCGCTGCTGCTGCTCGGTGGCGCGGCGTCGCTGCTGCTGGCCGTGCATCGTCTGCGCACGCACCCCGACCCCTGGCTCGACCTCTCGCGCCTGAACGGTCGCCGCTACCTGTGGGGTATCGGCTTCTATGCGGTCTATTACCTGATGAGCGGCTATTGGTCGTACCTGTTTCCGGCCGTGTCACAAGGCGGGCTGGGCTTCACGTTCCGCACGACCACGCTGTTCCTGATGATCAGCGGCGCAGTGTCGACGGTGGTGGCGGTGGTCATGACGACCTGGCTGCCGCTCTTCTTCCGCAAACGCCGCTTCATCGCCATCGGCTTTGCCGTGTATGCCGCCGCCGCGCTCATTCTGGCGACAAGCCTGATGCCCGGCGCACCGGACTACGCCTTCTTTCCCGTCTCGATCCTGGAGGGCATCACGCCCGGAGCGGTGATGATCCAGGTGGCGATGATGACCTACCTGGACCTCGACCGAGAGGACTTCGCCCACGGCTACCAGATGAAGAACATCGCCCGACAGTTCGCCACGGCGGTGGGCACCGGGCTGGCAGCCGTGTCACTCCAGACACAGCAGGTGGAATCGCGCTCGCTGATCGTCGCGCATGTGACGCGCTTCACGGCGGATCTGCAGGCGGTGAATCCGCTGACGCCACAGCGGCTGGCAATCCTGTCGGCGGAAATCGACCGGCAGGCGACGCTGCTCGCCGGCATGCAGCTCTTCAGCTGGTTTGCGGTGGCATGCGGGATATTTGCCGTGCTGGTGCTGGTGCAGCGGTCGTTGCGTTGATCACGCGACCTACGACTTCTGCAATGCATACCGCCCCGGCCCCGTCACGGCCAGCAGAAGCAACCCGCCCATGATGCTCAGGTTCTTGTAGAACTGGACCATGTTGGCCGTCTGCATGGCGCCTTCCACGTTCCAGAACGTGTGGGCGATGAGCGCGGTGCCCAGCACGAACAGCGCCATCAGCAGCGCCAGCGGACGCGTCCAGAAGCCAATCAGCAGCGCGATCCCCACCCCAAACTCCATGACGACCGCGATGGCGGCGGCGACCATCGGCATCGGCGCGCCGACCGTCCCCATGTAGCCGACGGTGCCCTGGAAGCCCGTCAGCTTTCCCCAGCCGGAAATCAGGAACAACAGCATCATCAGCACGCGCCCGAGCAGGATCAGCTCGTCGCGCCAGCGTTCAATGAATCCGTCCATTACAGCCTCCGGAAGCGAGCCTTGGTGCTTCAAGTCTAGGCGCTGGGCTTGCGGAATGTGGTTTCGAGCGCATCGAGTACGGCTTGGATCACTCCGTGCCGCACGTGCTCTTTCCGCTCGATCATGCCGACGGTGCGCTCCGGCGTCTGCGGTGGCATGGGCAGCACGCGCAAGGCCGGATCGCTTTCCCAACTGGCGCGGCGCAGGCGCGGCACGAGCGTCACGCCCACCTGCTGACGCACCAGTTCGACAATCGCCTCGATCGAATTCACCTCGATGAACTCGTTGACGGCCATGTGTGTCTTGCGCAAGGCGCGGTCGATCAGGGCGCCGGTGCGGACGGCGCGATCGAAGCGCAGGAACGGGTGGGTGCGCAAGACTTCTTCGGCACGACCGCGTGTGTGGCGGCCGGCGACGACAACCAGCGGCTCGGCATAGAGCGGATGCCACGCCAGATTGGCGGGCAGGCGTTCCAGATGCTCCACCACCAGTGCACCGTCCAGCTCGCCCGCCTCCACCTGATCGGCCAGTTCGCCCGATTTCCCGGTGACGAGCTTCACATCGAGCCCCTTGTGCACCTGTTTGAGCCCCGCCACCGCATGCGCCAGGGAGCCCATGACCGACACCACCGCCCCGATTGCTACCGCACCGGCCAGCTCGGTCTGCGGCTCGTCGCCGATGCGCATGGCGTCGTACAGGGCCAGCAGGTGCTCTGCCTGCGGCAACAGGGCGCGGCCATGGGCGTTGAGGGTGACGGTGCGGCCCGACCGATCAAACAGGTCGCGGCGCAACTCCGCCTCGAGGGCGCGCATCTGCAGGCTCACTGCGGCCTGCGTCAGTGCCACGCGCTCTGCGGCGGCCGCAAATGACCCATGACGCGCGACGGCGACGAAGGTCCGGAGGAAACGAACTGTGCTCATGGCCAGTGCCGATGCAATCTCAAGTTTTTCTTAAGCAGAATCCAATGAATTTTAACTTTATTAAATTCTGTGCACCGCAAATAATCGATCGTCAATCTCACTTCACCTGAGCACCATGTCCCACCGTTTCGACTGGCACAACCCGTATCCCACGGTTCGCATTCCCCTGTTTGCGCGCAACGTTGTCTCCACCTCGCACCCGCTGGCCGCGCAGGCCGGATTGCGCATGCTGCTGGCAGGCGGCAGCGCCGTGGATGCGGCCATCGCGGCGGCAGCCATGCTGACCGTGGTCGAGCCCGTCTCGTGCGGTCTGGGCAGCGATGCCTTCGCTATCTTGTGGGACGGCGAGGAACTGCACGGGTTGAACGCTTCCGGCACCGCGCCACAGGCTTGGAGCCTCGACTACTTCCGCAAGAAATATGGCGAAGACGCCAACGGCAACCCGAAGCGCCCCACGCGCGGCTGGGATGCGGTGACGGTACCCGGCGCCGTCTCCGCCTGGGCCGCGCTGCACGCGCGCTTCGGCAAGCTGCCGTTTGCCGATGTGCTGGAACCCGCCGCCGAGATTGCCGAGCGTGGCCACACCGTCGCGCCCATCGTCGCGCACAAGTGGGCCGCAGCAATCCCCGAGCTGCACAATCAGCCCGGCTACGCGCGAGCCTTCATGCCGCACGGGCGCGCACCGGAGGTCGGCGAGAAATTCGTCTTTGGAGAGGCTGCGGCCACGCTGCGCCGCCTCGGCCAGACCAACGGCCGCGATTTCTACGAAGGTGAACTCGCTGAACGCATCGCCGCGTACTCGCGCGAGTGCGGTGGCAGCATGAGCGCACAAGACCTGCGCGACTACCGGCCCGAGTGGGTCAAGCCCATCACCAAGCGCTACCGCGGCTACGACGTGCACGAGATCCCGCCGAACGGCCAGGGCATCGCTGCGCTCATCGCCCTGGGCATTCTCGACCGCTTCGACCTCGGCGCCCTGCCCGTCGACTCGGCCGATTCGCAGCATCTGCAGATTGAAGCGATGAAGCTGGCGTTTGCCGATCTCTACAAATACGTGGCCGACCCGCGCTCGATGGAGGTCACGCCCGAGCAGATGCTCGACGACGCGTACCTCGATGCACGCGCCAAGCTCATCGACATGGGCCGCGCGCAGGTGCCCACCTTCGGCATGCCGCGCGCCGGCGGCACGGTGTACCTGACCGCCGCGGACGAGAACGGCATGATGGTGTCGTTCATCCAGTCGAACTACATGGGCTTCGGCTCAGGCGTGGTCGTGCCGGGCACGGGCATCAGCCTGCAGAACCGCGGCTTCGGTTTTTCGATGGACGCGCGGTCGGCCAACGTGGTGGAAGGCGGCAAGCGGCCGTTCCACACGATCATCCCGGCGTTCCTGACCAAGGACGGCAAGCCGCAGATGAGCTTCGGCGTGATGGGCGGCGACATGCAACCGCAAGGCCATCTGCAGACGCTGGTGCGCATGCTCGATTACAAGCAACAGCCGCAGGCCGCGTGCGACGCACCACGCTGGAAGGTCAACCGCGATTTCACCCTCGACGTGGAAGCGACCATGAACGCCGCCACCGTTGCCGCGCTGGAAGCGCGCGGACACAAGCTGGAATCGGTGGCCGACCCGTACATGGATTTCGGCTCCGGTCAGTTCATCTGGCGTCTGTCGGATGACGCAGACCACGGCTATGTCGCCGCCAGCGACAGCCGCCGCGACGGCCACGCGGTGGGCTTCTAAGCCCTCCCCTCAGGCGCGTTGCCCCGTCAGCCGGACCAGCAACGCGCAACAGTCCCCATCAAAGCGAATCCGGCCAGCACCAAAGGAACCCCACCATGACCGCTCCGCTCGCGGCAAGTGCTGACGCGCCCGCACGTTCCACACTTGCACCTGCCCACGCACGCCGCATCGTCATCTCGTCGTCGATCGGCAATGCGCTGGAGTGGTACGACTTTCTGGTCTACGGCTTCTTCGCGTCCATCATCGGAAAACTGTTCTTTCCTGCCGACGACGAATGGGTGTCGCTGCTGTTTGCGGTGGGCAGCTTTGGCGTGTCGTTCATCACGCGGCCGGTGGGCGCGATCGTGCTGGGCATCTATGCGGACCGCAAGGGGCGCAAGGCGGCGCTGACGCTGTCCATCTTGTTGATGATCGTCGGCACGTTGGCAATTGCCGTGATGCCGAGCTACCGTCAGATCGGCCTTGTCGCGCCTGTGGCCATCCTGCTTGCGCGCCTGGTGCAGGGCTTTGCAGTGGGCGGCGAGTTCGGCAGCGCGACAGCGTTCATGGTCGAACACAGCACGCGCGGGCGCGGCTATTACGCCAGTTGGCAGTTCGCCAGCCAGGGCCTGGCGGCGATCCTTGCCTCGGGCTTCGGAGCACTGCTGACGGCGTCGCTCACGACGGCCGATCTGGAAAGCTGGGGCTGGCGCCTGCCGTTCGTCTTCGGGCTGCTGGTCGGGCCCGTCGGCTTCTACATCCGCCGACACCTGGATGAGACGCCCGAATTTGTCGCCGAACAGAAGAAAACGACGGCCGGTCCTCAGGCAACGTTCGCATCTCAGTGGACCAACCTGTTGCTGGCGGTGGGCGTGGTGGCGCAGTCGACCGTATCGGTCTACGTGCTGCAGCTCTACATGCCGACATATGCCGTGAAGCAGCTGCATCTGCCGGCAGCCCAATCGTTCGCGGTCGTGGTCCTGAACGGCGGGCTGCAGTTTCTGCTCTCCCCGGTGATGGGCGCGCTGTCGGATCGCATCGGCCGCATTCGCATCATGCTGACCACCTCCGTGCTGATGATGCTATTGATCTACCCGATGTTTGCCGTGCTGCGCACCCATCCGACCATCGGCGCGCTGCTGGTGCTGCAGGCCGTGTCGGGCATCTTCAAGGCGGCGTATTCGGGCCCGATGCCCGCGCTGATGTCGGAGATCTTTCCGACGCGCGTGCGCTCGACGGGGCTGTCTCTCGGCTACAGCCTGGGCGTGACGCTGTTCGGCGGGTTCGCGCCGCTCATCGTCACGTGGCTGATCCACGCGACGGGCGATACGCTGGCCCCGAGCTATTACGTGCTGACCGCAGCCGCGGTAAGCGGACTCTCGCTGGGCCTGATTGCGCTGCGCCGGCGCAAGCCTGCGCGCGCCGCCTGAGCGTGCAGAAGACCACGCTCGTCGCAGCGGTTCAGGCACCCTTGTACCAGGCCGCATTCCACGGTGCGCCCTGACCCTTCAGATGACGTGCGCCCCGATGATGGCGGCGCGTACCGCGGGACGTCCGGCCATGGCTCTCGAAGCCAGGCGCTGACTCGTCGATCGTCTCGGTCTCCGCCACCGTGCGAGCGCGGGCGGGCATCTGTGAATAGATGCGCTGCTCCATGCGATCTCGCGCCGCCGCGACGCGTTCGGGCGAGGCCGCCTGCGCGGACGGCTCGAGCTGCGCCATGGGTGCCGCAGGCCGCGACGGGACGGCACTGGCTGGTACCGCCGCCACCGCGACGCTCACGGCCTCGCCCGCCTGCGCAGTCGCCGGGGCACGGCCAGCCAGGCTTTTCACCCATGGCGCGTGATACATCCCGACGTAGGCGGCGCCCATCACCGCGATAAGGGCCGCCGCCACGTTAGTGAACGCCCCACCGACCATGGCCCCCCACGCGCGCGCCCACCAGGGCCTGCACTCGGCTGCGCGCGGCTCCGCCTCCACGTCGGACACCCGGGTCGGATCGACGTGCATGGCAGCGAGGGGAGGAGGCGCCTCCGCGGCGTTCGGCGGTGGGGCCGTCATCGAAGCAGGCAAACGCATGGTGAACACTCGGGATCGTTATTCGGAAATCGCCGCATGACACGCGCGTGACAGCGGGGCATCGGGATCGGCAGCTTTGGCTAGCAACTTTCCTGCCGGGCATTGTGCGACGCCACAAACTTCCGCAATCCGTTGCCAGCGGGGTTTTCGGATCGCGCCGCAGACGATTCCGACGGCGCCGTGGGTGCCGGCTTGCCTTCCGGACAGGTAGACTTTGCAAAGTTTACCGGGTGTGACGCCGGTGCCAGTGCATCAAGGGAGAAACACGTGCGTTGGGATGACATGCGCGAGAGCAGTAACGTGGAGGACGAACGCGAGTCCTCGGGTGGCGGTGGCTTCGGTGGCGGAGGCATGCGGCTTGGCATCGGCGGGATTGCCATCGTGGCAGTCGTCGGCCTGCTGATGGGCAAGAATCCCCTGGAAATCCTCGGCATGGTGATGCAGGCGTCGCAGAACGCGCCGGTGCAGTCCGCGCCACACAGCCCGGCCCGACCGACCGGCGAGACTGACAATGAGCGTAGCAAATCGCTCGTCACGCACGTGCTGGGCGACACGGAAGACACGTGGTCGCAGCTCTTCAAACAGGCCGGGCGCGCGTATCAGCCACCCAAGCTGGTGCTGTTCCGCCGGGGCATCCGCTCAGGCTGCGGTGACGCCACGTCCGCTGTCGGGCCGTTCTACTGTCCGGCCGATACCAACGTGTATCTGGATCTCAGCTTCTTCGATGAGCTGCGACGCCGCTTCGGCGCGCCGGGCGACTTTGCCGCGGCGTATGTGGTCGCGCATGAGGTCGGGCACCACGTGCAGAACCTGCTGGGGGTCTCGGAGAAGGTCAGCCGCGCTCAGGCCGGCAAGCCCGAACGCGTGGTCAATGCGCTGTCCGTCAAACTGGAGCTGCAGGCCGATTGCCTGGCGGGCGTGTGGGGCCACTTTGCGCAGCAACGCGGCCTGCTCGAGCGCGGCGATCTTGAACAGGCGCTCACTGCCGCCCACGCCATCGGGGACGACACGCTGCAGCGCAATGCCGGCCGCAGCGTCACGCCGGACGCCTTCACGCACGGCACGTCGGAGCAGCGTATGCACTGGTTCCGCCAGGGTTTTGATGGCGGAGACCTCCGCCAGTGCGACACGTTCCGCGCCGGAGCAGACGCCTAGCCCCGCCCTTCTCCTCAGCGACCGCCGCTGCAGTCCAGCAAGGCGCCGGTCACATAAGACGCCGCATCGGAAAGCAGCCACACGATGGATTCGGCCACTTCCTCGGGCGTGCCCGGCCGGCCCATGGGCGTGCCGGCGCCCAGACGCTGAGCGCGGTCGGGTTGGCCGCCCGACGCGTGGATGTCGGTCTCGATCAGGCCCGGGCGCACGGCATTCACGCGCACGCCATCGCGGGCCAGTTCGCGAGCCAGGCCAATCGTCATGGTGTCCATCGCGCCCTTGGAGGCCGCGTAGTCCACATACTCGTGCGGCGAGCCCAGCCGCGATGCTGCCGATGACACGTTGACCAGCGAACCACCGACTCCACCGCGCGAGGTGCACAGGCGTCGCGCCGCTTCGCGCGCCACCAGAAAGGCACCCAGCACATTGGTCTCGAACATCGTGCGCAGGCGGTGTGTGGTCATGTCGGCCACGTCCTGTGCCTCGGCCACGATGCCGGCGTTGTTGACCACGCCGTGCAGGGTCCCAAAACGCCCCGCGGCCGCGTCGAACAGCGCAATCACATCTTCATCGCTCGACACGTTGCCCTGCACCGCCAGCGCGCGGCCGCCAGCCCGTTCGACAAGTTCCATGGTCTCTTCTGCCGCTTGCCGGTTACCGCGATATTGCAGCGCGACGGACCAGCCGCGTTGCGCGCACAGCACCGCCGTGGCGCGGCCGATACCCCGGCTGCCGCCGGTGATGACGATGGTCTTGGACATGCCGGTCTCCCGATGTGTTGTTGTGCCTGCATTGTGCCGATACGCCCCGGTTCTGACACCGAGGGAGATGTCCGAATGCGGCGAACGCGCGCCGCCCGACGAGACTAGACTAGCCGTCAAATCTCCGGCTCACCACCATGCAACTCGATCACGACGCCTGCTATCACGCCGTACGATCGCGCGACCGGCGCTTTGATGGCTGGTTCTTCGTCGGCGTGACGTCCACCGGCGTCTATTGCCGGCCGATCTGCGCAGTGCGCACACCGCGACAGCAGAACTGCCGCTTCTTCTCGACAGCCGCGTCGGCGGAACGCGCCGGCTTTCGCCCCTGCCTGCGTTGCCGGCCGGAACTGGCGCCGGGGCACAGTCTGGCCGAGATGTCGTCGAACCTGGCGCGCGCGGCTGCCCGCATGATTGACGAAGGCTTTCTGCAAGAGCATGACCTGGCCGAACTGGCCACTGCCGTCGGCGTGACAGACCGCCATCTGCGCCGCATCTTCCGCGCCGAGTTCGACGTCTCTCCGGTCGAATATGCCCAGACGCAGCGGCTTCTGCTGGCCAAGCACCTGTTGACGGACACGGCAATGCCGGTCAGCGACATTGCGTTTGCAGCCGGCTTCGGCAGCGTGCGCCGCCTGAACAGCGGGTTTGCCGAGCACTACGGCTTTGCGCCGACACGCCTGCGTGCCCGCAGTGGCGGTGCGCGCACCGGCGATGGTCCCACACTCATGCTCGGCTATCGGCCGCCCTTCGCGTGGCATGCGCTGCTGGATTTCTTGCGTGCCCGTGCTGTCGACGGCGTGGAAGTGGTCGACGCAGACAGCTACGCACGCACGATCAGCGTCGACTATGCCGGCGCGCGCCACACCGGCTGGCTGCATGCGCGCAACGTGCCGCGACGCCACGCGGTGGCCCTCACGCTGTCCCCCAGCCTGCTGCATGCGATGCCTCCCGTGCTGGCCCGCGCGCGACGCCTGTTCGATCTGGACTGCCGGCCTGATCTGGTGGATGCCCACCTCGGTGCGCTCGCCGCTGACATGCCGGGGCTGCGCGTACCGGGCGCCGTGGACGGCTTTGAGATCGCGGTGCGCGCCATCGCCGGGCAGGTGATCTCGCTCGCGCATGCACGGCGCATCCTGGCTCGCCTGACGGCCGCATTTGGCACGCCGGTGCCGCAATCGCGCGATGGGTTGTCGATGACGTTCCCTTCCGCTGCCACGCTGGCGGTGGTCGATCCGCAGATGCTGTGCGCGCAGACGGGGCTGCAGGCCAGCCGCGCCGTCACCGTCGTGGAGCTTGCACGTACCCTGGATGGCGGCAACCTGCGCCTGGAGCCCCTGGAGCCGATTGCGCCAACGCTTGAGGCACTGCAAGCGTTGCCCGGTATCGGCGAATGGACCGCTCAATATGTCGCCATGCGCGCGCTGGCCTGGCCCAATGCATTTCCGCTGGGCGATTACGTGTTGCGCAAGCGCTTGGCCGCAGGCGATGGCGCGCTGCCCACGAGACGCGCAATGGTCGAGCGCGCTGAACGCTGGGCGCCGTGGCGCGCCTATGCCGCCATGCACCTCTGGCACCGCGACGGCCCCCTCTCCGCCACCGTTCCGTGCTAACCGCCATGTATCGCCACACGTTCGTCTGCCCCCTGGGCAAGCTGCTGCTGATCGCCACCGATACCCACCTGACCGGCGCGTTCTTCAGCGGCCAAAAGACCACGCCCCTGCATGCCGCGACCATGCCACCGGGCCCGAGCGAACCGATCATCCGCGAAGCACAAGCGCAGTTCGAGGCGTACTTCGCCGGCAGGCTGCATGAGTTCAGTCTGCCGATGGCGCCCGCCGGCACGCCCTTCCAGCGGGATGTCTGGCGCCTGTTGTGCAGCATTGCCTTCGGTGAATGCACCACCTATGGCCAGATCACCGCACGCCTGGGCCTCACGCGTGAGCATGCGCGCGCGGTGGGCACAGCCATCGGCCGTAACCCGATCTCGATTGCCATCCCGTGTCACCGCGTGGTCGGCGCCGATGGCACGCTCACCGGCTACGCCGGCGGCTTGTCGCGCAAAGCCGCGCTGCTGCGGCTCGAAGGCCATCCCGCGCAGGTGGGCATACGCCTGCCGGTGGTCGGTGATGCCCGCCAGCATCCGCTCGACCTGGCCCCGGCATGAAAGCCGTGGAGCGCGGACAATGACGCCCGCATCCCGCCTGCGGCGGGCCAGACCTCACACCACCCTATAGAGACCGCTCCATGCGCCGCTCCGATGTCTTGGAACTCCTGACGCTCGCCGCCTTGTGGGGCGGCTCCTTCCTGTTCATGCGTGTGGCCGCTCCGCAGTTTGGGCCGGTGGCGCTGATCGCGCTGCGCGTAGCCATCGCATCGTGCTTCCTGGTGCCCGTGCTGACCTGGCGCCGGGGACTGAGCGGGCTGCGTGCGCATTGGCCCCACCTGCTGGCGGTCGGTGTGCTGAACTCGGCCATTCCGTTCTGCCTGTTCGCCTATGCAGAGCTCACACTCACCGCGGGCTTTACGTCGGTGCTCAATGCGGCAGCACCCCTGTTTGCGGCGATCGTGGCGTTTGCGTGGCTCGGCGAGCGGATGTCGTCGCTGCGCGTGCTGGGGCTGGCGATCGGCTTCGTCGGCGTGATCGTGCTGGTGGGCGGTTCATCGGCCATCGATGCCAGGCAAGGGGGAATGGCGGTGGCCGCGGCGCTGTCGGCTACCGTGCTATACGGCCTGGCCAGCAGCTATACCAAGCGCTTCCTGACCGGCGTGCCGCCGCTTGCCGTGGCGGCCGGCAGCCAGCTGGCGGCCGCCGCTGTGCTGGCGCCGCTGGCGTTCTGGCTGTGGCCCGCCCAAACGCCTACCGGCGGTGTGTGGCTGCACGTGATCGGTCTGGGCATCGCATGCACGGGCGTCGCATACATCCTGTTCTTCCGTCTGGTTGCACACGTGGGACCGACGCGCGCGGTGTCGGTGACGTTTCTGATCCCGGTGTTCGGCGTGCTGTGGGGCATCCTGTTCCTGGGTGAACAGTTGACGCTCAACATGGTGTTCGGCTGCGCGGTGATCCTGCTCGGCACGTCGCTGTCCACCGGTGTGCTGGCGCCGGGCAAGAAAGCGCGTACAAAGCCGGACGGTACGATCGACGAGAAGGATTCGATGCTGCGCTCCGGCCGCTGAAGCGTCGCGCCAAACCACCGGGTTGAATGGCGCGCTTCGATGCGGTCACGAACTTGTCGAAAAGGCGGTGTATTTTTTTTTCGCTTTTCATTATCGATGCACTGTGTTCTGCCATTCGTGCAATGCATCAAGTTTCTAAAAGAAAGCCATCTGGCCTAGCGTTGTAATAAATACGTCGTCGTGCGCGGCCATGGCAATTTCTTCCATAGCCCTGGCCGCACCCTGCCACCAGCTTTAAAGTTGGTGAAAGCCTGAAAGAAACATCGAGGACATCGCCCTTCAAGCAGGCGATCTTAACGATCCGATAATCCGATTTCAGAAACTTGCAGCATTGAAATCGGCGCTTTTCAATGGTTCATCAAATTTTCTTTGTTATGCTCGGACCTCGGTCGATGAGGGGCGTGCAAGGGAATCTCCGCAGGGTATCTGCGTATCGTTGATTTCCGATTGCTGGCGGATCCTCCGCAGCGCGGCCGACCAAGCACGCTCCATCAAATACGCTGGAATTGCGCATGCTGGACGTCTATCTGAACAAGCATCTGATCGGTCGAATCTCGGGCGGCCGCCACGGTTGGGCGTTCAGTTACGACGCTCGGTGGCAGACGGCCTCCCAGGGCTTTGACCTGAGTCCGCACTTGCCCCGCGCTGACGGCACCGTCGCCGACACGGCGCAGACGCACCCGGTGCGGCATTTCTTCGAGTATCTGCTGCCCGAACCGGCACGTGATGCACCCAAGACCGCGGCGGCGGCGCTCGAGCATCTCGCCCAGGCGGCCCCCGATCTGGATGGTCCGCTGACGCTGGTTCCCGCCGGCGTCAAACCCAGCAACGGTCGCGCGGACGGCCTCTCTGAACGCGATGTCGTGCTGCAATTCCGGCAAAGCGTCGGACGGCCGAACCCGCCCACACCGCTGCAGGTGGCCGAACCCCGCGCTCGCTACGGCACAACCCATGCAGCGTCCAAACCCGAAGCGATCCACCTGCCCTTCCTCGCATCCAACGGTCTGCCGGTGTCGATGTGGCTGGGCCGTTTTGCCGCGCCGGCCAACGCTGCACAATCCAGTCATTTCGTGCGGTTGGACCTGGGTGAAGGCGCCCACCTTCCCTATGCCACCATCAACCATTGCTGGGCCACCCTGCTTGGTCGGAGCATTGGGCTGGAAACACCATTCCTCGGTCTGCGGCAGTTTCCGGAGACCGCTGCCGTCGTCCAGCGGCTGGATCGCACGCTGCGCTGCAAGAGTGATGACACGGCACTCGTGCAGGCACGCTATGTGGTCTCTGCCGTCCAGCTGCTCGGGCTCTCGCCGGGGCACCGTTTCCTGCCCATCACGGTTGAGCAGGTCGCTCAATGCGCACGCCTGTGCGCCGACCCGACGGCTGCCACGGCATCGCTCTTTCGCTGGATGGTCTTCTGCCTGCTGATCGGCGGGCGCAATGCATCGGCGGGCACCCTGCATTTCCACATCGGGCCAGACGGTATCCGTCTGGCCGCACACGATCACCTGTTCTGCGCCGCGGTCTACGCGAAGGAGTGGGACACCGATGCCCTTTCGACCGACGCCCAAGCCCGGTACGACGCCATTGACCAGGAGGCCTTGCTCGCGCTGGCCGACCATCTCGGCTACGACGCAGCGCAGGCCCGCCGCGAACTGCTGCGCCTGATCAGCATGCTGGCGCCGCAATCGTCCTTCGTGGCGACGCATCTGTCACAGGCGTTGGGACATTCGCCTACGCGCGCGGCAGAAATCGACTTTCTCGCGCGCATCCACCGTCATGTGTCGGAGACGGCGCGGCGGTTGGGTGGCAAAGCCGCGGAGATCTGAAACCGATCGCGATCGCCTAGCGCACGCCAAGGCTGACGGTGCCATAGCGGGCGTAGCCGTACGCCGCGAGCGTGTCCATGGCTTCGGCTTCCGCCCGGGCGAACGCCAAAGCCAAGGGGTCGGGGCTTCCTCCACCGAAGGCGAATGCCTGGTAGGCCGCAAACGCCTCGCGTGGCGATACCGCGCTGCGCTCAAGCACCCGCTGCGCGGCTTCCAGAGCCGCGCGAACCGTCGCATCCGCAGGCGGGGCATCGCGAAACGAGAGCTGAAGACACATCGCCGGCGTCATTCGAGTTGCGATTCCAGGGAGCGGCAGACCCATCCCAGTCTAGGCAAGCCCCCAGCCGGTGCCAACTCCTGCGAAGGCCTGTCGGGCCCTTGGCATGACATCCGGATACGGTCGGCGCCGGGGCATGACTGGCGACGGGTCTATCCGGGCTGCCCCGGGGTGTATGGCAGCGCACGCCACTGCATAATCAAAACGCTTGATCAAGCAACAATATGGCCAAAAAAGCCCGCAACGCAAGGAGACCCCATGCCCGCTCGCCCCACCCGCTTCCAGCACGCCGCGCTCGCCTGGCTGCTCGCAGGCATCGCCGTTCCGGCACTCGCACAGACATCGCTCCCTGGCGACGCGTCGGCAGGCGCCTCCGCGACTGCCGCCAGCAGCATTGACGTGGCCCAGGTCAAGCCAGCTGTGGATGCAGCGGTCAATGCCGAATACGGCCAGCTCGATGCACTCTACAAGGACATCCACGCCCACCCGGAGCTCGCCTTTCAGGAAACGCGTACCGCCGCCAAGCTGGCCGCTGAAATGCGCAAGATCGGCTTTGAGGTGACGGAACATGTGGGCAAGACCGGCGTGGTGGCCGTGTATCGCAATGGCGCCGGCCCGACGATCCTGGTGCGCACCGAACTCGACGCGCTGCCGATGGAAGAAAAGACCGGCCTGCCCTACGCAAGCCACGTCCGCACGAAATGGAGAGGCGAAGACGTCGGCGTGGCGCACAGCTGCGGACATGACGTGCACATGGCGTCCTGGGTGGGCACCGCAAAAACGCTCGTCGCGCTCAAGGACCGTTGGCACGGCACGCTGTTGTTCGTAGCGCAGCCCGCCGAGGAAACCGTGTCTGGCGCGCAAAGCATGATCGACGACGAGTTCTTCAAACGCTTTCCCAAACCCGACTATGCGTTCGCCCTGCACACCGGCCCAGGGCCGTATGGCGCGATCGTCTTCAACAGCGGCCCGATCACGTCCAACTCCGACGGGCTGGAAATCACCTTCAAGGGCCGCGGCGGCCACGGCTCCGCGCCAGACAAGACGATCGACCCGGTGATGATGGCGGCGCGCTTCGTGGTCGATCTGCAGAGCGTGATCAGCCGCGAGAAGGATCCGCAGGAATTCGGCGTGGTCAGCATTGGAGCCATCCAGGGCGGTAGCGCAGAAAACATCATTCCCGACAGCGTGCTGCTGCGCGGCACGATCCGCTCGTACAAGCCGGCAGTGCGCCAGAAGATGCTCAACGGCATTCGCCGCACGGCCAAAGCGGTGACGGACATGTCGGGCGCACCGGAGGCCGACATCAAGATCACCGAGGGCGGCAAAGCCGTCAACAACGATCCCACCGTCGTGGCACGCACCGAGGCGGTGTTCAAGACCGCCTTCGGCAATGACCGCGTACTGCGGGTGCCGCCCATTACCGCCAGCGAAGATTTCTCCGCGTTTGTTGACGCGGGCATCCCTTCGATGTTCTTCTTCATCGGCGCGAATGATCCGCAGGCGTACTTTGCTTCGCTCAAGCCGGGTGCCAAGCCGCTGCCGATCAATCACTCGCCGCTGTTTGCGCCGGTGCCCGAGCCGACCATCAAGACGGGCGTCACAGCGATGTCGCTGGCAGTGCTCAACGCGCTCCAGTGGAATACGGCTTCGGGCCAGTAAGCTCACCGACGGGGGCGCGGTACCACGGCAGCCGCGCCCGATTGCTTCTTCTTTCAGATGGGGAGTCGTTTCATGTTCAATCGCATCGTCCGCGCGAGTGTCTTCGCGCTATGCGCCTGCCTTGCCGCGCCCGCGCTGGCGCAGGCCACCAACCGCCTCGACGAAATCATCGCCCGAGGCACCTTGCGTGTCGGCACCACCGGCGACTACAAGCCCTTCAGCTACAAGAACCCCGGCGACGGTCGCTTCATCGGCCTCGATGTGGAAATGGGCGAACGCCTGGCCAAGGCGCTGGGCGTGAAACTCGAAGTGGTGCCGACCACCTGGTCCACACTGATGCAGGACTTTGCAGCGGATCGATATGACATCGCCATGAGCGGCATATCCGTGACGCTCGAGCGCCAGAAGAAGGCGTTTTATTCGATCCCGTATCAGCGCGATGGCAAGACGCCGATCACGCGCTGCGAGAACCAGGCCAAATTCCAGACCTTGGCGCAGATCGATCAGCCCAACGTGCGCGCGGTCGTCAACCCTGGCGGCACCAACGAGAAGTTCGCACGAGCACATCTGAAGCAGGCACAGATCCGCGTGTACCCGGACAACGTGACCATCTTCAATGAAATCGTTGCCGGCCGCGCCGACCTGATGATGACCGACGCGGTTGAAACGCGGCTCCAGCAGAAGCTGCACCCGGAACTGTGCGCCGTGCACCCGGACGCTCCGTTCGACTTCTCGGAGAAAGCCTATCTGCTGCCGCGCGACGTGGTGTTCAAGAACTTCGTCGACCAGTGGCTGCGGCAGACCATCGAGAGCGGCGAATTTGGCAAGCGCTTCGACGCCTGGCTGGCGTATCCGTGGAATACACCCGCCAAATAAGCGAAAGCTTCAATGGAGGTCGGCGCGCTGTCCGTGCTGCAAGGCCAGGGCGTCACGCAGCAGCGCGTCCGTCATGTCCCGACCCAGCAGTTCTGGGTCGAAGCGCGCCGAAAAGCGCGTCGAGCACGATTCCACCTGCAACACCACTTGGCCAGGCGGCAGCAGTTCGATGTCGACATGGACGTCCTCGTCGTCTTCGGTGAAGGCGTGCAGAAGCGTCAGCGCACGGTAGCCGTCCGCACGCTCCACGGCGGCTTCGGTCCATGCCGGCGCCAGCAAGGCGCAGTTGACCAGCGTCTCCGGCTCGTCCGGACGATACAGATGCAGGCCCATCATGGTCGACGCGGCATCGGCCACGCTTGACCACTCTTCGGCCTGGATCAAATCGCCCAGAAGTCGGATGTCGTCGACGGCGGCATCCGTCTGCACATACGCGGCACCCAGGAAGAACGCGGTCTCATCACGAAACCCGCCGGCAGCCGTGTTGCGCCACAGCCGATGGCCACCCTTGCTGCCCAGGGCCACCTGCGACAGCACCTTCGCGGCGCGTGCGCCGTCGGCGCCCGACCACTGGTCCACCGCACCATGCGAGAACAGGCGATCGGCCATCACCAGCCCCACGCCGTCCGGCAATACACGCGACTCAAGCCATTTCGCCAGCACGTGCACGCCGCCAAAGGGCATCTCTGGCCGGCCTACCGCATGTGCGCGCACGCGGCCGTTTTCCGGTACGTGGAATGGCATGGCGAACAGCCTCGCCTGGTAGGCAACGCCGTCGACGTCGAAACGGGCGATGGAAGCGGTGGTGATGGGCATGATGGCCTTCCTTCTTGCTGCACGGCCGGGCAGAAAACAGCGCCCGTTCCTGCATCAACGACCATCTGCGCTGAAGGTTTAGGGGCAAAACGCCCCATCCTGGGGAGCGGAATCGCCTCGCCTGTAACGCAATGCAACAATTCGGCGCGTGCCGGAGCGGAATCTTTTGCCAGGCACAACGTCAGACTTCCGCATTAAGGGTTATCCCGTATCTCACATTAATGTTTCAAATCAATGACTTATGTGCAGATTCGGGGGCTTGAGGGGTCACAATTGTTCTTATTTTTTGAACAAACAGTTTAACGGAACCACTTTTTTACCCTCCAAGCAACGACTAAGCTTATGCCATCGCGTTACCGCACTGCAGCGAATACGCCCCGGCAGTAACGTTCACCCCCCGACTGTGGAGTCCATGATGAAAACCAAGAACCTGATTCTCGCCTCGCTGATCGCTGTTGCCGCCGTTCCCGCTTTTGCCGCCGGCGTGCAGGGCAAGGACCCGTACACCAACGGCCAGGCCGTGACCAAGGCTGACCCGTACACCGACGGCGCCCGCAAGGCAGACATCTACACGGACGGCGCACTGCGCAAGACCGATGCGTACACCGATGGCCAACTGCGCAAGGCCGATCCGTACACGGACGGCGCCCTGGTGGGCAAGGCCGATCCGTTCACCGACGGCCAATAAGCATCGTCGGGCGCGCGCTGCGCGTCCACCGAACACCAATCTCTCCCTCCCCGTTTGCCGGGCGCTCCAGTCGCCACCGGCATCGGTTTCCCGAGGCGGTCCTTCAAGGCCGCCTGTTTTTTTGCCTATCGCGGGCGGAGCCTCCACGCCTCCTCGCCCCCCATGTGTCCGGGCTTTCCCTGCTCAAGGCCCCGTGCAGCCGTCCGATATGTTGGAAGGCAACCATCGGCACAGCGGCGCTATTTTGCGCAAACACTCCGCTGCGGCCGCCATCTGGACTGGGGGATGTAGATATCAACATGCGCAAGCGCATTGCCATTGAACACCTGCGGGTAGGCATGTATCTGGACGAATTTGTCGGCTCGTGGCTGGACCACCCGTTCTGGCGGGCCCGCTTTCGTGTCGAAGATACCGGCCAGTTGCAGCGCCTGCGTGCCAGCGGCATCCGCGAGGTGTGGATCGATACCGCGCGAGGAACAGATGTGCCCTGCACACCGGCGGTACCATCGCCCCCCGGGCCCTTGGCGGCGCCGCCAGGCACGGCGGAAACCGCCATCACGCCGCGCCCGATCAGCTACGCAGACGAGATGCGCCGCGCCGCGCGCCTCATCAGCAAGGCGGAGGTCGCCGTGCAAGCCCTATTTGCCGATGCACGCATGGGCCGCACCATCGAAGCGCGCGACGCGCTACCGCTGGTCGAGGCGATTTCCGGCTCGGTGGACCGCCACCCGAGCGCGCTGGTGAGCCTGGCGCGCCTGAAAACGAAAGACCGCTATACCTTCCTGCACTCGGTGGCTGTATGTGCGCTGATGGTGGCGCTGGGCCGCCAGCTCGGCCTGTCCGATGACGAAGTGCGGGATGCCGCCCTGGCGGGCCTCCTGCACGACATTGGCAAGATTGCCATTCCGCCCCAGGTGCTCAACAAACCCGGCGCACTCACGGCCGACGAGTTCCGCAGCGTGATCGCCCACCCGCAAGCGGGGCACGACATCCTGGCCGGCGACAGCAGCATGCGCGACATTGCCCTCGACGTGTGCCTGCACCACCACGAGCGCATGGACGGAACAGGTTATCCGCACAAACTCGCTGGCGAGGGCATCTCGCTCTTCGCACGCATGGGCGCGATCTGCGATGTGTATGACGCCATTACCTCCGACCGTCCTTACAAGAAAGCCTGGGAAGCCTCCTACGCCATCCAGCGCATGGTCGAATGGCGCGGCCACCATTTCGACCCGATGGTCTTCAACGCGTTTGTCAGGAGCGTAGGCATCTATCCGGTCGGCACGCTCGTGCGATTGCGCTCTGGCCGGCTGGCCGTGGTCATGCAGCACGTGCCAGGGGCATTGCTCACGCCCACGGTCAAGGTATTCTTCTCGATAACGTCGGGTACGCGGATTGCACCCGAACTGATCGACCTGGCGCAGACCGGCGACCAGATCGTCTCGCGCGAAGAGCCCCGGGACTGGGGCCTGACCGACCTCAACGAACTTTGGATACACGGCGACTGATCGGCAGTCTTTTCTTGCGGCGCATGCTGAAATGGCTTGCGCTGGGCTGGCTGACGTGCTGTGCATGGGCATGCGCCGACCAACCGCTGCGCATCGGCTCCAAGCGTTTCACGGAATCCTACGTGCTGGCCGAAATCCTCACGCAGACCGCCGCCACGCGGGGCGCCGCAGAGCACGTTCCCGGCCTGGGCAACACTGCCATCGTCTTCGCAGCGCTCCAGAGCGGCAGCATCGACGCCTACCCCGATTACCTCGGCACCATCGCCGCTGACATCCTGCATCTGCCCGTCCGGCAAGCCGCCAACCCCGACCAGGCGACCCTGTTGGCCGACGTCAACCGCGCGCTCGCGCCGCTTGGCCTGGCCGCCGGCGTACCGCTGGGGTTTGAAGACACGTACGCGCTCGCCATGCGCGAAGCCGACGCCAGGCGCGAACAGATCCGCACGCTCGCCGATCTTGCCTCGCACCCAGCCCTGCGCCTTGGCCTGTCCCATGAATTCGTCGGCCGCGCCGACGGCTGGCCTGCGATTGCAGGCCGCTACGGGTTGCCACAGCATCCGACTGGCCTGGACCATGGTGTCGCCTATGACGCGCTGCGCGCCAGGCAGGTCGACGTGATCGACATCTACTCCACCGATGCCAGAATCCGCCGCGAACACCTGCGTGTGCTGGACGACCCTGCACATGTCTTTCCGCGCTACGACGCCGTGGTGCTTTACCGCGCCGACGTGATGCGGCGGCACCCGGCGCAGTGGCAAGCGATCATCGCGCTCGCAGGGCGCATTCATCCCGATGACATGGTGGCGATGAACGCGGCCGTGGAACTGGAAGGCCGTTCGTTTGGGCAGGTTGCGGGCGCGTTTCTGGCAGCGCGGGGCAACACGCCGGTTGCCACACCGACCCGCGCGTTCCTCACGCAATTGACCGACGGCCTGTGGCGCCTGACGCAACGGCATCTCACCCTGGTTGCCATTTCGACCGGCGTTGCCGTGCTGCTTGGTGTGCCGCTTGGGCTGGTGGCAGCGCGGCGGCCGATCAAGCAGCCGATCCTCGCGCTGGTGGGCGTGCTTCAGACGATTCCGTCGCTGGCGCTGCTGGCAATGCTCATCCCGATCGTCGGATCGATCGGCGTGGTGCCTGCATTGATCGCGCTGTCCCTGTATGCGCTGTTGCCCATCGTGCGCAACACCATCGTCGGCTTGGAGCAAGTGCCCGATGGCTTGCGCGACGCCGCGTTGGCGCTCGGTTTCACGCCCTCGCAACGTACGCGCGTGGTGGATCTGCCCCTGGCGCTGCCGATGATTCTGGCGGGCATCAAAACGGCCGCCGTCATCAGCGTGGGCACGGCCACGATCGCCGCGTTCATTGGCGCGGGCGGCTACGGTGAGCGCATCGCGACCGGACTCGCACTCAACGACAGCACGACGCTGCTGGCAGGCGCCCTGCCTGCGGCTGTGCTGGCGCTGCTGGTGCAAGGTGGATTCGAAGTCGTCGAGTGGCGGCTGCGCCGGCGCACCGGCACCTCGCTCCGCTAGCAAGCGCCAAGGCGCTGCATCCATTACCATGCGCGGTGATCGCAGCTGCGCAACGTCCTCCCCTATGACCACACTCTCCACTTCCACCGCCCTGCTGATTGCGGCGGCCGGCGTCTATGCCGGCGCGCAGAACGCCCTCGCGGGCGGCGGCTCGTTCATTACGTTTCCGGCGCTGTTGCTGGCGGGGCTCAACCCGCTGGCGGCCAACATGACCTCGACGATCGCGCTGTTCCCGAGCCAGATCACCTCGTCGATCGCGGGGCGCAAGCTGGCCGGCGGCGTAGATGCGGGCGAGCGTCATCTCTCGCTGAAGCACCTCATCGTCATCAGTCTCGTGGGGGGGGTGCTTGGGGCACTGTTGCTGCTGGCAACACCGCCTTCGTTCTTTGCCAAGCTGGTGCCGTACCTGGTGCTGTTTGCAACGAGCGTGTTTGCGTGGGGCAGCTTCCGACGCAAGCCGCTGCATGCCGCCGCAGGCATGTCGACCACGACACTGGCGACGATCCAGTTTGCGATTGCGATCTATGGTGGCTACTTCGGCGGGGGCATCGGGTTCTTGATGCTCGCGGCCCTCACGGTGGCAGGCCAGCAGGTGCGCATGGCAGGCGCGACCAAGAACGTACTCGCCATGACGATGAATGCGTCGGCCGTGGCGGTATTTGCGTTCTCGCCGCAAGTGAACTGGGCCGCCGTGGTGGCATTGGGCATCGGCGGCATCGCGGGCGGTGTTGCGGGGGCCTGGCTGCTGCACAGGCTGCCGGAGAAGGTGTTGCGCGGCTTCGTCGTGCTCGTCGGCATCATCCTGACGGTCTGGCTCTTCGTGCGTGCCTGAGGGCGGCGGATTGACGGCGTTTGTCCGACAGCCGGTTCAGTCAAACCCGGCTGCCTGCAGGCTTGCGGCTTCCCTATTGTGACGTTCTGGACTCACCCCCGATGGCACGCCACATGCGTGTCGTGAGGTCCGCCCCCGTTCACAACAAGGAGAACGAGCATGCAAGCACGCAACGTGACGAGTCTGGCTGCAGCCATTGCCGTAGCCATGTGCGCGTGGCTCAGCGCGGCGCCCGCGCTGGCCCAGCAGAAGGATCACAGCGCCGTCACTGGCGTCGACAGCACGATGGAGGGCCCGCGCACCCAGATGCAGCGTGAGGCCGATGCCGCCGCCAACCCCGGCTATCACAACGATGCCATGTCGGGCGCGCAGCCCAAGGCAAAGCCGGGCACCCTCAAGCAGAAAGTCCACCGGGCCCACGTGAAGACCGACAGGTGGGTTGACCAGCACGTCACGCACCGCAAGGGCAAGGTCAGCGCGGAATCTTCATCGGACCGCGCATTCTGGGCACGACGCGCGAACCAGTGCGACGCGCTGGTTGGCGAAGCCCAGCGCGTCTGCCGTGAGCGCCGCTCCGAGGCCGCCGGCAGCCTGCAATAACGACGCGCGAGTCCACGAAAAAAAGCCGACGCAACTGCGTCGGCTTTTTGTTGACCTGCTGGCAATTCAGACGAGGCCGGTGCCGTAAAACACGGCAATCACAAAGAACACAGCGAGGGTCTTGATGATCGTCACGCAGAACACATCGCGATAGGCTTCGCGGTGCGTGAGGCCCGTCACCGCCAGCAGCGTGATAACCGCGCCATTGTGCGGCAGCGTATCCATGCCGCCCGAGGCCATGGCAGCCACGCGGTGCAGCACCTCCATCGGGATCCCCGTGGCCTGGGCAGCTTGCACGAACTGCTCAGCCATCGCAGCCAGCGCGATGCTCATGCCGCCCGACGCGGACCCGGTGATGCCCGCGAGCGTGCTCACCGTCACCGCTTCATTGACGAGCGGGTTCGGGATGGCGCGCAGGCCCTCGGCCAGCACCAGGAAGCCCGGCAACGCGGCGATCACGCCGCCAAAACCGTATTCCGATGCGGTGTTCATGGCGGCGAGAAGCGCGCCCGACACAGCTGATTTGCTGCCTTCAGCAAACCGATCCTTGACAGCACGGAACCCGAACACGATCACCACGATGATGCCGATCAGCAGTGCCGCCTCGACCGCCCAGATCGCCGTCAGCTTGTCGGCTTCCACCGTCAGCGGCTTGGGCAGCCCGGGCAGCGCAACGGTGACAACCTTGCCGTACCACGTCGGAATCCAGCGCGTGAACAGCAGGTTCATGACGCCCACCAGCACCAGCGGCAGCAACGCGACCAATGGGTGCGCGAGCTTGCCACCAACGGCAGTGTCCGGCTCGTTCAGCAGCCGGGTGAGGCCGTGGTCATAGCCATGACCGTTGCGCGCAGCTGCGCGGCGGCGCCATTCCAGATACGACATGCCGACCACGATGATGAACAGCGCGCCAATCGTGCCCAGCTTTGGCGCGGCCCACGATGTGGTGTGGAAGAACGTGGTCGGGATGATGTTCTGGATCTGCGGCGTGCCGGGCAGCGAATCCATCGTGAACGAAAACGCGCCCAGCGCGATGGTGCCCGGGATCAGGCGCTTGGGGATATTGCCCTGGCGGAACATCTCCGCGGCAAACGGATACACCGCAAACACCACCACGAACAGCGACACGCCTCCATACGTCAGCAGCGCGCACACCAGCACGATGGAGAGCATCGCCCGCTTGGCCCCCACCACCCGGATGACCGAAGCGACGATCGAGCGGGAAAAGCCCGACAGCTCGATCACCTTGCCGAACACGGCACCAAGCAGGAACACAGGGAAATACAGTTTGACGAAGCCGACCATCTTCTCCATGAAGATGCCGGCAAACACCGGCGCCACGGCGGACGGATCGGTCAGGAGCACCGCGCCCAGGGCGGCCAGAGGTGCAAACAGGATGACGCTGTAACCGCGGTACGCGGCAAACATCAGGAACGCCAGCGCAGCCAGCACGATGATGACGGACATCGACAATCTCCTCGCATGCTCTTCTTTTAAGAGCGACGGATTGTATGTCGCGCTGCAACAGATTCCCGTTACGCAATCACGCGTATTGAACTGGCGGCGGAATTCGCGTTCGGCCGGGCTGTACGGGCCTCTTCGTCACGTAGACGATGACGATCAATGACGGCGACCCCCACCACCGTGGGCCCAGCCGCCATGCCCCCAACCCCGGCCTCCCCAGCCTCGGCCTCCCCAGCCGCGATGGCACCCCCAGCATCCGCCACCGCCGATCCAGACACTGCCGAAGATTGGCGTGGGATACACGGCGGGCCCGTAGTAGTAATACGGATCGTACGGATAGGCCGGGTACGTCGCCACCGGTGCCACGGCCACAGGGGCAATGGGGTTCCCGTAGGCATCATAGTACGGTGCCACTACACAGCCGCTGAGCATGGCGGCAGCGCATGCGGCCACTGCCCTGGGCAGGATTGCGGCGATGCGGCCGCCGCGCCGCGGTGTCGGGTTCATGGTGCGCTCCATTCGGTGCATGTACCTTCAGCTTGGACAGCGCGAGGCCCATTCGATTCCAGGACGGTGCCTGCCGGCTCACATGCGGGTGCCCTGTCAATTGTTGCCGCATCACTTACCATGACCGCTTCGCCGGATGCGCAGGGGGAGAAATCGCGGCCGGCGATACCCACCAAACATTGGAGGACTCATCCATGCAAGCCACGGCAGCGCCCGCCCAGGGCGATCGTGCAGCGTCTGCGGCCATCTCCGCCGTCACCCGACGCAAGGCCATCATTGCCGCCACCATCGGCAACGGCCTTGAGTGGTTCGACTTCACGGTCTACAGCTTCTTTGCGGTCATCATCGCGAAGCTGTTCTTTCCCACCGGCAACGACCTCACTTCGTTCTTGCTCACGGTGGCGACCTTTGGCGTGGGGTTCTTCATGCGGCCGGTCGGGGCTGTCGTGCTCGGCGTCTACGCAGACCGCGCGGGACGCAAGGCGTCGCTCACGCTCACGATCATGATGATGGCGCTGGGCACAGCACTCATCGGGCTGGCGCCGACGTACGCCCAGATCGGCATCGGCGCGCCGATCCTGATCGTGATCGCCCGGCTGATCCAGGGCTTCTCGGCGGGCGGCGAAGTGGGCGGCGCCACGGCGTTCCTGATCGAATACGCGCCGGATGAGAAGCGCGGCTATTTTGCAAGCTGGCAACAGGCGAGCCAGGGCATCTCGTTCATCCTCGGGGCGGCGATGGGCGCCATCGTGACGAACGGGCTGTCGCCGGAACAGATCGACGCCTGGGGCTGGCGCATTCCGTTCCTGTTCGGCCTGCTGATCGGGCCGGTCGGCATGTACATCCGCTCTCACCTGCACGAGCCGCCCGCATTCGAAGCGCAGAAGGCGAAGGCAGCGCAGGAACCGCGTCTTGCGCCGCTGTCGCAGGTGCTGCGCGATCACCCGCGCGAGGTGCTGGGCGGCCTGGGCGTGACGATCCTGTGGACAGTCTGCACCTACACGCTGGTGTTCTACATGCCGACATACGCCAAGCAGCAGCTCGGCCTGCCGCTGGGCGCGACGTTCCAATCGACGGCACTGTGCGGCGCGATCATCTTCGTACTGTGCCCGGTCATGGGCACCCTGTCGGATCGCATTGGCCGCAAGCGCATGCTGGGCACGGTGGCGCTCATCATCGCGGCGTCGGCCTATCCGCTCTTCCACTGGCTGAACGCGAGCCCGACCGTGCAGACGTTGCTGCAGGTACAGGTCATCCTTGGCGTGCTGCTGGCGGCGTTCACGGGCCCCGCGCCGGCGGTGCTGGCCGAGCAGTTTCCGACGGCGGTGCGCTCCACGGGGCTGTCGATTTCGTACAACCTGGCGGTGACGATCTTCGGCGGCTTCGCCCCGCTGATCGTGACGTGGCTGATCGCCAGCACGGGCAGCAAGCTGGCGCCGTCGTACTACGTGATGGTGGCCGGCGTCATCAGCGTATTTGCGCTTGCGTTGATGCACGATCGCACCGGCAAGCCGATCGAGACGTAATCGGCTGAAACCCGCCCGATCCGCTGCGGCCGGTGGCTCAACCCACCGGCCGCTTGTCATTGGCCGCCGGCCACGCAGCGCTTTCCAACTCGCGCATGCCACGCACATCCGCTCGCGCGGTCATGACCCGTGCAGCCGTCACCGATTCCGCCAGGTCCCGGCGTCACGCGTACGGCACCAGCCAGCCGATGGCGCAACCGGTTCTACGCGACCTGTTTGCCGGGCCGGAATGCCCTGCGGCCGCCCGACAGCCACGGCGGCTGTGCGATCGCGACTGACGAAAGGCGATCGAAATCGACCACGCACGCGCACAATCGACGCGGCAGCGCGTGCCTGGCTGTCAAGGCCTCAGGGCGCCGCACCCGGGCGGCCACGCCGCCTGCCGAGCCCCGCACCACGACGCAGCGCCCCTGCGCGCGCCCTACCCATCCGCTCGCGCGCCGAAACCACCACGGTGAGCCCGCGCGATCCGCCGTCGGCAGGGCCTCCGACCTCAAAGCCTTGTGCGACCGCCGTTTGCGCACTCGACATGATGTTCTGCCTGAAGTTTGCGTTGCCTCAACACACCGTGCGCGGAAGGCAGGCGAACCGGTTGACCGGGATGCCGCCTGCGCGTTTTCGGTGCGCCGGCGGCTCGCCGAAATGCAAACAAACCCTGTCGATATCAGGTTTTTCCCGGATGCCTGCCCGCAAACGTAGACAGGACAAGTGTCGGCTGCAAGCAACGGCCCGCAAAGCCTTGCAGTTAGGGGATGTGCAACCCATCACAACGGTGATATAAAACGGGTCGCAGTACAACGCTGTCCAACAAACCTGAAGTGGGGAACTGACATGACGACCAAATCCGAACTCGTAGCCGCCATTGCGAAAGACGCTGAACTGAGCAACGCCGCCGCCGAGCGCGCGCTGAACTCCGCGCTGGAAAACATCAAGAAGACCGTCGCCAAGGGCGGCACCATCACGCTGGTTGGCTTCGGTTCGTTCTCGTCGGGCAAGCGTGCTGCACGCACCGGCCGCAACCCGCGCACCGGCGAAGCCATCAAGATCCCGGCAACCAAGACCGTGAAGTTCACGGCTGGCAAGGGCTTCAAGGACGCCGTGAACAAGAAGAAGTAAGCGTCTTCTGCCGCGTCCGGCCTGCGTGCCGGGCCGGTAGCGTTGCAAGGGACCCTAAGGGGTCCCTTTTCTTTTGGCAGACCGCAACCTCAGCCGAGCGGCCACAGGCCAACGAGGTAGCCCATCGAGCCGACACGCGCGACAAGCGTGTGAGGATCGTCGGTTGCGTCGAGCAACACGGCTGCGCCTCGCGGCACATCAAGGGCGTCAATCGACAGCGCACCGTCTGCGCAATACACCCGCCATCGCATGCCCGGCTGCGCACGTGGCAACGGCCAGCTCTCGCCCGCGGCCAGCGCGACCGCTTCAGCGCGATGCGTCCACGCGTCGCGCCGCGTCATCACGTTGAAATCGGAGAGCGGCGCGTCGAGCGTGGCATGCATCTCCACCTCCCCCGCAAAGCGCGCGGCCGGCTCGCCCGGGGCGAGGGTCACGGCATCGCGTCGGCACGATGCATCGTCAACCGGCCGCCCGCGATCACGGCCAGCGCACGGTCGATGCCGTCAAAGCGTGAGAAAGGCCGGCGGCATCCACCTGTGCCGTGCTCACGCGCCAGTCGAAATCTTCGAGCGTGGCACCGGTGGGGGCGATGGCGATTTCGGTCGTCACGCCGCCGCCGTTCTTCCACGGCATGCGGCGCATTGCGTCAGCGGGGATCAGCTTCATGAGCGGCGCAGCAGGTGATACGCCAGACGCGCAGCCACCCGCGCTGTGCGGTTGTCCTGGCCGTATTCGGGATGGGTTTCGGCGAGGTCCGCCACACACACCTTGCCTGTCACGCCGACGTGCTGCACGAGCACCTCGAGGACGAGCAACGTGATGCCGTAGGCCGCAGGCGCCGACACGCCGGCGCCACGGCAGCGACGAGCATGTCCATATCGCAACGCAGGCACCCCCGACAGGTGCATCGACTGCGCGGGCCGCACGATCTGAAACAGGCGCGTGACATCGCCACGCTCGCCGGTGCCGTGGCGGCCTTGCCTTGCCAGACGGCGGCATCGAACGTGATTGCCATGCACTTGCCCGAGCCGCTGGGGCCGATCACAACCACCATCTGCGAGGCGTCGACCTCGAAGTCGATACCGTTGGGGACGGTGTGATCGCCATACGGTTTGGTCAGGCCGCGAATCTCGATCATCGGTACGTCCGCGCCGGCGGCGGATTGCTGTGCTGGGGTGGGCTCGGTCATCGCGATCTCAGTCAGGTGATGTCGCGACGGAGCATGCGACGATTTTCTCGGGGCATCAACGATGCATGCCCATGGCACGAGAAAATCGCGCAAATTCGGTATTCCCTCCTAGGACACCTCCTTCACATCGCGGCGCTCGACACCGAGGCGGGTTTCCAGCAACGCGACCACCGCGTGCGCCGAGGCCTCGCTGCGGCAAGTCGTCAGTGCCGTATACAGGGGGGCTGCCAGGCCGTTGAGGAAGTCGTCCGGCGCCTCGGGCCCCTCGGCGAGATAACGCTGCAGCGCCGAGAACGCGCCCGCCTGGCTCAGCCGCCAATCCGCAATCGACGTCTGCCGGACATGACCCACGGCAACGTGCGCGGCGGGCGCCGGTGCAGGCCCGGCCAGCACCTTCGGCTGCGCCTTGACCGGGGCGCGTGTCCGGACGTAGCCGTCGGCAAGCAGCCGACCGAGATCGCTTTCGTCCGGACCGGCGTTGCTCAACTGCGCGAGGATCTCCGCGGCTGATCGTTCACCGTTGATCAGCAGCAGGATTGCGCGCTGCCGGTGCGTGACCTGCCCGCTGCGCCTCTGCAGTTCCTGCGCGCCGCGCTCGGTGCGCGACAGGATGTGGCTCATGTCCATCGTCTCCCTCTCCCGTGTTCCTGTATGACCGTCGGATGCAGGGGCAGTCTAGAAAATCCGGGCGCGGTGGAGGCTGTTCCGGCTGCAGGAAGGGATCGATATCGACTATCACGTGCGTGGCATTGCGTTTGCGGACATCTCCGACATCGGCGCGCATCATCAAATGTGGATTGATACCGGATCGATTCGTTGGATCTTTATCGCCTCCGGCTGGAAATCTACAGTGGAGCGCATCGCAACCCACGGAGCTCTCATGTCGATCCGAACCACCGCTGTCCGCCCTGCCCTGCTTGCCGCTGTCGCGCTGACCCTGCTCGCCGCACTGCCCGCCTTTGCAGCTTCCGCCGATGCGGACCTCATCCGTGCCGACCACGTTGCGGCGCCAGATACGCCACAGGCCGCCGCTGCCGTGCTCGCTGCCCGCCGCTACGCCACCTTCTGGCATACCGGCGATGCGCGATACGCCAGCGCCGCGCTCTCGCCAGCGTTTGCCGATCGCACGCTGCCGGCCGGCCGCGCGCAGGGTACGCAAGGCCCCCTCGATGCCTCGAAGGCGTTTCGTGCGGCCGTGCCCGACATGCGCGTGCAGATCGAAGACATGGTTGTCGCGGGAGATCGCGTGGCCGTCCACCTGCGCTTTCGCGGACACTTCACCGGACAATTCGGCGCTACGCACGGGCAGAACCAGCCGATCGATTTTCAGGCGTTTGATCTGTACCGCGTTGCCGACGGCAAGATCGCCGAGAACTGGCACCTGGAAGACAACCAGACGCTGCTCCGGCAGATGGGCATGCTGCCTTGATCGAAGCGGGCCGCTGACCTGCGCCGCGCACCCCATTGGCCTGGTGGGCTTCCCCGCAACGACGAAGTACCGATGGCACAACATGCTGGACAGCATGCGCGCATAAAAAAACCTCCGCAGCGCGGAGGTTTCTTCTGGGTGCGAAGGCTTCGCTCAGGCGAAATTCTTGGCAACGAAATCCCAGTTGACCAGGTTCCAGAACGCCTCGACGTACTTCGGACGGGCGTTGCGGTAGTCGATGTAGTAGGCGTGTTCCCACACGTCGCAGGTCAGCAGCGGCTTGGCGTCGGTGGTCAGCGGCGTGGCGGCGTTCGAGGTCGACACCAGATCCAGCGAGCCGTCGGCCTTCTTCACCAGCCAGGCCCAGCCCGAACCGAAGGTGCCGATGGCCGTCTTGGTGAACTCTTCCTTGAACTTGTCGAAGCTGCCCCACTTGGCGTTGATGGCGTCAGCCAGCGCGCCGGTCGGTGCGCCGCCGCCTTGCGGCTTCAGGCCGTTCCAGTAGAAGGTGTGGTTCCACACCTGTGCGGCGTTGTTGAACACACCGCCCGACGACTTCTTGACGATGTCTTCGAGGCTCAGGTTCTCGAACTCGGTGCCCTTGATCAGGTTGTTCAGGTTCGTGACGTAGGTCTGGTGGTGCTTGCCGTAGTGGAACTCCAGCGTTTCCTTGGAGATGTGCGGCGCCAGGGCGTCTTGGGCGTACGGCAGCGGGGGGAGCGTGTGTTCCATTGTTCTTGCCTTCTGTGGGTTACAGGTTGGGAGCGACGATTGTAGGAGACTTGTAAAACCGGCGCAAACCACCCGCTAAATAGTCGGAATACCCGCGAAACAGATGCGGAAACGCACGTATCTCGGTCATGTCCACATGCGCCGGTCACATGTCGAGCTTGGGTTGCGCCTGGGCGATTTCGATGTCGACCGCGCCTTGCGCCAACCTGGCCTCGATGCGCGCGCGGGCATGCAGCGCATGCGGGTCGCGAATGGCGTGGCCGTCCGCGTCGAGCAGCACCGCATAGCCGCGCTCGAGGGTACGCTGCGGGGCCAGCAGTTCCAGCCCGTTGTGCTGGCGCGCAAGGCGCTCCTGGGCACGCGCCAGTCTGTCACGCATCGCGCGTGCCAGCGCGGCCTCCGCTCGCTGCACGGCAGCGCGCTCGCGGGCTGGATCAGGGCGCGCCGCGCTCAGCCGCATTGCAAGCAAGCGCTGCACGTGCTCGGCGCGTTGCACGCGGCCGGCCAGGGCAAACCGCAGACGGCCTTCCAGATTGGAGAGTTGCGAGCGGCGCTCGCGCATTTGCGCCTGCGGGCTGCGGAGGCGGCGCGCAAGCCAGTCCACCGTTTGCGCGCGCCGATCGAGCTGCCGGCGAAATTGCGCCGACAGTGCATCCCAGTCGCGCGCCACATCGCGCAGCATGCGGGCGCGGTCGGGACTGACCAGCTCGGCAGCCCCGGTCGGCGTGGGCGCGCGCACGTCGGCCACGAAGTCAACGATGGTCACATCCGTCTCGTGCCCGACACCGGCCACGATGGGGATCGACAAGGCTGCCACCGCACGCGCCACCGGCTCTTCATTGAAGGCCCACAGGTCTTCGATGCTGCCGCCACCCCGGCATAGAATCACGACATCGACCTCTGCCCGGGCATTGACCGTCCCCAGCATCGCGGCGATGCGCTCGGCGGCCCCGGCGCCCTGCACTGGTACCGGATAGACCACTACCGGCACATGCGGTGCGCGCCGGCGCAGCGTGGTCAGCACGTCGCGCAGCGCAGCAGCCTGCAGCGAGGTCACCACGCCGATGGCACGCGGGTGCCGTGGCAGGGGCCGCTTGCGATCGGCCTCGAACAAGCCTTCCGCCTCCAGCGCGGCCTTCAGCCGGAGGAACGCCTCATACAGGTTGCCCAAGCCGGCGCGGCGGATGGCCTCGACACTCAGTTGCAGCTCGCCGCGCGCCTCGTACAACGTGACCAGCGCACGCACCTCGACAGCTTCGCCCTCCCGCGGGGTGAAATCGGCGTACTGGTTGCGACCCTTGAACATCACGCAGCGGATCTGCGCGCCCGCATCCTTGAGCGAGAAATACCAGTGGCCGCTGGCCGCACGCGTGAAGTTGGAAATCTCGCCGCGCACCCATCCGAGCGGAAAGTTCCGCTCCAGCAGCCCGGCAATCCTCCGGTTGACCTCGGTGACGGTCAACACATCCTGTCCGCCCCGAAGGGAACCAGAAGGGGCAGGCGCGGGCATGCCCGACGGCGCCGGGGCGGCGGCTGGAGCATCCATCCAGAACGGTTTGCGGGACGTAGGGGGCGAGGTCATAAGTGGTGAATGGGGCGTAAATCCATGAGGCCCCTGGGCAACTTCTACCTTGATTGAGGGAGACAAGCAGAACCGGAATGGCGACCTGTCCACAGCATAACGCCCTTGTCAAGCTTGACAGGGTAGGCGTGACGCGCTCTCGGCGTGTTGATGCAACCCTTTGATTCCTTTAAAGAAACAGCCTTTGTCAAAATTTCAGCAGCGCAAGTAATTTCGTTCTGCGTCAAGCATTTAGCGCAGGCACCCCAAGGATGTTCACAAAGTTATCCACAGCAGCGCTGGAAAACCGCGAAGTGACGCCTGGGCAGTGGATAAATCAGCCCGGGAGCAAGCCTGTCGGCAGGGCTCCTGTCCGCATGCGGACCGAGAACGTAGTCTGCTTATTTTTTCAGCAGCAGACGGAACATCCTTTGAAATCAAACAGTTAAGGTGCTTGTCCGGGCAATGTCCACAATCCGTCCACAAGACTGTCCCGATCGGATGTGGATTATGGCCCCGGGCGCCGGCTCCTTCCTCCTTTTTCGCAGGATCGGGGCGCGCAAGGCCGGCTGCCCATTTTTTAAGCTAACCAGCAGACCTCTTTTCAAATCATGGACTTAGCTTCGTTGTTAGGGCAATGTCCACACGCCGTCCACAAGACTGTCCCGTCAGCGTGTGGATTACGGCCCCAAAGCGGCCATCCATCTCGGGAACTGCGCGCAACGTACTGCCCGAGCCCGGGTTGCCTCATTTTTAAGCACGGGTGAGAACCTCCTGTTGAATCAGAGGCTTAGCTTGCTTGTCCGGGCAATGTCCACAACCCGTCCACAAGACTGTCCCGCCCCCCTGTGGATTGCGTGGGCGGCATCTTCCATGACACTGCGCCGAGCATCGCGCCTGCACGTTGCCACGGCGCGCCATCGTGTTGCCGTGGCAGGTCCGACGCGCTAGAGTGCTGCCTGTTTTTGCCGCAACTGACCGCGTTCGGGGACGCGGACGGCGACAACGGCGACCGGGCGTGCGCCCATCGCGCCTCCTTCCACAACGACAAAACGGGTTGTCCAGTGTTCTCCATCATTCAAGCCGCCGGCTGGCCGATCTGGCCGCTGTTGATTGCCTCGGTGCTCGCGCTCGCGCTCATCATCGAACGCTTCGTCGCGCTGCAGCGCAACAAGATCATTCCGCCCAAGGTGTATGACGAGGCGCTGGCCGTCGCGCATCAGCGCCGTGCCACGCCAGAAGTGGTGAACACGCTGGAACAGGGCTCGCCGCTGGGCCGGCTGCTGGCTGCCGCGCTGCGCCACGTGGTGCTGCATCCGAACACCACGCGCGATGCCGCCAAGGAAGTGGTGGAAGAAGCCGGCCAGAATGTTGCCCACCGCCTGGAGCGTTATCTGAACGCGCTCGGCACAATCGCCTCGGTGGCGCCTCTGATGGGCCTGTTCGGCACGGTGGTCGGCATGATCGAGATCTTCGGCAGCCAGACCGCCGCGGGCACGAACCCGCAGGCGCTGGCGCACGGCATCTCTGTCGCGCTGTACAACACCGCGCTGGGCCTGGTGGTGGCCATCCCGACGCTGATCTTCTGGCGCTACTTCCGTGGCGTGGTGGATAACTACGTGGTCGAGCTGGAGCATCTGTCCACCACGTACCTTGACGCGATCCTGCCGCCGCGGCGCGGCTGATCCGGGCAACGCCCTACTGGAAACAGCCATGCGCTTCCGCCCGCGCCGTGCCCGCGAAGAGCCGGAGATCAACCTGATCCCGCTGATCGACGTGCTGCTCGTGATCCTCATTTTTCTGATGATCACGACCACGTATTCCCGCTACACCGAACTCAAGGTCAACCTGCCTACCGCCGAGGCTGAAAAAGCCACCGAGCGCCCGGGCCAGATCGTTGTGTCCGTCACTGCCAACGGCGTCTACTCGGTCGACAAGCAAGTGCTCGACACCCGCGATGTCACCAGCCTCGCCGACGCGCTGCGCAGTGCCGCAGGCAAGGGCGGAGGCCCCGAGCCGATCGTCGTCATCAACGCCGATGCGCAAGCCGCGCACCAGGCCGTGGTCAACGTGATGGAAGCCGCGCGCGTGGCCGGCCTGTCGCACCTGACGTTCGCCACGCAAACCGGCAACGCCCGCTAACTGCCCTCTCGCTGACACCTGATCGCATGCCCGTCGCCCAACACCGCCTCGCCAGCTTCGTCACCCGCCAATGGCAGCAACGCGGCTGGTTTGCGTGGGTGATGTGGCCGCTGTCGTGGCTGTTTGGCGGGGTGAGCGCACTGCGCCGGCTGCTGTTCCGCTGGGGATGGCTGCGCTCGGTCCGCCTGCCGATGCCGGTGGTGGTCATCGGCAACGTCACGGTGGGCGGGGCAGGCAAGACGCCCGCCGTGATCGCGCTGGCTTCGGCGCTGGCTGATGCAGGTCTGCGCCCCGGCATCGTCTCGCGCGGTTACGGCGTTGAACTCAAGCACCCGCGCCCGGTGCGCGAACACTCCCGCGCGGAAGACGTCGGCGACGAACCGCTGCTCATCGCTCGCGCCACCGATCTCCCTGTCTGGGTGTTCCCCGATCGCGTGCTGTGCGCGCAGACGCTGCTGGCCTCGCACCCGGGCTGCAACGTGATCGTCTGCGATGACGGCCTGCAGCATTACCGCCTGCGCCGCGACATCGAGATCGTCGTGTTCGACGCGCGCATGGGCGGCAACGGCTTCCTGCTGCCCGCAGGCCCGCTGCGCGAGCCGATGACGCGCAGGCGCGATGCCACGCTCATCAACGACCCGAACTTCCGCGCCACGCCCGACCGCCCGAACGTCTTCGGCATGCGCCTCGAACTGCAGGACGCGTACAACCTGGCCGACCCCGCGCTGCGCCGCCCGCTCGCCCAGTTCGCCCGCATCGAGGGCGAACACCTGCTGGCCGCCGCCGGCATCGGCAACCCCGAGCGCTTTTTCGGCTCGCTGCGCGCGGCGGGCCTCAAGCCGAGCACACTGCCGCTGCCCGATCACTACGATTTCGCCGACAGCCCCTTCACCGACAGCCACGCCGAGGTCATCCTGATCACCGAAAAGGATGCCGTAAAATGCGGCCATATCGACGACCCGCGCATCTGGGTGGTGCCGACCACACCGGTGGTCGACCCGGCGCTGGTCGAACAGGTCTGCCAGCGCGTACGCACCCTGGCCGATCGCGCAACGCTCAAGGCAAGCGCACAATAACGCCACCCCATCCGCTGTACCGGCGCGCCGCCCTACCGTTTGGGCGGCCGCCACGGAGCCTCTACCGCCATGGACAATCGCCTGCTGGAAATCCTCGTCTGCCCGTTGTGCAAGGGCACGCTGCAACACGACCGCGCCAACAACGAACTGATCTGCCACGTCGACAAGCTGGCCTACCCGATCCGCGATGGCATCCCGGTCATGCTGGCCGATGAAGCGCGCCAGACTGTGGAAGGCACGCCGGTCGATCCGGCCTGATACGAAGGTCGCCGCCATGTCGCACGCGCCGTTCATCGCTGTCATTCCCGCGCGGCTGGCCTCCACGCGCCTGCCGAACAAGCCGCTGGCCGACATCGACGGCAAGCCGATGGTGGTGCGCGTGGCCGAGCGCGCGCACCAGTCGTCCGCCGCGCGCGTGGTGGTCGCCACCGATGCCGCCTCGGTGGCCGACGCATGCATGCAGCATCACGTGGAAGCCGTGCTCACGCGCGCCGACCACGCCTCTGGCACCGACCGTCTCGCCGAAGTGGCAGCCGTGTTCGGATTGCCGGATGACGCCATCGTCGTCAACGTGCAAGGCGATGAGCCGCTGATTGCCCCGACGTTGATCGACAACGTGGCTGCGCACCTGCGCGACCACCCCGACTGCGCCATCGCCACCGCGGCCCACGCGATCCACGATCCGGCTGACGTGTTCAACCCGAACGTCGTCAAGGTCGTTCTGGATGCGATGGACCGCGCCCTGCTGTTTTCCCGCGCGCCGCTGCCCTGGGCGCGCGACACCTGGACGCCTGCCGTACTGGCGCAACCCGCCGCCGATCGTCCGCTGCCGGCCATGCCGGTGCTGCGTCACATTGGCATCTACGCCTACCGCGCCGGCTTCCTGCGCCGCTTCCCGCAACTGGCTGCCGCACCGCTGGAGCAGACCGAGCAGCTCGAGCAGTTGCGTGCCATGTGGCACGGCGAACGCATCGCGGTGTTGACCACCAATGATGCCCCCGCCGCTGGCGTCGACACCCCCGAAGACCTCGCTCGCGTGCGTGCCGCGTGGAGCGAATTGCTGGCCCAGGACGGACCCTGAGCGGCGGATTTCTCTGAAGTTTGCGCCCCGTCCCGCCTAAACCCCCGCGCTGGCATGGCATAATCGCAAGGACGACAAGCCGCATGATGGCGCCCACGCAGGCGCGGCAGCGGCGACAGGGAGACAGATCGAGCCATGGGTGCCGCCGTCCGGCGGATGCCTGATTCCCAGAGTCCGGTAAGGCTGGCGTCAATTTCGCCCGCTAGGCTGCCTGTTTGCGTCGATTGCGTCGCCAGACGTGTTGGGAATCGGCCCACCCGAAGTGATGGTGCAGGGTTCGGACGGATTCCCAACGCGCTACAAGCTCTTCTGGCGCGACAAGATTCGAAAACTTGAGGAACTCGTCACCATGCGGTTGATTCTGTTGGGCGCGCCCGGCGCCGGCAAAGGTACGCAAGCCAAATTCATCTGCGAAAAGTTCGGCATTCCGCAGATCTCCACCGGCGACATGCTGCGCGCGGCCGTCAAGGCAGGTACCCCGCTGGGTATCGAAGCGAAGAAGGTGATGGATGCCGGCGGCCTGGTGTCGGATGACATCATCATCGGCCTCGTGAAAGACCGCCTGCAGCAACCTGACTGCAAGAACGGCTACCTGTTCGACGGCTTCCCGCGCACCATTCCGCAAGCGGAAGCCATGAAAGATGCCGCCGTGGCAATCGACTACGTGCTGGAAATCGACGTACCGTTCGACGCCATCATCGAGCGCATGAGCGGGCGCCGCGTGCACGTGGCATCGGGCCGCACGTACCACATCAAGTACAACCCGCCCAAGACCGAAGGCGTGGACGACGAAACCGGCGAAGCGCTGATCCAGCGCGACGACGACAAGGAAGAGACCGTGCGCAAGCGCCTGGACGTGTATGAAAACCAGACGCGTCCGCTGGTCGACTACTACTCGCAGTGGGCGGCGAATGGCAATGGCGCCGCGAAGGTCGCGCCGCCGAAATACCGCAAGATCAGCGGCGTGGGTAACGTCGACGAGATTACCGCCCGCGTATTCGGTGCGCTGCAGGACTGAGCGCACCCCGTCATACCCGCTAGGAAAACGGCGCCTCGATCATGAGGCGCCTTTTTTTTGCCCGATCGCCGGCCGCTTCGCGCTAACATATGACGTTGACGTAAACGTCAAGTAACTCGCAAACCACAACCAAGGAGACACGGCATGGAGATTCGCGATCAGGTATTCATCGTCACGGGCGGCGCGTCGGGGCTGGGCGCAGGCACTGCGCGCACGCTGGCCGAAGCCGGCGGCAAGGTGGTGATTGCCGACCTGAACGAGACCGCCGGCGCGGCGCTCGCGCTGGAACTGGGCGGGCGCTTCGTGCGCTGCGACGTCGCCTCGGAGGCCGACGGCCAGGCGGTGGTGGAGACCGCCACGTCCCTGGGCACGCTGCGTGGGCTGGTGAACTGCGCGGGCATCGCCACGGCGTCCCGCACGGTGGGCAAGACGGGGCCGCATCCGCTGGACCAGTTCGCACGGGTGATCAACATCAACCTGGTCGGCACGTTCAACATGATCCGACTGGCCGCGACGGCCATGGCTGGAAATACGCCCAACGCGGGGGGCGAGCGCGGGGTGATCATCAACACGGCGTCCGTGGCGGCGTTTGACGGGCAGATCGGCCAGGCGGCCTACGCAGCATCCAAGGGCGGCGTGGTGGCGATGACGCTGGCGATTGCACGCGACCTGTCGCGCGACGGCATCCGCGTGATGACGATTGCGCCGGGCATCTTCGAAACGCCGATGCTGCTGGGCATGCCGCAGGAAGTGCAGGACGCGCTGGGCAAGATGGTGCCGTTCCCACCGCGTCTCGGTAAGCCGGCGGAGTATGCGCAGCTCGCGCGCGCGATCATCGAGAACCCGATGCTCAATGGCGAAACGATCCGCCTGGATGGCGCCATCCGCATGCAACCGAAGTGATTCTCAGCGTGCTCAGGCGGCCGGCAGCGCCATCCGGCGAATCATCTGCCACGCCGCCTCGGCCGCCGGCGAGAGCGAGCGATCATGCCGGCGCGCCAGCACGATCGCCCGCGTTTCCTTTGGCGTGAGCGGCACCGACACCAGCGGCGACGACGACGGCAGCGGCAAGGAAAGCGAGGGCACCACGCCCGCACCGATGCCCGCCTCGACCATGCCGAACACGGCAGCGGTGTGGCCCATCTCCTGCGCCACGTCGGGTTGCACACCGTGGCGCAGGAAGATGCGATCGATCAGCGGGCGACTGCCCGAGGCGTGATCGAGCAGCACGACCGGCGCACGATGCAGGTCTTTCCAGCGCACGGTGCTGCGCTGGGCGAACGGGTGATCATGCCGGCAGACCAGGCAGAATGGATCGGTCAGCAGCGGTTCGGTCCAGAGGCCCTCCGTGTCGAGCGGCTCCACCACCACGCCGAAATCCGCTCCACCCGTGCGGATCAGCTGCAGCGTGTCGACCTGCACGGAGTCGCGCACGATCATGCGGATATCGGGGTAGCGGACGGCGCACTCGGCCACATACACAGGCATCAGACGCGTTGACACGGTCGGACTGGATGCCACGACCAGCCGCCCCCGCCGCTGCTCCCCCACTTGGCGCGCCTGCTGCAGGGTGTCGTCGAGATCGGCAATGAGTCGATCCAGTGCTGTCGCCAGCGAGCGGCCCACCTCGGTCAGTACGACCTCACGCGTGGTCCGGTCGAGCAGCTTCAGACCAAGCTCCCCCTCCAGCTCCGAAATCGAGCGGCTGACCGCCGGCTGCGTCAAGCCGATCGTGTCGCCCGCGCGACTGAAGCTGTGCGCACGCGCCACCGCGAGGAAGACGCGCAACTGGCGCAGGGTCACATTCATGCCATCACCGTATGAATTGATTCGATCAATGCATTTGTATTCTAGATGGGGATGTTGTGCAATAACGCTTTTCCTGCATTTCCCGGGCGCCATGAGAGCGCATGCATATGAAGATTCCGCTGCTTTCCCGCATTGACGGGTTCATTCAGGCCATGTTGGTCATGGTTGCGCTGGCCTTGCTTTTCCCCTCGCTGGGCGCGAGCGACGGGCCGCTGCATCTGGACGTCGTCACCATCATCGGGGTGTCGCTGGTGTTCTTCCTGCACGGCGCGGCGCTCTCGCGCGAGAAGATCGTTGAAGGAGCGCGCAACTGGCGTCTGCACCTGTTCGTGCAGAGCTGTACGTTCCTCCTCTTTCCGCTGATCGGGGCCGTGATCCTGTTTGCGTGCAAGCCGTTCATTCCGGCTGAGCTGCTGCTTGGCGTGTTTTACCTGTGCGCGCTGCCATCCACGGTATCGTCATCGGTGGCGATGACGGCCATGGCCAAGGGCAACGTGCCGGCGGCCATCTTCAACGCGACCATCTCGGGCCTGATCGGCATGATCGCCACGCCGCTGCTGATGAGCTTTGTGATTCAAGCTTCGGGAGCAGAGCTTTCGGTTGGCAAGGCGCTATTGGGCGTGGCCGAGCAACTGCTGTTGCCGTTCGTGCTCGGGCAGTTGCTGCGGCCGGTTCTGGGAGGCTTCATCAACAAGTACAAGGCCGTCATCAGCAAGGTCGACCGCGCGGTGATCCTGCTGATCGTCTTCAACTCTTTTGCGGATTCGACGCACGCCGGCGTGTGGTCGAAATATCCGTGGGAGACGATCGTTGCTGTGGCCATCATGAGCGGTGCCCTGCTGTTCGTCGTACTGGGGGCGACGACGTGGCTCTCTCGGCGCGTCGGTTTTGGCCTCGCGGATGAGATTACGGCGGTGTTCTGCGGGTCGAAGAAAAGCCTGGCCAACGGCATACCGATGGCAAAGATCCTGTTCGCGGGCAATCCGGCGCTGGGCCTGATCGTATTGCCGACGATGATCTACCACCAGTTGCAGTTGATCGTGTGCTCGGCGCTGGCACGCAGGTACGCGGATCGCGTCGCGCATGCGGAATCAGGCGTCCGCACACAGGTCCGCCGCCCGGCCTGATCAGCGCAGGGCGATCAGCCCCGCCGTCTCCGGCCAATGGTAGGTACGCACCCAGGCGTATCCGCCATCGGCTGTCTCAAGCCAGTCGCGGCTGACCGGCACACCTCGCAAGGCTTCGTAGAAGCCGATTGCGTCGATGTTTGCCTCGTACACCAGCAGATGAAGATGCATGACGCCGTGGGCTGCGGCCCAACGTGCCGCCTCGCCCATCAGGCGCTTGCCGACACCATGACCACGTGACGCTGGCAGCAGGTGCAGGTTGTCAACGAGCGCGCCCCAGGGCGTGTCGTCATGCAGCAGCAAGCAGAGAAACCCCACGGTGCGGGCATCCAGGTCGGCACACCAGACCCGCTGGCCCTCAGCCGGCGCCGTCATGCGCGCCCGCCACTTCGCTTGCATGTCCGCTAAAGCAGGCCCATCGAGATACGCATCGGACAGGATGCCACGCCCGCGGTAAGCGTTCCGCCAGCTCCGGGCGTGGATGTCAGCGATGGTGTCGGCATCCGCCGTAACGCCCTCGCGAAGGACGAACACGGTCATCAGACGCCTGGATTGCGCGACAGCGGCGGATTCTTGGCAAAGTACGCGCGAATGCCCCGCAGAATGGCATCGGCAAGTTGATTCTGGTGGCCCAGATCGTTGAGCTTGGCCTCTTCTTCCGGGTTGCTGATGAAGGCCGTCTCCACCAGGATCGACGGAATGTCCGGCGCCTTGAGGACTGCAAACCCGGCCTGCTCCACCTGGCCCTTGTGCAGCCGGTTGATACCGCCAATCTGCTCCAGCACGGCCTTGCCGACCTTCATGCTGTCCGTGATCTGCGCCGTGGTCGACAGGTCGAGCAGCACGCGCGTGACCTGGGCATCCTTCGAGCTCAGATTCGCGCCGCCGATCATGTCGGCGGCGTTTTCCTTGTTGGCCAGCCATTTGGCCTGCGCGCTGGACGCACCGCGATCCGACAGCACAAACACCGATGCGCCGCGCGCCTCCGGCGAAAGAAACGCATCGGCATGGATGGACACGAACAGGTCGGCCTGCACGCGGCGCGCCTTCTGCACGCGCACGCCCAACGGAACGAAGTAGTCGGAATCACGCGTCATCATGGCGCGCATATTGGGTTGGGCGTCGATCTTGGCCTTCAGCATGCGGGCGATCGAGAGTACGACGTCCTTTTCGTGCGTACCCGCGCCCCCCGTGGCGCCCGGGTCCTCGCCGCCATGGCCGGGATCGATGGCGACGGTGAGCAGCCGCCGCATGCGCGGACCGTTCGACGGCATACGCGGTGCGAGTTCGGGTACGTTGTCCAGTGGCGGCGTCATCGGCGCGTTGGCGAGCGTCGACGGTGGAAGCGTCGGTGCAGCGGGCGAGGTCTTGCGCGGCGGCGTGCGGTTGGCAAGCGTTGGACGCGACTCACTCGGATGCGGTGAGGCGGGCGCCGTGGCACCGCTGCCGTCGCGCCGGACCAACGCGGCAATCGGATCGTCGTCTTCGGCGGGCGACGGCATCGGCGCGCCGCCGGAGGCCGCAAAACGCTGCTGCTTACCTTCGGTGGCCTGCACGAGCTGCATCAGCGGGTCGGGCGGGTTGGTCGGATACAGGTCGAACACCAGCCGGTTGCGATAGCCTGCAATCGGCAACAGCGTAAAGACCTGCGGGTTGACGCTTTCCTTCAGGTCGAACACGAGGCGCACCACGCTCGGCCGATTCTGGCCCACGCGTACCTGGCGAATGTAGGGGTCGTTCGGCGTGATCTTGGCGACCAGCTCGCGCAGCGTCGGGTTTAGGTCGAGGCCGTCGATATCGACCAGCAGACGGTCGGGGTCGGCGATGAGCTGGTGGGTGGCCCTGAGCGCGACGTCGGATTCGATCGTCACGCGCGTGTAGTCTTCCGCCGGCCATACCCGCACCGCGACGATGTTGGCACCCCGTGCGATCTGTGTGCCGGCCAGGCTGAGGACGAGGGTGCCCGCGCCGGCTTTCGCCATGCGCGCAAGCCATTGCCGGCGGGCCTGGCTAGGCAGGTGGGAATCATCCGGTTGATCGGTCGGCAGATGCTTGATCAGCATGAGAGCAAGGTAGGCAGCGACTGCAGGAGTTGAAGGCCGATTTGCGTGCGCGCGATCAGGCGCGCCACGCGCGGTGCATGTTCAACGCCGTCATCGTAGGTTTCGTGCACAACATCGACGGCCAGGGCGATATGCAGGTCAGGCGTGCCGAGCAGCGCCTGGGCCTTTTCCGGCCATTCGACCAGACAGAGGGCGGGCTCGGCAAAACAGTCACGAAAGCCCGCGTCGGTCCATTCTTCCGGGTCGGCAAAGCGGTACAGGTCAAAGTGATAGACCTTTCGCATGCCGGTGGTTCCCGCGATGTCGTAAGGTTCGACCAACGTGTAAGTCGGGCTGCGCACGCGACCGGTATGACCGAAGCCGCGCAAGATGGCCCGCGAGAGTGTTGTCTTGCCCGCGCCGAGATCGCCCGAGAGCTGCACCTGCACGGGCTGTGGATCGAGCGCCAGCACGGCCTGCGCGAGCGCCATACCCAGGGCCGATGTCGCGGCCTCGTCGGCGAGCGAGATCGTGCGTTCCGCAAGCGGAGGGGTTGGGCCAGAGGGCGCGTGGGCAGAGAGCACGGTGGGCATTGCGTACAATTTGGGCATGTCCGCCACCCCCACGTCATCGATCGAAACGAACCACGACGCGCGCTTACCCGTCGGCGAGGCCGGCGTGGCCGCACTGGTCGCGCAGATTCGCTCCTGGGGCGCCGAACTCGGGTTCGATGCCATCCGCATCGCCGACATCGACCTGTCGCACGCTGAAGAAGGGCTCCAGACGTGGCTTGCGCAGGGGTTTCACGGTGACATGGATTATATGGCGAACCACGGCATGCTCCGCGCTCGTCCGGCCGAACTTGTTGCCGGAACGGTACGCGCCATCGTGGCGCGGATGCCGTATCTGCCACTTCAGGCCGAGAGGCAGGCGGCCGGCGACGACTGGCGAAGCATCGAATGGGACCGCCTGCGTCGTCCGGAAGCGGCAGCCATCTCGCTCTACGCCCGTGGCCGCGACTACCACAAGGTGCTTCGGCAGCGCCTGCAAAGGCTCGCCGAGAAGATTGCCGGCGTGGTCGGTCCGTACGGCTTTCGCGTCTTTACGGATTCCGCGCCGGTACTGGAAGTCGCGCTTGCGAGCAACGGCGGCCTGGGCTGGCGTGGCAAACACACATTGCTGCTCGATCGCGATGCGGGTTCGATGTTCTTCCTCGGTGAAATCCTGATCGACTTGCCGCTGCCGGTGGACCCGCCTGTGGAGGCCCACTGCGGCAACTGCACCCGCTGCATCGACGTGTGCCCCACGCAGGCCATCGTCGCGCCTTACGTGGTGGACGCGCGCCGCTGCATCTCATATCTGACCATTGAACACAAAGGCAGCATCCCCATCGAGCTGCGCCCGGCAATGGGCAACCACGTCTACGGCTGCGACGACTGCCAGCTCATCTGCCCGTGGAACAAATTTGCCGTGTCAGCGACCCTGTCAGACTTTGACGTACGCAATGGCTTGGATGCAGCTGCCCTGGTCGACCTGTTCAATTGGACGGAGAATGAATTCAACCAGCGGCTTGAGGGCAGCCCGATCCGCCGGATCGGACATGAACGATGGCTGCGCAACCTCGCGGTGGCGCTGGGCAATGCCCTGCGGGGTCCGCTGCCCGAAACTGCGCGCGCACGCCTGGTGGCGGCGCTGCGCGCCCGCGCGGCAGACGCTTCGGAACTTGTCAGAGAACACGTGGCTTGGGCACTGGACGCCTGACGCCAAAACGGTGATCCGTCACTTTAATCCTGGCGCGGAATATCCCACTGCCATTGTTTTAAAAACAAGACAATTCCGCGATTAGCGTAAACCGGGAATACCTCGGTTAACACGTGTCGAAGTGAACGCCAATACCACGCGGTACGTGATTACCTGCACATCAGGGCAGACACTAATTGTTTAAAAATCAAACATCGACAAAATGAGAGGCTCGTCAAAAATCCTTCACGTCGATGTTCTCCGCTCTTGCTGACCTCCACCGCGCGCTGCGTTTCTGGACACGTGCCCGTTCGTCCGGCCGCCTGCCCGTCGTGCGGCGCGCGTGGCGTAACAGCGTGATGGGAGCGCTGCTGTGCGCGGCCTGTGCTGCGCCGGCATGGGCAGCGGTGAGCGTCGAGGGTGTGCCCTTTGACGAGGCCGCGCGCGTGGCTGGCCACGAGCTGCTGCTCAACGGCACCGGCTTGCGTTCGGTGTTCGTCATCAAGGGCTATGTGGCTGGGCTGTACCTGCCGGAGCGCGCCAAGAATGCAGCGGTCATCCTCGGCATGAAGGGGCCGAAGCGGCTGCAGATTCACCCGCTGCGCGAAGTGGGCGCCGACACCTTCATCCACGCGCTCAACGATGGCATCCACCGCAACCAGACGGAAATTCAGGTGCAGAAGCTGGCGGATCGGCTCACGCAACTGGAAGACGCCATGCGGCAGATCGGCGCCACCAAGCGCGGCGACACCATCAACTTCGACTACACGCCGGAGGCTGGCACCACCATCTCCATCAATGGCGTAGCCCGCACCAAGGCCATTCCCGGCGAAGATTTCTACCAGGCCGTGCTGCGCATCTTCATTGGTGACTACCCGGTCGACCGGGAACTGAAAAGCGGATTGCTCGGAACCTGACAGTCCGCTTTCCCGGGCACCTCGGTTTCTGCCCGATCCGGCTTGGCCATTGTGTTATTCAGCAGTTTCAACACAAGAGCGCCAAGGAGGATGACGATGAACAAGGCACGCCTGGCTTCCAGCCTGATTGCCACCGTTGCAACGCTGCTGTGCGGCCCGGCACTGGCCGGAAACTACCCTACCAAACCGCTCAGGCTGATCATTCCGTTCCCGCCCGGTGGCACGACCGACATCATCGGGCGCGGCGTGGCTGACCAGCTCGCCAGGGTACTCGGCCAGCCAGTGGTGGTGGAGAACAAGGGCGGGGCCGGCGGCTCGATCGGCGCGGACGCCATCGCCAAGGCCGCGCCAGACGGCTACACGATCGGCATCGCGACCGTGTCCACACATGCCGTCAACCCGGCGTGCAACCCGAAGCTTTCATACGATCCGCTCAAGGATTTCAAACCCATCACCAATCTGGCGATCGTGGCCAACGTGATCGCCGTCAACCCGACTTTCCCGGCCAGGAACTACAAGGAGTTCGTTGCCGCGTTGACCGCCAACCCTGGCAAGTATTCGTTCGCCACATCGGGCACCTGCGGTATCGGCCACATGCTCGGCGAGGCATTCAAGGTGTTGACCAAGACGCAGATGGTGCATGTGCCCTACCGTGGCGCGGGCCCGGCACTCAACGATGTGCTGGCAAACCAGGTGCCGATCATGATCGACAACCTGCCGTCATCCATGCAGTTCATCAAGGGCGGCAAGCTGCGTCCGATCGTGGTGGCGTGGAACCGACGCATCGACAGCCTGCCCGACGTCCCGACCTTTGCCGAGGTCGGGCTGAAGGACGCCAATGACCCGGCCTGGTATGGCCTTGTCGCCCCGGCCGGGACACCGGACGACATCATCCGCAAGTTGAACGAAGCGTCGGTGAAGGCACTGAAGGACCCGGGCCTCGTCGATCGCTTCCGCGGTGCGGGCGCCGAGCCCATCGGCAACACACCGCAGCAATACGCGGCCGAGATCAAGCGTGAATTCGACAAGATGCGCGCACTCGTCAAGCAGCAGCACATCAAGCTGGAGCCGTAACGCCGCCCTCCGGGGGCCTGTGCTAGATTCGCTGGATCGTCGCAGCTTCATCGCGTCCTCCTCGTTTCCAGCGCCGGCTCCCGTCATGTCATCCCCCTTCGATGCCGTTCTCGAAGCGCCCTTCGGCAAGTTGGGCGTGCGCGTGGCCGACGGCGCCGTCCGCGAGCTCGTCTACCTGCCGGAAAGCACGCCCGCCGTCGACTCGGACGACGCACTGATCCGCAGGCTGGCCCATCAGCTCGATGCGTACTACGCCGACCCGGATGCACCGTTCGATGTACCGCTCGCACCCGTCGGCACCGCGTTCCAGCATCGCGTGTGGCGTGCCATCTGCGCCGTGCCGCGCGGCCGCACGACCACCTATGGCGCCATAGCCAAAGCAATCGGCAGCGTGCCCCGCGCCGTGGGCCAGGCATGTGGCGACAACGGGCTGCCGATCGTCATCCCGTGTCACCGCGTGGTCAGCGCGTCGGGCATCGGCGGATTCGCGCACCACGTCGACGGATACCTGCTGAACATCAAGCACTGGCTGCTGCGCCACGAAGGCGTGATGCTGATATGAAACAAGCCGCACCGAAGGCGCCGGACGCGCCTGCCCTCCCGCCGCGCAGCGCGGATGCCATCCAGCGTTTCTGCGATGCGCTGTGGCTGGAAGACGGCCTCGCACGCAACACGCTCGACGCTTACCGGCGCGACCTGACGCTCTATGGGCACTGGCTGGCCGCGCGCGGCAAGTCCATCGCCGAATCCGAAGACGGCGACCTGGCCGACTACTTCGCCGCGCGCCATGCCGAAAGCCGCGCGTCTTCTGCCAACCGGCGTCGCACGGTATTCAAGCGCTTCTTCCAGTGGGCGTTGCGCGAGCACGTGGTGAGCACCGATCCGTCGCGCCTGCTGCCGACGGCCAAGCAGCCGCCGCGCTTTCCGAAGACGTTGTCCGAAACGCAAGTCGAGGCGCTCATCCACGCGCCGGATGTCGACACGCCGCTGGGCCTGCGCGACCGCGCGATGATCGAACTGATGTATGCCAGCGGGCTGCGCGTGTCGGAAATCGTCGCGTTGAAGACGGTGGAGGTCGGCCTGAACGAAGGCGTGGTGCGCGTGATCGGCGGCAAGGGCGGCAAGGACCGGCTGGTGCCTTTCGGCGCCGAGGCCGGCGACTGGCTGCGACGCTACCTTCGCGACAGCCGCACGGCGCTGCTGGGCGCGCGCACGGCCGATGCGCTGTTCGTCACGGCGCGCGGCGAAGGCATGACACGCCAGGCGTTCTGGCACCTGATCAAGCGCTATGCGTTGCGGGCCGATGTGCGCGCCCCGCTCTCGCCGCATACGCTGCGGCACGCGTTTGCCACGCACCTGCTCAACCACGGCGCAGACTTGCGCGTGGTGCAGATGCTGCTCGGCCACGCGGATATTTCCACCACGCAGATCTACACCCACGTCGCGCGCGAGCGGCTGCGCACGCTGCACGCCCAGCATCATCCGCGCGGATAGCGATCGTTCCTCCCTGCCCCGCATGAGCAAGTCCAAGCACGTTTCCGAGACGCCCGCCACGCAGTTCCTGAAGACCCATGGCGTCGCCTTTACCGAACACACCTACGACTATGTCGACAAGGGTGGCACGACCGAATCTTCGCGCCAGCTTGGCGTGGATGAGCACGCCGTCGTCAAGACGCTGGTCATGGAAGACGAGCACGCCAAGCCGCTGATCGTGCTGATGCACGGCGATTGCTCGGTCTCGACCAAGAACCTGGCGCGGCAGACCGGCCGCAAGAGTGTGCAGCCGTGCAAGCCCGAAGTGGCGCAGCGGCACAGCGGCTACCTCGTCGGCGGCACGTCGCCGTTCGGCGTGCGCAAGGCCTTGCCGATCTACGTGGAAGCCTCGGTGCTGGAACTCGAGCGCATCTACATCAACGGCGGGCGCCGGGGTTTTCTGGTCGGCATCGCACCTGGCGTGTTGACGGCCGTGCTCAACGCGCAGCCCGTCAATTGTGCAAACCCCGATTGAAACGGCCGCCACGCTTGGGCACCCTACGCGCACGCTACAATCCCGCAGCCTGATTTTTCAAAGTCGCTATGTCCCCTGTCGTCGCAACCGTCCTTTTCGCCTTGGCCGCCTATCTGATCGGCTCGATCTCGTTTGCCGTGGTCGTCAGCCGCGCGATGGGGCTGGCAGATCCACGCACCTACGGCTCGGGCAACCCCGGCGCCACCAACGTGCTGCGCTCGGGCAACAAGAAGGCGGCCATCCTCACGCTGCTGGGCGACGCAGCCAAGGGCTGGCTGGCGGTGTGGCTCGCCCTACTGCTTTCGCCGCGCTTTGGCGTGGACGAGACCGGCATCGCGCTGGTGGTGATCGCCGTGTTCCTGGGCCACCTGTATCCGGTGTTCCACCGCTTTGCGGGCGGCAAGGGCGTGGCCACGGCGGCGGGCATCCTGCTGGCGTTGAACGTGTGGCTTGGGCTGGCCACGCTGGCCACCTGGATCATCATCGCCGTGTTCTTCCGCTATTCGTCGCTCGCGGCGCTGGTGTCGGCGGTGTTTGCGCCGTTCTTCTACGTGCTGATGAACGGCTTCGACTGGATTGCCGGGGCGGTTGCGCTGATGGCGGTGCTGCTGATCGCGCGGCACCGCGCCAATATCGCCAAGCTGCTGGCCGGCAAGGAAAGCCGCATCGGCGAGAAGAAGAAAGCCGCCTAATTGCGCAGCTCGGCGCGCACCGAATGCGCGCGCCGATGTGCACCCGGCGGCCGGCCCGTGTGCCGCCGGATCAACCGCCGGAAGGCCGACATGTCCTGATAGCCGCACTGCTCGGCAATCGTCGTCAGGCTCAGCGTGCTGACTTCCAGCAGGTGGCACGCGCGCTCCACGCGCAGCCGGTGCAGCAATTGCAGCGGCGACATCCCGACCGTCTTCGTGAAATGCCGCAGCAACGTGCGTTCACTGGTTGACGCAGCGGCAGCGAGTTTCCCCAGATCAAACGGTTCGTGCAGATGCTGCTGCAGGTAGCGCCGCGCACGCAGCACGACGCTGTCGCGCGTAGCCGGTTTGCTACGCAGCCAGATGCCGATTGCCTCTGCGCGTGAAGGATGGTCGAGCGCCGTGTTGGCCAGGGTGCGTGCCAGCCGCGCATCGGAGAGGCGCGCCACCACCCGGTGCAAGAGTGCCACGCCATGCTCCATCGCGCGTGCGGTGATGACGTTGCCGCTGCTGACGATGGCCTGGGTCGGCGCGGCTCTCAGGTGCGGGAAGTTGCCTTGCATCCAGCCGGCAATGAGCCACGTCACGGTCAACCGCTGGCCGCGCGGGAGCACCTCACCCAGCATCGCCACGCCGGTGAAGGAGGATGCCACCAGCCGTCCGGCCTCCAGGTAGCGGCGGATCGTCGCGCGCTCCTGCTCCAACAGGGCCAGGCGCTGCTCCAGCGTGCTGATATGGTCGAAATGCAGCGGCGGAACGATCAGCGCGTCGCCGAGTTCGGCAGGGCTTTCTGGCAACGCATCACAGCGGCAGGCGAGCGTTTCCGCCGCCGCCTGCCACCTCGCAGGATCCCGCGCGACGAGCCGCCAGCCGAATACCGCCGCGTTGGCGGCGTCGGCAGGGTCAGCGCGCTTGCCCACCTGCATGGAAGCCAGCGCATTGGCCACGCCAAGCGTGTCCGCAGCGGTTGCCAGCGAGGAGAAAGCAGCGTCTGTGAAAGTGAGCAAGTCGATGCCGGGCATGCCGCAGTATAGGTATAAACCGGGCCGGACATGGCGGTATTGGCTCCAACTCTGGCGGGAATACCCCTTTTCGTTCAGACCTGTCCGATTGACGATGCGTCGGTGGCTGCGCATGCACGTAGCCGCCCATAACAACATCGAGATCAGGAGACAACGCATGACGCCGAGATTCGCATTGCGCAGCACCTTCGCGCTCGCCGCACTCGCGGCCCTGGCCGGCTGTGCAGGCACCACTGGCGGCAACTGGGCCACACCGTCTGATACGGGCCTGTCGGCCGACATCCGCCGCACCGCCTTCGGCATTCCGCACATCCGCGCCAACGACTACGCCAGCCTGGGTTTTGGGATGGCCTACGCCTATGCACAGGACAATGTCTGCCTGCTGGCCGACCAGGTCGTCACCGTCAACGGCGAGCGTTCGAAGATCTTCGGTGCGGACGGCACCGTGACCGTATCGTTCAAGCCGATTCCCAACACGCAGTCCGACGCCTTCTTCAAAGGCATCTCCGATGAAGCCGGGCTGCGCGCAGGGTATGCGCAGATGTCGCCCGAGGCGCGCGAACTGCTGCGCGGATACATCGCCGGCTACAACCGCTATCTCAAGGACACGCCGCCGGCCAACTATCCGTCTGCCTGCCGCAACGCCAACTGGGTCCGTCCGCTCACGCTGTCCGACATGATGCTCATGGGTGAGGAAAAGGCGATCCAGGCCAGCGCTGGCGCCATGCTGGCCAGCATCGTCGCGGCCCGGCCACCGGGCGGCGCGGCCGTGTCGAGCCTCGCGACCCCGCCGACCGCCGTGGATACCGCCGCGCTCGACCGCGACCTGCAACTGCGCGACATGCCCATCGGCTCCAATGGCTGGGCCTTCGGCAAGTCCGTTACCGACAACGGCCGCGGCGTGCTGCTCGGCAACCCGCACTTTCCGTGGACGGGCACCAACCGCTTCTACCAGGTCCACCTGACCGTGCCGGGCAAGCTCGACGTGATGGGCGCCTCAATCGCGGCCTTCCCGGTGGTCAGCATCGGCTTCAACAAGGACGTGGCATGGACGCACACCGTCTCCACCGGTCGTCGCTTCACGCTGTTCGAGCTGAAACTGGCCGAGGGCGACCCGACCACATACCTGATCGACGGCACCCCCCACAAGATGACCACCCGCACGGTCGCCTTTGACGTGAAGCTGCCCGATGGCCGCATCGAGCGCCGCACCCACACGTTCTACGACACGGTGTACGGCCCCGTGCTGTCGATGCCTGCGGGCGGCATGCCGTGGACCACGCAGAAGGCCTACACGCTGCGCGACGCCAATCGCAACAACACGCGCTCGATCGACACGTGGCTGCACATTGCGCAGGCGAGGGACGTGGCGGGCATCCGCCAGGCGATCGGCAACCTCGGCATCCCCTGGGTCAACACGATCGCCACCGACCGCAACGGCCGCGCGCTGTTTGCGGACGTTTCGACCACGCCTGATGTCTCGGCGGAGATGCTCAGGCGCTGCGCGCCGTCGCCGCTTGCCGACAAGCTCTTCAAGGGCGTCGGGCTGGTACTGCTCGACGGCTCGCGCAGCACGTGCAACTGGCAGGTCGACCCGGCTTCGCCGGTGCCGGGGCTGGTGGCTCCGGCGCACATGCCCGTGCTGGAGCGCGACGACTTTGTCGCCAACAGCAACGACAGCTCGTGGCTGACCAACCCGGCGCAGAAGCTGACTGGCTTCTCGCCGGTCATGGGTGCAACGGAGGTGCCGCAACGCCTGCGCACACGCATCGGCCTCATCGAGATCGGCCGCCGGCTGGCCGGCAGCGACGGCCTGTCCGGCAATCGGATCAACCTGCCGAACCTGCAAGCGATGCTCTTCCGCGATGCCAATCTGGCCGGCCACCTTGTCGGCGACGATCTGCTTGCTGCCTGCAAGCGCTCGCTCAACCTCGATGCGGAGACGCGCGACGGGTGCGCAGCCCTCTCGCTGTGGAACCGCACCAGCGATGCAGACGCCCGCGCCGCGCACCTGTTCCGCGAGTTCTGGATGCGCGCCAAGGACATCCCACACGTCTATGCTGTCGACTTCAACGCCGCTGACCCGATCTACACGCCACGTGGCCTGCGCATGAACGATGCGGCGGTCCGCAGCGCCGTGTTCAAGGCGCTGAAGGATGCGGTCCACGCCGTGCGCGCCGCAGGCTTCGCGCTCGATGCACCGCTTGGCACGGTCCAGGCAGCGCGCGCGCCGGGCGGCCCCATTCCCCTGCATGGCGGCGAGGAATACGAGGGCGTGCTGAACAAGCTGCAGAGCCTGCCGATCGGGCCGAAGGGCTTGGCCGTGTACTACGGCTCCAGCTACATCCAGACTGTCACGTTCGATGATCAGGGCCCGGTGGCAGACGCCATCCTCACATACGGCGAATCGAGCGATCCGGCTTCGCCGCACGCGTTCGATCAGATGCGCATGTTCTCGTCCAAGCACTGGAACCGGCTGCCGTTCTCGGAGGCTGCCATCGCCGCGGACCCGGCATTGAAGGTGACCAGGCTGTCGCAGTAACCCCATCCTCGAATGCAAACGCCCCGCTTGTGCGGGGCGTTTTGCTTGCATGACCGGCTGCGCGATCAGTCGCGGAAGTTGTTGAAATCCAGCGGTGCCTCCGACACGTCCTTGCGGAGCATGGCGATCACGCTTTGCAGGTCATCGCGCTTGGCGCCGGTCACGCGCACGGCGTCGCCCTGGATGCTGGCCTGGACCTTGATCTTGCTGTCCTTGATCTGCTTGACGATCTTCTTGGCCAGATCGCCGGAGACCCCCTTCTTGATCTTGACGACCTGCTTCATCTTGTCGCCGCTGATCTTCTGCTTGTCCTGATAGTCGAGGAAGCGCACGTCGACGTTGCGCTTGGCAAGCTTGTTCACCAGCACGTCGTTGACCTGACTGATCTTGAAATCGTCATCGGCGAACAGGGTCAGCTCCTGCTCCTTCTGCTCGACGCGGGCGTCGGAGCCCTTGAAGTCGAAACGCGTCGAAATTTCCTTGTTGGCCTGGTCCACGGCGTTCTTCAGTTCCACCATGTTGGCTTCGCATACCACGTCAAACGACGGCATCGTGTTCTCCTTGCAGACTTGTTCGGTTCCTGCGGCGGCAGCCAGCGGGCGCCATCCTCGCCACGGCTCTTATAATTCAGGCTTTTCCAGCCTCACCTGCGCCATGGCGTCGCTCGACACGCATTATCCCCTAGGCCGGCACAACACGTTCCGTTTCGAGGCCGCAGCCCGCTACGCCACACATGTGCGCACGCCCGAAGACATCCCGGCCGCGCTGGACGATCCGCGTGTGCGCGGTCTGCCGGTGCTGGTGCTGGGTGGGGGCAGCAACGTCGTGCTCACGCGCGACTTCGACGGCCTCGTCCTGCTGATGGAGATCCCCGGCGTCACCGTCGCCCAGGCAACGGTTGATGGCCGCGCCGTGAATCTCGTGACTGCGGGCGGGGGCGAATCCTGGCATGGGCTGGTGTCGCAGACTGTCGCCCAAGGTTTGCCTGGGCTCGAAAACCTCGCGCTGATTCCCGGTACGGTAGGCGCCGCGCCCATCCAGAACATCGGCGCGTACGGCATCGAGATCAAAGACCGCTTCCACTCGCTGCGCGCCTACGATCGGCACGCGGGCGAGTTCGTCGCGCTCCGCGCAGCCGACTGCGCCTTCGGCTACCGCGACAGCATCTTCAAGCGCGCCGGCGCAGACCGCTACATCATCACCGAGGTGACGTTCGCCCTGCCGGCCGACTGGCAGCCCGAGACGCACTACGCCGAACTGGCGCGCGAGCTCACCGCGCAGCACATCGCCAAGCCGACGGCACAGGACATCTTCGATGCGGTGGTGACGATCCGCCGCCGCAAGCTGCCCGACCCGGCGGACATCGGCAACGCCGGCAGCTTCTTCAAGAACCCGATCGTCGATGCGGCCACCCGCGAGGCGCTGGCCGGGCGCTTCCCGAACCTGGTGGGCTACGCGCAGCCGGACGGCACTTACAAGCTGGCTGCGGGCTGGCTGATCGACCAGTGTGGTTTCAAGGGCCGGCAGAGCGGCGCGGTCGGCGTGTATGAGAAGCAGGCGCTGGTGCTCGTGAACCGTGGTGGGGGCAGCGCCGTGGAGTTGATGACGCTGGCACGCGAAATCCAGGACAGCGTCTATGCGCGCTTTGGCGTGCGCATCGAACCCGAGCCCGTCGTCATCTGATCGCGTTCAGATTTCCTGCCCGCGCAGGTATTCGTTCTGGATATCGACGGTGCCCCGCTTGCCGACATCGTCGAAATGCTGGCGCAGCCACGCCTTCCCTTCATGTCGGCCGCGCTCCTTGAGCATGGTCAGGAAGCTCCAGTCCGTCACCAGCTTGGTCGATGACGACAGATCGCCCAGCGGCTTGTCCGCACGGATGGCGTGCAGGTAGATGTACTTTAGGCGGTCGCGATACTCCGGCCTGAGCCAGTCTTCGGCAATCAGCTTCTGCACGAACGCGATCGCGCGCATCTCGCGCAGTAACGAGGCATTGAACGTGATCTCGTTGAGCCGCTCCATCACCTCGTGCGGCTGGTCGGGCACCTCCTTGCGCACGATCGGATTCACGTGGACAAGCAGGATGTCCTGCGTCTTCGTCTCATAGAAGAACGGGAACAGCACAGGGTTGCCCATGTAGCCGCCGTCCCAGTAATGCCGATGTCCGATTTCGATGGCGGGGTACAGATAAGGCAAGCAGGCCGAAGCCAGCACGGTTTCGGCGTCGATTTCCGGCGTGTTGAATACGCGCACATTGCCGGTATTGACGTCGGTGGCCGCCAGAAAGAGCTTGGTGCCGGCGCAGGCGCGCAGGCGCTCGAAATCGACCTGGCTGACCAGCAGATCGCGCAGCGGGTTGTAATGTGCGCCCTGTGCTGTGGCGCTCATCCAGTTGTCCCACAAGCGCATCCAGTCGGTGACGGGCCAACTGTCGGGAAACAGCGGCTTGCCCGAGAACAGCGCCCTGGCGCTCTCGCCCATGGCCGAGAGCGGCGATCCGGCCGTCGAGACCGCGAGCCAGAACGCGTGCAGCTTTTCGCGCGCCCGCTCTCTGCCGCCCGAGGATCCACCTTCCAGCAGGCCGTCGAGCATCACGACGGCGTTCATCGACCCCGCACTCGTGCCGGTGATGCCCTCGAACGACAATCGGCCGTCTTCCAGCAGGGCATCGAGCACACCCCAGGTGAATGCCCCGTGCGCGCCGCCGCCCTGCAGCGCGAGGTTGATGTGTTTGCCGTGCGGCTTCTGCATGGTTCCCCCTTGGGAGCGTGCGCCGTGGGGGCGCGCTTCGAATCACCCAAGGATACCGGTAGATCATGGCGTATATGGCCTAAAATGGCAGGTTTGATCCTCGACCACGCCTTTTTCCGCGTTCCCTTTCATGACCACCGAAACCATCGACGGCGTCAGCCTCACCACCAAGGCCAATGTGTACTTTGACGGAAAGTGCGTCAGCCACAGCTTTACCCTGCCCGACGGCACCAGGAAGTCCGTGGGCGTGGTGCTGCCGGCCACGCTGACCTTCGGCACGGCCGCCGCCGAAATCATGGAATGCGTGGGCGGTTCGTGCGAATACAAGCTCGACGGCAGCGACGAGTGGAAGACGTCCGCCGCCGGCGAAAGCTTTCAGGTTCCGGCCAACTCGAAGTTCGACATTCGGGTGACCGAGGCCTACCACTACATCTGCCACTACGCCTGAACCTGTCCACGATCCTACTGCGCGGCTCGATCTTGACCTTGTGATGCTCGCCGTACCCATGTACGGCTGCGCTTCTCAGGCCAACCTCGAACCGCTCGCTACGGATTCTGAACAGGTTCAAAGAACTGAAAGACTGAAGAGACACACCATGGAAACCATCCTGCAACACGTTCCCGTCGGCCAGAAGGTCGGCATTGCCTTCTCGGGCGGTCTCGATACCAGCGCGGCGCTGCGCTGGATGAAGAACAAGGGCGCGCTGCCCTACGCCTATACCGCCAACCTGGGCCAGCCCGACGAGGAAGACTACGATGCCATCCCGCGCAAGGCCATGGAGTACGGTGCAGAGAAGGCCCGCCTGATCGAGTGCCGCCCGCAACTGGCCAATGAAGGGATTGCCGCCATCCAGGCCGGCGCCTTCCACATCAGCACCGGCGGCATCACGTATTTCAACACCACGCCGCTGGGCCGCGCCGTGACCGGCACCATGCTGGTCGCCGCGATGAAGGAAGACGACGTCAACATCTGGGGCGACGGCTCGACCTTCAAGGGCAACGACATCGAGCGCTTCTACCGCTACGGCCTGCTGACCAACCCGGCCCTGAAGATCTACAAGCCGTGGCTGGACCAGGCCTTCATCGATGAGCTGGGCGGCCGCGCCGAAATGTCGGCCTTCATGACGAAGGAAGGTTTCGGCTACAAGATGAGCGCCGAAAAGGCGTACTCGACGGACAGCAACATGCTGGGCGCCACGCACGAGGCCAAGGATCTGGAGCACCTGAACAGCGGCATCCGCATCGTCAACCCGATCATGGGCGTGGCATTCTGGAAGCCCGAAGTCGAGGTCAAGGCGGAAGAAGTGTCGGTCACCTTCGACGAAGGCCGTCCGGTCGCCGTCAACGGCCGCGAAATCGCCGACCCGGTGGAGATGTTCCTGGAGCTGAATCGCATCGGCGGCCGCCACGGCCTGGGCATGAGCGACCAGATCGAAAACCGCATCATCGAAGCCAAGAGCCGCGGCATCTACGAAGCCCCGGGCATGGCGCTGCTACACATCGCCTACGAACGCCTGGTGACCGGCATCCACAACGAAGACACCATCGAGCAATACCGCATCAACGGCCTGCGCCTGGGCCGTCTGCTGTACCAGGGCCGCTGGTTCGATCCGCAAGCGATCATGCTGCGCGAAACCGCCCAGCGCTGGGTAGCCCGCGCCGTGACCGGCACCGTGACGCTGGAGCTGCGCCGCGGCAACGACTACTCGATCCTGAACACCGAATCTCCGAACCTGACCTACGCACCTGAGCGCCTGTCGATGGAGAAGGTCGAAGACGCACCGTTCAGCCCCGCCGACCGCATCGGCCAACTGACCATGCGCAACCTGGACCTGATGGACACGCGCGACAAGCTGTCGATCTACTCGAAGGCTGGCCTGCTGTCGCTGGGTACCGCCAATGCACTGCCTCAGCTCGACGGCGGCAAGAAGTAACTACCTGCCGCGTCAAAGCAAAAAGGCCGCTCCGACGCAATCGGAGCGGCCTTTTTCTATGGCGTCAGACTCGGGCTCAGTAGCGCCCGCAGAGCAGGTATTCCATCAGCGCCTTCTGCACGTGCAGGCGGTTTTCCGCCTCGTCCCACACCACGCTCTGCTTGCCATCGATGACGGCTGCCTCGACCTCCTCGCCGCGGTGCGCGGGCAGGCAGTGCATGAACAGCGCATCGGGTTGCGCGCGCTGCATCATCGCCTCGGTGACCATCCAGTCGCCGAAGGCTTTCTTGCGCGCTTCGTTCTCGGCTTCGTAGCCCATGCTGGTCCACACGTCTGTGGTCACTAGGTGGGCGCCTTCACAGGCCTGCAGCGGGCTTTCGAACACGTGCACGAACGGACGGCTGGAATCGGCCACCATGGCCGGATCGAGCTGGTAGCCCTTTGGTGCAGAAAAATGGAAGCGGAAGCCGAGAATCTCAGCCGCCTGGATCCACGTGTAGGCCATATTGTTGGCATCGCCCACCCACGTGACGGTCTTGCCCTTGATGGGGCCCCGCTGCTCGATGAAGGTGAAAATGTCGGCCAACACCTGGCACGGGTGATATTCGTTGGTCAGCCCGTTGATGACCGGTACGCGAGAATGCGCGGCAAACCGTTCGATGATCTCCTGCCCGAAGGTGCGGATCATGATGATGTCGGTCATGCGGGAGATGACCTGCGCCGCGTCTTCGATTGGCTCACCGCGCCCCAGTTGGGAATCGCGCGTGTTCAGGAAGACCGCGTGGCCGCCGAGCTGGTGAATGCCGGCTTCGAACGACAGGCGCGTACGCGTGGAATTCTTCTCGAAGATCATGGCCAGCGTGCGGTCGTGCAGCGGGTGCCACGTCTCGTAGTTCTTGAACTTGGCCTTGAGGATCGCGGAACGGTCCAGCAGGTATTCGTACTCTTCCAGCGAAAAGTCCTTGAACTGCAGGTAGTGCTTGATCGAGCTTGGTGGGTTCATAAAACAACGAAGGCGGCCTGCAGATGACGCGCCGGAAACTCTCGTGGCACGCCGCCCTAGCCGCCCTGTCTGGTGAAGATTCAAATCATCATACGGGATCGCCGCTGGTTTGGCGAGCCTCGCCCGGCACAGCCCGGCCTGCCACAAAGGCACCGGTGAAAGGCCGATGAAAGTCTTATATAAGATATAATACTGGCTGCCTCGGATGCCTCGACGACCCACGAACCGACGCGACAAGTTGGTCCAGCAGGTTAGCGAGTCCACAACCGGGCAAGCGCATCATCCGCACCACAAGTGCACCCCGTTCGAACGTTGCGGCACCCGCGCGGTCGAAGTCGTTTGAAAATCTCCACAGCCCCACGCAGTCCATGGCAGCCAACCCTCGCCAATTCTTCATTCAGGGCGTCACCCGCGACGGAAAGACCTTCCGCCCGAGCGACTGGGCCGATCGGCTGTGCGGCGTGATGGCGCAGTTCCGACCCGCCGGTGATACCGGAGACCCCCGTTTTACGTACTCGCCTTATGTGCGCCCCGTCATGTCGGGCGGCGTCAAAAGCGTCTTCGTCGACGAGCGTCTGCGCGAGATTGAACCCAAGGCACTGGATTTCGTGCTGAACTTCGCGCACGATAACAATCTGCAACTGGTTGAAGCCTGCATCCTGCCGGAAACCGGCGCACCGGCGAAAAGCTGACCCCCGCCGCCAGGCAGTCACGCCGCCGACTGCGCGTACACAAAACAAAAAAGCCTGTCCGAAGACAGGCTTTTTTGTTGTCGGTGCATGGCATTGACTGCCACACCATGCCGGCCAGGCCGGCATCACCGGAGCTCAGGCACCCATTGCCTTGATGGCAGCGGACAGACGCGACTTGGCGCGTGCAGCCTTGTTCTTGTGAACGATCTTCTTGTCAGCGATGCTGTCGATCGTGCTCTGAGCGGTCTTGAATGCAGCGGCGGCTGCGGCCTTGTCGCCACCAGCCACGGCCTTGCGGACGGTCTTGATCGCGGTGCGCAGACGCGAGCGCAGTGCCGAGTTGTGGGCGTTCAGTACGACGGCCTGGCGTGCGCGCTTGCGTGCTTGTGCGGTGTTTGCCATGGAAAATATCCTGAAGAAAACTGTTGCAAGCGCCCCGGGAGACACGGAAGGCCGAAGCGCGCGAATGCGTGGGAAACGACAATTATACGCAGATTCTCTTGGCGGATGCAAACCGTGTTGCGAAATCGTCTGCGTGACGCCGCATTGCGGCTTTGGCTGCACTTTAGGCAGGCGGCAAGCCGATCCCTATAATACGGCCCCAATTGCGCCGGCCCGCGCGAACCCCGCAGGGCGCCACCGGTCAGAACGCCATCGCCGCAAAGCCCAACGGCGGCGCACAACCTCGCATCCATTTTGAACCTCCTCAGAACCCTTGCCACGATCAGCGGCCTGACGATGCTCTCGCGCATCACCGGGCTGATCCGCGAAACGCTGATCGCCCGCGCGTTCGGCGCTTCGGTCTACACCGACGCCTTCAACGTCGCCTTCCGCATCCCCAACCTGCTGCGTCGGCTGTCGGCCGAGGGCGCGTTCTCGCAGGCGTTCGTGCCCATCCTGGGCGAGTTCAAGAACCGACAGGGCGAGCACGAAACGCGCGCCCTGGTCGACTCGGTGGCCACCGTGATGACGTGGTTCCTGGTGATCATCTCGGCGCTGGGTGTGATTGGCGCACCGCTGATCGTCACTGCCGTTGCCACCGGCTTCAAGACGCACGAGCAGCAGGCTTACGTCTCGGCGGTCTTCATGACGCGTGTGATGTTTCCGTATATCGGGCTGGTGTCACTGGTGGCGTTGGCTTCGGGCATCCTGAATACGTGGCGCGAGTTCGCTGTGCCCGCCTTCACGCCGGTCCTGCTGAACCTCTCGTTCATCGTGGCGGCACTGTTCGTGGCGCCATTCCTGGAAACACCGATCTATGCGCAGGCCTATGCGGTGATGGTGGGCGGCATTCTGCAGCTGGCGATCCAGGTTCCGTCCCTACGGCGCGTCGGGATGCTACCGCGCGTGTCGTTCAACGTGCGCGCGGCGTGGCACCACCCGGGCGTGCGGCGCGTGCTCAAGCAGATGCTGCCAGCCACGCTCTCGGTATCGGTAGCCCAGATCAGCTTGATCATCAATACGAACATCGCCTCGCGCCTGCCGACGGGCAGCGTGTCGTGGCTGAACTATGCGGACCGGCTGATGGAATTCCCGACCGCACTGCTGGGCGTGGCGCTCGGGACGATCCTCCTGCCGAGCCTGTCAAAGGCGAGTGCGGACGATAATCGCGAAGAGTATTCCTCGCTCCTGGATTGGGGCTTGCGGCTCACGGTGCTGCTGGCGGTACCGTCGGCGGTGGGGTTGTTCGTGTTTGGCGCGCCGCTCACGGCCACGCTGTTCCACTACGGAAAGTTCACGGGTATTGACGTCGAGATGACGCGCCAGGCACTGGTTTCGTATGGCGTGGGGCTGCTCGGGTTAATCGTCATCAAGATCCTGGCACCGGGCTTCTATGCACGGCAGGACATTCGCACACCGGTGAAGATCGCGCTGGTGGTGCTGGTCGCGACGCAGCTCTCCAACTACTTCTTCGTGCCCGTGTTCGGACACGCCGGACTGGCGCTGTCCATCAGCTTCGGCGCGACAATCAATGCGGCACTGCTGTTCTTCGGCTTGCGCCGCCGCGGCTACTACCATCCACTGCCGGGCTGGGGGTTGTTCGTTGCCCAGGTCATCTCGGCCGTGCTGCTGCTGGCTGGCGTGCTGCTGTGGTTTGCGCATAACTTCGACTGGGTGGCGCTGGGGACCAGGCCACTGGTGCGCATCGCGCTGCTGGGCGCCTGCCTGGTCCTGTGTGCGGTGGTCTATTTCGGTACACTGTGGATGACTGGGTTGAAGTTCTCCACGTTCCGAAAGAAGGCCATCTGATGACCACCAAAGTCCTCGATTACTTTTCGGCCCTCGTCGCGGACGACGACAGCATTCCCCTCACCGAGACTGCGCTGTCCATCGCGCAGGACGCATACCCGGACCTCGACCTGCAAGCAGAGCTGGCCGCCATCGACGTCCTGGTGGCACGGATCAAGAACCGCATCGCAGAAGGCACGCCGGCCATCCAGCGCTTGCGCCTGCTCAACCAGTTCTTCTATCGGGAACTGGGCTTCGGGCCCAATGCCAACGATTACTACGACCCCGAGAATTCCTATCTGAACGCCGTGCTGCAAAGCCGGCGCGGGATTCCGATCTCGCTGGCGGTGCTCCTGATGGAAATCGGCCAGCAGATCGGGCTGCCGCTCAAGGGCGTGTCGTTTCCGAACCACTTCCTGGTGCGCATGAGCATCCCGGCAGGCGAGGTCGTGCTGGATCCGCTGACCGGACAGACGCTGTCGAAGGAAGAACTGCAGGACATGCTCGACCCTTACCTGGAAAGGGAAGGCATCGAAGACCCGAACACCGTGCCGCTCGGGGTGTTCCTGCAGGTGGCCACGCACCGGGAGATCATCGCGCGCATGCTGCGCAACCTGAAGGCGATCTACCTGCAGGAGTCACGCTGGCAGCGCCTGCTGGCGGTGCAGCAGCGACTGGTGATCCTGCTGCCGGATTCGATCGAGGAAGTGCGCGACCGGGGGTTGGCCTACGCCAACCTCGAATGCTTCCGCCCGGCCCTGGCGGACCTGGAAGCCTATGTAGACGCACGACCCGACGCAGCCGACACACCCAAGCTCAAGGAGCGCATGCCGACGCTGCGCGCCATGAGCAAGAACCTGAACTGAGACGCTCGCTTATTTCGGCGCGACCGTGCGGCGCCGGAGCAACTTCCACAGCCCGCCGAGCGCGAGCGGCACAATCGCCGCGCCAAGGCCGATCAGCACGATCGTGTTCAGGTGATCCCGGATGACCGGCACGTTGCCGAACGCCTCGCCAGACAACACCAGGATCGCCACCCACAGCACCGCGCCGATCATGTTGAAGAGCTGGAACTTGGCGAACGTCATCTTCGACACACCCGCCACGAACGGCGCGAACGTGCGCACCACCGGAATGAAGCGCGCCATCACCAGCGTCTTGCCGCCGTGGCGTTCATAGAATGCGTGCGTCTTGAGCAGCGCTTTGTGGTCCAGGAAGCGTATGTGACCGTCGAACACCTTGGGACCGATCCACGCACCCACGAAGTAGTTCATGGTGTTGCCCGTCACCGCCGCAATCACGAGCAGCACGATCAGCAGCCAGGCGTCCATCTGGCCCGTCGCGCACATGGCGCCGGCAATGAAGAGCAGCGTGTCACCGGGCAGGAATGGCAGCACCACCAAGCCGGTTTCGGCAAACACGATGGCGAAGAGCAGCACATACACCCACGCGCCGTACTGCTGAATGAGCAGGCCCAGCGATTTGTCGACATGCAGGACGATGTCGAGCAGTTGCGTCACGATATCCAAACCAACCCCCGATTGAGCAGCGGCAAATGATACCGGATGTCAATTGGATGGCCCCCGGTACGTGTCGGCCCTGCGTCGGTGCGACGCACGGAAGCTGACATTTATAATGCCGCGATGACTTCCGCCACCGCCTCCCGCCGCCCCATCCGCCCGCTTCCGGACCAGCTGATCAGCCAGATCGCGGCCGGAGAAGTGGTCGAACGGCCAGCGTCCGTGGTCAAGGAGCTGCTGGAAAACGCCCTGGACGCCGGTGCCACGCAACTCCAGATCAAGCTGGAAGAAGGTGGCGTGCGCCGCATTGCCATTACCGACAACGGCGGCGGCATTCCGGCCGACGAACTGCCCGTCGCGCTGATGCGCCATGCGACCAGCAAGATCGGCTCGCTGGAAGAGCTGGAATCCGTAGCGACGCTGGGTTTTCGTGGCGAGGCGCTGGCCTCGATTGCGTCGGTGGCCGAACTGACGCTCACTTCGCGCACCGTGCACGACGCCCATGCCACGCAGATCATCGCCCAAAGCGGCCGCACGCAGCCTGCGTCCGGGGGCGTCGGCACCACTGTCGACGTGCAGCATCTGTACTTCAATACGCCGGCGCGCCGGAAATTCCTGAAGACCGAACAGACCGAGCTGGGCCATTGCCTGGAGGTCATTCGACGCACGGCACTTGCGCGCCCGGACGTCGCCATCTCCGTGCATCACAACGGCAAGCCGCTGGAGCACTGGAACGCCACCGCGGCGGATTCACGCACCGCGGCCGTGCTCGGCAGCGAGTTCGCCCGCGCGCGCCTGCCCTTCGAGGAACACGCCGGCGAGCTGCGCATCTTCGGCTTTGCCGGCCTGCCCACCGCCTCGCGCGGCCGGGCCGACCACCAGTTCTTCTACGTCAACGGCCGCTTCGTACGCGACCGGCTGCTCACGCACGCCGTGCGCAGCGCTTACGAGGATGTACTCCACGGCGATCGCTTTCCCGCCTACGTGCTGTGTCTCGAGCTGCCGCCCGAAGCCGTGGACGTGAACGTGCATCCGTCCAAGATCGAAGTGCGGTTCCGCGACAGCCGCGCCGTGCACCAGTTCGTCTACCACGCCGTGCAGCGCGCGCTGGCGCGGCATGCGGGCGAACAGGGCGACAGCCTGCGCACCGACATCGCCGAGGCGCCGGAGGTGGCGGCCCCGCCCTCGCCGGCCGACAACACCGCGCGCTGGATCAATCAGATGGCTGCGCGCCAGACGTCGCTCGGCATTGCGCAACCGCGTGGCGAATACCTGTCGATGATGCGCGGCGACACCACGCCGCTCGCATCGTCGCGCCCCGCCTGGATGGCCGACGTGCCGAGCGCGGCGACGCTGTTCGACGGTGGCACGGCGACCCTCGAAGCGCCGGGCACCGAAGCAGCATCCGGCGCCGTTTCACCGGCCGACGACGATGCCCATCCGCTCGGCTTTGCCGTCGCGCAGTTGCACGGCATCTACGTGCTGGCGCAGAACGCACGCGGCATGGTGCTGGTCGACATGCACGCCGCGCACGAGCGCATCCTGTACGAACAGCTCAAGGCAGCGCTCGAAGCCAGGCGCGTTGAAGTCCAGCCGCTGCTGATTCCGGTCACGTTTGCCGCGAGCGCAGTGGAAATCGGCACCGCTGAAGAATTCCGCGACACGCTCACGCTGCTGGGCTTCGACATCTCGGCCGTATCGCCCACCACGCTGGCCGTGCGCGCCGTACCGACGCTGCTGCAGAAGGCCGATGCGCAAGCCCTCGCACGGGACGTGCTGCGCGATCTCCAGTCCTATGGCGGCTCGCGTGTGCTGGCCGAGCGCCAGAACGAACTGCTCGCCACGCTGGCCTGTCATTCCGCCGTGCGTGCCAACCGCCGGCTGAACCTGGACGAAATGAACGCGTTGCTGCGCCAGATGGAAGCCACGGAACGCGCCGATCAATGCAACCACGGCCGCCCGACGTGGATCCAGCTCACGGTGGCCGATCTGGACCGCCTGTTCCTGCGCGGCCAGTAATTCAGTCACGCCGATGATCGTGTCTTCACAAACTGCGCCGCGTGCCGTCTGCCTGCTCGGCCCCACTGCGTCGGGCAAGACCGCGGCTGCGTTGAAGCTCGCCGAGCGCTGGCCGGTCGAGATCATCAGCATGGATTCGGCGCTGGTCTACCGCGGCATGGATATCGGCACCGCGAAGCCCAGCACTGAGGAGCGAGCCATCGCCCCGCACCATCTGATCGACATCATCGATCCGCTCGGGGCGTATTCCGCGGCGCAGTTCACCAACGATGCACAGGCGCTGATCGACGCCATCCGCGCGCGCGGCAAGTTGCCGCTGATCGTCGGCGGCACGATGCTGTATTACAAGGCGCTCACGCAAGGGCTCTCGGATCTGCCCGGCGCGGATCCGGCCATCCGCGCCGAGATCGACGCTGAAGCCGCGCGCGATGGCTGGCCCGCGATGCACGCAAGACTCGCACGGGTTGACCCCGTCACGGCCGCGCGGCTGCACACCACCGACGCGCAGCGCATCCAGCGCGCGCTCGAGCTGTATCGACTGACCGGCCAACCGATGTCTGCGCTGCTTGCGCGCGAAGCCGGCGCGCATGCGTTCCAGCAGCATGAAGCCGCTGCGCCGTATCTGACGATCGCACTCGAGCCCTCCGACCGCCTCGTGCTGCATGCGCGCATCGCGCAGCGGTTCGACGCGATGCTCGCCGGCGGCTTGCTCGACGAGGTGCAGGCGCTGCGCGCGCGTGGCGATCTGTCGCCCGCGCTGCCCTCGATCCGCTGCGTCGGCTACCGGCAGGCGTGGGCCTATCTCGACGGCGAGATCGACATGACCGCGTTGCGCGAACAGGGCATCGCCGCGACGCGCCAGCTCTGCAAGCGCCAGATCACGTGGCTGCGCAGCACGCCCGAGCGGCATGTCGTCGATTGCCTCGCGCCGGATTACGTCGAACAGGTCGCGCGCCTCGTCCAAACCTCTCTGGAATCCCCGTCCCAATGACAACCGTCGATACCGCCGCTACGTTCACGCTGCGTCCGGCCGCGCCGGACGACTGCGCTTCGCTCGTGCGCCTCATTACAGCGCTGGCCGAGTATGAAAAGCTCACGCATCTCGTGCAGACCACGCCTGAAGCGCTTGCCACGATGTTGTTCGGGCCGCGGCCATATGGCGAGGCGGTGCTCGCCGAAGTGGAGGGTCAGGCGGTGGGCTTTGCGCTGTTCTTTCACAATTTCTCGACCTTCCTGTGCAAGCCGGGCCTGTATCTGGAGGACCTCTTTGTCGATCCGGCGTATCGAGGCTTGGGCATCGGTAAGGCGCTGCTGATCCACCTGGCGCGGCTGGCGCAGGAACGCGGCTGCGGCCGCTTCGAATGGAGCGTGCTCGACTGGAACGCACCGTCCATCGCCTTCTACGAAGCCATGGGCGCCGACGTGCTGCCCGAGTGGCGCATCTGCCGTGCCACGGGCGAGGCCCTCGACAAGATGGCCGCCATCTCCATGCCCGCAGGCATGGCCGCGCACGGCTGAATTCGACCGCAAGCTCCGGAGTGCCGCGCGTGTTCCGGCAGGCGTAGGCTTGGCATATCGCATCTCCACCCCACGGACGCATATGCCGCCCTCCACGGCCACCGCGCGGGCAAGCGCAGGCCACCCGCCCAACCTCGATGGCATCGATTGGCATGCCTTGGAAGACACCCTCAATGACGTGGGCAGCGCCGTGCTCCCTGGGCTCCTCACGCGCGACGCCTGCGGCGCATTGGCCGCGCGCTATGCGCATGACGGTCTGTACCGCTCGCGCGTGGTCATGGAACGCCACGGTTTTGGCCGCGGCGAATATCGTTACTTTGCTTACCCGTTGCCCGGCTTGATTGCGGCGTTGCGCGCAGCGCTATACCCGCGCCTGGCTGTCATCGCCAACCGCTGGAACGATGCGTTGGCGATCGACGCACGCTTTCCGCCCGCGCACGCCGACTTCCTGCGCCGCTGCCACGATGCCGGCCAGGTGCGGCCCACGCCGCTCATCCTGCGTTACGGCCCGGGCGACTACAACTGCCTGCATCAGGACCTCTACGGCGAACACGTCTTTCCGCTGCAGGTGGCGATCCTGTTGTCCGAACCGGGCGTCGACTTTACCGGCGGCGAGTTCGTCATGACCGAGCAACGCCCGCGCATGCAGTCACGGCCCGAAGTCGTCCCGCTGCGACAGGGCGACGCGGTGATCTTTGCCGTACACCATCGCCCCGTGCAGGGCACACGGGGCGTGTACCGCGTCACCATGCGCCACGGCGTGAGCCGCGTGCGTTCCGGTCAGCGGCATACTATCGGCATCATCTTCCATGACGCGTTGTAGCCAATTCACCATGACCTCCGGCGATCTGTTTGCCGACCACCCCCCCGCCAACGATGTGCGCGTTGCCGTGGCGCCGGCCACCCTCGTCCTGCGCGGCTTTGCGCTGGCCGAGGCGCCTGCGCTGGTCGCTGCCGTGGAAAACGTGACGCAGCAGGCACCGTTTCGCCACATGGTCACGCCGGGCGGTTTCGAGATGTCGGTGGCGCTCACCAACTGTGGCCAGCTCGGCTGGACGTCCGACCGCCGTGGCTACCGCTATGCCACGCACGATCCGCTCACCGGCAACCCATGGCCGCCGCTGCCTGACCTCTTTCTTGATCTGGCAAGCCGCGCGGCCGCCGAAACAGGCTTTCCGGGCTTCGTACCCGACGCCTGCCTCATCAACCGTTACGTGCCCGGCGCACGCATGTCCTTGCATCAGGACCGCGACGAGCAGGACTTCGGCGCGCCGATCGTCTCCGTCTCGCTGGGCATGCCGGCAACATTCCTGTTCGGCGGGCACCAACGCGCCGACAAACCCCAACGCATTCCGCTCTTCCACGGCGACGTGGTGGTCTGGGGCGGCCCCGACCGCCTGCGCTACCACGGTGTGGCACCGCTCAAGGACGCTCCGCATCCGCTCCTGGGCAGCCGGCGCATCAACCTGACGTTCCGCAAGGCCGGCTGACATGACCGCCATTGCCGCCGCATCGTCCGGGCGCATCTACCGGCAAGCTGCCGATTTCCTGTCCACGCTCGACGATGACTGGGCACGCCACATCGCCGCCACCGGCCCGTGCGGCCATCAGCCCAAGCCGGCGCGCGAACCCTATGAGGCGCTCGTACGGGCCATTGCCTACCAGCAGTTGCATGCCAAGGCAGGGGACGCCACTCTGGGCCGCTTGCTGGCGCTCTACCCCGGCTCGGGCTTTCCCACGCCCGAGCAACTGCTCACCGCGGATGAAGCAGCCTTGCGCGGGTGCGGCTTCTCGGCACGCAAGCTGGCGGCTATTCGCGGCATCGCGCAGGCGACGCTCGACGGTATCGTTCCCAATCGCGACGACGCCCTCTCCATGCCGGATGAGGCGCTCATCGATCGACTGGTGAGCCTGCGCGGCGTCGGCCGCTGGACGGTCGAGATGCTGCTGATCTACTCGCTGGCGCGCACCGACGTCCTGCCGGGCGACGATTTTGGCGTGCGCGACGGCTACCGCCGGCTGAAGCGGCTTGCCGCCGCGCCACCGCGCAAGCAGATCTTGGAGATCAGCCAGGCATGGCGGCCGTACCGCACCATTGCCACCTGGTACTTGTGGCGCGTGCCCGCCGCTCAGGCGGCATCCCAGATCCCGTAGCGGTGTGCCGCAGCGGCGCAACACCGCCGGGACGTCCACTGCGGATGCCGTGCTTCCCCCGATGCTGGCCCCCGCAAACCCAGGGGGCCCTCCCTTCCACGGGATCGGAAATAGCGCCGGAATTTGACCGCAAGACCCGGAGTGCTGCCACCGTCGTGCGCCGCTACAGTACAGGCATCGATTTTCATTGCCACCTGCCATGCAAACGCCCGCCAAGATCGCCCACACCGCCACTGTCGAACACGATCCGCGCTGGGCTCGCGTGCTGGCGCGGGACCCCTCCGCAGACGGCCAATTCGTCTATGCCGTCAGGACCACCGGCGTGTATTGCCAGCCAAGCAGCACGTCACGCCTGCCGCGCCCGGAAAACGTCGAGTTCTTCGACACCGCCGCCGAGGCCGAAGCCGCCGGGTATCGCCCCAGCCGGCGCGCACGCCCCGACCAGACCGCCGCGCGCGCGCAGCAAGCCGCACTGGTTGCGGCCGCATGCCGCCGCATCGAGACCGCCGACACACAGCCCACGCTCGACGCCTTGGCGCAAGACGCCGGCTTGAGCGCCTACCACTTTCACCGCCTGTTCAAGAGCGTGACAGGCCTGACACCCAAGGGCTACGCCGCTGCGCACCGCGCCCGCAGGCTGCGGGCACGGCTGGAGCGCGGCAGCTCCGTCACCGAGGCCATTTACGATGCCGGCTTCAATGCAAGCAGCCGCTTCTATGAGGCGTCTGACAGCGTGCTCGGGATGACCGCCAGCCGCTACCGCGCGGGGGGCGCGCAGACCACGATCCGCTTTGCGGTCGGTGAATGTTCGCTTGGGTCCATCCTGGTGGCGCAAAGCGACCGCGGCATCTGCGCGATCCTGATGGGCGACGATCCGGACGCGCTCGCACGCGACTTGCAAGACACCTTCCCCAAGGCCGACCTGATCGGCGGCGATGCGGGATTTGAACAATTGGTCGCGCGCGTCGTGGGGCTGATTGAAGCGCCCTCCCTGGGCCTGGACTTGCCCTTGGACGTGCGCGGCACGGCGTTTCAGGAGCGCGTCTGGCAGGCACTGCGGGAAGTGCCTCCCGGCAGCACGACCAGCTACGCTGAAATTGCGGCCCGCATCGGCGCGCCCAGGGCGATCCGGGCAGTGGCTCAAGCCTGCGCGGCCAACCATATCGCCGTGGCCATCCCGTGCCATCGCGTGATCCGGCGCGACGGCAGCACCTCGGGCTATCGCTGGGGCGTGGAGCGCAAGCGCGCGCTGCTGGAACGGGAAGCGCAATCCTGAGGCGGTCGGTGCATGACAGGGGTAAAGTCGCGGTTTTCTGACCGAAACGATATGCAGCGCATCATGACCCGCCCCCTGCTCCTTGCCATGCTGACCGCCTTTGCGCTGGCGGCCTGCGGCCGCTCGACCGAGACACCCAAGCCCACCAGCACGCCCGTGCCCGCCTCTTCGCCGGCAGCCAGCGCCGCAAGCCTGCCTGCCCCGGCCGGCGCGAGCACACCCGCCCTCAGTGAGGCAGAACAGGACAAGGCGATCGATTTGGCGCGCGCTGCGCTCCAGAAGTCCGGGCTGACCAGCCTGTCACCCGACTGCCTCTCGTTTCTGGCCACGCCGGAAGACGCGGCGCACGTCAGCGTCGATGTGCTGGAAAACCACACGCCCGCCTGTGGTGGCGACCCGAACACGGCACCGCGTGTGGTGACACTGTTGATCGACAAGAACACCGGAGCGGTGCAGAGAGACGACCCCGCGACGGGTGAGTATGTGCCGCTGAAGTAAGCCGCCCGCACTCGTCAGCCATAAAAAAACCGCCGAGTGCATCGGCGGTTTTCTGTTGCTTGGAGCGTCGCTTCAGACGACGATCGTCTGTGCTTCGCCCGCCTGGCGAGCGCGGATCTCGCCGAGCTGGTAGACCGTTTCACCCGCGGCCTGCAGGTGGGCCATCGCCGCCGGGGCATCGGCCGCCGACACGATCACGACCATGCCGATACCGCAGTTGAACACGCGGTGCATCTCGGCATCGGCCACGTTGCCGGCCTTCTGCAGCCACTGGAACAGCGGCGGCAGCGTCCAGGCGTCCTTGTGCAGCACGGCGGTCAGGTTGTCTTGCAGCACGCGCGGCACGTTTTCGGTCAAGCCGCCGCCGGTGATGTGGGCCATGCCCTTGACGGTCAGCTTCTCCATCAGCGCCAGCAGCGGCTTCACGTAGATGCGCGTCGGCGCCATGATGGCGTCCTGCAGGCGCTGGCCGTGGAAGTCGGCGTTCAGATCCGGGCGCGACACCTCGATGATCTTGCGCACCAGCGAGTAGCCGTTCGAATGCGCACCCGACGAGGCCAGGCCCAGCACCACGTCGCCCTCGGCAATGGTCGTGCCGTCGATGATCTTGCGCTTTTCGACCGCGCCGACGGCAAAGCCGGCCAGGTCGTATTCGCCGTCCGGGTACATGCTCGGCATTTCAGCGGTTTCGCCGCCGATCAGCGCGCAGCCGGCCAGCTCGCAACCCTGGGCGATGCCCTTGACGACGGTGGCAGCGGTGTCGACGTCGAGCTTGCCGCAGGCGAAGTAATCCAGGAAGAACAGCGGCTCGGCGCCCTGCACGAGGATGTCGTTCACGCTCATGGCAACCAGATCCTGGCCCACCGTGTCGTGGCGGTTCAGCGCAAAGGCCAGCTTGAGCTTGGTGCCCACGCCGTCCGTGCCGGACACCAGCACGGGCTCCTGATACTTCTTGGACAGCTCGAACAGCGCGCCGAAGCCGCCGATGCCGCCCAGCACGCCTTCGCGCATGGTGCGCTTGGCAAACGGCTTGATGCGGTCGACAAGGGCGTCACCCGCCTCGATATCGACGCCCGCGTCGCGGTAGGACAGGCCGCTGGATGCGGATACGGCGGATGCGGATGGGGTTTCGGAAGCGCTCATACAGTCGTCAGAATGAAAAATATGCGGTGGCGCGCGGCGGAGACGCCACAAAGGCTGGACCCGCCGGTCCAGTAAAATCGCGATTTTACCGGATGCGGCCTCCCCGATGGCCGCTTTTCAGGTTGACCAATGCGCCACAGGAACCCACACCGCCCATGAACGCGCCCATGCTGACGCAGGAAACCAAGCGCACGCTGGCTTGGCTTGCCGTGGCGGTCCTCTTCCTGGCGCTGCTCAAGCTGCTGGCGCCCACGCTGACGCCCTTCGTGTTCGCGTTCATCCTGTCGTACATCCTGCATCCGGGCGTCCACTGGCTGCAACGCCACCGCGTGCCGCGTGTTTTCAGCGTGTTCCTGATGATCGTGGTGCTGAGCATCGTCGGCGTGGCGCTGACGCTGCTGGTGCTGGCCGTGCTGCAGAAAGAGATCCCGGCGATCCGCGAGCAGTTGCCCGGCATGCTGGCCAAGGTCAACGCGGTGCTCTCACCCCGGCTGGCAGAACTGGGCGTGCATGTGCGATTCGACTTCCCCGGCCTGCGCCGCCTGCTGTCGGATCAGCTCGCGGCAAGCCCGGACGACGTGATGGCCACGACGCTGAACTACCTGCGCGTGTCGGGCTCGGCCGCCGCACAGGTGCTGGGGATGGTCTTCCTCGTGCCGATCGTGATGTTCTACCTGCTGATGGACTGGAACATGCTCATGCGGCGCCTGGAGACTGCCGTGCCGCGTCGCTGGCTGGCCAAGACGCGCGAGCTGGCGGCCGAGACCGACGCCCTGCTGTCCCAGTATCTGCGCGGGCAGATCATCGTGATGCTGGTGCTGGCCGTGTACTACTCTGCCGGCCTGGCCCTGGCCGGCTTTGACGTGGCACTGCCGGTTGGCATCTTCACGGGGCTGGCGGTATTCATCCCGTACATCGGCTTTGGCGTGGGGCTGACGCTGGCTGTCCTGTCAGCCTTGCTGCAGTTCGGCAACCTGTATGGGCTGCTGGCCGTAGCGGTGGTGTATGGCATCGGCCAGTTTCTCGAAAGCTTCTATCTGACGCCCCGCCTGGTGGGCGAGCGCATCGGCCTGCATCCGCTGGCCGTCATCCTCGCCTTGCTGGCTTTTGGCCAATTGTTCGGATTTTTCGGTATCCTCCTTGCCCTGCCGATCAGTGCGGTCCTGCTGGTTGGCCTGCGGCAGATCCGCCAGCTTTATCTGAACAGCAAGCTGTACCGCGACTGAGATTGATCGACCCGCCGACCGGCGCCTCACGTTTCATGGCCACACCCGAACAGCTCCCGCTCGAACTCGGCGCGACACCCGCCCCGACCTTCGACAACTTCGTCGCCACCGGCAACGAAGAAGCGGTGCTGCGCCTGCGCGCCCTGATCCCGCAGGTGGTGGACGGCACGGCCACCGACCGCCTCGTCTATCTCTGGGGCGAATCCGGCAGCGGCCGCAGCCACTTGCTGCAGGCCATCTGCGCCCAGGCCGAGGCCGGAGGCTACGAAGCCCGCACGCTGGAGCCCGACGCCCCGCCCGAAGCCTTCGAGTTTGATCCCGCCATCACGGTCTGGACCATCGATGACGCCGAGCGCCTGGACGAATGGGCCCAGATCGCTGTCTTCAACCTGGTCAATGAAGTGCGCGCGCATCCCCACATGGCCCTCATCATTGCCGGAGCAGCGGCGCCGATGTCGATGCCGCTGCGGGAAGACCTGCGCACCCGGCTCGGCTGGGGCCTCGTCTACTGGTTGCGTCCGCTGTCCGACGCCGACAAGGCGGAAGCGCTGCGCCAGGCCGCCCGCGAGCGCGGCATGCAGCTCTCGGCGGATGTCCCCCAGTGGCTTGTCACGCACTCCTACCGCGACATGCCAAGCCTGATGGCGCTGCTGGACGCGCTGGACACCTATTCGCTCGCCCGCAAACGCGCTGTCACGCTGCCGCTCGTGCGCGAGATGCTCGCGCGGATCAAGTGAATCGGGGGCCGGCACGGTTGGCGACGTCACCTTCGGGTAAAATCGCGCCCCATGAATCTGGCCCTCTTTGACCTCGATCACACCCTGATCCCCACCGACAGCGACCACGAGTGGGGGCGTTTCCTTATCCGCCTCGGCGTGGTGGACGAAGCCGAGTACCAGCGCAAGAACGATCAGTTCTATGCCGACTACAAGGCCGGCACGCTGGACATCCACGCTTTCCTGCGCTTTGCGCTGGCGCCGCTCGCCGCCCACTCCCGAAATACCCTGGCCCAGTGGCACGCTGAGTTCATGCAGGACGTGATCCGCCCGAAGATCACCCCGCAGGCCCAGGCGCTCGTCTACAAGCATCTGGACGCCGGCGACCTCTGCTGCGTGGTCACTGCCACCAACAGCTTCGTCACCCGCCCCATCGCAGAAGCCTTTGGCATCGAACACCTCATCGCCACCGAGCCCGCCACGGCAGACGGCACGCCCCTGGGCCCCTTCACCGGGGACGTGGCCGGCACGCCGAGCTTCCGCGAAGGCAAGGTCGCACGCGTGCATGAATGGCTGGCCGATATGGGCCGCGGCTGGAGCGACTTCGAGCACAGCACTTTCTACAGCGATTCGGCCAACGATGTGCCGTTGCTGGAAGAAGTGACCGACCCCGTCGCCACCAACCCCGACGATACGCTGCGCAACCTCGCGGCCGCGCGCCACTGGCGCATCATGGATCTCTTCTAAGCAGGGCGCGGTGTGATCAAGAAACTCATCAATCGTCTGCTGGGCAAGACCAGTGCCGAGCCGGCCGCTCTGGCCGAACCAGGAACACCTGCGGCCAAGAAGACCCGCACGCCCAAGACGCCCAAGCCGCGCGTCAAGTCTGCCGACGGCGTACCGCGCGAGGCGCGGGTGTGGAGCGTCGAAGAGCATGGCATCGATCCCAAGCTGCTGTCCCGCAATGCGGTCAAGGTCACGTCGACGCTGCAGGAAGCCGGCTACGACGCCTTCATCGTGGGCGGTGCGGTGCGGGATCTGCTGCTGGGCATCAAGCCGAAGGACTTCGATGTCGCGACCAACGCCACGCCCGACCAGGTGCAGGCGCTGTTCCGGCGCTCACGCATCATCGGACGCCGGTTCCAGATCGTGCACGTCACGTTCTACGGCGGACGAGATCAGGAAATCATCGAAGTCTCAACCTTCCGCGCGCTCGTCGATGCCGTGGATGCCGAGCAGGTGCCCGCCGGCAAGCGCGTCAAGCGCACCGAACTGGACCATCACACGCACGCCGTCGACGCCAGCGGCCGCGTGCTGCGCGACAACGTCTGGGGCACGCAGGCTGAAGATGCCACCCGCCGCGACTTCACGGTCAACGCGATGTACTACAACCCTGCCGACCAGACCGTCCACGACTACCATCGCGGCATGGAAGACATGCGCGGCCGCACGCTGCGCATGATCGGCGACCCGCATACCCGTTACCGCGAAGATCCGGTGCGCATGCTGCGCGTGGTGCGTTTCGCGGCCAAGACCGGCTTCGACATCGACCCCGCCACGCGCGCACCGATCGCCGAACTGGGGCCGCTGATCCACAACGTGCCGGCCGCCCGCCTGTTCGACGAGATGCTCAAGCTGCTGATGTCCGGCCACGCCTGGGCCTCGTTGCAGGAACTGCGCAAGGCGGGGCTGCACAGCGGCCTGCTGCCCTTGCTGGATGTGGCCATCGAGCAGCCGATGGGCCAGCGCTTCGTCCAGCTCGCGCTCGACAACACCGATGATCGCGTCAAGGCCGGCAAGCCGGTTTCGCCAGGGTTCCTGTTTGCTTCGCTGCTGTGGCACCACGTCGTCGAGCATTGGAGCCGCCGCCGCGCCGCCGGCGAGCCCCTCATCCCCGCGCTGCACACGGCCATGGATGAAGTGCTTGACCGTCAGACCGAGCAGCTCGCCATTCAGCGGCGCTTCACGGCGGACATGAAAGAGATCTGGAGCATGCAGCCGCGCTTTGAAAAGCGCAGTGGCCGCATGCCCTACCGCTTGCTCGAATCGCCGCGCTTCCGTGCCGGCTACGACTTCCTCGTCCTGCGCTGCGCATCGGGCGAATTGCCACAGGAACTCGCCGACTGGTGGACGGCTTTCCAGAACGCCGACGGCGAAACGCGTGAAGCGCTCATGATCCAGGCCAAGCATGCGCCAGCCGCGACGGGACATACCGCCACGACGGCCGCGGGCAAGCGCCGGCGCCGCCGACGCGGACCGGCAAAATCGGATACAGTCGGGAACGTTAGTCCGGAAGGTTCGGAGGAAACGTGAAGACAGTGGCGTACATCGGTATCGGCGCCAACCTGGGCGATGCCCGCCAGGCAGTGAAGGACGCCGTGGTCTGCCTCGCCCAGCGGATAGGTATCACGGTCACGGCTAAGTCGAGCCTGTACCGCAGCGCCCCGGTGGAATCCAGCGGCGACGACTACATCAACGCCGTGGTGCAGATCGACACGCACTTCACGGCTGACCAGCTGCTCCGCATCTGTCATCACATCGAAGACCAGTTCGGCCGCGAGCGCCCATTTCACAACGCGCCGCGCACGCTGGACCTGGACCTGCTCCTCTACGGCGACCACGTCCTGACCTCGCCTGAGTTGACCGTGCCGCACCCGCGTGTGGGCCAGCGCGCCTTCACGCTACTGCCGCTGCACGAACTGGCGCCCGACCTCGTGATTCCGGGCATCGGCGCCGTCGCCGAACTGCTGCCGGGCGTGGCTGACCAGCGCATCGAAAAGATCACGATGTGCCAGTGCATGCGTGCCAGGCAGTCGACCGCCTGAGAACGCGTCCATGATCCTGCCGCGCGACCTGATCTTGGCGCTGCGAAGCTTGCCGCACGCGTGTCAGGCCACGCTTCGCTCGACAACCGTCTGCCGCTCGCCGTGGGCGCGAAACGCGCTCAGCCACCCACACCCCGCAAGGCTTCCTGCCGATGGCACTTGATCACCTGCGCCGCATCGTCGTTGAAGGGCCTATCGGCGTGGGGAAGACCGCGCTGGCCCAGCGCCTGGCTGACCACTTGCGTGCGGCCACGTTTTTCGAGACACCTGCGAATAACACCTTCCTGCCGCGGTTCTACGAAGATCCAGCGCGCTATGCGCTGCCGGTGCAGTTGCGCTTTCTGCTGCAACGCGCGGAGCGCCTTAAAGCATGGCACAAGGCCACGCTAGCCGGCGAGCGTCTCGTTGCCGACAGTTTCCTGCCGCGCGACCGCCTGTTCGCCCAGCTCACGCTGCCGGCCGATGAACTCGCGCTGTACGATGCCATGGCCCACGCGCTGGCGCTCCCCCAGCAGCGCATCGACTTGGTCATCTGCCTGCAAGCCCGCGCCGAAGACCTCCTGCCGCGCATTACCAAACGCGCCGTGTCGTACGAAACGGGCATCGACGCCGAATATCTCGAACGTATCTGCGCTGCATACGGCGAGCTGTTTCTGTATTACGATGCCGCACCGACGCTGATTGTCGACACTGCGGCCTTCGACCCCGCAGGCAACGACGACGATTTCCGCACCTTGCTCGCCCGCATCGACGCGATGCGCGGGCCCAAGGAATTCATCAAGCTGGCAACGCGATAGCGGGTCCGCCACATGGGTGGCGTGGGCCGAGCCATTGCGGCGCCCAATTCCATTCCAGTCCAGTCCATGAGCTATCTCCAGGAATCGAACCGCAAGGCTGTCACGGTGACTGCGCTGCAGGCCATGCGCGCCGCCGGCGAACGCATCGCCATGCTGACCGCCTATGACGCCAGCTTCGCCGCCCTGATGGACCGCAACGGCGCGGACGTGCTGCTCGTCGGGGATTCGCTCGGCAACGTGATGCAGGGTCAGAAGACCACGCTGCCAGTCACACTCGAACACATCGTCTATCACACGGAATGCGTGTCACGCGGCATCGACAAGGCGCTGCTCGTCTCCGACCTGCCGTTTGGCACCTACGGCACGCCCGAGCAAGCGTTCCACAGCGCCGTGCGTGTCATGCAGGCCGGCGCGCAGATGGTCAAGCTCGAAGGCGGCGTGTGGTTGGCGCCGACCATCAGGTTCCTTGTTGAACGCAGCATCCCCGTGTGCGCGCATATCGGGCTGACCCCCCAATCGGTGCATGCCTTCGGCGGCTTCAAGGTGCAGGGCCGCGGCGATGAAGCGGCCGCGCAGCTCAAGGCTGACGCGCTGGCCGTGCAGGACGCGGGCGCGCAACTCGTCGTGATGGAAGCGATTCCCGCCACGCTGGCCGGTGAGGTGACGCGCCTGGTGGCCATTCCCACCATCGGCATCGGCGCCGGCCTGGAGTGCTCCGGCCAGGTGCTCGTCATGCACGACATGCTCGGCGTGTTTCCCGGCCACCGGCCCAAATTCGTACGCAATTTCATGGACGGTCAGACTACCATCGACGGTGCCGTGGCCGCATACGTGGCCGCTGTCAAGGACGGCACGTTTCCGGGCCCGGAACACATCTTCGCCTGAGTCGCACCGGCATGGAAATCTGGTCGGCCACCGTCGACGCGTTCGCCCTGCTTGCCAGCGGCGATGCTGCGTTATGGCTGATTGTCTGGACGTCGCTGAAGGTCGCCATGGCGGGGCTGCTGCTGGCGACGCCGCCGGGGCTGCTCACCGCTTACGCCATCGCCATGCACCGCTTTGCGGGGCGCCGCGCGCTGGTCGTGCTGGCCCAGGCTTCGCTGTCGTTTCCCACTGTGCTGATCGGGCTGCTGCTCTACCTGCTGCTCTCGCGCCAGGGACCGCTGGGCGGCTTCGGGCTGCTGTTCACGCAGGGCGGAATGATCCTCGGGCAGGCGGCCCTGGGCCTGCCGGTCATCGTCGCCTTCGCATTGACGACACTGGAGCGTGCCGACCCTCGCCTGGCTGAAACGGCGCGCGTGCTCGGAGCCGGGCGCATTCGACTCCTGCTGACGGTCTTTCGTGAATTGCGATTCGGTTTGATGGCGGCCGTGGTCGCAGGCTTTGGCCGTGTCATCGCAGAAGTCGGCTCCGCGCTCATGGTGGGCGGCAACATCGAGGGCGTCACCCGCACGATGACCACGGCCATCGCGCTGGAGACGAGCAAGGGAGAGTTTGCCGAGGGCATTGCGCTGGGCATCGTCTTGGTGGTGCTGGCGCTGCTCGTCAACCTTGTGCTGGCGTGGCTGCAAGGCGCTGGCAGCTATCGCGGGGAAAGCACATGAGCGCCGCCCCGCAGCCGATGATGGTGTTTGAGGGCCTGCATTGCCGCCATGGCGCGCGCCTGTTGTTCGAGATCCCGCGCCTGGCGCTATCGCCCGGACATGCGATCGTCATCACCGGTGCCAACGGCGTTGGCAAGACAACGCTACTGAGGATGCTGGCGGGGCTTGCACCGGCCGGCGCAGCGACCGTCGACCTTGGCCGTGGGCGACAACCGCTGTCGCCCTACCCCGCCGAGCTGTGTGCGCGGCTCACCTATGTGCATCAGCACCCGTATCTGTTTCGCACGTCTGTGCGTGCCAATCTGGCCTATGGGCTGACCACGGGACCGCACCGGGTGGCGCATGCGCAGTTGATCGAACGCGTGGAAGACGCGCTGCGCTGGGCCGGCCTGGCGCACGTGGTCGACGTGCCGCCCGAACGCCTGTCGGGCGGCGAGACGCAGCGCCTCGCGCTGGCCCGTGCCCGTGCGCTGCACACCGACGTGCTCCTGCTGGATGAACCCACGTCGAACCTGGACGGCGCGGCGCGCGAGCAGGTCATTGCGCTGGTCGGCGAACTGGCGGCGGAAGGCCGTGCCCTGCTGATGGTGTGCCACGACCGCGAGCTGATCAACCTGCCCGGTGTCGCGCGCTGGAAGCTAGAAAACGTCGACGGCCAGGGGCGGCTCGAAATGCGCGGGCACCACACCGCGTAGCGCGTTGCATACGGCGAGGGCCTCGGCGCGGGCAACGTCGGCGCGGGTCAGCGAACGCTCACGCAGCGGCCCTCCCAGCCACGGTGTGGCATCGTCCAGCAAGACCGAACGCATCACGCCGGGCAAGATGCCTGCCGACAGCGGCGGCGTCCACCATGCGCCATCGAGCCTGACCAGCACGGTACTGCGCCCGCCCTCTGCCAGGGTGCCGTCTGCATTGAAGAACACCGCATCAAAGGCGCCCTCGCGCTCGGCGGCCTGCCAGGCGGCGTCATAACCCGCGCGCAGCGTGGTCTTGTGCGCAGGCAGGCTGTGCGCCGCCTGGCGCGATTGCGAAGCGACGAGCAGGCGCGCCGGCCTGTCCCACGTGGCATGCAGGGGCGCGAGCGAGGCTGCCGTCACGCTGACCGCGCCGCCGGCAGCCAGTGTCAGGCGCATGCGGTATTCCCCCAGGCCAGCCAACGAAGTGCACGCGCGCGCCACTGCGCCCGCCAGGGCGGTGCGATCAAACGGAAACCCGAAAGCCTGTGCGGAACGTGCCAACCGAGCCAGATGCCGATCCAGGAGCGGCACACCATCGTGCGTGGCCCGCATCGTCTCAAACAATGCGAGCCCCGAATCCAGCGCAGTGACGAACCGCGCCTTCAACTGGCATTCTGCGAATTCCTCGTCAACCACGCTGTCGTGCACGATGCCTGAGCCGATGCCAAGTTCACCGGTACGCAGACCATCGGCGCCGGGCGCGCTCAGGACCAATGTGCGAATCGCCACGGAAAAGCATGCGTCGCCCATCGCACGATCATCGGTGGGCGCATCCACCCAACCGATGGCGCCGGTGTAGAGGCCACGAGGCTCCGGCTCCAGTGCGTCAATGATCTCCATCGTTCGCCGCTTGGGTGCGCCGGTGATGGAACCGCACGGAAACAAAGCGCGCAGGCAATCCGCCAGACTCGTGCGGGGCGGCGTCTCCGCTTCCACGGTGGAGGTCATCTGGAGCACGCTCCCGAACGGCGTCACCTCGAACAGTGCCGGCACCCGCACCGAACCCGGGCGCGCGAGGCGGCCCAGATCGTTGCGCAGCAAGTCGACAATCATGAGGTTTTCGGCGCGGTTCTTTTCGTCGGCGGCCAGCGCGATGGCGCGGGTCTCGTCGACTTCGGCGTCGCCCGTGGCGGGCGCGGTGCCTTTCATGGGCCGCGCGACGAGCCGACCCGCGCGATGCGAGAAGAAGAGTTCCGGCGAGCACGACAGGATCGCCCCGCCTTCGGGGAGTCCGATGAACGCCCCGTAGGGCACCGGCTGGCGGGTACGCAACCGCCTATACAGGGCGGCCGGCGCGCCAAACGCAGTCATGCGCAGGCGATAGGTGTAATTGACTTCGTAGGTGTCGCCCGCCGCGATCCAGTCATGGATACGCGCGATGGCGTGGGTGTAGGCAACGCGATCGACGGTGGCGGCGCGGTCGAACAGGCCGGCCTCTGCTGCTGCCTCCGGCCATCCGTCAAACAGCGCGTCAACCTCGGCTGATGACAACACCTGCATCGAGCGGAACAGCAGCACACGCAAGCGGCCATCGTGCCCGGGCAAGACGGATGGGACTGTCGGAGAGGCCGGCAGGCCGACCAGCGGCCGGCCGAATTCGTAGGGCGCAACGATGATCGCATGCAAGCCGGCGCGCCAGGCGGCGCGCAGGTCGTCATCCAGACCGTCGAGAGCACCCGCTGGCCGGCAGCATTCTCCGGCGTAATCGGTGTACCAGCGCGAACACGGCGCGCCGCGCGAGGTGGCATCGTCCAGCAGCGCGAACGGCGCGCCGGCTTCTGGCAGCTGCATGACGATGTCCCTCGCGTTACTTCGGCAATGCTGCGCTCAGGAAGAGAAGAAGTTCTTGACCTTGTCCAGCCACGACTGCTCCTGCGGGCTGTGCCGCGAGCCGCCTTCGTGCACGGACTTGTCGAACTGCTTGAGCAGGTCCTTCTGGTGCTCGGTCAGCTTGACCGGCGTCTCGATGTTGATGTGCACATAGAGATCGCCTGCATAGCCCGAGCGCACGCCCTTGATGCCCTTGCCGCGCAGGCGGAACGTCTTTCCAGCCTGCGTGCCTTCGGGCACCGTGAACGAAGCGCGACCACCCAGCGTCGGCACTTCGATGTCGCCGCCGATGGCTGCCGTCGCGAAGGAAATCGGCATCTGGCAGTGCAGATCGTCGCCATCGCGCTCGAACACCGGGTGCTGCTTGATGTGGATTTCCACATACAGATCACCCGGCGGGCCGCCGTTGATGCCCGGCTCGCCGTTGCCCGACGAACGGATGCGCATGCCTTCGTCGATGCCAGCCGGAATCTTCACTTCCAGCGTCTTCTGGCTCTTCAGCTTGCCCTGGCCGTGGCACTTGGTGCACGGCTTGGGGATGTACTTGCCGCTGCCGTGGCACTTCGGGCAGGTCTGCTGCATCGTGAAGAAGCCCTGCGACACGCGCACCTGACCAGCGCCGTGGCAGGTCGGGCACGTCTCCACGCTGGAGCCGGGCTCGGCGCCCTTGCCGTGACAGTGGTCGCACTCGTCCCAATGCGGCACGCGGATCTGCGTGTCGTAGCCATGCGCGGCCTGCTCCAGCGTGATCTCCATGCTGTAGCGCAGGTCCGCGCCGCGATACATCTGCGGGCCGCCGCCGCGGCGCCCGCCCTGGCCCTGGGCCTGGCCGAAGATGTCGCCAAAGATGTCGCCAAAGGCCTCGGCAAAGCCGCCGCCAAAGCCTGCACCGCCCGCGCCAAAGCCGCCCGCCATATTCGGGTCGACACCGGCGTGGCCGTACTGGTCGTACGCGGCCTTCTTCTCGGCATCGGAAAGCATCTCGTAGGCCTCTTTGGCCTCCTTGAACTTCTCTTCCGCTTCCTTGCTGTCCGGATTGCGGTCGGGGTGGTACTTCATCGCGAGCTTGCGATACGCCTTCTTGATCTCGTCGTCGCTCGCGTTCTTGCCCACCCCGAGCACTTCGTAGTAATCACGTTTTGCCATGGTGGCTAAAAAATCACCTGATTGCTGCTTGGTCGAATAGCAAAAAAGCCGAGCGTGGCATCGGGTGCGTCCCGCACAACCCGATGGCCACCGCCCGGCGTACCCTCACGTCCGCCTGGCGGACGATTCGGCTTACTTCTTGTCGTTCACTTCCTTGAACTCGGCATCGACGACGTTATCGTCGTGCGGCGCGCCTTGGCCTTGTCCTGCGGCCTGGGCGCCTGCTGCGGCTTGTTCGGCACCGCCGGCTTCGCCCTTGGCCTGCATGTCGGCGTAGACCTTCTCGCCCAGCTTCTGCGAGGCCGTTGCCAGCGCTTCCACCTTGGCGTCGATCGCGGCCTTGTCGGTCCCCTTCAGGGTCTCTTCAAGTTCCTTGATCGCGGCTTCGATCTTGTCCTTCTCGCCAGCTTCCAGCTTGTCGCCGTACTCGCCCAGTGCCTTCTTGGTCGAGTGCACCAGCGCCTCGCCCTGGTTACGGGAGTCGACCAGCTCGCGCAGCTTCTTGTCTTCCTCGGCGTTGGCCTCGGCATCCTTCACCATGCGCTGGATCTCATCTTCCGACAGGCCCGAATTCGCCTTGATGGTGATCTTGTTTTCCTTGCCAGTCGCCTTGTCCTTGGCGCCCACGTGCAGAATGCCGTTGGCGTCGATGTCGAACGACACTTCAATCTGCGGCGTGCCGCGCGGTGCCGGCGGAATGCCTTCCAGGTTGAATTCGCCCAGCATCTTGTTGCCGGAAGCCATCTCGCGCTCGCCCTGGTAGACCTTGATCGTCACGGCCGGCTGGTTGTCGTCGGCGGTCGAGAAGGTCTGCGAGAACTTGGTCGGGATGGTCGTGTTCTTGCCGATCATCTTGGTCATCACGCCACCCAGCGTTTCGATGCCCAGCGACAGCGGCGTCACGTCCAGCAGCAGCACGTCCTTGCGATCGCCGCCCAGCACCTGACCCTGAATGGCCGCGCCCACGGCAACCGCCTCGTCCGGGTTCACGTCCTTGCGCGGATCCTTGCCGAAGAACTCCTTCACCTTCTCCTGCACCTTCGGCATGCGCGTCATGCCGCCAACCAGGATCACGTCATGGATATCCGACACCTTCACGCCGGCGTCCTTGATGGCGGTACGGCACGGCTCGATGGTACGGGCAATCAGGTCTTCGACCAGCGCTTCCAGCTTGGCGCGCGTGATCTTGAGGTTCAAGTGCTTCGGACCGGACGCATCGGCCGTGATGTACGGCAAGTTGATTTCGGTCTGCTGCGAGCTCGACAGTTCGATCTTGGCCTTTTCAGCGGCTTCCTTCAGGCGTTGCAGCGCGAGCACGTCCTTGGAGAGATCAACGCCCTGCTCCTTCTTGAACTCGCCGATGATGTAATCGATGATGCGCTGGTCGAAGTCTTCGCCGCCCAGGAACGTATCGCCGTTGGTCGACAGCACTTCGAACTGCTTCTCGCCGTCCACGTCGGCAATCTCGATGATCGAGATGTCGAACGTACCGCCGCCGAGATCATACACGGCGATCTTGCGGTCGCCCTTCTCGTTCTTGTCCAGGCCAAATGCCAGCGCAGCCGCGGTCGGCTCGTTGATGATGCGCTTGACGTCCAGACCGGCGATGCGGCCGGCGTCCTTGGTGGCCTGGCGCTGCGAATCGTTGAAGTAGGCCGGCACCGTGATCACGGCTTCGGTCACTTCCTCGCCCAGGTAGTCCTCGGCGGTCTTCTTCATCTTGCGCAGGGTTTCAGCCGAAATTTGCGGCGGCGCCAGCTTCTGGCCGCGCACTTCCACCCAGGCGTCGCCATTGTCGGCCTTGGAAATGGCGTACGGCATCAGGCCGATGTCCTTCTGGACTTCCTTCTCGTCAAACTTGCGGCCGATCAGCCGCTTGACGGCATACAGCGTGTTCTTCGGGTTGGTCACCGCCTGGCGCTTGGCCGGGGCACCGACCAGGATCTCGCCGTCTTCCATGTAGGCGATGATCGACGGGGTCGTGCGTGCACCTTCGGCGTTTTCGATCACCTTGGGGGTGTTGCCCTCCATGATGGCCACGCAGCTATTGGTGGTACCCAGGTCGATACCAATGATTTTGCCCATGTTCTTGCTCCTCGAATCTGGTGTCGGGACTGCACTGAAATACAAACTTGGCTCGGATGTGGGAGTGCCGCCCGGCTTTTCAAGGCCGATTTTTGAAAAGTTGAGCATTTTGGCCGGTTTTTCACGGGAAAGCATTCGAAAACGTGTGCTCCCACGCTAAAGCGGGCGGTGATGCGAGCCAGGAACGGCAAACCGGGCGTAAAGCCGGGGATGGTACCCTTGCGCGCAGTTGCCACTTGCCGGGCCTTGCCTGCTGCCTCGCACCCATGCGTTTGCGCTCCTTCCGAATCGCCCCGTTCTGCGTCGCTTTGCTGGCCGCATGCGCCATTCCCGCCGCACAGGCCGCGGTCGCTGTCCTCCAGCCGTCGCGCCGCATCGATGCTACGCAGCCCTTCACGCTGACCCTCGTGATTTCAGGGGACGCAGCCCAGCGCAGCTACGCGGTGCCGGCCAGATTGCGCGTGATGGCAACCGCAGACCTGCAAGGTCCTGTTGAAGTGATTCTCGATCGACACAGTCCGGGGGCAGAGACACTGCATCTGCGTCCGGGGCAGGTGCGCACCGTCGCCTACAGCGGCACGCTGCCCGAGGTGCTGCGAGGCGCCGTCCGCCTGGAACTGCCAGACCTGGACGCCGCCCCCGTGCTGGTGACCCTGGTGCGCGGCGCTGATGCTCCCCAGATTGCCGCCGATGGAGCGCCCCCGGGGGCCGCCCGTAACGCCGCGGCAGATGGCGTACGCCCGGGCGGCGCGTTGGGCGCCAATGCCAGTGCGCAGCCCGCCGAAGCAAGCGTTGCACCCCGCACGCCGCAGGCAGTCGCCGGCGCTGGCGAGGCGCTTCGCCCCGCGGAGGAGACTGCGCGCCTGACGTTCCACGAACCGATGTTCGCGACGGTGGGCGCGCACGAAGGCGTGAACGTCAAGTTCCAGCTGAGCTTCAAGTTCCGCGTCTTCCAGCCCGAGAATCCGGCCTCCACAGGTGTGCTCGACAACCTGTACTTCGGCTACACACAGTTCTCTCTTTGGGATCTGGGCAAGGAGTCGGCACCATTCCGGGATACCAACTATCGGCCGAGCCTGTTCTATTACCGGCCCGACACCGGCGTCCGTGGGGGAGCGCTCTCGCGCCTGTCGTTCGCAGGTGGCATCGAACACGAGTCGAACGGTCGAGACGGCGACGCCTCGCGGGCCATCAACACCGTCTTCATCCGCCCGACCTTCCACTTTGGCGATCTGACCGACTACCACTGGAAATTCGAGCCCAAGCTGTACGCCTACCTCACTCGCAGCGGTAACACCGACATTGCGCACTACCGCGGCTTCGGAGATTTCCGCGTCTCATACGGCGCGCCCAACGGCTGGGAGCTGGCCACGACGCTGCGAAAAGGCACGCGCCGGGCATACGGCAGCATCGATGCGCAACTCTCCTACCCGATGAGCCGCATCTTCAGCGGCACGGCCGGTTACCTGTTCATCCAGTACTTCACCGGCTACGGCGAGAGCCTGCTCGATTACAACCACAAGCTCGGCTCGCAGTTGCGCATCGGCTACAGCCTGTCCCGCTAACACCCCGCTCACGATCTGGCCTGCCAGCCAAGCCCTCCCGCCACGGATCGTGACCGGATGCCGCGAACGCAGCCGCGTTACAGCGTGTGCTGTCCGCTCGCCTCAGGCTGAAAGGCGATGCGCTCGATGCGCAAGCTGTGCTTGTTGCCGTTGGGTGCGGTGTACCTGACCGATTTACCTTCACGCTGACCGAGCAGCGCGGCGCCCATCGGCGAGAGCACCGACAACTTGGCCAACGCCACGTTGGCCTCCTCCGGATAGACCAACGTCCACTCGTGCGCCGCGCCAGTGTCATCGGCCACGCGCACCACCGAGTTCATCGTCACCACATTGGCGGGAATCTTGTTGCCCGGCACCACATTGGCACGGGTGACAAGGTCGTCGACCAGTTCAGCCAGCGGTGAATGGCTTCCCGCGCGAGCGGCGGCGTTTTCCAGGCGGGTCAGGTCGAGTTCGGTCAGATAGATGACGGGTGCGGACATGGCGATCTCCGGCGAATGGGGTTGTCTTGAACGTGTCAGGGCCGCTACGGACGCGCTTGCGCAGCACGATAGCGGTGCACGACCAGCAGGCGCGAGCGCCGGCCGGCGGCGATACAGAACATCAGGGAAAGGTGGGGTGGCCCGGCGGCAACGTGCCGCAAGGGCACTAGGACAACCGCCGGGCGGCGGCAAGGGCCGCGGTCATCGCCTGAACGGCGCGCGGCAGATCACCTGCCGCACGCTTCAGGCGCGCGGCACGGGAAGACGAAGCAAGGAGAAGTACTGCAGCCAGCGGCATCGACGTCGTCACGGGCGCTGCGTCAGACCGGCAGCGCGTTGCGGAGATTTCCTACTGCGGCCGCCAATGCGGCCGTAACAGCCGGCACCGCGAGACAGGTCGCGCGCAGTGACGATGTGCAGGATCACGGGAGGTCGCAGCTTACTTCGGCGCGGCGACTGTCACCAGAGCCGGGCGCAGCACGCGGTCAGCCAGCGTGTAGCCGCGCTGGAGCACGGCCACCACGGTGTTGGCTTCCTGATCGGCCGGCACCATCGAGATGGCCTGATGGCGATGCGGGTCAAATTTCTCACCGACCGGGTTCAGCTCGGTCACCCGTCCCTTTTCGAACGCGGCATAGAGCTGCTTGAGCGTCAGTTCAACGCCCTCGCGCTGCTTGGCGACGTCGCCGGAAGTATCGGCCAGCGCCGCCTGCAGGCTATCCATGACGGGCAACAGATATTCGGCAAAGCCTTCGATGGCGAACTTGTGCGCCTTGGCGACGTCTTCCTGCGCGCGGCGACGGATGTTTTCGCCTTCGGCCGTTGCGCGCGCCCAGTTTTCATAGTTCTGGCGCGCCTTCTCTTCGGCGGCTTCCAGTTGACGTCGCAGTTCGGCGACATCCGCGTCAGCCATGGCCTCCGTCACAGCGGCTTCGTCGCCGGCGATGGCCTGGGCGTCTGCGCTGGCGCGCTGGGCTTGGCTCGAATAGGCGTTGGCGGCCTGGCCGCTGGTCTGGGTCGGCTGGGCGGCTTGCGCGTCGGGGTGCGAGGAGGTGTCCGAAGTGTGTTTCATAGCGCTAAATGAGGGAATCGACGCACCGGGCACTTGCACAACCTGTGCCCGCAGACGATCCGCTGGATGTTCACAAAACAAGTTGTGCCCGATATGGGGCTGTCGGTGCGCCTTTCAAGGGCACTGGAGGCGCAGCAACTGTGCACTGCGCATCACGAAATATGGGGTTACAAGTTTCATCAGACTGCAACGGCACCGCAATTGCGACGCCTTGATCGGCCGCCTATGATGCAAGAAAACATCGGGGGGCGCGAGCTTCTTTGAGGGTTCGTACCATGCATAACAAGCTGCCCGTTCTGACCGTGCTGCTGCTGTTGACCCTGACCGCAGCCACAACGTTCATCTGCTTGTCTGGTGCCGTCACGCCGCGTTACACGGAATACGGTAGCGGCAAGGCCTTCTTCAAGCACTACATCGGCGAACCTCCGCAGGCGCAGCGGCTTGCGCGCGGTCTGAACCTGTCAAGTTAGCACACACTCGCGCAGCATGGCTTTTTATTCGCCAAGCTTGTCGATGCGACGCCGATCACGCTTGGTGGGTCGGCCAGCGATTTGCGTGGCAGGTTCGCGATACAGCCGGCGTCGGTTTGCCGCCTCTTCGCGTTTCAAGCGACTCGCTTCCGTCTCTGCGTAGAGCGTTTGCGCTATCGCAGCGGGCCCGCGGACCTCGGCCAGCGCCAGCACCCGCAATTCCCATTGCTGTTCATGCGCATGCACACGCACGCGATCGCCAATCTTGACATCCTTGGCAGGCCGGACCGGCTGATCGTTGATCTGCACGTGACCGCGTTCAACTGCCTCCGTCGCCAGCGAACGCGTCTTGAAGAAACGCGCCGCCCAAAGCCATTTGTCGATGCGCACGCGGTCTGCCGCGTCGGCGCTCACCTTCATGCCGCGGCTCCCTTGCTTTGCGCGCGCGCGCGGCTCGCATCCAGCACGTGTGGATGCGTGAGCGTCAACGGCCAGCCCTGCAGATGGGAGAGCGCGATGTCGGCCATGCCGGCGATCCACGCTTCGTTATCGTTCAGGCACGGAATGTAGTGGAACGTCTTGCCGCCGGCGACACGGAAGGTGGACTGACCTTCCATTGCAATTTCCTCGAGCGTCTCAAGGCAATCGGCCGGGAAACCCGGGCAGAACACGTCGACACGATCGGTGCCGACGCGGCCCAGCTCTTCCAGTGTGGGCGCGGTGTACGGTTGCAGCCATTCGGCACGGCCGAAGCGAGACTGAAACGTGACCAAGTATTGACCGGGCTGCAAGCCAAGCGCCTCTCCGAGCAGACGACCGGTCTTCAGGCATTCGCAGTGGTAGGGGTCGCCCAGTTCCAGTGTGCGGCGCGGCACGCCGTGGAATGACAGCAGCAGCTTGTCGCCGCGCGCGAAGTCCGGCGCGCCATGTTGCGCCCAATACGCGCCCACCTGCTGATGCAACGCGTTGATATACGCGGGATCGTCATGAAAATGCTTGATCAGCCGCAGTTCCGGCTGGTTACGCATCTCGGCCAGCACGCGGAAGACCTCGTCGAACGCGGTGGCGGTGGTCGTGCCCGAATACTGCGGATACATCGGCAGGACGAGGATGCGTTCAACGCCCTGTTTGCGCAGCGCCTGCATCACCGACGGAATCGACGGATTGCCGTAGCGCATGGCGCAGGCCACCACCACGTCGTGACCCTGCGCGTTCAGCAGTTGCTGCAGCGCATGCGCCTGGCGCTCGCTGTACACCAGCAGGGGCGAGCCCGTCATGTTGGCCTCGCGAAGCCAGATGCTCTCGTACTTGTGCGCCGACGCGCGCGAGCGCAGCGGAATGATCAACAGGTTGAGGATGAACCACCAGACCGCGGGTGGAATTTCCACTACGCGCCGATCCGACAGGAACTGACGAAGATAGCGGCCGACCTCGCGCGGCGAAGTGCCATCTGGCGTGCCGAGGTTGACCAGCAGGATCGCCGTGCGATCAGGCTGGCCATGCTGGAACTGGGGTTCAGGCAAGAAGGGCATGGGGCGGAGCTTCGCGATAGACGGGCCGATTATACGAGCCAGCCCGTTTTGTCTGCTTACGCCGCCACGACCCCCTCCTTGACCACGGTAACGCAAGGGTTGAGGCCCATGGCGTATGCCAGATCGGCGGGGCGGTCGATCCGCCAGAGTGCGAAATCGGCGGCGCAGCCCGGGGCGAGCACACCGCACGTGCCAGACAGGCCGAGCGCTGCGGCAGCATGACGCGTGGCGCCAGTCAGCGCTTCCAGCGGCGTCAGGCGGAACAGCGTGCACGCCATGTTCATCGCCAGCAGCAGCGACGACAACGGCGACGTGCCGGGGTTGCAGTCGGTCGACACGGCCATCGGCACACCGGCGGCGCGCAGCGCGGCCATCGGCGGCAGGCGCGTTTCACGCAGGCAGTAGAACGCGCCGGGCAGCAGTACAGCCACTGTGCCGGCTTGCGCCATCGCGGCCACGCCCGCATCGGTCAGGCATTCGAGGTGATCCGCCGAAAGACCGCCGTAGCGAGCCACCAGCGCCGCGCCGCCCTGGTCGGAGAGTTGCTCGGCGTGCAGCTTGACGGGTAAGCCGTGGCGCTGCGCCGCGTCGAACATGCGCGCCGTCTGTGCGGGCGTGAAGCCGATGGTTTCGCAGAAGGCGTCAACAGCATCGACCAGACCTTCCGCGGCAAGCGCGGGCAGCACCTCGGCGCAGAGGTGATCGATGTAGTCATCCGCACGGCCGGCGAATTCGGGCGGCACGGCATGCGCGCCGAGGAACGTTGTCCGCACGCTCACCGGCAATGACTGGCCGAAGCGGCGGGCAACACGCAGCATGCGGCGCTCCGTTTCCAGGTTCAGGCCGTAGCCGGACTTGATTTCAACGGTGGTGACACCTTCGGCGCGCAGTGCATTGAGGCGAGGCAGGCTGGCTTCGGCCAACGCGTCTTCGCTGGCCGCCCGCGTGGCACGGACGGTGGACAGGATGCCGCCGCCCGACCGCGCGATCTCTTCGTACGGCACGCCATTCAGGCGCGCTTCGAATTCATTGCTGCGGTTGCCGGCGTAGACGAGGTGCGTGTGGCAATCGATCAGGCCGGGCGTGAGCCACGCGCCGCCGCCATCGTGCTCGCGTGTGGCGCGGGCGTTGACGGGCAGATCGGCGCGGTAGCCGAGCCACGCAATGCGGCCGTCCTTGACGGCGATGGCGCCGTCGCGGATCTCGCCGTAGCCGTCAGCGTCGGCGGCGAGCGTGGCGAGGTGGACGTTGGTCCAGAGCGCATCCCAATGCGGGGTGGCTTGATCAGCCATGTGCGGCTCCCTGCAGGCCAATGCCGTCTGCCACGCGTGCCACGAGGCGGGCAGCGACACGCGCCGTGTGGTTGTCGATGTCGAGCGACGGGTTCAGCTCCGCCACATCCGCCAGCCGCAGCTTGCCCGAGCTGACCACGCGATCGACGATGGGCTCGATCACGTCCATCCCAACGCCGCGTGCCGACGGTGCGCTCACGCCGGGGGCAACAGCGGCCGGCAGCACGTCGAGGCACATCGTCAGATAGACGTGGTCGACCTGGCTCAGGAACACCTCGACCACCTTCAGCACGTGCGCGAGCTGCATGACGTCCATCTCGTCGTCGTGCATCCAGCGCACGCCGAGCTGGCGCGCACGCGCGAACAGCGCTTCGGTGTTGGCGTAGGTGCTCACGCCCAGGCAGGCGTAATGGAACGGCCAGCCGCGCCGGGCACAGTCTTCGGCGATCTGGCGGAACGGCGTGCCCGAGCTGCCACGCTCACCCGCACGCAGATCGAAATGCGCATCGAGGTTGAGAATGCCGATACGCGGCGGTTGATCGGATTTCGCGGCCAGGTGCCGCGCCAAGCCGCCAAACGACGCCCACGCGATCTCATGCCCGCCGCCGAGCGCGATCGGAAACGCGCCGCGATCGAGCAGATCGTGGAGCACACCGGCCAATTCGCTCTGCGCGTCTTCCAGCGCATCGCCCTGGCAAGTCACGTCGCCCGCGTCGACGACCACACGGCCGGCACGCGCGGGCAAGTTCGCCAGCATCTTGCGGATGGCGGCGGGGCCCGCCTGTGCGCCGGTTCGCCCGTGGTTGCGTGCGACGCCCGCATCGCAGGCAAAACCCGCCAGGGCGACGGTGTTGGCCAGCGGCATCGATGCATCGATGCGGCGCACCGTCTGGTGCCAACGCAAGCCCAGCGGGCCTTCCTCCGCATCGACGCGGCCTTGCCAGACGTTCGGTTCGGCTTGGGCGAGCATGGTCAGACGAGTGCGAGTTCGCCGACGTGCGCGCGGCACGAATCGCCCAGATCGCCGTCGAGCACGAGGCGGCGGGCGCCTTCGATGTCGGGGGCGAACAGGCGATCTTCACCGTAGTACGCCACACGCGCGCGGATGCAGCCATGCGCCTTCTGCAGCGTGTCGGACGTCGCCAACGGCTTGTGGAAATCGATGCCCTGCGCTGCCGCCAGCGCTTCGATGCCGACGATGGTGGCGGTGTTCTCGGCCATGTCCTGCAGACGGCGGCCGGCGAAGGTGGCCATGCTGACGTGGTCTTCCTGGTTGGCGGAAGTCGGCAGGCTGTCCACGCTGGCCGGGTGGGCAAACGTCTTGTTTTCCGAGGCCAGTGCCGCGGCGGTGACGTGCGCAATCATGAAGCCCGAGTTCAGGCCCGGCTGCTCCACCAGGAACGGCGGCAGGCCCGACAGCGTGGAGTCGATCAGCAGCGCGATGCGGCGCTCCGACAACGCACCGATCTCGGCAATCGCCAGCGCAAGCATGTCGGCAGCAAACGCCACCGGCTCGGCGTGGAAGTTGCCGCCCGAAATCACTTCACCGGCATCGGCGTAGACCAGCGGGTTGTCGGTCACTGCATTGGCTTCGGTGAGCAGCGTGGCGCCGGCCTGACGGATCAGGTCGAAACACGCGCCCATGACTTGCGGCTGGCAGCGCAGGCTGTACGGGTCTTGCACGCGCTTGTCGCCCACGAGGTGCGACTGGCGGATGGCGCTGCCGGCCAGCAGGTTGCGGTACACCGCGGCGGTGGCGATCTGCCCCGCCTGACCACGCACGGTGTGCACGCGCGGGTCGAACGGCGCATCGCTGCCCTTGGCGGCATCCACCGACAATGCCCCCGACACGGTGGCGGCTTGAAGCAGACGCTCGGCCAGGAACAGGCCGTTGAGCGCCAGCGCGGTCGACACCTGCGTGCCGTTGATGAGCGCCAGGCCTTCCTTGGCGGCCAGTGCGATCGGCTTGATGCCGGCGGCGGCCAACGCGGCACGCGCCGGCGTGCGCACGCCGTTCACACGTACGTCGCCCTCACCCAGCAGGGCAAGCGTCATGTGCGCCAGCGGTGCCAGATCGCCCGACGCGCCCACCGAACCCTTGGACGGAATGCACGGCACGATGCCGGCGTTCAGCAGTGCCAGCAGCGTATCGATCACGACACGGCGCACGCCCGAATAGCCGCGCGCCAGGCTGGCGGCCTTCATCAGCAGCACCAGTCGCGCCACGTTGTCGCTCAGGTCTTCACCGGTGCCGACGGCGTGCGAGAGGATCAGGTTGCGCTGCAGGCGCTCCAGTTCGTGCGTGGCGATCTGCGTTTTGGCCAGCAGGCCGAATCCGGTGTTGATGCCATAGGCCGGTGCGCCCTTGGCGACGATGGCCTGTACCGTGGCGGCCGACGCTTCAATGGCGGCCGCGCAGTCGCCAGACAGCGCGATGGGCGTCGGGGCCAGCCACACGCGGCGCAGGTCGGCAAAGGACATCTCGCCGGGTTGCAATGTCAGGATGGGGGGCGTGGTCATGGTGTTCATAGCAATACGAGCAGGATGTCTCTAACTTAGCCGATCATCGGCAGGTTCAAACCGTTGCGCTTGGCGCAGGCAATGGCGGTTTCGTAGCCGGCATCGGCATGGCGCATGACGCCGGAGCCGGAATCGTTGACGAGCACACGGCCCAGGCGCTTGGCCGCAGCGTCGGTGCCGTCGGCGACGATCACCACGCCCGAGTGCTGCGAATAGCCCATGCCGACACCGCCGCCGTGGTGCAGCGACACCCACGTCGCACCGCCGGCCGTGTTGAGCAGCGCGTTGAGCAGCGGCCAGTCCGACACGGCGTCGGTGCCATCGCGCATGGCTTCGGTTTCGCGGTTGGGGCTCGCCACCGAGCCCGTGTCCAGGTGATCGCGGCCGATCACGATGGGCGCCTTCAACTCGCCGTTCTTGACCATCTCATTGAAGGCCAGGCCGGCCAGGTGACGCTCGCCCAGGCCCAGCCAGCAGATGCGGGCGGGCAGCCCCTGGAAGGCGATGCGGTCCCGCGCCATGTCGAGCCAGCGATGCACATGCGTGTTGTGCGGGAAGAGTTCCTTGATCTTGGCGTCGGTCTTGTAGATGTCTTCCGGATCGCCCGACAGCGCCACCCAGCGGAACGGGCCCTTGCCCTCGCAGAACAGCGGACGGATGTAGGCCGGCACGAAGCCCGGGAAGTCGAAGGCGTTTTTCACGCCCTGGTCGAACGCGACTTGCCGGATGTTGTTGCCGTAGTCGACGGTCGGGATGCCCATGGCCTGGAAATCCAGCATGGCCTGCACGTGCACGGCGCAGGACTTGGCGGCCTCGTCGGTCAGGCGGGCGTGCTGCGACGGATCGCGTTGCGCAGCACGCCATTGCTCGACCGTCCAGCCAACCGGCAGATAGCCGTTGACCAGATCATGCGCCGAGGTCTGGTCGGTCACCAGATCCGGCTTCAGACCGCCGGCGCGGGCACGCTTGACCAGCTCCGGCAGGATTTCCGCCGCATTGCCGAGCAGGCCGATGGACACGGCCTCGCCGCGCTCGCAGTGGTGGCGAATCAGGTTGAATGCGTCGTCGACGTCCTTGGCCTGCTTGTCGAGGTAGCGCGTACGCAGGCGGAAATCGATGCTCGATTGCTGGCATTCGATGTTCAGCGACACGGCACCGGCCAGTGTTGCGGCCAGCGGCTGCGCGCCGCCCATGCCGCCCAGGCCCGCAGTCAGGATCCACTTGCCGGCCAACTTACCGTCGTAGTGCTGGCGGCCCGCCTCGGCAAACGTCTCGTACGTGCCTTGCACGATGCCCTGGCTGCCGATGTAGATCCAGCTGCCGGCCGTCATCTGGCCGTACATGAACAGGCCCTTGCGATCCAGTTCGTTGAAGTGTTCCCAGTTCGCCCACTTGGGCACGAGGTTGGAGTTGGCGATCAGCACGCGCGGTGCATCCGGGTGGGTCTTGAACACGCCCACCGGCTTGCCCGATTGCACGAGCAGCGATTCGTCGTCGTTCAGCTCGCGCAGCGTCTCCAGGATCTTGTCGAAGCAGGCCCAGTCGCGCGCGGCGCGGCCGATGCCGCCATACACGACGAGGTGCTTGGGGTTCTCGGCCACGTCCGGGTCGAGGTTGTTCTGCAGCATCCGGTAAGCCGCTTCGGTCAGCCAGCTCTTGCAATGCAGCTCGGTGCCGCGAGGGGCGCGGATTTCACGCGAGGCGTCGTAGCGCGGATCGTTGGTCAGGTGGGCAGCGTTGGTCGGGGCGTTCATGTGAGGTCTCCTGCGAACTCCTTTGTCATGGAGCGCATCTTATGTTGTATATACAACTTAGGCAAGAAAACTTTACAAGCTAAGAGCAAACCCTGATGATGACCACCATCCGCACATCACATCGGCCGCCCAAACCGCACCGCAAGCCACGTCCATGTCACACGACCCGTCCGCCAGCACGCCCGCCTTCCAGCGCATCAAGGAAGACATCCTCATGCGCATCCGCAGCGGCGAGTGGCAGGAAGGCGAGATGATCCCGGGGGAGACCACGCTCGCGCAGACGTTTGGCGTGTCGCGCATGACGGTCAATCGCGCGCTGCGCGAGCTGACCGCCGAGCAGATCCTCACGCGTGTGCAGGGGTTGGGGACGTTCGTCGCACAGCAGAAGTACCAGGCGACGCTGGTGGCGATCCGCAACATCGCCGAGGAAATTGCCGCACGCGGCCACCGGCACCGTGCCGAGCTGCACAAGCTGGAGCGCGCCCGCGCCAACGAAGCGATGGCCGCGTCCTTCGGCGTACCGGTGGGGCGCGCCCTGTTCCATTCGCTGATCGTGCACTTCGAGAATGACCTGCCGATCCAGGTGGAAGACCGCTGGGTGAATGCCGGGCTGGCCCCTGACTATATGCAACAGGATTTCACACAGACCACGCCCAACGCCTACCTCATGCGTGCCGCCCCGTTGCAGGGCGTGGATTACGGCATCGAGGCGCGCCTGCCGCCGCGCGAGATCGCCGAAATGCTGCAGATGGATGTGCGTGAGCCGTGTCTGATGCTGCGGCGCAAGACGCTATCCCAGGGCCAGGTCGCCTCCGTGGCAACCATGTGGCACCCGGGCGGGCGGTACCAGTTCACCGGGAGTTTCTAGGCGAGTCGTTGCGTTACGTCATGACCGCGTCGTACGGCGGCGGCGAGAATGCTGGGGGGGCTGCGTCCCGCCGCCCGGTGTGGACGCGCCGCGCCCCACGCTCAATACCGACCAAGGAGATCCCGTCATGAGTGGCGTGCCCGAATTCAAACCCCTGATCAAGGACGTGTCTGCACAGATGCGCAATCTGCGCGAAACGCAGCCAGAATTGATGACGGCCTTCAGTCAACTGGCTGCGGCAGGCACAAAGGATGGTGCGCTGAGCAAGAAGACGCGAGAACTGGTGGCGCTCGGCATCGCCATTGCGAGCCGCTGCGACGACTGCATCGGCTTTCATGTCCAGGCGCTCGTCAAGCTGGGCACGACCCGCGCGGAGCTGGAAGAAGTCCTGGGGACAGCGGTCTATATGGGAGGCGGCCCTTCGATGATGTACGCCACGCACGCCCTCGCCGCGTTCGAACAGTTCTCATCCTGAGCGGATCGCCGACGCACCAAACGCCGGCGTCAGCACCCAGCGCTCAATACTGGCTGAGCGTACTCGACAGCAGCTTGGCGGTGATGTCCACGATCGGGATCACGCGCTCGTAGGCCATGCGCATCGGTCCGATCACGCCGAGGGTGCCGACGATCTTGCCATCGACCTCGTACGGTGCGGTGATGACCGCCATGTCCTCGTGCGGGACGAGGCTGCTCTCGCCGCCGATGAAGATCTGGACGCCCTCTGCCCGGCTTGACACGTCGAGGAGTTGCAGCAGCCCGGTCTTCTGCTCGAACACCGCAAACAGGCGACGCAGCTTGTCCATCGACGATGACAGGTCCTCGACATCCAGCAGCTTGCGTTCGCCGGAGATGACCACGGGCTCTTCGTCAGACACGGCGCTACTGCCCGCCTCCACGGCCGCCTGCATCAGCGAAGTCATGTCAGCCTGCAGCACAGACAACTCGCCGCGCAGCCGTTCGCGCACGGTGTCAAAGGTCATGCCGCCGTAGTGCGCGTTGATGTAGTTGGCCGCCTCCACCAGTTGCGAAGGGGTGTACGGCGTATCGGTGTGGATGATGCGATTCTGTACATCGCCCTCTGGCGTGACGACGATGAGCAGGATGCGGGATTCGGACAGGCGAAGGAATTCGATCTGCCGGAAGGCGTGCGTGCGGCGCGGCGTCATGACGATGCCGGCAAATTGCGACAGATTGGACAGCGTCTGCGCGGCCGCCGCGATCACCCGCTGCGACGATTCCGCCCCATGCGACGCCAGTTGGGTGCGTACCTGTTCGGCGATCGCCCCGGCCATCTGCTGCACCATGCGGTCTTGCGAGCTGAGCACATCCAGCGGACTGGCCGTCAGCATGGTGTCGACGAAGAGACGGTAGCCGCGCGGCGTCGGCACGCGTCCGGCGGAGGTGTGCGGGCTCGCGATGAAGCCCATTTCCTCCAGGTCGGCCATCACATTGCGGATGGTCGCCGGCGACAGATCGAGCCCTGAGTACTTGGACAAGGTCCGCGAGCCGACGGGCTGCCCCTCGGCTATGTACCGTTCGATCAGGGTCTTGAGGAGGATGGTGGCGCGCTTGTCCATGATTTTTCAATTTTACGCAAATTCGACGCCAATCTGCGCGTGACGCAGGCGTTTCTCGCCAAACAGGTTCAAACGTGGCGAGGGTCATATTGATATGGTGTAATGCGCGCATGTCGATTCCCCCGTCTACCGTGGCCCCGCAAGCTCCCGCCGCCTCGCCTTCGCCTGCCTCGCCGTTCAAGACTGTCGCGCTGGTCGGCCGGTATTCGGCCGCCAACATCGCCGGCCCGCTCATGGAGTTGGCTTCGTGCATAGCCGGTCGCGGGCATGACATCGTGTTCGAGCGTGAAACGGCGCTCAATATCGGTGTCCAGGATTACCCTGCCCTGCCGCCCGAAGAGATGGCACGCCATGCCGACGTGGCCGTGGTGCTCGGCGGCGACGGCACACTGCTCGGCATTGGACGACACCTGGCCGGCGCCAGCGTGCCCGTGATCGGCGTGAACCACGGTCGGCTGGGTTTCATGACCGACATCCCGTTCGAAGACGTGCACACCGTGCTGCCCGACATGCTGTCCGGCCGCTACGAGGCCGAGATGCGCGCGCTCCTGCAGGCGCAGGTCGTGCGCGACGACGAAGTCATCTTCTCGGCCCTGGCCTTCAACGATGTGGTCGTCAACCGCTCGGGCTTCTCAGGCATGGTGGAACTGGCCGTCTCGGTCGACGGTTTCTTCATGTACAACCAGCGTTCGGACGGCCTGATCGTCTCCACACCAACGGGCTCGACCGCCTACGCGCTCTCCGCCGGCGGGCCGATCCTGCATCCGGCGCTGTCGGGCCTGGTGCTGGTGCCGATTGCACCGCACTCGCTGTCGAACCGGCCGATCGTCATTCCACACGACGCGGAGGTTGTCATCCAGGTGACCAGCGGTCGTGATGCCAGCGTCAACTTCGACATGCAATCGCTGACCTCGCTGCTGCCGGGTGACCGCATCGTGGTGCGCCGCTCCGAGCGCACCGTGCAACTACTGCATCCGGTTGGCTACAACTACTACGCCACGCTGCGCAAGAAGCTGCACTGGCACGAGTACCCGACCGAAGACAACCGGCTGTAAACCCAACCCCCATCGACGCACCATGCTGCGCAGCCTTACCATCCGCGACTTTGTCATCGTCCATGCGCTGGACCTCGACCTGTCCGACGGCTTCACTGTATTCACGGGCGAGACCGGCGCCGGCAAATCGATCCTGATCGACGCCCTGGCGCTGACGCTCGGCGAGCGCGCCGATGCCGCCGTCGTACGCGAGGGGGCCCCGCGCGCCGACATCACCGCTGAATTCGACGTGCATCCGCATGTGGCCGCGTGGCTGCAAGCGCATGAATTGCACGACGACGAAGGCGTCATCCTCCTGCGCCGCACGGTCGATGCCGCGGGCCGCAGCAAGGCGTTCATCAACGGTGCGGCCGTCACGATGGCGCAGTTGCGCGAAATCGGCGAGCAGCTCGTCGACATCCACGGCCAGCACGCGCATCAACAGCTACTCAAGACCGACGCCCAGCGCAGCCTGCTCGACGCCCACGCCGGTCTGGAAGGCGACGTGCGCGTGGTGGGCGAGCATTACCGCGCGTGGCAAGCTGTCGTGCGGCTGCGCGAGGCCGCCGAGCAGCAATCGCGCGAGGCCCAGCTTGAGCGCGAACGCATCGAATGGCAGGTCAATGAACTGCTCAAGCTCGCCCCGCAGCCTGGCGAGTGGGAAGACGTGCAGGCGGAGCACCATCGCCTGTCGCACGCCGCCAGCCTGATCGAGGGCACGCGCGCCGCGCTTGACGGCCTGTCGGAATCGGAGGGTGCCGTGCTGACGCAACTCGGCGCGACACTGCATACGCTGCGCGAGCTTGCCGAGTTCGACCCGGCGCTGGCCGACGTGCTGGCCGCGCTGGAACCTGCCGAGGTGCAGATTCAGGAGGCCGTGCACACCCTCGCCCGGTATGCCGACCGCGCAGAACTCGACCCGGACCGTCTGGCCGAAGTCGATGCGCGCATGCAGGCGCTGCACACGATGGCGCGCAAATACCGCGTCGCGCCCGAGACGCTGCCCGCTGAACTCGCCGAGCGCCAGTCGCAACTGGCAGCGCTGCAGGCCGCGTCCGACCTTGACGCACTGCAGGCGCAGGAGGCGCACACGCATGCCGCGTATGTCGACGTCGCCAAGGCGCTGTCGCGCGCGCGGGCCAAAGCCGCACGCGAACTCGCCGAGGCCGTGACCGACGCGATGCAGGGCCTGTCGATGGCGGGCGGCCGCTTTGATATCGCCCTGCATGCGCTCGAGCAAGGGAGCGCGGCCGGGCTTGAGCAAGTCGAGTTTCTTGTCGCGGGGCACGCGGGTGTGTCGCCACGGCCGTTGGCGAAGGTCGCGTCGGGGGGCGAACTGGCGCGGATCAGCCTGGCGATTTCCGTTATCGCCAGCGAAGCGAGCCCGACGCCCACGCTGATCTTCGACGAAGTGGATTCCGGCATCGGCGGGGCGGTCGCGGAGGTCGTAGGCCGGCGCCTGCGCGAGCTGGGCACGCGCCGCCAGGTCCTGTGCGTGACCCACCTGCCGCAAGTGGCCGCGCTGGCGAATCACCATATCCAGGTTGCCAAGCAGACTGTTGCAGGCAGCACCCGCTCCGACCTCGTGGTGCTGGACGCCGGCGGCCGCGTGGACGAGATTGCCCGCATGCTGGGCGGCGCGTCGCTGACCGACACCACGCGCAGGCATGCGGACGAGATGCTCACTGCGGGCCGCGCCCATCCGGCGCCGGCACCGGCCGCGCGGAAATCCCGGCGTGCGGCGCAGTGATTGCCCATTCCGATCCCGGCGCCTGCCTCGCGCCAGCGCGATCTTGCGCAGGCGCGCTTACCCGAATCCAAGGAGAACGTCATGACCCGTCCGGATGCCCGAACCCTCACCCGGCTGTCGCTTGCCAAGCCCGCGCTGACCGCGACGCTGAGCCTGTGCCTGCTGGCCGCGTGCAAGTCGGTGCCCGCGATTGATCCTGGCAAGCCGCCCGCCATGGACCCGGCATCTGCCAACGCCCAGCCGCCGGCGGCCGTGTCCGCAGCGCACGCATTGGGTGACATCATCGTCGGCCTGAGCTCGCCGACGACTTCATCCACCACCGTGCAGGGTGTGCTGGATGCGGCGGGCGCGCGCGCAACGCCGCGCTTGGCGTTTGCCGTCGTCCGGCCGATGTCCGGCGGCTTCTGGGTGGTGCGCGCGAGTTCGGGCGATCCGTCGGCAACGCTGGAGGGGGCGGTCTCGGCCCTGCGCTCCACGCCGGGCATCGCCTCGGCCGATCCCGACCGCGTGATGAAGATCCAGCGCTAGGCGCGCTGCCTTACCTGTCCACCCCGCCGCACACGGGGCGCCTCCCCACATGGCGGCTACGTGGGGGATTTCATGCGCCCGGCGCCCTTGCATCGGTATCGACACGCTTTTTGGGTGCGCGGATCGGGTTTTCCCTGCATGCTCAAACGCATTTCTGCCACATCAAAGGGACAAGTCGCGTGCTACCTTTGATTTCGTGTCACGTCATGTCAACGATCACATCCTGACGACGTTTCTCATCTCAGTAAGTTGCCATGGAGCGCCGCTGATGCCCCCCTCCTTCGTTCGTTTGAAATCCTGGCTGCGTACGGGGACCAACATAGCCTTGGCCACCTGGTTGATTGGCGGCCTCCCTGCCAACGCTGCCACACCGCAGCCGCAATACACGGGCGACCTGATCATCAAATGGCGCGACGACACCAGCGGGACGCGCAAGCCGCTGTCGGCCACGGAAGCAGGCAACCGGCTGCTGTCAGTGGCGCAGGCAGCCGGCAGCACCCTGCAGGTCAAGCGCACGCTGGCCACCGATGCACAGCTCATGCGCACCGGCCTGACCGACCCCGCCAGCATCGAAGCTGCCGTCGCCAAGATCGCGCAGGATGCCCGTGTGGCCTATGTGGTGCCCGATCGCGTACTGCACCCCAGTGCCATTCCCAACGATCAATTCTTCGCAATTCAGAACAACCTGGCCTTGCCGACGGTCGTACCCGGTGGCATCAACATGCAGCCAGCATGGGACATTACAAAAGGCTCGCCGAACTTGGTGGTTGCGGTCGTGGACACCGGCTATACCGACCACCCCGATCTGTCGAGCAAGATCCTGCCCGGGTACAACTTCATTTCCGACCCGATCCGGGCCGGGAACACGTATGGCCGAGGACCCGACGCCCACGACATGGGTGACGGCGTGACCTCCGCCACGGAGTATCCGTCCCTCTCCTGCTCCACCACCGAGACATATCCGCAATACAGCAGTTGGCACGGCACCGAGGTGTCGAGCGTATTGGCGGCCGCAACCAACAATGGGACCGACATTGCCGGCGTTGGCTGGAACACCAATATCGTGCCGGTGCGCGTGTCGGGCAGGTGTGGCGCGCTGCTGTCGGACACCGTGGATGGCATGCTGTGGGCCGGCGGCCTTCCCGTATCGGGCGCGCCCGCCAATGCCAACCCGGCGCGCGTGGTCAACGTGAGTCTGGGCAGCACGGGTTCGTGTTCGGCCGCTGAGCAGGATGCGGTGAACAGGCTTGCCGCGCTCGGCACGGTCGTCGTCGCTGCGGCGGGCAACGAGGCAGCGCAGAGCGTCGATGCGCCGGCCAACTGCGCCGGGGCCATTGCCGTCACTGCGCACGTGGACAGCGGCGAGAACGCCAGTTACGCCAATGTGGGCCCGCAGGTCGCGATCAGCGCGCCGGGCGGCGGCTGCCCGAACTCGCAACCATCATGCGCAACGCCGTCCACGATTATCGTTGACTCCAATGATGGCCAGTATTCGCCGGGCACTGCGGTTGTCAAACCGAATGCGACTGCCCCTGGCGCGGTCGCAGGCACCAGCTTCTCCACCCCCGAAGTGGCCGGCACGATCGCACTCATGCTGAGCGTACAGCCGCAGCTGTCCAACGCTCAGATCCTGGCGGGCCTGCAACAGACGGCGCGCCCGCACCCGAGCGGCACGTATTGCGCCGTCAACACCGGCGTGTGCGGCGCGGGGCTGCTGGATACCGCCGGCGCCGTCGGTTATGCCCAGCGCACCGCACCTGCTGGCATCGGCAATGGCTCGTCCGGTTCGGGCAGCTCGGGCGGTGGCGGTGGCGGCGGCGCCATTCCGCTCGCTGGCGCGGCTGTGCTGCTGGCGCTGGGACTGGCATGCCGGCGCAAGCGCGTGTCGATGCACTGAGTCGCTCGCTGCGGATCCAACACCGCCTCCACTCGGAGGCGGTTTTTTTTGGGCACCCGCATTGGCGCCGCGCGCGGTGGCGAGGCACGCATTCAGCGGCGATGGCCCAGGTGGGTGGCACACACAGGGTCACCCATCCGGCGGAGGCACGCGTGTACCAACCGCTGCACCGCCGACCGGCCGTCAGGGCTGCTTTCTCAATCCGCCCTGGGCGCGCCACTCGCCCAGCACCCAGATCAGCAATCCGCTCGCTGCGCCGAAGGCGTGTGCGATCCGGACCACGCCAAACCCCCAGCGCGGGTCGTACGCAACGGGTGAGAGCCAGGATTGCTCGAACCACACCTTCACGAGCACACCCACACAGAGCAGCACGCCGATCCAGCGCGAGAAACGATCGTCCTCCGCCTCCACGGACGGGCGCAGCATTCGCAGCCCACCCCACGCGGCCAGCCCGTGCAGCGCGCCGGAGAGCCCGCCGTACCACTGCACCGCGGGCTGACTGAGCAAGGCAATCTGTACCAGTACGCCGCACGCCACCAGCGCACCGACGATGACCTGCGGCCGCAACACGCGCGCCACCAGCAGGATGAGCCCCGCTGCCGCCATCACGTCCGCCAACCAGTGCCACGCATCCAGATGCACCCACATGGCCGTGACAAGACGCCACCACTGTCCAGCGTGCACGGCATCGCGCCGGTACAACCCGACCGCATGAAGCCACGGCACGAACGAGAACGCCGCAGACAGCGTGGCGACGCCAGCACACGCGCCCCAGGTTTGTACCGCACGTCGATGCGCACTCATGCTGCAGGTGGGGCCGACGGCACCGGTGGCACGCCGAACACCTCCGCCCACAATGCACGCACCTGGGCGGTCTCGTGCGCACAGGTACCGGCCGCGACCCGCGCGGCGGATTGCCCGTCGAGCCGCAGCTTGTGCTGCCGGGCCCGGAAATCGCGGTAAGCGTCGGCGACTTGCGCGGCGCGCGTGGCATCGATCAGGCCAAGCTCGCCCGCCATGTGCAGCAGCGCAATGTTGCCCTTGTTGCCGGTGAGCCGGGCATGCACCTCGCTGTGCAGCAGCACCAGGAACTGCACGGTGAATTCGATATCCACCATGCCCCCGCGGTCGTGCTTCAGATCGAAGAACTGCGTGGGATTGAGGTGACCTTCGAGCACGCGTTCGCGCATCGCGACGATCTCGTCGCGCAGCGGACCGGCTTCGCGATGCTGGCGCAGCACGGCGGTGCGCAGCGCCTCGAAGCGCGCGCCGATCTCCGCATCGCCGGCACAGAAGCGGGCGCGCGTGAGCGCCTGGTGCTCCCATACCCAGGCCGCGTTGTCGCCCTCGCGCATCTGGTAGCGGCGGAAGGCCTCGAAGTGGGTGACCATCAGACCCGCCGCGCCGTTCGGACGCAGGCGTGTATCCACGTCGAACAGCGTGCCCGCGGCGGTATGACTGGTCAGCCAGGTGATGAGCTTGCGCGCGAAGGACGCGTACACGTCGGGAGCGCGCTCGTCGTCATCGTCATAGAGGAAGATGATGTCGAGATCCGACGCATAGCCGAGTTCCTTGCCGCCCAGGCGCCCATAGGCGACCACGGCAAAGCGCGGCACCTCGCGGTGGCGCGTGCTCACCTGCTGCCACACGGTTTCCAGCGTCAGGTCGAGCATGGCGTCGGCCAGGTCGGACAGGCGGTCGCTGATGTGCTCGACGCTCAGCAACCCCTGCAAATCCTGCAGCAGCACGCGGAAGGTCTCCGCATGATGCTCCTGGCGCAGGATGTCCATCTGCATCTCGACGTGGTCTTCTGCGGCGCGCAGACGGTCGCGCACGCGCTCGCGGAAGGCCGGCCAGTCGGGCTGAGCCGACAGCGCCTCCACGTCCAGCAGCTCGTCCAGCAGTTGCGGGTGGCGCGTCAGGTAATCGGCCGCCCAGCGCGACGCGTGCAGCGTGTGGGCGACGCGCGCCATCGCCTGCGGGTATTCGCTCAGCAGCGACAGGTACGACGCGCGCCGGCTGATCGCATCGAAGAAGTCGAGAAAGCGCGCGATGGTGACATCCGCGTCGGTCTGCCGCGCGGCGTGATCGAGCGCGCGGTTGATGAGCAAGTCGAAGCGCTGGCGGCTCACCTCCGACAGCGCCCGGTAGCGCGGCGAATTGCGCGTGGCCCGCAGGCGCTCGAGCACACTGTCGGGATCGGCATAGCCAAGCTCGGCAAGCTGCCCGCGGGCAGTCTCGGTGTACTCGTCGTCGAGCAGATCCGCATGCCAGATCGACGCGCACGGCGGCTGGCTGTCCTGCTTGTCCGCAAAGGTCTGCTCGAACTGCTGCGCCACCTCGTCCTGATAGGCCTCAAGCTGCGCGACGAGCCCCGCGTAATCGGCAAAGCCCATCATGCGGGCCACGCGCAGCTGGTCTTCCGCAGAGCCGGGCAGGTTGTGCGTCTGCGCATCTTCGATGTACTGCAGGCGGTGTTCGAGCTGGCGCAGGAAGCGGTACGCCTCGGTCAGGCGCGCCACCACGTCGGCGTCGATCAGGCCACGCTCCGCAGCCGCGCGGAGCACTTCCAGCGTGGGCCGCACGCGCAGCGCAAAATCCTGCCCGCCACGAATCAGCTGGAACACCTGCGCGACGAATTCGATCTCGCGGATGCCGCCTCGCCCGAGCTTGATGTTGGGCGCGCGCGCAGACGCTCGCGCCGAGTCGGCACCGGCCTGCCCGTCATGTTGCCGATTGGCGCCGTGGCTTCGCTTGGCCGCTTCGCCGCGGATCTGCGCGTGCAATGCGCGGATCGCCGCGATCACGCCGTAATCGAGATAGCGCCGGAACACGAACGGCGTGGTGACGCGCTCCAGTTGCTGAATCACGCGCGCCGCGTGGGCACTGGTCGGGTCGGTGATGACGCGGCCCTTGATCCAGGCATAGCGCTCCCATTCGCGGCCCTGCACGACGAAGTACTCCTCGAGCATGCCCAGGCTGCAGACGAGCGGGCCCGCGTCGCCATTCGGGCGCAGGCGCATATCGACGCGGAAGACATACCCGTCTTCCGTCACGTCGGCCAGCACATTGATCAGGCGCCTGCCCAGCTTGGTGAAATACTCATGGTTGGACAGCGGACGCGGGCCGCCACGCGTGTCACCCTCCTCGTCGTAGAGGAAGATCAGGTCAATGTCGGACGAAACGTTCAGCTCGCGTCCGCCGAGCTTGCCCATGCCCACCACCATCAGCTCCTGCACCTCGTCCGAGGCGTGCCCGATGGGCTGGCCATGCAGGGCCTCCAGGTCCCGGCCGATCACGGAAATGGCCGCGCGCACGGCAAATTCCGCCAGGTCGGTCATGGTGCCCGTCACTTCATCGAGCGTGGCCGCGCCAGACAGGTCGCGCTCGACCAGCCCGGCGAACACTTCATTGCGCAGCAGCCGCAAGGCACGCTTGAGCGCAGGCTCCAGTTCGACAGCGTGGGTGTCGAACAGCTCGGCAAAGCGCGCGGAGAGCCACGCCGCGTCGATGGGCGCAGCGGCGGCGGCCTGCGCACGCTCGGCCCAGCCTTCGCGTGCATGCGCGAGGCGGTGAACGTAGCGTGAATAAGCCAACCCAAACGGCAGCGCGACAGCGGGCGCCTCGGGCGCACACGCGGGTGTCTTCAGGAATGGCTGGGCAGACGGCAAGGCGGGATCAGTCATGCGAACCAACAGGTCAACAACGGGGAAACATCCATTCTCGCTGAAATGTGCGACTTGCCGGTCAGTGGCCACCGACTTCCGCGGGCACCCGCTGTGCTTGGGACTCTGCGGGGGTGGTGCCAGGCCGCCAGGGTGGCGCCGCCCCGCGAATATCGGATAATCCCGGTCATGCCTCGCCCGCCCCAGCCCCCAGAATCGCCGAAGTCCGACGGCGGACACGCCAGCACCCTGTCCCCACGCCGGACCGGCATGCGTGCGGCCGGACGGGCTGCCTGGACGTGGCTGGCGCACGCAACGGGCGCGATCGGCGACGGCATCGCGGCCACCGTGCGCGCTCCTGTCTGGTCTCAGCTGTGGCGCATCCTGTGGAAGACGCTGGCGGCGCTGGCCGTGCTGGCCGTGATCGGCATGCTGCTGGTGCGCCTCGTCCTGTGGCCGCGTGTGAGCGTGGCGCGCGAATGGATGGAGCGGGAGGCCTCCAGCGCACTGCATGCCACGGTCAGCATCGGCTCGCTCGAAACGTACTGGGAAGGCTGGCACCCCGCCTTCCGCGCCCAGCGCATCGACGCGCGCGACGCCGCCGGCCGTCGTACGTTCGGCGTGCAGGATGTCCAGGCGCGGCTTTCCTGGCGATCGCTGCTGCGCATGGAAATCACGTTTGCCATGCTGCATGCAAGCCGCGCCGACGTGCTCGTCCGCCGAACCCCGCAGGGCGCGCTCCTCGTGGCGGGCATGCCGCTGTCACCCGATACCAGCGGCGACGGCGGCTTCTTCGACCAACTGCTCGCCCAGGGCGACATCGATGTGCGCGAAGGCGCCGTGCGCTGGCTCGACGAACAGCAGAAGCTGCCGGAAGTCGCGATGGGCAATGTGCGCATCCAGTTGCGTAGCGGTCCCACGCGGCACCGGCTGGACGCCAGCGGCACTTCGCCCACGCTCTTCAACGGTCCGATCCAGCTGCACGCCGATTTCCGCCACGACCTGCTGGCACGCCCTGGCGACTGGCGCCATTGGCATGGCCAGGCCAGTTGGCAGGTCAACACGCTGCAAGTGGCCGAAATGCAGCGCTATGTGCCGGTGCTGGCTTCCGCCAATAGCGGCACGCTGTCGTCTGACGGTTCGGTGGAGTTTGCGGACGGCGTGTTCACACGCAGCCAGGCACGCCTGACGGGGCAGCAGCTTGACCTGCAGCTCCGCAAGGATCTCGACCCGCTGCAGCTGCGCAGCCTGCAAGTGCTGGCGGTGCACCGGCGCGCCAACGGCGGCGAGCACATCCTCAACGTGGACACCCTGCTCTGGCAGCCGCTGAACCCGCCGGCGCAAGCGGCCCAGCCGCCAGTGCCCGAACTGGCAGGCCCCGGCATCGAAGCCCCGGCCAATCCCGCAGGCACCCCGCGCGGATTGCGCAACGTCACGGTTGGCTGGGCTCTCGATGCGCGCGATGCCCTGCGCCGCTTGCAGGTCAAGGCTGCGACCGTGGACCTGGCTGACCTGCGCAGCATCGCCACCACGCTGCCACTGCCGGCCGCCGTGCTGGAGCCCTTGCGCGCGAGGCAGCCGGCCGGCCGCATGGACGATCTCGACATCAACTGGCGGCGCGATGTCTCTCGCTGGCGGCCGAGCGCGCCGGCGCCGGTGCACTTCACCGGCCGCGCCACACTGCGGCAAGTGTCATTCGGGCCCGGCCCGCTGCCCGCTGTCCCGCCTGGGCATCACCCCGAGCCCGCCATGCCTGGTGTGGAGAATCTTTCCGGCAATGCCGTGTTCTCTGACGACAAGGGCACGCTGCGCATCGATTCCGCCGATGCCGCCCTGTTGCTGCCTGGCACCTTTGCCGAGCCGCGTGTGCCGTTGGACCGTCTGCAAGGGACCTTCCAGTGGACATACCGCAAACAGGAGCTGGTGGTCACGAGCGACAACCTGGCGTTCTCCAACGCTGACTTGTCGGCCCGCCTCACAGGGCGCTACCGCCGTGCGCCCGACACGAGTCATGTCGGCACCGTTGACCTCAAAGGCACGTTGGAGCGCGCCGATGTGCCGCGCGTGCCGCGCTATCTGCCGCTGTCCCTCGGACCACACCTGCGCGACTACCTGACGGGGGCACTGCAGGCCGGAACGGCCAGCAACGTCAGCTTCGTGATGGCGGGCGATTTGCTGGACTTCCCGTTCCGCTCACCGAAAAAGGGTGCCTTCCGTGTCGAAGTGCCGATCCAGGACGTCACGTACCAGGTCGCCCCGGCCGAAGCCGCTCACGCGTTGCCCGGCCGCATACCCACGTACCCGGGCGAATGGCCGGCATTCACCAACATCGACGGCACGGTCATCTTCGACAAGGCTTCGCTGGCATTCAAGGTGGCACATGCGAAGGTGATGGGCACAAACCTGGAGGACGTCAGCGGCAGCCTGCCCGACATGGGCGACCACAATCCGCTGCTGACCATCGAAGGCCGCGGCGACGGCCCCACGCAGAATTTCCTGCAGTTCGTCGAGGCCAGCCCGGTCGGCCAATGGATCGGCCATTTCACCAAGGACGCGCGCGCCCAGGGGAATGCTGCCCTGGCACTCAAGCTCGACCTGCCGCTCAATGAGATGCATTCGACGCGCGCACAAGGCAGCCTCACCTTCCTGCGCAACGACATCACCCTGGTTCCACAGGCGCCGCCACTGACCGAGGTGACGGGCGCGCTGACCTTCACGCAAAAGGGCATCGGCTTCAACAACCTGCGCGCACGCTTTGCGGGCGGTGAAATCCGCCCGACCGGCGGCACTGCGCCCGACGGCACCATCCGCATCCAGGTGACGGGCACGGCCTCGGCGCAGGGCTTGCGTGAAACGGCTCCGGAGGGTAGCCCGGTCGCCGCAATTGCCCGCACGCTGGAGGGCAGCGCGCCATACAGCGCCACGGTCAGCGTCCGGCAGCATCGGCCCGCCATCCAGGTGCAGTCGGACCTCACGCCGATGACCGTGCGCTTACCGGCCCCGCTCAACAAGGCGGCCGGGCAGCCCCTGCCGGTACGTTTCGAAATGCAGCCGCTGGCAGCCAACAACGCCCTCGACGAGATCACGCTGCAGATCGGCAACATCGCCAGCGCCCGCTATGAGCAACGCAGTAGCGGCGATGGCGTCGAGGTGCTGCGCGGCGGCATCGGTGTGCGGCAACCGGTGCCGGAGCCGCCTGAAGGGGTCCAGGCCAATCTCGCGCTGGACCAATTGGACATCGACGCCTGGCGCCAGGTGTTTGCCGCGACCACACCCGCCAGGACCGCCGGCCAGAACGCATCCGAGAACGCTGCCGGCAATGCCGCTGGCAGCCGCAATCCTTATCTGCCCAACCGGCTGAGCGCGCGCACGCAAACGCTGCGCATGCTGGGCCGAGACTTCAACGCGGTGCGCGTCGATGCCACGCGTGACGGCGCCAATTGGCAATCGACGGTGGAGTCGCGTGAGATTGCGGGCACCGCCCGCTGGCACGCCGAAAGCGCCGCCGTGCCCTTCGGCGAACTCACCATGCGGCTGTCACGCATGAGCATCCCCGATGCCCAGGAAGAAACCGCGCTCACCGAATCGCTGGCGCGCAGCTCGCAGGAAATTCCGTCGCTCGACCTCATTGCAGACAAGTTCGACCTGCGCGGCAAGGCGCTTGGCAAGCTGGAAATCAAGGCCCGCAGCCAGATGACAGAGGGCGCACCGATCTGGACGCTGGACACGCTCAGGATCGAGCAGCCAGCGGCCACGCTCACCGCACACGGCACGTGGCGCATCCCACGCCGCCTGGGCAACGGGGATGACCCTGAGCGCCGGACCCTGCTCGATTTCCACCTGGATCTGCGCGACTCCGGCGACCTGCTGCAGAACATGGGCTTCGCCAAGGTGATCGACGGCGCCAAGGGCAAGCTCGAAGGTCGGGTCGTCTGGCGCGGCTCGCCGATGTCGATCGACTACCCCACGCTGAACGGCCGCATGACCCTGGACCTGGAGCGCGGCCAGTTCCTGCACGTCGATCCGGGGCTGGCCAAACTGGCGGGCGTGCTGAGCCTGCAGGGCCTGCTGCACTTCGCCACCGATCTGCGCGGCGCAACCGGACGTGGCACGCCATTCGACAGCGTGAAAGCTACCGGCACCATCGCCAACGGTATCGCGCACACGGACGACTTCTCCGTCAGGGGCCCGCAGTTCCAGGTGGCCATGCAGGGGTCGGCCAACATTCTGGACGAGACGCAGGACCTGCAGGTGAGGGTCACGCCCAAGGTCGACGCGACGTCCGCCTCGCTGGCCGCGGCATTCATCAATCCGGCGATCGGGCTGGGCACCCTGGCGGCGCAATTGATCCTGGGCGAGCAGATGTCGAAGGCCTTCGCCACCCAGTACCACATCACCGGCGGTTGGGCGGATCCCAAGATCGAGAAAGTCGCGTCCGACGGTAGTTCGGGCAGCCCATCGCAAACCTCGGCAAAATAGGCGTCATGACTTCCACCACAGCGACCACGTTGACGCACGCTCACGCGGCATCCGGCTCGGATGCGCCTTTCGAGGCACCTTTCCGGGTTGCGGCCATCCAGACCGTCACGGGCATCGACGTAGACACCAACCTGGCGCGCGCCGAGGCGCTGCTTGCGGAAGCCGCCGCACAGGGCGCGCAGTTGGCCCTGCTTCCCGAATACTTCTGCATGATGGGCCGCAAGGACAGCGACAAGGTCGCCATCCGCGAGGAAGACCAGAACGGGCCCATCCAGAGGTTCTTGGCCGATGCCGCGCGCCGTCACAAGCTGTGGCTCGTCGGTGGCACGCTGCCGCTGTGGTGCGAGGACGCGCAGCGCGTGCGCAACACGTCGCTTGCCTATAACCCTGACGGTCTGAGGGTCGCGCGCTATGACAAGATTCATCTGTTCAACTTCGTGCGCGGCGAAGAACGCTATGACGAAGCCCGCACCATCGAGGCGGGCGACACGCCGGTCGCATTTGATGCGCCATGCGGACGCGTCGGCATGTCGGTGTGTTACGACCTGCGCTTTCCGGAGCTGTACCGGGCCTTGGCAGCGCAAGGCAACCTCAACTTGATTCTGATGCCGGCAGCCTTTACCTACGTGACGGGCGCCGCGCACTGGGACATCCTGCTGCGTGCCCGCGCGGTGGAAAACCAGTGCTACGTGCTCGCCGCCGCACAGGGCGGGCACCACGAAAACGGCCGCCGTACCTGGGGCCACTCCATGCTGGTCGATCCGTGGGGCGAGATCATCGCCGCCGTCCCTGAAGGCGAAGGTATCGCCATCGGGGACATGGACCCGGCACGCCTTGCACAGGTGCGCCGCGACCTGCCGGCCCTGAAGCACCGTGTGATGTAGCCCAACCGAAGTCTTTTGCGAAAAGCGAGAACCACCATGAACGCAGGCGACATCGCCATTCAGAATCTGTCCATCGCGCGCCGCGTGCTGCTCGACCCGTACGGCCTCGACGAAGCGCACCTGCAGCGCGCGCTGGCCGACATCTTCACGCACCGCGTGAACTATGCCGACCTCTACTTCCAGTACACCCGCAACGAGGCGTGGAGCCTGGAAGAAGGCATCGTCAAATCCGGCAGCTTCAGCATCGACCAAGGTGTGGGCGTGCGCGCCGTGTCGGGCGACCGCACCGCGTTTGCCTATTCCGACGACATCAGCCTGCCCGCGCTGATGCAGGCCGCCGGTGCCACGCGCACGATCGGCAAAGCCGGTGCCGGCCGCGTGAAGGTCGCCAGCAGCCTGGCGAGCACCCCGGGCAGCCACTCGCTCTATGCACCGAACGACCCGCTCGATTCGATGACCGCCTCCGAAAAGGTTGCCCTGCTCGAGCGGATCGAAAAGCTCGCCCGCGCCAAAGACCCGCGCGTGGTGCAGGTGATGGCCGGCCTGGCCGGTGAATACGACGTGATGCTCGTTGCGCGCAGCGACGGCGTGATCGCCGCGGATGTGCGCCCGCTGGTGCGCATCTCCGTGACCGTCATCGCCGAGCAGAACGGGCGCCGAGAAATGGGCAGCTCGGGCGGCGGCGGCCGCTATGCCTATGGCTATTTCACCGACGAACTGCTGCGCGAATACGTCGACGAGGCGGTCTCCTCAGCGCTCGTCAACCTGGAAGCCAAGCCAGCACCGGCCGGCACGATGACGGTGGTGCTCGGCCCGGGCTGGCCCGGCGTGCTGCTGCACGAGGCCATCGGCCACGGCCTGGAAGGCGACTTCAACCGCAAGGGTTCGTCGGCGTTCTCCGGTCGCATGGGCGAGCGTGTGGCCGCCAAGGGCGTCACCGTGGTGGATGACGGCACGCTGGCAAACCGCCGGGGCTCGCTGAACCTCGACGACGAGGGCAACCCCACGCAGTGCAACACGCTCATCGAAGACGGCATCCTGACCGGCTACATGCAGGACACGCTCAACGCGCGCCTGATGAAGATGCCCGTGACCGGCAACGCCCGCCGCGAGAGCTACGCCGCCCTGCCGATGCCGCGCATGACCAACACCTACATGCTCGGCGGCGACAAGGACCCGCAAGAGATCATCGCCAGCGTCAAGAAGGGGCTGTATGCGGTCAACTTCGGCGGCGGCCAGGTCGACATCACCAACGGCAAGTTCGTGTTCTCGGCCAGCGAGGCCTACCTGATCGAAGACGGCAAGATCACCGCCCCGGTGAGGGGCGCAACGCTGGTCGGCAACGGACCGGAATCGCTCAAGCAGGTGAGCATGATCGGCAACGACATGCGGCTCGATTCGGGCATCGGCGTGTGCGGCAAGGAGGGCCAGAGCGTACCGGTGGGCGTCGGCCAACCGACACTACGTATCGACAACATGACGGTGGGCGGCACCGTTTGACGCATTGCATGGCCGTGACCTTGGCGCCGCGCGCGCGGCAACATCGCGCTTGCGGCCCCCATGAAAAGGGGTTATAAAGATGGTTCGATTGGTGCGGCGCAGTAGCGCTTCCCTGATTTTTGTTGCCTGACCCAGCTTTCTCTCCATGTCCTTCGCCAAGTTTTTTTACTTTTACTTTTGGCATCTCGCACCGCTGGCGGAAGGAGAGGGGCGCTTGCAGCAAAAATAAAAGCACCCAGCAGATACCGAAAACCGCCAGCGACCCTGGCGGTTTTTTTTCGCCCAGTCTCCGCCCTACCCCGGCACCGACGCGAAACATGATCCGAACACAGTAGACGTTTCCAATACACGAACCAAGACATCCCCCTGGAGCTTTCCATGCCGAAGAACACCGATGATTTGCGCATTCGCGAACTGAAAGAGCTGACGCCGCCGTCGCATCTGATCCGCGAATTCCCGTGCAGCGACACCGTGTCCGACCTGATCTACCAAAGCCGGAACGCGATGCACCGCATCCTGCATGGCATGGACGACCGCCTGATCGTCATCATCGGCCCCTGCTCCATCCACGACACCAAGGCAGCGATGGATTACGCCCGCCGCCTGGTCGAGCAGCGCGAGCGCTTCAAGAACGAGCTGGAAATCGTGATGCGCGTGTACTTCGAAAAGCCGCGCACCACGGTCGGCTGGAAAGGTCTGATCAACGACCCGTACATGGACGGCAGCTTCAAGATCAACGACGGCCTGCGCACCGCGCGCGAGCTGCTGATGAACATCAACGAGCTGGGCCTGCCCGCCGGCACCGAATACCTCGACGTGATCAGCCCGCAGTACATCGCCGATCTGGTGAGCTGGGGCGCCATCGGCGCGCGTACTACCGAAAGCCAGGTGCACCGCGAACTGGCTTCCGGCCTGTCGTGCCCGGTGGGTTTCAAGAACGGCACCGACGGCAACGTGAAGATCGCCGTGGACGCCATCAAGGCCGCATCGCAGCCGCACCACTTCCTGTCGGTCACCAAGGGCGGCCACTCGGCCATCGTGTCGACGGCGGGCAACGAGGATTGCCACATCATCCTGCGCGGCGGCAAGGCGCCCAACTATGACGCGGCCAGCGTGCAGGAAGCCTGCGACGCCATCTCCAAGTCGGGCCTGGCCGCCCGTCTGATGATCGACGCCTCGCACGCCAACAGCAGCAAGAAGCACGAGAACCAGATCCCGGTGTGCGAAGACATCGCCCGCCAGATGGCTGCGGGCGACAACCGCATCGTCGGGGTGATGGTGGAGTCGCACATCAATGCCGGTCGGCAGGACCACGTGCAGGGCACGCCGGTGTCGGACCTTGCCTATGGCCAGAGCGTTACCGACGCCTGCATCGGCTGGGAAGATTCGGTGAAGGTGCTGGAAACGCTGGCCGACGCCGTGCGCAAGCGCCGACTGGTACCGGGTAGCGGCAACTGACACGCCGTCAGCGTGATTGGGGAAGGACGCCTGCGGGCGTCCTTTTTCTTTGCGCGCGCATCAAAGCGCGGATCTATAACAAATGTGAGCAACAAGTACCAAAGTCACGCAAGTGCGTTGTCTTTGGCATATGGTTGGTGGGTTCCCCCTGCTCATTCCTTCCCGGAGGCAACCATGGCAGACAACCTGGTGGACACCACCGTTAATACCGCAAGCAAGTATCAGGCGATCATCGCGCAGTACGCCGCCGACGTCGGGATGAAGGTCCTCGCCGCCATCGTCTTCTGGGTGGTCGGTCGCTGGCTCATCCATGTGGCGGTGCGCATGGTGCAGGGCTCGCTGGAGCGGCAGAAGGTCGACCCGACCGTGCTGCGCTATGTGGGCTCAGTCATCACCGTTACGCTGAACGTGCTGCTGGTGATCGGCATCCTGGGCTACTTCGGCATCCAGACCACGACATTCGCAGCGCTGATTGCCGCCGCCGGCGTGGCGATCGGCATGGCGTGGTCGGGGCTGCTGTCGAACTTCGCGGCGGGTGCATTCCTGATCGTCTTGCGGCCGTTCAAGGTGGGCGACTTCGTGACGGCCGGCGGCGTCACCGGCACGGTCAAGGAGATTGGCCTCTTTGCCACTGCGCTCAACACACCCGACAACGTGGTCACGATGGTTGGCAACAACAAGATCTTTTCCGACACGATCCAGAACTACACAGTCAACCCGTACCGCCGGGTCGAGCTGAAAGCCCAGTTGGCCGGCAGCGCCGACCACCGCGCCGCCATCGCACTTCTCAGGGAAAAGGTGAGCGCCATTCCGAATGTGCTGGCCGACCCGCCGGTCGATGTGGAAATCCTGGAATTCAACCTGGTCGGGCCGGTGCTGGCGGTTCGCCCTTACACGCACAACGACAACTACTGGCAGGTCTATTTCGACACCAACCGAGTCATCAGGGAGGCGCTGACCGAAGCCGGTTTCCCGGCACCCACGCCCTCGCAAGCCCTGACAATCACAACGCCGGGCCAGTTGCAGGGCTTGGCCGCCGTGGCGCAAAGCGCGGCCACGCCGACGAGCGTGAACTGATCGTTGTCCTGCCCCAGCAAAACGGCCCGGGCAAGCACCGGGCCGATTCGGCTTTGCTGAACGGATGGCGCTTACGCTGGCTTGTGCGCGTCGCGCTCCCACAGGACATCGGTACCGCCATCTGCACGGTTGAGTACGCGCGCCAGCACAAACAACAAGTCCGATAGCCGATTGACGTATTGGCGCGGCGCTTCTCCGAGCGCCTCTGTGCGGCCGAGCGCGACGATGCTGCGCTCCGCACGACGCGCCACGGTGCGGCAGACATGCGCCTGCGCCGCCGCACGGCTGCCGCCGGGCAAAATGAATTCGGCCAGGCGCGGCAGATCGGCGTTGTAATCGGCGAGCCACTGGTCCAGACGCAGCACGTGTGCGGCCGTGACCATCGTGTAACCGGGAATGCACAACTCGCCCCCCAGGTCGAACAGGTCATGCTGGATGGCGGTGAGGGCGGCACGTACGCCCTCAGGCAGTTCCTCGGTCAGCAGCACGCCAATGTGCGAGTTCAGCTCATCGACGTCACCGATGGCGGCGATGCGCATGCTGTCCTTGACGGTACGGCTGCCGTCGCCAAGTCCGGTGGTGCCATCGTCGCCGGTGCGCGTGGCGATCTTGGATAAGCGGTTGCCCACGGGGCGTCTCCCTTGATGCTGTGCAATGTTGCAGACCACCATTATCGCAAGCGGCAGGGGCCCCGGCGTTAGAATGATGGTCGATAGAGCTCCAAAACTGCGGCCCCAGACCGCAGCCACCCGCGAGACGCCATGAATCACCCCGCACCGCCCTCCCAACTGATCCGCAAGCCGATTCCGGCGGCCATGCTCGACGCGCTGCGGGCCCGTTTCGGCGATCGGCTCTCCGTCAGCGACGCCGTGCGCGCCCACCACGGCCGCGACGAATCCGCCTACGACCCGATGCTGCCCGACGCGGTGGTCTTCGCGCAGACCACGGAAGACGTCGCGACGGTTGCCAAGCTCTGCCACGCGCACGAGATTCCGCTGATCCCCTACGGCGCCGGTTCGTCGCTCGAAGGGCATCTGCTGGCGGTGGCCGGTGGCGTGAGCCTCGACCTCTCGCAGATGAACCACGTGCTGTCGGTGCATCCGGAAGACTTGACGGTGACGGTCGAGCCGGGCGTCACGCGCAAGCAGCTCAACAACGAGATTCGGGATACCGGGCTCTTCTTCCCCATCGATCCGGGCGCGGATGCATCCATCGGTGGCATGTGCGCGACGCGCGCGTCCGGCACCAACGCCGTGCGCTACGGCACGATGCGCGAGAACGTGCTGAACCTGACGGTGGTCACCGCTGACGGCCGCGTCATCAAGACTGCCAATCGCGCGCGCAAATCGTCGGCGGGCTACGACCTGACACGCCTCTTCATCGGCAGCGAGGGAACGCTGGGCGTCATCACCGAGATCACGCTGAAGCTGTACCCGCAGCCGGAGGCGGTGTCGGCCGCCGTGTGCGCGTTCCCGAGCATGGGCGACGCGGTGTCCGCCGTGATCGACACCATCCAGATGGGCGTGCCGATTGCGCGCGTGGAGTTTGTCGACGCGCTCGCCATCCGTGCCATCAACCAATACGACAAGCTGACGCTGCCCGAGCTGCCGACGCTGTTCTTCGAGTTCCACGGCTCCGAACACGGCGTCCAGGAACAAGCCGAGACCGTCCAGCAGATCGCCGCGGACCACAAGGGCCAGGGCTTCGAATGGGCCACGCGCCCCGAAGACCGCAGCCGCCTGTGGAATGCGCGCCACAACGCCTTCTTCGGCTTCCTGCAGCTCAAGCCGGGCTGCCGCGCCGTCACCACCGATGTGTGCGTGCCGATCTCGCGCCTGGCCGAGTGCGTGGTGGAAACGGAGAAGGACCTGCGCGCCAGCCCGCTGCAACTGCCCGCGCCCATCGTCGGTCACGTGGGCGACGGCAACTTCCATGTCGCGTTGCTGATCGATCCGGACAAGCCGGAAGAACTGGAAGAAGCCGAGCGCATCAACCAGCGCATCGTCGCGCGTGCCATTGCCATGGACGGCACCTGCACGGGCGAGCACGGCGTGGGCCTGCACAAGATGGACTTCCTGATCGCCGAGCACGGCAACGATGCGATCGACCTGATGCGCAGCATCAAACAGGCGCTGGATCCGAAGCACATCCTGAACCCCGGCAAGATCTTCCACCTGTAACCGACTCACCCACCCGCGACCGCCCGCATGTCCTCTGTCTTCAAGCGCGTCCCTCCGCTGCATCTGCTGATTGCCTTCGAGGCCGGCGCGCGCCATGCAAGCTTTGCGCGTGCGGCCGAGGAACTGTCGGTGACACCCAGCGCGGTGTCCCACCGCATCAAGAATCTGGAAGAGCTGTGGGGCGAAGACCTGTTCGTGCGCACCGGCACGGCGCTGCGGCTGACCGCCGCCGGGACGCGCTATCTGCGCAGCGTGCAGATCGCGCTCAACACGCTGCATGAGCTGGCGCGACCCGAGTTCAGCAAGCAGCGCGCGCGGCTGCGTGTGGCGATTCCGCCCACCTTTGGACGCCAGCACCTCGTGCCGCGCCTGCCCGAGTTCAACGCGCTGTACCCACACATCGATCTGGAGCTGCACCTGGCCATCCCGTTCCTTGACGTGAAGGCCGAAGACACCGACGTCGAAATCCGCTACGGCACCGGCCGCTATCCGGATCTGAAGACGACACCGCTGCTCAACGAGCGCGTCTTCCCGGCGTGCGGGCGGGGCTATTTCGAGCAGATCAGCGGCAATACCATCAACGAGCCGTCGCAACTGCTGAATCTCACGCTGCTGCGCAGCCCGCTCGAGCCGTGGCGCCCGTGGTTCGAAGCGGCCGGTCTGGATGCGCCGGAGCCGGCGACCGGATCGCTCTTCAACGATATCGGCCTGATGCTGGAGGCAGTCGCGTCCAACCAGGGCGTGGCGCTGGTGCGTCAAGCCATGGCGCGCAACTGGCTGGCCTCGGGGCAGATCGTGCGGTTGCTGGACATTGAATCGACATCGCCGCATGGTTACTACATCGTCCAGCGCGAGCAGGCGCCGATGAAACCGGAGGCGCAGCATTTCGTGGATTGGCTGCTTGGGCTGGATTGGTGAGTACCTGATGGATAGAGCAGATCGTCCCCCTGCCACCCAAAGGAACGAAGTTGATCCGTTCCGTGCGGAATTCGGAGGCTTGAGCTTCTCCGTCAAGGGTCTAGGCTTCGATCGCGGAGGCGCGAGGCCCGCCTGAAACACGCCCAGCCTCCGTGCTGCGCGGCGATGAACCAGATTGGCCCCCACCGCGAGCCAAATTCATCGCAGCAAAAGTCTTTAACACGCCGCGCGGCGCGGCGGCCGGGCTATAGTGCCTCCCACCCCGGCCACCGCTGCCGGGCAGAACCATGAGAGACACCCCCATGAACGCGCCGTTGCCCACCGCCACCCGTGATCAATCTGCCCTGCAGGCCGAACTGACCGCAGCGCTGTCGCAGATCGTTTCCGAAGACGCCCTGCTCTGGGAACGCGAAGATATCGTCCCGTATGAATGTGACGGTCTCGCCGCATATCGGCAGGTGCCGCTGGCCGTGGTGCTGCCGGATACCGAATCGCAGGTCATTGAAATCCTGCGCGTATGCCACCGCATGGGCGTGCCCGTGGTGCCGCGCGGCGCCGGCACGAGCCTCTCGGGTGGCGCCATGCCCACGCCGGGAGGGCTGGTCCTGTCGCTGGCGAAATTCAAGCGCATTCTCAAAGTCGATCCGTACACCCGCACCGCCGTGGTGCAGCCGGGCGTGCGCAACCTCGCCATTTCGGAGGCGGCCAATCCGCATGGACTGTATTACGCGCCTGACCCCTCGTCGCAGATTGCCTGCACGATCGGCGGCAACGTGAACGAGAACTCGGGCGGCGTGCACTGCCTGAAATACGGCCTGACGGTACACAACGTGCTGCGCGTGCGCGCGGTGATGATGGACGGCGAGGTCGTGGAGTTCGGCAGCGAGGCGCCCGACGCACCCGGCCTGGACCTGCTCGCCACCATGATCGGCTCCGAGGGCATGCTGGCCGTGGTGACCGAGGTGACCGTGCGCCTGATCCCCAAGCCGCAGCTTGCCCAGGTGATCATGGCGAGCTTCGACAACGTGGAAACGGGCGGCAACGCCGTGGCCGACGTAATTGCCGCGGGCATCATTCCGGCCGGGCTGGAAATGATGGACAAGCCCGCCACCGCCGCGGTGGAAGAGTTCGTCCGCGCGGGCTACGACCTGGACGCCGCCGCCATCCTGCTGTGCGAATCCGATGGCACCCCCGAAGAGGTAGCCGAAGAGATTGCCCGCATGAGCGAGGTGCTGCGCGCCTCGGGTGCCACGCGCATCCAGGTATCGCAAAGCGAGGCCGAGCGCCTGAAGTTCTGGAGCGGCCGCAAGAACGCGTTCCCGGCAGCGGGGCGCATCTCGCCTGACTACTACTGCATGGACGGCACCATCCCGCGCAAGCACATCGGCACGCTGCTGCGGCGCATCCAGGCGATGGAGCAGAAATACGCCCTGCGCTGCATCAACGTGTTCCACGCGGGTGACGGCAACATGCACCCGCTGATCCTCTTTAACGGCGAAGACCAGGACGAATGGCACCGCGCCGAGCTGTTCGGATCGGACATCCTCGAGACCTGCGTCGAGCTTGGCGGCACGGTGACCGGTGAACATGGCGTGGGCGTCGAAAAGCTCAGCTCGATGTGCGTGCAGTTTTCGGCCGAAGAGCGCGACGCCTTCCTGCGGGTGAAGGCCGCCTTTGACCCGGCGCGCCTGCTGAACCCCGACAAGGCCATTCCCTCGCTCGCGCGCTGTGCCGAATACGGCAAGCTCCACGTGCGCAACGGCCTGCTGCCGCATCCGGATCTGCCGCGCTTCTGATACGGAATCGGCCATGAATCCGTCCCGTAGCGACCGGTGGCATGCGCATAACGCGCGCCTGGCCGCGTACCTCGGCAAGCCCCAGCACGAAGGCTGGCGCAGACGGTGGTACACCATCGTCTTCGAGGCCGAGACGCCCGCCGGCCGGCGGTTTGACGAGCTGTTGCTGGTCGCCATCGTCGCCAGCGTGCTGGTCGTGATGCTCGACAGCATCCCCAGCGCGCGCGATCGGGCCGGGACGCTGTTTGCAGTACTGGAGTGGCTCTTCACGCTGCTCTTCACGGCAGAATACGTGATGCGTATCCTGGTCGTGCGCAAGCCGCTGCGCTACGTGCTGAGCTTCTACGGCATCATCGATTTCATTTCGATCCTGCCGACGTGGCTGGCCATCTTTACGCCCGAACTGGCCTATCTGCTCGACGTGCGGCTACTGCGGCTGCTGCGGGTGTTCCGTGTGCTCAAGGTGACGGTCTACTTTGAAGAGGCGCAGGTCCTGCTGCGCGCGCTCGTCAATGCGCGGCACAAGATCTTCGTGTTCCTGGGCACGGTGTTCATCATCACCATCATCCTGGGCACCGTCATGTATGTGGTGGAGGGGCCGCAACACGGCTTCACCAGCATCCCTGTCAGCATGTACTGGGCGGTCGTCACGCTCACCACCACCGGCTTCGGCGACCTGGTGCCGCGCACGCCGCTGGGGCAGTTCATCACCTCGATCACCATCCTGCTTGGCTACAGCATCATCGCCTTTCCGACCGGCATCATCGGTGCGGAACTGGTGACCAGCATGCGCCAGAGTTCGCCGTCAAGGCGCACCTGCACGCACTGCGCAACCGAGGGGCACGACGCAGACGCTGCTTTCTGCAAGCGCTGCGGCAGCAAGCTGCCCCCAAACCCAACGGAGACCGCGCGCAGCGAGTAAGCTGCCGCGCCCAACGCGTCACCATGCAAACCACGCCAGACACCACTCTTTCGCCCACGCTCGCGCGTTTCCGCGACGCCATCGCGCAAGCCGTCGACAGCCGCACGCCGCTCACGCTGCGCGGCGGCGGCACCAAGGATTTCTACGGCCGCGCGCCCGCTCCCAACGGCACCGTACTCGACACGCGCGAGTGGTCGGGCATCGTCGATTACGACTGCGCAGAGCTGGTCATCACCGCCCGCAGCGGCACGCCGCTTGCCGACATCGAAGCCGCGCTGGCCGAGCATCGGCAAATGCTGGCATTCGAGCCGCCGCACTTTGCCGTGGACGGCAGGCAAGCCACCGTGGGTGGCGCTTTTGCTGCCGGCCTGTCCGGCCCGCGCCGGCAGTCCGTGGGTGCACTGCGTGATTTCGTGCTCGGCGCCGTCGTGATGGACAGCCGCGGCGACATGCTCAATTTCGGTGGCCAGGTCATGAAGAACGTGGCCGGCTACGACGTGTCGCGCCTGATGGCCGGAGCACTCGGCACGCTTGGCCTGGTCGTGCAGGTGTCGATGAAGGTGCTGCCGATGCCGTTCTGCGACGCCACCCTGCGCTTTGCGATGCCGCAGGCCGAAGCCATCGACACGCTCAACCGCTGGGGAGGCCAGCCGTTGCCCATCGCGGCATCCGCGTGGATCGACGGTGCACTGTGGGTGCGACTGTGCGGCGCCGATGCGGCCGTGCGGGCGGCCATCAGCAAGCTCGGCGGGGAGCGCGCGGACGAAGCGCAAGCGGCCACATTCTGGCGCGACCTGCGTGAGCAGTCGCACGCGTTTTTCGCCCGGGCCGTGCAAGGCAGCCTGCCGCTGTGGCGCATTGCGCTGCCGCCGGCAACGCCGCCGCTGGCGTTCGGTCAGGCCTCGGCCGACGAGCAACTCGTCGAATGGGGCGGAGGCCAACGCTGGTGGATCGACACCGCCAACACGCCTGCCAGCGTCATTCGCGATGCGGCCGCCAAGGCCGGTGGCCACGCCACGCTGTTCCGCAACGGCGACCGCACAAGCGACGTGTTCACACCCGTCGCTGCGCCTTTGATGGCCGTGCACAAGCGCCTGAAGGACAGCTTCGATCCGCACGGCATCTTCAACCCGGGCCGTCTGTACGCCGACTTCTAACGCAAGCTCATCATGCAAATCACGCTCGCGGCGTTCCTGCGCAACACTCCTCAAGGCGAAGAAGCCCAAAGCATCGTGCAGAAGTGCGTGCACTGCGGCTTCTGCACCGCCACCTGCCCGACCTACCAACTGCTCGGCGACGAGCTGGACGGCCCGCGCGGGCGCATCTACCTGATGAAGCAGGTGCTCGAGGGCCAGCCCGCCGGGGAGGCCACGCGCCTGCACCTGGACCGCTGCCTGACCTGCCGCAACTGCGAATCGACTTGCCCGTCCGGCGTGACCTACGGGCGCCTGGTGGAGATCGGCCGCAAGATCGTCGACGACCAGCTCGATGCGAAAGGAGAGTCTCGCCCGCTCGGCGAACGCGCCGTGCGCTGGGCACTGCGCGAAGGGTTGACGCGGCCGGCGCTGTTCGGCTCCGCACTCAAGCTCGGGCAGGCCGTGCGGCCGATGTTGCCGCAGGTGCTGCGCAACAAGGTGCCAGCCAAGCAGCCTCACGCCGGCATGCGGCCAAGCACCGCACACGCACGCAAGATGCTGCTGCTCGAAGGCTGCGTGCAACCCGCCATGTCGCCCAACATCAATGCCGCCACGGCACGCGTCTTCGACAAGCTGGGCGTGCAGCTCATCAGCGCCGACCGCGCCGGGTGCTGCGGCGCCATCCGCTACCACATGAACGACCATGCCGGCGGCCTGGGCAACATGCGCGCCAACATCGACGCCTGGTGGCCTTACATCGAAGCGGGCGCCGAGGCCATCGTCATGACCGCCTCCGGGTGCGGGGTGATGGTCAAGGAATACGGCCACCTGCTGCGCGACGATCCTGCCTATGCCGAGCGCGCGGCACGCGTGTCGGCCATGACGCGCGACCTGTGCGAGGTACTACCGGCGTTCTCGCAGCAACTTCTGCAGAAGGCCAAACCCGAAGCACAACGCCCCCGCGTGGCGTGGCATCCGCCCTGCACGCTGCAGCACGGGCAGCAGATCCGGGGGGCGGTCGAAACGCTGCTCGGCTCGCTGGGCGTGGACGTCAAGCTTTGCGCCGACAGCCACCTGTGCTGCGGTTCGGCCGGTACGTACTCCGTACTGCAGCCGGAGCTGGCCTACCGACTGCGCGATGACAAGCTCGCCAAGCTGCAAGCGACGCAGCCCGAGCGCATCGTCAGCGCCAACATCGGCTGCTTGACGCATCTGCAGAGCGGCACCGACACGCCCGTCGAACACTGGATCGAACTGGTCGACCGCATGCTGGCCTGAAACGAACGCAGCCGGGTTCTATACTTGGCGCTTCGTTTCACCCGGAGGCCCCATGCTGCAAACCTTCGCGATCCTGTTGACGTTCCAGTCAGTGGGAGAGCTGTTGACGTATTCGCTGCACCTGCCAGTGCCCGGTCCGGTAATCGGCATGGTGCTGCTGGTCATCTACCTGCTGATGGACAGGGGCCGCGTGCTCGAAGTCATGCAGGGCACCGTCAGCGACCTGCTGCGACATCTGACCATCCTGTTCGTGCCGGCCGGCGTGGGCGTCATGACGCAACTGAACCGCATCGGGCAGGAATGGCTGCCCATCGTGGTGGCGACCGTCGTGTCGACGTGGCTGTCGATTGCCGCCGGTGCACTCGTCACCCGCGCCCTGATGCGCCGCTTGGGTGACAGCGGCGAAGGCAACGAGGAGCTGGCCCCATGAACGCAATGGCTCCCAACCTGCATCAACTCTGGGTCTACCTGGCCGCCAGCCCGCTGCTGGGCCTGACCGCCACGCTCATCGCCTACCTGATCGGCGTGCGCCTGCACGAGCGCAGCCGCTTCAACCCGATGGTCAATCCGCTGCTGATTGCGGTGGTCATCCTGGGCTCACTCCTGACCGTGACGGGCACGCCGTACAAGACCTACTTTGACGGCGCGCAGTTCGTGCACTTCCTGCTGGGGCCGGCCACCGTGGCGCTGGCGGTGCCCCTGTTCCAGCAGTGGGCGAAGCTGCGCCGCCACGCGCTGCCCCTGATTGGCGGGCTCCTTGCGGGTTCGGTGGTGGCGGTGGTTTCAGCCGTGGGCATTGCGTGGCTGTTGGGCGCATCGCCCGAAACGCTGCGCTCGATGGCGCCGAAATCGGTGACGATCCCGATCGCCATGGGCATCTCGGAGAAGATCGGCGGCGCGCCGACCATCACGGCGGTGCTGGTGCTCATTACTGGCATTGTCGGTGCCACCACCACGACGCGGCTGCTGAACCTGCTGCGCGTGCGCGAGTACAGCGTGCGTGGCTTTGCCACCGGCATTGCGGCGCATGGCATCGGTACGGCGCGCGCGTTTCAGGTGAATCCGGAAGCGGGCGCGTTCTCGGCGTTGGGCATGGGCCTGAACGGCGTGCTGACGGCGGTGCTGGTGCCGCTGATGGCGGGCTGGATTCCACACTAGGCAAGACGCCCCCTTGCGCCCGGCATGGTTGGTCTGGGCGATCTGATTGCGGCTGCCGCCCTCCTGCAGGCTCCTGACAGAACGCTGTCAGGAGCCCCCCGCCACAATCGCTCCACCTTAACGAGACGGGCTTCCCCCAGCGCCTGCCTCACCCACCGGAGCGACAACATGGCAAGCGTCATCAACTGGTTTGAAATCCCGGCCAACGACTTCCCGCGCGCGGTGAAGTTTTACGAGAACGTTTTCGACACGCAGCTCAAGCAGGAAGACATGGGCGACCTGACCATGGGCGTGTTTCCGGCGGGTGAGACGACCATCCACGGTGCGCTGGTCAAGGGCGAAGGTTTTGCGCCGTCCGACAAGGGCAGCGTGGTGTACCTGAACGCACCCAACCTGGATGCCGTGCTCGAGCGAGTGAACGGCAGCGGCGGCCAATGCGTGTTCGGCCCGATGACGCTGCCCGACCACATGGGGCGCATCGCCCACATCGTCGACACCGAAGGCAACCGCATCGGCCTGCACGAGCCGGATGCGAAGACGCAGGCGTACCTGCTTCAGCAGTAAGGCCCACGAGGCCGGTGCGCGGGTGCCGGCCTTCCCTACAAAAAACGAGAAGCGCACCATGCCGAGTCAATCGCCGTACCTCATGCGCGCCGCCGACATTGCAGCGCGCACGCAGTCGTTTTCGCACCCCTGGAACAGCCTGTCGGAAATCCACGGCACGATGATGGGCCGGCTGCTCGGGCTCAAGCGCACCGGCGTGAATTTCGCACGGGTGCCGCCGGGTAAGGAATCGTTTGTCTATCACTCGCACCAGCGCGAGGAGGAATGGATCTACATCCTCTCGGGCGAGGCGCAAGCCGAAATCGATGACAGTGCCTTCATGGTCCGTGCGGGGGATTTCCTGGCCTTTCCGACCGGCGTCGCACACCATCTGCGCAACTGCGGCAAGGACGATCTGCTGTACCTGTGCGGCGGCGAGCATCTCAATATCGAGATCGCCGATTTCCCGCGGCTGGGCAAGCGCATGCTGCGCCGCGGTGAACAGGTGGACATCGTGGACATGCATCCGCAACGCGAGCTGACGCCCTTTGGCGCCTAGAGACACACCATGCGGATTGCGCGCGGCGCCAAGCGCACTACAATGCCGCGCATGACTCGCCGCGCCGACCGTCTCTTCCAGATTGCGCAAATCCTGCGAGGCCGCCGTCTAACCACGGCGGCCATGCTCGCGGATCGGCTTGGCGTTTCCGAGCGCACCGTCTATCGCGACATCCGCGATCTTTCCATCTCGGGCGTGCCGATCGAGGGCGAGGCGGGCATCGGCTACCGCATGCGCGCGGGTTTCGACCTTGCACCGCTCATGTTCACCCCCGATGAAGTCGAAGCGCTGGTGGCTGGGGCACGGATGATCAAGGCGTGGAGCGGCGGCGCCATGGCAGGCTCGGTGGAAGCCGCGCTGGAAAAGCTCATGGGCGCCCTGCCCGCCGAGCGGCGCACCGAAGCCGAGACCACGCGCATCTTCGCGCCGGGCTACGGCATGAACAGCGAGGTGAAGCACGTCTTCGACGCGCTGCACGCCGCGCTCGGCCGCCAGGCGGTTGCAAGACTGGCGTACCGTGACGCGCAGGGCCAGTTGACCGAGCGCTGCATCCAGCCACTGGGGCTGTTCTTCTGGGGGCAGGTCTGGCTGGTGGCTGCCTGGTGCGAGCACCGCCAGGATTACCGGACGTTCCGCCTCGATCGCTGCGTCAACGTCGAGATTCTGGAGCGCCACTTCGCCGAATCCGCCGAGCGCTCGCTGGCGGATTTCATGCGCAAGGTCCGAGGGTCGTCAGACTAAGTCGTCAGAGCGGATCGGGCTCGGCCAGCAACGTTTCGATATCCCCGGCAATTTCCTCGGGCTTGGTCAGCGGCGCGTAGCGCTTGTAGACCGTGCCGTCGCGGCGCAGCAGGAACTTGGTGAAGTTCCACTTGACGGCCTCGGTACCCAGCACGCCGGGCTTTTCCGACGTCAGCCACTTGTAGAGCGGATGCGCGTTCGCCCCATTCACGTCGATCTTGCTGAACATCGGGAACGAGACGCCGTAGTTCTTTTCACAGAATGCGCCGATCTCATCCGCTGCGCCCGGCTCCTGCTTGCCGAACTGATTGCACGGGAAGCCGAGCACTTCCAACCCCTTCTCGTGCAGGCGCTTGTACAGCGCCTCCAGCCCCGCATATTGCGGCGTGAATCCGCACTGGCTGGCGGTATTCACAATCAGCAGCACCTTGCCCTTGTACTGCGACAACGGCACGTGCTGGCCCGTCAGGGAATCGGCTTCGAATGCGTAGACGTCGCTCATGGTTGTTCTCCGGCACACCGCAACAACGCGGCGCTCATACGGCCGATTGTAAAACGGCCGCAACTGCTGGCGGCCGTGTATGGGTTGTGTGTGGATTATTTGTCGGTGTTGGAGAACCAGTAGGTTCGCTTGCGTCTGCCCAGCCCCTTGGGCGTGACCTGGACTGGAGAGAGCGCCGACCCGCCGCTACCTGTCCCGGTCTGATTGCCGCAGCCAAAGCAGACCGGCACGGAAGAGGTTGTACCGTTGCCATTATTGATCAGGACAACGCCATACACCGAGGAGGGCGGGAAGCCGCCGCCATCGAGTACAACCGAGCGGTTCGGATTTTGCCCGGTCCCGGTCAGGAAGCCGACCGAGTAGGCGCGCGCGATACCCAGGTTCGGATAGCACTGGCCTGAGGTGGGAATGGCCGGCGTGTTGGTCCCGAACGTGGTGTAGCCGGCAACCGTCAGCGGAGCGTTCACCACCTTCTCGCCGGGGTTGGGCAGCGTGATGAAGAAGCCTGAGCCCGAGCCGTCGTACGCCAGCGTGGACGCATCGAACAGGTTGGCTTCGGTGATCGGCGTCCAGTTCGCGGGCATGCTGCCGAGATTCGGGTCCTTCACCATGTAGAACCGGTTGACCACGTTGTAGGCCGTGCCGGGCGTCGTCGAGGAGGAATACAGCGGGTGCTCGCGATCGCCAGTGCCCGCCATGACGGCGTTGTAAGCGGATGTCGGCACCACATCGGGGGCATAGAGGAACTTGCGCGCGTTGTTGGTGTTGGCGGCGCCGCCCAGGCTGGCGAGTTTGGTGATCGTCCAGTTGGACGGCGTATTGCCAGCGGGGGTCTGGAAATCCACGCGCCAGATGTTGCCGCCGACGTCTCCGGCGTAGGCCATCTGGATATAGCCGCTGCCTGTGCGATCGACCACCGTGACGTCAGACGGAATGGACCGCGTCAGACCGGTGTTCTTCACGCACACCCCCGCCATGCCGGTACAGCTGGGAAGCGCGCTCCACACTGGCGCCCCCGTGTAGGCGTCCAGCACCACGATCCCGCGGCCCATCGTATCGGTGCCGGGGGCGGGATCACTGTCCTCGGAGCCTGCGTCATAGCCGGCGCCCATGATCAGCAGAGGGCCGGAGTAGCCGGCTACGGTCATCAGGCGCGGTTTTGACCACGTCTGGCCGAGTTCCGGAATGTCGCTATTGCTGCGCGACCACAGATATTGCGGACTCATCGGATTGGTCACGTCCAACGCGTAGACCAGGTTCCCGCCGCGACGTGCGGTCAGGTAGATGATCGTGCGCGGGCTTGCCGGATTCCGCTGATCCTGCATGACGGTCGTGCTGCCGTCAAAGAAATCGTCGCGCGGCGTCGGCGTCGGCGAAATGCCTTTCGGCGTCGTGGACAGCTTCACTTCCGGCGAGTTGGCATAGAGACGGCTCAGCTTGCCGATGAACTCAGGCGCGATGAAGCCCCACAGTTCACCGCCGGGCCGGACACCGTTGATGCCCATGTTCTGGTTAGCGTTGACGGCATGGAACACCCCGTCATTGGCGCCATAGAACGCCACGATGCCGATGCTGCCCCCATAGTTCACGACGACGGGGCGTGAATGCAGCACGTCGCCATGAATCGAACTGCGCACGGTCACGGATCCACCCGGTCCGGTCTCGGCTTCCTGCCCGGCGCCGGTGCTGGCCCCGCCGTCAAGCGCATAGACGTCGCGTCCGCGCACCCAATTGATCAGATAGTTCTGCTGCGCCGAGGTGATCGTCGGCGCCCCGCTGGTACCGGAATTGATCGCGTTCAACCCGTTGGTACCGGTGAGCCAGCTGTTGGAGGTATCGAAGGACGGCATGGCCCCGCCGAGCGGACAGGTTCCCACGCCGTTGCACGTGTAGAGCGTCCGCCCCGACTGGCCGGTCACGTTCTGGGCGCGCAGCATCTCGCCGGCGCCGCCCTTTTCAACGATCTGGCCATCGGGCGAATCCACGTTCCAGCCCACGCCGGATGGGCTGTTCTGCCAGAAGCCGTTGCTTGGCCAGCCGGATACCCCAGACGTTCCATAGCCGCCGGTACCGAACGTCAATGGCGGCTCCTGGGTCCAGAAGCTCACCGCCGTGGGAGCAATGAAGCCCGTACCCGCATTGCTGATGGCGGGGTTCCCGAGCGAATCCTGCAGCACGATATTGCCGCTCGAGTCGTACCCGACCTGGTACTGCTTGAGATTGCCCATCCAGCGCGGTGCAGCCGTGGCATCAGGCCGGAACATGCCGATGTAGACCTGGCTCAGGAACTGACCTTGGGTGTTGACCGCAGCCGGCAGACTGACCGATGCGAAAACGCTGTTGACGGCCTGGATTTCATTGAGGATCGACAACAGGGCCTGCTGCAACCCTTGCACGTCGCCGAGCTTGATGGTGTAGGCCTTGCCGCCACCGTTGGTGGCCATGCTGTTGTCGAACGCGACGTAGTCGGGGTTCTTGCCGTCCGTGACCGTGATGGCGTATGTGACGACGTTCTGCGGATTGGCCGAATTGGCCGTCCCCTGCAGATCGGTCTGATACATGAAGCGCGCCCACTCGTCGCCCCAGTTGCTCTGATACTTGTTGTACGTCGGGATGACGATCTGCTGAAGCTGTGACGAAGTCGGCGTCGGCGCGGCGGCGGCCAGCGCGCTGTACATCTGCGAATCGCTTTCAGCCGGGTGGCCGCTGTTGGTCGCGTTGCCGATGTAGATGATGAAATTGCGCTGGCACGGATCCGTGAGGGGCGACGTGTACTGGTTGCCCGACAACGCAATCATCTTGTTGAGCGAGGAATGGTATCCGTAATAAAACGACCAGGCCTCCTGCATCGCGCCCGACGTCTGCACGTTGTTGCCGTTCAGATCGCTGGGAAACTGATTCTGCATGTACGACAGGAAACTGTTCACCCCGTTGCCGTCCATTGTCTGCAGGGTTTGCGCTGACGGCGAGCTTGCAGACGGGAACCGGAAGATGCCGCCGGGGCTCTTGGGGTCGAACATCATCAACCCGAGGTTCAGGTTACCCAGCAGCGGCGAAGTACTGTTGATCGACTGGATGGCCCCATACAGCGCGCATTGCTCGGCGCCAGAACTCTTCTTCGGGTTGGCGACCGTCAGACCTTGCGCAGAACACGTGAACGTGGCGTTGGCGTCCGAGTTCGCGCCATCGTCAAAGATGATCAGCACGTTGGGCTTGCCAGCGTTCTGCTGCAACCCCGTGTAGAGATCAATATCCTCGGCGCCGGCTGGCTGAAGTCCCAGCGCGAGCGTGAGGGTCGCCGCAGCAGTCAGGGCGATACGTTTGGCAAATGTGCGCATGTCAGTCTTCCTGGCTTGGCGCGTGCGGGCTTAGGGGCACAACGTGCCGGTGAGCACCCGTACAGCGACACCCTGGTGTAGGGTGGTGTTCGTATTTGTTGCGTTCGCATCGTTGACCGTGGCGCGGACGTCCCACTGCGTCGCACTGCAGTTCGACATGCCGCCGGGCGTGCCTGCCTTGGTGAGCAGCCCCGTATCCGAATTGGTATTGACGCCGCCAAAGCAGGTGGAATCGGTCGCGAAATTCGGGCTGGCCGGATCCAACGTCAACTGGGTGTTCGATATCTGCTTGGTAGCCAGGCAGGTCGGCGCTGCCACCTGCGCCGTATAGTCGGGCTTGCCATCCCCGTTGACATCCACGGGCACGTTGACCGCCGCAGCCGCAGGGTTGCCGGTGAAGTCGGAGCTGATGACCTGTTCGATCCCCTGCTGCGCAGCGCTGCGCGCTTCCAGCGTGTACTGCTGATTGCCTGCGATCTTGGTGTTGATGACGCTCGAATTCATCATCATCACCACGATGCCCATGAACATCGCCAGGAAGATCAGGGTGATGATCAGGGTGACGCCTGACTGGCGTGCCGGTAGACGCCGCATGACTTACTCCCGTGGGCCTGCCACGTTGACGACGCGCGCGACTTCCGCGTAGACGTGCCGCTTGTAGCTGTCGTAGGTGGGAACTGAGAGGACCGGGTTGGACGGCGTGCCGCGGCCCAGATCGTAGCTGCGGCTGTCTTTCCACCCGGCAGACGGGCTCAATGTGCGGGCCAGCACATTGATGCGCACAGCCGTCACGTTGCTCCAGTTGGTGAGAGACGATGTCGTCCAGTTGTATCCGCCCACGGTGGTGCATAGCCCACTGTTATCGACGCCAGGGTCCGAGACGTAACAGTCAGCCGAGCCATTGCCATCCATGTCGACGCCGTACGAAAAGTGGATGTCTTCGATACCCTGCGCAATGGAAGTCGGCTGGAGCACTCCGCCGGCGAGTTCGGCCACTTTCAGCGTGGGGATGCCGTCGCCACCGTTGCTGCAGCGATCACACGTGGCCAGATAGAAGATACGAACGCTGGCCTGGCGCAGCTCGGCCAGCGTGTTGCACGACTTGTCGTTCAGCGTGAACGTTGCGGCGGGGCCGCTGCTGAAAATGAACGGACTCGTATCGGTGGTACAGAACGAATCCTGCATGTACGCCTGACCCACATTCATGGTGGTGGGCGTCACCGAGGTGGTCGAAACGCGCCTGACCACCAGGATTTCCGAGTTGGGCACCACGTTCGACAGGCAGGGGGCGGCCGGGTTGGTCCCGTACGCGTAACCATAGATCGCCACCGGAACCGTTGCCGGGCTGTTCGAGAAGCCGAGCATGTTGGTCGCCGCCGCGCACAGGTTCGGCGCAGACCATGCCGCGGCGCCGATCAGGTTGGAATCGCCAAAGTAGCCGCCCAGCGCCACTTCATGGCTGATCACGTCGAGCGCGTAGCGGCCATTCTCGATCTGGGTTGCACTGTTGGCCAGCTGCACGCGCGATTGCGAAGTCGATACATACAGACTGCCCAGCGCAACCAGCAGCAGCAGGCCAAGCGTCATCGCGATCATCAACTCAACCAGCGACAGCCCGCGCTGCCGCGACAGCGGCCGGTGTGTGCGCATCATGACAGCACCCCGATTCGGATTTGCACACTGATCGCACGCCGATAGGCATCGTCACCGAATGCACCCGTACCACTGCCGCACGGCAGCGAGGATGGCACCGTCTTGACCAAGCCCTGCCAGGCAACTAACACACGGTAGATCTGGTTGACCGCGTCGAGCTGTTCGATGCAGCCGACCGCGCCGATCATGGCGCCGAGGGCGGTTGCGCCGCTGGCGGTGCTGGCCTTTTCTGCGCTACCGATCAACTCGGTACTCCAGGCCGCAAGATCCGCTGTGGCAGTGGCCTGCTGGGCGGCTGTGCCCGTGGCGCAGGTTGTTGGCGTCGTATTCGTTCCGTTACCGACGATGGTCATGGTGCCGGCTGCGGCATAGCAAGGGGCGGCCTGCCGATTGGCGTTGAGCCGAGTAGCCATATCCTGCAGCAGTGTCAGTGCCTGCACGCGCTGGTAAGACTCCATCTCGGACTGGTTGGAGCGCCCCATCATCCCGGCCGCGCCTAACAGCGCCACCAGCAGGATCACCACCGAGATCAGGATCTCGATGAGGGAGGCACCGCGCTGTCCGGGGGTGCGCAAGCGGTGACGATGCAAACGTACGGTGGCGCTCATCAGCATGTCCCCGAAACCACGGCAACGCGGCCGGTGCCGCCCACCTGCACGCAACTCGGTGAAACGGATTGCGCAGTGCTGGTCGGCGTGACCTGGAACGTGACACCGCCCGCGGTGGGCCGTCCGTCATTGCCGAACGAGAGTGAGTTGCCGTTGCTGGGCGTAATCGTCACGCCGCTGTACGGGCCAAACGTCCGGACGACGGCGCCGTTCACTGCCAGCGTCCAACCGGTAGCCCAACTGGTGGCGGTGGATACCGTCGCAGTGCTGTTCTGCTTGACGGCCTCGCTGCGCGCCAGCGTCATGGCTGTAGAGAGATCAAACGAAGCGTTGCGCGTCGCCTGGGACGCGATCATGCCCGAGAACGACGGTACGGCAATGGTCACGAGAATCGCCAGAATGGCCAGTGTGACCATCAGCTCTGTCAGCGTGAACCCTTGGGAGGACTTGCGCGGCGCTGCCATGGCTCACTTCCAGCAGTTGGATGCACCACCGGACGCCGTCTTGGCGCCCGTATTCGTCAAGGCCAACTGGCCGCAGGCCGTGTCGTTCGTCTGCTGTGAACCCTGCGGCGTCGCGGTCAGCTGGTACGACGGCGGCACGCTGCTCGCGCTCAGCGCCAGGGTGTAATTGGACGCAACGTTGGCGGGCACGTTGCTGGCGTACTGCAGCGTGGTCAGATCCGGCGCGTATGCGCGGTTGTCGAGCAGAAAGCGCTCCTGGGCAGCCGCCACTTCCTGCATGAAGGACTCGGCCGCCGCGCGATTGGAGCGCACGATGTAATTGATATAGGAGGGATAGGCGATGGCGGCCAGAATGGCCACGATCGCCACCGTGATCATGAGCTCGATCAGCGTAAAGCCGCGCGCTGCGTGCGCGCGCTGACATCTCGGCTTACTTGCCACGTTTTTACCCACCCGGATTTGCTGTTGCTTTTATCGTTTTGATGCGCGCCCGTCCCATGACCCGACAGACCCGCTCACCGTCTAAACGGCAGTTCTCGAGAAATATTAAGGAAAGAACATGAAACCCGGGTGACTTCGCGTGCGGCGCAAACGTTATGCGGCGTAAATTACCTCAAATGGTGTAGTGGTTTGGAGACATCACACGACATTGAGGTGCTCGGTCCCGGCTGACAGATCGGTCTGGCCGCCGCGCTTGCTGTGCAGCTTGATCTGTAGCCGCAGGTCGTTGAGGGAGTCGGCGTTGCGCAGCGCATCTTCGTAAGTGATCTTGTCTTCTTCGTACAGCTCGAAGAGCGCCTGGTCAAACGAGATCATGCCCTGCTCGCGGGATTTCTTCATGACCTCCTTGAGCTCATGGATCTCGCCCTTGAAGATCAGATCCTGCACCAATGGGGTAGCGAGCATGATCTCCACCGCGGGCACCCGTCCCTTCTTGCCCTTGCGCGGCAACAGGCGCTGGGCAACCATCGCACGCAGGTTCAGCGACAGATCGATCAGCAACTGCTGGCGTTTCTCTTCGGGGAAGAAGTTGATGATCCGGTCAATCGCCTGGTTCGAGTTGTTCGCGTGCAGCGTGGCCAGGCACAGGTGACCGGTTTCAGCGTACTGGATCGCATATTCCATCGTGTCGCGATCGCGGATTTCGCCGATCAGGATCACATCCGGCGCCTGGCGCAGCGTGTTCTTCAGCGCCACATGCCACGACTCGGTATCGACACCCACCTCGCGCTGCGTCACCACGCAGTTCTGGTGTGCGTGCACGTATTCCACCGGATCTTCGATGGTGATGATGTGGCCATACGAATTGGCGTTGCGATAACCCACCATCGCCGCCAGCGAGGTCGACTTGCCCGACCCCGTGGCGCCCACCACGATCACCAGGCCGCGCTTGCTCATCACGATCTCGTTCAGGATCGGCGGCAAGTCCAGCTCGCCCAGCGTCGGGATCTTCGTGTTGATGGTCCGCAGCACCATGCCGGCGCGGCCCTGCTGCATGAACGCCGACACGCGGAAACGCCCGGCACCCGGCGCCGTGATGGCGAAGTTGCATTCCGAGCTGTCCTCGTACTCGCGCAGCTGCTTCTCATTCATGATCGACTTGACCAGACCGAGGGCCTGCGTGGCATTCAGCGGCTGCTGCGAGATCGGCGTGACCTTGCCGTCCACCTTGATCGCGGGGGGAAATTCTGCCGTGATGAACAGGTCCGAGCCACGGCTGTTCACCATCAACTGCAAGAGTTCGTGGATGTATTTGGTGGCGGCTTCGCGGTCCAGCATGGCGTGCCCCTCCTGAAGGGAAATGGATTTCGCGTTGCCGCGTGTCAGGCCGCGAACGCGTCCGGGTTCTTGGCGATGGCGCGCGCATCCGCGTAATTGATCGCCGAGCGCTTGATGAGATCTGCCAGGCACTGGTCGAGCGTCTGCATGCCCATGCCGCTGCTGGTCTGCATCATCGAGTACATCTGCGAGATCTTGTTCTCGCGGATCAAGTGACGGATGGCCGGCGTGGCAATCATGATCTCGTGCGCCGCAATCCGGCCCGAACCATCGCGCGTCTTGAGCAGCGTCTGCGAAATCACCGCCTCCAGCGATTCGGAAAGCATCGTCCGGACCATCTCCTTCTCGTCCGACGGAAACACGTCGACGACCCGGTCAATGGTCTTGGCGGCCGAGCTGGTGTGCAGCGTGCCGAACACCAAGTGGCCGGTTTCTGCGGCAGTCAGCGCCAGGCGGATGGTTTCAAGGTCACGCAATTCGCCGACCAGCACCACGTCCGGGTCTTCACGCAGTGCCGACTTCAGCGCATTGGCGAACGAGTGGGTATGGGGCCCGAGTTCACGCTGGTTGATCAGGCTCTTCTTCGATTCGTGCACGAATTCGATCGGGTCTTCCACCGTGAGGATGTGGCCCATGTCGTTTTCGTTGCGGTGGTTGACCATCGCGGCAAGCGTGGTCGACTTGCCCGAGCCGGTCGGGCCCGTGACGAGCACCAGACCGCGCGGCTTCATCGCCAGATCGGCAAACACGGCGGGGGCCTTCAGGTCATCCAGCGAGAGCACCTTCGACGGAATCGTCCGGAACACGGCCGAAGCACCGCGGTTCTGGTTGAAGGCGTTGACCCGGAAACGCGAGAGGCCCGGGATCTCAAACGAGAAGTCGACTTCCAGGTTTTCTTCGTAGACCTTGCGCTGCCCGTCGCTCATGATGTCGTACACCATGGAGTGCACGTCCTGGTGCGTGAGCGGTGGCACGTTGATCCGGCGCATGTCGCCGTGGATCCGGATCATCGGCGGCAGTCCGGCCGACAGGTGCAAGTCCGACGCCTTGTTCTTGGCGGAAAACGCCAGAAGCTGCGCGATGTCCATCTTATAATGACCCCCGACTTTTTTATGTCGCCCGGGCGTCGCAAAGGCGCCTCCAGACGCGCTCCGAGCCGTTGATTTGACGTGCCGGAACCTTGTTTATTTGTAACAAACGTCGCCGGATTATGTCTGTAATCGCCGCCAACTTGCAAGCCGTGCGTCAACGGATCACAACGGCCTGCACACTGGCTTCGCGCGATGCTGCGGGTGTCACATTGCTGGCCGTTTCCAAGACGTTCGACGCCGATGCCGTACGCGCCGCCCATGCCGCAGGGCAACGCCTCTTCGGCGAAAACTACGTGCAGGAAGGCGTCGCCAAGATCGACGCGCTGGCCGACCTGCGCACGGGCCCCGACCCGATCCGCTGGCACTTCATCGGTCCCCTGCAGAGCAACAAGACGCGCGCCGTGGCCGAGCAGTTCGACTGGGTACATAGCGTCGATCGCCTCAAGATTGCCGAGCGGCTGTCGGCCCAGCGCCCCGATACCTTGCCGCCGCTACAGGTCTGCCTGGAGATCAACATCAGCCGCCAGGCCAGCAAGCATGGCCTCCTGCCCGATTTCGATGAAGTGCTTGCCGTGGCACAAGCCGTGTCGGCCCTACCCCGCTTGCAGTTGCGCGGCCTGATGGCCGTGCCCGAGCCCAGCGATGACCCTATGGCCCAGCGCAAGCCTTTTGCGGATCTGCGTGCCCTGGCAGGCCGCCTGCGCGAGGCTGGCATCCCGCTCGATACCTTGTCGATGGGCATGTCTGCCGACCTGGAAGACGCGATTGCCGAAGGCGCCACGATTGTGCGCGTCGGCAGCGCCATCTTCGGGGCGCGGCACTATGCCAACGCCTGAATTCCTGTTTTCTCTCACACCACCACTCTCATGCTCGACACTCTGAAACTCGGCTTCATCGGCGGCGGCAACATGGCGGCGGCCCTCATCGGCGGCCTGATCGCCAAGGGCGCGCACGGCGCCAACATCGTGGTGGTGGACCCGACGGAGGCGGCACGCGCCCGCGCCGAACAGACCTGGGGTGCCCGCACCGGCGCCTCGCCCGGTGCAGAGTTGGCGGACCGGGACGTCATCGTCATCGCTGTCAAGCCGCAGCAGATGCGCGAGGTGTGCGCGCAGCTCGCGCCGCATCTGCGTGACAGCCTGGTGCTGTCAGTGGCGGCCGGCATCCGCATGCAGGATCTGTCGCGCTGGCTGAATGGCCACACGCGCATTGTCCGCGCCATGCCGAACACGCCCGCGCTCTCCGGTCTGGGCATGACGGGGCTGGCCGCCAATGCCGGCTTGTCCGACACCGACCGCGCCACGGCGAGCGCCATCGCCAACGCCGTCGGCAAGAGCGTTTGGGTCCCGAGCGAAGCGCAGATCGATGCCGTCACCGCCATCTCGGGCAGCGGCCCGGCCTACGTCTTCTATTTCATCGAAGCCATGCAGCAGGCGGCGCAGGAGCTTGGCCTGTCGGCCGAGACTGGCCGCACGCTGGCGGTGGAAACCTTCCTTGGCGCCGCCACGCTGGCTGGCCAGTCGAGCGAGCCGGTCGAGGTGCTGCGCGAGCGCGTGACGTCAAAGGGCGGCACGACCTACGCGGCGTTGACGTCCATGGAGAGCGCAGGCGTCAAGTCAGCCTTCGTGCGCGCCATGCATGCCGCTGCCGCGCGCGGCAAGGAAATGGGCGAAGCGTTCGGGCGGGATTGAGCTGACGGGTGCATCCCCTGCGCCTGCCCGGCAGGGGATCAAGAGCGGGCAAGCCACCTCGCAGACCCGCCTCAGCGCAGCGCGTACGCAGCCGCCACACCCGCAAACAGGCAGGCCCCGAGCCAGTTGTTGTGGCGGAACACAAAGAAACACTGCAGGCGATCCCGCGTACGCAGCATCGGGTAATACCAGAGCGCCAACGCCACGGCGGCGGCAAACCCGATCCAGTACGCGACGCCCAGCGCCATGACGTGGCCTGCCCAGGCCATGATGCCGAAGAAGCCCACGTAGCACAGCATGATGGCGGCCACGTCAAAGCGGCCAAAGGTGATGGCGGAGGTCTTGATGCCGATGTGGAGATCGTCGTCGCGATCGACCATCGCATACGCCGTGTCGTACGCAACGGCCCAGCACACATTCGCAACGAGCATCCACCACGCCAGCGCGGGCACCTGGTCCTGCACCGCCGCATAGGCCATCGGAATACCGAAGCCGAACGCGATACCCAGGTACGCCTGCGGAATCGCGAAAAACCGCTTGAAGAACGGGTACGTGCCGGCAATCACGATGGCCGCGACCGACATCCATTTGGTCAGCGCGTTCAGTGGCAGAATCAGCGCAAATGCAATGACTGACAGGGCGCCCGCCAGCGCCAGCGCTTCCCAGGGGGCGATCAGGCCAGCGGTGAGCGGGCGCTCCTTGGTGCGTTTGACGTGCTTGTCGAAATCGCGGTCGGCCCAGTCGTTGACGGCGCAGCCCGCCGAGCGCATCAGGAAGGTGCCGACCGTGAAGATCACCACCAGCGAAACCGATGGATGGCCATCGGCGGCCATCCACAGCGCCCACAGTGTCGGCCACAGCAGCAGCAGCGTGCCGATGGGCTTGTCGATGCGCATCAAGCGCGCATAGAGCACGAGGCGGCTGGGTCGGGCGGCGGACGACTGCATGGAATTCACCAAAAGAAAATGGCGCCTGCACGAGGCAAGGCGCCATTTTAGTCCCGATGACCGGGGCTCAGGCCAGATCGAAACGGTCGAGGTTCATCACCTTGACCCAGGCGGCCACGAACTCGCTGATGAAGCGCTCCTTGCCGTCGGCGCTGGCAAATACCTCGGCCAGCGCGCGCAGGATCGAGTTTGAACCGAACACCAGATCGACGCGCGTACCGGTCCACTTCAGCTTGCCGGACTCGCGGTCATAGCCTTCGTAGATGTCGCCGGCTGGCTTCCATTCGGTGCCCATGTCCAGCAGGTTGACAAAGAAGTCATTGGTGAGCGCTCCCGGGGTGTGGGTGAGCACGCCATGCTGGCTGCCATCCGCGTTGATGTTGATGGCGCGCAGCCCGCCGATCAGCACCGTCAGCTCGGGCGCCGTCAGCGTCAGCAGTTGCGCCTTATCGAGCAGCAGCACTTCGGCCGGCACCGCAAAGTCGGCTTTCTGGTAGTTGCGGAAGCCGTCGGCGACCGGTTCCAGCGGCGCGAACGAGGCAGCGTCGGTTTGCTCGGCCATTGCATCAACGCGGCCCGGCGTGAACGGCACCGTGACGGTCGTGCCCGCAGCCTTGGCAGCCATTTCGATACCGACGCTGCCCGCGAGCACGATCACATCAGCCAGCGAAGCCTTGCCGGAGGCGCGCTGAATCTCCTCCAACTTGGCCAGCGTGCCAGCCACCGGCTGGTTGACCGCCCAATCCTTCTGCGGCGCCAGGCGAATGCGCGCACCGTTGGCACCGCCGCGCTTGTCCGAACCGCGGAAAGTCGAGGCAGACGCCCACGCCACGGCAACCAGCTCGGATGCCGACAGGCCCGAAGCAGCAATCTTCGCCTTGAGGTCGGCGATGTCGGCCTCGCTCGGCTTGTGGATGGCAGCCGGCAGCGGGTCTTGCCAGATCAGATCTTCACGCGGCACTTCCGGGCCGAGGTAACGCGACTTCGGGCCGAGGTCGCGGTGGGTCAGCTTGAACCACGCGCGTGCGAAGGCTTCTGCAAACGCCTGCGGGTTGTTGAGAAAGCGGCGCGAGATCTTTTCATAGGCCGGATCGAAGCGCAGCGACAGGTCGGTCGTCAGCATGGTCGGGCGGCGCTTGGGCGAATCGGGCGTCGGCCCGGGAATGATCGCTTCCGCATCCTTGGCCACCCACTGCAATGCGCCCGCCGGGCTCTTTTCCTGCACCCATTCGTACTTGAACAGGTTCTCGAAGAAATGGTTGCTCCATTGCGCAGGCGTTTGGGTCCACGTGACTTCGAGCCCGCTGGTGATCGCGTCCGCGCCCTTTCCGGTGCCGAACGTGCTGGCCCAGCCCAGGCCCTGGGCTTCCAGCGGCGCCGCTTCAACGTCTGCGCCGACGTGGCTCGCCGGGCCCGCGCCGTGCGTCTTGCCAAAGGTGTGGCCACCGGCGATCAGGGCCACGGTTTCCTCGTCGTCCATCGCCATGCGGGCGAACGTTTCGCGGATATCGCGTGCGGCAGCAAGCGGGTCGCCATTCCCGTCCGGGCCTTCCGGGTTCACATAGATCAGGCCCATCTGCACGGCGGCAAGCGGATTGGCGAGATTGCGGTCGCCCGAATAGCGCGTCTCGGCGAGCCAGGTGGTCTCGTTGCCCCAGTAGACGTCGTCGTCCGGTTCCCACGTGTCTTCGCGGCCGCCGGCAAAGCCGAAGGTGCGGAAGCCCATGGTTTCGAGCGCCACGTTGCCGGTCAGGATCAGCAGGTCGGCCCATGAGATGGCTTGGCCATACTTCTGCTTGATCGGCCACAGCAGGCGGCGCGACTTGTCGATGTTGACGTTGTCGGGCCACGAATTGAGCGGCGCGAAACGTTGTTGGCCGCGCCCTGCACCGCCACGGCCGTCTCCGGTGCGATACGTGCCGGCGGCGTGCCACGCCATGCGGATGAACTGCGGACCATAGTGGCCGAAGTCGGCCGGCCACCAGTCCTGGGAATCCGTCATCAGTTTGCGCAGGTCTGCCTTGAGCGCTTCGTAGTCGACCGACGCGAAGGCCTTGCGGTAGTCGAACTTCGCGCCGAGCGGGTTCGACTTTTCCGAATGCTGATTCAGCAGATCAACGCGCAGCCGATTCGGCCACCAATCCTTGTTGGACGTACCGCCACCGAAGGCATGGGGCGCAGCAGAGGCATGGCCGGAAAACGGGCATTTTGCTTCAGAAGTCATGGTTTTCTCGTGAGGTCATGGGGGTGGGAGCGGCCCCGCCCGCGACCCAGCGGATGACGGGCGGGGGGGCGATTGTTCTGCTGTCCGGAGCCTTGCGGTCCGTGTGGCGAAACGCCAGTCCGGGCGGACTTACGCGAGCAGCGAGCGCAGCATCCACGCGGTCTTTTCGTGGATGTCCATGCGTTGGGTGAGCAGATCGGCCGTCGGTTCGTCAGCGGCCTTGTCGACATCCGGGAACAGGCTGCGGGCGGTGCGGGTCACGGCTTCGTGGCCGGCGACCAGCTCGCGCACCATGTCCATCGCCTCAGGCACGCCCTTCGATTCGGGGATCGACGAGAGCTTGGCGAACTCCGAGTACGAACCGGGTGCCGGAAAGCCGAGCGCCCGGATCCGTTCAGCCACCGGATCAACGGCGTTCCACAGCTCGTTGTACTGCGTCTCGAACATCAGATGCAGGGTGTTGAACATCGGGCCCGTGACGTTCCAGTGGAAGTAGTGCGTCTTCAGGTACAGCGAATACGTGTCGGCCAGCAGCCGCGACAGGCCTTCGGCGATCTTCTTGCGGTCCTTGTCGGCGATACCGATGTTGATCTGGGCTGCTGCTGCAGCGCCGCCATTCTTCTTGGCCATCTGGATTCCTCTCAAAAAGTGGTATGCGAAAACGCGAATGTCCAACCCCGATACGATCGGACCGCCCGCGCCTCGAGCAGTTCGCCCGATTGCCGCCAGCGCGACAGGCCCCGATTGTGGCACCTGCCTATGACGATGGCGATCACGCCATCGTATGCACCATGCCATGCAGGAACAAGATCACGGCGCCGGCACTTGCCAGCGCCAAGCCGACCTGTTTGCGCAACAACTTGCGCTGCAGGCGACCGCGCTCCGCACTACGCAGTTCCAGTGCGCCGGCCACGCCGGACAACATCGGCAACCCGGCCTGCGAGGCGCGCGCGGACGCTGCAAACGCCTGCCATTCCGAAACGAACATCCGCACCTTTGCCATCATCTTTCTCCTGGGTCATGCACACATCGCGCGCTGCAGCGGCTGTGCCGCCTCGACTGCGCGATTTCCAACTCAAAGGCTCGTCAGGCTCGGGCCGTAGGCCGACGCGGCGCCGGCGAACGCGCCAGGATCAATGCGACTCACCATAGGCGGCGAGCCACTCAAGTACGGTCGCAACGGGGTTCGTTGCAAGGGGCTGGGGCATGTCGGACTCCATGGTGGAAGTTGAACGAGCCGTACGGCTCACCATGGAACAGAGTCTAATTTATGACTATCGTGCATGTGAATTTGATTGTTTTTATCTATCAATTAGGCGTGCGCTATGACCGTCATGCAGTGGCGCTGGCGGCGCGAAACCCTCAGTGAACGAGCGGGGTGAAGGGCAGCGGCTTGATGCCAGGCAAGTCACATTGCGAGACTGCCTTGGCCACCGCCTCGATGGCGGCGATGCGGGTGAAGCTCTTGCGCCAGGCCAGCACGACACGGCGGTCGGGCACCGGCTCCTGGAACGGCACGTAGGTCAGGAGATCGGTCGCGGCGGGCTGCATGCTGGGCACCGATGTGCGGGGCAGCACTGTAATGCCGACCCCGCTGGCGACCATATGGCGGATGGTCTCCAGCGACGAACCTTCGAATGTCTTCTGGATGCCGTCTGCGTTCTGTGAAAACCGCGACAGTTCGGGGCACACGCCCAGCACATGGTCGCGGAAGCAATGGCCGTTTCCCAGCAGCAGCATGGTCTGCTGCTTCAGGGCTTCGGGGTCCACTGCGCTCGCATTGGCCAGTTCGTGGCCGCGCGGCACCGCCACCACGAACGGCTCGTCGTACAGCGGAACCGTCATCAAACCCGCGTCGGGAAACGGCTCGGCCATGATGGCGCAGTCGATCTCGCCCTGCTTGAGCAGTTCCACCAGCCGCACGGTGAAGTTTTCCTGCAGCATCAGCGGCATCTGCGGGACGGAATCGATCATCTGCTTGACCAGCGCAGGCAGCAGGTACGGTCCGATGGTGTAGATCACCCCGAGGCGCAACGGCCCGGCCAGCGGGTCCATCCCCTGCTTGGCGATCTCCCGGATCGCCATGGTCTGCTCGAGGACGCGCTGGGCCTGCGTGACGATCTGCTCGCCCACGGGTGTCACGCTCACTTCCGACGCGCCGCGCTCAAAAATCTGCACGGCCAGCTCGTCTTCCAGCTTCTTGATGGCAACCGACAGCGTCGGCTGCGAGACGAAGCAGGCCTCGGCGGCACGCCCAAAGTGGCGTTCCCGCGCGACGGCGACGATGTATTTCAGTTCAGTGAGCGTCATGGCAATCAATCGGCTTTTGGATGTCGATAGATTTTACCAAGGGACGCAGAATACTGCTTGGCGTTTGAACGATCGACCAGGCATCACAACAGGGTGGCCTCCGTTGACATTGCTCGCCGGCACCCCCATCTCTGTCGACTACGTGTCGTCCAAATCATAAGGAACCGATCCCAGCATGAGTGATGAACAGAACAGCAAGGCAACCGTGCCTCGCCGCATGCGCCGCTTCCTTGCGACAGCAGTCGTGCTGATGGCCGCGCTGCACCTCTATATCGGTTGGCGGTTGCTGCCAGACCTCGGCCTGAGCGGCGCCGGTTGGATCGCAGGCGTGGGGTTCCTGTGCGTGTCGTCGCTGATGATTCCCTTCGGCATGGCGGCGCGCTTCGTGGTCCGGCCTATCGCATTGGCTGACCGCGTGACCTGGGTCGGCGCCTTGCTGATGGGGTTGTTCTCGACGCTGCTCGTGCTGACCCTGCTGCGGGACATCGCGCTCATCTTCCTGCCGGTGACGTATCGGCTGGATTCCGCTGTCCTGGTTCTGGCGCTGGCCGCGTTCGTGACGCTGGTGGGTTACATCAACGCGCGTCGCATTCCGCGTGTGGCACACGTCACCGTGTCGATCGCGGATCTACCGGCGCCGCTGCATGGCTTCACCATCGCGCAGATCACCGACCTGCATGTCGGTCCGACCATCAAGCGCGCCTATGTGGCCGGCGTGGTGGACCGGCTCAACGCGCTGGAACCCGACATGATCGCCGTCACGGGCGATCTTGTGGACGGCGAAGTGGCCGTGCTGCGTCATCACATCGCGCCGCTGGCTGACATGTCGGCGCGGCATGGCGTCTTTGCCGTCACCGGAAACCATGAGTATTACTCGGGGGTCGGGCCCTGGGTGTCTGAGTTTGGGCGATTGGGCATGCGCGTGCTGATGAACGAGCACGTGGTGCTCGAGCACGACGGTGCGTCGCTCGTCATCGCCGGGGTGACGGATTTCAGCGCGGGCCAATTCCACGCCGACCACACGAGCGATCCGGCGCGCGCGCTGGCGGGTTCGCCGGCTGACGTCACACCCGCCATCCTGCTGGCCCACCAGCCGCGCAGCGCACCGGCCGCGGCGGAAGCCGGTTTCGACCTGCAGCTTTCGGGGCACACGCACGGCGGTCAGTTCTGGCCATGGAGCCTGTTCGTCCCGCTGCAGCAACCGTTCACGGCGGGCCTGCACAGGCTGGGCCGCCTGTGGATCTACACCAGCCGCGGCACTGGCTACTGGGGCCCGCCAAAGCGCTTCGGCGCGCCGTCGGAAATCACCTTGCTGCGCCTCGAACCGGCCCGGGAGTAACCCCGTGCACCGATGCCGTGCGCGCTGCCTGCGGACGTACCGCCATGATGCGCGAACAGGCGCTGGTCTCACGCTGAAGCGGGGAGGCACAAGACCGAGCCTGCCTATACGCGCAGGTAATGCTCGCGCTCGCCGAGCCAACGCTTGAGATGCGCATCCACGGCTTCCGGATAACGCACCAGCATTTCCTCTGCTGCACAGTGGGCAAACTCCACGAGCCACGCGTCATGGTTCAGGTCGGCAAAGCGCAGCATCGCCTCGCCCGATTGCCGCGCGCCGAGGAATTCACCGGGCCCGCGGATTTCCAGGTCGCGCCGTGCGATCTCGAAGCCGTCGGTGGTCTCGCGCATGGTCTGCAGGCGCTGCTTGGCCGTGGGCGACAAGGGCGCCTGGTACAGCAGCACGCATACCGATTCCGCGGTGCCGCGCCCCACCCGTCCCCGCAACTGGTGCAACTGCGCAAGGCCGAAGCGCTCGGCGTGTTCGATCACCATCAATGAGGCATTCGGCACATCGACGCCGACTTCGATGACGGTGGTGGCCACCAGCACGTGCAGCTCGCCGCCGGCGAAGGCGCTCATGACAGCCGCCTTGTCGGCCGACGGCAGGCGGCCGTGCACCAGGCCCACTTTCAACCCTTCCAGGCTTTGCGAGAGCGTCTCGAAGGTTTCGACGGCGGTCTGCAGTTGCAGTGCTTCGCTTTCCTCAATCAGCGGGCACACCCAGTAGACCTGTCGGCCTTCGCGCGCGGCGGCGTAGATGCGCTCAATCACCTCGTCGCGACGGGCATCATTCACCAGCCGCGTGACGACCGGCGTGCGGCCAGGCGGGAGTTCGTCGATGGCAGAGACGTCGAGATCGGCGTAGTACGTCATCGCCAGCGTGCGGGGGATCGGCGTGGCAGACATCATCAACTGATGCGGCACCTGCGCATTACCGGCCGCGGGCGCGTCGCCGTTGCCAGCCTTGCCGCGCAGGGCAAGGCGCTGCGCGACGCCGAAGCGGTGCTGCTCATCCACCACGGCCAGGCCGAGACGCGCGAACGTCACGGCGTCCTGGATCAGCGCATGCGTGCCGATGACAAGCTGCGCCGTGCCTGCGGCCACGCGGGCGGCCGCCTCGTCCTTCTGCTTGCGCTTGAGGCTGCCGGCCAGCCAGACGATGTCAACGCCGAGCGGCGCGAGCCATGCGGAAAGTTTGCGGTAGTGCTGCTCGGCCAGCAATTCGGTCGGCGCCATCAGCGCGGCCTGCCAGCCGGCGTCAATGGCCTGGCACGCGGCCAGCGCGGCGATGACGGTCTTGCCGCTGCCCACGTCGCCCTGCAGCAACCGCTGCATCGGGTACGGGTGCGCGAGGTCTGCGCGGATCTCCTCCCACACGCGGGCCTGGGCGCCCGTCAGCTGGAACGGCAGTGCATTCATGAAGCGGGCAAGCAGGCCATCCGTGCGGCTGGCGCGCAGGACAGGCGCATTGCGCATGCGCCGCGCCGCCTGTGCACGCTTGAGCGACAGCTGCTGCGACAGCAGCTCGTCAAACTTGATGCGCAGCCACGCCGGATGCGTGCGTTCCATGAGGCTGTGCTCGTCCACGTCGGGCGTCGGTTGATGCAGCACGCGCACCGCTTCGGCGGGCGCCATCAGCTTCAGCGGCAAGAGTGGCCCCGTGATGAGGCTGTGAGGTAGCGTTTCCGGCAGCGGCGTGCGGGTCAGCGCGTTGAGAATCGCCTTGCGCAGATACGCCTGCGCCACACCGGCCGTGCTCGGATATACGGGCGTCAGACGATCGGGCAGCGGCTCGTCCGGTGCGACCGCGCGCACGGTCGGATGCACCATCTCGGCGCCGAAGAAGCCGCCGCGCACCTCGCCACGCACGCGCAGCCGCACGCCTTCGGCCATCTGCTTGACCTGGCTGCCATAGAAATTGAGGAAGCGCAGCACCAGCTCACCAGAATCATCGGCGACGTGCACGACGAGTTGCCGGCGCGGGCGGAACGCCACTTCGTTGCGCGTCACCACGCCTTCGACCTGCGCGGCCCAGCCGGTATTGGCACGGGCTGTGGCTTCCGCAATGGTCAGGAGCGTGGTTTCGTCTTCGTACCGCATCGGCAGATGCAGGACGAGGTCGACATCGCGGTGCAGCCCGAGCTTGGCCAGCTTGTCGGCCGGCCGGGCCGTTTTGGGCGCGGGTTTTGCCGCGGCGTCACGCTTGGGCTTGGCAGCCGGCGCGGCCTCGGTATCGGGCACGGAAGCAACGGCGGAGACGGAGCGGGCGCGAGGCGGCACAGGACGTTTACAATGGCGAACTTTGCGGGTCGCTGTCGATTGTACCGGCGCTCGCCACTACCACTTGGCGCAATCCACGTCTGCGCCACTTTTCATGCTGACGCTGTCCGATTTCGATTTCGATCTGCCGCCCGAGCTGATCGCGCAAACCGCCCTGCCCGACCGCACCGCGAGCCGCCTGCTGGCCGTCCGCCGTGAGGCCGATGGCGTGCACTTTGATGATCGCCAGTTCACCGACCTGGTCGACTACCTGCGCCCCGGGGATCTGCTTGTCTTCAACGACACCCGCGTCATCAAGGCGCGCTTCTTCGGCCACAAGGCCAGTGGAGGCAAGGTCGAGGTGCTCGTCGAGCGCCTGCTGGACGAGCACACCGTGCTGGCGCAGATCCGCTCCAGCAAGTCGCCTGTGGAAGGCACGACGCTGCGCCTGGCGGATGCCTTTGACGTGACGGTCGGCCCGCGCGCCGAGCCGTTCTTCACGCTGCGCTTTCCGCAGCCGGCGCTCGACCTGATCGAGCAATACGGCCGCCTGCCGCTGCCGCCGTACATCGAGCACGACCCGGACAGCTTTGACGAGACGCGCTACCAGACCGTGTATGCGCGCAATCCGGGCGCCGTTGCCGCCCCCACGGCCGGCCTGCATTTCGACGATGCGCTGTTCGCCAGGCTGGACGCCATGGGCATCCGCCGCGGCTTCCTCACGCTGCACGTGGGCGCGGGCACGTTCCAGCCGGTGCGGGTGGAGAACATCGCCGAGCACCGCATGCACAGCGAGTGGTATGAGATCACGCCTGCGTTGGCTGAAGCCGTACAGGCCACGCGTGCAGCCGGCGGGCGCGTGATCGCCGTCGGCACGACCTCGATGCGCGCGCTCGAATCTGCGGCACTGCCCGACGGCACGCTTCACGCGGGCAGTGGTGACACCGACATCTTCATCACGCCCGGCTACCGCTTCCGCCTGGTCGACGCGATGGTCACCAACTTCCACCTGCCCAAGTCGACGCTGATGATGCTGGTGTCGGCATTTGCGGGCATGGACGCGATCCGTGCGGCCTACCAGCATGCCATCGCCCAGCGCTACCGCTTCTTCAGCTACGGCGACGCGATGCTGCTGACGCGCGCCGAACCCGATTCCCCCCTCGCCTGACCATGCTCAAGTACGAACTGCTCACCACCGATGGCCTCGCCCGGCGCGGCCGCATGACCCTGAACCACGGCGTGGTGGAGACGCCCATCTTCATGCCGGTGGGCACCTACGGCGCGGTCAAGGCGATGTCGCCGGCGGAGCTCAAGGACATCGGCGCGCAGATCATCCTGGGCAATACCTTCCACCTCTGGCTGCGCCCGGGGCTGGAAGTCATGGATGCGCACAAGGGCCTGCACGGCTTCAACGGCTGGGACAAACCCATCCTGACCGACTCCGGCGGCTTCCAGGTGTTTTCGCTGGGTGATCTGCGCAAGATCACCGAAGAAGGCGTGCATTTTGCCTCGCCCATCAACGGCGACCGGCTGTTCCTCTCGCCGGAGATCTCCATGCAGATCCAACGCCGGCTGAACTCCGACATCGTCATGCAGTTCGATGAATGCACGCCGTACAAGATCGGCGATCGCCCCGCCACCGAGGCCGAAGCCGCAGCCTCGATGCGCATGAGCCTGCGCTGGGCACAGCGCTCGCGCAACGAATTCGAGCGCGAAAACAACCCGAACGCGCTGTTCGCCATCGTCCAGGGCGGCATGTTCGAAAACCTGCGCGATGAATCGCTGGCCGGCCTGCAGGCCATTGATGCCGACGCGGGCGGCCAGGGCTTTGGCGGCTACGCCATCGGCGGCCTGTCGGTCGGCGAGCCGAAGGAAGACATGATGCGCGTGCTGCATCACGTGGCGCCGCGTCTGCCGGTCAACAAGCCGCACTACCTGATGGGCGTGGGTACGCCGGAAGACCTGGTGGCGGGCGTTGCCAGCGGCATCGACATGTTCGATTGCGTGATGCCGACCCGCAACGCGCGCAACGGCTGGCTCTTTACGCGCTTCGGCGACGTGAAGATCAAGAACGCCGTCCACCGCAATGACCCCCGGCCGCTGGATGAAAGCTGCGGGTGCTACACCTGCCGCAATTTCTCGCGCGCCTACCTGCACCATCTGCAGCGCGTGGGCGAGATCCTGGGCGCGCGCCTGAACACGATTCACAACCTGTATTACTACCTCGAGCTGATGGCAGACATGCGTGCGGCAATCGAGTCGCACAGCTTTGCCGCATTCCAGGCCCGCTTTGCCGCCGACCGCGCGCGCGGGGCGCTCTGACACGCCGCCGAAGGGGGCCGCGCGCGCCCATTTGCCGCAGCACCGCAATGGTAGAATGTCCGGTCCGATTTTTGACCGATTGACGAACCATTACGGAGTTCTGACGTGTTCCTCATTTCCGACGCTTACGCGCAAACCGCACCGGTTGGTGGTGCAGCAGGCGGCCTGATGAGCTTCCTGCCCATCATCCTGATGTTCGTGGTGCTGTGGTTCATCATGATCCGCCCGCAGATGAAGCGCCAGAAAGAAACCAAGTCGATGCTCGAAGCGCTGGCCAAGGGCGACGAAGTCGTCACCGCAGGCGGCATCCTGGGCAAGGTGACCAAGGTGGCCGAGCAGTACGTCACCGTTGAGATCGCGGCCAACACTGAAATCACCGTCCAGAAAAGCGCTGTGACGACCGTGCTGCCCAAGGGCACGCTCAAGGCACTGTAAGCCGCCCCGCCCGGCGCCGCGCAGCCCTCGCGCAGGCGCCGGAGCCCCGGGCAGCGCCTATCCTGAATATTCCGCGCCACGGCCGCTCGCGCCGCCTCACCGGCCCCCAAGATGAATCGTTACCCACTCTGGAAATACCTTGTGATCCTGGTGGCGCTTGCCATCGGGTTCCTCTACACGCTGCCGAACTTCTTTGGCGAGGCGCCTGCCGTGCAGGTGTCGTCGGGCAAGGCGACCGTCAAGGTCGACCTGAACACGCAGAAGCAGGTTGAAAGCCTGCTTGCCGCCGCGAACATCCAGCCCAACGGCGTGTTCTTCGACAGCAACGGAACCTCCGCCAGCGTGCGTGTTCGCTTTGCCGACACCGACACGCAGCTCAAGGCCAAGGACATCCTGGCCCGCGGCCTGAATACCGATCAAACCGATCCGACCTATATCGTCGCGCTGAACCTGCTGTCGGGCTCGCCGCGCTGGCTGACCTCGATCCACGCCCTGCCGATGTTCCTGGGCCTGGACCTGCGCGGCGGCGTGCACTTCCTGCTGCAGGTCGACATGAACGGCGCGGTGACGAAGAAGCTCGATTCGCTGGCCGGTGACATCCGCACGCAACTGCGCGACAAGAGCATCCGCCACAACGGCATCGATCGCAGCGGCAATTCCGTCATCATCAAGTTCAGCAACGCCGATGACGCCGACCGCGCGCGCAGCGTGCTGGCAGACTCCACCCGTGAACTGGCCTACAGCGTCGACAAGACCGCCGACGGCGCCACCCTCACCGGCACCTTCACCGCGGCCGCGATGAAAGAAGTGCAGGACAACGCCGTCAAGCAGAACGTCGTGACGCTGCACAACCGCGTGAACGAACTGGGCGTGGCGGAACCAGTGATCCAGCAACAGGGCCCGGACCGCATCGTGGTGCAACTGCCCGGTGTGCAGGACACCGCCAAGGCCAAGGACATCATCGGCCGTACCGCCACGCTGGAAGCGCGCCTGGCTGACCCGAACGCGCCGCTCGTGCCGCGCGTCGGCGACCCGGTACCGCTTGGCGACGAACTCTTCACGCAAGGCCGCAGCGCCCCAGTGCTGCTGCAGAAGCAGGTGATCTTCACGGGTGATCGCATCACCAGCGCATCGGCCGGCTTCGACCAGAATCACAATCCGTCGGTCGACATCACGCTGGATGGCCAGGGCGGCCGTGTACTGCGCGACGTTTCGCGCGACAACATCGGCAAGCGCATGGGCATCGTGCTCTTCGAAAAGGGCAAGGGTGAAGTGCTGACGGTGGCGACCATCCAGTCCGAGCTGGGTTCGCGCTTCCAGATCACCGGCATGGGCTCGACCGAAGCCTCGGCGGACCTCGCGCTGCTGCTGCGCGCAGGCTCCCTGGCCGCGCCGATGGAGATCATCGAAGAGCGCACGATCGGCCCGTCGCTCGGTGCGGACAACATCAAGAAGGGTTTCGACTCCGCGCTGTACGGTTTCCTCGCCATCTCGGTGTTCATGGCGCTGTACTACATGCTCTTCGGCATGTTCTCGGTGGTGTCGCTCGGTGTGAACGTGTTCCTGCTGATCGCCATCCTGTCGATGCTGCAGGCCACCCTCACGCTGCCCGGCATTGCCGCCATTGCGCTGGCGCTCGGGATGGCCATCGACGCGAACGTGCTGATCAATGAGCGCGTCCGCGAGGAGCTGCGCAATGGGGCATCGGCGCAAATGGCGATCGCCGCCGGCTTCGAGCGCGCATGGGCGACCATCCTGGATTCGAACGTGACCACGCTGATCGCCGGTCTGGCACTGCTGGCCTTCGGTTCGGGTCCGGTACGCGGCTTCGCTGTGGTGCACTGCCTGGGCATCCTGACCTCGATGTTCTCTGCCGTGTTCTTCAATCGCGCGCTGGTCAACCTCTGGTACGGCCGCCGCAAGAAGCTGCAAAGCCTGGCGATCGGTCAGGTGTGGAAGCCCGGCAACACGCAGTCGCCGGCACAGCAGTAAGGCGCATCAACACTGAACCAAGCATAACCGGCAGCGGCCCCGCATCAACGGGCCGGTTGCCACAAAGGGCAGACCATGGAGTTTTTCCGCATCCGCCGCGACATTCCGTTCATGAAGCACGCGTTGGTCTTCAACGCCGTGTCGTTCCTGACGTTTATCGCCGCTGTCTTCTTCCTGTTTCACAAAGGGCTGCATCTGTCGGTGGAATTCACCGGCGGTACGGTAATGGAGGTGGCGTACACCCAAACCGCGGATCTGCCGAAGATCCGCGCAGACGTCGAAAAACTCGGCTATGCCGATGCGCAGGTCCAGAACTTTGGCACCTCGCGCGACGTCATGATCCGCCTTCCGCTCAAGAACGGCCCGGACGGCAAGCCCGTCGCCTCGGCCGTGCAGAGCCAGCAGGTGATGACGGCGTTGAACGCCGCCCACCCTGACGCCAAGCTGCAGCGTGTCGAGTTCGTCGGCCCGCAGGTCGGCAAGGAGCTGGCCACCGACGGTCTGCTAGCCCTGCTGTTCGTGGTGATCGGCATCGTGATCTACCTGTCGATCCGCTTCGAGTGGAAGTTTGCCGTGGCGGGCGTGATCGCCAACCTGCACGACATCGTCATCATCCTGGGCTTCTTCGCGTTCTTCCAATGGGAGTTCTCGCTGTCGGTGCTGGCGGCGGTGCTGGCCGTGCTGGGCTACTCGGTGAACGAGTCGGTGGTGATCTTCGACCGGATCCGCGAGGCGTTCCGCAAGTACCGCAAGATGAACACGCACGAGGTGATCGACCACGCAATCACCAGCACCATCTCGCGAACCATCATCACCCACGGCTCGACCGAAATGATGGTGCTGTCCATGCTGGTGTTCGGTGGTCCGACGCTTCACTACTTTGCCCTGGCGCTGACCATCGGCATCTTGTTCGGTATCTATTCGTCGGTGTTCGTGGCGGCGGCCCTGTGCATGTGGCTCGGGGTCAAGCGCGAAGACCTCGTCAAGGGCGAGAAGAAGGCCGGCGGCCCGAAGGATGACCCGAACTACGGTGCCCAGGTCTGAGCGCCCTGTTCAATCGATCCACCAAGCAAAAAGCCCCGCAGTTGCGGGGCTTTTTCTTTGCACGCGGCGCTTATTGCTGTGCGACGCTGGTGTCCTGCTTCAGGCCTTCCACCTGGATCTTCAACTTGGTCTCCATGTTGAAGCCATAGGCCTTGCCGAAATCGAGACCGAACTCATCGCGCTTGAACTGCATTGCGGCGTCAGCACCGCAGACTTCGCGCTTGAGCATCGGGTGCTGCATGCACTTGAACGAATCGATTTCCATCTTGACCGGTTTGGTCACGCCGTGGAGCGTGAGCTGGCCTTCAGCCTCGGTCGGCACGTCGCCCTTGAACTTGGTGAAGTTGCCCTTGAACGTGGCCGTCGGGTACTTGGCAACATCGAACATGTCGGCGCTCTTGGCGTGCTCGTTCATCTTGGCCAGGCCAAAGTCGATGCTGTCGGTCTGGACGGTGACGTCGATCGTGCCGCTCTTGGCCGCGCGATCCAGCGTGACGGTGCCGCTGGACTTCTCGAACTTGCCGCGCCACTTCGACAGGCCGCCCATGTGATCGGCCTCGAAGCTCGGGTAAGTGTGGCTCGGGTCCAGTTGGTAGGTCGAGGGGGCGGCAAAAGCGGCAGTGGCGGCAATGGCGGACAAGGCAGCAACGAGGGTACGCAATTTCATGAGAACTCCTGCGAAAAAAGGGGCAAAAAATCCAGAGGGGAATTACTTCTTGGCAATGACGACGCGAAACTTGATCGTCACGTCATCGGCGACGACGGAGGTGTCTTTCCACTCGCCGTCACCGACCTTGAATGCATTGCGCTTGACGGGCAGCGCGCCTTCAAAGACTTGATTGGCGCCGTCCTGTTTGAAGCTGACAGGTGCCGTCACGTCCTGCGTGATGCCCTTGATGGTCAGCTTGCCGACCACGTCGACCTTGCCATTGGCGCCGGGCTTGAAGGCCGACGAGACAAAGGTGGCTTTCGGGTACCTGGCAGCGTCGAACCAATCCTTCTTTTTCAGTTCGTCGTTGTATTCCTTGCTGCCCACGTCGACGCTGTTGATGTCGATGTCGACCCTGGCGGTGGACGCAGCCACGTTGGACGGGTTGTAGTTCACGGCGGCATCGAACTTGCCGAACTTGATGTCCATCGGCACGCCAAGCTGCTTGCCGGTCGCCGTAACGCTGCTTTTGGCGGCATCCACCTGGGCTGTGGCCGACCACGCGGCGATCGACAGCGCGCTGGCAGCAACCAGCGCAATCGCGCGGGGGCGCACGAAACGTTTCATGATCAGACTCCTTCGGTCAAGCCGGACCATGCCGGCAGTCTTGGTGAAGAGGGGGGAGGCGGTGGACGCCGGCATGCACCGGCGGGCTTGAGGACCGGAACCGCCGAGTCAGCGCAGGGACGGCAGCATGCGGCGCAACGTGCCATCACGATCGACGATGTGATGCTTGAGCGCGGCCAGCATGTGCACGACAACGATGGTGGCCATTGTCCAGTTCAGCCACTGGTGTGCCACCTCGAAGATTTCCTTGAGCGCATCGCTCTTGTCGAACGGCATCGGCATTTCCCACACGCCAAGGTAGACGACCTTGATACCGGCCGCGACGCTCAGGAGATAGCCCGTTAGCGGCACCGCGAGAATCAGCAGGTACAGCGCAATGTGTGCGGCTTCCGCAGCTTTGTGCTGCCATGCAGGCATGCCCTTCACGGGAGCGGGGGCCGGATGCGTGAGGCGCCACACGACGCGCAGCACGGCAAAGATCAGCACGGTGATACCGATCCACTTGTGATACGAGTACAGCCGGAGCTTGGTCGGCGTAAAGCCAGGAATGTCGGTCATGTACAGACCGAGCCCGAATGCCGCAAAGATCAGCAGTGCGATGATCCAGTGCAGCGCAATCGCGGGCTTGGCGTAGGTGCCATCCTCGGAGGCACCCCGCATGGCGAGATTGGGTTGGGCAGCTTGTGTCATCGGTTCCCTCGGTTAAGGAGACGCTCTGTGGCGCCGCCTATCAATCAGACCGCAGCACCAAACGATTGGTGCATTATTTGCGCGATCGGACCCGCCAAGCCCCTCGTAAGTTCACGAAACCGTTCAAATATTTTGATTATGAGAAGACGCGCTGTGGTTGGCGAAGTGCGGCTACGGTCGGGCATACCAAACAAAACGGCCCGCTCCAGTGTCTGGAAGCGGGCCGTTTTTCAGGGCGCACCAACAAATTTTCGCAACAATCAGAGGGTGCCGATACGGCGTGCCAGTTCTTCCGCCTTGCCGATGTAGCTACCGGGGGTCATGTCGAGCAGCAGCTTGCGGGCGTCTTCGGGAATCGCCAGCGTGCCGATGAACTCACGCAGCGCCTCGCGCGAAATGCCCTTGCCGCGCGTCAGTTCCTTGAGCTGCTCGTACGGATTGGCGATGCCGTAGCGGCGCATCACGGTCTGCACCGGCTCGGCCAGCACTTCCCAGCAGGCGTCCAGGTCTTCGGCCAAGCGGGCCGGGTTGGTTTCCAACTTGCCCAAACCGCGCAGGCACGCGTCGTAGGCCAGCAGGCTATAGCCGAAAGCCACGCCGATGTTGCGCAGCACGGTCGAATCGGTCAGGTCACGCTGCCAGCGCGACACGGGCAGCTTCTCCGACAGATGGCGCAGCACCGCGTTGGCCAGGCCGACGTTGCCTTCAGAATTTTCGAAGTCGATCGGGTTGACCTTGTGCGGCATGGTCGACGAGCCGATTTCGCCAGCCTTGGTCTTCTGCTTGAAATAGCCTTGCGAGATGTAGCCCCAGACGTCGCGGTCCAGATCCAGGATGATCGTGTTGGCGCGCGCCACCGCGTCGAACAGCTCGGCCATGTAGTCGTGCGGTTCGATCTGGATGGTGTACGGGTTGAACGTCAGCCCCAGACGGGTCTCGATCACGTTCTTCGAGAAGGCTTCCCAGTCCAGTGACGGATACGCCGACAGATGCGCGTTGTAGTTGCCCACGGCGCCGTTCATCTTGCCCAGCAGCTCCACGGCTTCGATGCGGCGGATGGCGCGGTCCAGGCGGGCGGCCACGTTGGCCATTTCCTTGCCCAGCGTGGTCGGGCTGGCCGGCTGGCCATGCGTGCGCGAGAGCATCGGCACATCGGCGTTGGCGTGGGCCAATTCCACCAGGCGCGCCTGCACACGGCGCAACGTCGGCACGATCACGGTGTCGCGCGCGCCCTTGAGCATCATCCCGTGCGAGGTGTTGTTGATGTCTTCCGACGTGCAGGCGAAGTGGATGAACTCGCTGGCGGCTTCCAGCTCGGCGTTGCCGCGCACGCGCTCCTTCATCCAGTATTCGACGGCCTTCACGTCATGGTTGGTGACGGCTTCGATCTCTTTGATGCGGGCGGCGTCTGCCTCGGCAAAATTTTCGACCAGAGCCAACAGGGCGCCCTCGGCGGCCGCCGAGAAACGCGGGATCTCGGCCAGGCCGGCCTGCGACAGGGAGATCAACCAGTGCACCTCCACCTTCACGCGATTGCGCATGAAAGCGGCTTCCGACAGCCACTCGCGCAGCGGATCGGCCTTGGCAGCGTAGCGGCCATCGATGGGAGACAGAGCGGTCAGGGCAGAAAGCGACGACATGGCAGGCGGGAAAAAATGTGAAGGGAATCTCAATCCGGACAACCCGGACGGGGCATCGAGCGTTAAGCCGGGAGCGACCAGACGCGTCCATGGCGAACCTGCGATTTTACCATCCGGAACGCCGGCTTCACGGTCAATCCCACGCCTTGGCAAGCCTCCTTTTGGTGGAAGCGCCGGCCAAAGCACGCAGGAAAGCGCGCGGCTATACTTCCGCCTCCAACATGACATGCCTATGAAACTGATCGGATCGCACGCCAGCCCGTACACCCGCAAGGTGCGCGTCGTCCTGGCTGAAAAGAAAATCGACTACCAGTTCGTGCTCGAAGACGTGTGGAGCACAGGCACGCAGATCGACCAGTTCAACCCGCTGGGCAAGGTCCCGTGCCTGGTGATGGACGACGGCGGTGCGCTGTTCGACTCCCGCGTGATTGCCGAGTACGCCGATACGCTCTCGCCGGTGGCGCGCCTCATCCCGCCTTCAGGCCGTGAACGCGTGGAAGTCCGCTGCTGGGAGGCGCTGGCCGACGGCCTGCTTGACGCCGCCATCATGCTGCGCATCGAGCACACGCAGCGTACGCCCGAGCAGCGCAGCGAAACCTGGCTCGCCCGGCAGAATCACAAGATCGACGAGTCGCTCAAGGCCATGGCGCAAGGCCTGGCCGAGAAGACATGGTGCAACGGCAACCATCTGACCCTGGCTGATATTGCCGTCGGCTGTGCCCTCGCCTATCTGGATTTCCGCCAGCCGCAGATCGACTGGCGCGAGCGTCACGCCAACCTGGCCGCGTTCTACGCACGCATCGAGAAGCGGCCGAGCTTCCTGGAAACGCAGCCGCAGTAATGCATCGACTACATGGCGACAGGGTCGAATCGTTCGGCCTGCGCCATCGGCCAGTAGCGCTCGTAAAGCTGATAGCGATAACGTCCGGCAAGCAAATCGCCGGGCTCCAGGTACTTGAGCAGCGCGGACAGCAACTGGACCTCGTTGCCTGACACCCGCCGCACGATGTGGTGCGCGCGGAAATCCGCCGGATGCTGCAAGCCGGCGGCCTGCGTCAGCTCCAGCAGCGCGTGTAACGTGTGCGCATGATATTGATGCACGCGCTCGGCCTTATCGGGCACCACCAGCGCTTTCTGGCGCGATTTGTCTTGCGTCGCCACGCCGGTCGGGCAGCGGTCGGTGTGGCATTTCTGCGCCTGGATGCAGCCTAGGGCGAACATGAAGCCGCGCGCCGCGTTACACCAGTCGGCACCCATGGCCAGGGTGCGCGCCACGTCGAATGCCGTGACGATCTTGCCCGACGCGCCGATCCTGATCTTGTCGCGCAGGTTGGTGCCCACCAGCGTGTTGTGCACCAGCAGCAACCCCTCCTGCAGCGGCGTACCGACGTGGTCTGTGAATTCGAGCGGCGCCGCCCCCGTGCCACCTTCAGCGCCGTCAACGACGATGAAGTCCGGCAGGATGCCCGACTCAAGCATGGCCTTGACGATGCCGAAGAATTCCCACGGGTGCCCGATGCACAGCTTGAAGCCGGTCGGCTTGCCGCCCGACAGCGTGCGCAGCCGATCGACAAACTGCAGCAGCCCCAGCGGCGTGCTGAATTCCGAATGCGCAGCCGGCGAGATGCAGTCCTGCCCGACCGGAATGCCGCGCGTGGCCGCAATCTCGGGCGTCACCTTGGCCGCCGGCAGCACGCCGCCGTGGCCCGGCTTGGCACCCTGCGACAGCTTCACCTCGATCATCTTCACTTGCAGGCTGCGCGCCTGCTCGGCAAAGCGATCCGGATCGAACCGGCCATTGGCATCGCGGCAGCCGAAGTAGCCGGAGGCGACTTCCCAGATCAGGTCGCCGCCCTCCTCGCGGTGGTACGGAGAAATCGATCCCTCGCCCGTGTCGTGGATGAAGTTGCCCAGCTTGGCACCGCGATTCAGCGCCCGGATCGCGTTACCCGACAGCGCCCCGAAGCTCATCGCAGAAATGTTGAACACCGACATCGAATACGGCTTGGCGCGGCCTTCCCCCACCATCACGCGGAAGTCCGACGAGGCGATGCGCGAGGGTGCCAGCGAATGGCCGATCCACTCATGCCCCGGCACCTTCACGTCGACTTCGGTACCGAACGGGCGGCTGTCGACCTCGCCCTTGGCGCGTTGGTAGACGATGCTGCGCTGGGCGCGCGAGAACGGCCGCTCGTCCGTGTCGTCTTCAACGAAATACTGGCGGATTTCCGGGCGGATGAACTCGAACAGAAAACGGAAGTGGCCCCACAGCGGGTAGTTGCGCAGCACGGAGTGCCGCGTCTGCATCAGGTCGTGCAACCCCAGGATGACGAACACGCCGGCCAAGGCCGCCCATGCCCAATGCAGTTGCCGTGCCACTGCAAGACCCGCGGTCAACAGGAACACCAGCACAACGCCCGCAAAGGCCCAGTAACGACGTGGCAGCATGGCAAACCCTGAGTGGAGATCAATCAGGGCGCCAGCTTAAACGAGCACTGCGAGGGCCGCAGCCGTCGCAACGCAGTGTTGCGAATTCCGGTCAGGCGACGGCGCTTTCGACGACGGCCGGCTCGGCCGCCGAAATCATGCCGCCACCCAGGCAGATCTCGCCGTCGTACAGCACCGCCGATTGACCCGGCGTGACGGCCCACTGGGCATCCGCGAAGGACAGCGTCAGCGCGTCTGGCGTCGCACGCACGACGGCACACGGCGCATCGGCCTGCCGATAGCGCGTCTTGGCGGCAAGGTCAGCGCCTTCGGCGGGCGCATGGCCGGCCACCCAGCTCAGGTCTGCGGCATGCACGGTATGCGTGAGCAACCATGGATGATCATGTCCCTGCACCACGTAGAGCGTGTTGGCCGCCATGTCCTTGCGCGCCACGTACCAGGCGTCGCCGTTGCCGTCGCGGCTGCCGCCGATGCCAATGCCCTTGCGCTGGCCCAGCGTGTAGAACGCCAGGCCGATGTGCTGGCCAACGGTCTTGCCCTCAGGCGTCTTGATAGGGCCCGGCTTGGTCGGCAGATAACGGTTCAGGAAATCGCGGAACGGCCGTTCGCCGATAAAGCAGATACCGGTGGAATCCTTCTTCTTGGCGTTCGGCAGGCCGATCTCGGCAGCGATTTCACGCACGCGCGTCTTGGGAATCTCGCCCAGCGGGAAGAGCGTGCGCGAGAGCTGTGCCTGGTTCAGCCGGTGCAGGAAATAGCTCTGGTCTTTCGTGTGGTCGAACGCCTTGAGCAGCTCGAAGCGGCCGTCAACCTCGCGCACGCGGGCGTAGTGCCCGGTCGCGATCGTGTCGGCGCCAAGGGCCATCGCGTGATCTAGGAAGGCCTTGAACTTGATCTCGGCGTTGCACAGGACGTCGGGATTGGGTGTGCGGCCTGCCGAGTATTCGCGCAGGAAGTCGGCAAAGACGCGGTCCTTGTACTCGGCGGCAAAGTTGACGGCCTCGACGTCCACGCCGATCAGGTCGGCCACCGATACCACGTCGATCCAGTCCTGCCGGGTCGAGCAGTACTCGCTGTCGTCATCGTCTTCCCAGTTCTTCATGAACAGGCCAACGACGTCGTAGCCCTGCTGCTTGAGCAGCCACGCCGTGACGGACGAATCCACGCCGCCGGACATGCCGACGACGACGCGCTTCTTGCCGCTCATTGCGCGCCCTCCAGGCCGTAGACGCTCGGATGCGTTTGAATCACCTCGAGCGGATAACGCTTGCCAGCCAGATAGTCCTCTACGCAGGCCAGCAGCAGCGGGCTGCGATGCCGCTCGCGGCTCGCGCGGATCTCGTCCGCGGTCATCCACACGGTGCGAACGATGCCGTCGTCGAGATTGCGGCGCGGGTCAAGCGGGCCGAGTTCGCCCGTGAATGCCATCCGCACATAGGTAATCGGATCGCCTTGCGGCGGCTGGAACTGCGCCATGTAGCAGCCCAGGAACGCTGTCGGCACAAAGCTGTGGGCGGTTTCTTCCAGGGCCTCCCGCGCGACGGCATCGACCAGGCTTTCATCCGGGTCGAGATGGCCGGCAGGCTGGTTCAGGCGCAAGCCGGCATCGGTGTGCTCCTCCACCAGCAGAAAGCGTCCATCCCGCTCAATGACGGCGGCGACCGTGACGCTGGGTTTCCAGCGAACAGCTTGGTTCATGGCAAAAAGGCAACAAAAACAAGGCGTTATTGTAGCGGGCGAGCGCGCTTCCCGCTCATGGACGGCGACCGACCCTCCACCGTGCAATTTGTGTACAGTTGAGCACACGTTTGCGATCGATTGGCGCATTTTCTCGTCCCGCAACCGAAATTCAATAGGGCAGTCGACGAGCGTCCGCCTGCCAAAAAGTTCGGGTAAGCTCCACATCGTTTAATAAACACCGACCGCGCGCCGTTCCGCACCGCGCGCAACAAGACGAGGAGATCACGATGCACATCGGCATCCCGCAGGAGACGCGGGCGGACGAGACGCGCGTTGCCGCGACCCCGGAGACGGTCAAGAAGTACATCGCGCTGGGCCACCAGGTGACGGTGCAGTCCGGTGCCGGCGTGGCCGCCGCCCAGCCCGACGACGCTTACGTGGCTGCCGGCGCCAGGATCGGCACCGCAGCCGAAGCGCTCGGCGCGCAGATCGTGTTGAAGGTGCGCTCGCCGGAAGCCGCCGAACTGGCGCAGATGCAGCCGGGCGCGGTGCTTGTCGGCATGCTCAACCCGTTCGATGACGAGAACACGGCCCGCCTCGCTGCTGCCAACGTCACCGCGTTCGCGCTGGAAGCCGCGCCGCGCACCACGCGCGCGCAGAGCATGGACGTGCTCTCCTCCCAGGCCAACATCGCCGGCTACAAGGCCGTGATGGTGGCGGCCAACTATTACCAGCGCTTCATGCCGATGCTGATGACCGCCGCCGGCACCGTAAAAGCCGCGCGCGTGCTGATCCTTGGCGCCGGGGTGGCCGGCCTGCAGGCCATCGCCACGGCCAAGCGCCTGGGTGCCGTGATTGAGGCATCCGATGTGCGCCCGGCCGTGAAAGAGCAGATCGAATCGCTGGGTGCAAAGTTTCTCGACGTGCCGTTCCTGACGGACGAAGAGCGCGAAATCGCCCAGGGCGTGGGCGGTTATGCCCGCCCGATGCCGCCCGACTGGATGCGCCGCCAGGCTGAACTCGTGCACACGCGCGCAACCCAGGCCGACATCGTCATCACCACGGCGCTGATCCCGGGCCGCCGCGCGCCGACGCTGCTGTCCGAAGCCACCGTGCAGGCGATGAAGCCGGGCTCGGTCGTCGTCGATCTGGCGGCGGCGCAGGGCGGCAACTGCCCGCTGACCGAGGCCGACCGCGTGGTCGTCAAGCACGGCGTCACGCTGGTGGGCTATACCAACCTCCCGTCGATGGTGGCGGCCGATGCCTCTGCCCTCTACGCCCGCAACGTGCTCGACTTCCTCAAGCTGATCATCGACAAGGATGGCGGCCTGAACATCAACCGCGAAGACGACATCGTGGCCGCCTGCCTGCTCAGTCAGGCCGGCCAGGTGGTGCGCGCTCCCGCAGCCACGAGCGCCGCCAAATAAGAACGGAGACGACGACCTGCCGGGCGTCACAACCCGGTGCGGTCGCCAGTGGCGATTTCATTTCTGTTTCAAGGAAAGCTTCATGCAACGCAACATGCTTCGCGCCAAGCTGCACCGCGCGACCGTCACCCAGGCCGATCTCGACTACGAAGGCTCCTGCGGCATCGACGAGGACCTCCTCGATGCCGCCGACATGCGCGAATACGAAAAGATCGAGCTGTACAACGTCAACAACGGCGAGCGCTTCTCCACCTACATCATCAAGGGCAAGCGCGGCTCGGGCGAAATCTCGCTCAACGGCGCCGCTGCACGCCGCGCCCACGTGGGAGATCTGCTGATCATCTGCACCTATGCGCCGATGAACGAAGAGGAAGTCGCCAGCTACAAGCCCAAAGTCGTGCTACTGGGCGAGGGCAACAAGATCAAGGCCATCAAGGCAACCTGACGCGCCAGGCGGCCCGTGTCTGCATGACAGGGGCCGCTTCACACATCGACCAAGAAGCGAGGAGGAGCACTCATGGAGCTGGTCAATCACACGGTGATCAACCTGATCATCTTCGTGCTGGCGATCTACGTCGGCTACCACGTGGTCTGGACGGTCACGCCGGCGCTGCATACGCCGCTGATGGCCGTGACGAATGCCATTTCGGCCATCATCATCGTCGGCGCCATGCTGGCAGCCGGCCTGACGCAGACGGGTCTGGGTCGCACGATGGGCGTGGTGGCGGTGGCACTGGCAGCGGTCAACGTGTTTGGCGGCTTCCTCGTCACCCAGCGCATGCTTGAGATGTTCAAGAAGAAAGAGCCGAAGGCCAAGGGCGGCCAGAGCGAGGGAGCCAAGCAATGAGCATGAACCTCGTCACCCTGCTGTATCTGCTGGCGTCGGTGTGCTTCATCCAGGCGCTCAAGGGGCTTTCGCATCCGACCACGGCGCGGCGCGGCAACGCGTTCGGCATGACCGGCATGGCGATCGCCGCCGTCACGACCATCGCACTCATCTATAAGCTCAAGGCCGAGATGTTTGCGGGCACCGAGAGCGGCAATTCCACGGGTTTCATCCTGATCTTCGCGGGCCTGCTGGTGGGCGGCGGCATCGGCGCCTATGTGGCGCGCACGGTCGAAATGACCAAGATGCCCGAGCTGGTAGCCGCCATGCACTCGCTGATCGGTCTGGCCGCCGTGTGCATTGCCGTGGCCGCCGTGGCCGAGCCGTCGGCGTTTGGCATCACGATGGCCGGCGACAACGTGCTGCCGCTGGGCAACCGTGTGGAGCTGTTCATCGGCACGTTCGTCGGCGCCATCACGTTCTCGGGCTCGGTGATCGCCTTCGGCAAGCTGTCGGGCAAATACAAGTTCAGACTGTTCCAGGGCGCGCCGGTGCAGTTTGCCGGCCAGCACATGCTGAACCTGTTGCTGGCGGTGGCCATGCTCGGCTTCGGCATCCTGTTCTTCCTGAGCCAGAGCTGGCTGCCGTTCATCATCATGACGGCCATCGCCTTTGTGCTGGGTGTGCTGATCATCATCCCGATCGGCGGCGCCGACATGCCGGTGGTGGTGTCGATGCTGAACTCGTATTCGGGCTGGGCAGCGGCCGGCATCGGCTTCTCGCTCAACAACCCGATGCTGATCATCGCTGGCTCGCTGGTGGGCTCGTCCGGTGCCATCCTCTCGTACATCATGTGCAAGGCGATGAACCGGTCGTTCTTCAACGTGATCCTGGGCGGCTTCGGTTCCGAGGCTTCCGCCGGGGCCGCAGCGGGTGGCGGCGGGCAGCAGCGACCGGTCAAATCGGGTTCGCCCGATGATGCAGCCTTCCTCATGGGCAATGCCGAAACGGTCATCATCGTTCCGGGTTACGGCCTGGCGGTGGCGCGCGCGCAGCACGCCCTGAAGGAGCTGACCGAAAAGCTGTCGGACAAGGGCGTGACGGTCAAATACGCGATCCACCCGGTCGCAGGCCGCATGCCGGGCCATATGAACGTGCTGCTGGCCGAAGCCGAAGTGCCGTACGACCAGGTCTTCGAGATGGAAGACATCAACGGTGAGTTCGGCCAGGCCGACGTGGTGCTGGTACTGGGCGCCAACGACGTGGTCAACCCGGCCGCCAAGAACGATCCGAAATCGCCCATTGCCGGCATGCCGATCCTGGAGGCCTACAAGGCCAAGACGATCATCGTGAACAAGCGCTCGATGAACGCCGGCTATGCCGGGCTCGATAACGAGCTGTTCTACATGGACAAGACGATGATGGTGTTTGGCGACGCCAAGAAGGTGGTCGAGGATATGGTGAAATCCGTCGAGTAACGGCGCGCGCTGACGGCCGCCAGCCGGCCGTCAGAACCGCCTTGTTCCGCTTGCCCCCGGGGGCGGCAGGCAGTAACGTAGTGCCAACAGGACGCGCATGCCACCTCGGCCGACGCGACCGCTCCGCCCTCTCCCGATTCCTCCCGACGTATGCAACAGGACAGCGCCCTGCCGGTCTATTTCCACCCCACGCTGACGGTGGTGGTCGACGACAGCCAATCGTTCGTGGAAAGCCTCGGGTTCCAGATGGACCCGTCGCGCGCGCTATTGGCCTTCAATGACCCGGAAGAGGCGCTGGGGTGGCTGCGCCAGTGGCATTCTTTGCGCATGCCTGGCTTTCTGCCGGTACGCGTCACGCATGATGATCTGACCTTCTCGACCGAGCGCCGCACCATCCAGCTCGACGTCGACCGTATCTACCGCCAGATCCACGAGGTCAACCGGTTCCTGCAGCCGTCGGTCATCGTGGTGGACTACTCCATGCCCCGCATGAACGGGCTGGAGTTCTGCGCCAAGCTCAAAGACCTGCCGTGCATGACGATCCTGCTGACTGGCATGGCCGACGAGAACATCGCCGTGCAGGGTTTCAACGATGGGCTGATCGACCGCTACATCAGGAAAGATCATCCGGCCATGGCCGAGCGGCTGAATGCGGAAATCGAAACGCTGCAGGTCCGCTATTTCAGCAATCTGTCAAGCACACTGCGCGACCTGCTGTCGCGACACTCCTTCAGCTTCCTGTCGGACCCGGCGGTCACGAAGCTCGTGCGAGAGCTCTCTTCCCGCTACCGCTTTATCGAGTATTACCTCTACCCGCACCCTGCCGGCGTGCTCCTGCTCACGGCCGACGGGCGCGCCACGCTCATGGTCATCGAGACCAGCGCGAGCATGCTCACGCACCTGGAGAACGCCGAGGCCTACAACGCGCCGGAAACGCTGCTCAAGGGGCTGCGCGACAAACAGATCGTGCCGTTCTTCTGGCCAGGCGACGGCATGTACACACCGGCGTGCGTCGAGTGGGAGCAATATTGCCTGCCCGCCGAAGTCTGTCAGGGACGCGAGCCCTACTACTACGCGCTGTTCGACATGCCGAGCCACCTGCTGCCTGCACAGATCTACAGCTACACCCAATTCCTCGCCAACTACAAGCAGGATCCGGACTCGCTTACCGGCCGCAAGTTGCGCTGAAGAGGTGCGTTGTGCGCCGGCCTTATGTACCGGGTTTCCACGTTGTGCGGGCTATCCTGGGCAAGTACAATCGTTTGGGCCATCCGGTATCCGTGACGTCAGAGCATGAACCGGCTGGATTGCCATGATGCATGCGCAGCTCGGCTGCGGCAGCATGGAAAACGAGGGCGCCGGCGATATACGGATATGGCACCCCGGATGGATTACTGTGCGGGATACTCCTTGAGAGGCGATTTGGGATGCAACAGCTGGCCGCGCGTCGCCAAGGTAACGCGCGTTGCGGATGTCAGGGGAGTGTATCGCTCCAGTCAGTTTGCGATGGCACGATTCCCGTTGCCACGCTGTTGATTGGCCCGTAGCAGGGCGGCGATATCGCCCTTGCGATGGCGGGTCAACTTCCCCGATCTCCTTGAAGCGTGCTTGGGTGAGAGACGCCCTGGGCTGGCGTCCTTGACGGTCAGCCAGCGGACGGCTCCAAGCAGGCTTCCACGACTGATGCGGCGGCATGCCCGGCGGTCTTTGCGGGGCGTTGCCGTGTCCGGAAATCGCGATGCGGTTCCGGATGCGCGATTGTCGGAATGGGCGTCCCGCTTGGCGTAGACGTTTCCCCCTGAAGTCTCCGGCAAATTCGCACCGTGTACTCACCCAACCAAATCGATCCGGCGGTCAGCTTCCGCAACTCCCAGGGTCAGCAGGTCCGCGGCACCATCATCACGCTGCAGCGGCGTGCGCTGGTGATGGAGATCTACAACCCGTATTCGATCGTGCAGGTGAGCGAGGTCCTGTCCGAGCTCGCGATCAAGATGGGAACACGGCAGGCCTACCTCGGCAAGGCGGTGGTGATCAGCCTGGTGAACACCGGCCTGACAGCCGTCGTGTCACTCACGCTGATCGATGAATGGCGCGAGTTGTCGGAGGTGGCGGACACCCCGGCATCGGTCGGTGAAGAAGCGCGAACGTTCGTGCAGGAATGGCAGGAGCGTTTCCGCATCCACCGCGACTACCAGATCGTCGTCAATGAGATGCGTGCGTTCCTGGCCGAAGTGTCGCGCTGGGTAGAACAGGTGGATCTGTCGAAGACATTGCCGCGCGAAGACAACAAGCTGCGCATGGATGTCTTCCAGGAGCTGGCCGAGCCCATCATGCTTAAGCTCAAGGGCTACATGGACGGACTGGAATCGGAAGCGGGCAAGGTCGAGGCGGAGCTTGCACCCGCGCACCGCACGTTCGCGCAAGCCGCCCTGCATCCGCTGCTGCTGCGCGCGCCGTTCATCTATCGCACGTACACCAAGCCACTGGGCTACGCGGGCGATTATGAGATGGTCAACCAGATCCTCTCCGACCCACGCGAAGGCCCGAATACCTACTTCCAGATCGTCAACGCCGCCTTCCTGCGCACCGACGTCGCCGAGGCGCACCGCAACCGGATCGACATTCTCGTGCAGTATCTGAGCGACCTTGCCGCGCAAGCCAAGGCTGCCGGGCGCACGTTCAGGGTACTCAATGTGGGCTGCGGCCCGGCGGTAGAGATCCAGCGCTTTATCCAGGAACATCCGGAGCCCGCGTTGCTATCGTTCGAACTGGTGGACTTCAGCGAGGAAACACTCGACTACACCCGCGAACAGATGCGCCGCGCGATGGACCGCGCACGCAAGACCGTGACCGTCGATTTCGTCCACGAATCGGTGCATCAATTGCTCAAGCGCCGTATCACCCCCGACAGCCCGCAGGCCGGCGATTGCGATGCGGTGTATTGCGCGGGGCTGTTTGACTACCTCTCCAACAAGGTCTGCCAGCGCCTGCTGGCCTACTTTGCTTCGCGCACGCGCCAGGGCGGGGCCATTCTGGCAACCAATGTTCACAGCAACAACCCCATGCGCTTCGTGATGGAACACGTGCTCGAATGGTATCTGGTCTACCGTGACGAACCGCTGATGGCCGAACTGCTCCCGGAAGACTCGCGCGATGCGCGGATCTATACGGACGTGACGGGTGTCAATGTCTTCGCTCAGGCCACGGTGGCGCGGTCCGCCGCAACCGCCGCCTGATCGGCCGCCCGGGAACGCGCATGGAGCCCATCATTCACCGCGGATACCAGGCCGAGCTTTCGCAGTTCCGGCTGGCCTTCAGCCGCATGGCCGCCGTCACCGGCATCGTGCTGGTGCTGGCGGGCGTCGGTCTTGACTACGGCATGTATCCGGACAAGCTGTGGCTGTTCGGTTCGCTGCGCGTGATCACCTCGCTGATCATGCTGCTCGCGCTGTTCGTGCTGTACACGCGGTGGGGCGAAGAACATGTGCAGAGCCTGACGTTCTTCTGGCTGATCTGCCCGCAGATCATGATTTCCTGGATGATCTACGACACGGAGGGCGCCAGCTCGCCGTATTACTCGGGGCTGAACCTGGCGATCTACGCGGTGGGCATGGTCATGCCGATCGGCTTTCTGCAAGCCGTGCTGTTCGGTACGTGCACGTACATCTTCTGGGTCATCGCGTGCACGCTGCATCCTGGCGGTATCCAGTCGCGCGAGATCTTCATCGTCCACTCGCTGTTCATTCTGTTCTCGATTGCCACCAGCGCGCTGTACACGTACTTCAACGAGCGGGGACGCTTCCAGCTCTTCCGTCTGAAGGAAGAGGTCGCGCAGAAGAACGAGCAGTTGGCGCAGACCAATCAGAACCTCACCGACATCAAGGGCCAGCTTCTGCAGCAGGAGAAGATGGCCGCCATCGGCACGCTGTCCGCTGGATTGCTGCACGAGATCAACAACCCGGTCAATTTCTGCCTGATGGCGATTTCCGTGGCGCAGGAAGAGCCTGCCGCCAAGGCCAGCCCGATGCTGCTCGAATGCCTGGCCGATGCCAAGGAAGGCATGCAGCGCGTACAGCACATCGTGTCTGACCTGAAGACCTTCGCCTACCGCAGCCCCGAGAAGGGCGAGGCCGATGCGCCGTTCCTGGCTGAGAAGGCCATCGATTCCGCCATCCGCCTGACCAGCCACGAACTGCGCGGCGTGACGGTCGAACGCAAGTTGCCGCCCGACACGCTCGTACGGGGCGACGAGGCGGCCATCATCGGCGTGCTGATCAATCTGCTGTCGAATGCGGCGCTGGCCATGCACAAAGTGCAGCGTGCGACCCCCCGTATCGAGATCGCCGCAGACTGGATCGACCATCGGCTGCATGTCGTCGTGACGGACAATGGACCGGGCATCCCCGAGAAGAATCTCACACGCGTATTCGAGCCGTTCTTCACCACGCGCGAAGTCGGCAAGGGATTGGGGCTGGGCCTGTCGATCAGCTACAGCGTGATCCAGCGCCATGGCGGCACGCTCGCCGTCACGAGCCAGGAAGGCGAATGGGCGCGCTTCACGTTCGACCTGCCGCGCGCGGAGTAAGCGGGATATGGACACCAAGCCGGACACCGTCACCATCCTCTACGTCGACGATGAGGCGCAAGCCTGCAAGTGGTTCGCCCGTACGTTTGGCGCCGGGTATGAGGTACTGACGGCCAACAGCGTCGCGCAGGCGCAGGCCGTCCTGCGCGACGCACATGAGCGCATCAGCGTCGTGCTGACCGACTTCCGCATGCCGGGCGGCAACGGCACCGAACTGCTGCGCTTCATCGACGCGCAGTACGGCGACATCGCGACCATTCTCGTGACCGCCTATGCCGACAAGGACCTGCTGATCCAGGCCGTCAACACCGGGCGCGTGTTCAAGATTCTGGAGAAGCCCTACCAGCCGGACGATGTACGCCGCTCGTTGCAGGAGGCGCTGGCGCTGCGCCAGGACCGCCTGCTGCGCACGCAGCGGCTCATGGCGATCGACGAGACGCTGGCCTTTCTTGCCCACGAGCTGAACACGCCGTTGGCAGCCATCTCGAACTTCGCGCGCGGCATCCGCATGCGCGTGGATCAGGCTGAGCCGACGCCGGAAGCGCTGCCGGAAATCGGCCGTGCCGCCGACCGCGTGCAGGACAACGCGCGGTATTGCCTATCGGTCATCGCCACGTTCCTGAACTCCGTGCGCAATACCTACGGCAAGCCCGGCACAGCGGCGACGCCCAACAGCGCGGGCGGCCTCATCCGCTCGCTGCTCGATACCTATCCATTTACGAACGCGCAGCGCGAGTGGGTGTCGTACCGCGTGGAACACGATTTTCCGATCCAGACGTTGCCCAACTGCGTGATGCTCGTGCTGTCGTCCCTGACCAGCAACGCGTTGCGCGCGCTGCGGGATACGAGCGCGCCGCGGCTCGAGATCATCGCGGCACACACGACTGAAGCAGCGGGCGGCGGCCGCCACATGATCTGTATTCAGGACAACGGCCCCGGCATCGCCCCGGACGTCCTTGCGCGGCTGACCATCGACCCCGTGACCACGCGCGCCGAAGAAGGCGGCAACGGCATGGGCATGATTTTTTGTACGCGGATCATGCAATCGTTCGGGGGAGCGATTGCGATTGACTCCGCACCTAGCGCAGGCACGCGCGTGACTTTGACGTTCCCATGACAACCGCTACAAGACGCATCGCACGAACCCGACAAACCACGCCGCACCCGATCTGCACCTTTGCCGCATTTGCCATGAGGAGTGATGGATGACCAATTCCGGGGGCAATGAGCCCAAGATCCTGTACGTGGACGACGAGACACTGGCGCTGACTTATTTCGGCCGTGCCATCGGTTCACTGGCGCCGGTCGTCACCGCCACCTCGGTCGAAGAAGGCAAACGCATGCTCGACCAGCACGCTGCCACGCTGGGTGTGCTCGTGTCGGACCAGCGCATGCCCGGCGAACTCGGTAACGAGCTGCTGCGCTATGCCCGCGAGCGCTACCCGCACCTGGTGCGCATCCTGACCACGGCTTACTCGGAAATCGAAGACACGGTGGAAGCGGTCAACCAGGGGCAGATCCACCGCTACATCAAGAAGCCGTGGGACATCACCGCGCTGCGCGTGGAGCTGAAGCAGGCGCTTGAATTCTCCGACCTGCGCCGTGAGCGCGACGCCCTGCTGCGCGAGAAGATGACCGTGCGACAGAGCCAGACGCTCACGCATCGGATCGGCGCGCTGCAGACGCTGTACCTCGCGGTATCCGGCCTGTCTTCGTTCAGCGCCGTCAACGACTACCTGCGCGCGGCGGCGGCGGTCGGGCTGCACGCCGTGGCGCAGCCGGACTGGGCGATGAAGGATTACACCGAGCTCGTCGGCGAGGAAAGCCTGCGCACCGGTGAATTCAGCCACGCGGTGCGACAGGCGTACGAGGATGTGTCATCGCGCTTCGACGCGTGGCCGGTCGCGCAGGCGCTGGACGCGCTGGCCGAAGTCCTGAACGGCAAGGTGTCGCCGGCCGGTGGCGATGCGGCGGCGGTCATCGACCTCCCCACGCTGACGGAATTCCTTGAAACCGCATCGACGCACAAGGTGTCAGAAGCGCATGCCAAGTGGTTCGCCTTCCTGTTGTGGCTGGACGGCAAGGGCTGGTCGCTCACGGCCGAGCGCGACGGCGCGACCCTCAGACTGCGCCTCCTCGACAACCAGACACAGCTCACGCCGGATCAGTTGGTCGCGTGGATGGACCACTTTCAGGATCAGCAGGTCGCCTGAGCAGCGCCTGCCGCAGTGAGGACCACGCCGGGGCTCAAGTCTCGGCGTTGTCGTTTGATGCGTCGCGTGCGGGGCGGTCGCGCATGCCGCCCTTGACCATCTCGAAGCGGAACAGCCGGCATTCGATGTTGCCGTTATAGAGCGGGGTACGCTGCGACTCCTTCAGTCGCATACGGCGCGGCATGGAAAGATCGCCGGTAAAGACGAAGGCGTTCCAGCCTGCGAATTCGCGCTTGAGCGTGCCGGCAAAGGCTTGCGCGAACTCGTTGGCAGCCGCCTCCTCCTGCGGGTCGACGGGCGGCGGCGGTTCAGGCTGGCGCTGCTCGCGCATCGGGCGACGGTCGCCGTCGCGCGGTGCGCCCATGGCACGGCTGGCGCGCTCGAAAACGGTACCGTCTTCTTCGCCCTCCGGCCGACGGCGACGCGAGCCTTGCGCACCGCGCACGGCGATACGCTCGCCATACGGTGGATTCATCAGCAAGACCCCCGGCACGTCGAACGGCGGCTTGCCGACACGCGCATCGACCTGCTTGAGCATCGGCTCGCCGGGCAACCCGGCGCGCTTCCAGTTGGCTGCGGCGTACGCCAGCATGTCGGTGGAGATATCGGCGCCCGCCACCAGCGGCGGTGAGCGGCGCATCGCCGCACTGGCCGAATCAGCGGCCGCATCGCGCAGGCGCCTGAAGCATTTGGCGTCGTGGCCCAGCATCCATTCGCACGCAAAGGCGCGCTGACCGCCCGGCGCAATGCCCAACGCACGTTGCGCGGCCTCGACGAGGAAGGTGCCGCTGCCGCACATCGGATCATAGAACGGCACACCGTGCGCACCGGTCCAGCCAGTCAGGCGCAGGATGCCGGCGGCGAGATTCTCCTTCAGCGGTGCCTCGCCCTTCTCCTGGCGCCAGCCACGCTTGAACAGCGGCTCACCCGTCGTGTCGAGGTAGATCGTGCAGTCGGTCTCGGTCAGGTACGCGTAGATGCGCACGTCCGGCGAGACGGTGTCGACGCTGGGGCGGGCACCCGTGCGCTGGCGGAACCGATCGCAGATGCCGTCCTTCACGCGCAGGCCGACGAACTTCAGGCTCTGCAGCGGCGATTTGTGCGCGGTCACGTCCACGCGGATCATCTCGTCGGGCGTGAAGTAATCTTCCCAGCGCTGTGCGGCGGCCAGCGCGTAGATGTCGTCCTCCGAGCGATACCCGCGCGAGCCGAGCCGCATCAGCACGCGGCTGGCAATGCGGCTGTGCAGGTTGACGGCATACGCCGCGCCCTGCGTGCCGAAGAAGTGCACGCCGCCCGGGACGGTGCGGCCCACCTCGAACGCGGCCAGCTCGTCCACCTCGGGGCGGATGGCGATTTCGGCCAGTTCATCGGCCAGCGCCTGTTCCAGCCCGCGGGGGCATGGCGCGAAGTAAGCAGTTGCCATCGGAAAACCAGAAAAAATCAGAATGGCTTCACGACCACCAGGATCGTGATCGCCAGCAACAACAGCACCGGCAGTTCATTGAACCAGCGGTAGAAGGTGTGCGAGCGCTTGTTGGCGCCCGCCTCGAACTTGCGCAGCAGTACGCCGCAGCCATGGTGGTAGCCGATCGTCACCAATACCAGCGCAAGCTTGGCGTGCATCCAGCCGTTGGGCGGATACATGCCGATGCGATAACCAAGGAACAGCCACAAGCCCAGCAGGATGGCGACAATCGCCAGCATGGTGGTGAAGCGGAACAGCTTGCGCGCCATGATGAGCAGACGCGTGATCGCTGCGCGCTCGGTTTCCATGGCAAGGTTGACAAAGATGCGCGGAAGGTAGAACAGGCCCGCAAACCACGAGGCGATGAAGACGATGTGAAAGGCTTTGATCCAGAGCATGCGAGTGTCCCTTGAAGCCGTGAAGCGGAGTCGATGAAAACTTTGCGCGCCGCTCTTGGCGGCGCGCTGGAAGCGTCAGGTGCGGATCTCACCGTGGCCGAAGACGATGTACTTCAGCGAGGTCAGCCCCTCCAGCCCGACGGGCCCGCGCGCGTGGAGCTTGTCGTTGGAGATGCCGATTTCGGCCCCCAGGCCGTATTCGAAGCCATCAGCGAAGCGCGTGGACGCGTTGATCATCACGCTGGCCGAATCCACCTCGCGCAAGAAGCGCATGCCGGTCGAATAGTTCTCGGTGATGATGGAATCGGTGTGTGCCGAGCCGTAGGTATTGATGTGCTCGATGGCGGCGTCCAGGCCGTCGACGGTACGGATCGACAGGATCGGCGCGAGGTATTCGGTGTGCCAGTCGGCCTCGACGGCGTCCTTCAGATTGCCGAAACCGGCAGCTTCCAGCGTGGCACGCGTGGCCGGGCACACGCGCAGTTCCACGCCCTTGTCCTGGTAGATCTTTGCCAGCGGCGGCAGCGCGCGTGCAGCCACGTCGCGCGACACAAGCAGCGTTTCCATCGTGTTGCACGGCGCGTAGCGCTGCGTCTTGGCGTTGTCGCACACGCGCACGGCCTTCTCGATGTCGGCATCGACGTCGATGTAGACGTGGCAGATGCCATCCAGGTGCTTGATCATCGGCACACGGGCTTCTTCGATCAGGCGCGCGATCAGGCTCTTGCCGCCCCGGGGCACGATGACGTCGACGTACTCCGTCATGGTGATGAGCTTGCCGACCGCCGCGCGGTCCGTGGTGGCCACCACCTGCACGGCGTTGGCCGGCAAGCCGGCATCGGCCAGACCTTCCTCGATGAGCGCAGCCAGCGCGCCGTTCGATTCGATCGCCTCGGAGCCGCCGCGCAGGATGGTCGCGTTGCCCGACTTGATGCACAGCGCCGCAGCATCCACCGTCACGTTCGGACGCGACTCGTAGATGATGCCGATCACGCCAAGCGGCACGCGCATCTGGCCGACCTGGATGCCGGTTGGGCGGAACTTCATGTTGCTGATCTCGCCGATCGGATCGGGCAGCGCGGCAATCTGCTCCAGGCCCGCAGCCATGGTGTCGATGGCGCGGTCAGTCAGCGTGAGGCGATCGACGAAGGCGGCGTCCTGCCCGTTGGTGCGGGCGCGTTCGACATCGCGGGCGTTGATTTCCTTGAGCTGGGCGGCATCGCGGCGGATGGCCGCGGCGATGTGCAGCAACGCGCGGTTCTTCTGCGCGGTGCCGGCACGAGCCATACCGCGCGAGGCGGCACGCGCCTGACGGCCGACCAGGGCCATGTATTCGTTCACGTCGAGCTGCTTCATGATGATCGCGGCCGGCCGATGCGCCGGCGATTCAATGTGAGGACAATCCGAGGCCTTACGGCCAAATGGGTGCGGTTACGCCGGAACCGGTAGGCTGCCTGGACGCGCCACGCGCATGGCCAGTTGCAGCAGGCCGTCCCATGGTTCGGCCGGCAACGAGGGTTCGCGCAACCCCTTGACCTGCCGGTCCAGCTTGGCCGCCATGGTCAGCGCGTCTTCCAGCTCACGCTGCGACAGCCGCTGCGCCGCCTGCGGCACCAGCCGCTCGCGCGGGCCCCAGACCCGCAGTTCGCGCAGCATGGAGGCTACCGGCTTGCCCTGGGCGACGCCTGCGGCGATTTTCGATAATACGCGAATTTCTTCGGTCAACGTCCAGAGGACCAGGACGGTCGCTTCGCCCTCGCCACGCAGTCCCTCGAGCATGCGCACCAGGCGCGGCACGTCACCGGCCAGCATCGCCTCGGACAGCTTGAACACGTCGTAGCGCGCAACATTCAGCACGGCATCGTGTACGTCATCGAACGTCAGCACGCCGGGCGGATGCAGCAGGCCCAGCTTCTGGATCTCCTGATGCGCCGCCAGCAGGTTGCCCTCGACGCGGTCGGCGATGAACTGCAATGCCCGGCGGCCGGGCTCGCCGGGTTCCACGCGTTGCTGCTGGCGTGCAAGGCGTTCGCCGATCCAGCCGGGCAGCTTCGTGCGATCGACCGTATCGACCTTGATCGACACGCCCGCCCCTTCCAGCGCCGCGAACCACGCCGACTTGGCGGTCGCAAAATCCAGCCGCGGGAGTGTGATGAGTGTGATGGTATCGGTGGCAGGGCCGGACGGCGTGCCTGCAGCCAATGCGCGCAATGCCTCGCCGCCATCCTTGCCGGGCTTGCCGGACGGAATGCGCAGCTCGACGATCTTGCGGTCGCCGAACAATGACATCGACTGCTGCGCCTCGGTCACACGCGACCATGAGAAGCCGCGCTCGACGCTCATCACCTCACGTTCGGAGAAGCCCTGCCCGCGCGCGGCCTGGCGCAGCGCATCGACGGCTTCCAGCACAAGCAGGTGCTCGTCGCCGTGCACCACATAGAGCGGCGCCAGACCCTTGGTGCCAGCCTGCTTGAGGTGCCCTTCGAGCGCGTCGAGCCGCAGTTGCATGACCAGGCGGCCGATTATGACGGCAGCTTCACGGCCGCGAGACGCCGCACGAGCTGGTTGATCGCATCGCCCTGCATGTCGCGGTAGAGCGCCGCTTCTTCGTAGTCCTTGGCAAGCACCTGCGTCTCGTTATACGAGAGATCGCGGAACTGCGTGATTTCCGATGGCGGGATCAGCAAGTTGTCGTGCGCATCGCGCAGCTGGAAGCGGAAGCGGTACGTGATGCGGTATTCGCGCACCACACCTTGCGGCGTGAGTGACGAGATGGTCTTCACGCGGTCTTCGGCCAGCACGTCGAGGAAGGCATCGGCGTCTTTCTTGTCCGACACGATGACGGTGTCGGAGCCATTGTCGATCAGCCGGCGCAACTGCGCGCGCATCTGCGAGTTCTGCGGCAGGTTGATGTACAGGCGCTTGAAAGCAAAGTCGGTGTTGCCGCGCAGGTGGAAGCCGCAAGCGGACAGCACCGGCAGAACGACAGCCAGGGCGAGGACGGAGCGGCCAAAGCGGCGGCGGGACTGCAACATAACCATGCGTTCCTTGAGTGGGATGGCCGTCAGGCCACCACGTTCACCAGACGGCCCGGCACCACGATGATCTTCTTGGGCGGCTTGCCTTCAGCAAAGCGCTGCACGGCTTCGTCCGTGGCGGCGATCGCCTCGATGGCGGCGCGGTCGGCATCGGCCGGCACGACGATACTGCCGCGCACCTTGCCGTTGACCTGCAGCACGAGTTCGATCTCGCTCTGTACCAATGCGCCTTCATCAACCTCCGGCCATGGGGCGTCGAGCAGATCGCCGAACGCACCTGCATAGCCCAGCTCCTGCCACAGCACGTGCGTGATGTGCGGCACGACCGGGTACAGCACGCGCAGCAGCATGCCGAAGCCCTCGCGGCGCGCGTCGGCGCCCGCGTCCTTCGCGCCTTCCAGCGCGTTGAGCATCTTCATCGTCGCCGAGACGACGGTGTTGTATTGCAGCCGCTCGTAGTCGTAGTTGGCTTGCTTGAGCACCGTGTAGAGCTCGCGGCGCAATGCGCGGTCAGCGTCCGTTGCGCCAACGACGACGCCATTGCCGTGACCGGCCCTGATGGCATCACCATGCGCCACACCGAAGTTCCACACGCGGCGCAGGAAGCGCGAGGCACCTTCCACACCGGCGTCGTTCCACTCGAGCTGTTGCTCGGGCGGCGCGGCGAACATCGTGAACAGGCGCGCCGTGTCGGCACCGTACTGGTCGATCAGCGCTTGCGGGTCGATGCCGTTGTTCTTCGACTTCGACATCTTCTCCACGCCGCCGATCACCACCGGCTGGCCGTCAGCCTTGAGCGTGGCGCCCACGGGGCGGCCGCGCTCGTCGGTCTGTACGTCGACATCGGCCGGGTTGATCCACTGCTTCTTGCCCGAAGCGTCTTCGCGGTAGTACGTCTCGTTGAGCACCATGCCCTGCGTGAGCAGGTTGGTGAACGGCTCGTCGAACTTGACCAGGCCCAGGTCACGCATGACCTTGGTCCAGAAGCGCGCGTACAGCAGGTGCAGGATGGCGTGTTCGATGCCGCCGATGTACTGGTCCATCGGCATCCAGTAATCGTTGCGCGCATCGACCATCGTCGCGCCGTCCGGGCACGTGTAGCGCATGTAGTACCAGCACGAATCGATGAAGGTATCCATCGTGTCGGTCTCGCGGCGCGCGGGCTTTCCGCACGACGGGCACGTGCACTCCAGGAAGCGCGGATCCTTGTTGAGCGGGTTGCCGGAGCCGTCCGGCACGAGGTCTTCCGGCAGGCGCACCGGCAGATCCTTCTCGGGCACCGGCACGACGCCGCAGCTCTCGCAATGGATCAGCGGGATCGGCGTGCCCCAATAGCGCTGGCGCGAGATACCCCAGTCGCGCAGGCGCCAGGTGGTCTTCTTCTCGCCCAGGCCCTTGGCCGCGAGGTCGCCCGCGACGGCATCGACCGCTTGTTGGTAGTTCAGGCCGTCGTACTTGCCGCTGTGGAACAGGACGCCGTGCTCCTTGTCACCGTACCACTCGGCCCAGGTGGTCGTGTCGTACGGCTGGCCCTTTACGTCAATGACTTGCTTGATCGGCAGGCTGTACTTGTTGGCGAAGGCAAAGTCGCGCTCGTCGTGAGCGGGCACGCCCATCACGGCGCCGTCGCCATAGGTCATCAGCACGTAGTTGCCGACCCACACCGGCACGGATTCGCCCGTGAGCGGGTGCGTGACGGTCAGGCCGGTCGGCATGCCCTTCTTTTCCATGGTGGCCATGTCGGCTTCCATGACGCTGCCGTGCTTGCACTCGTCGATGAACGCGGCGAGTGCCGGGTTGGTCTGCGCAGCATGCGCGGCGATCGGGTGCTCGGCGGCCACGGCGCAGAAGGTCACGCCCATGATGGTGTCCGCACGCGTGGTGAAGACGTACAGCTTGCCGTCGTTGATGAGCTTGCCGTCATCCCCGGAAATGTTGTGCGGGAAGGCAAAGCGCACACCCTCGCTCTTGCCGATCCAGTTCTGCTGCATCAGCTTGACGCGCTCGGGCCACCCAAGCGGGTCGAGGTCGGAGAGCAGCTCCTGCGCATACTTGGTGATGCCCAGGTAGTACATCGGGATCTCGCGCTTTTCCACCACGGCGCCTGAACGCCAGCCGCGCCCGTCGATCACCTGCTCGTTGGCGAGCACGGTCTGGTCAACCGGGTCCCAGTTGACGGTGCCGGTCTTGCGATAGGCGATGCCCTTTTCGAGCATCTTCAGGAACAGCCACTGGTTCCAGCGGTAGTAGTCGGGGCTGCAGGTCGCCACTTCGCGCGACCAGTCGATCGCCAGACCCATCGACTGCATCTGCTTCTTCATGTAAGCGATGTTGTCGTAGGTCCAGGCCGCCGGTGCCACGCCATTGTTGATCGCCGCGTTCTCCGCCGGCATGCCGAAGGCGTCCCAGCCCATCGGCATCAGCACGTTGTATCCCTTCATGCGCAACTGACGCGTCATCACGTCGTTGATCGTGTAGTTGCGCACGTGGCCCATGTGCAGCTTGCCCGACGGATACGGCAGCATCGAGCAGGCGTAGAACTTGGGCTTGTCCGAGCCGTCGGCGGCGCGCGCGTGCTCAGTCACGCGGTAGGCGTCTTTCGCCTGCCAGTCTTGCTGCGCCTGCTGTTCAACGTCAGACGGGGAATATTTGTCTTGCATGATGACGGTACGCCCAGATGCCCGGGCGGTTGCAGCTGCAGCGCCGGCGCGCACAGCCAAATTGGATGACGGAAAAGGCTCGATTATACCGTCGCCACCGGCCCCTCCCGGGCCACGGCGACGCCGCAGGAACAAGGTCCGGACGGGGCTTCCGACGCTACGTCCGGCCCGCCCGGCTTACAGGCCGAGCACGTCGTTCATGTCGTACAGGCCCTTCTTGCCGGCCACGAACACGGCCGCGCGTACCGCACCCTCCGCATACGACTGGCGTGTGTTAGAGCGATGCGTGATCTCGATGCGCTCGCCGTCGCCCGCAAACAGCACGGTGTGGTCGCCCACGATGTCCCCACCCCGAATCGTGGCAAAGCCGATGGTGCCGTGCTCACGCGGGCCGGTCTCGCCCTCGCGGGCGTAGACGGCGCGATCCGCCAGCTTGGTGCCTTGCGCCTCGGCGACGATCTCGCCCATCTTCAGCGCGGTGCCCGATGGGGCGTCGATCTTGTGCTTGTGATGGGCCTCGATGATTTCCACGTCGTAACCCTGAGCGAGGATCTTGGCAGCCACTTCGATCAGCTTGAACGTCGCATTCACACCCACGCTCATGTTGGGCGCCCACACCACGCCGATCGACTCCCCATAGGTCTTGAAGCTCGCTTTCTGCTCAGCCGTGAAGCCGGTCGTGCCAATCACCACGGCGGTGCCCAGATCACGCGCGATGTTCAGGTGATGGATCGTGGCGTCCGGACGTGTGAAGTCGATCAGCACATCTGCCTGCGACAAGCCTGCGCGCACGTCATCGGTAACGATCACGCCCGTCGTCTTGCCAAGCTTGACGCCAGCGTCCTGGCCCACGGCGTCGCTGCCCGGGCGATCCAATGCGGCACCCAGCGTCACGCCGGGCGTACGCAGAACGGTGTCGATCAGCATCTGGCCCATGCGGCCCGAAGCGCCTGCAATCGCGATTTTCATAGCAGTCGATACAAGAAGGAAAACGGTCTATAGAACGCACAAGCGGCGGAACCCGTCCGCCGCTCGTTCGAAGATGTCGTGCCGGTATGGCAACCCGCCGTCAGGGCGATTTGGAGGCCGGCGGCGGAACGCTGGTGTCGGTGGCGCCACCACCGGTGTGGCGGTCAGGCAGCGTGACATCCATGGCATTTTTGGAGCCGGTGGTCGACTGCACGCGCTCCCCAACCTCAGCGGACGGGATCGACGGTGCGCGGGACGCCGGCGCTGCGCCAGCCGCCGCGGCGGCCGCAGCGGCATCTTTCTTGGGACGCTTGATGCCGTCGATCTCGGCAATCAGTTCAGTCTCGGAAGGCAGGTCATCCGCGCCAACCCACTTGGACAGGTGATCGCCATCGAACCAGAGGGTCAACTTGCGCTCCTGCACCACGTTCGTGTTGCCGCGCTTGAACGAGAAGATGTAGTCCCAGCGGTTGGCGTGGAACATGTCCGTCAGGAGCGGCGTGCCGAGCACGAAACGCACCTGGTCGCGCGTCATGCCTTCCTTGAGCTGAGCCGCCTGTTCGCGCGAAACGAAGTTGCCCTGCACGATGTCGATGCGATACGGCGTGATGGCATTGGCGATCTTGCGCGTGGTGCTGTCGTAAGTACCGCACCCGGCAAGCAGCGCCGACGCGGCGAGCATCGCACCAACCACAAGGCCGCCACGGCGGGCGACATTGGCGAAACAGACAGAACTGCGCGCGAAGGAAAAGGTCATGAGCGATCGGCTTTCAAACGGCCCGGGGCGTGCCCGGTACGGGAGGAATCGGCGGCGGACTGGGCACGCCCTGCAAGCCCGTCGATAGGACTTTTGCCGCCAAAACCCTTATGATTCGGATATCCGAACATTGTACTCTAGGGAGCCAGGCGCATGCCGAGTCCTGCAGACCTCAAGAACATCGGTCTGAAAGCCACGGTGCCGCGGTTGAAGATCCTCGAGATCTTCCAGACCAGCGAAGAGCGCCACATGAGCGCGGAAGACGTGTATCGCGTCCTGCTCGCCGAACACATGGACATTGGCCTGGCCACGGTCTATCGCGTGTTGACTCAATTTGAGCAGGCCGGGCTGCTGTCGCGCAACAACTTCGAATCCGGCAAGGCCATCTATGAACTCAACGAGGGCAAGCACCATGATCACCTGGTGTGCCTCGATTGCGGCCGTGTAGAAGAATTTTTCGATGCGGAAATCGAGCAGCGTCAGCAGAGCATTGCCCGTGCGCGCGGCTTTGCGCTGCAAGAGCACGCGCTGTCGCTGTACGGCAACTGCACAAAAGAGCTCTGCCCGCATCGCCCAAAACGCTGAACTGCCATGATTCCATGAAAAACGGCCGCATCATGTGCGGCCGTTTTTCATTGGCGCGGGGCGGAGGCGGATGTCAGGCTGACAGCCGCGTCTCATCCTCCTTTTGTTCGTCGCCGTTACCGCGCTTGCCGGCCTTGTCCGGCGCCGTGTCGGGCAGCGAGGCATGTGCAGGCGTGCCGGCAGCCTGGCCGGTGTATTCGGCCACGACCTGCTTGAACAGGTTGCGTGCCCACACCAGCATCGGATGCGTGTTGCGGCTACGGTGCCACAGCATGTTCAGGCCCAGCACGGTCTCAAGTTCCGCCGGCAGCGGGAACGCATTGAGGTCGTGCATCTTGCACACCAGATCCTTCATCAGCGAGTTGACCGTGAAGATCATGTCGGTCTGGGTCGCCACTTCGGCCTGCGTGCGCCAGCCGTGCACGGTCATGGTCGAGTTGCGCTTGAGACCCCGCTGCTGCAGGGCATAGTCGAGCGGAATCAGCGAGGGCGCCACACGGCTGCCCGGGCTGCCCTGCGCGACGAAAATGTGCTCGCATTCCAGGTACTGTTCGAGCGTGCAGCGGTCGGTGAGGGTCGGATGCCCCTTGCGCGCGCAGACCCACAGGTTGAAGGAGGTCACGACCTCCTCCATGATCTCGGCATGGCGCGTGGGAAACGGCGAGAACGCCAGGTCCAGCTCGTTGGCGCGCATGGCGGCGACGTCAGCTTCCCATGAGGAAGATTCCGTCAGGCGAACCTGCAAACCGGGCGCAAGGCGCTTCACACGAAGGAGGAACCGGTCGAAGAGTGCATCGCCGAGCGTGCCGGCAAAGCTCACGTTGAAGGTGCCGGCCGCTTCCGCCGGATCAAACGACGCAATGTCGCCCTCGTTGATGGCCGCCCAGAGATCGAGCATTTCACGCACCTTGGGGCCGAGCTCGAGCGCCTTGGGGGTCGGCGTCAGGCCATGCGGAACGCGGATGAAGAGCGGATCATCGAAGATCTCGCGCAAGCGCCCCAGCGAATGGGAGACCGCCGGCGCGGTCATATGCATCTTTTCCGCCACGTACGTGGCGTTCCGCTTGCTGAGCAGCTCGACAAATATCACCAACAGTTTGGTATCGACGTTGACCATGGGACGCCTTGGCTCAGACACGTAGGAAAACTGCGAGGCGACCATTGCCCGCGGCAATGGGCCGGACGCGGCAAAAAAGCTTGCCACGTCAGAATGTAGTATTTGTTCAGTGTACGGATTGGAACTCGAATTTCAAAGCAAATTTCCGTAGCAGGACACCGAATTTACCTGTTTGCAAACGTTTTCTCTCGCCCGCAGACCGCAAAACCACAACGCCCGCCCAAAGAAAAACGCGCCCGAAGGCGCGCTTTCCTGTCCTGTGACGACGCGATTACTTTGCGACGACACGGGCCATTTCCAGCACCTTGTTCGAGTAGCCCCACTCGTTGTCGTACCAGCTCACGACCTTGATGAAGGTGCCGTCGAGTGCGATGCCGGCTTCGGCGTCGAAGATCGAGGTGCGTGCATCGCCGCGGAAATCCGTGGCCACGACCTTGTCCTCGGTGTAGCCCAGCACGCCCTTGAGCGCACCCTGGCTCTGCGCCTTCATCTCGGCGCAGATTTCTTCGTACGAAGCGGACTTTTCCAGCTCGACGGTCAGGTCAACGACCGACACGTCGGAGGTCGGCACGCGGAACGACATGCCAGTCAGCTTCTTGTTCAGTTGCGGGATCACCACGCCCACGGCCTTGGCGGCGCCGGTGGACGACGGGATGATGTTTTCCAGGATGCCGCGGCCACCGCGCCAGTCCTTGTTGGACGGGCCGTCAACGGTCTTCTGCGTGGCGGTGGCAGCGTGCACGGTCGTCATCAGGCCGCGCTTGATGCCCCACTTGTCGTTCAGCACCTTGGCAACCGGTGCCAGGCAGTTGGTCGTGCACGAAGCGTTGGAGATGATCGCCTCGCCCTTGTACGTTTCGTGGTTCACGCCGTACACGAACATCGGAGTGTCGTCCTTCGACGGGGCCGACATGATGACCTTCTTGGCGCCCGCGTCGATGTGCTTCTGCGCGCCTTCCTTGGTCAAGAAGATGCCGGTGGACTCGACCACGACATCGGCGCCGACTTCGCCCCACTTCAGTTCGGACGGATCCTTCACGGCGGTCAGCCGGATCTTCTTGCCGTTGACGACGAGCGTGTTGCCGTCGACCGACACTTCACCGTCAAAGCGGCCGTGCACCGAGTCGTACTTCAGCATGTAGGCCAGATAGTCGGGCTCGAGCAGGTCGTTGATGGCAACGACTTCGATGTCCTTGAAATTGGCGATCGCGGCGCGGAACACCATGCGTCCGATGCGGCCGAAGCCGTTGATGGCGATCTTGATGGTCATGGTCAGTCTCCTGATAGCAGAAAAGAAATCGACGAAAAGCAACGCGGCACCTCGTGGGTGCCGCGCGCAACTAACTTTTAGGCAGCCGGAGCGATGACGCTCTTGGCCGTGTTCACCACGTTTTCGACGGTGAAGCCGAAGTGCTTGAACAGCACACCCGCCGGGGCCGACTCACCGAACGTGTCGATGCCGACCACGGCCTGCACCTGGTACTTCCACCAGAAATCGGTCACGCCCGCCTCGACCGCGACGCGCGGCACGCCGTGCGGCAGCACGCTCGCCTTGTACGCAGCATCTTGCTTGTCGAACACCGTGGTGGCAGGCACCGACACCACGCGTGCCTGGATGCCCTCGGCGGCGAGTTGATCGGCCGCACCGACCGCCAGGCCGACTTCCGAACCCGTCGCGATGATGACTACATCCGGCTTGCCGTTGGCAGCATCGCGCAGCACGTAGCCGCCGCGGGCGATAGCTTTGCGGGTGGCCGGGTTGCGTGCCTGGAACGGCAGGTTCTGGCGGCTGAAGATCAGGCAGCTCGGGCCGTGCTGGCGCTCAATGGCGGTCGCCCAGGCGACGGCGGTTTCGGTGGTGTCGGCCGGGCGCCACACATCCATGTTCGGAATCAGGCGCAGGCTGGAGACGTGCTCGATCGACTGGTGCGTCGGACCGTCTTCACCCAGGCCAATGGAATCGTGCGTGAAGACGAAGATCGAGCGGATCTTCATCAATGCGGCCATGCGCAGGGCGTTGCGGCTGTAGTCGGAGAACGTCAGGAACGTGCCGCCGTACGGGACGTAGCCACCGTGCAGTGCGATGCCGTTCATGATGGCGCTCATCCCGAACTCGCGCACGCCGTAGTTGATGTGGTTACCCCAGGCATCCACGCGCACGGCCTTGCTGCCACTCCAGTTGGTCAGGTTCGAGCCGGTCAGGTCGGCCGATCCGCCAAGCAGCTCGCCCAGCACGGGGCCGTAGGCTTCGAGCGTATTCTGGCTGGCCTTGCGGGTGGCAATGGTCTCGGCCTTCAGTTCGCACTTCTCGATGAACTCGGCGACGGCCTTGCCGAACGATTCCGGCAGCTCGCCACGCATGCGGCGCTCGAACTGTTCTGCCTCTGCCGGATGGCGCTCGGAGTACGCATCGAACAGCGCATTCCAGGCTTTCTCCAGCGCCTGGCCCTGGCCGCGCCCATCCCACGCGTCATAGACGGCCTGCGGCACCTCGAACGGGGCATGCGGCCACGCCAGCGCTTCGCGGGCAGCGGCGATTTCTGCGCCACCCAGCGGCGCACCATGCACGTCGTGGCCGCCTTCCTTGTTCGGCGCACCCTTGCCGATCATCGTCCGGCAGCAGATCAGGGTCGGCTTGTTCGAAGTCTTCGCTTCGGCAATCGCTGCGTCCACGGCAGCCACGTTATGACCGTCGACGGCGCGAATCACGTTCCAGCCGTAGGCTTCAAAGCGCTTCGGGGTGTCGTCGTTGAACCAGTGGACAACATCGCCGTCGATCGAGATGCCGTTGTCGTCCCACAAGGCGATCAGCTTGTTCAGGCCCAGCGTGCCCGCCAGCGAGCAGGCTTCGTGACTGATGCCTTCCATCAGGCAGCCGTCGCCGAGGAAGACGTAGGTATGGTGGTTGACGATATCGAAGCCCGGGCGGTTGAACTCCTGCGCGAGCAGGCGTTCGGCCAGCGCCATGCCGACGGCGTTGGTGATGCCCTGGCCCAGCGGGCCGGTTGTCGTTTCCACGCCCGGGGTGATGCCGTATTCCGGGTGGCCGGCGGTCTTGCTGTGCAACTGGCGGAAGTTCTTCAGCTCCGACATCGGCAGGTCATAGCCTGTCAGATGCAGCAGCGCGTACAGCAGCATCGAGCCGTGACCATTCGACAGCACGAAGCGGTCACGGTCGGGCCAGCGCGGGTTCAGCGGATTGTGGCGCAGGTGGCGGCTCCACAGCGCCACGGCGATGTCCGCCATGCCCATTGGCATGCCGGGGTGACCCGAATTGGCCTGCTGGACGGCATCCATGGCAAGCACGCGGATGGCGTTGGCCATCAGCTGGGTAGGCTGGGTGGTATTCGAATGGTGGGCGGGGGCGGTCATGCAAACCTGCGGACGGAAGGCGGGAAAACCGCGATTTTACCAGACAGACATGACCCAACCGGGGTGATCGCGGTCAGTAAAACGTGTTGCGACTTCCCCCTCCCCTGCCCGGCCTACCACTCCGCGATGGAACCATCGGCATGACGCCGCACCGGGTTGCGCCAGTCGGGTGCTTCCTTGCTGCGTTCGATCACCAGCGCCTCGTCGATGTCCACACCCAGGCCGGGCAGGCGCGGCGGGCTGATATACCCGCATTCCAGGGCAAAATCAGCCTTGTTGCGCACGTAATCGAGCAGTTCGGCGCCCTTGTTGTAATGGATGCCCATGCTCTGTTCCTGCAACGTGGCGTTCCAACTGACGAAATCGACGTGCAGGCACGCTGCCAGCGCGATCGGGCCCAGCGGGCAATGCGGCGCCAACGCCACATCATAAGCCTCGGCCATGGCGGCGATCTTCACGCATTCAGTAATGCCACCGGCGTGGGACAGGTCCGGCTGCAGGATCGACACCCCGCCCGCCTCGAGCACCCGCTTGAAGTCGAAGCGCGAGAACATGCGCTCGCCGGCGGCGATGGGCAGATGGGTGTGGGCGGCCAGGCGGGCATAGGTTTCGGCCTGCTCGGCCAGCACGGGCTCTTCGATAGAGAGCGGGCGATACGGCTCCAGCTCCTTGATGAGCACCTTGGCCATCGGCGCAGCTCGAAGAGCATCTGGGCAAAAAGCTCTTTGCGCGCCGCAACAACCAGCTCACGCTGACAGACGCGGGCGACAACTACCTGCCTCGCGTGCGCGACGCGCTGCGTGCGCTCGAACAAGCCACCGACCTGCTGATGGACACCGCCGACGCGCCGCTGCGCGTGGCCGTGCCGCCAACCTTCGGCGCCAAATGGCTCGTGCCCCGGCTATACCGATTCTTCAACCAGCATCCGCACGTGCGCGTCGAGGTCTCCACCGCCGACGTGCAAGACCACGGCCAGTTCGATCTGTGCATCGACGACCGGCAAGTCAACGCGCCCAACCTGCGCGTCGAGTGGTTCACCTCCACCGATTTCTTCCCGGTGTGCAATGCCACGCTGCAGGCCGCCATCCGCATGCCGCAGGACCTTGCCACGCAGACGCTGCTGCACGAGCGCGGCGGGCGCCATCTCGCGCACCATCCGACGTGGCGGCAATGGCTGGACGAGGTCGGTGTGCCCCACATCGATGCCACGCGCGGGCCGGCGTTTTCCGAGGCGCTGATGGCGCTGCAGGCGGCCATTGACGGCCAGGGCGTGGCGCTCGGCCAGGGCATCCTTGTCGAATACGACATCGCCGCCGGACGTCTCATGCGCCCGCTGGCGACCGAGGCCTCGCTACGCCTGTCGTACTACCTGATCCATCCGCACCAGGCAGCAGAGCACCCGGGCTTTGCATTGTTCCGTCAATGGCTCGTCGATGAAGTGGCGCGTAGCGGCGGCCGCGCACGCAACCAGACCCCGGCAAGCGAGGTGTTTTGATTTCTTTTTGATTGTGGCGTGGCGGGCGCTCTACACTATTCGTCCCTGGCTGCATTGCGCCGAAGAAGGAGCCCGCCATGAGCTTCCCCCGCCCCGCCAACACCCCGTGGCTCGTCCCGTACCTGACCGTGCGCGACGCATCGGCCGCCATCGGCTTCTATCGCAACGCGTTCGGCTTCGCGGTTCAGGACGAGGTGGACGACCACGGCCGCCCGATCCACGTCGAGATGACGTATCAGAGCGAACTGATGCTGATGTTCGCGCCGGAGGGAGCATTCGGCTCCACCGCCAAGGCGCCGGCCGGCGCGGGTTTCGAATGCCCGCAGAGTTTCCACCTGTATTGCGAAGACGTGGACGCCGTGTACCAGCGCGCGCTGGACCAGGGCGCTGCATCGATCATGGCACCGCACGACGCCTTCTGGGGCGAGCGCTATGCCGCCGTGCGCGACCCCGATGGCTATCGCTGGGGCCTCGCCTGCCGCCGCGCAGCCACGACCTGACACGATTCACCCACGAGGATTGCTTGCATGGGGCTCCCCCGCTTTTTCGTCGAACCACCGCTGGCGCCGCACACCACCGTCACGCTGCCCGAGGCCGTCACGCGGCACATCCACGTGCTGCGGCTGGCCGTTGGCGACGACGTTTGCCTGTTCGACGGCTCGGGCAAGGAGTTCCGCGCCCGGCTCGATGCCATCAACAAGCGCGACGCCACCGCCAGCCTTACGGATGCCACACAGCCCGACACCGAGGCACGCTACGCCATCACGCTCGCGCAGGGCATCGCCGGTGGCGACAAGATGGACTGGCTGATCGAGAAAGCCGTCGAACTCGGCGTGCAGGCCATCGCCCCGCTGCAGACCGAGCGCGGCGTGGTTCGCCTCTCGGGCGAGCGTGCCGCCAAGCGCGTGCAGCACTGGCAGGCACTGGTGCAGGCCGCCTGCGAGCAAAGCGGCCGCGCCCGCGTGCCGGTGGTCGCGCCGGTCGCCACGCTGCGTGAGTGGCTTGGCGCCAGCAAGTCGACGGACGTGCCGCGCGTGCTGCTGTCACCGCGCGGCACGCAATCGCTCACCGAATGGGCAGTGCTGTCGCGCACGCGCATCGAGGGCAGCGGCATCGTCCTGCTGATTGGCCCAGAAGGCGGGCTCTCGCCGGACGAAGAAGCGCTTGCCGAGGCGGCCGGTTTCTTACCGCTGACACTCGGGCGACGTATTCTCAGAACGGAATCGGCGGCGCTGGTGGCGGTGTCCGCGCTGCATGCCGTGCTTGGCGAGTTCTAAGTTCTGACGACGAAACACTGACCGTTTGATCCCCCCGGCGGGCCTTTCCCCCATTACCCGCCATCGACCAAAGGAGCTTCATCATGGGTCTACTCGATTCGATTCTCGGCGGCGGCAATGACGCCGGCGGCGCGCAATCGTCCTTGCTGGGCAACAAGAAGGTGCTGCTGGCCGTAGGCGTGCTGGCCTACCTGGCGATGAAGCACAAGTCGCAGGGCGCGGGCGATGCAGCCGCGCCGCAAGGGCAGGAAGAGCAAGGCGGCGGCCTGTTCGGTTCGCTGGGTGGCTTGCTGGGTGCGGCAGGCGGTGCCGGCGCGCTGGGCAGCCTGCTTGGCGGCGCTGGCGGTGGCCTTGGCGGTCTGCTCGGCGGTTTGCTGGGCGGCGGCGGCAATGCAGATCAGGCGGCAATCGGGGGCCTGGGGCCGCTGCAGCAGATCCTGGAGCAAGCCGGCCTGGGCGAACAGGTCAAATCGTGGATCGGCAATGGCCAGAATCTGCCGGTATCGGGCGAGCAGATTACCCAGGCGCTGAGCGGCACGGGTGCGCTGGAGGAGGTATCCAAACTGGCCGCCCACTTCGGCATCAACGAAGGCGACCTCGCCAACCAGCTCGCTGAAGGCCTGCCCGAAGCGGTGAACCACCTCACACCGCAGGGAGCACTCCCGGCCGGACACGCATAATAAAAAAGCCCGCATGTGCGGGCTTTTTCTTATCAATTCCGGTCAATCAACCGGCAACTTCACGCGAACGAATAGAAGACGCGGAACTGCACCTTACGCTCTGCCCAGAACTCGGCAGCATCGCGGAACACATCCAGTAGCACCTCGCGCGCCTCCTTGTCGAACTTCGGCTGGCACGGAAGTCCTTCGAGCACGATCACGAATCCTGGCTGCGGGCCAGCCTTGTAGATCATGTCGGTCAGGCAATCGGCCAGCGCGTCAAAGTTCTTGCCGAAATGCTTTGGGAACAGGAATTCGCGAGCGATCACGTCGAGCACTTCGCTCTTCGTCGTCGCAGCAGCACAGTTGGCGTAGAGGAAATGCTGCCCGAGGCTGGCCGCAGACTCGGCCAGGTCCGCCACACGGAACGCACGGATCGACTGCACGATATTGGGGCGCACCGTCTTGAACAAGTTCATGGCGTCCTCACGAGCCCCGTCGTCCGTCTTGGTAGTGTCCTGCGTCATGATCTTCTGCGGCGGGATGGCCGCGCCCCCGACGCGCGCGCCCCGGGCCTGCATCCCGACCACGCCGTCGTACAGATTCTGCGCCTTGTGCCACGCTTCGCGGGCCACGCGCTCATCGCGTGCGGTGAGCGAGTCGTCCAGCCCAAACATGTTGGTCGTCATCGCTGTATCCGTTGAAAACTGTTGTAGTGATCTTCCGTGTAATAGCAGTCGTTTGCCGCCTGCTGATCGCCGCCGCAAATAATGCGCTTGGCCCCGCGATTACGCGCTCCGCGCGTCCTGACGGTGTACTCGTGGTAGTAACCGCGCCGCTGCATCGGCAAAAGTCGTTCATAGTTGCCGAACGTGATGCCATCTTTCGCATACGGGAACGGCCCGCCCTGCTCAATCAATGCCAGCGTATGCTGCGCCTCTTTGGGCAAGTCGGCGGCGCGAATGGTTCCCGCCGCGACGGCCATGCCGTCAGTGTTCCGCGCGATGGCTTGGGCAGGCAAGCCGGCTCCCGCCAACGCCAGCGTCATTGCCAGGGCGCCGCGCGCCATCGCCTGAGATACGGAGCGACCGACCCATGCTCCAAATCGCTTTGTCATCAGCAAGCCCAAACGGGAGAATCGCGCAGACCGGACAGGTCGACGCAGGTCACAAGCGCAGGCGGGCGTCCCAGAATGTCAGGACGACCGGTTTGCAGCTGAAAGCGAAGCGGCTCGATACCAAAGGGCGTGCGGGGAAATGACAAGTCGGACGGCTGCCGATGGCGACTTGGGGAATCCTTCCGCCTGCACTCATTGCGCATCAGAAAGAGGGAATCAGACCATGCGTGCGTACGAAAAACCACTTTCCTGCTACTCGCCCGGCCTCGAATCCACCTCATGTGCTCAGAAGCACCCCTTCAGCCCCTAAGGGTACGCTCATCAATGGCAACAATCAACCGGCGGCACAAGTCTGAAGGGTTTTTTGATAGCACACCTGATTAAATTCAAATGTAAGCGCACACACACTTAAGAGTAAAAATAAAGGGGCGCAGCATCGTGCGCCCCTTTTTCAAGCGTTGTGATCAGCGTTGCGCTTGCGCAGCTGCATCCACCACGGTGAGCGCCGTCATGTTGAGGATACGTCGCACGGTGGCGGACGGCGTCAGGATATGCACCGGCTTTTTGGCGCCCAGCAAGATGGGACCGATGGCGATGTTGTTGCCCGCCGCCGTCTTCAGCAGGTTGTAGGCGATGTTAGCCGCATCAATGTTGGGCATGACCAGCAGATTGGCTTCGCCTTCCAGCGTCGAGTCCGGCACCAGGGAGTCGCGCAGCTTCGCATCCAGCGCCGCATCGCCGTGCATCTCGCCGTCCACTTCCAGTTGCGGAGCACGTTGGCGCAGGATCGCCAGCGTTTCCCGCATCTTGACGGCAGAAGGCGCTTCCGAAGAGCCGAAGTTCGAATGCGACACAAGCGCGACCTTCGGCTTGATGCCGAAGCGGCACAGTTCTTCGGCAGCCATGATGGTGATTTCAGCCAACTCCTCGGCGGTCGGATCGGTGTTGACGTGCGTGTCGGCCAGGAAAATCTGACGGCCGGGCAGCACCAGCCCATTCATGGCGGCGTACACGCGATTCGTGCCGCCGATGACCTGATCGATGTAACGCAGATGCGCTGCCGTATTGCTGACGGTGCCGCAGATCATGCCGTCCGCATCGCCCTTATGGATCATCACGGCGCCGATCAGCGTGGAACGGCGGCGCATTTCCAGCTTGGCGTACTGCGGCGTCACGCCCTTGCGGGCCATCAGCTTGTAGTACGTCTCCCAATATTGACGGAAACGCTCGTCGTGTTCGGGGTTCACCACGGTGAAATCCACGCCCTCGCGCAGGCGCAGGCCGAAGCGCTCGATGCGATGGGCGATCACGCTCGGGCGACCGACCAGGATCGGGCTGGCGAGTTTTTCATCGACCACGATCTGGACGGCGCGCAGCACACGCTCTTCTTCGCCTTCTGCGAAGACGATGCGCTTGTGCTCCATCGGCACCTTGCGGGCCGCCGAGAAGATCGGCTTCATCAGCGTGCCCGAGTGATAGACGAACTGCTGCAGGTGCTGGCGGTAGGCGTCCATGTCTTCGATCGGACGCTGCGCCACCCCCGAGAGCATGGCCGCCTGCGCTACGGCCGGCGCGATCTTGACGATCAGGCGCGGGTCGAACGGCTTCGGGATCAGGTATTCAGGGCCGAAGGAGACATCCTGGATGCCATAGGCCGTGGCGACGATGTCGCTCTGCTCCTGGCGAGCCAGCTCGGCAACGGCGTGCACGGCGGCGACTTCCATCTCACGCGTGATGGTCGTCGCGCCGACGTCGAGCGCGCCCCGGAAGATGAACGGGAAGCACAGCACATTATTGACCTGGTTCGGATAGTCCGTGCGGCCGGTGCCCATGATGACGTCCGGACGCACTTCCTTGGCCAGTTCCGGCAGGATTTCGGGATTCGGGTTGGCCAGCGCGAAGATGATCGGCTTGTCGGCCATGCGCTTGACCATGTCCTGCTTCAGCACGCCGGCAGCGGACAGGCCCAGGAAAATATCTGCGCCGTCGATGACTTCGGCCAGCGTCCGCTTATCGGTCTTCTGCGCGAACACGGCCTTGTCCGGATCCATCAGTTCCGCGCGGCCCTCGTAGACCACGCCCGCCAGGTCCGTCACCCAGATGTTCTCGCGCGGCAGGCCAAGGTCGACCAGCAGGTCGAGACACGCCAACGCCGCAGCGCCGGCGCCGGACGCCACCAGCTTGACCTTCTTGATGTCCTTGCCGACCACCTTGAGTGCGTTGGTGATGCCGGCGCCCACCACGATGGCGGTGCCGTGCTGGTCGTCATGGAAGACCGGAATCTTCATGCGCTTGCGCAGTTCGCGCTCGACGAAGAAGCATTCCGGAGCCTTGATGTCTTCCAGGTTGATGCCGCCAAAGGTCGGCTCCAGCGAGGCGATGATGTCAACCAGCTTCTGCGGGTCTTTTTCGTTGATCTCGATGTCAAACACATCGATACCGGCAAACTTCTTGAAGAGACCTGCCTTGCCTTCCATCACTGGCTTCGACGCTTCCGGGCCGATATCGCCCAGACCGAGCACAGCGGTGCCGTTGGTCACCACGGCGACCAGGTTGCCGCGGGCGGTGTAGCGGAAGGAATTGGACACGTCGGCGACGATCTCTTCGCACGCCGCGGCCACGCCGGGCGAGTATGCCAAGGCCAGATCGCGCTGGTTCGACAGCGGCTTGGTCGGCGTTACCGAAATCTTGCCCGGGGTCGGAAACTCGTGATACTCCAGCGCGGCTTTACGCAGGGCGGCGCGCTGCTGCGCCTTGAGTTCTTCGTCCGTGCGGGCGGGCTGTTGAGGCTGGGTATCCACCGTGGTCATGAGGTGTCTCTCTATCGGGGGGGCGCCGCCCGCCGACCGTCGCATCTAGCGGGCCACCGGGAAACCACATGAGGGTCACGGTACGACGGTCCGCCTCCTTGGGCCCGTCATTTTATATAGTGAAAACTGATCTCACAACGGGAATTTGGGTGGGACTGCTATGCGCATTCGCTACAATATTCCACCGTCCTGTCACGGCACCATCGGGCTTGCCCCACTCTTTCCATCCTCGTTGCCGTGTCTACGCCTGCCGAACCCGCCAATTCCGCTGATCAGCCTGCTGAAATGTCAGAATTTGAGCTGATCCGCCGCTATTTCACCAAACCGGCACGCCGCGCCACGCTGGGGGTCGGCGACGACTGCGCGCTGCTCGGGCTCCGTCCCGGCTACGAATTGGCCATCTCCACCGACATGCTGGTCGCCGGTCGCCACTTCTTTCCGGATGCGGAGCCGCGCGCACTTGGCCACAAGGCCCTGGCGGTCAACCTGTCGGATCTGGCGGCCATGGGCGCCGAACCGCGCGCGTTTACGTTGGCCGTAGCGCTGCCGGAGGCCAATCCGGCGTGGCTCAAGCCGTTCTCGGAAGGCATGTTGGCACTGGCCGACGCATTCCATTGCGAGTTGATCGGCGGCGACACCACACGTGGGCCGTTGACACTCAGCCTGACCGTGTTCGGGGACGTCCCCGCCGCTGCGGCGCTACGCCGCGACGCCGCCCGCCCTGGCGATGATCTGTGGGTCTCCGGGACGGTCGGCGACGCACGCCTTGCCCTCGGCGCCCTTCGCGGCGAATGGGCACTGACGCCCGAAGCGCTCGCGCAGGTCCAGCCACGCATGGATACGCCCACCCCGCGCGTCGCCCTCGGCTTGGCATTGCGCGGTATCGCCCGGGCGGCGCTCGACATTTCCGATGGCTTGCTGGGCGATCTGGGACACATCCTCACGCAATCGCACGTCGGAGCGACCGTCGAAGTCGAACGCGTGCCGCGCTCGCCGACGCTGGCTGCGCAACCGCTGGACCACCAGTTGCAATGCGCGCTGGCCGGCGGCGACGATTACGAACTCTGCTTTACCGCTCCGGCCGGCGCGCGCGAGGCCGTGCTCGCGGCTGGCCAGCGGGCCGGCGTGGCGGTGACGCGCATCGGCCACATCGATGCCGTGCCGGGCCTGCGCCTGGTGGACGCGCAGGGCGCACCCATCACGTTCACGCACGGCAGCTTCGATCATTTCTCTTCCTCGCCATGATGTCTTCCGCACCGTTCCCGCCGTCGACCCCACCGAGCCAGCCCGAGACCGTGACCCTCGATGCCGGGCAGACCGCGCAGGTGCGCCGTCCGACGGCCCGCTTCATGTTTGGCCACCCGGCACGCATTCTGGCCCTGGGCTTCGGTTCAGGGCTTTCACCGCTGATGCCTGGTACGGTGGGAACCCTGTATGCCTGGCTGGTCTACGTGGTGTTCGCGCGCTGGATCAGCGGGCCAGCGTGGCTGATGATCGCAGCGGTCGGCTTCGTGATCGGCATCTGGGCATGCGCCCGCACGGCGCGCGACCTTGGCGTCGCCGACCACGGCGCCATGGTGTGGGATGAGATGGTCGCGTTCTGGCTGGTGCTGGCGTTCGTCACGCCGACCACGCTCGGCGGCCAGTTTGCCGCGTTCCTGTGGTTCCGGTTTTTCGACATGGTCAAGCCCGCCCCGATTCGCTATTACGACCGCACGCTCAAAGGCTTCGGCGTACGCGGGGGTTACGGCGTGATGGTCGACGATATCCTGGCTGCGTTCTACACGCTGCTCGTTTTTGCGCTGTGGCGCTCGATTTGACGTCAGAAGGTTCGAAGGTATTGCAATGGCTGAATCCCGCGCGCTGGCCCAATTGGCCGAACTCGTTGCCGACACGCTTCACAAGCGCAGCCTGATGATGGCGGCCGCCGAATCCTGCACGGGCGGGCTGGTGTCCGCCGCCATCACCGACGTGCCGGGCTCCTCTGCGTGGTTCGAGCGCGGGTTCGTCGTGTATTCCAACGAAGCAAAATCCCAGATGCTGGGGGTACCAGCCGCGCTGATCCGCGAGCACGGCGCGGTGAGCGAACCCGTGGCACACGCGATGGCAGAAGGCGCGGTGCTCAACAGCCGCGCGCAGGTAGCGCTGGCGATCACCGGTGTGGCAGGGCCGACCGGCGGCACACCTGACAAGCCGGTCGGCATGGTGTGTTTCGGGTGGAGCAACCGCCTGCAGACGCAGGTGGAGACACGCCAGTTCAAAGGCGACCGCAAGCAGGTCCGCCTGCAGGCCGCCGAGCATGCACTGCGCGGCTTGCTCGACTTCCTCGCGACCGCCGAATCCTAGGCGGCGCGCTCGCTGGGGTGGTCCGGCTGGCGACGCTCCTCGTGCTCGTGCTCCGGCTGGTGCTCATGATCGTGCTCGTGTCGGCGATCGCGATCGTGATCACGGCGCGTCGTCTCGTGCTCGTGGGTGTCGTCGCGTTCCTTCTCGAGCTTGCGGTTCGGATCCTGGCCAGTCGCCTCGCGCCGGATGCTGGCGGCGGGATGGTGCAGATGCGGGGTCATGGCGTCCTCGCTGTGACGGCGACCGGACCAGCGCGGCTCAGTCGCGGAACAGGTTGATCTGGTCGCGCGTGGCTTGGGCAACGCGGCGAGCGGCATCGGCGAAATCGCTGTCAGTGCTGGCGTAGAGAATGGCCCGCGACGAGTTGATCATCATGCCGGTGCCATCCGCGGTACGGCCCGCGCGCACGGTCGCCTCGATGTCGCCACCCTGGGCGCCGATACCGGGGATCAGCAGCGGCATGTCGCCGACGATCTCGCGTACCTTGGCAATTTCCTGCGGGAAGGTCGCGCCCACCACCAAGCCCATCTGGCCGCTGGTGTTCCACACGTCGCGCGCACGCTCAGCCACCACCTGATAGACGGGGCGACCGCCGGTTTCGAGGAATTGCACATCGCTGCCACCCGCGTTGGACGTGCGGCAGAGCACGATCACGCCCTTGTCGGCGTGCGCGAGGTACGGCTGCATCGAATCGAACCCCATGTAGGGGCTGACGGTGATGGCATCGGCCTGGTAGCGCTCGAAGGCTTCCTTGGCATAGTGCTCGGCGGTGGACCCGATATCGCCACGCTTGGCATCCAGAATGACGGGGATGCCCGGATAGGCCTCGTGAATGTAGTTGATGAGCTGCTCGAGCTGATCTTCAGCGCGCTGCGAGGCGAAGTAGGCGATCTGCGGCTTGAACGCGCAGACGAGATCGGCCGTGGCATCGACGATGGCCCGACAGAACGAGAAGATCGCGCCGCCCGTGCCGGTGAGCGACGCCGGCAGGCGGGCCGGATCGGGGTCGAGCCCGACACACAGCAGGGAATTGTTGCGCTGCCAGGCGGCGGCCAGTTGTTCGGTGAATCGCATGATGTCGGGAAAGTGAGGGTGCAGCCGGACGGCCGCATGACTTGCCTGCATTTTACCCGCGAGCCGGCCCGGTGGCGGCATCTTCCTGGCGTGGCATCGGCCCTGCGCGTGCGCGTGAAGTCACGGTTTCCGGCGGAATGGGCCGCGCCTTTACGCTACACTCGGCGCGATTTTTCGCCCATCCGTCAACGCATCGCCTCGAGGAACTACCGCATGATCAACCTGTTCGTCGTGCAAAAAGGCCGTCTCGCGCAAGAACAGATCGAAGAACGCAGTGAACTGCTGCAGCACAAGCCGATCTGGATCGACGTCATTGACCCCGACGACGAAGAGCTCGCGTGGATCCAGGAAGCCTACGGCGTGAGACTGCCCGAGCTGGAGCAATTAGGAGACCTGGAAGCCTCCGCCCGCTACTTTGAAGGCGAAGACGGCCACATCCACATCCGGACCGATTTTCTCCTCGACGAAGAAACCACGTCGCGCAATGTGCGCGTGGCCTTCGTGCTGACCAGGGATGTGCTGTTCTCCATCCATGACGAGGACCTTCCTGCCTTCCGGCTTGTGCGCATGCGCGCACGGCTGCGCCCGGGGTCGGTGCGCAACGCCAAGGACGTGCTGATGGACCTCTACGCCACGGACGCTGAATACTCGGCGGATTCGATCGAAGAAGTTTACGAGCGCCTGGAAGATGCCAGCAAACGTGTGCTGGCCGATGAAGTGACCGATGCCGCTGCCGCGGACGTGCTGGAGATCATCGCGCGCGTGGAAGACCTGAACGGGCGCATCCGCCGTAACGTGATGGACACGCGCCGCGCGGTGTCATTCCTGCTGCGCAGCCAACTGCTTTCAACCGATCAGCAAGACGAGGCGCGGCAGGTGCTGCGTGACATCGACTCGATCGAGAACCACACCGCCTTCCTGTCGGACAAGGTCAACTTTCTGATGGACGCCACGGTCGGTTTCATCAACATCAACCAGAACAAGATCATCAAGCTGTTCTCCGTGGTGTCCGTGGCGCTGATGCCGCCCACGCTGATCGCTTCGATCTACGGCATGAACTTCAAGGTGATGCCCGAACTGGACTGGGCCGAGGGCTATCCGTATGCGATCATGATGATGATCGTGTCCGCGGCGATCCCGCTGATCTACTTCCGCCGCAAGGGCTGGCTGCGGTAGATGCCCCGGGACGGCATCAATCCGGCAGCGTAGCCGACCCCATCCGGTTGGCAATGATGGTGGCCTTGCGCGTGAAGTTCACGTGCACGTTCGCGCAATAACTCTTCTTGTCGAAGCACTTGGGCGCGGGCAGCGCCGCCGCCAGGCGTGCCGCCTGCCCGACCGTCAATTGCGAGGCCGGGCGCTTGAAGTAATGCTGCGCGGCGGCTTCGGCGCCGAACACGCCCTCGCCCCACTCAACAGAATTCAGATAGATCTCGAGAATGCGCTCCTTGTCGAGCCAGAACTCGAGCATCCACGTGATGACCAGTTCCTCGCCCTTGCGCAGGTAGTGGCGCTCGCCTGACAGGAACAGGTTCTTGGCGAGCTGCTGCGTGATGGTCGAGCCGCCCGCGACCACATGGCCACGCCGCTTGTTCTTCTCCCACGCATCCAGCATGGCGTCGACCTCCCAGCCGCTGTGCGAGACGAAATCGGCGTCTTCGCTGGCAATGACCGCGCGCTTGAGGTTGCGCGAGATCTGGTCGTAGTTGACCCAGCGATGGTCGATCCTGCACGTGAAGACATTGGCACCGCACAGGCGCATGCGTTCGGCGCGCATGAACGTGGTGGACGACGGGTCGAATACCTGCCAGCTCGCGATGGTGACGAAGAAGTACAGGTTGAGCGCGACCACGCCCGCGACGAAACAGCCGATCACATAGCCGAACCAACGCATCATCGCGGGACGCTCTCCGGTTCAGCGAGGCGCGCGCGCAGCGACCGCCGCTTCGCCCTGCAGCCCTTCCCGCATGGCATGCAGCACGGGGCCGGTATCCGGGCGCACGCCGCGCCAGACGAAGAACGATTCCGCCGCCTGCTCCACCAGCATGCCCAGGCCGTCCCATGCGCGCGCGCCATGACGCTTGGCGAATTGCATGAACAGCGTCGGCTGCGCGCCGTACATCATGTCGTAGGCCAATGCGTTGGGGCCGAATACGGTCGCCGGCACGGGCGGCACCTGCGCCTGCAGGCTACTGGCCGTGGCGTTGATGATGACGTCGAAGACGTCGTCGACGGCGAGTTCATCGTAACCGCCGCCGACGAGTTCCACTTCGTGCAGCTTGGCGGACACCTCGAAGCGCTGCACCAGCGAAACCGCGCGATCCGCCGTGCGGTTGGCGATGAACACGCGCGCCGGCTTGTGCTCGAGCAACGGAAGCAGCACGCCGCGCGCCGCGCCCCCGGCCCCGAGCAGCAGCACACGCTCGCCGACGAGCGCATTGCCGATGTTGTGGGTGATGTCGCGCATCAGCCCGACACCGTCGGTGTTGTCGCCAAAAATCTCGTCGCCGTCGAACTTGAACGTATTCACCGCGCCCGCCGATTCCGCACGCAGCGACAGCGAGGTCGACATCGCATAGGCATCGAGCTTGAACGGTACCGTCACGTTGAGCCCGCGCCCGCCCTCGCGCACGAAGTTCAGGACGGTCTCTTCAAAGGCGATCAGTTCGGCATAGATGCGGTCGTAGCGGATGTGCTGACCGGTCTGCTGGGCAAACGCGGCATGGATGGCGGGCGACTTGCTGTGCGAGATCGGGTTGCCGATCACGCCGTACCGATCCGTCGGGGGCGCGCTTGCAGCGGCAAGGATGGCTTCTTGAAACGACGAGGTCATCGGGTCTGCAGGTGAGTTTCCAGGCCGGCGCGGGTGAACTTGAAGGTCGCGACGACATCCTGGATATCAACGCGCTTGCGCATTTCGGCGGGGAAAGCGCCGAACGGCGCGGACGAACGCACGATGGCGACAGCCTGGCGGTCCAGCGCCGGATTGCCGGAACTCTTGGCAATCTCGATGCCTTCGATCTTGTAACCGTCCTGGTTGTAACCGAGTCGGCCGTCGCGGTTGATGCTGATCACGACGATCAGCTCGCCGTACAGCGGGCGGCCATTCTGGCTGGGGAAGTTGGCGGTGCCGCGCACTTCGATCTTGCGGCGCACGGCGTCATAGTAGCGGGCGTAGTCGACCTGGCGTGCGCTGGCGGCGGTCAGCACGTTGCGGCGCGGGCGCTTGGCGTAGTTCTCGAGATTGCGATCGATTTCGGCCTGCAGGCGGGCGATCTCGTCCTGCGTGGTGCGGTCATCGGTGCCGTTGGTGGGGGACGGCTGCGGGCGCTCGCCAGGTTTGACCTGGCGGTCGTTGACCAGCGGGGCACGATCCTTTGACTGCGTGAGCAGCCGGCGCTGCTCCTGTTCCAGGAACTCCAGCCGACGCTGCGTCAGCTTGATGGCATCGCCGGTCTGCTCGTTCGTGTCGGCCGGGAGGGGCGTGGTGGCGCGCTGGCGGTCATACTCGCCGCCGCCGTTCAGGTTGACCTGCGCCACGGCAGTCGCCTTCGCGGGCGCCGTGGAGGACTTGGCATTGACGAGCACCACGTCCAGCCCCGGATCGTCACGCTTGATGTCGAACGCCTCGGGCGCCACCACACGCACGAACAGCAGCAGAACGTGCAGAGCCAGCGACACCACCAGCGCCTTGGTGAGCGTGCTGTTGCCGGACCAGTCCGGTCGGTTTGCGAGGGCGGCCATGGGGCGAATTCCTGGGGTGTCGCGCGATGAAAAGTCAGACTGCGATTGTAGTTAGGCGGCGCCTGGCGTTCCACCGCTCTCGCCATCCTGCTGCGGCGGCGCCACAGGGGCGGCCGTTTCGGCGCGGGCTTCTTCCTCATCGGCCGCGGGGCGGGGCTCGGTTGGCTCATCGCCCTCGGCCTGCGCTTCGGCTTGCGCCAGTTCTTCTTCGATCGCCTCGGCTTCGGCTGCCGTGCCGGCGGCGGGCGCCAGGATCTCCAGCACGCGGCACGAGACTTCCAGGCTGATCTCGTCCGTGTCGAGAATGTCGAGTACCACGTGCGTGCCGCGGGCGGCCTGCGCCAGTTCCGGCACCTTGGTCACCAGCGGAATGTCGGCGAAGCGCACCGCGCCGTCCTTGAGCACCACGGCCTGCATGCGCGCTCGGTTTTCCTGCTTGAGCCAGCGCAGGCACCAGTAGCGCTCCATGGTCGACTGGTGATCGGCATAGGCGGCATAGGTGGCTTCGAAATCGGCCACGGCAGCGAGCAGGTCGGCGTCCTTGGGCTTGAACGGCGCGACCAGCTTGGCTGTAACCCCATGCTGGGCAACGGCGGCGATCTGCCACTGATTGACAAGGTCGACATAGCGGCGCAGCGGCGACGTGCTCCACGCGTATTGCGCCACACCCAGGCCTTCGTGCGGCGCGGGATAGGTCTGCATGCGCGTGCGGTGCATGCCCCAGGCCTTCTGCGTGCGATAGATGCCGGGCACGCCGGCGTCCGCCAGCATGCGGCCCCACGTGCTGTTGGCCAGGATCATCAGTTCGGCGACGATCTTGTCGAGCGGCGAACCGCGCTTGCGCTGTTCGATGCGGACGCGCTCACCGCCGCCCTCGGCCTCGGGAATCGGGTCGATGTAGAACGAGTAGTCGCCCTTCTGCGCGCCTTCCGGTTTGAGGCCGCTGGCCACGCGAGCCTGCTGGCGCGCGTCATACAGCGCACAGGCAAACGGCCACAGCACCGCAAGCTCGGCCTTGAAAGGGTAATCGCCGGAGCCCTCGGCCAGCGCCTCGGCGGTGATGACGTCGTCGAGCAGGTTGTGGCGCAGGTTGGCTGCCACCGTCACGGATTCACAGCGCGTCTCGCTGGCGGTGACCGTCCAGGTGGCGCGGTCCACCGTCGCGTACAGCGACAGCGCGGGACACGCACGCCCCTCCTGCAGCGTGTAGCGATCCACGACCGACTCCGGCAGCATCGTGATCTTGTCGCCGGGGAAATACACGGTCGACAACCGCTGGCGCGCAATCGCGTCCAACGCATCGCCGCGCTGAATGCCAAAACCGGGCGCCGCGATATGGATCCCGATGCGCACCGTCGCATCGTCGATGGGTGTGACAGAAATCGCGTCGTCGATCTCGGTGGTCGTCACATCGTCGATTGAGAACGCGCGCACGTCGGCGGCCGGCAACTCCAGCACAGGCTGAGGCACCGCCACCTCCGGAAAGCCGGTGCCCTTCGGGAAGCACTCCGACAGGAACCGCGCCTCGTGCAGCGCGCGCGCAGAGGCAATGCCGCCCACCGCCACCATCAGCCGCATCGGCGACAAACCCATCGCCGTACAGGCCGCGTCGAGCGCCTTGCATTCGAGGCTGTTCTTGTCAGGCTTGAACAGGAGCTGCAGTGCCTTGCCGCGGAAGGCTTCGGGCAGGCGCATGCCCTTGAGTTCGGCCTCGTACTCGGCCTGCAGGGCCGCTTGCTGCTTCTTGCGCTCCAGGCCGGCGAGCGCCGCCTTCAGTTGATCCTCAGGCGCCCGCTGATAGCGGCCACGGCCCTTGCGGCGAAAGTAGATCGGCGAACCGTGCAGCGCCATGGCCAGCGCCGCCTGCTGCGTGGCGTTTGCGCCCGCACCGAAGTATTCGCCCGCCAGGTCGCTAAAGCCGAATTCCTCGGCTGGCGCGCACTCCCAGAGAAAGTCCAGGTCGATGTCCGCCGACAGCGCCTGCGCCGCTTGCGACAGTTCGCTGGCCGACGGCTGGGCGAACTGCAGCAGCACGTCGCGCGACTTGACCTTGGTACGCTTGGCGCTCGGCAATTCGACCTGGTACGCCTCGCCCTGTTGAGACAAGACTGTGCCCGTGCGGATTTCGCCGCCTTCTTCAAACAGCAACTGCATGGATTCTTCTGGATTGCGACGCGACCGCCGCTTTGGATGGGATGAATTGACCGCGCGCAGCCACACGCGCGGCAACAAAAAAGTGGGGCGATGATACCGCACTGGCCGGCCGATCGGCCCGCCAAATGCGCCTACCGCGGCGGACTGAAACCCGCCAGCGCCGGCAGGAAAACCTCCGTCACCAGCATCGCACTGGCCCCGCGACGGAACACGGATCGGCGCGCGGGCAGACGCTCCGTTCGCGTGACGGGTGCATCGCCCATCGCCCGATGCGCCCGACGCGCCAGCGGGTGCCGCGCATCCAGCAACGCGAACTCAAAGTCGCCACGCTCGACACGCGGGTCCGCAAACAGGGAGTGCCCCAGCGGCTGCGTCCCGAGCGCCTTCAGAAACGGCCAGTCCAGCGCCACGCTGCGGGGGTGCACTACCGTGTGGGCATACACCACGGGGACATCGTCGCAAACCAGCAGCACTTCACGCACCAGCGTTTCCGCCAGCCCCACCATGCCGAGACAGCGCCATTCGTCGCGCAGCGGCATGCTCCGCGACTGGCCCAGTAGCTGCACACGAAAAGCCGACGAGGCCGCCCGCAACCGCGCCGTAAGCGAATCCGCGCCGATCGCCCAGCGCGCCCAGTGCCGATCGTAGATGACGGCGGGCGGCAACGCGCCCCGCCACCGGCTGCGCGGGTAGGACGGGTGCGCGATCATGTTGCGGCGTCAAACGGATGTGCGAGGAGCAGATCGGCGGAGATACCGCAGAAGACGAGCACTTCGTCGATGTACTGGGCAAAATCGCTGATGCCGTGGTCACCGCCATCAATCACGCGGGTGTTGGCACCCGGAAAGTGGGCAAGCATTTCCCGGTAATCGAGCACCTCGTCGTCAGTCGCGGCAAGCAGGTAATAACGCCCGGGCTGCGTGGTGACGGGTACGGCCAGGGCGCGCAGTTCGTCCAGGTGGTGCGGCTCGACGCGAATCGTGCCGCCGCCATGCCACAGGGGCTGCTCGCCGACGTACTTGGCCAGATCCCGTTCGGGGTGCGTGGCAGGATTGAGCAATGCCGCACGCAAGCCATGGCGCTCCGCGAGCCATGTGGCGTAATAGCCACCCAACGACGATCCAATCAACACGGGTGGCGCGCCACACCGCCCGCGCAGATCAGCGAGCAGCGTCTCGACCTCGTTCATCGCCTCCCGTGGTGAAACGGGAAGCATTGGGCAGACGTAGTGATCCTGCAGCCCAATGGAGGCCATCCGCCGACCCAACAATTGCGCCTTGAACGAGCGCGGCGACGATCGAAATCCGTGCAGATAGACGATAGATGCCGGCATCGCGCAATCAGTTGGCCCGGCCGGCCGGCCGGGCCAGCGCGTCAAGCAACTTCTGGTGCACGCCGCCAAAACCGCCATTGCTCATCACCAGGACGTGGTCGCCGGGGCGAGCAGTTGAAGTCACGGCGGCTACCAGCTCGGTCAGGTCCGAGAACGCCGTGGCACGCTCACCCAGGGGCGCCAGCGCGCCAGCAAGATCCCAGCCCAGCGCATCCCGCCCCGCGGCGGCGCCATAGGCAAAGACACGGTCGGCGCCCGACAGGCTATCGGGAAGCTGCTGCTTCATCACACCCAGCTTCATGGTGTTCGAGCGCGGCTCCAGCACGGCGAGGATGCGCGCGTCGCCAACGCGACGGCGCAAGCCTTCAATCGTGGTGCGGATAGCGGTCGGGTGGTGCGCGAAATCGTCGTAGACAGTGACCCCGTTGACCGTCCCGCGTACTTCCATGCGGCGTTTCACATTCTCGAAACGGGCCAGGCTTTCAATGGCCTGCGCCGGCGGCACGCCGACGTGGCGCGCGGCGGCAATGGCCGCCAGCGCGTTCATGCGATTGTGGTCACCCTGTAGTGCCCACCGCACCCGGCCCTGCGCCTGGCCGTCGAAAAGCACGTCGAAGCTGTCGTCATCGCCCAGATTGGCAATCTCCCAGCCTTTGCCATTTTCTGCGCCGAAAAGCTCGACTTCCGACCAGCATCCGCGCTCAAGTACGCGCTTGAGGCTCGCTTCGCGCCCATTGACAAGCAGCCGCCCCTGGCGAGGTATGGTGCGCACCAGATGATGAAATTGAGTCTCGATAGCTGCAAGATCCGGGAAGATGTCCGCGTGATCGAATTCGAGATTGTTCAGGATGGCTGTTCGGGGGTGATAGTGCACAAACTTGCTGCGCTTATCGAAAAAGGCCGTGTCGTATTCATCGGCCTCGATGACGAAGAAATCCGATTCCGTCAGCCGGGCCGACAAGCCGAAGTTGCGCGGCACCCCGCCAACCAAAAAGCCAGGGTTGTAGCCTGCATCCTGAAGGATCCAGGCAAGCATCGAGGTGGTCGTGGTCTTGCCATGCGTCCCCGCCACGGCCAGCACCCATTTCTGCCGCAGCACGTTGTCGCCCAGCCATTGCGGGCCCGAAACATAGGGCAGATTACGATCCAGGATCGCTTCCATGAGCGGGTTGCCGCGCGAGACCACGTTGCCGATCACATACAGGTCGGCGCCGATGGACAGTTGCTCCGGGTCGAAGCCCTCAATCAGTTCGATACCCTGCGCCTCGAGCTGGGTACTCATCGGCGGGTAGACGTTGGCGTCGCAACCAGTGACGCGGTGGCCGGCCTGACGGGCGATCAGCGCAATGCCGCCCATGAAGGTGCCGCAGATGCCGAGGATGTGGATATGCATGGGGAGCCATCTCAACTACGTTGCGCGGCATTGTACCCGCCGCGCCAGGCCCGCTCGCCCGCTCCAGTAAAATAGCACCATGTCCAAACGCTCCAACCTCGATCCCGCCCGCGTGCGGGAGGAAATCGCCGCCGTCGCTGCCCGCATGATCGCGGAGGACGGCGCCGATTACGCCACCGCCAAGCGCAAGGCTGCGCGCCAGGTACTCGGCACCGAATCGCGTGCCGCGGGCGAGTGGCTGCCGGACAATGAGCAGGTCGAAACCGAAGTCCGTGAATATCAGGCGCTCTTCCAGGCGGAATCCCAGCCCCGCGTCCTGGCGCTGTTGCGACGCATTGCGCTGGTCCTGATGGAAGGGCTCGCGCCCTTCAACCCGTACCTGGCTGGCGCGGTTTTCAACGGCACGGCCAGCGAGCACTCAGACATCCACCTGCAGGTGTTCTGCGACAGCCCCAAGGACGTGGCGATCTTCCTGCTCAATGCCGGCGTGGATTTTGATACGACAGAGAGCACCCACTTCGCCGGCCGCGACCAGGTGGAAACGCTCAGTTTCCTGTGGCGCGGACAGTGGCCCGCCGGCGCGGAGTCTCGTGAACTGGCTCGCACGCTGCGCACGGAAACCGGTACACCGGTCGGCGTCCACATTGCCCTGTATGACCTGAACGATGTGCGCGGTGCCCGGCGCGCCGACGCCACTGGCAAAGCCCAGCGCGGGGATGCGGTCGCAGTGCGCGCCCTCCTTTCGCAGGGCTGACCCGCCGACAGGAGTACAATCCGGCACGCCTCGCCTCTGTATATATATAGAGACCAATCGACCATGTCCCGCCGCACCGCTCTGATCGCCCTTCTGGTCGCTGGCATTGTTGCCGCGGCGCTGGGCATATACACCGGGCATCGCGCCACCGCACCGAAAGCGCCGACGAACGATGCCGTTACGGCGTTTTACGACAGCAAGCTGCAGGATGCCAATGGCGCGCCCCTTGATCTGGCCCGTTTTCGAGGCCACCCGGTCGTGATCAACTTCTGGGCGCCGTGGTGCGGACCTTGCGTGGAAGAGATGCCCGAATTGTCGGCGCTGGCGCAGGAACAGCAGGCCAAGGTCAGGTTTGTGGGCATCGGCATCGATACCGCCGCCAATATCAAGACCTTCCTGAACAAGGTACCTGTCGCGTATCCGGTGGCTGTCGCCGGCTTCGGAGGCACCGAATTGGGGCGCCAGTTTGGCAACGATGCCGGAGGCCTGCCCTTTACCGTGATCGTCAACGCACAAGGGCAGATCACTTTCCGGAAGATGGGTCGAGTACACGCAACAGAACTGATTGAAGCCTTGCAACGCACGTGAAGACGCAAAAACGTCATACGTGCGCTATGTGCTTTTAAATTCCCTTGTTCTGCACGCAAGAAGCGGATGGCTCGCTCCATATCGGTGAAAACACCGATTTGTCGATAGTTTTTCAGCAAAAACTAGACATACCATTCTAACTTGCGGTAAATTGCGCTCAACTTCGCTCAACCGGTCAAATCGTGGCTGAAAAACCGATCGCTAAAGCGCCTCGCAGCGTGCTCGTGTTGCACGGGCCCAACCTGAATCTCCTTGGAACGCGCGAGCCGGAAGTCTATGGTGCGACCACGCTCGCCGACATCAACGCCGCCCTGGTCGAACGCGCCACGGCGCGCGGCGTGACGTTGGCGCACTTCCAGTCGAACCATGAAGGCGCACTGGTTGACCGCATCCATGCCGCCAAGAGCGAAGGCGTCGAATTCATCATCATCAACCCGGCCGCCTACACGCACACGAGCGTGGCGCTGCGCGACGCACTGGCCGGTGTGGTGATCCCGTATATCGAAGTGCATCTGTCCAACGTGCATCGTCGTGAGCCGTTCCGCCACCATTCGTACCTGGCGGACCAGGCGGTGGGCGTGATTTGCGGACTGGGCTGGCGCGGCTATCTGGCGGCGCTGGACTTCGCCATCGACCAACACGGCGGCTGATCAGCCGTCTTCTTCCTTTTATTTCAACCACTTAACCAACGCAACGACGCCAGCGCCTGGAGCGCCATTGACCGATGCGCGGCCGAAGAGCCATTCGCGTGCATCCACCGCCCCAGATCGCCGACGCTGCAGGAGAACGTTCATGGATTTGCGCAAGCTGAAAACGCTGATCGACCTGGTGGCCGAATCGGGCATTTCGGAACTCGAAGTGACCGAAGGCGAAGGCAAGGTCCGCATCGTCAAGTCGGCGCCGCAAGTGATGGCCCCGATGCAATATGCCCCGATGCAGATGCAGGCCGCGCCGGCCATGGGGGCACCCGCTGCAGCGGCTCCGGCCGCCGTCGGCGCCGAAGCTGCCGCGCCGGCCCTGCCGGCCGGCCACATCGTGACGTCGCCGATGGTCGGCACGTTCTACCGTTCGCCGTCGCCGGGCGCCGCCGAGTTCGTCAAGGTGGGCGACACGGTCAAGGAAGGCCAGACGCTCTGCATCATCGAAGCCATGAAGCTGCTCAACGAGATCGAAGCGGACAAGGCGGGCGTGATCAAGGAAATCCTGATCGAGAACGGCCAGGCTGTGGAATACGGCCAGCCGCTGTTCGTGATCGGCTGATCTTCCGGCATCCGACCCTCATCGTGCGGCGCGCAGCGTGCCGCATCCGAGCGCGAGCCGGCGCACAAGGGCTGCCACTGAGCGCGGCCCAGCCACTGCGCCCTCGCCTCTCCTTTTTGTAGCGAGAACACGATGTTCGACAAGATCCTGATCGCGAATCGCGGCGAGATCGCTCTTCGCATCCAGCGCGCCTGCCGCGAACTCGGCATCAAGACCGTGGTGGTCTATTCCGAGGCGGACAAGGAAGCCAAATACGTCAAGCTGGCCGACGAAGCCGTGTGTATCGGCCCGGCACCGTCGCCGCTGTCGTACCTGAACATGCCGGCCATCATCTCGGCCGCCGAGGTGACCGACGCACAGGCCATCCACCCTGGCTACGGCTTCCTGTCGGAAAACGCCGACTTTGCCGAGCGCGTGGAGCAATCCGGCTTCACCTTCATCGGCCCGACACCCGAATCGATCCGCCTGATGGGCGACAAGGTCTCGGCCAAGCAAGCGATGATCAAGTCCGGCGTGCCGTGCGTGCCGGGCTCGGAAGGCGCCCTGTCCGAAGACCCGAAAGAAATTCTGGCAACGGCCAAGAAGGTTGGCTATCCGGTGATCATCAAGGCGGCTGGCGGCGGTGGTGGCCGTGGCATGCGTGTGGTCCACACCGAGGCTGCGCTGATCAACGCCGTCAACATGACGCGCGAAGAAGCCGGCCGTGCCTTCGGCAACCCCGAAGTCTATATGGAGAAGTTCCTGGAGCATCCGCGCCACGTGGAGATCCAGATCCTGGCCGACCAGCACCGCAACGCCATCTGGCTGGGTGAGCGCGACTGCTCCATGCAGCGCCGCCACCAGAAGGTGATCGAAGAAGCGCCTGCGCCGCACATTCCGCGCCGCCTGATCGAGCGTATTGGTGACCGCTGCGCCGAAGCCTGCAAGAAGATCGGCTACCGCGGCGCCGGCACGTTCGAGTTCCTGTACGAGAACGGCGAGTTCTACTTCATCGAAATGAACACGCGCGTGCAGGTCGAACATCCGGTCACGGAAATGATCACGGGCGTCGACATCGTGCAGGAGCAGATCCGCGTGGCGGCCGGCGAAAAGCTGCGCTTCCGCCAGAAGGACATCGTGCTCAAGGGCCACGCCATCGAGTGCCGCATCAACGCGGAAGATCCGTTCAAGTTCACGCCGTCGCCGGGCCGCATCACGTCGTGGCACGTGCCGGGTGGCCCGGGCGTCCGCGTGGATTCGCACGCCTACAACGGCTACTTCGTGCCGCCCAATTACGACTCGATGATCGGCAAGCTCATTACGTACGGTGCAACGCGTGAGCAGGCCATCGCCCGCATGCGCATCGCCCTATCGGAAATGGTGGTGGAAGGCATCCAGACCAACGTGCCGCTGCACCGCGACCTGATGCTCGACGCGAACTTCGTGGAAGGCGGCACCGACATCCACTATCTGGAGCACCGTCTGGCGCAACAGGAAGTGGCCAAGGGTGGCGGCAAGTGACGTACCGCGAATGCGTGCTCGAAGTGGCGCGTGACGACGCCGAAGCGTTGTCCGAAGCGCTGTTTGATCTCGGCGCGCTGTCGGTCTCGGTGGAAGACGCCGATGCCGACACGCCCGAAGAGCAACCACTCTTTGGCGAGCCCGGCCACGAGCCGACACGCCTTGCGTGGAACCGCTCGCGCGTGGTTGCGCTGCTCGCTGACGATGCCGACCCGGCATTGCTGGTGGCAGCCGCGGCCAACGAAATCGGGCTGTCACCGCTGCCTGCGTACACCGTGCGCGAAGTCGAAGAGCAGGACTGGGTGCGCGTCACGCAATCGCAGTTCGAGCCCATTCATATTGGTGAGCACATCTGGGTCGTGCCGTCCTGGCACGATGCGCCGGAGCCCGATGCCGTGGTGCTAGAGCTCGACCCGGGCCTCGCCTTCGGCACCGGCAGCCACCCGACCACGCGCCTGTGCATGGAATGGCTGGAGCAGCACGTGCAACCCGGCGAACGCACGCTCGACTACGGCTGCGGCTCGGGCATCCTGGCCATCGTCGCCAAGAAGCTCGGCGCCGGTGAAACCGTCGGTGTCGATATCGATCCGAACGCCGTGGAAGCCTCGCGCTACAACGCCGAGCGCAACCACGTCGAAGCCACCTTCGCCCTGCCCGACGATGCACCGGAAGGCACGTTCGATCTGGTCGTCGCCAACATCCTGTCGAACCCGCTCAAGCTGATGGCAGCCATGTTGTGCGCACGCGTGCGACCCGGCGGCCGGCTGATCCTGTCTGGTGTACTGGAGCGTCAGGCCGAAGACGTGGCAGCCGCATACGCCTCCGCCATTCCGCTCACGGTGTGGCGCGCGCGTGACGGCTGGGTCTGCCTGCACGGCGTCAAACCGGTCTGAGCACGCACGATGGATCGCCAGCGTCACCGCAAAGGTCGACGCTGGCGTGACTGTCTGCAATACTCGCGCGGTCGGCTTTTTTCTCTTCCTCCCGCATGGCAACCGCGCCACGTCTCGCCGCCCGCTGTCCCAATTGCCACACCGCATTTCGCGTCGTCGCTGATCAACTGCGCCTGCGCGGCGGACTCGTTCGCTGCGGACGCTGCAACCACGTCTTCGATGGGCGTACGCATCTGATCGAGCTCGGAGCCGTGCCGGCTCCGGCAGAAGCGGCGCGTGCCCCAGCCCCGACGACGCCAACACGCCCGCCTGCACCGCTGGAGCCGCCCGCCGCGTCGGCACCGGCCAGGGCGGTCGGGGTTCCCGTTGCGCCAGCCGAAGCCCAGGCAGTACCACAGGCTGCCGAAGACGATCACGGCTTCGGCATGACGCTGATCTGGGAAGAAGACATCGCCGAAGGCAGTGTCGCCGAAGTCCATCTCGGTGAAGTGGAAGGCGCAACGCCCGTTCCCGAAACGGAGCCGACTGCACCTGACACGCGCCCGCTGCTTGACGAAGCGCCAGCCCAATCCGCCAGCCCGCTTCCCGCAGGCGCGCCGGTTGCGCCTGCGACCCCTCAGCCGTCGGCAGCGCCGGCTGACCCCTTCCACGGGCTCCCGCCGATCCGCGATCTCGAAGACGACGAAGACGCCTTCGCAGCGGCCTTGCCCAGACAGCCGTCGGCAGACTTGCCGGCCGAACCTGCCAGTGCGCCCGCACCTGCGGCAATACCCTCGCCACCCACGCCGGCTGCCTCGCCGAAGGCGTTGGACGAGCGGCATGACTCGTTCTGGATGCGCCACAAGTCCGATCCCCACACGCTGTTCGCGCCCGTGCCCCGCCGCCACGGCAGCCACGCACGCAAGACCCACGAAGGGCGCGACGATCGTGCAGGTCCGGCACCGCAGCGCACGCTGACCGGGGCACCGCGCCAACGGAAGACGCGCGGCCCGAACCACGGTGTCTCTGCGGCGACGCTGGATTTCCTGCGCGCTGCACAGGCGCGTGAACAGGCCCGCAAATCAACGGGCCGCCGAGCCTTGGCGCGCATCGCGATCGGTTTGCTGGCCATGACGGCGATCGCGCAGGGACTCTTCCTCGGCCGCGCCGAAATCGCCCGACGGCTCCCTTCGACGCGCCCACTCTGGGAAGCGGTATGCCAGCCGCTGCATTGCAGGATCGCACCACCTCGTGACCTCGAGGCATTGCAGATCGAATCGTCGCAACTGCAGCGCCAGGAAGGCGATGCGTCCGACCAGTATGTGCTGACCGCCACGCTGCGCAACCGGACGGGCGGCCCTGTCGCGCTGCCGGCCATCGAGCTCGTGACGACCGACTTGCAGGATCAGCTTCTCGCGCGCCGCGCCCTGTTGCCTGCCGACTACCTGAACCCCGCCGACCGGGCATATGGCACATCAGGCCTGCCCGCCCGCGCCGAATTGCCGATTCGGGTACGATTCGAATCCCAGCGCCCGACGGCTAACTACCGGGTCCTGATTTTCTACCCCTGATTCACCCCAACACGTATCAACGAAGGAGCAGCACACCATGGCAAACGTGACCCTTGGCGGCAACCCGATCGAAGTCGGCGGCCAATTCCCGACCGTCGGCGCGAAGGCCCCGGCATTCACGCTGGTCGGCAAGGACCTGAAGGACGTTTCGCTGGCTGATTTCGCCGGCAAGCGCAAGGTCCTGAATATCGTGCCGAGCCTGGACACGCCGGTGTGCGCCACCTCCACGCGCAAGTTCAACGAAGCGGCATCGAAGCTGGACAACACGGTCGTGTTCTCCATCTCCGCCGACCTGCCGTTCGCCGCTGGCCGCTTCTGCACCACCGAAGGCATCGAAAACGTGGTGCCGCTGTCGACCTTCCGTGACAAGGGTTTCAAACAAGCCTACGGTGTCGACATCACGTCGGGGCCGCTGGCCGGCGTGACGGCGCGCGCGGTCGTCGTACTGGATGGCAGCGACAACGTCCTGTACTCGCAGCTCGTGCCCGAGATCAAGGAAGAGCCGAACTACGACGCCGCCCTGGCCGCGCTGAAGTAAGCTCACCAACATTCTGCCGAGACCGATCCCCCGGTCTCGCATGCATCACACGGCCGTCCACTTGGGCGGCCGCGTTTCCATTTGGAGCCTTTTCAATATGGCCAGCGTGATCTGCGGCTCGGTCGCCTACGACACCATCATGACGTTCGACGGACACTTCCGCGAACACATCTTGCCGGACAAGATCCACATCCTGAATGTGTCCTTTCTGGTACCAAGCATGCGCCGGGAGTTTGGCGGCTGCGCAGGCAACATCGCCTTCACGCTGAAGCTGCTCGGCGGCGAGCCGATCGTCATGGCTACGGTTGGTCAGGATGCTGGTCCGTATCTCGCGTACCTGAAGAACCTCGGCATCTCCACGCAGCACATCAAGGAGATTCCGGACACGTTCACCGCCCAGGCGATGATCACCACCGACCGCGACAACAATCAGATCACGGCCTTCCATCCGGGCGCGATGAGTGAGTCGAGTCTCAATTCGGTCAAGGATGCCCTGCCGGCCCGGGTCGGTCTGGTCGGCCCCGACAGCCGCGACGGCATGCTCCACCATGCCACGCAGTTTGCCGAAGCCGGCGTGCCGTTCATCTTCGACCTCGGTCAGGCGATGCCGCTGTTCGACGGCGCCGACCTGCGCCGCTTCGTTGAACTCGCCACCTACGTGGTGGTCAATGACTACGAAGCGCAGGTCATGCTGTCACGCACGGGCTACAGTGCGGCAGAACTGGCGCAGCGCGTCGAGGCGTTCATCGTCACACGCGGGGAAGAGGGGGCGGAGATCCACGCCGGCGGCAAGCTGTACACGATTCCGGCGGTGCCGGCCGAACGCGTGGTGGACCCGACCGGTTGCGGCGACGCTTTCCGTGGCGGTCTGCTCTACGGCATCGAGAACGGTCTGGATTGGGAAACCACCGGCCGGCTCGCCAGCCTGATGGGCTCCCTCAAGATCACCTGCCAGGGCCCGCAGAACCACGGCATGCCCATCGACGAGATTGCACGGCGCTTCGAAACCGCTTTCGGATACCGGTATCAATAAGGAACGAACATGAAACCCATCTATCGCATTGGTGCCGCGACCCTGCTCGTCGCCGCGCTGGGCCTGCAAGGCTGCGCCATGGGCACCAACTCCAACAGCGCTTATACGTCGGGCCAAGCGCAGCGTGAGCAGACCGTGCGCTTCGGCACGGTCGACTCCGTGCGCAACGTCGTGATCGATCGCGAACAGACCGGCGTGGGTACCATCGCGGGCGGGGCAATCGGCGGCATCGGCTCGGCGGCGGCTATCGGGCGGGGCAACGGTTCGGTGGCCGCCGGTGTGCTCGGCGCCATCCTGGGCGGCGTCGCGGGCAGCGCGCTCGAAGGCCAGGTGAACAAGCGCCCCGGCCTGGAAATCACCGTCAAGCTCGACAACGGCGAATATCGCGCCATCACGCAAGACGCCGACGAGGCGTTCCGCCCGGGCGAGCGCGTGCGCCTGCTGTCTTCCGGCGGCGTGACGCGCGTGACGCACTGATCGACGCGACGTACGCCCCTCGGCGGGCTACGAGACCAGCCGCATCGGCATTGCGCCGGTGCGGTTTTTTTATGCCTCGATGAATCGCGCAGCCAAGAAAAAGCCCGCCGGGGCGTGAGCCGATCGGCGGGCGGTGCAAGACACCAGGTCTTGCGGACCGGATACGCAGTATCCGATCAGGTGGGCGCGACACGCGCGCCGCTTGGGTCCCGGAGGATCACCGTCGTAGGAATGACTTACGGACGGTTGCCGGTCGGGAACGGCCATGCCGCAGCCGGGTTCAGCGCGGTCTTGGCAGCGGGTGCAGCAGCAGGTGCAACGGCCGGAGCAGCAGCGGGCTTGGCGACAGCCTTCTTGGCCGGGGCCTTCTTCGCAGCAGGCTTGGCAGCAGCCTTCTTGGCAGCCGGGGCCTTCTTGGCCGGAGCCTTCTTCGCAGCAGGCTTGGCAGCAGCCTTCTTGGCGGCCGGAGCCTTCTTGGCAGCAGCCTTCTTGGCCGGGGCCTTCTTCGCTGCAACCTTCTTCACTGCAGCCTTCTTGGCCGGGGCCTTCTTCGCTGCAACCTTCTTCACTGCAGCTTTCTTGGCCGGAGCCTTCTTCGCTGCAACCTTCTTCACTGCGGCCTTCTTGGCGGGAGCCTTCTTGGCAGCAGCCTTCTTGGCGGCCGGAGCCTTCTTGGCAGCAGCCTTCTTAGCGGCCGGAGCCTTCTTGGCGGCCGGAGCTGCCTTCTTTGCAGCAGCCTTCTTGGCGGCCGGAGCAGCCTTCTTCGCAGCGGCCTTCTTGGCCGGGGCCTTGGCGGCCGGTTTCTTCTTAGCAGCAGTTGCCATGGGAAACTCCTTCAAGATTGGGTATCGAACTATCGAGATTGAGCAACCCGACCGGCCCGATCCCACGACGCGACTTCATCGCCAGACCAACCGAGCGAGCGATTCATCGGCGCGCCACCAGACAGCAGTCGCACGCTAATGAATTCGGTAGGAAGACTCGCAACGAGCGCGGCGAACACACGCAGCAAGTTGCGAACCTCGGCTGCGTACACGCACACAGCTTCGGCCAGCCGGACAGACGGCATCCGGTGAGTCTTCATCAACTGAGAGAACCGGGGCATCGTGGCCACACCGGTCGAAATCTGATCTTGCGCGAATCGCTGCGTGGGTTGCAAAGCCGCTTGCAGCGGCGCTTTGCAGACAGCGAGAAACTGGAGAGCGCGCGTTTTCTTTTGGGGGTAGTACGCCCATCCCGAAGGCGGGATCGCAGAGACGGCACCGAGTTCAAACAGCCCTGTCGGCGTGGCGTGCATCAAAGTGGTTACGCTCCTCGACTACTCTTCTTCACTACCGCATCTTGAACTTCATCGACGTTGATCGAGTAAAGCTGTCTTGCATCGAACTCAACGTCTTGTCAAGGCGAATCATAATTCGTTTGCGCAGTGATGTTAAGAGATTTATGCAAAAAGCGCGGCGAGTTTTGGTGAAGGATTGCGCTGCCTCTGTGCGTCGACACGATCTGAATCGCGCATGCGTGGCAGACGACCTCGCAAGCGCGCATTTTCTTGCGTCGTGACCTCACGTCGACGCGTTGTTTCACGCTGACACACACCCCCCGCAAAGCCAATGTTCATGCCGGTTTACGGCGGCTTGCAATGCCACGCGCTGACGCATCGTGCAGACGTGCGCGATCGATGCGCGTATTCGGCATCGTCGCGCGCAACCACACGCGACCAACGCCATGCATGTCGAAAAAAACGATGCGTGGATACGACAACGTGCGCGGATTTCTGACGCGCGCTCACGCATTCGATGCGCGCTGCGCGCACGCGGCGACGAGACAAACGCATCGCAGCGCATCGCAGACACGCTGCGCATGCGCCTGTCGCTCATGCGCGATGCATGGTGTGCGAAGCGGATGCGATCGCGGTGACCCACATGCATACGCATACCGCAAATCGCGTGCCGCAGGTCACGCTGTGTTGTCGAATCGCTGACGCGGATCGATGCATACGACGGTGCGAGCGTTCGTCGCGATGAGGATGCGCAACGCTGCGGCCTTCTGCGTTGCGCGTTTCGATGCCGGCGCTGCCGAGCAGGCTGTGCAAGGGGCGTTGTCGTGAAGCTGTGTGGAAGCCATGGCGCCGCACCGAACGCGGGAAAACCCTGCTCGATCACGGTCGAGATCCGCACGCGACGGCGTTTGAAACGACGCGGTTTTGCGACGATAGAAGGATTGCTCTATGCCACTCGGACGACCTGTTTTGTTGCAATCCAAAAACCTCACGTGCGGCTTGATATCTGGCTTTACGCGACTCCAATCCGGTGAAATGCTGCAACCGCACGGGCTCATGTCAGGTTGGCGCTGATTGCCATGCCATTCGGTTTCACTCCACGATCCTTCCACCACGTCAGCGCGGCATCGACTGCGCGGCGTGGCACGGACCTGCGCGTGGTTCGTGACAAGACAGGGAGGTCTTCGCCAACCCGTTGGTGCGGCGATGGCCCACCCGACGAACAAAGAGCGCAAGACAGCAGGGGTCCAACACAAGCGTTCTGAGCAGTGGAGGCACAAGATGCGCGATATAGCGTTCTTGGCGAAATCGAATCCGCCAACGTGCGGAATCCTGGCGCAGTGCGTGCTGGCGACAGCATCGCTGGCCGCGCTGGCTGGCTGCGCGAATTCAGGCAGCGGCGACATGGGTGCGTCGCTGGGCGGCGGCAGCGATTCACAAGCCAAACCGGCGATCACGGCATCGGGTTCGCCGACGTGGTCGAGCAACAACGGCGATGCGTCGACGGGCAGCACCGGCGCAACCGGCAATACGCCCGTCGCCACGCTAAGCGGCCCGGTCGAGCAAGTGGCCACGACCACCGTCACGGCCATCGTGCCGCTGACTTCCACGCTGACCTCCACGACGCAGACGCTGGCAACGGCGACGGGTCTGGGCACGCCGGTGGGCAGCACACTGACGACGCTCGGCGGCACGCTTGGCAGCGAGGGCAGCACGATTACGTCAGCGGGCGGCGGCAATGCACTGGTGTCGACGGTCGGCAATACGCTGACCTCGCTGGGTTCGCTCACCAGCGGACTGTCGACACTCGTCACGCCCACGGCACAGCCGGGTGCGGCGAGTACGGCGGGTGGCGCATTGTCCGGCGCCCTGGGCGGCGCGCTGGCGCCGGTCACCTCGGCCGTGAGCGCCTTGACGGCGGGGATCCCCGGCGCCGGCACGCTAGGCAGCGTCACGGGTGCGAATACGGCGCTCGGCGGGCTCGGCAGCATGGGCTCTGCCGTCAGCGGGCTGGTCGGCGGGGTGCTGTCGGGTGTGACATCTGCTGCCCCCCGCTGAGCCCTGGAGAACTTTCTTTGCATTCGACGGCAAACGCAGGCGGATGCTACCCGCTGGACGCCAGATGCGCGTTCTTCTGACACCCAGCGGTTTTTACGCGGTACGGGCCGCGCTTACAAGGAGACACACCATGAAGACTCAAACCCCGCTCCAAGCTTCTTCCGCTTCTTTGTCGTCCCGCACCCTGCTCGCCGCGGCCGCACTTGCCGTGCTCGCGCTGGCCGGCTGTGCATCGGGCGGCAATCCAAACGGTTCCACACCGACTTCGACCACCAACAGCGACCCTGGCGCAGTGCCGGTCGGCAACGTCGCCAGCAACGGCGGCAACGTCGTGACGCAGAGCGGCAAGACGGTCAGTGACCTTGGCACGACGATCGGCACGGCCTCGGTGCCCATCGTGGGCGGCACCGCCGCGCAGAAGGACCTGGGTGCGACCGTCACGTCTGCGGGCAATACCGTGCAGGTGCTGGGCAACGGCATCGGTAACGGGCTTGGCAAGACCGGCTCGACGCCCGATCCGGTGGGCACCACGGTGCAGAGTTCGGGTGACGTCGTGCGCTCCACCGGCGTAACCGTCGGCAATGCCGGGCAGACGATCACCGACGTTGGCGCCCCGGGCAGTCCGCTGGCGCCGCTCAATCCGGTGACAGCACCGGCGGGTAGTGGCGTGTCTGCGCTCGGCCAGGTGCTGCAAGGCGCGGGCGGACTCATCACCATTGGCACGTCGAGCGGGCCGGTTCAGCAAGTCACGCAACAGACGAGCAATGCAATCGTGCCGCTGGCCTCGCAGGTCGCGAAGGGCACGCAACAGGTCGGCGCGGCGACCATGCTCGGCGGCCCGCTCGCCGGCGCCCTCAACACGGCAGGCGGAGGTCTGCAGACGGCAGGTGCGCAGGCCGGCGCTGCCGGCGGCAACCCGGTCGCGGCCGATGCTGGCGGCGTGGTCGGCGCTGTGGGCGCAACGGTAGCCAGTGCCGGCGGCCTGGTGAACGGCGGTAGCGGCGGCTCGACCAACCCCCTTGCGCCGGTCACTGGCGCGCTGGGCGGCGGACTCGGTGGCGGCAGCAATCCGCTGGCACCCGTAACAAGCGCGCTGAGCGGCGCTGCCGGTAGCGGCAACCCGCTCGCGCCCATCACGAATGCGCTCGGCGGTGTCACGAACACCGCCGCTGGCTCGGGCAGCAATCCGCTGTCCCCCCTGACCGGTGCGCTCGGCACCCACTGATCCGCGAGATACGCACCGGTCTGCCCTTACCCCATTTTTGTACCCTAACAAGGAGACTCCACAATGAAACAGACCCCCCACACCCTCGCGCGCCTGGCTGGCGCATTGGCCTTCGCACTGGCGGCCGGCGGCGCGTTCGCGCAGGCCACCCCCGCTGGCACCTGGAAGACGATCGACGACAACACCGGCAAGCAAAAGGGCGAAGTCACGATCGTCGACAACGACGGCGTGTTCTCGGGCAAGGTCACCAAAATCCTGGTGCCCGGCGATGAGAACAAGACCTGCTCCAAGTGCACGGACGATCGCAAGGACCAGCCGATCCAGGGCCTGACCATCCTGAAGGACCTGAAGAAGACCGGCGACAACGAGTGGTCGGGCGGCAACATCCTCGATCCCGAGAACGGCAAGGTCTACAGCGCCAAGATGTCGCTCGAGGATGGCGGCAAGAAGCTCGACGTGCGCGGCTTCCTGGGCATCAGCCTGCTGGGCCGCACGCAGACCTGGGTCCGCGAATGATCGCCAAGCGATAACGGGTCAACCCACGCGCGGCGGCGCCCCCTTTTCGGGCGCCGTCTCTTCGGGCGCCGGTGTATGCCGGCGCCTTCTTTTTTGGGAAATTCCGGGACCCGGTGCACGCGGTCCTCCACTCAAGAAAGGACACCTGGCGCCGTTACTTCGTGAGGAAGACACATCAACGGCAGGTGGAGAGAACACGACATGGGACAGTGGACCCTCAAAGCAAAGCTGCGCCTGGCTCTGGCCCTGATGTGGCTTGGCCTCGTCGGCGTCGGCATCTGGAGCGCGATGGAGACCCGCACCACCATGCTCGACGAGCGCAAGGCAGGTCTGCAGAACCTCGTGGATGCTGCCGAGGGCGTCGCCAAGCTGTATCACGCCAAGGCGCAATCCGGCGCCATGAGCGAAGCCGACGCAAAGAAGGCCGCCCTGACGACGCTCGCCTCGATGCGCTACGGCACTACCGGTTACCTGTTCGTGGTCGATTCACAGCTCACCTTGCTGATGCACCCCACACTTCCCGACATGGTGGGCAAAAGCACGGCCGGCTTCAAAGACCCGACCGGCAAGCCCGTGTATCCGACCATCGTCAACGCGGCCAAAGACAAGGGTTTCGGCTTTGCCGAGTACCAGGGCCGCCTGCCTGGCAGCGACACGGCACTGCCCAAGATCGGGTATGTGAAACGTTTTGCTCCGTGGGACTGGAATCTGTCGAGCGCGCTCTTCCTGCAGGAAGTGGACGCTACGTACCGGCATTCGCTCATCGCGAACCTGATCGTCATCCTGCTGGTGGGTGGCGTGGTGACGGTGGCCATGTCACTCATCATTCGAAACGTGCAGCGAGGGCTTGGCGGCGAACCGAGCTATGCCGCCGAGGTGGCTCGCCGCATCGCCGCGGGCGATCTCGCCATGCATGTGGAAACCTCCGCCGGCGACCGTGACAGCATGCTGGTGGCCATGGCGCAGATGCAGCAGCACCTGACCGGAACCATTGGCCACATCAAGACGTCCGCCGATTCAATTGCCAGTGCGACCAAGCAGATCGCGGCGGGCAATGCCGACCTGTCGCAGCGCACGGAGCAGCAGGCCAGCTCGCTGGAAGAAACCGCTTCCAGCATGGAAGAGCTGACCAGCATCGTGAAGCAGAACGCGGACAACGCCCGCCAGGCGAGCCAGTTGGCGGGCAATGCGTCGGACATCGCCGTCAAAGGCGGCGAGGTGGTCGGCCGCGTGGTGGAAACCATGGCCGGCATCAACGCCAGCAGCAAGAAGATCGCCGACATCATCGGCGTGATCGAGGGCATCGCGTTCCAGACCAACATCCTGGCGCTGAATGCGGCGGTGGAAGCCGCGCGCGCGGGCGAACAGGGCCGGGGCTTTGCGGTGGTGGCGGGTGAAGTGCGCAGCCTGGCGCAGCACTCGGCCACGGCGGCCAAGGAGATCAAGGAACTCATCAGCGATTCGGTTGGCCGCGTTGAGAACGGTTCGACCTTGGTGGCGGAAGCCGGCAGCGTGATCGACGAGGTGGTCGTCGCCGTCAAGCGCGTGACGGACATCATGGGGGAGATCAGCTCGGCGTCCGACGAGCAAAGCTCGGGCATCGAGCAAGTCAACCAGGCCGTCACGCAGATGGATGAGGTGACGCAGCAGAACGCGGCGCTGGTCGAGCAGGCGACGGCTGCGGCGCTGTCACTGGAAGAGCAGGCGCAGACGCTGCGCGACGCGGTGGCGTCGTTCCGTACCGCCTGATCGCGCACCGCCTGCCCAACCAGGGGAGGGGCGCCGGTGCATTTTCGGGTATGCCGCATGGTGCTATGCTGCGCGCCAGAGGAATCGATACAACGACTGGAACAACCATGCCCGAGCGCAACCGGCCGCCATACAGGGGCCTTTCTGGCGCGATTGCCGGGTCGACCAACAGCGCCCAGGCCGGAGCAGGAGACGTCCCCGGCGGCGCCCGCGAGCCGATGTCCGGCGCCCGCCCCGCTGCGGTGGCTGCCCACACCCAGGCGGCCGCGCAAGACCTGGCCAGCGACACAGCGCTATGGCGCTTCGCCCTGGCCGCCGAACACGGCGGCCGCGCTCCGCATCCCGACGCCGCCCTGCGCGACGACCTGTCCATCCTGCGCATCCTGCGCGGCTCCGACGGCCTGCGTTTGCTACGACAAGGCTTGCGCGGCGCGTTTCCGGGTTCGGCACTGCGCCTGACCACCTTCTGGCCCGACGAACAACCGCACGCCTACCCTGCCCGGGCAGAAGCACGCCCGGCCGAGTTCGGCGACATGCTCGTGCTGCTGCGCCTGCGCGGTGCCGTGCCGACCCTCGATTGCCGCGCGCTGTTCATCACCGCCCGCCGGATCGACCAGCCCGACGATGCCCTCGACAAGCACCACACGCTGCCGCAGATCAGCCTCTACGAGGGTTGGCCCGACTTCAATGTCTATGCGCGCTCGCCAATCAAGTCACGCAATGCCGTGTTCCTCGGCAAGTTCGAGCTGTCGGCGGATCTCGATCCCCTGCGCCGCATCGGTCGCGATCAGCGCCAATGGCGCTACCTGACGCCCTGCTCCGGTCTGCAGCAGTACGCGCAGTGGCCCGGTGCGCGGCCACCGTCGCCGCTGCAATGGCGCTGGCCGTCAGGCCCGCAGGCAGGCGGGGCGCGCCCCCACTCGGGCTCGTTCACGGGCTTGCTGCGCCAACTCGCGCGGCCGGAAGGTCCGGGTGAAGACTGCTCTGCCGGCACCGACGTGCCCACCTGGGGACGACTCATCAACCGGCTGCTCGACCATAGCTGGGAAGTCGCACCGAGCCATGCGCTCAAGAGCGGCAACATCGCGCCGCCGGCGTTCTGGACCCGGCTGCGCGGTTTCCTGACGGCGGAATACCTGCTTGGCACGCACTCGCTGCAGAAGGGGTTCGGTGCATCGTTGCAATTCGAGATGGCCAACGGCCTGCAGGACATCGCGCGCGACGACTGGACGGCGACCACCGGCTTCGACCCGGAAGACCTCGACGTGCCAGGTGTGCGCAGCACGCTGCAGCGCATTGCCGCATCGAAACTGGCGGTATTCGGGATGAGCGCCGAAGACCCGGCACCGCTTGCCGCCCCGCGTCCGCAACGCGGCGTAACCCCACGGCCCGACGGTGAGCGCGAGGGCCTGCGCGTGTTGCTGATCGACGTCATCCGCCCCAGCGCTGCTGCCCTGTAGGGCGCCCAGGCAAGAAAACCCGCCCGCGCGGCCGAGGACGTCACGTTCGCTCTGCCCCGCGCGGCTATGCTATGGCGTTGCCCTCGCCGCCGCCCTCCATGCCCTCCTCTGCTACTGCTTCCGCCACCCCTGCCACATCGTCTCCCTGGATACCGATTCTTGCGCTGATGGGATCGATGGCCTCGGTCTGCCTCGGCAACTCGTTTGCCAAGACGCTGTTTCCGGCGCTCGGCGCGGCGGGCACGGTCACCTATCGGATCACCATCGGCGCGGCGATCCTGCTGGCAGTGTGGCGGCCGTGGCGGCTGCCCTTGAGCCGTGCAGACGCCGGCCGCGTGGCGCTCTACGGCGTCACGCTGGCGAGCATGAACCTGTTGTTCTATCTGTCATTGCAGCGATTGCCGATCGGCATTGCGATCGCCATCGAATTCACGGGGCCGCTGGTGCTGGCCGTGCTGCTGTCGCGCCGCATGCTCGACTTCGTGTGGATCGGGCTGGCGGTCGTGGGCCTGCTGATGCTGACGGTTGCCGACAAGTCGGTCGGACAAGTTGACCATCTGGGCGCGGCCTATGCGCTGGCGGCGGGGGTGTGCTGGGCGCTGTATATCCTGACGGGCAAGAATCTGGGTGGCTTGCACGCGGGGCAGGCAACGTCGCTCGGCATGACCGTGGGCGCGCTGTTTGCGATTCCGTTCGGAGTGGCGCAGGCAGGGTCGGCGCTGCTGGCGCCGTCGCTCATGCTGGCGGGGCTGGGCATCGGGCTGCTGTCGAGCGCCATCCCGTATTCGCTCGAAATGGTCGCGCTCAAGCATCTGCCCGGCAAGACGTTCTCTGTGCTGCTGAGCCTGGAGCCGGCCATCGGCGCGCTGGCCGGGGCGATCGTGCTGCACGAGCAACTGACCGGGCGGCAGTGGGCGGCCATTGTTGCCATCATCGCTGCGTCGGCGGGATGCGCGCTGACGGTGCGGGCACCCAAACCCATCCAGAGCTAGCCGGAAACCCGCGCCACGGCTTGCAATACAGCCATGCGCGTCTGCGCGTAGACCATCCCCTTCCATTCCGGCACGTCGCAATAAAACGCATCGCGTAGCCCCTTGCGGATGCCGGCCTGCTGCGCAGCGCTCTGCTCCGGATGGCGATGCAGCCAATGGTCGGCGCGCAGCGCCTGCAGCACCGCCAGCGGCGCGAGCGTACCGAACTCCAGCGTCACGCAGGTCTTCTCGATGCCAGGCAGCAGTTCGTACGCGATGCCGACCAGATCGCCCTTGACGACCGACGAGACCGAACCCGCTGCAGCAATCGGTCGAACATCGGCACCCCACGTGCGCATGGCACGCTCAAGTTCGGCGGGATCGGGGCTGTTGAAGATCTTCTCGCCGTGGCCGTAGTGGCCGAGCCCGGTATGCAGGTCGATCCACACCAGGCGCGACATGCCGGCCGCGTGCCGCGACACGATCCCGCGCATCTGCAGCGTGCTCCAGCACGGCGCGCTGCCGCCGTAGAACATACCGTCCGGCACGCGGTATTGGCCGCTCGTTGCGGCGTCTTGCAGGGCTTTTTCGCCGCGGGTGACCATGTAGTGCTGCAACGCTGCCTGATCCGCCTGGCTGGGCGGCCACGTGCGCGGCAGCAGCAGCGGATCGACCTCGAGATACGCCGGGTTGGCGGACGCGGCTTCGGCAAAGTCGACGCTGTTGCGGTTCAGGTCAACGTTGTCTTCATTCACGCGCCGCAAGTGTGCAAACCCGTACGGGTTGACCGCATGCACCAGCAGCAGCGCTACGTTGGCAGCCGCCAGCCGCGCGAACAGTTCGTCGTCTTGCAGCAGGCCGGTCTGGCAACCGGAGCCGCAGAACCCCTCCACACCATGGACGCCGGAGGTGACGATCAGCAGCGTCTGGGCCTGCGCCGGCGCGAGCAGCGCGGTATCGATGGAAAGCTGCTCACCGGATGGCCCGACCACATCCGGATGCAGATGACGCTCGATGCGAAGCCCCCGGCTCTGTGCGGCGGCGAGGAACTTGCTGCGCGCTTCATCGTAGGTCTGCGAGAAGAAGGCTTCGACCGTCATGGCGGGAATCCGGGGGCAGTGGTAGCCGCAGCGTGCCATGTCTGACAGGCGCGGCGCAATCGCACAAACGTGAATGGACGCCCCAAAACGCAAACAGGCGACGCATGGTGCGTCGCCTGTCTACGTTGATGCCGGGTCGAGCGCGTGGCTCAGATCACTCCCAGGACAGCGCACCGCCGGTCTGGTACTCGATCACGCGCGTCTCGAAGAAGTTGCGCTCCTTCTTCAGGTCGATCATCTCGCTCATCCACGGGAACGGGTTTTCTTCGTTCGGGAACAGCGCGTCCAGGCCGATCTGCTGGCAGCGGCGGTTGCAGATGAAGCGCAGGTAGCCCTTGAACATCGGCGCATTCAGGCCCAGCACACCGCGCGGCATGGTGTCTTCTGCGTAGCGGTATTCGAGGTCGACGGCCTTCTTGAACAGCTCCGTGATCTCGGCCTTGAACTCGGCCGTCCACAGGTGCGGGTTCTCGAGCTTGATCTGGTTGATCAGGTCGATCCCGAAATTGCAGTGCAGCGACTCGTCGCGCAGGATGTACTGGTACTGCTCGGCAGCGCCGGTCATCTTGTTCTGACGGCCCATCGCCAGGATCTGCGTGAAGCCGACGTAGAAGAACAGGCCTTCCATGATGCAGGCGAAGACGATGAGCGACTTCAGCAGCTTCTGGTCGTTCTCAGGCGTGCCGGTCTTGAAGGACGGATCGGTCAGCGTATCGATGAACGGGATCAGGAACTCGTCCTTGTCGCGGATCGACTGCACCTCGTGGTACGCGTTGAACACCTCGGCCTCGTCCAGGCCCAGCGACTCAACGATGTACTGATAGGCGTGCGTGTGGATCGCCTCTTCAAACGCCTGGCGCAGCAGGTACTGGCGGCATTCCGGCGCAGTGATCTGGCGGTATGTGCCCAGCACGATGTTGTTGGCGGCCAGCGAGTCGGCCGTCACGAAGAAGCCCAGGTTGCGCTTGATGATGCGGCGCTCGTCTTCGGTCAGACCGTTCGGGTCTTTCCACAGGGCGATGTCGCGCGACATGTTGATTTCCTGCGGCATCCAGTGGTTCGCGCAGCCGGCGAGGTACTTTTCCCACGCCCACTTGTACTTGAACGGCACGAGCTGGTTGACGTCGGTGGCGCCATTGATGACGCGCTTGTCAGCAGCATTCACGCGGCGCTTGCTTTGCGCGGCGGCGGCGTTCGGGTTGTTGCCAAGGATGCCGGTACCGGCAGCCGCGGTGGCCGACGGGGGCAGAACGCCGCCCTGGTCCGGCGTGACGGACTGCAGTTGCGGCTGTTGCGGTTGATACACCGGCTGCGGTGCAGCGGCGGGTTGTGCGGCAGGTTTGACGTCGTCGTCCCAGCTCAGCATGTGTGTTTCTCCTGAATTCTTGACTCGTCGACCCGATTTCCGGGCGACGCGCGTCTAGTGTGGCCTAGTGTCGCTCAGGCCACGTTGCCCCCGCTTGCGCGGGAGCAACCGCAGACACCTGTTTTGACTTATTGGCAGGCTTCGCATTCCTCGAAACCGGGGTCGCCCGGGCGCATCGTGCACACGGCGCCTTCGGCTTCCGGCATGGCCTGGGCGGTGGCAGCGGCGGCATCCAGCGCACTGGTCGGTGCGGCCGACGTCACGCCCGATGCACCTGCAGCCGACACACCACCTGTATCACTACCCGAGGACACCGCATTCAGCGTGCCGCGCGACACGGTCGACTTCTCGACGTGCGTGGCGCCGATCGTGCGCAGGTAGTACGTGGTCTTCAGGCCACGCAGCCAGGCCAGCTTGTACGTGTCGTCCAGCTTCTTGCCCGACGCGCCAGCCATGTAGATGTTCAGCGACTGCGCCTGGTCGATCCACTTCTGGCGGCGCGATGCAGCTTCCACCAGCCACGTCGGCTCCACCTCGAAGGCCGTCGCGTACAGGTCGCGCAGGTCTTGCGGGATGCGGTCGATGCGGGCCAGCGAGCCATCGAAGTACTTCAGGTCGGCGACCATCACTTCGTCCCACAGGCCGCGTGCCTTCAGGTCGCGCACCAGGTAGTCGTTGACCACCGTGAATTCGCCCGACAGGTTCGACTTGACGTACAGGTTCTGGTACGTCGGCTCGATACAGGCCGACACGCCGATGATGTTGGAGATCGTTGCCGTCGGGGCGATCGCCACGCAGTTCGAGTTGCGCATGCCGTACTGCTTGATGCGGCCGCGCAGGCTGTCCCAGTCCATGGTCGACGACATGTCGGTTTCCAGGTAGCCGCCACGCTCTTCGGCCAGCAGCTTGAGCGAGTCTTGCGGCAGGATGCCGCGATCCCACAGCGAGCCCTTGTAGCTGCTGTAGCGGCCACGCTCTTCGGCCAGCTCGGTCGACGCCCAGTAGGCGTAGTAGCACACGGCTTCCATCGAGGTATCGGCAAACTGCACCGCTGCATCGCTGGCGTACGGCACGCGCAGCACGTGCAGCGCATCCTGGAAGCCCATGATGCCCATGCCGACCGGACGGTGGCGCAGGTTCGAATCACGTGCCTTCTTGACCGCGTAGTAGTTAATGTCGATCACGTTGTCGAGCATGCGCATGGCCGTGCGCACGGTCTTCTTCAGCTTCTCGTGATCGAGCACCACGCTGCCGTCCGCCTGCTTGACCAGGTGGGCGACCAGGTTGACCGAACCCAGGTTGCACACGGCGATTTCGCTGTCGTTGGTGTTCAGCGTGATTTCCGTGCACAGGTTGGAGCTGTGCACCACGCCCACGTGCTGCTGCGGGCTGCGGATGTTGCACGGATCCTTGAACGTGATCCACGGGTGGCCGGTTTCGAACAGCATGCCCAGCATCTTGCGCCACAGCTGCAGCGCCGGCATCTTCTTGAAGAGCTTGATCTCGCCGCGCGCGACCTTGTCTTCATAGGCCAGGTAGGCCTGCTCGAATGCCTTGCCGACCTTGTCATGCAGGTCCGGGCAGGTGGACGGCGAGAACAGCGTCCACTCGCCGCCTTCCATCACGCGCTTCATGAACAGGTCCGGGATCCAGTTGGCCGTGTTCATGTCGTGCGTGCGGCGGCGGTCGTCACCGGTGTTCTTGCGCAGTTCCAGGAATTCTTCGATGTCGAGGTGCCACGTTTCCAGGTACGCGCAGACGGCGCCCTTGCGCTTGCCGCCCTGGTTCACGGCCACTGCCGTGTCGTTGACCACCTTCAGGAACGGCACCACGCCTTGCGACTTGCCGTTCGTGCCCTTGATGTGCGAGCCGAGGGCGCGCACGTTGGTCCAGTCGTTGCCCAGGCCGCCGGCAAACTTCGACAGCAGCGCGTTTTCCTTCAGCGCTTCATAAATGCCGTCCAGGTCATCCGACACGGTGGTCAGGTAGCACGACGAGAGCTGCGAGCGGCGCGTGCCCGAGTTGAACAGCGTCGGCGTGCTCGACATGAAGTCGAACGACGACAGCAGTTGGTAGAACTCGATGGCGCGGGCTTCGCGGTCGATTTCGTTCAGCGCCAGGCCCATCGCCACGCGCATGAAGAATGCCTGCGGCATCTCGATGCGGGTTTCATTGATGTGCAGGAAGTAGCGGTCGTACAGCGTCTGCAGGCCGAGGTAGTTGAACTGGAAGTCGCGCGAGGCGTCCAGCGCGGCACCCAGGCGGGCCAGGTCGAACTGCGCCAGCTTGTCGTCGAGCAGTTCGGCGTTGATGCCGCGCTTGATGAACTGCGGGAAGTAATCGACGTAGCGCGTGCTCATTTCGGCTTGCGTGACTTCTTCGCCGAGGATTTCGCGACGGATCGTGTGCAGCAGGATGCGCGCCGTGACCTGGCTGTACGCCGGGTCCTTTTCGATCAGGGTACGCGCGGCCAGGATGGCCGAGTCGTACACCTGCGTCATCGGCACGCCTTCATACAGGTTCTTGACCGTTTCCTTGAGGATCGGCTCCGGGTCCACCGCTTCGCCCAGACCTTCGCAGGCCGAGACGATCACGTTGCGCAGCGCCGCCATGTCCAGCGGTCGGGTGATGCCGCCGTCGGTCACGTTCAGGCCGATGAAGGCCGGTTGCTGCTGGGTTTCACCGGCTTGCGCGCGCTCCTGGGCGCGGCGCTCGCGGTACAGCACGTAGGCGCGGGCCACGTCGTGCTCGCCCGAGCGCATCAGGGCCAGTTCCACCTGGTCCTGCACGTCTTCGATATGGAACGTGCCGCCGTTCGGGCGGCTGCGCAGCAGCGCGCGCACCACGTTCTGCGTGAGGCCCTCGACCAGCTCGCGCACACGCGCAGAAGCAGCGCCCTGCCCGCCATTCACGGCGAGGAAGGCCTTGGTCACGGCCACGGCGATCTTGGAGGGCTCGAAACCGACCACCGCGCCGTTGCGGCGGATGATCTTGTAGTCGGCGTAGCCAGCGCTGGGGGCCACGGCCGTGCCGCCAGCGCTTTGCGTGAATTGAGTGGGATTGGCGGTGCCGGAGTGAATTTCGGATTGGGCCGTCTGCATGTGGACTCCTGTTGAACCGTTCGATTGGCGGCTCGCCCGATGGGGCGAACCCTTGCGCCGCGCCGGAAAAAGAGACGGAAAAGACCCTTGCCTTTTCTCAGCTCCCAAGCGCCGGCCTCACCTGCCGTACGCCCGCCCCCGCGTGGCGCCGAAATAAGAATCCCGGAAAGCTACCACTACATCTAGTGTCTCGTCCCGGGATTGACCCCAAGTATAGTGGATCGATCGAGTTTGCCTAGTCTTGACAGATGCGGGCGAACAGGCTTTTTTGCAATCGGAATGCAGTGCCGCAAGCCCGCTACCCCAGTCTCCACAACGGGTCGGCGGGGCCAGCATGCGGCATTGCAATGGACGTCTTGTCAGAATAATTCTTTCTATCGAATGCAAAAGCCCGATAGACGTCACCTCGTCCGTCCCCTGGATAGGGGTGGCACGCACTGCACTGGTGCACCCTGCGCAGTACGCCCCCTCTACAGACGCCGAAAACGCTGAAGAAATCCGAATCGCCGCATCAACATTCTTGCCGCGGCTATCACTTGATCGACAGGCCCCAACCCCGCGATCCGGTCGCGCTGCAGGGAGCGCAATCACAGCAGCCGCGCCGAGCGCTGCGCACGACGTTGGCCGCTGCGCTGACGACGTTCGGGGACTGCGAGGTGCGCTTGCCACCTGGGCAGCGGCGGCAAGCGCGATGACACCCCGGGCATGACGTTCAGCGCCAACCTGTGGGCGTATCTCGCCCTGTCGGTCGACGCGCAGGCGAAGCGCTTCAGCGCCTACATGCTCGACCCGGTGCTCGGCGCGCAGAAGGTGGAAGACAAGGCCATCGCCGACACCGACGTCACGAAGGTCAACGGCCGATCGCGCGCCAGGGCCACTGGTGCGACTTCACGATGATGGTGCCGCAGGGTAGCTTCACGCGGCGCTTTGCGGGTCGCATGGAAACGGCAAGGAAGGCGTGTCCGACCCCGCGATGGGCACCTGAAGCGATGAACCAGGAAGACAGCCGGGAAGGAAGACGCGGGCAGCCTCGCAACGGGGCCGCCTGTTTCCACTTCAGCGCGCGTGCTGATACGGAAACAGCGCCGCGTGGAACCCGCCGAGCGCGCGCAGATGCGCCCAGTCGAAATGCGGCCCTGGATCGGTCTTGCGGCCCGGTGCAATGTCCGAGTGCCCCGCAATCGCCGTAATCGGATACGCCGCGCAGATCGCCCGGACGAGCGACGCCGTGGCGGCGTACTGCTCGTGCGTGAAGGGCAAATGGTCGGTGCCCTCGATCTCGATGCCGACCGAGAAATCATTGCAGCGCGTGCGGCCGAAAAAGTCCGATGCACCGGCATGCCACGCCCGCGCGTCGCACGACGCGAACTGCACGCATTCGCCCGTGCGGCGGATGAAGAAATGGGCCGACACGCGCACGCCGCGCAACTGATCGAAGTACGGATGCGCGCTGCAGTCGAGCGTGTTGGTGAAGAAGTCGAGCACGGCGTCCGTGCCGAAGTCGGCTGCGGATCGCGCAGGCGGCAGGCTGATGTTGTGCAGCACGATCAGATCGATCGGCATGCCTGCCGGCCGCGCGTCGATATTCGGCGACGGATGGCGGCGCGTGCCGCTGACCCAGCCATCGGCGCCAACGTGCGGGACATGCGGCTCAGGCATCGCCATTCAGGCCGTTGGCGACCGGTTCGACGTCACGCGGGTCGCGAATGCCCAGTTGCTGCATGCGATAGCGCAACTGGCGGAACGACAGGCCGAGCAGCTTGGCCGCAGCCGTGCGATTGAAGCCGGTCTGGTCCAGCGCGGCAAGGAGCACGTTGCGCTCGACCGACTCCAGATAGGCCGGCAGATCGATCGGTAGCCCGACACTCGGCAGCGGCGGCTCAGCCACCGGTGCAGGTTCAGCCGGCTGCGGCATCGGCTGCGCCATGCCGGTCGGGCCCGGGGCCGGCACCGCCTGCGGCAGGTAGACCGCATCGGGCCATCCGGTGACAGGCGGCGGCGCCATCGGATGACCAGGCATCGGGATGCCAGCCACCTGTGCGTCCCGCGTGCGATGAAACAGCGGCGAGCGCTCGATCTCGGCGCCCAGCGCGCCCAGGTCGTCCACGTCGATCGACTCGCCTTCCGCAAAGGCGTAGGCGCGCTCGAGCAGGTTCTCCAGTTCGCGCACGTTGCCCGGGAACGGATAAGCGCACAACTGCTGCAGCGCCGGGCGTGTGAGGCGCTTGGGGCGCGGATCGCCGTAGCGGCTGGCGAGCTGCTCCAACAATACGCCGGCCAGCACGGGCACGTCTTCGGCGCGCTCGCGCAGCGTAGGCATGCGCAGCTCCAGCACGTTCAGGCGATAGAACAAGTCCTCACGAAAGCGGCCAGCCGCCACGAGACGCGCGAGGTTCTGGTGGCTGGCGCACACCACGCGCACATCGACCGGGTCTTCGCGGCTCTCGCCGATCTTGCGCACGCGGCGCTCCTGCAATGCGCGCAGCAATTTCACCTGCATCGTGAGTGGCAGGTCGGCCACTTCGTCGAGCATGAGCGTGCCGCCGTTGGCCGCCTGGAAGAAACCCTGGCGATCGCTGTCGGCGCCGGTGAAGGCACCCTTCACGTAGCCGAAAAACTCGGCTTCCATCAGGTTTTCTGGAATCGCCCCGCAGTTGACGGCCACGAACGGGCGCGACGCGCGTGCCGACAGGGCGTGGATAGCGCGCGCGGCCCGCTCCTTGCCGCTGCCGGACTCCCCGCTGATGACCACCGGCGCCATGCTGCGCGCCAAGCGCATCAACGACCGGCGCACCTCCTGCATGGCGGCAGAGTGGCCGGGCAGCAGTTCGCTGGTGCGCTCGGCGAGGTCTGCGTTACCCGGATCGGGATCGCGCTGCTGGCGACCGAGCGCATTGAGCACGAGGCTGCGCAACTGATCGAGCGAGAGCGGCTTGGCGATGTAATCGAAGGCGCCGGCCTTGAGGGCCTCCACGGCGTTCTCGGCGCTGCCGTATGCGGTGATGACGGCCACCGGCGTGCGGTCAGCCGTGGCAGAAAGCTGTCGCACAAGCTCGATGCCCAGGCCGTCGCCCAGGCGCATGTCGGTCAGCACGAGCGCAAAGCGCTGCCGGGACAAGGCGTCGCGCGCCTCGGCCAGCCCGCTCGCGAGGACCACGTCGTGGCCCATGCGGCGCAGGGAAATCTCCAGCAGCTCGCGCAGATCGGCCTCGTCATCGACGACGAGAATGGGTTCGCGAACGATGGCGGCTTTGGACATGGATCAGCGGGATCTGCGGAGAATCAGCCGGCGGTTCATTCCGCGATCGGCAGGGCGGGTTGATCAAACATCAAGGTGATGACGAAGGCGCGGCGCGGCAACGCGTCGTGCGTCTCCATGGTCAATGTTCCGGTGCGTTCGAGCAAGGATTCCAGCGCGATTGCGCCGTAGCGGATCTGCGCATCGTTGGCGCTGCACAACTCGCGCGCCATGTAGAGCCCCAGGCCGGTGCCCTGGGCGTCGTTCGTGAAGAACGGCTCGAACAGGCTGCGCTGCTGCTCGACAGGCACCTCGGGGCCATCGTTCCAGATGACCAGTTCGGCGTGGGTGTCGTCCAAGGCGTCGGCTGCGAGCAGGATCGAGCCCGGCACACGGCGACAGTAGCGCAGCGCGTTGTCGAGCATGTTGCCGACCACCTGCTGCAGCTGCGCGGGGTCAAACAGCACCGGGCGGTTCAGATCGACCGCCACGCGCACGAGGTTGGCATTGATTTCGGTGCCGGCGCGACGCAGCGCTTCGGCACGCCAGCGCTCCACCACTTCCGGCAGCACCTGGGCAAGCTGCACGCGCACGCGCTCGCCGCGTGGCCGGCGCGACAGCATCAGCACGTCGGCGACGACCTGATCGAGCCGGCGCACGTTGTCCCGGATGATGCGCAACAGGCGGGTCTCGACGCCGGAGCCCTCTGGGCGCGCGTGCTCGCCGCGATCGCCCGGGTCGTCGAGCAATTCGGCGGCCTGGCTGATCGCCGCCAGCGGATTGCGGATCTGGTGGGCAACGCTGGCCACCAGCCGGCCCATCGACGCGAGCTTCTCCTGCTGTGCCTGCTCGGCCACGCGCTCCCAGCTTTCCACGTGGATCAGGACGGTGTCGTGCAGCTCATGGCGCAGGAAGGCTTCGTCGTCCGCTGACCAGCTCCGCGTAGTGGCCTCGGCTGAGAGACTGCGCGGACGCCGCACCTCGCTGCCCTCCCCCGCCGAACCGAAGCCGATCGAGCTGACCAGGCTGTCCATGTAGACACTGCGCAGATTCGCCAGGCTCGGCAGGATGAACCGCAGCCGCAAGCGCGCACGCAGCGCAGGCGCACGTCCGCCGGACGCGATCGGCAGCAGGTCGAGGATGCGGGGAGCATCGTCCTCTGCGGCAGCGTCAACGGCCCCCGGGGGGCGGCTCTTGCGGCGCAGCCACTGGCGCAACGTTTCGAGCAGCGGACGCAGGTGGGGCACGTCCTTCAGGTCGAACAGCATCGCGCCACTTCCCGCAAACGCGCTCTGCGGCACACCCAGCAACATCGCTGCCGCGGGGTTGGCGGCAACGACGCGACCATCGGCTCGGACGAGCATCACGCCGTCCTGCATGTCGTACACCATCAGCCGGTTGACCAACTGCTGCAGGCGCAATTCACGCTCGCGCGCCATGGTCAGGCGCTCCTGCGCGATCTGGCGGTGCGACAGGCCGTACATCATGGACGCGGCTGTCATGTAGACGAGACCATAGAGTCCTGCCGAAGCCAGCCCCGGCGCGATCATGCCGTCACTCAGCATCTGCAGGAACGGCTCCGCCAGCACCACCATCGACGCCACCGCGGCAGTGAATAGTGCGAACAGGAGGCTCGTGAGTGCCCCGGCGGCCAGCACCGGCATCAGCAGCACCATCGCCACACTCGCTGACAAGCGCGAGAGCGTGGCATATGCGAGCCCGAGAAACAGAAGATCAAGCACCACGTCCAGCCGCACGCGGAACTGGAAGCGCGTGCGCCACCAGCCCGCCGTTGCCAGGATGAGCAGGGCCACGGCCAGGTACGGAAACGTCAGGCTCAGCAGCGTGTCGCTGGTCGGCAGGCTTGCGGTTTCGTCGTGCCCGCGCGGCACCATCACGAATAGCAGCAGCACCAAGGCCACCGCCGCGCGGCTGAACGCGAAATAGCGCATCAGGCGCCACTGGAATTCAGGCGGATCGGGCTCCAGCCAGACAGATCGGAGGGCGCGCCACGCGTTCAGGCGGGAGAGCAGTCGGCGCGCTCCGGCACCTGCGACCTTATGCGGCCCGGCCGGCGACGTGCCGGACGCATCGGGCATCACGCGCCGCTCCGATCGGCGTGTTCGGGGCAGCGGTAGCGGCCGCCGGGCAGCGCGACCATGCCGGTGCGCGGGGCATGCACGCCGCATACATCGCACCGCTCGATCGGCTGGGACGTGCGACCTTCAGGCGGGCGTCCAGACGCCCCCGGCGACGCGGGTCCCGACGAGCGCGACGGCCGCGTCCCCACGCGGCTCAGCCACCACCAGCCGGCGAGCAGCATCAGAATCAGCAGGACAGGACGGGACATGGAAAGCGGAAGTGACAGAGGTGGCGCGAAAGCGCACTACACGCGATGCAGGATGACTTCAAGGACGAAGCGGCTGCCAACATACGCCAGCAGCAGGATCGCGAACGCCGCCATCACCCAGCGCAGCGCCACACGGCCGCGCCAGCCGCGGAACCGGCGGCCCAGCAGGATGCCGCCGAACATCGCCCAGGACAGTACCGCAAACACGTTCTTGTGATCGAACTGGAAGGCACGGTGGAAGAGCTGTTCCGAAAACACCACACCGGAAGCGATGGTCAGCGTGAGCAGCACGAAACCCGCACCGATGAGGCGAAACAGGAGCTTCTCCAACGTAAGCAGCGGGGGGAGCAAGTCGAGCCAGCGGCCAAGCCACCCCGCCTCGTTCGGCCGATTGATGGTATGCAGCCGACGCTCGGCGGCGAGCATAAGGATGGCGTGGAAGGCCGCGAGCGTGAAAAGCCCATACGCCACGTTGGCGATGGCGAAGTGCAGCTTGAACAGCGGACTGGCCGCATAGCCCAGGATCTGCGTACCGGGAAAGGCCAGTGGCAGCAGCACGCCAACCAGCGCGACCGGCATCACCAGCAGCCCCAAACCCGCCAGCGAGAAGAACAGACTCTCGATCCAGAAGATGCCCACGCCCAGCCACAGCATGGCCGACAGCGCATAGGCAAAGCCAAAGACCATCGAATTGGCCGGAAAGATGGTTTCGTGCAACAGGAACCCATGCGCGGCCAAGGCGGCAAGCAGGGCCCAACGCCACCAGCGGGGGGCGGAGTCGGCCGATGCCGGAGGCGGTGGCACGAGCACCGTGGCGCCCGGCGGCTGCCCGCCTGCCATGGCGCTGGTAGCGGCCGGGGCCCCGAGCCCGCCGCGTCCAGCATGCTGAGCCCACGCCGCCGAGGCGAGGGTGCCGTAGAGAAGCGCCGTCAGCGCATACAGTACAATGACCATCTGCACAGTTTACCGCAGCGCACCCCGGTTTTGGCTGGGGAACGCCCCCCGCCGAGCGCCTCAGCGGGCGGCCAAGCGAAACGCACATTCCAGCCGGGGCAAGCCATGCCTGCGCCGGCCCCCTCCGTCCTCAATTCCGGATCCCTGTCACTGTCATGCTGGATAACCTGACCCAACGGCTTGCGCGCGTGGTCAAGACCATGCGCGGCGAAGCGCGCCTGACCGAAGCCAACACCGCCGAGATGCTGCGCGAAGTCCGCCTGGCGCTGCTCGAAGCCGACGTGGCGCTGCCGGTCGTGCGCGAGTTCATTGCCCGCGTCAAGGAAAAGGCGCTCGGCGAGGAGGTCATCACGAGCCTCTCGCCGGGCCAGGCGCTGGTCGGTATCGTCCAGCGCGAGCTGACGGCCATCATCGGCGGCCAGGAAGCGCTGGAAGGCGTCGGCAGCAACATCATGGGCGGCCGCGCGGCGGAGTTGAACCTCAACGTCACGCCGCCCGCGATCATCCTGATGGCCGGCCTGCAGGGCGCGGGCAAGACCACCACGGTCGGCAAGCTCGCCAAGTGGCTCAAAGAGAACAAGAAGAAGAAAGTCCTGACGGTGTCGTGCGACGTGTACCGCCCCGCCGCCATCGCGCAGCTGAAGACCGTTTCCGAACAGGTCGGCGCGGACTTCTTCCCCTCGCAGCCGGACCAGAAGCCGGTTGAGATTGCCGCCGCAGCATTGGACTGGGCCAAGAAGCACTACCACGACGTGCTGATCGTGGATACGGCCGGTCGCCTCGGTATCGACGAGGCGATGATGCAGGAAATCGCCGCGCTGCACGCCACGCTCAAGCCGGCCGAAACGCTGTTCGTGGTCGACGCGATGCTCGGCCAGGATGCCGTCAACACCGCCAAGGCCTTCAACGACACCCTGCCGCTGACCGGCGTGGTGCTGACCAAGCTCGACGGCGATGCACGCGGCGGCGCGGCGCTGTCGGTGCGCCACATCACGGGCAAGCCGATCAAGTTCGTCGGTGTGGCCGAAAAGCTCGATGGGCTGGAGCCGTTCTACCCCGATCGCATGGCCCAGCGGATTCTGGGCATGGGCGACATTCTCGCGCTGGTGGAAGAAGCCCAGCGCGGCGTCGACATGGAAGAGGCGCAGAAGCTTGCGGCCAAGATCAAGAAGACCGGCGGCTTCGACCTCGAAGATTTCAAGGCCCAGATCGGCCAGATGAAAAAGATGGGCGGGTTGGGCAGCCTGATGGACAAGCTCCCCGCGCAACTCGCCCAGCAAGCCCAGGGCGCCAACATGGACCAGGCCGAAAAGCAGGTCCGCCGCATGGAAGGCATCATCAACAGCATGACCGCTGCCGAGCGGGCCAAGCCTGAACTGATCAAGGCGAGCCGCAAGCGCCGCATTGCCGCAGGCGCGGGCGTGCAGGTGCAGGAAGTCAACCGTCTGCTCAATCAATTCGAGCAGATGCAATCCATGATGAAGAAGCTCAAGGGCGGCGGCATGATGAAAATGATGCGCGCCATGGGCGGCATGAAAGGTGGCATGAAGGGGCTGTTCGGCGGCCGCTGAGCCGGCTACCCTCCCGCGTGAACCACCCCATTGATCGACACACCGAACCGTTTCACCCAACTGACACGATGCTGAGCGCAGAACAGGCCCGCGAACTGTGGGCCAACTCCGAAGAAATCGTCAGCGAAGACGCCGTGCGCGGCTCGCTGGACCGCATGGCCGACGAGATCACCGAAAAGATCGGCGATACGTTCCCGATGGTGCTGTCCGTGATGGGCGGCGCATGCGTCTTCACCGGCATGCTCCTGCCCAAGCTGGCCTTCCCGCTGGAGTTCGACTACATCCACCTCTCGCGCTACAACAACAAGACGGTGGGCGGCGAGATGCAATGGCGTGTAGCGCCGCGCGAGTCGGTCAAGGGCCGCACGGTGCTGGTCCTGGACGACATTCTTGACGAGGGCGAAACGATGGCCGCCATCCGTTCGCGCATCATCGACATGGGCGCTGCCGAGTTCTACTCCGCCGTGCTGTGCGAAAAGACGCTTGCCAAGGACAAACCGCTCTACCCCGACTTCTGCGGCTTCGCGGTGCCGGATCGCTACGTCTTTGGCTGCGGCATGGACGCCAAGGGCTACTGGCGCAACCTTCCGACGATCCGCGCGCTCAAGACCATCTGACGCTGCGCGGGCGCAAACGAAAAAGGGAAAAAGGGCGACGTATCAGTCGCCCTTTTTTGTTATCCGCGCGGCGCCCTCACAACTGGTGCGCAAAGATATGGATGCCCTTGAGCAGCATTTCCACGGAGATTGCCATCAGGACCCGTCCCATCCGTCGCTCGAACGCCATCACCGTCCGCTCGCCGACCCGACGCTGGATCTGCGTCGCGCTGAGCAGCACCACCGCCGACACCGCCATCGTCGCGCCTAGCGAGCCACCTACGCCCACATGTGCCCGGGCGCCCGAGATACCGGCAGCATCACTGTCGCCACGGCGCCGAGCGGATCGCTGATCAGGACCAGCAGGACTGCCCCGGAGACGAACGTGTATTCCATCTGCCCTGCCGACGTCGATCGCCGCTCAGGCGCCGCGGCGGTAGGGCCGCTCACGCAACCACTTCGTGGCGATCCACTTTTCACCGCGCTCGACCGGCAGGCCGGCATGCAGTGTCGCTTCATCCAACGTACCGTCTGGGCGCTTGTAGACAAAGAAGACCGCATTGCCCTTGACCGGCGCGACCTCCAGCCCGAGCTTCGGAAAACCCGTCGCACCGCCCGCCGGCACGCTGTTCAGGTAAATGACGAGCGTCGCGACGCGCTGGCCTCCGACCTCGAGTTGGCGCGCCTCGCCACTGCGGCCAGGGTTGAAGAAATCGAAGTGCGGCTGGTATTCGCCGCCGGGCTGGTAGTTCAGCACCTGGAAACCTTCGCCGTGTTCGACCGGCACGCCCACAGCCTGGGCGATGCGCGCCTCGATTCTGGCGATCAGCGGGTGCTCGCCCACCTGGAACATGCCGCCCTGGCTTGTCCGGGCCGAGATCAACTTTTCTTCGCCCGTGTCCGGATTCACAACCGGCGACCGCTTGAGTCGATTGCGCCCAAGCGCGATCAACTGGTCACATTCCTCATCCGACAGGAAGTGCTGAAACAGCACGATGCGTGGCGTTTCAATGGCGAAGAGAATCGGGATGTCGCCGTCGGCGGTGCGCACCGCATTGCTGTTCTCGGCCACGTCGTTTGCGGCGGTCGCCGGCACGGGAGCCACAGCCGGAGCGGGTGCGCGAGCGGCCAGCGCCTCATCGACGACACGGCGCGCGAACGTGCGGTCATAGCCGGACTGCACCATCGACGCCACCAGTGATTCAGCCTCGAACCCCTCGATGACATGTCGCTGCAGCCAGTCGCGCAGCGCTTCGGACATGGTCGCGTACGGTTGAATGGTCGTCATGCGAAGTGAGGAGAGGCAGGCCAGCGATGGAGATGGCCTTATTGTAGGCCGGCGGACCAGCTGCCGACGATCAGGACCCGCCGGCGATGCGCAGCGGCGAGAACGGGTTGCGTGCGGGCACTTCCGGCAGGGCCTTGGCCCGCGAACCGCGTTCCGCTGGCGCTGAAACCGTCATCGCGCCCGGCTCCTGATACTGCCAGCGCTTCCACGCTGCCAGCACGGCATTCGGATACTGCGGCTGCCCGCGGCTGCCGTTGTAACGGCCCAGCGCCAGATACAGATTGCCGCCCTCCATGTCGAGGTAATGACGCAGGATCGTGCAGCCGTAGCGCAGATTGCTCTGGAGGTGAAACAGCTTGCGCACGTCGTTGTCGCCGATGCTGCGCGTCCAGAAGGGCATCACCTGCATGAGACCCATCGCGCCCGCGCTGCTGATGGCGTACTTGCGGAAGCCGCTCTCCACCTGGATCAGACCCAGCACGAGCGCCGGGTCAAGGCCCGCCCGCTTGGCCTCGTAGTACGCCGTTTCAATCAGCTCCACGCGTACCGATGCCTGCGGAATCTTGCTCGACATGCGCACCGACATCTCGGCCAGCCAGCGCAGGTAGCCGAGCTGCTCGTCGTTGCTGGCAAATACCGGGCGCAGCGGCCGGCTGTCGGCCACAGCGGCGGACAGGGCGCTGCGCACGGCGTCCGCCAGGTATTCCTCTTTCTGGGCGCCGGCCCACGCTGCCTGCGTGCCCGCGAGCAACGTCCCTGCGCACAGCGCAGCAACGATCGGGCGGAGGGGCAGGCAGCAGCGCATGGTGGCTCAGTGTGGTGACGTTATTGCGCGAGGCGCGCCTTGAGCGTGGCCAGGACGTCGGTCGGCGCCACGGCGGTGGCGGCTTCGTCGCGGCGGCCCTGGAATTCCAGCTTGCCTTCCTTCAGGCCGCGGTCACCCACCACCACGCGGAACGGCACGCCGATCAGCTCCCAGTCGGCGAACATCGCCCCCGGACGCTCGCCGCGATCGTCGAGGATGACGTCGATGCCGGCGGCAACGAACTCGGCGTGCAGGCGGTCGGCCTCCGCGCGCACGGCGTCGGAGCGGTCGTAGCCCACGGGGCAGATCACCACCTGGAACGGCGCGATCGAGGCCGGCCAGATGATCCCGCGCGCATCGTAGTTCTGCTCGATGGCTGCGCCCAGGATGCGCGTGATGCCGATACCGTAGCAGCCCATCACCATCGGCTGGGTCTTGCCGTTCTCGTCGAGGAACGTCGCGTTCATCGCCTCGGAATAGCGCGTTCCGAGCATGAAGACGTGGCCGACTTCAATCCCGCGGCAGATAGCCAGTGTGCCCTTGCCGTCCGGCGAGGCGTCCCCCTCGACCACGTTACGCAGGTCGTGCACTTCGGGCTCGGGCAGGTCGCGGCCCCAGTTGGCGCCGGTGAAGTGATAGTCCTCTTCGTTGGCGCCCACGACGAAATCGCTCATCGCAGCTGCTGTGCGATCGGCGATCACCTTGACCGATTGCTTCGTGCCGATGGGGCCAAGGTAGCCCGGACGCGTGCCGAACGCGCGCAGGATTTCGCCTTCGGTGGCGAAACGGAAGTCGGCCAGGCCCGGCACCTTCGACGCCTTGACCTCGTTGAGCTCGTGATCGCCGCGCAGCAGCAGCAGCCAGATCTGGGGCTCGCCGCCGTCCACATCGGTTGCGAGCACGATGGATTTGATCGTGCGCTGCAGCGGAATGCCCAGTTGCTCGGCCACGGCCTCACACTTGGCACGGCCCGGTGTATGCGTCTTGGCGAGCGCCTCCGTGGCCGCGCCGCGCGGCGCTGCCGGGGCGACAGCCTCGGCGGCCTCGATGTTCGCGGCGTAATCGGAGTCCGGGCAATACACGATGGCGTCCTCGCCAGTCTCGGCGATCACGTGGAATTCATGCGAGCCCGACCCGCCGATGGCACCGTTGTCAGCCGCAACCGCGCGGAACTGCAGACCGAAGCGCTCGAAAATGCGCGTGTAGGCGTCGTACATCTTCTGATACGACACCTTCAGACCCTCAGCGTCACGGTCGAAGGAGTACGCGTCCTTCATCGTGAATTCGCGGCCGCGCATGATGCCGAAGCGCGGGCGGCGCTCGTCGCGGAACTTCGTCTGGATCTGGTAGAAATTGACCGGCAACTGCTTGTACGAGCGGATCTCGGTACGGGCGATGTCGGTCACCACCTCTTCCGACGTCGGCTGGATGACGAAGTCGCGTTCATGGCGGTCCTTGAAACGCAGCAGTTCGTCGCCCATCTTGTCCCAGCGGCCGGTCTCCTGCCAGAGTTCGCCCGGCTGGACCACCGGCATGAGGACTTCCACCGCGCCGGCGGCATTCATTTCCTCGCGCACGATCTGCTCGACCTTGCGGATCACACGCAGCCCCACGGGCATGTACGTATAGAGGCCCGCGCCGAGCTTCTTGATCATGCCGGCACGCATCATCAATTTGTGCGAGACGATTTCCGCGTCGGCGGGCGCTTCCTTGAGCGTGGAAATGAAGAATTGGGACGCTTTCATGCGACTGACGATAAGGGATGGCCGCGGCCGTCAAAGCCGCGAGAACAAGGGCAAAAGCCACCGGAATCAGGAGATGAGACGAGGCGCCTGGCGCACATTCGCGCGATCGGCACCCCTCCCCCAGGAGGCGCGAGTGAGCGGCAACATTTCGGCTTCTGTGACAGCCGAGCGACGGGCCGCTCTATAATCGGCGTAATTCTAAAGTATTCGAGGTGCAGTCATGCTCGATCGTGAAGGCTTCCGCCCGAACGTCGGCATCATCCTCATCAACGCAAGAAACGAGGTGTTCTGGGGCAAGCGCATTGGCGAGCACTCCTGGCAGTTTCCACAAGGCGGCATCAAGTACGGCGAGACGCCCGAACAAGCGATGTTCCGCGAACTGCACGAAGAAGTCGGCCTGTTGCCAGAACACGTCCGGATCGTCGGTCGCACGCGCGACTGGCTGCGGTATGAGGTGCCGGACAAGTTCATCCGCCGCGAGATTCGCGGCCACTACCGGGGCCAGAAACAGATCTGGTTCCTGCTGCGCATGGTCGGTCGCGACTGCGACATCCAGTTGCGCGCCACCGAGCATCCGGAATTCGATGCGTGGCGGTGGAGCCAGTACTGGGTGCCGCTCGAGGCCGTCATTGAGTTCAAGCGCGAGGTGTATCAGCTGGCGCTGTCGGAGCTTTCGCGCTTCGTGCAGCGGCAGGCGCGCGCACCGCTGTCGCCCTATGGGCGCGGCGGACAGCATCGCGAGCAACGCGAAGGCCGTGACCGCTCGGGGGGCCACGGCGGCCCGCGCCCCCAGCCGACGTTGACGGTCACCACCACGACGGTCATCGTCGAGACGGTGGCTGCACCGGAAGCGGCGGCCTCTCCCAACCCCGAAGACACTCCGTCCAAGGACAACTCGTGAATGTAAAGACGACGACACGTGGAGCGCACCGCGCTCTCGTGCCGCTCGCGCTGGCGGCTGCGCTGGCGTTGACGGCATGTGGCCACAACCGCACCGGCGACCTCGAAGACAAGCTGTTGATGGACCCGTTCAACGACAAGCCCTTCAAGGAAGACGCCGTGACCTTCCCGGCTCCGCCGGTCGATCGTGATGCCGTGCCGTTCGATGTGGGCGGCCGCACTGATTCGCCGCTGCGTTTTGCCATCGATCCGAAATCGGTGTCGATCGGCAAGGACAACGTGGTGCGCTACACCGTGCTGATCACCAGCAAGACGGGCGCGCGCAACGTGAACTACGAAGGCCTGCGCTGCGATACGGCAGAACGACGCATCTATGCGACGCTGCGCAATGACACCAACCAATGGATCAGCAACCGCGCGGTGGACATGAACGAAACCGCGAATACCGAGTCCGCCAGCATGAATGCCTACAAGCCCGCCACGGATTGGCAGCGCGTTGGCAATGGCGGTCCGACGGACTATGCGTCGGCGCTGATGCGCTCGTACTTCTGCGACGTGCGCTCGGTAGCTGGAGATGGAAAGGCCTCTACGCTGGTGCAACGGTTGGGACAGGGCGGCCGGTATTTCGGGCCCTGAGCGGCAAACGTCGGCGTACTGCATCATCTGCCTCAAACACAAAGGCCAACCCTGCAAGGTTGGCCTTTTGTTTTGACACGCCGCCGAGCGACTGAATCAGAGCAGCACCAGGTTGTCCCGGTGCACCAGCTCCGCGGCGCTTACGTAGCCAAGCACCGACTCGATCTCGGAGGATGCCCTGCGCGCGATGAGCCGGGCCTCGGCCGACGAATAGTTCGTCAGCCCCCGCGCCACTTCACGGCCTGCCGTATCCACGCAAGAAATCACCTCGCCGCGCGCAAATTCGCCCTGCACTTCGGTCACGCCGATCGGTAGCAACGACTTTCCGCCGGCCGTGAGTTTTTCCACTGCACCGGCATCCAGCACCACGCGACCGCGCAGTTGCAGGTGATCGATCATCCATTGCTTGCGTGCCGCCATCCGCCCCGTCGGCGCGCGAAGTTGCGTGCCGATGGCCTCGCCATTCGCCAGGCGCGCAAGCACGTCGGGCTCGCGCCCCGAAGCGATGATAGTGTGCGCACCCGATTTGGCCGCACGCTTGGCCGCCAGAATCTTCGTCAGCATGCCGCCCTTGCCGATGCTCGAACCGGCGCCGCCGGCCATCTGCTCAAGATCTGGCGTGCCGGCTTGCGCCTCGTCGACAAAGCGGGCGTCCGGGTCCTTGCGCGGGTCAGCGGTATACAGGCCGCGCTGGTCTGTCAGGATGATCAGCGCATCACCTTCGATCAGGTTGGTGACCAGCGCGCCCAGCGTATCATTGTCGCCAAACTTGATCTCGTCGGTGACGACCGTGTCGTTCTCGTTGATGATCGGCACGACACCGAGGCTCAGCAGCGTGAGCAGCGTGGAACGTGCGTTGAGATAGCGCTCGCGATCGGCCAAATCGCCATGCGTGAGCAGCACCTGCGCGGTGCGGATGCTGTGCCGCGCGAACTCGGATTCGTACACCTGCGCCAGCCCCATCTGCCCCACGGCCGCGGCGGCCTGCAACTCATGAATCTCCTTCGGACGCTTGGTCCAGCCCAACCGCTGCATGCCCTCGGCGATGGCGCCTGAGCTGACCAGCACGACCTCCTTGCCGGCCGCCCGCAGCGCCGCGATCTGCTCGGCCCAACGGGCGATGGCGGCCTGGTCGAGCCCGCGTCCGTCATTCGTAACCAGACTGGACCCGACCTTGACGACAAGGCGGCGCGCATCGGCAATCAGCGAACGCAGGGCCATGGTGGCGTGTCTCCGATGAATATTGTGGTGGTTATGCGTGGGTGTCGTCGTCGCCGCTGCCTTGATCGACGTTGTGCAGGGTTGGGTCAAGACGGAGGTCCGGTGCAGCGGCGGCGGCCTCTTCTTGCGCGCGCAGTTCGTCCAGATACTCCTGGATCGCGTGGACCAGCGCCTGCGTGCCGTCGTGGGTCAGCGCAGAAATTCGGTGCACCGGCCCCTTCCACTTGAAGCGCTTCACGAAGTCTTTCACGCGCGCTTCGCGTTCTTCCTGGGGCACCATGTCGAGCTTGTTGAGCACCAGCCAGCGCGGCTTCTCATAGAGCTCGGCGTCATATTTCTTCAGTTCGCCGACGATGGCCTTGGCTTCGGCCACCGGATCGACATTTTCGTCGAATGGAGCCAGGTCCACGACGTGCAGGAGCACGCGCGTGCGTTGCAGGTGACGCAGGAACTGGTGGCCCAGGCCCGCACCTTCGGCGGCACCTTCGATGAGGCCCGGAATATCCGCCACAACGAACGATTTCGACGGACCGGTGCGCACCACGCCCAGGTTCGGATGCAGCGTCGTGAACGGATAGTCAGCAATCTTAGGGCGCGCGTTGGAGATGGCGGTGATCAGCGTCGACTTCCCGGCATTGGGCATCCCCAGTAGCCCCACATCGGCCAGCACCTTCAGCTCCAGCCGCAGGTTGCGTCGCTCGCCGGGCTTGCCATCGGTCTTCTGGCGCGGCGCACGGTTGGTGCTCGACTTGAAGTGGATGTTGCCCCAGCCCCCCTCGCCGCCGCGCGCCAGGCACAGGCGTTGACCATCGAGCGTCAGGTCGGCGATCAGCTCGTCGGTGTCGGCATCGTAGATGGCGGTACCGACGGGCATGCGCAGCGTGATGTCGTCGCCTGCGGCGCCGTAGCAGTCGGCACCCCGGCCGTTTTCGCCGTTGCGTGCGAGATGCTTCTTGGCGAAGCGGTAATCGATCAGGGTGTTGATGTTGCGGTCTGCCACGGCCCACACGCTACCGCCACGCCCACCGTCGCCGCCGTCCGGTCCGCCGAACGGGACGAATTTCTCGCGGCGCATCGAGGCGCTGCCGTTGCCGCCGTCACCAGCGATCACTTCAATCCGGGCTTCGTCGATGAACTTCATGGAGGGCCTCCGCCCGTGCGGCGTGCGCACGGCAGGTAAAAAGAAATCGGCGCCGCTCGCGCCATTGCTAACAGAACGCACCTGGAAACAAGCGCCAAGAAGCAGCGTACCGCCCAGGATCAGGGTCGCGTTTTGTTAGCAGCCAGAAACGAAAAAGCCCCGCACGGGTGCGGGGCCTTTTGACTACAAGGCTGAATCAGGCCGCCGGAACAACGTCGACGAACTGCTTCTTGCCTTCGCCGCGGTTGGCGAACTTCACGTGGCCATCGACCAGCGCGAAGAGGGTGTGGTCCTTGCCCATGCCCACATTCACGCCAGCGTGCGTGCGGGTGCCGCGTTGGCGAACGATGATGCCGCCAGCGTTGATGGCTTGACCGCCGTACACCTTCACGCCCAGGCGCTTCGACTCGGAATCGCGGCCGTTCCGTGTGGAACCGCCGCCTTTTTTCTGTGCCATGACTGAACTCCTATCCGGTTACGTAGACGACGCAGCCTCAGGCCACGATCGAGTCGATACGCAACTCGGTGTAATTTTGACGATGCCCCTGGTGCTTCTGGTAGTGCTTACGACGGCGCATCTTGAAGATTTTCACCTTGTCGTGACGACCATGGGAGATGACGGTGGCTTTGACGGCAGCCCCGCTCACCAGCGGCGCACCAACCTTCAGTTGGTCGCCGGCGCCCACTGCGAGCACCTGGTCAAGCGTGATTTCTGCGCCAACGTCCGCCGGTATCTGTTCTACTTTCAGTTTTTCGCCAGCAGCAACCTTGTATTGCTTACCGCCGGTTTTTACGACCGCGTACATTGTCGGACCTCGATAAAAGAACTAAAACGTGACTCTTGCGCCACTCACCGCCCACATACGCGGGCGACGGGCACAGAGAACCGCTAAATATACAAGAAAAACCCAAGTAAATCAAAGGCCAAAGCGTGCCGCCCACGCAACGGGCCGGCGCATCACCCGCGCACCGCAGACGCCGACGGGCGAACGACTGCTTGCTCTATAATTTTGCGGTTTTTGCGCCGCACCCGTTGCGCGCCCGCCAACTGTCAGACACCGCCCTTCGCTGGAACCCGCCTTGACCCAGACCTCCGCCTCCGTCCTGCTCGCCCCCGTCGCTGAAGACATGCGCGCCGTCGATGCCGTGATCCGGCGCCGGCTCGGCTCGGAAGTGGTGCTGATCAACCAGATCGGCGAGTACATCATTAGCGCGGGCGGCAAGCGCCTGCGCCCCGTGATCCTGCTGCTCGTGGCCAACGCGCTGGGTTACAAGGGCGAACATCAGCATGAGCTGGCCGCCGTGGTCGAGTTCATCCATACGGCCACGCTGCTGCACGACGACGTGGTGGACGAATCCGATCTGCGCCGCGGGCGCAAAACCGCCAACGCGGTCTTCGGCAACGCGGCGAGTGTCCTGGTGGGCGACTTCCTGTATTCACGCGCCTTCCAGATGATGGTGCAGGCCAACAGCATGCGCATCATGCAGATCCTGGCGGACGCCACCAACGTCATTTCCGAAGGCGAGGTCCTGCAACTGCTCAACATGCACGATCCGGACGTGACGGAAGAGCGCTATCTGCAGGTCATCCGCTACAAGACCGCCAAGCTGTTCGAGGCCGCCGCGCAAATTGGCGCCGTGCTGTCGGGCGCGGATGCCGCCACGGAAGAGGCTGCGGCAGAATATGGCCGCCGCATCGGGACGGCCTTCCAGATCGTGGATGACCTGCTCGATTACACCGCGACGGCCGACCAGATGGGCAAAAACGCCGGTGACGACCTGCGCGAGGGCAAGCCAACGCTACCGCTCATTCACCTGCTGTCGAACGGCACCGAAGCACAGCGCGCGCTGGCGCGCCAGGCCATCGAGCAAGGCGGCACGGAACATTTCGACGCGATCTTTGCTGCGATCCAGGCGTCCGGCGCGCTGGAATACACGCGCCAGGCTGCCGAGCGCGAAGCGGCCGCAGCAGAAGCGGCCGTCACCGCTTTCCCCCCTTCCCTTTTCCGTCAGACGCTGATAGACTTGTGTGCTTTCTCGCTGCAACGTCAGTCCTGACACGCACGAGAGTTGCGAAGAAGCATCGGGGTGTAGCTTAGCCTGGTAGAGCGCTACGTTCGGGACGTAGAGGCCGGAGGTTCGAATCCTCTCACCCCGACCAGTTTCTCGTAGTCAAGCAGTTCTTGCGGCATCGTGTTTCAGCATCGCCGCGCCATTTCTCAAGTGCTCTGGTGCAGTGCTTGCCTTGTCCGGCAAGCGTGGTGTTGTGCGTGCAACCCATGGCTTTACATGGTGGCGCGACAAACCCCTCTGCTATAGTGGGCGCTTCGCTGCTTCCGCTCCCCCGCCTTGGACTCCTGGCCGCTCTGGGCGCAGCTCGGCGCCGTTGCGCTGCTGCTGTGCTGCTCCGCTTTTTTCTCGATTTCCGAAACCGCGATGATGGCGCTCAACCGCCATCGCCTTCGCCATCTTGCCAAATCCAATGTATCGGGCGCGCGCAACACGCAGCAGTTGCTGGGCCAGACGGACAAGCTGCTCTCGCTGATCCTGATCGGCAACAATCTGATCAACACCGCCGTGCCCGTGCTGATTGCGAATCTGGCAATCCACTACTTCGGCAACAGCGGGACGACGCTGTCGATCGCCACCGCCATCGTCGCCTTCCTCATCATCGTGTTCTGCGAGATTGCACCCAAGATCGTCGGTGCAACCTTCCCCGAGCGCATCGCGTTTCCAGCCAGTTTCATCATCGGGCCCCTGATGAAAGTGGCGACTCCGCTGGTGGCGGTGGTCAATGCCTTCGCTATGGGCCTGTTGCGGCTGGTGCGCATCAACACGAAAGCCGCCCCGGAACAGCGCATGTCGACAGAGGAGCTGCGCACGCTGGTGCTGGAGTCGGGCAATTTCATCCCGCACAAGCACCGCAGCATCCTGCTGAACCTGTTCGACCTCGATGCCATTACCGTGGATGACGTGATGACGCCGCGTGCGCGAGTGGAATCGCTCGATCTGTCGCGCCCGATCGAAGAGGTGATTCAGCAACTCGAAACCTGCTATCACAACAAGCTGCCCGTATTCGAGCACGACAGCGACCAGGTGATCGGCATCCTGCATGTGCGCAAGGCGCTATCGCTGCTGGGGCATACCGAGCTGACACACAACGATTTCCGCAATCTGCTGGCCGAGCCTTACTTTGTGCCGAGCGGCACCCCGGTGTTCCGGCAGCTACAGTACTTTCAGGAGAACCGCCGCCGCCTCGGCCTGATCGTCAACGAATACGGCGACATGCTGGGCCTGGTGACACTCGAGGACATCATCGAGGAGATGATCGGCGAGTTCACCACCACACTCCCCAACGCCGAAAAGCTCGCCTGGGACAAGGAAGGCACCTATCTTGCGGACGCGGGCATGTCGTTGCGCGACCTGAACCGACGCCTGGGCCTGAGCCTGCCGACAGATGGTCCGAAGACACTCAATGGGCTGATTCTTGAAGTCCTGGAGGAGATCCCGGAGGCAGCGGTCAGCGTGAAAATCGCGGGGTGCGTAATGGATATCGTGCAAATGGATAACCAGTCGATCCGGACAGTCCGGCTCCATCGGCCGGTACCTGTAAAGCGAGGCTGAGACCACTCCCCCGCACGGGAGCCTTCAGTCCGCGCGGTTTTCTGCCGATGTGGCACAAATGCACGTGGCGCTTTGGTGTGCGCTTTACAAATGCAGGGGCGGTCGGCAAACTGCCCCGATCCCGGGCGTTACCCCCCACGAATGGGTGGGGTCCCGGCTACAGAACATAAAACAACTCGCCTATGGGGGGCGGGCGCACACGAGAGGCAGTGGGGCCGGGTGCGCTGAAATGGTCAGTCAGACAGGCTCATGACACTCGGACTCGCTCTAGCACAGAGCCGGCGGATCGCGCCGACGTTGCTCGCCCAACTCGAACAGAGCGCGCGCGAAAAGCGCACGCAATTGATCGACGAACTGGTGGGTAGCGGCATCATGAGCGCGCACGATCTGGCCGTGTTCGTTGCGGGCAAATACCAGATGCCCTTGCTGGATCTGGCCCAGTACAAGCTCGACACCGTGCCGGCCGTGCTCTCTGCCAACAGGCACTTCGCGCAGTTGCGGCTGCTGCCACTTGGCCGGCGAGACAACCGTCTGATCCTCGCGACGTCCGACCCGAGCGACCCGAAGCCGATCGAAGAGCTGCGCCAGAAGATGAACGTGGCGGTCGAGACGGTGATCGTCGAACACGACAAGCTCGTGCGCCAACTCAGTCTCGCGAACGAGGCCCCTGCCGAAATCAAGTCGCTCTATCCCAAGCAGGAGGCCACCCAGATCGTATACGACCCGGGTGCCGCTGCCGCCACGCGACGTACCACCACCGACGGGATCGACGATGCCCCTGTGGTGCGTTTCCTGCAGAAACTCTTTACCGAGGCGCTGCTGCGGGGCGCGTCAGACCTTCACTTCGAGCCGTTTGAAACGTTTTACCGCGTGCGGTTTCGCATCGACGGCATCCTGGCGCAAGTGGCACAACCGCCGCTGGACATCCGCGACAAGATCGCCACACGGATCAAAGTGCTTTCGCGCCTGGACATCTCGGAAAAACGCGTGCCCCAAGACGGCCGCATGAAGCTGCTCATCACCGTCCCGAAAGACAAGAAGGACAAAGAGAACAAGGAGATGGTCGAGCGCGCCATCGACTTCCGGGTCTCCACGCTGCCGACGCTGTTCGGCGAAAAGATCGTGATCCGGATTCTGGAGTCGTCCACCGAACGGCTCGACATCGACCAGCTCGGCTACGAGCCCGAGCAGAAGCAATTGCTGCTCGACGTGATCAAGCGCCCCTACGGCATGGTGCTGGTGACGGGGCCCACCGGCTCGGGCAAGACGGTGTCGCTGTACACCTTCCTGAACATGTTGAACCAGGGCGACATCAATATTTCCACAGCCGAAGACCCGGCGGAAATCCAGTTGCCCGGCATCAACCAGGTCAACGTGAACGACAAGGCAGGACTGACCTTCGCGGCAGCGCTGAAGTCATTCCTGCGGCAGGATCCGGACATCATCATGGTCGGCGAAATCCGGGATCTGGAAACCGCGGACATCTCCATCAAGGCAGCGCAAACCGGCCACCTGGTGTTCTCCACGCTGCACACCAACGATGCGCCGACCACGCTGACGCGCCTGATGAACATGGGCGTCGCGCCGTTCAACATCGCGTCGTCGGTGCTGATGATCACGGCACAGCGCCTGGCGCGGCGACTCTGCAAGGAATGCAAGAGGACAGGGCCGCTGCCGAAGGAAACCCTGCTCGACGCGGGCTTCACCGAGGCCGACCTCGACGGGTCCTGGCAACCGTATCATCCGGTTGGGTGCGAAGTGTGCAACGGCAGCGGCTACAAGGGTCGGGTCGGCATCTATCAGGTCATGCCGATCACCGAGACCATTCAGGAAATCATCCTGACGCACGGTACAGCACTGCAGATTGCGGAGCAGGCTCGCCGCGACGGCGTGCTGTCGTTGCGCGAATCGGGCTTGAAGAAAGTGAAGCAAGGGCTGACTTCCCTCGAGGAAGTGCTGGCCACGACGAACCAATAACCTTCTCGATCAATCGTTCCCATACCGGGGGGTAGGAACCAACCATGGCCACACGAGCACCCGCAGCAAGACCCGCCCCAAAGGGTGCGGCCGCCGCGCCCGCACGCAAGACCGCTGCCAAGAAGGCACCCACGCAGTACATCTTCGAGTGGGAGGGCAAGGACCGCAAGGGCAAGATCTTCAAGGGCGAGATGCGCGCCGAGAGCATCACCGAAGTGAATGCCATGCTGCGCAAGCAGGGCCTGTCGATCACGAAGTCCAAACGCCGGCGGGCTGCCCGCGGCAAGAAGATCACGCAGAAGGACGTGGCGTACTTCACGCGCCAGCTCTCGACGATGCTCAAGGCCGGCGTGCCGCTGCTGCAGTCCATCGACATCATCTCGCGTGGCCATGCCAACCCTAACTTCACGCAGTTGCTCACGGAAATCCGCTTCGATATCGAATCGGGTAGCAGCATGGCGCAGGCGTTCCGCCGCCATCCCCAGTATTTCGACACGCTGTACTGCAACCTGATCGACGCGGGCGAACAGGGCGGTATCCTCGACGCCCTGCTCGAGCGCCTGTCGCTGTACATGGAAAAGTCGATCGCGCTCAAGGCGCAGATCAAGTCGGCCATGATCTATCCGATCTCGGTGCTGACGGTGGCATTCCTGGTGACGGTGGTGCTGATGATTTTCGTGGTGCCTTCGTTCAAGGGCGTGTTCTCTAGCTTTGGTGCTACGTTGCCGGCACCGACACTAGTGGTGATGGGCATCTCCGACTTCTTCGTGAAGTGGTGGTACATCATCGTCTTCACGCCCGTCATCGCAATTACGCTGTTCGCTCGCGCCTTCAAACGATCGCAGGACGTGCAGCGGTCCACGCACAGATTCATCCTGAAAATGCCGATCTTTGGCGCCATCATCCGCAAGGCGACCATCGCGCGATGGACCCGCACGCTGGCTACCATGTTTGCTGCCGGAACGCCGCTGGTGGAGTCGATGGAATCGGTGGCCGGTGCAGCAGGTAACTGGGTCTACCACGATGCCACCCTTGAGATCCAGCAGGCCGTGCGCATCGGCACGAGCCTGACCAACGCCATGCAGGCCACCCACGTATTCGACAACATGGTGCTGCAGATGACGCAGATTGGTGAGGAGTCCGGCGCCTTGGACAACATGCTGCTGAAGGTGGCTGAGTTCTATGAGCGCGAGGTCGACGACGCTGTCGCCAATATCTCCACCCTGATCGAGCCAATCATCATCGTCATCCTGGGCGTGCTGATCGGCGGCATGGTCGTGGCGATGTACCTGCCGATCTTCAAGCTGGGCCAGGTGGTTTGATGCCCGAGATGTTCGTCATCCCCACGCTGGCGCAACTGCCGGCGTGGTTCGTGATCGGAGCGGGCGGGCTGGTCGGCCTGTTGGTCGGCAGTTTCCTCAACGTGGTGATTCACCGTCTGCCGCGCATGATCGAGCGCGAGGAAGCCAACTACATCGCCGAGCTACGCGGCGAGCCGCTGCCCCAGCCCACCCCCTACAACCTGGTCGTGCCGCGCTCGGCGTGCCCGTCGTGCGGACACCAGATCAAGGCGTCGGAGAACGTCCCCGTGTTGAGCTGGCTCGCCCTGCGCGGCCGCTGCAGCGCATGCAAGACGCCGATCTCCTGGCGCTATCCGGCGGTCGAGGCGGCGACCGGCCTGTTGACCGCCGCTTGCCTCTGGCACTTCGGCCCGACGTGGACCGCCGTTGCCTCGGCGGCGCTGCTTTGGTTTCTGGTCGCCGGCACGATGATCGACGCGGATACGCAACTGCTGCCCGACGCCCTCACGCAGCCGTTGCTTTGGCTTGGCCTGGGGGTGAATCTGTTCGGCATGTTCACGCACCTGCAGGATGCGGTCATCGGCGCAATGGCTGGCTACCTCTTCCTCTGGTCGATCTACTGGGCCTACAAGCTGCTGCGCGGCCGCGAAGGCATGGGCTACGGCGACTTCAAGCTGATGGCCGCCCTGGGCGCCTGGTTCGGCTGGCAAGCGCTGCCCTTGCTCGTGCTGCTGTCGTCGGTGGTCGGCCTGGTCTTCGGCCTTGTGCGTATCGCGCGTGGCGCAAAGAGCGAATCGCCGTTCTCGTTCGGGCCCTTCATTGCCGGCGCGGGCGTGATCGCACTGCTGGCGGGCCCGCAGCTGATCGTGCTGACGGGGCTGGCTCCCGGGCTTGCCCCTTGAGGGTGTCGGTAACATGCGCGTGATTGGCCTGACTGGCGGCATCGGCAGCGGCAAGAGCTATGTGGCGGACCGTCTTGCCGAGCGCGGCGCCGCCATCGTCGACACCGATGCCATCGCCCACGAGATCACCGCGCCCGGCGGGGCTGCCATCCCCAAGCTGGTCGAAACCTTCGGCCCCGGCATCCTGCGTCCGGACGGCGCGATGGATCGCGACGCCATGCGCGCCCTCGCCTTTTCCGACGCTACCGCCAAGACACGGCTGGAGCAGATCACGCATCCGCTGATCCGCGAGATTGCCTTGTCACGCGGAGCCGCCGCGCAAGCATCCGGCGCATCTCCGTACCTCGTCTACGTCGTACCGCTTCTGGTGGAGTCCCTTACCGGCCATCAAAGCTGGCGCAGCCTTGTCGAGCGCATCCTGGTCGTCGACTGTCCGGTCGAGATGCAGATTGCCCGCGTGATCGCCCGCAATGGCCTGCCACGCGCGCAGGTCGAGGCTATCGTGGCCCGGCAGGCCAGCCGTGAAGCGCGCCTGGAAGCCGCGGACGACGTGATCGACAACAGCGGAGCGCTGGCGGACTTGCAGCCGCAGATCGACCGTCTGGACCAAGCCTATCGGTCGGATTGAACCGCCCTGAAAGCGGATGTCACAGCCCTTTGCATTGTGATGAGCGAGGGTCTCGCATAGAATGCGGGCAGATCGAAGCCAAATGGGCTTCGGGGCCACATACGCCAGCAGGCCAGCAAACCGGGCACCAAGTTTTGATCCTGTACGAATATCCCTTCAACGAACGCATTCGGACGCTGCTGCGCCTCGAAGATCTGTTCGAGCGGCTGGATTTCTTTCTCGTGCAGGAACATCCGCTGCAGCACCATGTGGCGCTGACCACGCTGTTCGAGATCGTCGACGTGGCGGGCCGCGCCGATCTCAAGTCCGACCTGCTGAAAGAGCTCGACCGCCAGCGCCAGACGCTGACTGCGCTGCGCGCTAACCCGCAGATCGATCAAGACGCGCTCGACGGCGTCATCAGCGAGCTGGAAACCGCCTCGGGCAATCTCACCGCCACGCACGGCAAGGCCGGACAGCTCATCGCCGACAACGAATGGCTGACCAGCATCCGCAGCCGCGCGATCATTCCCGGTGGTACCTGCGAATTTGACCTGCCGGCGTATTTTGCGTGGCAGCATCACCCTGCGGAACGCCGCCGCGCCGACATTATCAAATGGGCGCAGCCCCTGGTACCGCTGCGTGACGCGACGATGATCGTGCTGCGCCTGCTGCGCGAGTCGGGCCAGAGTGGCAAGGTCATTGCTACCGCCGGAAGCTATCAACAGATGCTGTCGGGGCGCGTCTACCAACTCATGCAGGTGCGCCTGGACGATGCTGCGCTGGGCTTCATCCCTGAGATCAGCGCCAACAAGTACATGCTCTGGGTACGCTTTACCCAGCAGGATGGCGACCTGCGCCCCAAGCCGGTCGACGCCGATATTCCGTTCCAGCTCAAGCTCTGCAATTTCTAGACGTTTGCAATGAACGCGAAGACCGTCAAATGCCCGACCTGCGGCAAACCCGTGCCGTGGGTACCGGAAAGCCGTTACCGGCCGTTCTGCTCCGAGCGCTGCAAGCAGATTGATCTGGGCGCCTGGGCGGCCGAGCAGTACACCATCCCCGTGGTCGAAGACGACGACCTGCCGCCCGAAGCGCCGGGCGGCGACACCAGCGGCAAGCTCAATTGACACTCCCCCGGTGCGTTGCACCATGCAGTAGGCCGTCCCGCCCTCTCGCTCCCCTCAGCCGCGATACCACCTTGGCTGGCCGGTCTTGATCCACGTCAGCGTGACCCAGTTCGCACGTTGACGAAATCAGCCGCGTCATCTTTATTGATGAGGTGAGACGGTGAACCACAACAAAAAGAGGGGGGCACCATGCAACGGTCGACGACGGCGCTCAATGCGCTTGTTTGGCTGCTGCTCTGCGTTGCGCTTGGCGTGCCAAGAGAGGCCTCTGCGGTGCCGGCGTTCGCCAGACAGACCGGCATGGCCTGCATGGCTTGCCACGTAAGCTTCCCGGAACTGACCCCCTTTGGCCGGTTCTTCAAGATGACCGGCTATACGCTGTCCAACAAGAGCACGATCCCGATTTCGGGCATGGTGCAGATCTCGCGCACCAACACCCGGACGGTCGATCAACAGAATTACGATTTCGTGCGCGACGGCGATACCGTCCCCCAGCAGCTCAGCCTGTTTTATGCGGGACGCATTGCCGGGCCAGTCGGCGCCTTCGCGCAGTGGTCTTACGACGGCATCGCCCACCACAGCGCCCTGGACAACACCGACATCCGGGCCGCATGGCACCTGACGCGGGAGGACGTCGACTTCATCTACGGCATCACGGTTAACAACAACCCGACGGTATCCGACGCCTGGAACAGCAGCCCCGCCTTCGGTTATCCGTACGCGTCGCCCACCGTCGGCGTGCCGCCGCTGGCCGGGACGCTCATCGACGGGAGCCTGGCGCAACAGGTGGTGGGGGCAAGTGCGTATGCCTTCTGGCAACGCCATCTTTACGCAGAGTTCGGCGCCTACCGGACTGCGGACCAGGCCTTCTCGGTATTCCGGGCCGGCCAGGATACCGCCACGCCAGGCGGCGTGGCGCGCCTGAGCGGAGCCAATCCGTACTGGCGTGTGGCTTACAACCAGGAGTGGGGGCCGCATTCGATGATGGTCGGCACCTTCGGGCTGCTGGCCAACCGGTATCCGGACAACACGATGCCCGGTACGCCCACCGACCGCTTCCAGGACTATGCGCTCGATGCCCAGTACCAGTATCTGACGATGACGCACACGTTCACCGCACAGATGGCGTGGATCTATGAGCATCAGGACTGGCGCGCCAGCTTCCCAAGCGGCGGCATCGGGGCCGGTCCGACGCCGGCCAACCCGACGGATCATCTCAATACATTCAAGGCGAAGGCGTCGTATTACTACCAGCGCAAATACGGCGCCACCCTGGCCTACTTCTCAACCACCGGCGACGCCGACCCCGGCCTCTACGCCCCGGCGCCCGTCACCGGCAGCGCCAATGGCCGGCCGGATACCCAGGGCGTGATCTTCGAGCTGGATTATCTGCCGCATCCCCAGATCAAGCTGGCGCTGCAGTACACGTGGTACCTCAAGTTCAACGGCGCCCACGCCAACTACGACGGCAACGGGCGCAACGCGATCAACAACAACACGATCTATCTGCTCGGCTGGTTCATGTTCTAGCTGCCTGGTCGGATCAACGACAGAAGGGGGGAACACGTGATGAAGGGATTGCATCGATCCGGCCCAGCCTGGCTTGCAGGTCTCGTCGCACTCGCGGCCTTGGGTTGGTCCGGCGCCGCCACCGCACAAGACGGCGAGAGGCTTGCTGAGCAATTGTGCGCGTCCTGCCACGGCGCGCACGGCACCAGCGGGTCGCCCATGTTCCCGCGCCTGGACGCGCAGGTTCCGCACTATCTGGAAGCGCAGCTGAAGGGCTTTCGCAACCGCGGTCGCGGCGAGACCGACGCGCAGGCCTTCATGTGGGGCATTGCCTCGCAGCTGGACGATGCCACCATCGCCTCACTGGCTGAGTACTACGCGCGCCAGACAGCGCCTGCGGGCCAGGCGGGAAATCCGGCACTGATGGCGCGCGGCAAGACCATCTTCGAACACGGCCTGCCGGCCGAGGGCGTGCCCGCCTGTGCGTCTTGCCACGGCGCGCACGCGCAGGGCAACGATATCTATCCGCGTCTGGCCGGTCAGCACGAGACGTACCTGTTGCGGCAGATCAGCGTCTTCAAGAACGGCACGCGCGCCAATGCGCCAGTGATGAGCGCCGTTGCTCACACGTTGACGGACGAGCAGGCACAGGCGGTTGCCGCCTTTCTGCAAGCGCAGTAGATCCCTGGAGAGACGGGAAGACTAGGCAGACGCAGCGGCGTCTTCCGCGCGCATCCACTCGAACACCGGCAGCGTGGCCGGCAGTACCGGTTCCACGTTGATCGGCAACGTCTGCCAGGCGAATTCCTGGCCTTCCAGTGCGCGCAGCGTGCCTTCCCACGCCGTCACCTTGCAGAAATGCAGGCGCACGTACGCGTGCGGATAATCATGCTCGATGGTGTGCCACGGCGTGCAAGTGCGCAGCGTCACATCGAGCTCTTCCTTCAGCTCACGCGTGAGCGCGGCTTCCACCGATTCGCCCGCTTCAAGCTTGCCGCCAGGAAATTCCCAGTAGCCCGCGTAAGGCTTGCCTTCTGGACGCTGGGCCAGCAAGAACTGGCCGTCCGGCTGCACCAGCACGCCAACGGCCACTTCGGTGATCTTGCGGCCGTCGGGCGTGTGCGTGGGTGGCACTTGCGTCAGATTGTCAGTCGACATGCTGCCGCCCATGCTTGCCGCCCCAGTCGCGGGCAAATTGCCATGCCACGCGGCCCGAACGCGAGCCACGCTCGAGCGCCCAGACCAGCGCGTCGCCACGTGCAGCGGCGATGTCCTCGTCGCTGCAGCCGAAATGCCGGAGCCAGTGGCCGACAATGGTCAGGTATTCGTCCTGCTTGGGCGGGTAGAACGACAGCCACAGTCCGAAGCGCTCCGACAACGAGATCTTCTCTTCCACCACTTCGCCCGGATGGATTTCGCCGTCAGACGTGTGCTGATAGGTTTCGTTGTCCTTCATGTATTCCGGCAGCAGATGGCGCCGGTTGGACGTCGCGTAGATCAGCACGTTGTCTGATTGCGTTGCCACCGAGCCGTCCAGCGCAGACTTCAGCGCCTTGTAGCCCGATTCGCCCTCTTCGAACGAAAGGTCATCGCAGAAGATCGCGAAGCGCTCGGGGCGCGTCGAAAGCTGCTCGACGATATCGCCCAGATCGGCCAGATCATCCTTGTCGACTTCAACCAGGCGCAGGCCGTCCTTCACGAATTCGTTCAGGCACGCCTTGATGAGCGACGACTTGCCGGTACCACGTGCGCCCGTGAGCAGCACGTTATTGGCCGGCAGCTTGCTGACGAACTGGCGCGTGTTGGCGACGATGGCGTCTTTCTGACGTTCGATGTTGTGCAGATCGCTCAGGTGGATCGGCGGCAGTTGGCGGATCGGCGCGAGATAGCCGATATTGCCGAACAGGCTCTGACGTTTTCGCCAGCGGAAGGCAACGGCCTCGTTCCAATCCGCCTCGGTCAGTTCGGGCGGCAGCCATTGCTCGAGCCGCCCAAGAAAGCGGTCGAGCCGTGCGGAAAGGTCGGACGACATGGAGGCAGACTCCGGATTACGAACGGTAGTCCGCGTTGATCGACACGTAGTCGTGCGAGAAGTCGCACGTCCACACGTTGGCGGTGGCGTCGCCGCGGCCGAGCGCGATGCGCACGGTGATCTCCGCCTGCTTCATCACACGCTGGCCGTCTTCTTCGCGGTACTCGGGGTTGCGGCCACCGTCACGCGCGACCCACACGTCGTCGAGCCACAGGTTGACGCCGTTTACATCAAGGTCCGTCACGCCAGCGTAGCCGACGGCCGCCAGGATGCGGCCGAGGTTGGGGTCCGAAGCGTAGAACGCGGTCTTGACCAGCGGCGAATGTGCGACCGCATAGGCGATCAGGCGACACTCCTCAACGTTGCGGCCGCCCTCGACCTGGATGGCCATGAACTTGGTCGCACCCTCGCCGTCGCGCACGATCTTCTGCGCAAGCTCTTGCGCGAGGCCCGTCAGCGCATCGCGCAGCGCCGCGTAATCAGGGTGCGATTCGGAATCGATGCGCGGCGTGCCGGCGCGGCCCGTCGCGATGACGACGAACGAGTCGTTGGTCGACGTATCGCCGTCCACCGTCACGCTGTTGAACGAATGATCGGCGGCGTGGCGCACCAGACCTTGCAGCACAGCTTCGTCCACATTGGCATCGGTGGCGATGAAGCCCAGCATCGTCGCCATGTTCGGACGGATCATGCCCGCGCCCTTGCTGATGCCCGACATGCGCACCGTCTTGCCCGACAGCGTGCACGTGGCCGACGCCGCCTTGGGTACGGTGTCGGTGGTCATGATGGCCTCCGCGGCTGCCAGCCAGTTGTCCGGCTTGGCGTTCGCCTCAGCCGCAGGCAGTCCGGCGATGATGCGGTCGACCGGCAGCGGCTCCAGAATTACGCCCGTGGAGAACGGCAGCACCTGCTCCGCCGACACGCCCAGCAGCTTGGCCACGGCATCGCAGGTCTGGCGTGCATGCGCGAGGCCCGGCGCGCCCGTGCCGGCATTCGCGTTGCCCGTGTTCACAACGATCGCCCGCGCCCCCTTGCCGCTCGCCAGATGCTCGCGGCACACCTGCACTGGCGCCGCGCAGAAACGGTTCTGCGTGAACACACCAGCCACCGCCGAGCCCTCGGCGATACGAACGAGCAGCACATCCTTGCGATTGGCCTTGCGTACACCGGCCTCGGCCCAGCCGAGTTCCACGCCGTCGATCGGCAACAGTGAGTCAGCGGCGGGCGCGACGAGATTCACAGCCATGGAGCACACCTTTCAAATAAGGATGCCCGCATTGCGGGCATCGTGAATCAACGGAAAACGAGGCGCGCCGCCCAGGCGGCGCGTCTGGGCAGCGTCAAACCAGCTTGCCGTGGCACTGCTTGTACTTCTTGCCCGAACCGCACGGGCACGGGTCATTGCGTCCGACCTTGGGCACTTCGCCCGCCAGCGCCGCCGCTGCCGCAGATGCCGCCGAACGCTGCGCGGCCATCGCTGGTGCGGCCCCGTGGATCTCGGCGTCGCCAGCCGCAACTTCGGCGAGGTCGTCGAACTCGTCGTGCTTGTACTGCAAGTTGGTCAGCGCCGAAAGGTCTTCTTCGATCTGCTCGGAAGCCTGCTCCAGCTCCTCTTGCGACTGGATACGCACCGTGAAGACAATACGCGTGACTTCATTGCGGATGGTATCGAGCAAGCGGCCGAACAATTCGAACGACTCGCGCTTGTACTCTTGCTTCGGGTCCTTCTGCGCATAGCCGCGCAGGTGGATGCCCTGGCGCAGCATGTCGAGCGCAGCCAGGTGCTCACGCCAGTGCGTGTCGAGGCTTTGCAGCATCACCGAACGCTCGAAGCCGGCGAACGACTCGCGGCCCACTTGCGCCACCTTGCCTTCGTACACCGCTTCGGCAGCCTCCAGCACCATCTTGAGCAGGTCTTCGTCTTCGATCGACTGCGCGTCTTCCAGCGTCTTCACCAGCGGCTGGTCGACACCCCAGTCTTCGCGCAGAATCTTCTCCAGGCCGGCAACATCCCACTGCTCTTCCATGGTCTCGGCCGGCACATACGTGCGGAACAGCTCGGTGAACACGGACTCGCGCAGGTTCTTGACCAGATCGCCCACGTCCTGCGCTTCGAGAATCTCGTTACGCAGCTTGTAGAGTTCCTTGCGCTGATCGTTGGAGACGTCGTCGTACTGCAGCAGTTGCTTGCGGATATCGAAGTTGCGGCCTTCGACCTTGCGCTGCGCCGATTCGATCGAGCGCGTGACGATGCCGGCTTCGATCGGCTCGCCTTCGGGCATCTTCAGGCGATCCATGATCGCGCGCACGCGGTCGCCCGCGAAGATGCGCAGCAGCTGATCGTCCAACGACAGATAAAAGCGCGACGAACCCGGATCACCCTGACGACCGGCACGGCCCCGCAACTGGTTATCGATCCGGCGCGACTCGTGGCGCTCGGTACCGACAATGTGCAGACCACCGGCGGCCTTCACCTGCTCGTGCAGCGATTGCCATTCGTCCTGCAGTTGCTTCACGCGTGCGGCCTTCTCTTCATCAGAGAGCGATTCGTCCGCCATCACGAAAGCGGATTGCTTCTCCACGTTGCCGCCCAGCACGATGTCGGTACCGCGACCGGCCATGTTGGTGGCGATGGTGATCGCCTTCGGCCGGCCCGCTTCCGCGATGATGGCGGCTTCGCGCTCATGCTGCTTCGCGTTGAGCACCTGGTGCGGCAGCTTGACCTGGTTCAGCAGGTTCGACAGCAGCTCGGAGTTTTCGATGGACGTCGTGCCCACCAGCACCGGCTGACCACGCTCGTAGCAATCGCGAATATCGCGAATGACGGCGTCGTAGCGCTCCTTCGAGGTCTTGTAGATCTGATCCTGCAAGTCCTTGCGCTGCGGCGTGCGGTTGGTCGGGATCACCACGGTTTCAAGGCCGTAGATCTCCTGGAATTCGTACGCTTCCGTGTCCGCCGTGCCGGTCATGCCCGACAGCTTGTTGTACATGCGGAAGTAGTTCTGGAACGTGATGGTCGCCAGCGTCTGGTTTTCCTGCTGGATCTGCACGCCTTCCTTGGCCTCCACGGCCTGGTGCAGACCGTCGGACCAACGGCGGCCCGACATCAGGCGGCCGGTGAATTCATCGACGATCACCACTTCACCGTTCTGCACCACGTAGTGCTGATCGCGGAAGAACAGGCTGTGCGCACGCAGGGCTGCGTACAGGTGGTGCATCAGCGTGATGTTCTGCGGCGCGTAGAGCGATTCACCCTCGGCGATCAGGCCTGCCTGGAGCAGGATCTGCTCAGCCTTTTCATGGCCCGATTCAGTCAGATAGACCTGGTGCGATTTTTCGTCGACGTAGTAGTCGCCCGGCTTCTCGACGCCCGTGCCATCCGACTTCTCTTCGCCGATCTGGCGCGTAAGCTGCGCGGGGATGCCGTTCATGCGGCGGTACAGGTCGGTGTGATCTTCGGCCTGGCCGGAGATGATCAGCGGGGTACGCGCTTCATCGATCAGGATCGAGTCCACCTCGTCGACGATCGCGTAGTTCAGCGGACGCTGCACGCGCTGGCCGGCGTCGTACACCATGTTGTCGCGCAGGTAGTCGAAGCCGAACTCGTTGTTGGTGCCGTAGGTGATGTCCGACGCGTAGGCGGCCTGCTTCTGGTCGTGGTCCATGGTGGTCAGGTTGACCCCCACCGACAGGCCCAGCCAGTTGTACAGGCGGCCCATCCACTCGGCATCGCGCTGGGCAAGGTAATCGTTGACCGTCACGACGTGCACGCCCTGGCCTGAGATGGCGTTCAGGTACACGGCCAGCGTCGCGGTCAGTGTCTTGCCTTCACCCGTGCGCATTTCGGCGATCTTGCCGTCGTGCAGCACCATGCCACCGACCAGCTGCACGTCGAAGTGCCGCATCTTCATCACGCGCTTGCTGGCCTCGCGGCACACGGCAAACGCTTCGGGCAGCAGCGCATCCAGCGTCTCGCCCTTGGCGAAGCGTTGGCGGAACTCCTCGGTCTTGGCCTGCAGCTCGGTATCGGAGAGCGCCTCGAACTTCGGTTCGAGCGCGTTGATCTGCGCCACCTTGCGGCGGTACTGTTTGATCAGCCGCTCATTGCGGCTGCCGAAAATCTTCTTGAGAAGGCCCGTGATCATCGATGGCTAGGGGCGGTGAACCACCAGAATCGCCTCGCGCGACACGGCGAAACGCAGGCAGCGCAACGGCCCAGAAAGGGTTGGCGCAAAGGCGGGAGTTTAGCATGTGCAAAACGCCCGCTTGATGGCGGCAGGCCGGCCGGATGTGGCAGGAACGCCGCACTTTGCAGCAGCACCGGGGCATGCCCTTAGGCCACAGGCTCATAGGGAACTGGGGGCAGGCACCCCCGATTGCAACCGTGGCGCGTCAGTGACCAGCGCTGGCCATGCCCTTACCAATATCCGCGTCTGCAAGCTGCGGCACAGGTGTCTGCTTGCCAGCCAGCTTGGGCTGGCCGGCGTTCTCCAGGAAAGCCACCGGATTCTGCGGCACATCGTTGACGTGCACCTCGAAATGCAGATGCGGCCCCGTGGCGCGGCCGGTACGGCCGATCAGTGCAATGCGCTCGCCTGCCTTGACGATATCGCCGACCTTCACGAACACCTTCGACGCGTGGGCATAGCGGGTCTTCAGGCCATTGCCGTGATCGATATCGACCATATTGCCGTAGTCGCTACGGTATTCACTGGCTACCACGACGCCGCCTGCGGCGGCCACGATCGGGGTGCCGACCGGCGCGACGAAATCCACGCCATCGTGCTGCGTACGCCTGCCGGTGAACGGGTCGATCCGCACCCCGAAGCCCGATGAGTCATAGCCGGTGGCCACAGGGCGGACAGTTGGCATCATCTTGGCGTGGATCTGCCGATCCATCAGCGTGCTTTCGAGCACGCTGAAATAGTCGTTGCGCTGGTCTGCCGAGCGCGTCAGGCGATCCAGTTCTGACTGGATCTCGGGCATCGACATCGGCCGCGAGAACGCGCCCTCCGGGCCGCCGCGCCCCGGCTGCGACTTGAAGTCGAACTCACGGGGCGGCACGCCTGCCAGCCCGGACACGCGCGCGCCCAAGGCATCGAGCCGCACCAGTTGCGCCTGCATTTCGCCGATGCGCGCGGCCATCAGGTTCAGGTTTTCGCGCATGACGCGCGTGTCGCCACCGGGACTCGCCGAAGCACCGGCTCCGGGCAGCAACCCTTGCTTGGCCGCAAGCCATGTTCCGCCGACGGACAGAGCCGCCACGGTCAGCAGTGCCGCACCAATAGCCACGAAGACGCCGCGTCGCGACAGGTGCGTCGCGCCGGCCTTGCGTGGGTGAATCAGGATGATCTGCATCGCTCGATTTCCGGACAAAAAAGCTGCCCACCGGCACGAAAGCACAATGAAGGGCCCTACAATGCCGGCATGCGAATCTTTGTTCATCCCGCTCTCAAGACGCCGGTGGCAAAACCCGTCCAGGACTGGCTTTCGGGTGCCGGTTCGGTCGGCCCGCTGATGCAGGCGGCCAGGCAATTGGCGTCGTTGGAAGCGGAGGTGTTGTCGCTGTTGCCGCCCGGCTTGGGCGGCGGTGTGGCCATCGGCGGCATCAAGAACGATGCGCGCGACAGCCGGGAAGCGACTCTGGTGTTGCTCGCCGCACATAGTGCGGCTGCGGCGCGCTTACGGCAGGTGGTACCCACCTTGCTGGAGCGTCTGCAGCGCCGGGGATCGCAGATTACCGCAATTCGTGTACGGGTACAACCGCAGGGCGGGAGCGACAGTTTATGGCCACAAGAGATCGAAAAGCCGCCTAAACGCGCCAAGATGACGGCAGTTGGGGTCAACAGCCTGGCGGCACTCGCCAACGAACTGCCCGATTCGCCACTTCGGCAGGCCTTGGCCGAAATGGTTGCGCGGCACGTTGCACCTGCCGGCAAGCCCAAATGAAAAGCGCCCCGCGGGGCGCTTTTTTCATACAGACAACCGCATCAGCCGATCACGAGAACGCCGGTTGCAACTGCGGCAGGAACGCGCGCGGCGCCTCTTCCACCTTGTCGAACGAGACGATTTCGTAGGCCGTTTCATCTGCCAGCAAGGCGCGCAGCAGCGCGTTGTTCAGGCCATGCCCCGACTTGTGTGCAGTGTACGCCGCGATCAGGGGATGGCCGACTACGTACAGGTCGCCAATCGCGTCGAGTATCTTGTGGCGGACAAACTCGTCGCCGTAACGCAGTTCGTCGTTGTTGAGCATGCGGTGCTCGTCGAGCACGATGGCGTTGTCGAGGCTGCCGCCGCGCGCCAACCCGACCTCGCGCAGCATCTCGACTTCATGTGCGAAACCGAAGGTGCGAGCGCGGGCGATTTCACGGGTGTAGCTCGTGTCGGCGAAATCGATTTCGAATGTCTGGCCGGTCTTGTCGACGGCCGGGTGCCGGAACTCGATCGTAAACGACAGCTTGAAGCCAAAATACGGATCGAGGCGGGCAAACTTGTCGCCTTCGCGGATTTCCACCGGCTTGAGCACGCGGATGAACTGCTTGGCCGCGCCCTGCTCTTCGATACCCGCCGACTGCAGCAGGAACACGAACGACGCCGCGCTGCCATCCATGATCGGAATCTCTTCCGCGTCGACATCCACGTACAGGTTGTCGATGCCGAGACCGGCGCACGCAGACATCAGGTGTTCCACGGTCGAGACGCGAGCACCATCCTTCTGGAGCACGGAGGCCAGGCGCGTGTCACCGATCGCATTGGCGTTGGCGGGAATCTCGACGGCAGGGTCCAAGTCGACGCGCGTGAAGACGATGCCCGTGCCCACGGCAGCCGGCCGCAACGTCAGCGTTACCTTGCGGCCCGAGTGCAACCCGATGCCGACGGTCTTGACGACGGACTTGATGGTGCGTTGTTTCAACATGGCCGCCCTCGACTCACAGAACCTTCACGATTGTTTTTATCTATGCAGGACGCATAGGTGATAACCCTAAGCATACCATTTTCAGCCCCCCACCCTCAAAGCGACTTTTGTATCGGGATGTTAGGGGTCCACATATTCCGCTCAATCTGAGCGCGTGCAGAATCAGGACCCGGGCTCGGGCAACCTTGAGCCGTGACGGGAAAGCGGGCGGTATTCCGCCATTCGGTTGAGGGGCGAGCGCGGCGTCAGAGTATCGCGAGGACGGCTTCTGCGCTGCTGACGACGAACTGCCCAGGCGCCTCGACCTGTAGCGCTGTTACCACACCGTCTTTCACGATCATCGCGTAACGCTGCGAGCGCACGCCCATGCCCCGCTGGGTCAGATCCTGATCGAGACCGACCTTGCGTGTGAATTCGGCGCTGCCATCGGCCAGCATGCGGATCTTGTCGCCTGTTACCTGCGAGCGCGCCCATGCCCCCATCACGAAGGCATCGTTGACCGATACACACCAGATTTCATCAACACCCTTGGCGCGCAATTCGTCGTAATGCTCGACGTAGCCGGGCACATGACGCGCTGAACACGTCGGAGTGAACGCCCCGGGCAATCCGAAGATGACGACCGTCTTGCCCTCCGCCAGGTGTTTGACGGAGAAGGCATTGGGGCCCAGGGCGCAGCCGTCCTTCTCACTTTCGAAGAACTCGTAGAGCGTTGCGTCTGGAAGCGGTTGACCAGGCTGGATCATGATCATCACAAAGCGTTGCGCACGAATCTCTCGATCATAGAACCGGATCACGGTTCGTGGCGAGCAGCCCATCAACCCGAGGGCGTCAGCCTGAAAGCAGCGCACACGCGTGAGCTGGGCGGGACCATGCCGCGCGGCGAAGCGCGGGCACGTTCATAGAACGAGACCGCCCGCGTGAGGCAATCACGCGGGCGGTCTTGGGAGACAACAACATCGCACCACGCGGCGCGCGATGAACGGGCACACCCGCCGGGCGGGTTGAACCCTTCCGGGGAGGCGGCCAGAGGCCAACCTGCCCGGCGGCAACGACTGTGTCCGGTTCATCGCGCGCTGTCGGCTGGCGGGCGGCGGGCCGTCACATCGCGGCGGTCACGGGAGGGGAGCCGTGAGCCGCGCGCGACGTGGGGTGCCGCGGGCTGCCGGACGTGCGCGGGCGAGGCGCCGGATCAGTCAGCCTGCTTGCGCAGGAATGCCGGGATGTCGTACGTATCGACACCCTTTTCCTGCAGGGCCGCCACGTGCGCCGATGCGGATTCACGCGAGCTGCGCCAAACGGCCGGGGTGTCGAAGTTGCTGTAGTCGGGCGCGGCTGCCACGGCATGACCCATGGCGCCACCGCCGAAGGCTACCGGCTGGTTGTCCGTACCGGTCTTCAGCAGCGTCATCGTCTGCTGCTGTTGTTGCTTGTTGCGAGCGGCGCGGCCCAGGCCCGTGGCAACCACGGTCACGCGCAGCGCGTCGCCCATGGCGTCGTCGTAGACCGTACCGAAAATGACGGTGGCATCTTCCGCGGCATAGCTGCGGATGGTGTTCATCACTTCCTTGGTCTCGGACAGCTTGAGCGAGCGGCTGGCCGTGATGTTCACCAGCACGCCACGCGCGCCCGACAGGTCCACGCCTTCCAGCAGCGGGCTGGCCACGGCTTGCTCAGCGGCCAGACGCGCACGGTCGACGCCGGACACGGTGGCCGTGCCCATCATCGCCTTGCCTTGCTCGCCCATCACGGTCTTCACGTCTTCAAAGTCGACGTTCACCAGACCATCGACGTTGATGATTTCCGCAATGCCGGCCACCGCGTTGTGCAGCACGTCGTCGGCGCACTGGAAGCACTTGTCCATCTCGGCGTCGTCGCCCATGACTTCGAAGAGCTTTTCGTTCAGCACGACGATCAGCGAATCGACGTTGCCTTCGAGGTCGTTGGCGCCATGCTCGCCGACCTTGGCGCGGCGTGCGCCTTCGAAGTCGAACGGCTTGGAGACCACGCCCACGGTCAGGATGCCCATTTCCTTGGCGATCTGCGCGACCACCGGGGCGGCGCCCGTACCCGTGCCGCCGCCCATGCCAGCGGTGATGAAGACCATGTGCGCGCCGCGCAGTGCGTCGGCGATCTGCTCACGGGCTTCTTCTGCGCAGTGCTTGCCCACCTCGGGCTTGGCGCCGGCGCCCAGGCCCGTGCTGCCCAGTTGCAGCACGCGCGACGCGGTCGAGCGCTTGAGTGCCTGCGCATCGGTGTTCATGCAGATGAATTCCACGCCTTGCACGCCGCGGTTGATCATGTGCTGCACGGCATTGCCGCCCGCGCCGCCGACGCCGACCACCTTGATGATGGTGCCGTCCTGCATTTCCGTTTCAATCATGTCGAAGTCCATCATTGCCTCCAGAAGTGATCAGTCCCAGACGATGCAGCCTCCCCGCCGCAACCCCTGGTTCCTGAACGAAAAACATCAAAAACAAGAAATCAAACCTGCTCCCCCTGGGGAGCACATCGCCAATACCCAAGCAAGCACGCTCAGAAGTTGCCGATGAACCATTCCTTCATGCGCGTCCAGACCTGCTTGACCGATCCGGACTGCACCACCACCTTGCGGCCACGCATGCGCTGCACGCGGCCCTCCTGCAGCAGACCCATCACCGTTGCATAGCGCGGGCTCTTGACGACTTCATGCAGGTTGCCCCGGTACTCAGGCACGCCCACGCGCACGGGCTTCAGGAACATGTCTTCACCCAGCTCGACCATGCCCGGCATCATCGCGGTGCCGCCGGTGAGGACGACACCGCTCGAGAGCAGCTCCTCGTAGCCCGACTCACGCACCACCTGATGCACCAGCGAGAACAGCTCTTCCACGCGCGGCTCGATCACGGCGGCCAGCGCCTGGCGCGAGAGCGTGCGCGGGCCGCGGTCGCCCACGCCAGGCACATCGATCATCTCGTCCGGATCCGCCAGCACCTGCTTGGCGATGCCATATTGGATCTTGATGTCCTCGGCATCCGGCGTCGGCGTGCGCAGGGCCATGGCGATGTCGTTGGTGATCTGGTCGCCGGCGATGGGGATCACGGCCGTGTGCCGGATCGCGCCTTCGCTGAAGATGGCGATGTCGGTCGTGCCGCTGCCGATGTCGACCAGCACCACGCCGAGTTCCTTCTCGTCTTCGGTCAGCACCGCCAGGCTCGACGCCAGCGGCTGCAGGATCAGGTCGTGCACTTCCAGTCCGCAGCGGCGTACGCACTTGACGATGTTCTGCGCCGCGCTCACGGCACCGGTCACGATGTGCACTTTCACCTCGAGCCGGATGCCGCTCATGCCGATCGGCTCGCGCACGTCTTCCTGGCCGTCGATGATGAATTCCTGCGTGAGGATGTGCAGGATCTGCTGGTCGGTCGGGATGTTGACGGCCTTGGCGGTCTCGATCACGCGCGCCACATCGGCGGGGGTGACTTCCTTGTCCTTGATCGCCACCATGCCGCTCGAATTGAAGCTGCGGATGTGGCTGCCCGCGATACCGGTGAAGACCTCGCTGATCTTGCAGTCGGCCATCAGCTCCGCTTCTTCGAGCGCTTTCTGGATCGACTGGACGGTCGCCTCGATGTTCACGACGACGCCCTTCTTGAGCCCCTTCGATTCGGTCTGGCCCATGCCAATGACCTCGTAGGCGCCGTCGGGGCGAAGCTCGGCCACCACCGCCACCACCTTGGAGGTGCCGATATCCAGCCCGACCAGAAGATCCTTGTATTCCTTGCTCATCGCGTTTTCTCTGTGCTTCGCGTTGCTTTGTTATTGGCCCCTGCATCGGCCTTCGCCTTTGCAGCATTGCCGGTGCCGGGCAGCTTGCCCCCCTTTGCCAGCACCGCGGCCTGCGCATCGGTCAGGAAGCGCACACCCGCCGCCCGAACTGCGAACCCGTTGGGGTATCGCAAATCGGCGTATTCAATCTGACCGCCCCAGCGCTGCGTCACCTGCGGCCAGGCGCGCACGAAGCGGCGGGCGCGGGCAGCCAGGGCCGTGCGGTCATCGTCATTCAATTCGCGGCCGAACTCGATCACCGTGCCGTTGGACAACCGCGCTCGCCATGCGTAGCGATTGGTCAGCGTCACGCTCACCGGCTCGACGTTCATTGGCTTGAACCACTCGGTCATGGTCTCCAGCTTGTCGACCACTTCCTGCTCGCTGCCTTCGGGGCCAGCAAGCGCAACCAGATCGGTGTCGTCCTCCGCCTCGGCCAGGTTGGCCACGAAGACTTCGCCGTATGTATTGACCAGCTTGCCGGAATCGTTGCCGCCCCACGTGCCCAGCGCCTCGTGCTCCTGCACTTCAACCAACAGGCCATTGGGCCAGACGCGACGCACACTCGCGCGGCGCACCCATGGCACCGACTCGAATGCCTGACGGGCTTCATCCAGGTTCAGCGAGAAGAAGTTGCCACGCAGCTTGACCAGCGCGTTGGCGCGAAGGCTCGGCACATTGACGTGACGCAGCTCCCCACCCGCCATGGGTACGACACGCACCTGCTGCAACTGGAACATCGGGCGCTGCATGAGCCAGACCGCGCCGACGCCCAAGCCGCCCAGCGCGAGCAGCGCATACAGCGCACTCGCGATGGCGTTGAGGAGACGGGTGTTGTGCCACATAACGTTGTGCCGACCGGTTTCGCTTACTCTGGTTTCCAATCACTGCTTGCGTGCAGCTCAAGCGACGCACTGGCCGCCAGTTGCAACACGAAATCCTCATAGCTGATCCCGGCAGCGCGCGCGCCCATCGGCACCAGCGAATGCCCGGTCATGCCCGGCGACGTGTTCATCTCCAGCAGGAACGGCGCGTTGTCGGACTTGCGCAGCATGATGTCGGCGCGGCCCCAGCCACGGCAGCCCAGCCCGCGATACGCCTGCACCACCAGGGCCTGCACGCGCGCGGCCACGTCGGCGGGAATCGGTGCCGGACATTCGTAGCGCGTGTCGTCGGTGAAGTACTTGTTCTGGTAGTCGTAGTTCGCCTGCGGCGCGACGATGCGGATGAGCGGCAAGGCGGTCGCGCTTTCACCTTCGCCGATGATCGGGCAGGTCAGTTCGTCGCCTTCGATGAACTGCTCTGCCATCACGTCGCGGTCCAGGCGCGCAGCCTTTTCGTAGGCGGCGGGCAGCTCGGCGGCGCTCGTGACCTTGGTCAGGCCGATCGACGAACCTTCGCGCGCCGGCTTGACGATCAGCGGCAGGCCAAGGCGGTCGGCCACGGCCTGCCAGTCACTGCCGGCATGGAGCATGACGAAATCAGGCGTGGGCAGGCCGTGGGTCTGCCATTGGCGCTTGGTGGCTTCCTTGTCCATCGCCAGCGCAGACGCGAGTACGCCGCTGCCGGTGTACGGAATGCCGAACTGCTCGAGCAGGCCCTGGATCGTGCCGTCTTCGCCAAAGCGGCCGTGCAGCGAGATCACCACGCGATCGAAACCTTGCCTGGCAAGATCGGCCACCGCCTGCAGACCCGGATCAAACGGATGCGCATCGACGCCTCGCGAACGCAGCGCAGCCAGCACGCCGTTGCCGGACATCAGCGAGATCTCGCGTTCGGCGGAGCGACCGCCCATCAAGACGCCGACCTTCCCCAGTGACTTGGGATCAATCTTCGGATGCGGCACAAACGGTCCGGTCGTCATGCTGCGGCGCCTCCGTTCAGATCGACCACATTCGATGCGCGCACTTCGGCCTGCCGGGCCACCACCTGGCCGGGCACCTGTCCGATGGACCCGGCGCCCATGGTGATGACCACGTCGCCATCACGCGCCGCATCCAGGATGGCTTGCGGCATCTCTTCGATCTGTTCCACGAATACGGGCTCGACCTTGTTGGCGACACGCAGCGCGCGGGTGAGCGACCGTCCGTCCGCCGCCACAATCGGCGGCTCGCCGGCGGCATAGACCTCGGCCAGCAGGAGCGCATCGACGGTACCAAGGATCTTCACGAAATCCTCGAAGCAGTCGCGCGTGCGCGTAAAGCGATGCGGCTGGAAAGCCAGCACGAGACGACGCCCCGGGAATGCACCACGGGCGGCTGCCAACGTGGCGGCCATCTCGACCGGGTGGTGACCGTAATCGTCGATGAGCGTGAAGCGGCCGTTGCCGTCAGCGGTCGGCACTTCGCCGTAGCGCTGGAAACGGCGGCCGACGCCGTTGAACTCCGCCAGTGCCTTGACGATGGCTTCGTCCGGCACTTCGAGTTCGGTGGCGATGGCGATGGCGGCCAACGCGTTCTGCACGTTGTGCATGCCGGGCAGGTTCAGCGTGATCGACAGCGGCGGCTCCGCATGGCCGTTGAGCTGTCGGATGACGGTGAATTCCATGCGGCCATCGACGGCACGCGCGTTGACCGCGCGCACCTGCGCGTCTTCGGCAAAGCCATAACGGACGATCGGCTTGGAGACGAACGGCAGAATCTCGCGCACATTCGGGTCATCCACGCACAACACGGCAATGCCGTAGAACGGCAGGCGATGCGTGAACTCGATGAACGCCTGCTTCAGACGCGCGAAGTCGTGCCCGTAGGTGTCCATATGATCGGCATCGATGTTGGTGATGACCTCGATCACAGGGAACAGGTTGAGGAACGAGGCGTCGGACTCGTCCGCTTCGGCGACGATGAAATCGCCCGTGCCCAGCCGCGCATTGGCGCCGGCCGAGTTCAGGCGGCCACCAATCACGAAGGTCGGGTCCAGTCCGCCCTCGGCCAGCACGGATGCGACCAGGCTGGTCGTTGTCGTCTTGCCGTGCGTGCCGGCAATGGCAATGCCCTGCTTCAGCCGCATCAGCTCAGCGAGCATGACGGCGCGCGGCACGATCGGGATGCGCTTGGCACGCGCGGCCAGCACTTCCGGGTTGTCACCGCGCACGGCGGTGGAGACCACCACGGCGTTCGCCCCGACCACATGCTCCGGCGCATGACCCTGCATGACGGTCGCGCCCAGCGAAGCCAGACGCTGGGTCGCCGCGCTCGTGCCCAGATCGGAGCCTGTCACGCGGTAGCCCAGGTTGAGCAGCACTTCCGCGATGCCGCTCATGCCGGCACCACCGATGCCTACAAAATGGATGTTTTTGACGATGTGCTTCATCAGTCGATTCCTTCTCTATGCCCGTGCCACCGCAACACACACGTCGGCGACACGCTCGGCCGCTTCCGGCCTTGCCTGTTCGCGTGCTTTAGCCGCCATATCGGCCAATTGCGCACGCGTCAGGGACGCGAGTGTATCCGCCAGCGATGCCGGACTCAGTTTCGACTGAGGCACCAGCAAGGCCGCACCGCGTCCGGACAGGAAGCGCGCGTTGGTCGTCTGGTGATCGTCCACGGCATGTGGGAAAGGCACGAACAGCGCTGCGACGCCCGCCGCAGCCACTTCGGAAACGGTCATGGCACCCGCGCGGCAGATCACCAGATCTGCGTGCGCGTAAGCGGCTGCCATGTCGTCAATGAACGGAACGGCCTGCGCGTGCGTGTCGTCGATGCCCGCAGCGGCGTAATTCGCGCGCAGCGTGTCGATCTGCTTCGCGCCGGCCTGGTGGATCACGATGGGGCGGGAATCGGCGGGCAACAGCGCCAACGCCTTGGGCACGACGTCATTGAGCGCCGCAGCGCCCAGGCTGCCACCCACGACAAGCACGCGCAGCGCGCCGGTGCGCTCGGCGTAGCGCGTCTGCGGCGATGCGATCGTCGCCAGATCCGCGCGGATCGGATTGCCGACCCACTCTGCGTTGGCCAGCGCGTTCGGGAACGCGCACAGCACGCGATCGGCCACGCGCGCGAGCACGCGGTTGGCAAGACCGGCAATCGAATTCTGTTCGTGCAGCACCAGCGGGCGGCCCATCAGCACGCTCATCATGCCGCCCGGGAACGTGATGTAGCCGCCCATGCCGAGCACAACGTTCGGGCGCACACGGCGCACCACGCCGAGGCTCTGCCAGAACGCGCGCAACAGATTGAGCGGCAGCAGAAACTTGGTGAGGAGACCCTTGCCGCGCAAACCACCAAACTGCACCGACTCCAGAGGGAAGCCGTGCTTGGGCACCAGTTGCCCTTCCATGCCGTTTGCATTGCCGAGCCACACCACCTTCCAGCCGCGCGCGGCCAGCATCTTGGCCACCGACAGTGCGGGGAAGATGTGTCCGCCCGTGCCGCCGGCCATCACGAGAAGGGTGCGGGGCAGCGTGCCCGGCGCGTGCGCCGTCATACCTTGCCCCCCCGCATCAGCACGCGGTTCTCGTAGTCGATGCGCAGCATCAGCGCAATCGCCACGCAGTTCATGAGGATGCCGGAGCCGCCATAGCTCACCATCGGCAGGGTGAGGCCCTTGGTCGGCAGCAGACCGAGGTTCACGCCCATGTTGATGAAGGCCTGCCAGCCCATCCAGATGCCCAGTCCCTTGGCGACCAGCCCCGCAAACGTGCGGTCGAGCTGCAGCGCGGTGCGGCCGATCTCGAAGGAACGGCGCACCATCCAGTAGAACAGCAGAATCACGATCAGCACGCCCACGAATCCGAGCTCTTCCCCGATCACGGCCAGGATGAAGTCGGTGTGCGCTTCAGGCAGGTAATGCAGCTTTTCAATGCTGCCGCCCAGGCCGACACCCGTCCACTCACCGCGGCCGAAGGCGATGAGCGAATGGGTCAATTGGTACGCCTTGCCCTGCGCGTATTGCTCTTGCCACGGGTTGAGGTACGCGAAGATGCGCTCGCGCCGCCACGGCGACGCCACGATGAGGAGCGAGAACGTCGACACCGCCGTGAGTACCAGGCCGCCGAACAGCTTGCCGTTCACGCCACCCAGAAACAGGATGCCCATCGCCACGGCCGCGATCACCAGGAACGCGCCCATATCCGGCTCGAGCAGCAACAGCGAACCGACGAAAGCGACCGCGACACCCATCGGCAGGAAGCCCTTGCGGACGTTCTGCATCCAGTCCTGCTTGCGCACCGTGTAGTTGGCGGCGTACAGCACCACCGCCAGCTTCATCAGTTCCGACGGCTGGAAGTTCATGATGCCCAGCGGCAGCCAGCGTCGCGCACCGTTGACGCCCTTGCCGATATGCGGGATCAGCACGATCACCAGCAGCACGAGCGAGATGATGAAGAGCTTGGGCGCGTACTTGTCCCAGAACTTGACCGGAATCTGGAACGCCACGACAGCGGCCACCACGCCGATCACCAGCGAGAAGATGTGCCGCACCAGGAAGTGGCCGTTGCTGTAATTGGCGTACTTGGGCGAATCGGGCAGCGCGATCGAAGCGGAATACACCATCACCAGCCCGAGGCCCAGCAGCACGATCGCCACCCACATCAGCGGCTGGTCGTACTCCATCATCTTTGAGCGCGTGGGCTTGACGCCCGACACGGCATCGCGCAGGCCACCCCATGCATTGCCGATAGTCGCGCCGATGAAGCCGCTGCGCTTGATCTGGGCGTCGCTCATAGCATCACTCCCCGGTCTGCCGCGAGCGCGGCGACGGCCTCGTGGAACACCTGTGCGCGGTGCTCGTAATTGCGGAACATGTCGAAGCTCGCGCATGCCGGCGACAGCAACACGGCGTCGCCCGGCACTGCGCGCGCGGCGGCTTCGAGCACGGCGGCTTCGAGCGTCGGGGCATCCACCAACGTGACGCCGGTCGTGGCCAGTGCCTCGCGGATCAACGGTGCGTCTCGGCCGATCAGCACCACAGCGCGTGCGTACTGCGTCACTGGCCCAGCCAGCGGCGAGAAGTCCTGACCCTTACCCTCTCCGCCGGCAATCAGTACCACGTGCTTGGACAAGCCCGACAGCGCGGCAACCGTCGCACCAACATTGGTGCCTTTGCTGTCGTCAAAGAACTCGAGATCATCAAACGCGGCGATCAACTCGACGCGATGCGGCTCGCCGGCATAATCGCGCAGACCATGCAGCAAGGCGCTTACCGGCAAACCGATGGCGCGGCACAGCGCCAGCGCCGCCATCGCGTTGGCGGCGTTGTGCAGGCCGCGAATGCGCAAAGCATCTGCCGGCATCAGGCGCTTCAGGCGCACGGGGACCGGCGCGGTGGGCGCGGTGTCGCCTTTCTTACGGCGCGCCGGCTTGGGGAGATCGTCGTCTTCGGCCTCTGCCAGCACGATCCAGGGCATGCCGCCTTCGCGCAGCAGGCCCAGCGCATCGGGCGCGGTCGGCTCGTCGGTCCCGAAGGTGACATCACGGCCGCCCTTGCGGGCGAACGCCATCACGGCGGCGTCCTGGCGATTCAGCACGCGTACCGTGCTGGCACCGAAGATGCGGCCTTTGGCGGCGGCATAAGCTTCCATCGTGCCGTGCCAATCCAGGTGATCCTGCGTGATGTTGAGGATGGTCGCCGCGTCGGCGTCCAGCGTGTGCGTGGTCTCGAGCTGAAAGCTGGAGAGTTCCAGCACCCACACGTCCGGCAGCGTGTCAGCGTCGACACACTCGGAGAGCTTGTCCAGCGCCGAGGGGCTGATGTTGCCCGCCACACCAACGGTCTTGCCGGCCCGTTGCGCCAACGCGCCCGTGAGTGCCGTGGTGGTGGTCTTGCCATTCGTACCGGTAATGGCCAGCACGCGGGGGGCGTAGCCCTGCGCGGCCTTGAGGCCGGCCAGCGCGCGGGCGAACAGTTCGATCTCCCCCCAGACCGGCACGGTGCGTTCGTGGGCACCCGCCAGTAACGCAGCGACATTCGCATCCAGCGGGGACAGGCCGGGACTGATCGCCACCAGCGTCACGCCGTCGAGCAGCGACACGGCAAACGGACCGCTCACAAATTCAGCATCCGGAACGTGAGCCCGCAGCGCCGGCAGGTTGGCCGGCGCCTCGCGCGTGTCGGCCACGCGCACGCGCGCGCCATGGCGTGCGCACCAACGCGCCATCGCCAGGCCGGATTCGCCCAGGCCCAACACGAGCACGAACGGCGCATCGCATTCGCCGAACATCCGCGGCGCCTGTACCGTCTCCGCAGGCGGCATCGGCTCGGCCGAGTCGAACGTGGTCGCGACGGATTCGGGCAGCGATGCCATGTCGTCGTCGGGTGCGGTGGTTTCGGTCATGTTGGCCATGTCCGTCAGCGCAGCTTGAGGGTCGACAGACCGATCAGCACCAGCATCATGGTGATGACCCAGAAGCGCACGACCACCTGCGTCTCTTTCCAGCCGCCGAGCTCGAAGTGGTGATGCAGCGGCGCCATGCGGAACAGGCGCCGTCCCTCGCCGTAACGGCGCTTGGTGAACTTGAACCACGTCACCTGCAGCATCACCGAAACGGTCTCGGCCACGAAGATGCCGCCCATGATGAACAGCACGATCTCCTGCCGCACGATCACGGCAATCGTGCCAAGCGCACCGCCCAGTGCCAGCGCGCCGACGTCGCCCATGAACACCTGCGCCGGATGGGCGTTGAACCACAGGAACGCAAGCCCCGCCCCAGCCATCGCCGAGCAGAAGATCAGCAGTTCGCCCGCGCCAGGAATGTGCGGGAACAGCAGGTACTTGCTGTAGACGGCACTGCCCATCACGTAGGCAAAGATGCCCAGGGCGCTGCCCACCAGCACCACGGGCATGATGACGAGTCCGTCAAGGCCATCGGTGAGGTTCACCGCATTGCTGGAGCCGACGATGACCAGATACGTCAGGATGATGAAGCCGAACACTCCGAGCGGGTAGCTGATCTCTTTGAAGAACGGCACGATCAGGTGCGACTTGGCCGGCAGGTTGAGTGACAGGCCGCTGCGCACCCAATCCATGAACAGTTCAAGCACGCGCATGTTGCTCGTCTCGGACACCGAGAACGCCAGGTATGCCGCTGCAAAGAGGCCGATCACGGTCTGCCAGAAGAACTTCTCGCGCGACGACATGCCTTTCGGATCGCGGTGTACGACCTTGCGGTAGTCGTCCACCCAGCCGATGGCGCCGTAGCCGAGTGTCACCAGCAGCACGATCCAGATGAAGCGATTACCCCAATCGGCCCACAGCAGCGTCGATACCGCGATGCCGATGAGCACCAGCACACCGCCCATCGTCGGCGTGCCGGCCTTCACGAGGTGCGTCTGCGGGCCATAGCTGCGCACGGCCTGGCCGACTTTGAGTTCCGTCAGGCGACGGATCACGAACGGCCCGAACCCGAGGCCGATCACCAGCGCCGTGAGGGATGCCATCACGGCCCGGAACGTCAGATAGTTGAAGACGCGCAGGAAGCCATAGTCGTTCTGCAGCCACTGCGCCAATGCCAATAACATGGGTTCTTACATCCCTCTAATGCTTCTGTTGCGTGGAAGAGCCGGCCGACGATGCGGCAGCCGGGTCTTTCAAGACCAGCGCTTCGACAATGCGTTCCATCCGCATGAAGCGCGAGCCCTTCACCAATACCGTCGCGCCCGGCGCAATGGCCGGTACGCCTTGTTCAATCAGGGTCTCGGCGGACGCGAAATGCTGCGCGCCGGCACCGAAGGCTTTCGCCGTATATCGAGCGAGTTCCCCGGTGGCCAGCACCGCGTCGATACCGCGCTCGCGCGCATAGATGCCGACCTCTTCATGGAACGCCGGCCCCTGCGACCCAACCTCGCCCATGTCGCCAAGCACGAGCCAGCGCGGAGCGGGCAGCGTGACCAGCGCATCGATGGCTGCGCGCATGGAATCCGGATTCGCGTTGTAGGTATCGTCGATGACAAGGCCGCCGTGCGCCCCGGGCTTGCGCTGCAGCCGGCCCTTGACCGGTGCGAAGTTTCCCAGCGCCTGCACGATGATTTCCGGCGCGACGCCGGCGGCCAGCGCACACGCCGTCGCGGCGAGCGCGTTGCGGGCGTTATGCAGCCCGAGCAACGGCAGCGTGATGACGAAGCGATGCCCAGGAGCCTGCACGTCGATGCATTGGCCTTCGGAGGTATCGGTCACGGTGCCGCTGACCGCGCCGCCTTCTATACCGAAGTCGAATACCGGACGGGCGCCAGCCGCGGCGCGCCATAGCGGGGCGTATTCGCCGCCGTTGGCGGCATCGCGCGGGAACACGGCCACGCCGTCAGCCGGCAGCGCGGCCAGCACGGCCGCGTGTTCTTCGGCCACCGCAGCCACGCTGACCATGAACTCCTGGTGCTCGCGTTGCGCGTTATTGATGACCGCCACCGTCGGCTGCGCAATGGCAGCCAGCACCGCGGTCTCGCCCGGATGGTTCATCCCCAGCTCGAGCACCGCGAGCTTGTGCTCCCGGTTCAGACGGAAGAGCGTGAGCGGCAGCCCGATGTCGTTGTTGAAATTCCCAGCCGTCGCCAGACGGGCATCCTCGCCAACGGCCTGCGCGAAGATGGCGGAGATCATTTCCTTGACCGTCGTCTTGCCGTTGCTGCCCGTCACGGCCACTACGGGGATGGAGAATTGGCGACGCCAGCCGGCAGCCAGTTGGCCCAGCGCGACGCGCGTATCGGCCACCGTCAGCATGGCCACGTTGGACACGTCCAGCGTCGCCGCCGGTGCCCGCGACACCAGCACGGCAGCAGCGCCGCGCGCCACCACTTCCGGCAGGAAATCGTGTGCGTCGAAGCGCTCGCCAATCAAGGCGACGAACAGGTCGCCGGGTTGCACGGTACGGCTATCGGTCGTCACGCGGTGAATGGCGGCGTCGGGCCCGGCCAGATGGGCGCCCGCCATCCAGGCGGCGGCGTCGGTGGCATGCATCATCACGGCGTGTGCGGCGCTCATGCGTTCACCCCGCGGGCAGCCAGCGCCAGGCGCACATGTTCCTGATCGGAGAAGGGTCGCTTGCGACCGGCAATCTCCTGCGTGGATTCATGGCCCTTGCCGGCCACGACGATCACGTCATGCACATCGGCGTGCCGCACGGCGTGCAACACGGCAGCGGCGCGGTCTTCGATCTGCGCGGCGGCACGCGGGTTGTCCATACCGTCGGCGATCATGTCGATAATTTGCTGGGGGTCTTCGCTACGCGGGTTGTCGGAGGTCAGCACAACGTGTTGCGCCAGCCGCTCGGCAATGGCGCCCATCTGCGGACGCTTGCCCGGGTCCCGATCACCGCCGCAGCCGAATACAGCCCACAGCTTGCCGCCACGCGCTTCGGTGATCGGCGTAAGTGCGCGCAGCGTCTGCTCCAGGGCATCCGGCGTGTGGGCGTAGTCGACCACCACGAGCGGGCCGTCTTCGCCGCCGAAACGTTCCATGCGGCCGCTCACGGGCTGCAGCTTTTCCAGCCGGCCGATGGCGTCCCGCCACGGCACACCGGCCGAGAGCAGCGCCCCAAGCACGCCCAGCAGATTCGACACATTGAACTGGCCCAGTGTCGGTGCATGCACGGTGGCCTGGCCGAAGCTGCCGTCCACATCGAAGGTCGTGCCGGTGCGGTGCGCACGCACGTGGGTGGCGCGCAGCCATTGCCTGCCGCCATGCTGCGCGGCGGGCTCGCCGTCAATGCCGTACTCGATGGTCTCGATATTGGCGCGAGCGTTTCGCAGCAGGCGCACGCCAGCGGCGTCATCGCGGTTGATCACGGCGGCGCGCAGATCCGGCCATGCGAACAGTCGCGCCTTGGCCAACTCGTACTCGGCCATGGTGCCGTGGTAGTCGAGATGATCCTGCGTGAGGTTGGTGAACACGGCGATATCGAAGCGCGTGCCGTCCACGCGGCCCTGCTCCAGCCCGTGCGACGACACCTCCATGGCGATGGCGCGTGCGCCCGCGCGGTGCAGGTCGGCGAGGCTTTGCTGAAGCTGGATGGCATCCGGCGTGGTAAAGCCGGTGGCGACCAATGCGTCGACGAAACCCGTGCCGAGCGTCCCCACCACCGCGCAACGCTCGCCCTGTCCGGTGAGCGCCTGCGCGATCCACTGTGAACACGACGTCTTGCCGTTGGTGCCGGTCACGCCAATCACGCGCAGCGCTTCCGGCCCTGGCACGGCATACCACTGCGCGGCCAGGGGCCCGGCCAGCTCGGCGAGGGCGTCCACCGGAAGAATGCCTACCGGCGCGTCAGCCGGCATCGCGTAGCCGTGCGCTTCGGCCAGCACGGCAGAAGCGCCCGCCTGAATGGCCTGCGGAATGTGCGGACGGCCGTCCCCACGCTGGCGCGCATTGCCGAGCACGTAAGCAACGAATACGTCGCCAGTCTTGAGCTTGCGGGTATCGCAGGTGAGGTTGGCGCCTGCCGGCGCGTGCGCGCGCAGCCAGTCAAGCACGGGCGCAAGGCGCGCGGCGATGGGCGGACGGTCGAAGGTGGGCAAGGCCGTCATTGCAGCGCTCCCACGGGCTCTTCGGCGACGCCTTCGGTCATGATGAGCTGGCGCACCGGCGAATCCGGCGGCACGTTCAGCGCACGCAGGCTTCCGCCAGCGATTGCAGCGAACACCGGGCCCGCGACCGAGCCGCCATAGTGGCTGCCCGCCGACGGCTCGTCGACACTCACCGCCACGATGATGCGCGGATTCGACATCGGCGCCAGGCCGATGAACGAGGCACGGTACTTGGACCGGTCGTAGCCTCGGCCGAAATGCTTGTAGGCCGTGCCGGTCTTGCCGCCCACGCGGTAGCCCATCACCTGCGCCTGGGGTGCTGTACCACCCGGGGAGGTCACCGTCTCCAGCATCTGGCGGATCTGTCGGGCGACTTCAGGCGACAGCACGCGCTCGCCCTGGGGCGGCTGACCGTTGGTCCGGTACATCGTGACCGGAATCAGCTCGCCGTCGTGCGCGAAGATCGTGTAGGCATGGGCCATCTGGAACAGTGACACCGACAGGCCGTAGCCGTAGGACATGGTCGCCTGCTCGATCCGGCGCCACTTGTTGGCCGGACGCAGGCGCCCTGCCACCGCGCCAGGGAACCCGATCTTGGGCGCCTGGCCAAAGCCGACGCTGGTGAACATGTCCCACATCTCCTGCGGTTTCAGCATCAGCGCGATCTTGGTCGTGCCGATGTTGGAGGAGTGCTGGATCACCTGGCCGACGGTCAAGGTGCCGTAGTTGCCGGTGTCTGAAATCGTGGCGCCATCGAGCGTGAACTTGCCATTGGTCTGGATCAGCGTGGTGGGCGTCACGCGCTTGAGTTGCAGGGCCAACCCGATGGTGATGGGCTTCATCATCGAGCCCGGCTCGAAGGTATCCGTCAGCACCCGGTTGCGCAGCTGTTCGCCCGACAGCCGGCTTCGATCATTCGGGTTGTACGTCGGATAGTTGGCCAGTGCCAGCACCTCGCCGCTCTGGGCGTCGAGCACGATCGCGCTGCCCGCCTTGGCGCGATTCCGCTCCACGGCAGCCTTCAGCTCGTTGAAGGTCAGATACTGGATCTTGGCGTCAATCGACAGCGTCAGGTCGCGCCCATCACGCGGCGCCTTGAGCACGCCCACGTCTTCCACCACCCGCCCCAGGCGATCCTTGATCACCTGACGCTGGCCCGCCGAGCCGGCAAGGTCGGCCTCGCGCGCGAGTTCCATGCCTTCCTGGCCCTTATCCTCGACGTTGGTAAAGCCGACGATGTGCGCCATCGCCTCGCCTTCCGGATAAAAGCGCTTGTACTCGCGAGTCTGGTAGATACCGTCAATCTTGAGAGCGGCGATCTGGTCGGCCACCTCGGGCAACACCTGCCGCTTGAGGTAAACGAAGCCCTTGTCCTCGCCCAGCTTGGCCGCCAGTTCCTTGTTATTCATGCCAAGCAGCTTGGCCAGCTTTTGCATGTCCTGGCCCGGCACATTGCCGGGCACGTCCTCCGGCACCGCCCAGATCGCCTTGACCGGCAGGCTGGTCGCCAGTACCAGGCCGTTGCGATCGAGGATCTTGCCGCGCGTGGCCGGCAGTTCCAGCGTGCGCTGGAAGCGCTTCTTGCCCTCGGCCTCATAGAAGCGATTGCCGGGCCCCTGAATCCACAGCGCGCGGCCGATCAGCGCCACGAATGCCGCAAACATGAGGAATACGACCAGCTTCGAGCGCCACATCGGCAGGCGCAGCCCGAGCACCGGGCTAGCGGAAAACTGGCCGGGGCGCGCGCGCGCCGCGGTGCCGTTGGATTTGCGTGCGCCGCTCATGGCCGAACTCCTGAAGCCGTGGGCGCGCTGGCTGCCGCGGCGGCATTGGAAGCCCCGGCCGGCATATCGGCAAACCCCTGCAGGTACAGCGTGCGACCCGCCTGCGCGGGCGCCATCTTCAATTGCTTGCTCGCAATATCGGCAATGCGAGCGCTCTTTCCCAGCGCGCCCTGCTCGTATTGCAGGCGCGACCAGTCGATATTCAGTTGCTTTTCTTCCGCCTGCGCGCGATCCAGCTCGACAAACAGCTGTCGCGCCTGATGCTGTGCGTTGACCAGCGACAAGGCGCACAGCACCAGCGCGGTCAGCAGGAACATGTTCAGGCGGTTCATGGAGGCGGCCCCGTCGGTCAGCAGCGTTCGGCCACGCGCATGATGGCCGAGCGCGCGCGCGGGTTGGCCGACACCTCGGCCTCCGACGGCTTCACGCGGCCAAGCAGGCGCAACTGCGGCGCCGGCAGCTCATGCGCACGCAGCGGCGCCCGACGCAGTTCCGGCGCGGCGGATTGCTCCGGGCGCGCCAGGGCCTGCATGAAGCGCTTGACGATGCGGTCTTCCAGCGAATGGAAGCTGATCACGACGAGACGTCCCCCCTGCTCCAGGCGTTCAAAGGCGGCCTTCAGACCGGTTTCGAGGTCCGCAAGCTCTTGATTGACGTGAATCCGTAAAGCTTGAAAGGTGCGGGTCGCAGGGTCTTGACCCTTCTCGCGTGTTTTGACGGCTTGCGCCACGAGCGCGGCAAGCTCGGATGTGCGATCGAGAGGACCTCGATCCCCGGATTGGCCCCGGCGAGCAACAATCGCCTTTGCAATCGGTACAGCAAACCGTTCTTCCCCATAGTCCCGTATCACCCTCGCAATGTCGCGCTCATCAGCCTCGGCCAGCCATTGGGCTGCGGTGATGCCGCGCGTGGTGTCCATCCGCATGTCGAGCGGGCCATCCATCCGGAACGAGAAGCCACGTGCGCCTTCGTCGATCTGCGGCGAGCTGATGCCGAGATCGAGCAGCACGCCGGCCACCCGTTCAATGCCGCGCGCATCCAGGGCCGAGGCCATCTGCGCGAAGCTGTCATGCTCAATAGCGAAGCGGGCATCCTCTACGGTGCCCGCTTCGGTGATTGCTGCTGGGTCCTTGTCGAAGGCGACAAGTCTGCCGCCGGGCCCCAGCCGTTCCAGGATGCGCCGGCTGTGCCCGCCTCTCCCGAAGGTTCCATCGATATAGATGCCGTCGTCGCGCCAGATGAGCGCATCGACCGCTTCGTCCAAGAGCACCGTCTGATGGCGCAGTCCCGTACTGGCTTGGGTTGTCATCGCGCGTCATCAAAAGGAGAAATTCTTGAGGGCGTCGGGCATGCCTTGCGCCATGGCGGCTTGCTCCTTCGCGATGTACGTGGCGGCGTCCCAGACTTCGAAGTGGCTGCCCATGCCGAGCAGCATCACGTCACGTTCAAGGGAGGCAGCCGTGCGCAGTTCTGGGGTGATGAGGACGCGGCCGGCGGTATCGAGTTCGACATCGGCGGCGCTGCCCAGGAAGATCCGTTTCCACCAGTGGGCTTCCATCGGCAGCGCAGCGATGCGCTCGCGAAAGCGTTCCCACTCGGGGCGCGGAAACAGCATGAGGCAACCGTCCGGGTGCTTGGTCACAGTCACCCGGCCCTCGGCCTGCAGCTGGAGCGCTTCGCGGTGCCGCGACGGAATGGACATCCGCCCTTTGGCATCCAGCGTCAGCGCTGACGCACCCTGGAACACGTTGGATTCTCTCTCCGTACGGCGACCGCCCCGCCGTCAAATGGCCTGCAAAACAGCCTCCTCAAACCACAAAACTACACTTTCTGACACTGTTTCCCACTTTAGAGGAAGGCTTTTAGGCGGTCAAGGCTTGCAACGGCCCGCGAGACGGAAAATTTGCAATCAGAACAATGACTTAGCGTACCGCCAGCCATCGCTTGAAGCAGTTTTCCCAATCAAATGAAGGAGATAGCGTGGTTTATGGAGAAACCACGTGAGAGAACCGACGGCCCCGAACCGCGCTGGCGGCGGGAAGTCCGCGGCGGCGCGACTCGGGCGAACGGAGGAGCATGGGCGCGCCGTCAAGCGACGGCGCGGGCGTCAAATGCGGTAGGCAGTGCTCGTCATGACGCGTGAGGCAGCACGCATGGCCTGGCGAATCGGCGCCGGCAGATCGATGCCGCCGGCCTGGCGCGCCTTTTCGCCATGGCGGATTTCGTCGTCCCGCATCTGGGCGACGATGGCGCGTGAGCGGGAGTCCTCCTCGGGCAATCTGGCCAGATGGCCGTCGAGGTGGTGCTCGACCTGCCGCTCGGTCTCGGCGACGAAACCGAGGCTGACCTTGTCACCAATTCGGCCGGCGATTGCGCCGATGGCGAAGGCGCCGGCATACCAGAGCGGGTTGAGCAGGCTGGGGCGGTCATTCAGCTCCTGCAGACGCTGCGCGCACCACGCGAGGTGATCCTCCTCCTCGCGGGCTGCCTCGTCGAGCTGGGCGCGGATGGCGGGATCACGCGCAAACAATGCCTGCCCCTGGTACAGCGCCTGCGCGCAGACCTCGCCCACGTGGTTCACACGCATCAGGCCAGCGGCGTGCCGGCGCTCAGCCTCGGAAAGTCTGGCGGCGTCGTCAGCGGGCGCGACGACGGCATCGGCGGGATTGGGACGGCTGGCGCGGGTGAGCCCAGCCACTGCGCGCAGGGCGCGGTCGAATTCAGGGAGAAAGCGATCGAACATGAGAGCGGCGCCGCCGGCAATGGCGCGCGGCGCGGGTGCCATTGTAAGGCCGCCCTCGGATCCGGCGTGGCGTCTGGTCAGATCGGAACGACCAAACACAACTGTACGGGATAACCCTGTCGCTGGCGGGATCGCATCCGAAACCAATAGGAATTCCAAACCGTTGCCGTATTTCTGTTTCCGATTCAGAAACAGCATGTTGCCCAGATCAGACAGCAAACGCGCGTTTGCGCACATTCGTTCGCAAAATTCGACCGGGGCCAGTAGCCCATTGCTACATTAGTCGGCGACTTCGTTTGAAAGTCATGGGGCGGGAAGACGGGAACGGAGGGTCTGCCTGCCGCTGAACTCAATAAATAAGATTTGGAGACCGACCGATGAAGAAATCGCTGCTGGCATTGGCAGTTCTGGGCACGTTTGCAGGTGTGGCGCAGGCTCAGTCGAGTGTGACGCTGTATGGTGTTGTCGACGCCAACGTCGAGTACGTCAACCACGAGCAGGCCGTGACTGCGGCGGGGGTTGCCGTTCCGGGCAGCAGCGGGTCGCGCCTTGCGATGCAGGCGGGCGGCCTGTCTTCCAACCGTTGGGGCCTGCGCGGCGTCGAGGACATCGGCGGCGGGCTCAAGGGCCTGTTCGTGCTGGAATCGGGCTTCGGCATGGACACCGGTACGCTGCAGCAAGGCGGTCGCCTGTTCGGCCGTCAAGCGTTTGTCGGCCTGCAGGGCAACTGGGGCAAGATCACGCTGGGTCGCCAATACACCACGATCTTCGACATGATGGCGAACTTCTCGCCGAGCGGTTACGCCACGCAGTGGGAGCCGGTGGTCGGCTTGCTGGGCGCGAACTTCCGCGAAGACAACATGATCAAGTACGGCGCCGTGTTCGGCCCGGTGACGTTCGAGGCCCACTGGGCATTCGGCGAGCGCTCAGGCAGCCAGACGGCCAACTCGGCGTACGGTGCTGGCGCGAACTACTTCTCCGGCCCGTTTGGCTTGGGCGTCGCATACGACGAAGTGAAGGTGTTGACGGCCGCCGAGGCGCTGGGTCTGTCGGGCGGCAACGAGTATGCCCGCGACAAGCGTGCCGCCATCGCGGCCAGCTACACCATGGGCCCGGTCAAGCTGATGGGCGGCTACCGCTACGGCAACACCGAAGCGCCTTCGAGCGGCGCTACCGCCGCCCTGACGCCGCACCGCGACGACCTCTACTGGCTGGGCGTGAACTACCAGGCCACCACGGCGCTCGGCCTGACGCTGTCGTACTACTACGACAACATCAAGGAAGCGACCATCGGCGGTGCAGTGGTGAATCCGCGCAACCCGCAACAGTGGAACTTCATCGCCGACTACGCCCTCTCCAAGCGCACGGACGTGTACCTGACGGCCGCGTATTCGCGCAATGGCTCGCTGAACTGGGACTCGATCGGCTACGTGACCAACCCGGCAACGGGCGCACAGACGTCGGTGGGTTACCTGCCGGCCGCGTCGCAGACGTACTTCATCACGCCGGATTCCACCAACCAGACGGGCGTGGCAATCGGCCTGCGTCACAAGTTCTGATGCGCTGACGCGCATTGTTTTTGCCCGCCGCCCCTCTCCTTGGCGGGCGCAAAAAAGGCACCTTCGGGTGCCTTTTTGCATGGGTCGTTGCGTTGCATCGCCGGCGGATCCATTGAGCGCACCGCCGGCCCGGCGCACAATACTCGGCCCTCATCACGATAACAACGAGACATTCACGGGAGACCCGCATGTCCTCATCGACGTCCCCAACCATGGCCACACCGGCCAGCACCGATGCAACATCCGAAAACAGCCGCGCGCGCATCGTGTTCGCCAGCTTCATCGGCACTGCCATCGAGTTCTACGATTTCTATGTCTACGCCACGGCCGCCGCGCTGGTGATCGGGCCAGTGTTCTTTCCGCACGGCTCGGCCACGGCGCAGGCGCTCTCGGCCTTTGTCACGTTCGGCATTGCCTTCATTGCGCGGCCGATCGGCTCGTTCCTGTTCGGGCATTTTGGCGATCGTATCGGGCGCAAGTCCACGCTGGTGGCCTCACTGCTGGTCATGGGTATTTCCACCACGCTGATCGGACTGGTACCGGGGTATGACAGCATCGGCACTCTCGCGCCGGTCTTGCTGTGCGTCCTGCGCTTCGGACAGGGCATCGGCCTGGGCGGTGAATGGGGTGGCGCGGCCCTGCTGGCTACCGAGAACGCGCCGGCGGGCAAGCGCGCGTGGTTCGGCATGTTCCCGCAGCTCGGGCCCTCGGTAGGCTTTCTGGCATCGAACGGGCTGTTCTTCGGTCTGGCGATTACGTTGTCGGATGAGCAATTCCGCAGCTGGGGGTGGCGCGTGCCGTTTTTGGTAAGCGCGGTACTCGTGGCGCTGGGCCTGTACGTCCGGCTGAAGATCGCCGAGACCCCCGCCTTCCAAGCCGCCATCGACCGGCAGGAGCGCGTGAAGGTGCCGGTCGCCACACTGCTGGCGCACCACTGGTGGCCGACGCTGCTGGGCGCGCTGGCCATGGTGGTCTGCTACACGCTGTTCTATATCTCGACGGTGTTTTCACTGTCGTACGGCGTGAGCACGCTGCATTTCTCGCGCCCGAGCTTCCTGGGATTGCTGTGCCTGGCGGTGGTCTTCATGGGGCTGGCGACGCCGCTGTCGGCGTGGGCGTCGGACCGCTTCGGGCGCAAGCCGGTGCTGATCGTCGGCATCATCGCGGCCATCCTGTCGGGCTTTACGATGGCGCCGCTGCTGGGTAGTGGCCAAACGCCGCTGGTAGCGCTGTTCCTCATCATCGAGCTGTTCCTGATGGGCGTGACCTTCGCGCCGATGGGCGCACTGCTGCCGGAGTTGTTCCCAACCAACGTGCGCTACACCGGCGCGGGCGTGTCGTACAACCTGGGCGGCATTCTGGGCGCGTCGATTGCGCCGTATATCGCGCAGAAGCTGGCCGAGCAAGGCGGCCTGAGCTGGGTAGGCATGTATGTGTCGGCGGCCGCGGTGGTCAGCCTGATCGGCGTGCTCTGCATGCGCGAGACGCGCGATACCCGGCTGATGTAAGGGGCCGTGCCTATCGGCGCGATTAATCCCACGAGTGGCGACCCGAGCGACCCCGCTTGACGTCGCCACGCGCGCGCTTGCCTTCCAGACGGCGCGTCTTGGAAGCGCGCGTGGGCTTGGTGGCGATGCGCGACTTCGGCACCGAAAGCCCCGTCGCAATGAAAGCGGCCAGACGTTCACGGGCATCCTGGCGGTTGCGTTCCTGCGTGCGAAAGCGTTGTGCATCAATCACAATCACGCCGTCAGCGGTCAAGCGGCGGTCGCGCTTGCCCAACAGGCGAGCCCGCAATGCCTCCGGCAACGACGGCGATTGGGCGATGTCAAAGCGCAACTCCACCGCCGTCGATACCTTGTTGATGTTCTGCCCACCCGGTCCGCTTGCGCGCACAAAGCGCTCGACCAGCTCGGACTCCGGAATGGACAATTGGGGGGTGATGGTGAGGTCAATGCCAGGCATTGGGGCATTGTAGGAAGAACCGGGTTTTTCTGGAGATCAGTGTATGTATCGTGGAGAACGATTCAACGGCTTCAGCCACCTGGCCGGGGCCATCCTTGCCGCGGGGGGCATGGCCGTTCTGGTAACGTCGTCCGCCCTGCACCACGACGCTTGGAAGGTGGTCAGCTCCGTCGTCTACGGCACGACGCTGGTCCTGCTCTACACAATCTCTACGCTTTATCACAGCCTGCGAGGCCCGGCCAAAAGCATCTTCCAGCGGCTGGACTATTGCGCCATCTACCTGTTGATCGCCGGCAGCTACACACCGTTTGCGCTGGTGACGCTGCGCGGCCCATGGGGCTGGGCGCTGTTTGGCATCAACTGGGCACTGGCAGCCATCGGCATTGCGCAGGAACTCTGGATCGGCCACCGCACGCGCCTGTTCTCACTGCTGATTTACGTGGTGATGGGCTGGCTGGTGCTGATTGCCATGGGGCCGCTGGCGGCCGCGCTGCCAGCACCAGGCCTGTGGTGGCTGGTGGCGGGGGGCGCGCTTTATACGACTGGCATCGGCTTCTTTCTCTTTGACGAGAAGGTGCGGCACTTCCACGGCATCTGGCATTTGTTTGTGCTGGCAGGCAGCGCTTGTCAGTTCGTCAGCATCCTCCTGTACGTGGGCTGACCGGCCACGCCTTGCTTGTACCGGACCAAAAAAAAGCCGCGACGAATCGCGGCTTTTTCTTTGCAGCTACGCAGACTCAGGCACGCTTCTTCATCGCCTCGTCGCGCAGTTCGCGGCGCAGGATCTTGCCGACGTTGGTCTTCGGCAGCTCGTTGCGGAACTCGATGAACTTCGGGCGCTTGTACCCGGTGAGCTGATCCTTGCAGAACTCCTGCAGCTTCTGCTCGGTCAGCGTCGGGTCTCGGCGCACCACGAACAGCTTGACCACCTCGCCCGAATGCACGTCGGGTACACCCACGGCGGCCACTTCCAGCACGCCCGGGCACATCGCCACCACGCCTTCGATCTCGTTCGGATACACGTTGAAACCCGACACCAAAATCATGTCCTTCTTGCGATCGACGATCTTGGTGTAGCCGCGCTCGTCCATCACGCCGACGTCGCCGGTCTTGAAGAAGCCGTCGGCATACATGACCTTGGCGGTCTCGTCCGGGCGCTTCCAGTAACCGGCCATGACCTGCGGGCCACGGATGCAGATTTCACCGGCCTGGCCGATCGGCAGATCACGCCCCTCGTCGTCGCGGATGGCGATTTCAGTGCCCGGGATCGGCAACCCGACCGTGCCCGAAAACTTGTCGGTATTCGTCGGATTGCAGATGGCCGACGGCGAGGTTTCCGACAGGCCGTAGCCCTCGATGATCGGACACCCTGTCACTTCGAGCCATTTCTTGGCAACGGCTTCCTGCACCGCCATGCCGCCGCCGTTGGCCACGCGCAGGTTGGAACAATCGACATCCTTGAATTCGGGATTGTTCAGCAGCGCGTTGTACAGCGTGTTCACGGCCGGGAACATGTGGAAGCGGTACTGCTTGAGCACCTTGATGAAGCCCGGGATGTCGCGCGGGTTCGGGATCAGTACCGCCAGCCCGCCCTTGCGCATCGACAGCAGGCAGCACACGGTGAGCGCGAAGATGTGATACAGCGGCAGCGCGGTGATGGTGATGATTTCCTCGCCGTCGGCGAGCATGCGGCCATCGCGGCCCGGCTTGACCAGTGCCGGGTTCATCCAAGCTTCAGACTGCAGCACGTTGGCGACAATGTTCCGGTGCAGCAGCGTCGCGCCCTTCGATACGCCGGTCGTCCCACCCGTGTATTGCAGGAAGGCGACGTCGTCCGGACCCACCGAGGTCGGCTTGAGTGTCTGCTTGGCACCGGCTTCGAGCGCCGTGTTGAAGCGGACGCAGTTGGGCAGCTCCCACGCCGGCACCATCTTCTTGACGCTGCGCACGACGAAATTGACGAGCATGCCCTTAAGGCCGCCAAGGAGGTCGCCCATGCTGGCCACCACGATGTGCTTGACGGGCGTGTGGGGCAGCACCTGCTGCAGCGTCGTGGCGAAGTTCTCCAGGATGATGATGGCTTCGGCGCCGCTGTCCTTGAGCTGGTGTTCGAGTTCGCGCGGGGTGTAGAGCGGATTGACGTTGACGACCACATAGCCGGCGCGCAGCACGGCGGCCAGCGCCACCGGGTACTGCAGCACGTTCGGCATCATCAGCGCGACGCGCGCGCCGGGCGCGAGGCCCCGCGATTGCAGCCACGCCGCGAGTTGCCGCGACAGCGTGTCGAGCTCGCCGTAGGTCAGCACCTTGCCCATGCACTCAAAGGCGCGACGGTTGCGATTCTTCTGGAATGAATCCTCAAGCAGATGGGCCAGCGATCGATACTGCGACGCATCGATCTCGGCCGGCACCCCGGCGGGGTATTGCTTCAGCCACGGTTTATCCATGGACGTGTCTCCTGGCGATAGTCGATTTTTTCGAATGGTCGTTCGATTTTTTCGGCATCCTACGCGGATGTGTGTGTCAAAACAATAACTTAGACAGTTCCCTCGGGGCGTTGACCAAGCGCCAAACCCGCACTTCACCTGGTGTTGGCATCACTTTTGCAAGGCCACGCCACTGGTATCGGGAAAGGCTGGCCGGGCCAAGGCCTGCAATGCAGCCTCGCGCCGCGGCTTCGACTCGCGAGCCATCGCCTTGACGTCGGCGTAGAAGCGGGCCCAGTCGCCGCCGTCGCGGTGGTATAGCGCTTTAAACGCAGGCACCCATTGCAGGTAGCTGGCGACCGCGCCCAGGTGCGCGTTGGACAAGGGCTGCGCAAACCAGCGGTCATAGCCGGTATACCCGCCCCAGCTTGCCTTGAGCTTGGCGTAATCGGCCTGCAGGCTCGCAAAGATGGCGCGCTTGCCGGCGCGTTTCTCGTCGTCGGACACCGGGCTTGCATACAGCTTTTCGAGCCGATCGCGGTACGCCAGCAGGAGGGCGCGGAATTGAACGCGGCGGGCATCGTAAGCGGCGTACTCCGTGCGGATGTCTGCAGTGGCCGCGTCGGCCAGCCAGCGCTCGACCCCAATGGTTTCGACCGCGGTGGCAAAGGATTCGTTGAAGGCTGTGTCGCCCTTCGCATACGCCACCTGATGCGCCAGCTCATGAAAAATCAGCCGCGCCAACTCCCCTTCGGGCAGCCCGACAAAGGTGTTGAGCAGCGGATCATCGAAATAACCCAGTGTGGAATACGCAGGAATGCCGGCCACATCGACGTCCAGCCCCTGCGCACGCAGCGTGTCGGCGTAGGCTTCTGCTGCTTTCCGATCGTAATAACCGCGATACGTCACGCAGCCGACGACGAGGAAGCACCACTCCTTGAGCTTGACCGACAGCTCGGGCGCGGCAAAGACGTTCCACACCGCAAAGGGGCGCCCAAGATTGGCATAGACGCGATAGCTGCCGTTGTCGGGCAGGCCCAGCTCGCGCGAGGCGTAGATGCGGATACTGCGCGCATCCTCCAGGCGCCTGGCGAGTTTGTCGTTGCGGGCCTGTCGGGCGTCATCGATGGCCTGGTCGAGCGACTCGCGGCGCGCCATCAACGACAGATGCCCGGCGACCGACTGATAGTAATAGCCAACGGTGTCGCAGCCGGCCAGCAGGATCGCACTGACCAGGGACACCGCCATGCACCGCGCGCGAGCAGCACGCATGACTCACCTCATCAGGCAGCCGACGCCACAGGTGCTGCCGGCGCGACCTCCACCAGGCAGTCATAGAAGGTCGGGGCGCGCCCCATGTCGGTCAGGCGCTGGCTGGTCAGCTCGTTGGCGTTGGTGCCGTCGGGCGCGAGCTTCTTCCACCAGATCGACAGGCCGACGACCACGCCCCGCCGCGCACGGTCGGTCACGCGGGCGCGCGCCTGCATGGTGCCGCGATCGTTGAAGATGCGGACAAGCTCGCCATCGACGACGCCGCGTGCATTCGCATCGTCGGGGTGGATGTCGAGATGCGGCTCGCCTTCAGTGTTGCGCAGGCTGTCGACGTTGACGAAGGTGGAGTTGAGGAAGTTACGCGCCGGCGGCGAGATCATCGACAGCGGATAACGCTTGGCCAGCTCTGGCGTGCTGATCGCCGACTCATGCGGCGGCACATAGCCGGGCAGCGGGTCGAGTCCGTCCTTGGCCATCTGTTCGGAATAGAACTCGCAGCGGCCGGACGGCGTGCGATAGCCGCCGCGTGCCAGCGGCGCGGCCGGGTGTGACAGCTTCTGCCAGCCCTCGCGCTTGAGCGTCGCCCAGTCGATGTGCGCGGCGGCCGGGTCGTCACGGCGCACGGCCTGGGCGGCGATGTCGTCGTCCGAGTCGGCAAAACAGGTGTCGTTAAAACCCATGCGTTGCGCGAGACGGCGAAAAATCTCCGTGTTCGGCAACGATTGCCCCATCGGCGCAATGGCAGCGTTGTTGGCCAGCACATAGGTGTGGCCGTAAGCCTTGTGCACATCGACGTGTTCGAGCTGCGTGGTGGCGGGCAGCACGATGTCGGCGTAGTCGGCGGTATCGGTCTGGAAATGCTCCAGCACCACGGTGAAGAGGTCTTCGCGCGCAAAGCCGGCGGCGACCTTGCGCGAGTCCGGCGCCACCGCCACGGGGTTGCTGTTGTAGACGACCACCGCGTCGACCTTCGGGCCGAACGATGCGTCGCCCGTATGCAGCAGCGCATCGCCGATGGTGCTCATGTTGATCGTGCGCGGCATGTTGGGCCAGCTCGGCAGCAAGTCAGGACGCTGCAGCTTGGCGGTGTCGATGGGGAAGAAACCGGACGTCGACAGTTGCAGCCCGCCCGCCGCATCGCGCCACGCGCCCACCAGCGACGGCAGGCACGCGACCGCGCGCACCCCCTGCCCGCCGCCATGCGCGCGCTGCATGCCGTAGTTCAGGCGAATGGCCGCCGGCTGTTTGTCGCGCACGACGGTCGTGCCGTACAGCTTGGCGAGCCACTCGATATCGGCCGCGTCCACCCCACACAGCGTCGCCGCATATTCCGGCGTGTATTGCTGCGCGCGCTCACGCAACGCCTCGAAACCGAGCGTGTGATTGGCGATGTAATCGTGGTCGAGCAAGTCATCACGGACCAGCACGTGGATCATCGCCAGCGCCAGCGCCGCATCGGTACCGGGGCGTACCGCCAGATGGCGATGGCACTTCTCGGCCGTCAGCGAGCGATACGGATCGATGGCGACGAGCGTGGCGCCACGCCGTTTCGCCTCCTGCGCGCGCGTCCAGAAATGCAGGTTCGACGCGATCGGATTGGCGCCCCAGATCAGGATCAGCTTGGCATCCTGCACGTGCTCGATGTCCATGCCGAGGCTCGCGCCGTACGTATAGCGCAGCGCCGTCGCACCGGCCGATGCGCAGATCGTGCGATCGAGCAGCGACGCCCCGAGCTTGTGAAAGAAGCGCGCAGCCATGCTCTCACCCTGCACCAGGCCCATCGTGCCGGCGTAGCTGTAAGGGAGGATGGCTTCGGGGTTGCGCGCAGCAACGTCGCCCAGGCGCGTGGCGATGGTGTCGATGGCCTCGTCCCACGAAATCGGTTCGAACTTGCCTTCGCCCTTGGCACCCACACGCTTCATCGGCGTCAGCAGGCGGTTCGGGTGGTACGTGCGTTCCGCATACCGATTGACCTTGGTGCACAGCACGCCAGCCGTCGTCGGGTGGTCCGGATCGCCCTGCACGCGGGTGGCGCGGCCGTCCTCAACGGTGACGAGCAAGGCGCAGGTGTCGGGGCAGTCGTGCGGGCAGGCGGCACGGATGACTTGGGTGGACATCAAGGGGCTCCGGAGTGGGTGGCGGCTGGCGCATGTCGGTGTCTTCGCACCGCCGCGGGCATCCGGAAATTGTAATCGCCCGCTAGTGGCTTCGCAGCGGCGTGGAGCCGCGCGTGACAAGCCGCCCCGTGAGCAACACGCGACGCGTCGGCAGGGCGGGCTGTGCGAGGCGATCCTGCAGCATTGCCATCGCCATGCGGCCGATGTCATAGACCGGCTGTTCGATCACGGTGATGCCCGGGCCGGCGAGTTCCGTCCAAGGCTCGTTGTCAAAGCCCGCCACGGCGATGTCGCGCGGCACATCCAGCGAGAGCTTGCGCAACGCGCGCAGCACGCCCAGCAGCGATTGCGCGTTACTCGCGACGAGCGCGTCGGGGCGATCACATTCCGTACCGGACAGCCATGCCAGCGTCTCGGCCTCCGCGGCCTCGGCGGTCGGCAGGATGAAACGTGCCTCGAGGGTCATGCCGTGACGTGCCAACGCCGTCGCGAATCCGGCCTGACGCTCAGCGCCTGTGCTGCTCGTCCGCCCGAACAGGCCACCGATGCGCCGATAACCCTGCGTGGCGAGGTGCTCAGCCAATGCTTGCGCGGCCTGCTGGTTGTCGAGCACGACGGCATCGGTCCCACAAGCCGGGCCCGCTCGGTCGATCAGCACGACCGGGTAACCGAGGTGCACCGGTTGCTGCGCTTCAGCAATGGCGCGCGTCGGCGAGAGGATCACACCGGTCACGCGCTCCTCTTCCATCAAGCGCAGGTACATCGCCTCCTTCTCAGGGTCTTCGTCGGAATTGCACAGGATGACGCGCAGGCCGGCGGCGTAGGCCGCGTCTTCCACCGCCCGGCTGACGCTGGTGAAGAACGGGTTGCGGATGTCGGAGACGATCAGCCCGACGGTCTGCGCCTGCTGTGAGCGCAGCCGCCGTGCCGACAGGTTCGGCCGATACCCGGACGCTGCCACCGCCGCATCGACGCGTCGGCGCAGTTCTGCGCTCACGGGGCCGCCGGCGAGCGCGCGTGACACCGTTGCCACCGACACGCCCGCTGCCGCCGCTACGTCCTTGATTCGAACCGTCATGCTGAAATCGTTTCCAAAGAAAGCGCCATCATAGCGAAGGGCAGCCTCGTCACTAAAGCCTGATCGCCCTAGGGAAAACCCCGTAAATACAGGAAGATACGTCACTTTGTGTCGCGCCGCACATTGACACTCCAACTGTAATCGATTTCAATTCGCGATCATCGACGACACGCATGCCGAGCCCTGGAGCACGGCAGCCGCAGGAGACCCCGCCGCATGGCTTCCGCCCTGATCTGCGCCGAACGCATCCGTCTGCAGCAACGCGCCACCGACAAGGAAAGCGCTATCCGCGCCGCCGGCCAATTGCTGGCCGACGCAGGCTGCATCGACCCGGCCTATATCGACAGCCTTCTACGCCGCGAGACCGTGGCCAACACGTTTCTCGGCCATGGCGTCGCCATTCCGCACGGCATGGGCGAGGACCGTCACCTGATCGGCCAGACGGGCATTGCGGTGCTGCAATTTCCCGACGGGCTGGAGTGGCACCCGGGGCAGACGACGCACCTTGTGTTTGCCATCGCCGCGCAGTCGGACGAGCACATCACGCTGCTGCGCCGGCTGACGCGACTGCTGAATGACGACGCACGCCTGCGGCAGCTCTTCACCACGCAAAACGCCGAAGAGCTTGTCGCCGCGCTCTCGAGCGACGCACCCGCGCCCGCCGCCAGCACGCCCGGCGCCGACCTCGCCGAGCAGCGCACCTTGACGCTGGAATACCCGAGCGGCCTGCACGCCCGTCCGGCCGCGCAGTGGGTGGAAGCCGCCCGCCGCTTTGCCGCGCGCGTGCAAGTGCGCCATGGCAATGAAACCGCCGACGCAAAGAACCTGGTGGCGTTGCTGCAATTGGGGCTTGCGGCGGGCGCCAAGCTCACGCTCTCTGCGGAAGGCCCCGACGCCGGCGCTGCGCTCGACGCCCTGATGCAGACCATCCGAGGCCTGACGGCGCAGGAACGCGCGCAGGCCGCACGCGACACGCAAGCAGCGCGCACGCGCCAGACCGCGCACGGGTGGCAGGCCGACGCGGCGTTGCCGGCCATCGGCGGCATTGCGGCGAGCCCCGGCTTGGCGCTCGGCCCCATCCATGTGTTGCAGCACGGCGCGTCGACCGTGCCCGATCACCCGGTCGCGCTGACCACCGGCGGCGATCTGCTGGACCAGGCGCTGGCCAGCACGCGCGCCGAGCTGGACGCCCTGGCACGCGACACCGCCGCCCGCCTGGGCGAAGCCGAAGCGGGCATCTTCAAGGCCCAGGCCGAACTGCTGGGCGACACCGATCTCATGACGCTGACGTGCCAGGCGATGGTCGAGGGCCACGGCGTGGCGTGGTCCTGGCATCAGGCCGTCGAACGCCTGGCCGAGCGACTGGGCGCGCTCGGCAATCCGCTGCTGGCCGCGCGCGCGGCCGACTTGCGCGACGTGGGGCGGCGGGTGCTCGGCCATATCGATCCGTCGCTGCGCAGTGCCGCGCAGACACTGCCGGACACGCCCTGCATCCTGGTTGCGGCAGATCTGTCGCCTTCGGATACGGCGGCACTCGATACGCGACGCATCATCGGCATCGTCACGGCGCAAGGCGGTCCGACCTCGCACACGGCCATCCTGACGCGCACGCTGGGCATCCCGGCCGTCGTGGCCGCCGGCCAGGCCGTGCTCGATGTGGCGACGGGCACACAGGCCATCATCGACGGCACCGGCGGCCGTCTGGTGCTCGATCCGGACGCTGCCAGCATCGCCAGCGCCCGGGCATGGCTGCAGGAAGACGCCAGCCGCGCTCAGCGTGAGCAGGCAGAGCGCGGCTTGCCCGCCCGCACACGTGACGGCCACACGGTGGAGATCGCCGCCAACGTCAACCTGCCCGCGCAGGCGGTCGAAGCCATCGCGCTCGGCGCGGAAGGCGTTGGCCTGATGCGCACCGAATTCCTGTTCCTCGAACGCGACCACACACCGGACGAAGACACGCAATATGCCGTCTACGCCGACATGCTGAAAAGCCTCGGCGGCCGCCCGCTGATCGTGCGCACGCTGGATATCGGCGGCGACAAGCAGGTCCCGCATCTGAACCTGCCGACAGAAGACAACCCCTTCCTCGGTGTGCGCGGTGCGCGCCTGCTGCTGCGCCGGCCCGACCTCATGGAGCCGCAACTGCGAGCGCTCTATCGCGCCGCCCGCGATGTCGGCAAGGGCAGCGCGTTGTCGATCATGTTCCCGATGATCACCGCCTTGGAGGAAGTGATCGCCCTGCGCACCGCGTGCGAGCGCATCCGCGCTGAACTCGACGCGCCGGCGGTGCCGCTGGGCATCATGGTGGAGGTGCCGGCCGCCGCGCTACTGGCCGATCGCCTGGCCGAGCATGTCGACTTCTTTTCCATCGGCACGAACGACCTGACGCAATACACGCTGGCGATCGACCGCCAGCATCCCGACCTCGCCGCCGAGGCCGACAGCCTGCACCCGACGGTGCTCCGTCTGATCCAGCAGACCGTGCAAGGCGCCGCACGCCATGGGCGCTGGGTAGGCGTATGTGGCGGCTTGGCGGGAGACCCGTTCGGCGCGCTGCTGCTCACGGGGCTGGGCGTGCATGAACTGTCGATGAGCCCGCGCGATATCGCGCCGGTCAAGGCGCGGTTGCGCGAGGCACATGCCGGCACGCTGTCACAACTCGCGGAACGCGCGTTGGCCTGCGCATGCGCCCAGGACGTGCGCGACCTTGAAGCGACCTTGACGATCCTGGCACCGGGCAAGGAGATGGCGGCATGAGCGACGCGCGCATCGTCACCATCACGCTCAATCCGGCCATCGACATGACCATCGGGCTGGAGCGCCTCGAACGCGGGCGCGTCAACATCGGCCGCAGCGTCACGCAACAGGCCGGCGGCAAGGGCGTCAACGTGGCGGCCTGCCTGGCCGATTGGCAGGTGCCGGTAATCGCCACGGGCCTCCTGGGCGACGCCAACGCCGAGCTGTTCGAGGCGCTGTTTGCGCGCAAGGGCGTGCTCGACGGCTTCTGCCGCGTGCCCGGCACCAATCGCACCAACATCAAGATCAGCGACCAGGCCGACGGACAGACCACCGACATCAACCTGCCCGGCATCGACGCAACGGCGGCCGATCTGGACGTGCTGTGCAAGCGCCTGGACGCCCTGCCCGACATTGCCGGCGTTGCGCTATGCGGCAGCCTGCCGGGAGGCGTGCCGGCAGATACCTACGTGTCACTGCTCGCGCGGCTGAAGCGGCGCGGCGTACGCACATTGCTCGATACCAGCGGACTGCCGCTTGCGCATGCGCTGAACGCGCCGCGCGACGCCCTGCCGACGGCCATCAAGCCCAACCGGCACGAACTGGAGTTGTGGGCAGGTACATCGCTGCCCACGCTGGCTGAAGCAGTAGACGTGGCACGCGGCATCCACGCGCGTGGCGTCGCGCAGGTCATCGTATCGCTCGGCGAGGACGGCGCGCTGTTCGTCACCGAAGACGGCACTTGGCAGGCGAGTCTGCCGCCGGTGCGCACCGTCAGCACCGTCGGCGCAGGTGACGCCATGGTGGCCGGGGTGCTGGCCGGCTGGCACGCCCGCGCCGGCATCGAAGCGACCGTGCGCCTGTCGGTGGCCTTTGCCGCGTGCAAATTGCTGCGGCTGGGTCCGCACCTGCCGCCGCCCGACCAAGTGCGCGAACGCGCGACTGCCGTGCGCATGCAGCGCGTGGCCTGACACCCCGCCTCCCATCGCCACACGCTCAACGCACTCAAGGAGCCGATCATGGCAAACCTGTTGGCAATTCTCGGCGCAGACGGCCGCACGACCCGCGCCATGCTGGCCGGCGCGGCACTGCGGCACGCGGCGCGCGAATCCGGCTGCAAACTCGACGTGGATGTGCGCGGCCCGGGTACGGCTTCCGCATTCGATGCTGCGGCGCTGGCCACGGCCGATGCCGTCGTCTGGGCGGGTCTCGCACCCGATGAGACAGCGCGCCGAGCCAATCCGCGCACGCTCGAGGTCAGCCTTGACGATGTGCTCGATGACGCGCGCACCGTCCTGTCCCGCATGATGGACAGCGCGCCGCCCGCACCGCAGGTTGGTGCGCAGACCCGCCGCATCGTCGCCATTACTTCGTGCCCGACGGGTATCGCTCATACCTTCATGGCGGCCGAGGCGCTCACGCAGGCGGCAGCGGCGCTCGGCCACACGATCCACGTGGAGACGCAGGGTTCGGTCGGCGCGCAGAACACGCTGTCGGCTGATGCCATTGCCAGCGCAGACCTCGTGCTCATTGCCGCCGACACGCAGGTCGACCTGTCACGCTTTGCCGGCAAGCGCATCTTCCGTTCGGGCACCAAGTTAGCCATCCATGATGGGCAGGCGCTGATCCGCCGTGCGCTTGATGAGGCCACGGCAGAGGCTCGCGGCGCCGGACAGCCGGCCAGCGCCGCTGCGCCGGCAGCCGAGCAGCAGCGCACCGGCCCCTACAAGCACCTGATGACTGGTGTCTCCTTCATGCTGCCCTTCGTGGTGGCGGGCGGCATTTTGATTGCACTGGCGTTTGCCCTGGGTGGGATCTACGTGACGGATGCCGCCGCAAGCCACACGCTGGGCGGCGCGCTGTTCCAGATCGGCGCCAAAGCAGCCTTTGCGCTCATGGTGCCTGCGCTGGCCGGGTATACGGCTTACTCCATCGCCAGCCGGCCCGGCATCGCGCCCGGCATGGTCGGTGGCATGCTGGCAGCCAGCCTCGGGGCGGGATTCCTCGGCGGCATCGTCGCCGGGTTCGTTGCAGGCTATGGCACCGAAGCGCTCAACCGGTGGCTGAAGCTGCCGCGCAATCTGGAAGGGCTGAAGCCCGTGCTGATCCTGCCGGTGCTGGGCTGCCTGCTCACGGGCCTCGTGATGCTGTACGTGGTCGGCGCGCCGGTCGCCGCACTTCTCGCTTCGCTGACCACGTGGCTGCGTGGCATGCAGGGCGCCAACGCCGTACCGCTGGGCGCACTCCTGGGCGGCATGATGGCCTTCGACATGGGCGGCCCCATCAACAAGGCGGCGTATGCCTTCAGCACCGGGCTGATCGGCGCACAGGTCTACACGCCGATGGCCGCCACCATGGCCGCCGGGATGACGCCACCACTGGGCATCGCGCTGGCGGCCTGGCTGTTCCCCTCGCGCTTCACCCCGGACGAACGTCAGGCGGCAAGAGCCACTGCGGTGCTGGGGCTCGCCTTCATCAGCGAGGGAGCGATCCCCTATGCGGCCCGAGACCCGTTCCGCGTCATTCCCGCGCTCGTGGCCGGTTCAGCCTGTGCCGGCGCGCTGTCGATGCTGTTCGAGGTCGAACTGCGCGTGCCGCACGGCGGCGCGTTCGTGCTGCCGATTCCGAACGCGGTGACGCATCTGGGCGGCTATGTGGCAGCGCTGGTCGCCGGCACGGTCGTGACGGCCGCGCTGCTGGCCGTGCTGAAGCGCCGCGTGGCTGAAGTGGCCTGACGCGAGGTCCGCATGCCATGGGAGCCGCGCAGAACTCGCGGCTTCCTTGTCTCAAAACGTTCAAAAACGCCGCCCATGTGCCGATTCTGTTTGCCTGCCCCGCCTGTTTGGCTATGATGCCGTGCAGACCAATCTCTTCGGGGGGAGAGCAATGCAAGCACGCAGAATCAAAGGAATGCTGGCGGCGTTCCTGACGGGCGTCATCGGCATGACGGCAGGCAGCGCACATGCGGAAACCGGCGTCACCAACGACACCATCATCGTCGGACAGTCCGCTGCGATGAGCGGCCCGGCTGCACAGCTCGGCCAGCAGGTCAACCGCGGCGCGCAGCTGTACTTCAATGCCATCAATGCAGCGGGTGGCGTCAATGGCCGCAAGATCCAGTTCAAGGTGCTCGACGATTTCTACGAGCCCGACGCGGCCGCACGCAACACGAAGACGCTGATCGACGATACCAAGGTGTTCGCGCTGTTTGGTTATGTCGGCACGCCGACGAGCCTGGCCGCGCTCAAGCTCGCCAATCCGGCCGGCGTCCCGTTCTTTGCGCCGTTCTCCGGAGCAACGGCACTGCGCGTGCCGTTTGCGCGCAACGTCTTCCACGTGCGCGCCAGCTACAACGACGAGACCGCAGCCATCGTTCAGCAGATTCACACCACGGGCCTCAAGCGTATCGCCGTGGTCTACAACGACGATGCTTACGGCAAGGCAGGGCTCGACGGCGTGCAACGCGCACTGAAACTGCCTGCCGGACAGGGAGTGTCGCTCGTTGCGCAGGCCAGCGTGGTGCGCAATACCACCGACGTGAACGGCGCCATCGCTACCGTGCTGGCGCAGAAACCGGACGCGGTGGTGGTCATCAGCGCGTACCAAACCGTCGCGGCGCTGGTGAAGGGCGCACAGGAACAAGGCTTTGCGGGCCAGTTTTATAACGTTTCGTTCGTGGGTACCAAGGCGCTGGCCAATGCGCTGGGCAAGGCCGGGGGCGGCGTGATCATCTCGCAGGTGATGCCCTATCCGTATAGCGGTGCGTCGCCGCTCGTGCGCGACTACCAGAAGCTGCTCAAATCGGAAGGCATCACAGACTTCGACTACGGCAGCATCGAGGGCTACGTGGCCGCCCGCGTATTCGTCGAAGGGCTCAAGCGCGCGGGCCGCGACCTCACGCGCGAGCGATTCGTCAGCGCGCTGGAGTCGATGGGCAACTATGACGTAGGCGGCTTCAATGTCAACTTCTCGCCGACCAACCATGTCGGCTCTAAGTTCGTCGAAATGACGATCATCAACTCAAACGGCCAGGTGATCCGCTGACCATCCCGGGCCGCGCGGCCACGCTCGTGGCCTCGTGCGCGGCACGCTGAACTCGGCGCGCGGCACGGAAAGCCTTGCACGTCGCGCGCCGAACCCGAAGACGGGGCTCCGTGCGCTCACCCCGGCAGCCACTGAGGCCGGCGCTGTGCGAGCCGCCGCATGAAGGCCTCGCACTGAGCGATCTGCGCCAGCTCGATGTACTCGTTGGGCTTGTGCGCCTGTTCAATATTGCCGGGCCCGCAGACCACCGTCGGAATGCCGGCACGCGAAAACAGCCCCGCTTCCGTGCCGTAATCCACCTTGCCGAACATGCCGCGGCCCTGGGCCAGGGCCTGCGCCAGCGCAACCAGCGCGTGGCTCGGAGCAATCGAGAGTCCGGGCGTGTCGGCCTTGATGGCGAAGCTGATGTCGGCGTCCTCGGCAATGCGGCGCATCTGCGGCAGCAGCATATCGCGGGCGTAGCGCTCCACCTGGCCAAATAGCCAGTCGGGATCGGTGCCGGGCAGATAGCGGAAGTCGAACGTAAATTCGCAATCACGCGGCACCACGTTGGTGGCAATGCCACCCTTGATCGTGCCGGTGTTGAGCGTAGTGTGCGGCACCACGAACGCCGCATCGCGCGCTTCCTCTTCAGCCAGACGCGCGCCCAGCGAGCGGAGATGGGCAATGAGCAGCGCGGCAAATTCGATGGCGTTCACACCCTGCGGGGTGCGGGCCGAATGCGCCTCCTTGCCGCGTACGCAGCAGCGGTATTCGCGCTTGCCCTTGTGGGCCACGATGGCCCGCATAGACGTGGGTTCCCCGACGATGCAGCCGGCGGGCTGGATACCGTTGGCCTCGAGGTCGCGCAGCAGGCTGCGTACGCCCACGCAGCCGATCTCTTCGTCGTAGGACAGGCTCAGGTGAAAGCTCGCGTCGCCTTCCGCAGCCATGAATTCGGGCACGTGCGCGAGCGCCACGGCAATGAAGCTCTTCATGTCGGCCGTGCCGCGCCCGTATAGGCGTCCATCACGAAGTTGCGCGTCAAACGGGTCGGTGTCCCAGGGCTGGCCGTCCACGGGCACCACATCGGTATGCCCCGAGAGCACGAGCCCCGGCTTGCGCCCCGGCGACAGCGTGGCAAACAGGTTGGCCTTGCCGCCCGTGGCGTCGTAGGTTAGCCGGCACACCGCGCCCTGCGCCTGCAGGCGGTCACGGACCCATTCGATCAGGCCCAGATTGGAATTGCGGCTGACGGTGTCGAACCCCACCAGCGTGCGGATCAGTTGCAGAACCTCATCGGACGGTTGGGCGGCGGCAGGCATGGGCAGTCAGGGCTGGTCGTTCAGGTGGCAGGCTGAGAACCGTAGCGGCGCGATCGCCCTGAGCACCGGCTGTTCGCTCTTGCAGCGCGGCATCGCATGCGGACAACGCGGATGGAAATGGCAGCCCGCGGGCGGATGCAGCGGCGATGGAATCTCGCCCGAAATCGCCGCGTAGGTCTTCTTCCGAACTTCCAGTGTCGGCGCCTCGGCCAGCAACGCCTGCGTATAGGGGTGATTGGGCGACGCGAAGATCGCCTCGGTGGGCGCGGACTCCACCACCCGGCCGAGGTACATGATGACCACCCGGTCGCTCACATGTTTGACCACGCCAAGGTCGTGGCTGATGAACAGGTAGGTCAGGTTCAGTTGCTCGCGCAGGCGGATGAACAGGTTCAGCACCTGGGCCTGGATCGACACATCGAGTGCCGCGACCGACTCATCGCAGACGAGGAACTCGGGCTTGACCGCCAGCGCGCGGGCAATGCCGATGCGCGCCCGCTGCCCGCCCGAGAACTGGTGCGGGAAGCGTCGCATGAGGCTGGGGTCGAGACCGACGCGCGTGAGCATGTCGGCCACATAGTCGCGCTGCGCGGCCGCGTCGACCATGCCGTGCACGACCGGCGCTTCGCCGACAATGTCCTGCACGCGCATGCGGGGGTTGAGCGACGCATACGGATCCTGAAAGATCATCTGGATGGCGAGCTGCTTTTCGCGACGGCGCTCGGGCGGCAGGCGATCGAGATCGACGCCCTTCCATAGGCGCGTGCCGGTAGTCGGCTTGTGCAGGCCCACGGCAAGACGACCGAGCGTCGACTTGCCGCAGCCGGATTCGCCGACCAGGCCCACCACCTCGCCGGTGGCGATGTCGAGATCGACGAGATCGACGGCATGGACGACCTCCTCCCGCACGCCGGCGCCAAACCAGTTGGCGATGCGAGACGCGATGTCCAGCCCCTTCACGAAGCGCTTGGACATGCTCTGCAACGAGAGGATCGGCACGAGAGGTTCGGCGGAAGCTGTTTCGGTCGCCCCCTGGAGCGCGACGGCATCATGCGCCGGATGCTTCGCGTTCATGCGGCGGCCTCCTCGGGGCGGATCGTGACGGGGTGGAAACAGCGCAGGCTGCGGCCGTCGTCGAGTGTGTCGAGCATGGGCGTCTGCTTGCAGACCTCGGTAGCAAAGGCGCAGCGCTCGCGGAAAGCGCAGCCGCTGGGCAACGCCAGCAGCGATGGCGTCATGCCCGGAATCTGTCGCAGTGGCGCCCCGCGCGGATTGCGCGATGGCGCCGAAGCGATGAGGCCGAACGTGTAGGGGTGGCGCGGCACCTCCAGCACTTGCTGCACGCTGCCCTGCTCGACGATGCGGCCGGCGTACATCACGCACACGCTGTCGGCCAGTCCAGCTACCACGGAGAGATCGTGCGTGATCCAGATCAGCGCGGTGCCGCTCTCCCGGCACAAGGTCTGCACTTCCGACAGGATCTGCCCCTGGATGGTCACGTCCAGCGCGGTGGTCGGCTCGTCGGCGATGATCAGGTCCGGCTTGTTGAGCAGGGCAATGGCAATCGCCACGCGCTGCCGCATACCGCCCGAGAACTGGTGCGGATAGGCTGTCAGACGCTCGTCCGGCGATGGGATGCCGACCCGCGCCAGCGCCTCGCGCGCCATCTCTCGGGCCCGCTGCTTGCCCACCCGCTGGTGCGCAAGCACCGCTTCGATCATCTGCGTGTCGACGCGCAAGACGGGATTGAGCGTCATCATCGGGTCTTGGAAGATCATGGCAATGCGGTTGCCGCGCATGTCGCGCATCTGCCTGGCGGGGAGCGTGCGCAGATCGTGCGTGACGCCATCACGGCCGGTCAGCTCGATACGCCCGCCGACCACGCAGCCCGGCGGGTCGATCAGGCCCATGACGGAGTAGCCCGTCATCGACTTGCCCGAACCGGACTCGCCAACAAGGCCCATGATCTCGCCGCGCCCGACCGTGAAGGAGACGTCGTCCACCGCGCGCGCGATGCCCCCGCGCGTGACGAATTCCGTCTTCAGGCCTTCGACGACCAGCGTCGGTGTGCTGTAGGTTACCGTCATAGCGTCTGCAGGCGGGGGTTGAGCACGTCGCGCAGCTGGTCCGAGACGAGATTCATCGACACGATCGTCAGAAGCAGCGCCAGCCCCGGGAAGAAGCTGATCCAGTATTTGCCCGACAACATGTACTGGAAGCCGTTGGCAATGAGCAGGCCGAGCGATGGCTCGGTAATCGGCACGCCAAGCCCCAGGAACGAGAGCGTCGCCTCCAGCGTGATGGCCGATGCCACTTGCAGCGCGGCAATCACGATCAGCGGCGGCAGGCAGTTCGGCAGCAGATGGCGAAACATGATGCGCGACGGCGGCAGACCCAGCACCTGCGCGGCTTCGATGTATTCGCGCCGGCGCTCGACCAGTGCCGCGCTGCGCGTGGTGCGCGCGTAATACGCCCACTGCACGGCCACCAGCGCAATCACGATGTTGGTGATGCCCGGCTTGAGCAGGGCGAGCAGGATCAGCGCCAGCAGGATCGGCGGAAACGAAAGCTGCAGGTCGGCAATGCGCATGATGAGCGATTCGATGCGGCCGCCTGCAAAGCCTGCGATCAGCCCGAGCACGGTGCCCAGTACGAGTGCGAACACCGTGCTCAGCACACCCACGCCTACGCTGATGCGCAAGCCATACAGGATGGCCGAGAGGATGTCGCGGCCCTGATCGTCCGAGCCAAGCAGGAAGGTCATGCCATCGGAAGATTGCTCGCCGGGGGCGAGGCGCGAATCGAGCACGTCGAGCTTGGCGAGATCGTACGGGTTCTGCGGTGCAATCCAAGGCGCGGCAACCGCCACGACGACGATGATGGCCAGCACGATCAGGCCGACGACGGCGACGCGGCTGGCGCAGAACTGGCGCGCGAACCGGCGCAGCGGTGTCTCTTCGTTCGCCGGCTTGGCGACGGGGGTAGCGGAAGTCGTCATGTCAGCCTCGGCCGTCGGACAGGCGCACGCGCGGGTCAAGTACCCCGTAGATCAGATCGACCACGAGATTGATGAGGATGAACAGCGTCACGATCACCAGCAGGTACGCCACGATCACGGGGCGGTCAAGCAACTGGATTGAATCGATGATGAGCTTGCCCATGCCCGGCCACGCGTAGATGGATTCCGTCACGATCGAGAAAGCGATGACGGAGCCGAATTGCAGGCCGACCACCGTCACGATCGGGATCAGGATGTTCTTGAGCACATGAACGCCGACGATGCGGGTATTCGACAAGCCTTTGGCGCGCGCGAATTTTACGTAGTCCTGCAGCATGGCTTCTTGCGTACCGGCACGCGTGAGCCGGATCACCATGGCGATGTTCAGGAGCGAGAGCGTCACACCCGGCAGGATCAGGTGGCGGATGCCATCCAGGGTGAGGAAGCTGACGGGAACACCGAGCAGCAACCGCGTCTCGCCGCGCCCATTGGACGGCAGCCAGCCGAGCTGCACCGCGAACACCATGATCAGCATCAGGCCAACCCAGAACGTGGGCAGCGAGAACCCCAGGATCGAGACGGTCATGATGGTGCGGTTGGCGATGCCGTTGGGCCGCAGCCCCGCCCACAGACCGAGCGGAATGCCGAGCGCGATGGCCAGCAACATCGCGAAGATGGCCAGCTCGAAGGTGGCGGGCATGCGCTCGAAGATGAGCTTGAGCGCGGGCGTGCCCTGCGCGAACGACACCCCCAGGTTGCCGTGCATCGCCCCCTTGAGAAAATACAGGTACTGCTCCCAGAGCGGTTTGTCGAGTCCCAGCGCCGCAATGGTGCGCGCAATGTCCTGCTGGTCTGCCTGCGGGTTGATGAGGATATCGACCGGGTTGCCAATGGCATACACGCCCAGGAATACCAGGATCGACATCACCAGCAGCACCGCGACGGATTCCAGTAACCGTCGGATCAGGAAGACCAGCATCGGAGGCTCTCAGTGAGTGGAAAAAGGCGCGTGCGTTATTGCGGTTTGAAGCCGTGCGCGTAGGTGCGTTCGTCGGTGCGCGGCGTGTAGGTGATGCCCTTGCGCGCCGCCCAGGTCGTGACTTGGAAATGGACCGGGATGATACCGCCATCCTCCACCACGATGGCCGTGGCCTCCTGCAGCAGCTTCGAACGCTCCTGGTCGTCCACGGTGTATAGCGCCTTGGTGAGCACGGCATCCATCTTGGGGTTGCAATACTGGCCCCAGTTGACGGTACCGAACCCCGTCTTGGCATCGTCGCACGCCACCAGCGCACGCAGCGGTGAGCTGACTTCGCCGGTTTGCGCGCCCCAACCGACCAATCCGAACGAATACTCGTGGCGGATGCTCTTGGCTGCATAGGTCGCCATCGGCATGCCTTCCACACGCGTCACGATACCGATGCGCGTGAGATTCTGCGCGATGGTTTGGGCAATCTTCTCGTCGTTCACGTAGCGATTGTTCGGCGTGTGCAGCGTGATGCCGAAGCCATCGGGGTAGCCCGCCTCGGCCAGCAGTTTCCTGGCGGTCTCGGGGTCGTACTTGAGCGTCTTGAGGCCAGGGTTATAGCCGAAGAGCTGCGGTGGCACCAGATTGTTGGTCGGCTCCGACAGGCCTTCCATGATGCGGTCCTTGATGCCCTGGCGGTTGATGGCCATGCTCATGGCCCGTCGCACGCGCGGGTCTTTCAGCGGATTTTTCGCCAGCGGTTTGCCGTCCTTGCCCGTGACGTAGGGGGAGAGATCGCGCTTGTCATCCGTATAGAGATAGATGACACGGTGCGAAGTTTTCGAGAAGAAGTTGAGTGACGCATCGCCCCGCACACGCGCCAAATCCGGCGTCGGCACATTCTCGATCGCCTGCACGTCGCCCGAGAGCAGTGCCGCGATGCGCGTCGCGCCGTTCGGAATGAAACGCAGTGTCACATGCTCCCATGCGGGTTTCGGGCCCCAGTAATGATCATTCCGGATCAACTCCACCCGGTCGTCACGTGCATAGCTGACAAACTTGAACGGCCCCGTGCCGACCATGCCCTTGCCTTGTGCAAAATCGTCGCTCGACAGACCCTGCGTTGCTTTCTTCTGCACGATGAACACGGACGTGAGATCAGACAGCATCAACGGGTATGGCTGGGCCGTGGTCAGCTGGATGGTGTACTTGTCGATGATCTTCTTGTTGATGATCGCCTTGGTGTAGGTGTCGAACTTGCCCGGACTGTTGACGATGGTGGCCGGACGATCGAGCGACCACGCCACGTCTTCGGTTGTCAGCTCGCTGCCATCGTGGAACTTCACACCGGGGCGCAGCTTGAATTCCCACGTAAGGTTGTTGACCATCCTCCACGACTGGGCGAGGCCCGGAATGATGTGGCTGTCGGCGTCCATCTTCACGAGGCACTCGAACATGTGCTCCGAGACGTTGATGTTCGAGAACAGGTTGTAGAAGTGCGGGTCCATCGAAGTGGGCGGCGAGCTCATGCCGATCTTCAGATCGGCCGCGAGGGCTGGGGCGCTGCTGCCCGCCATCACGCATCCTGCCACGCACATCGCAGCGGCGACACGCCGCAAAGTCCGAATCATGTTCACGGCTTTTCTCCCCGGATTAAGGCATCGACGAATCGATTTCCCTGATGACGCGGCGGCGCTTCTGGCGTGCGCTCGCGCCGACTATAACGATGCGTACAGGTGGGCCGCAATGTGCAGCGCCACAAATTGGTGCATCCCTGCTCGGCAGCCGCTGAAAAACAGCGCTCCAACGTTGCGGGCGGGGGAGAAAAGCAGGAAGCAGTCCATGCAAGGAACGCGTGAGTGGCGGCAGGCACCCTACCGGCTGAAAATCGGCCATCGGCGTATCATCGAACACGATTGCGACCTTTCCGTCAGAACCCGAACGCATCCATGAAGCTGATTCCAGAAATCCAAGCGGCGCAACCTGAAATTCAGGCGCTGCGTCGCGATATCCACGCACACCCAGAACTCTGCTTCGAAGAACAGCGCACTTCCGACTTGGTGGCCACCAAGCTCACGGAATGGGGCATTGAAGTGCATCGCGGCCTAGGCAAGACCGGCCTGGTGGGCGTCATCCGCAATGGCGAGGGCAAGCGAATTGGTCTGCGCGCCGATATGGATGCGTTGCCGCTCGCCGAGGCAAATGCGTTCGAGCATCGATCCAGGCATGCAGGCAAGATGCACGCGTGCGGTCACGACGGGCACACGGCGATGCTGCTTGGCGCGGCGCATTACCTCGCCAAACACCGCAACTTCAGCGGGACGGTCCACCTGATTTTTCAGCCGGCCGAAGAAGGCGGCGGCGGTGCGCGCGAAATGATCAAGGATGGCCTGTTCGAGCGCTTTCCGTGTGACGCGGTATTCGGCATGCACAACTGGCCCGGTGTTCCGGTCGGTGCGTTCGGTACGCGCGTCGGCGCGCTGATGGCTTCAAGCAACGAGTTCCGCATCATCATCAAGGGAAAGGGCGCGCACGCGGCGCTGCCCCATAACGGTCACGATCCCGTATTTGTCGGCGCTCAGGTGATATCTGCGTTGCAGGGCATCATTACGCGCAACAAGCGCCCGATCGACACGGCAGTGCTGTCCGTCACGCAGTTCCACGCAGGAGACGCGACGAACATCATCCCGAACGAAGCGTGGATCGGCGGCACGGTACGCACGTTCTCAACGGAAGTCCTTGATTTGATCGAACGGCGCATGGAAGAGGTGTCGAAGGGCATTGCCTCTGCGTATGCGTGCACGGTCGACTTTGTCTTCCACCGCAACTACCCGCCGACGGTGAACACTGAGGCAGAGACCCTCTTCGCCGCCGAAGTCATGCGCGAACTCGTCGGTGCCGAGAACGTAGATGCCGACATTGACCCGACCATGGGAGCGGAGGATTTCTCGTTCATGTTGCTTGAGAAACCCGGCTGCTTTGCGTTCATCGGTAACGGTGACGGTGACCACCGCGAGCAAGGTCATGGCATCGGCCCGTGCATGCTGCACAACCCGAGCTATGACTTTAACGATGAATTGCTGCCCCTGGGTGCAACGTACTGGGTACGCCTCGTTGAGAAGTTCCTGGCACGAGCCTGACGCTCCTGCATGCTGGAAATGAAAAAGCCACCGTTTTCGGTGGCTTTTTCTTGGGGGCGTTTTGCTGTTACCAACGACGAAGTAATAACAAAACCGACCCGTAAAAAGCAAACACCCCAGCTATTTGAGTAGCTGGGGTGTTTAGAGGGAGAGCCTGGCGATGACCTACTTTCACACGGGAA